>CAYGPU010000001.1:0-349164 GCA_964352015.1 uncultured Marinicella sp.
ATTATAAGCCGAGTCTAATTTGACGCTCTAAACTGATGTGTGTCCTTGATTAGTTGGTTAAACTGGTGTGTGTCCTTGATTAGTTCCCTAAACTGATGTGTGTCCTTGATTAGTTTTTTGGACAAAGCTACCAAACCCAGATGGCAAAATTTTGGTTTTGATTAATATATCACGTTTTATTCCTGACTCTTTCCATATGTAACTACGGAGCATTTGCTCCTTTTTACTTAATGTCTCAGGGGCGACGATTAGCCACGCTAGTTTGTCATCGAAACCTACAGCATTAAATTTAATAGATAACTTATTAGGACTATCTGTTAACTGTGTCATTGAAATTTTGATTTTATAGTTACTTTCAGTTTCCGGAGTTATATGAGCAAATGCGCTCCAAGCCGCATTTGCTTGATTAACGAATAATGAAAACCACAAAACTATAAATATTTTTTTCATATATGCTCGAATTCAACTAAGTTGTGCTAACGCTAAAGTTCACAGGCGTTTGATGCGGCGGGTGTTTTTGCGATAGCAAAAATAGCCGACGGGTCAAACGTCCTGTGCAACGCATTGTTAGGCATCAGTTGCATGTTGAATTTTCTCACTGAGATACAAAACGCGAGAAAGCAGCGCTAGAAAGCCGATGCAACCAGTGCAAAGGATAAGAACTAACCATGGTACGGGTTGCATGCCCAATGATTTAACTTTAGGGAGAATCAGATACCACCCAATACCGACAGCAAGCAGAAGATCGAACCAAATTTGATTGCCCCATAAATTTCTGACGTGCTCTGGCCAAAAGCCCGTAGGACCTTCATTAACTACAGCGACTATAGAGAAGCAAAGGAAGAGCACCGAAAGAAGTGCCGGGAATAGCCAGCCATTTTTCGGTAGGGAAGTGTCACGCACTGCGAAATAGAACGCAGTGATAACAAACAGCCCAGCTGCAAGAAATGCGATTGTTGAATTCATTACGTTACTCTCTCTGATGCCTAACAATTTATTAATAGTGCATCAGTTCCATCTATCAAGATATTAGCTGCTATTCGTGCACACTCTTTTTAAAGGATTTATTATAAGTCATTGATTTCTTACTTGTGAAGACATAATTGACTGCATAAATAACAGCTTATTTTCGGATATATAGGCACGTTTGCATTAATTTACGCAGATTACTGGCTAAACGTGCACTTTTCCTGATTATCAGCACCTCTGGCTGTCCCCGATAAATGTCGTTACACGAAATAACTCAACAACGATCATTCACTACACCGCATTCCTCGAGGCGTTGATGTTGCCATACAGCGAGCGGGTGACCAGTTTTTCATAGGTGACAATTAAGGCCTTATCTGGCTGTGCTTCACGCTCTAACTGACCTATTTTTTGTAAACAATACTGTTGGATGGTTAACAGCGGTAACACAATCGATTCGCGCACCCGAATGGATTCTTTGCGCAACGGCTGGTCAACTAACAAGGAGTCGACTTGGGCAATCGACTTGAGGTGTTGGTTAGCCAAGTTGAATTCGTCGTTGATGTTGTCCCAAAACCCACCAAACTCTGGATCTTGTTGTAAATAGGCGGTCAGTGGCATGAATGATTTACAGATTGACATCATGCTGTTGTCGATTAAAGCTTTGAAATAGCCTGATTGTTGATACAGCTTTTGGAGTTCGCCTGGTTGACCGGCTTGGCTCAAACTTTCACAAGCGGTACCTACGCCATAATAGCCCAAAACATTTTGTTTCAATTGGCTCCAAGCACCAACAAAAGGAATCGCGCGCAAGTCTTCAAACACCAAGCCTTTACCTTCAGACCTCTTGCTGGGGCGGCTACCGATGTTGGTCATGCCATAGTATTTTAGGGTACTGATCTTTTCCAGATAAGGAATGAATTGGGGCTGTTGTTTAAAGTCACTGTATTTTTCCAGGCTCAACTCCGACAATCGTGCCAACAGTTTTTTACTGGCCTCATCCCAGCCTTGTTGTTGTGGAAAGATGGCGCTGGATAAACCGGCACTGAGCAACTGTTCCAGGTTGTATTGCGCGGACTGGGTGTTACCAAAGTTCGAAGAAATGGTCTGGCCTTGGATGGTTAATTGGGTGGCGTGGTTGGCAATGTTTGGGCTTTGTGAGGCATAAAACTTATGCGTTTCACCACCACCTCTGGCTGGCGGTCCGCCGCGGCCATCAAAAAAGATCACCTTGACGCCATATTTTCGCGCCACTGATGTCAAGTTTTCCTTGGCTTGTAAAATCGACCAATTGGCGGCCAAGTAGCCTCCATCTTTGGTGCCATCTGAAAAGCCCAGCATGATGGTTTGTTGTTGCTGGCGCTGAGCTAAGTGCTGTTGGTATTGAGGGTTTTGGTACAAAGCCGACATGATTTCTGGGGCGGCAATCAAATCATCGATGGTCTCAAACAAGGGCACAATATCAACGGTGATGGTGTCACTTGACCAACCAGCTAACTTGAAAAACGCCAACACTTCCAGCACATTCAGGGCCGACTGACAGTTACTGATGATGTATCGGTTGGCGCCTGGTTCACCATTGATGTGTTGTATTTTTTCAATCGCCAAAATACTCATCAAGGTGTCTTCGGCCATCGCAGATGACAAGGTGGAGGCATCAACAGCCGACTTGATGTTGTTCAGGGCTTGCATTTGTTGCGCCGCTGTTAAGTCGGCATAACCATGGTCTAGCACCGCAGTTTGTTGGGCGATCTCGCACATCACTTGGTGGTGAACCCTGGAATCTTGGCGCACATCCAAAGTCGCAAAGTACAAACCAAAGCTGTTAACTTGGTTAATCAAATCCTGTACCAAATCCAAATACAGGCTGTGGTGGTTGTTTTTTACTTCATGATAAATACCTTTCAGCGCAGCCAACAAGTCAGCTTGGGTTAGCTGGCTTTGTTCATGGATCAGATAGGCCGCTTGATAAAGTTGTTGCTCCAGCCGTTCAATCTGTTTATCAACACCGGTAAAGGTCAGTCGTTTTTTTAACCCCCTGACATCGCGGTAATAACATTTAAGGATGCTGCGGTGCAACCTGTCTGCCACCTTCAGCGTAGTGGCCGCATCAACAAAGGGGTTACCGTCGCGATCACCGCCGGGCCAAAACCCCAACTCTATGAAGGTGTTATCGGGTAAAGCTTGGTCATTGAAAACTTGTGACTGAATGCGCTGCAAGGTGTGCTTAACCGTGGTGTAGAAAACATTTTCTAAATACCAAATTAAACTGACCGCTTCATCAAACGGGGTGGGCTTGCTGTTACTGAACAACGGTGTTTTACCCAGTTGTTGTAGCAACTGTTCAATCCTGCCTAAACCGTTGTTTTTAACCTCATCACTCAAGTCAGTCATGATACCCAACACCGGACCCGGGTAAAACTGCGTCGGATGAGCGGTTAAAACCACCCGGATTCGGTAATCCGCCAATGTTTCACGCAAAGCCTCTGACTGATTCATGTATTCAGCCTGGCTGGCCAAGTAGGGAATGCTGCCTTTGCCATTCAAATCATGGTTGAGTTCAAAGGCCGCTTCCTCAATAGAATCAAACAACACGATCTGTCGCTCGATGTACTGAATGAACTTAAACAAGGCACTGATTTGTTTTTCTTCGGTATCTAGGTTGTCATGTTGGGCAAAAAATTGGCTGATGATCTGCAGCGGGCTTTGTTGGTTTTGATAACCTTTTTCACAACTCTGAGTTAACAAAGGCAACAACACGCCGGTTTTATACACCGCATCAAAAGGTAAATTCAAAAACAAACTGTTATAAATTTGGTATTTATTCAACACCGAGTTGCGGTATTGAACCATTTGATTTTTATCATTCATTTCGATATGTGTTGCAGATTAAAGTTTACATATTACGCCTTGCCAATGGTGGCTGCAATTACAGCTTGGTCATAAAGACAGGTTTTTAACCCAACAATTGACAAACTTCATGTTTAGAGAAAGAATAAAAGAAAAAGCTGGGACTGTGATGAAAACAATTGTATGGCTCTTTCTATTATTGGTGACTAACCACCAAGCCTTCGCGGATGCTGACCTCAGTGTTGATATCAGGCTGTTTCAATCCAGGGTCATCACGGGTGACTTGGCCAAAATGGAAATCACCATCCGCAACCAAGGGCCTGACAGCGCCACTGGTGTTAAGCTGGACATGGCCGTCACCCAAGGGTTATTCAGTGACCTCGCCACCACCGCACCGGGCCCTTGTGAAGTAGACCTGGCCAGCGGCATGGTCAACTGTCAGAATATTGGTGAATTTGCCCCTGGGGCTGTTAAAGTGGTGTTGCTGCGAATTCAGTTACAACAACAGGATGAGCCTGAAAATCTGCTTGTTTCTTCCACGGTGTCTTCATCAACCCCTGATCCTGACACCAGCAACAACAGTGCGCTGTCGGTGTTTCAAGTTGAGCCCTTACCAACCGCCGAAAACTATGCATTGGGGATGCTGACCAACATGCCGGCACAAAGGAAAGCGCGGTTCCAACGTGCAGCGCGGGTATTAGGTGCTTATTGTTCGGGTGATAATTTACACAATGGTTTGGATGGCTTGTGCGACGATTTACTACAGCAAGCCGAACTGGGTGATTTTGAAACGTTAACCCGGGTGTTGAACTGGATGCGTCCCAGGAATGTGGTGCACCAAGCCAGAAACTCAACCCAGTTGGTGGCTTCGCAATTGTCCAATATCGGTCAAAGAATGGCACAACTGCGAGCTGGGGTCAGTGGATTTTCCTTGGCTGACCTCAGTCTTAGTAATGGTGATGCACAGTTACCGGTGTCGATGCTGGGCTATCAGGGCGATGTTCAGGCTGCCGAAAGCTTTGTCTCGCCATGGGGCTTTTTTATCAATGGCAGCTTATCGGCTGGAGACTATGAATATGCCGATGAAATCAATGATGGTTTTGAGTTTGACTCAGACGCCTTGAGTGTCGGTGTTGATTACCGTTTCTCAAATCTTTTCGTATTGGGCTCAGCCATAGGTTATAACCTGATGAAGTCTCAAACCGGGGCGGGTGTCTCTATGGAATCCGAAGGTATGAGCCTGAATCTTTATGCTTTATTCAGCCCGACTGATAACTTTTATTTAGACAGCAGGGTGAGCTATGCACAACCCAACATCAAACAAACCCGCAAAGAGTTTTTTCAGTTGATTGATGCCAGGGTTGATATTGAGGCCATTGGTCGCACCCAGTCAAAACAGTTCACTGCCGCAATGAGTGCAGGCTATAATTTTAATCACGGTGCTTGGAACTGGTCACCTTATGTGGGTGTTGAATACGTTGATAATCAACTCGATCAATTCACCGAAAGCGGCGCCCGAGGTTTCAATATTTTTTATCAGCAACAAGATTTTGAGTCGCTGAAATACAACCTGGGTTTTACCCTGTCACGTGCCATCAGCACTCGATACGGGGTGCTTTCGCCACAACTCAGCTGGCAAAGCAGCCACGAAAAACAAGATGACGGTATCATGGCGATGCGCTTGATTAATATGCCCAGCGATGAGTTGTTTAATGTTGAAACCAACTTCACAGAAAACAATTCCAGCCAAGCCAGCTTCGGCCTGACATGGGTCACAGCCAATGGCAAAATGTTCTATCTCAGGTACCAACAAATTTTAGGATTACGGAATTACCAGCAGTATCTGATCAGCTTGGGTGCCAGGTTTGAATTTTAACTTCGAGCAAAGATTAGAAGCGCCCAATGAAGGTTGAACGCACTTCTCAGGTGTGGGCAAGAAGTCACAGCGCAAGCAATCATTGGACCTGACTAATTATAATTAGCTGCAGTGAAAATTCTGTCGATGCACAAAATTATTTAACCTTGGTGTTTTTAACATATCAGGACTTTTGGCACTGTTCAACGAGACCGTGACGCTGCAACATATTTGACCCAATTAAATTGACAATTGAGATTAATATGAAACCTACGAAAACTTTGCGCTGGCTGACCAGCTTGTCTATGGGCATGGCCTTGACTTTAGGTACCGCCAACCTAGCCATGGCTCAAGACGCACAGCCGGCCGTTGACAGCAACCCACTGCTGGCTGAATGGACCGGTCCTTATGGCGGAGTGCCCGCTTTTGATCAAATGGACCTGAAGTATGTGCCCCAAGCCTTTGATGTGGCGATAGCTGAGAACTTGGCCGATTATGAAAAAATTGCCAACAACCCAGAACCCGCTACTTTTGAAAACACCATCGCGGCGATGGAAAGCGCTGGTGAAAAACTGAGCCGTGCGTTTACTTACTTCGGCATTTGGGGCAGTAATTTATCGAGCCCTGATGTGCGTAAATTACAAATGGAATACTCGCCTAAGTTTTCTGAAATGAGCTCAAAAATTTCGCAAAACAAAAAACTCTTTGAGCGAATCAAAACAGTCTATGAAGCGTCATTGAAAAACCCTTTAGAACCTGAAGCACAGCGCTTGGTTTTAAGTACTTATGAAGGTTTTGCCATGAATGGTGCCAACCTGGATGAGTTTTCGAAGAAACGCTATGCAGCTATTAATAAAGAGTTGTCTAGCTTGTACACCAACTTCGCTAACAACACCCTGAATGACGAAGAAGGTTATGTCACTTATTTGAACAAAGACCAACTCAGTGGCTTGCCTGAGTCATTCGTTAAAGCAGCTGCCAACACCGCCGAACAAAAAGGCAAGTCTGGTCAATACGCCGTGACCAACACCCGTTCGTCGATGGATCCGTTTTTGACTTATTCTGATGAACGTGATTTACGTGAAAAAGTGTGGAACAATTATTATTCACGGGCCGACAACGGTGATGAATTTGATAACAATGAAAACATCGCCAAAATCCTGAAACTGCGTCGCGAGCGGGTTGAGTTACTGGGTCATAAAAACTACCCTGAATGGCGCTTACAAAACCGCATGGCGAAAACCCCTGAAAATGCCATGAATTTAATGCAAGCTGTTTGGCCAGCTGCCATCGGTCGAGTTAAAGAAGAAGTCGCCGACATGCAGGCAGTGGCTGATGAGTTAGGTCATGACATCACCATTAAACCATGGGACTATCGTTACTACGCTGAAAAAGTACGCAAGAAGAAATACGACTTAGATTCCAATGAAGTGAAACAATACCTGCAGTTAGGCAACCTGACTGAAGCGATGTTTTATGTGGCTGGTGAGTTATTTAATTTCAAGTTCACCGCCTTACCAGAAGGTACAGTACCAGTATATCACCCAGATGTGAAAGTCTGGGAAGTCAATGATTTAACTTCCGGTGAGCACATCGGTTTGTGGTATTTAGATCCTTTTGCTCGCCAAGGCAAACGTTCAGGTGCTTGGGCCAGTCAATACCGCTCGCACGAGTCACACGATGTCAAGAAAACCGTGTTGTCATCGAACAATTCCAACTTCATTAAACCGGCACCCGGTGAGCCGGTGTTGGTTTCTTGGGACGATGCCACCACTTTTTTCCATGAATTTGGACATGCTTTACACTTCTTGGCATCTAACGTGAAATACCCTTCATCTAACTCAGGTGTCCGCGATTATACTGAATTTCAATCACAACTATTGGAGCGCTGGTTATCCACTGATGAAGTGATTAACAAGTACATGAAGCACGCCAAAACTGGCGAAGTGATTCCCAAAGAGTTGATTGCTAAAATCAAGCAAGCATCGACCTTCAATCAAGGCTTCTCTACCACTGAATACTTGGCCTCGGCATTGATTGATATGAAGATTCACATGGCTGATCCTGAAGGCTTGGATCCCGACAAGTTTGAGCGGGAAACCCTGACCGCCTTGGGCATGCCGTCTGAATTGGTGATGCGCCACCGCACACCCCATTTTGGCCACGTGTTCTCAGGTGAAGGTTATGCCACTGCTTATTATGGTTACATGTGGGCTGATGTATTGACCTCAGATGCTGCGGAAGCTTTCAAACAAGCGCCAGGTGGTTTTTATGATAAAGAAGTGGCGGCCAGAATGGTTAAGTATTTATTCGCACCGCGCAATGCCATGGATCCAGCCGAAGCTTACCGCAAGTTCCGCGGACGTGATGCCTCCATTGATGCTTTGATGCGTGACCGAGGTTTTCCGGTACCTGAAAAAGACACAGAGACAGAAGTTGAGAAAAGTTAAAACCAGCTGAAAAGTGACTATAAAAGCCTCAAGTTGACTTGGGGCTTTTTTGTTGTTGAGGTTGATGACTTTGGTTTAATTGGGTCATAATTTCTTGTAGTCTTGGTTTGGTATATTTCTCTGCTGGATCGATGTTACTGTCCCTGTCATCATTTGAATGATGATATTCACCTTGGTCAAATGCCAAGTAAATAGAGTCCGCTGGCTCAGGTAAAGTTTCTATGATATTTTCAAACAGAGCATCAACCATAAATGTATACATTCGATTCATGACTTGGTCACAAAAATAAAAGTCCAACTTGCCCAGCAAATAGTTCTTAGCCAGATGAGTTGCTATTTGATTACATAAAACTTCAAAAGCCATTTCGTTGTCTTGCAGGTATTGATTAAACTCCTCCCTTTTAAGCTTTTGCCCCACGGCTTTGCTGACCAACTGATAGATATTCATCATGACTTGCTATTCACTTGAGGCCCGTGTTAAGTGTCTTGCGGTCACTTCAATTTCTATTTTCATGGCATCATCCAACAAGCCCGCCTCGAACATGGTCGCTGCTGGCCTAGAATCAGACAGGTATTTTTGTAGCACGGGCGCGCACAGCGCAAAGTCTTTTTTATTCGGCAGTATGTAGTGAATCCGCACCACTTGACTGAGGTCGGTGCCTGCGGCTGCCAAAGCATTTGTTATGTTGATAAAGCATTGTTCGGTCTGCTCAACCAAATCATCACTGATGGTCATGGTGTTGTAGTCATAACCGGTGGTACCTGACACAAACACATAGTGATCATCGACCACCGCTCTTGAATAAGCAAAAGTTTGTTCAAAGGCTGAACCGCTTGATATACATTTTTTCATGGTGTTTCTCTGTGGGTTGGGGTGGTGTAATTACCAGCTTCAATATATGACAGTTTATTTTGATGGCTAGCTGACAGAAATTCAATTGTTGACTGTCTGGTCTTTGTTTTACAATGGCTGTTTTATATTTGACTTATTGCTCATGCGACCCAGGCTACTGATCAGAAAAATTCACAAGTGGGTGGGGTTGGTGCTGGGTGTGCAAATTTTGTTTTGGTTCATGAGTGGTTTTTTGATGAGCTTTATGCCGATTGAAGAAATTCATGGTGATCATTTACTTAAACCCCAAACAGCTGATTCTGTTTCATTGGATCAACTGGACTTGAGGCCATTGCTGCAACAATTGGATGAACCTGTTTTAAGCTTGTTAGTCAAACCTTGGCTGGGGCAAACTGTGGTCGAGGTCAGAACAGCCTCTCGGGTCATGCTGTATGACACGCCTGATTTAAACCCCATAACGCCACTCTCTGAAGCTGTGATCATAAAAATACTGGCCAATCAGCTACTGGCTGAATTTAACATCGTTTCCATCCAACGATTAACCGAAGTACCCAACGAAGTGCGAGGCCGGGCGGCACCGTTGTGGCAAGTTCAGCTGGATGGTGCAGAAAATACCCGCATCTATGTTTCAGAACAAAGCGGCGAAATCGTCGCCAAAAGAACAGATCGGTGGCGGCTTTTTGATTTTATGTGGATGTTACACATCATGGATTACGATGAACGCAGCGATTTCAACCACCCCTTATTGTACCTGACAGCCCTGTCAGCTTTGTTGTTTACCCTCAGTGGTTTCGTGCTGTTATTTTTCAATTTCAAACCATTGAAAAAGCCAGTAAATAGATGATTTATTTTTTGAATTTGGTGCTAATATGATGGTATCAACTGTTGCAGTTGAAGACTTAATTAACCATTCCATTTTATGGGGGAATCAGATGAAAAAAACTATATTAATACTCAGCAGCTTGTTTTGGCTGTCTACCTCTAGTGCACAAATCAGCTGTGATGATTTAGATGATTTGGTTGGCAGTCTTGATGACTTGGCCGATGCATTAGAGTCAGTGGAAGAAATCGGCATCAACAGCTACCTAGACAGTTCATTGGGCGAACTGACAGAAGCTCTGAAAGCTGTGGCCTATGTTGAACAGGACAGGTACTTAACTGCCGGTATTACCGACTTGAATATCGCTTGGAATGACATGGAAAGGGAAGATTTCGAAATTGCTCTGGATGACATCAGCGAACGCCTGGATGAATTGGGCGATAGGGACTGCGAAGGCTGGTAATTTTTCTTCAGTAAATAAAAGGTGACTGACCTCAGCCACCTTTTTTTGTGTCATGTTAACGCATGCAGTCCCTTCTTAATGACAAGCTTACTCAATTTAAACCCATACTTGATTACAGCGCTTTCATTCAACCACAATGGTTTGTTCAGTTAAAACCAATCGCTTCCTGCCTTGCATCACATAACGAACTTTGTAGTTGCCAGGCTTGTCTGGCATCACCAACTCACCTGTGTTTGGGTGGTCATTGGTGTAAAAATAACTGATTTCACCATACACCGTGTTGCGGTCATGGTTGATCAGATCAATGTAATCTCCTGCTCGATTCGGCCCTTGCCAACTCACCTGAATGACAGCACCTGGCTGGGCTTGTTCAGGGATGGACAAGCTGGCTGGGACAGCGGTGATTGTGATTGGACTGGCAGTGATGACCTGTCTGCCATCGGCTCCAACCATAACGAACCTGATTTCATAATCACCTGGTTCAACTGGCGTTAACAGCTCTCCACTTTCTGGGTTGTCTTTCAAATAAAAGTAGCTGATTTCTCCGTAAGTGTTTTTATAACCTGACTTGACCAAATCTATATAGCCATCTTGGTTATTAGGACCAGTCCAATAAACTGGAATCTTCACCGCCACTTCTGCAGTGGGTTCAAATGCTAAACTGGCCGTGATATCCTCAACTGCTAAAGGTATCTGATGTAACACCTGACGCCCATCCGGCGCTTGAAGCACATAGCGCAACTGATAGTTTCCTGGGGAAGCTGGCGCTTGTAGTTGTGCTGGCGATCCTGAGTCGGTGTAAAAATAACTCAGCTCTCCATAGGTCGGTTTATGGCCTTGTTTAACCAAGTCAACGTAGTCACCTTTGCGGCCTGGACCCGTCCATTGCACAGCAAAATATTCACCGGCGCTGACTTTCGCTGGCGCCACCAAGCTGACTTCGCTGTCTTTAACCTCAATGGATGTGGTCGCCAGCACGTGTTTTTTAACTGGTCCTTGCCACACATACCTGACATCATAGCTACCTGGATTGCCCGGCGCGCTCAGTAGTGATGTTTGACCGTCTTTGGTCCAAGCATAAGACAACTCACCATAAACTCGCTGATCACCTTGTTTAACCACATCAATGTAATCAGCTTCACCTGCAGGCCCTTCCCAAGATGCGCTGAACCCTGCACCAATAACAATGGACTCATCTAACACGGCTACAGTCGCATCTGGCAACTCAACAACAACGGCTTCTGCTTCGGTCACAATCACTTTATTCAGCGCTTCATTCAGTTCTGCTGCATCAGCCGCAGCGACATACTGCCCGCCGGTGATGTCAGCCATACACGCCACTTGTTTGCCCTGATCTGCACTGAGCCCAAAGCCAATCACGTGGGCTTTGAAATCTATGCCCAAACTTTCAAGCTCTGATGCCACAGCACAAGGGTCCAGGTCACAGGTTTCAATGCCATCAGTGATCAGCACCACTTCGGCTTTGTTCTCGGTATATTTCAGCTGTTCTGCGGCCATTTTAACGGCTTGACTCAAGGGTGTTTTGCCTTTGGGCTGAAGGCCTGCTATGCTTTTTTGGATGTTTGCAGCCGAGCCTGGAGTAGGCGCCACCAAGATTTCAATGTCGGTACAATCTCCTTTTCGCCGATGTCCATAAGCCATTAATCCAACAGCTTGGTCCGCAGTAAAGCTCTGACTGATGTCACTGACCGCTGTTCTGGCAATTTCAATCTTGGTTTTACCATCAATTTGGCCCCACATCGAACCTGATGCGTCGAACACCACCATGGTGTTGGTGTCAGCATAAGCCGCTCCTGCAAATACCGTCATTAGTAGTGTGTTGAGTTTCATCTGCTTTCCTTAGGTAATTAAAAGCCAATATTTTGATAGAGAATGGTTGAACTCTCAAGCCCTTGGTTACTAAAACATGGCAAGGTTCTCAAATTATAACTTGTTGTATTTATTTTTCGTTCAGCTGGCCATTTAATCGTTTTTGTTTGATAAAAATCAAACACTCGTTTTGACATTTCTTAGACAATATTCGGCACAGAATAATTATATTTAACCAACTGAAGAGTAAGCTATGAAAAAAACTTTAACTGCTGCGATGGTGCTCATGAGTGTTAACGCTTTTGCCTTAGAAAAGGGTGATTGGAATTTACATGTCAGAGCCATTAATATTGGTCCCAATGATGACAGTTCATTGATTCGAGTTGATGGTGCTGGTGTTGCTGGAACTGGGGTCAAAGTAAGTGATGCCCCATCTCTGGATATTTCACTGGGTTACATGTTCACAGACAATTGGGCTGTGGAAGTATTGGCTGATATCAGTTCGAAACATGAAGTATCAGCGTTTGGCTTGGGCGGCCTGGGTGTGCCTGATGGAACTGATGTGGTTGAGGTTAACACCTTACCACCGACTGTATTTTTACAGTATCAATTTAACCCCACAGGAAACATCAGACCCTATGCTGGTTTGGGCTTAAACTTCACCACTTTCTTAAATGATGACCTGACTCCAGCTGCAGTTGATGTGTTGGGAGCCAGTAATTTAAGTGTTGATAATTCTTGGGGACTGGCTGCTCAGTTTGGTATTGACTGGCCTTTGAAAAACAACTGGTCTTTTAATGTGGATGTTAAATACATTGATATCAGTACAGAAGCCACCTTTGATACCGCCATTGGTCGCGCATCAGTTGATGTGGACATCAACCCAACTGTGTTCGGTATAGGCTTCGGTAAAACATTCTGATGCATATATTTTTGTGAATTAACTGACTGAGAAGGCGCCCAACTGGGCGCCTTTTTTGTGCTTTAGATGACCAACAGCAACCTGCCTTAATCGCTTCATGATATGCACCGGCAAATGTCCAGTGGTTACAGCTGAGTGTTATTACCCCTCAGCGTGAATCGACTGGATTAAACAACTTCCTCGCTGTTTTCAGTTTCCTTGTTTTTAATCAGACCAATGACTTTCCAATCGGTATCCAGCTTTTCAATGCTCTCTTTGTGTGTAAAGACCCTTAATTGCTTGTTATCAGGTGAAACACCAAACATGGGGATCACTTGTTTACCATGCTGAGCCAAGTATTCTTCATAACCAAACTCATCAGTCAGCAAGGTGGTTTTGATTTGTGCGCCTTGGGCCAACAGACTGGCTAATTTAGCGTAGGTCACTTCCTTGGCAAATAAATGTCTGGCCTTACCCTCTTTTGAAACCGTGTGTTTGGACTCGTCTTTATTTTTCTCCTCGTTACTCAAGACGAATATGTTAGCCACTCCAAACTCATTTTTATACCTTGCTGCAGCCAATAAGCTCAGGTCTTTGTTCATCGACACCGCCATCAACTTACCCACGCCAATCAGATCCAAATGCTGATCGGCATGCTCTGAAACGACATTGCCGTAATAGGTTTTGATGTCCTTCATGCGCGCTTCTTTGATGTAACTCCAGTGAGAGTCGCTCAAAATACACTCAAAACCATGTTTGTTCAGTACCTGAGCGATGGCTATGGCCACTGGGTTACTACCAACCATCAAGATGCCTTTAGATTCTGCGCTCGCCACGCCTAGCTTGTTAGCCAAAAACCCGGCAGTCGCTGATTGAAACACCACCGTACCAATGATCACCATAAATGTCAGTGAAACCAACAAATTAGCTTCACTGTAGCCCTGTTGTTCAAGTTTCAGTGCAAACAATGCAGACACCGCAGCCGCTACAATACCGCGTGGCGCAATCCAGGACAGCACCACCTTTTCTTGTATCGTTAGGTCTGAGCCCCAGGTTGAAACCAAAATTTTCAACGGTCTGGCAACAAACTGAATCACCAGGAACAGTGCAATAGACCACCAGCCAATTTGTAAAAACTGGGCTAAATCTAATCGAGCCGCCAAAATAATAAACAAGCCTGAAATTAACAAAACCGTTAAAGATTCTTTGAAGTTTAAGATGTCATCTATCGGTGTGTTTTTACTGTTGGCCAACCAAATTCCCATCACCGTTACGGTCAATAAACCCGATTCGTGAGCCAATAAATCTGATACCGCAAAAACCGCGAAAACCAAAGTCAGGGTAAAAACATTGTGTAGGTATTCTGGCAACCAGTGACGCCTTAAAACCAAGCCCATAAAAGCGCCGGCCAAGGAACCCAATACACCACCAATCATTAAAATCCAACCGAAATCTAAGGCCACGCCAACCAAACCGGCAGCGCCATCTTGTGAGGAAATGATAAAGTTAAACACCAACACCGCCAACAACGCTCCCAGCGGATCAATCACCACGCCTTCCCAACGCAGTATATTGGCGACCTTTTTATTCAGTTTTAATATGCGCAACATCGGCACAATCACTGTTGGGCCGGTAACCACCACCAGAGAACCAAACAACAAGGACAGCAACCAAGGCAAATCCAACAAAAAGTGGGTGGCCACAGCAATGGTTAACCAAGTGACCAGCATCCCCACAGTGACCATGCGCCTAACCACAGATTCCAGTCCCTTGATTTCCCTGAAGTTCAAGGTCAAAGCACCTTCAAATAAAATCACTGAAACCGCCAAGGAGACCATCGGGAAAAGTAAATCACCGAACAACAAATCAGGATCAATCAAACTTGTGACTGGCTTGCCCAACACAATACCCAACAGCAACAACAATAAAATAGAGGGCAGTTTCAACCACCACGCCAACCATTGTGCCAAGGAGCCTAAAATACCAATAACAGCAATCGCTAGCATCAAATTTTCAGTCATGTGTAGTTCCTTCCATATGTTTGGCTTTGAGTCTGTTTAATTTTTTCGAGTACCTGGACTGCACCACTTCAGTGATAACCAGAATAACGATAACGAAATAAAATGTCGCTTTGCTCATTTGTGTGATCTCATGTCCGAAGAACTTCAGGTGTGCTATGTGACCTGCTTCGGATAACAACATCACCCCAACAATAAACAAAATGAATAAGCCCAGTACTTCATACATACGGTTTTTTTGTAAGAACGCTGCAACGGTATCAGCCAACCAAACCATCAACAAGGCACCAATTAAAATGGCGGTGGCCATCACAATATAATTATCAGTTAAGGCCATGGCGCTCAAAATCGAATCAAATGAAAACACCACATTCATGGTTACGATCAAAATCAAAGCCTTAGCAAACGATGATTTTTGTTTTATTTGATGTTCCATGGTTTCTTCTAACAACATCATGTGCATGATTTCTTTCATGGCGGTGTAGATGATGAATATGCCACCAAGCAACACGACCACAGCTCGCAGGTTAAAGGTCCCTTCAACCACACCCTCCCAAGCTATTGAAAACAATGGCTCGGTAAAATATGACAGTATTTTAAGCAACAAGAACAACAATATTAAGCGGAACAAAACCGCCAACCAAATACCTGTCTTGCGCAATTTAGATTGTCTTGCTTCCTCAACCCGCTTAGATTCAATGATGATATACAACAGGTTGTCGAAGCCCAGCACCGCTTGCAACATAACAAGCATACCCAGGGTGAGTAGATTTTCTATGGTGAATAAGCCTTCCATCGCTGACCTCGAATATTTAAAACAATCATTGTTATCTTTTCAAAGCGCTTTTTCAAGCGCTCTTTAAGTCTTGGCAACACTGCGCTTTAACTGTTTTTATGGCTGACCTTATACTTAGCTTTGTTGGTCTTTCTGCTGTTTTGCAAAGCCCAAAACACCCCACCCAGAACCATCAATGCCGAAACAATCAGACGTTGGTTGATGGCCTCTGCTGCAAAAACCCAGCCGCCCAATGCGGCCAAAATGGGCACCAACAACTGCAAAACACCGGCATGAAGGGCCCTTAGTTTTGGTAACACTGCATACCAAATGGCATAGCCCAGACCAGAGGTTAACGCTCCTGAGGTTACTGCGAGGAAAACACCTTGGCTGCTCCATTGTTGTGGTTGAAAATCGATTAAGTTAAACAACAGCACCAAGGGCAAGCAGTAGATAAAGTTTTTACTGGTTTCTTGCAATGGCATTTGCGCCGACCGACCAACCAATGTGTATACTCCCCAAGCCACTCCCGCCAGTGCCATCAACAAAAACCCAGCCAATGAAGGGGTTCCCCAAGCGGGTATCAGCCAATACACCAAACCAGAAAACGCCAGCAACATACCAAGAATTTCATACACAGTTGGCCCTTCATTCAGCCACCAACTGCTGAATAACAGGGTCAGTTGCACAAAGCCAAATAAAATCAAAGCGCCACTGCCTGTGTCTAAAATTAAATACGCCAAAGAAAAGCACCATGCATAAAGGAACAGCATCGATGAGCCCATAAACTGTCTTCGAGTGGGTTTTATGCTTAATGTTTTATCTGATTGACTGCTTTTGATTAACAACAATAACAACAGCACCAAAGCCCCTGCGAGCAGACGAATTGAAGTGAACCCTGCAGCATCCATCAAACCACCGCCAAGAGCCAGTCGACACAGCACTGAATTACCAGCAAATGCCAACAAAGCGACCAGGGTGAAAAAGGCTGTTTTCAAGTCATTGCTTCAGTTGATACAACAGCGGGTTGCTTGGAACGGCGTTGAGGTTGAGCCGAGGCAGTTGGAGGTTGAGGATATAATGACCATCTTTGATGTCATTGGGTACATAAATCATTTCAGTGATGGTTTTGTGCTGATGTTGATGTTCAGTTGATAGGTGTGAGCCTGGTTCGATGTTCCAAAAAATTCGGTGATTACTCAACAAACCATCATCTTGCAAGCGATCAACCGATGGCATATCTACCAACAAATGTTCAACATCAGTGTGTTCTACCAACCACTGCATGGCTTGGTTACTGAAAAAAGGAGGTTGCTGTGGACCGCCATAGACCTGATCAAGCTTGGATTTATGGTTCGGTAAGCATCTGATAATTAGGGCTTTTACACCCGATTGTATATTATTTTTTACAGCCGTTAGCATATCTTTACATATCATCAAATCCTGCGGCACGGCAGGAGGTTGATAACTGTCAGCGTCAGCGCTGACATCACCATAAAGCCGTGGTAACAAACTCAACAGATACGCTGGCATCAGCGGTTGTTTGATGACTTGGTGTGGCGCAATTAAGTCATTGATGAGGTGTGAAATACTCTCGGTGTGGGTACCGTTACAGTGTGGGTTGAATGTGATTTGCTCGGCATTACACGAACCACCTTGGCGGGTGTCTCCAATAAAACTTCCGGACCTCATCGGCTTGGCAGTGGCCACTTCAGCACCAAAGTGATTGGGCTGCGGACCATCGAACTGCATCGCTATGGCAATCGAAAGTGGTGCTTTGGTAAAATCAATGCGCTCAATCATCAAACAAACTGAGACCGCTCAAGGTTCAGCCACTCCAAAGCGGTGCCTGAGAGCATGCGCTGTTTGATGTCCTCAGCGTAAGGCATAGACTCAATCAACTTGCCTGGCTGCAACTCACCCAAAGGAAACGGGTAGTCGGTGCCCAAAGCCAAACGCTCATGACCCATCAGCTTGACAATGTAATCCAACACCGCTGGCTCATGCACCAGCGTGTCTAAATATATTTGCTGCAGGTATTTTCTTGGGTTGTGTGGATTATCCACTGCGACCAAGTCAGGCCGCACCTCAAAACCATGTTCAATGCGTCCAATACTGGCTGGAAAACCACCACCGCCATGGGCAAAGGCTATACGCAAGTTAGGCAATCGCTCCAACACCCCACCAAAAATCATCGAACAAATCGCCAGCGAAGTCTCTGCCGGCATGCCGACCAACCAAGGCAGCCAATAATCTTTCATCTGAGACTTACCCACCATGTCCCAGGGGTGAACAAATATGGCAGCGCCCAAATCTTGGGCGGCGGCAAATACCTCAAACAATTCCGGTGCATTTAAGTTCCAATCATTCACATGTGAGCCAATTTGTACCCCAGCCAAACCCAGTTCTTTGACACAGCGCTCGAGCTCTTTGACAGCCAAATCAGGCGCTTGCATCGGCAAGGTGCCTAAACCAACCAGTCTTTTCGGGTTAGTCGCCACTTTCTGCGCCATGTCATCATTCAAAAAACGCGCCAAATCATGGTTGTCTTTGGCTTTGGCCCAATAACAAAACATCACCGGTACGGTGGATAAAACCTGCACATGAACACCGTGCAGATCGCACTCGGTTAAACGGGTTTGGGGATCCCAACAGTTGGCTTCAATGTCTCGAAAATGCTTACCATCTTGCATCATTTTAGCGCAACCACAGCCGGTGTGCTCTAACTGCACAAAGCCACCATAGCCATACTTTTCGCGTAAATTCGGCCAGTTTTCCGGCAATATATGCGTGTGTATGTCTATTTTAAGGGCGCCCTCAAGCATCAAAGGTCCAACTTATTGGTTGCTGGCATCACTGTCCCACATTCTTCACAGGTGCGCGCTTCTTCATCGCTAAAGAATCGATCAAAAACAGGAAAAAAGTCTTTCTCAATGTTATGCAAAGTAAAGTATTCCTCGTACAGTTTGTGATTGCAGTTTTCACAGAACCACATCAAACCATCTTTTTCATGAACCAATCTCTTGCGCTCCACCACCAGGCCTATGGAATTGGCAAAGCGCACCGGCGAGTGGGGCATGCGTGGTGGCAACAAAAACACCTCGCCTGCTTTGATTGGGTAATCAACCACTTGGCCATCTTGTTGGGTTTTAAGCAGCATCTCTCCTTCCAATTGATAAAAAAACTCAGGCCCCTCATCATAGTGATAGTCCCGTCGGCCATTGGGACCACCGACCACCATCACAATAAAATCATCCTCCTCAAACACCTGCTTATTACAAACCGGCGGCTTGAGTTGGTCTCTGTGCTCATCTATCCACTGCTTAAAATTAAACGGCGGCATGGGCTTTGAAGTGGCTTCATTCATGCTGTTTACTCTTTAATAACTGCAATACATTTTAGCTCAATTGCGATTGGGGTTGGCAGTTTGTTGATTTCGACCGTGGTTCGACAGGGTTGGTTGCTGGCAAAATATTCTGCATAAACCTTGTTATAAGTCGCGAAGTCGTCGTCCATGTTGGTTAAAAACACCGTGACATCAACCAAATCATCCCAACTGGCGCCCGAGGCTTCTAACACATACCGGACATTATCAAACACGCTTCGACATTGGGTTTCTATACAATATGAAGCGACATTGCCACCTTCGTCCAGGGTCACCCCAGGTATTTCTTTGCTGCCTTTCTTGCGCGGCCCAACCCCCGATAAAAACAGCAAGTTGCCTACTTGTCTTGCATGTGGATATAAACCCACTGGATCTGGTGCCTGATTGGCCATGACTTTCTTCATATTTTCATTCTCGTTTTGTTATTCCTCTGGACATTGTGGTACTGAGAACACACAATAATTGGTTTTAAGGAAAATCACCATGTTAGGTTATATCACACTTGGTACCAATGACTTGGATGCTGCCGCTAAATTTTACGACAGTCTGTTTGCACAAATCAATGTCGGGCGCATCATGCCGGGTTCTCAAAAACATGGCTATGTGGTTTGGGCCAAAGACAATGAATCAACCGGATTTTCCGTCATGAAACCTTTTGATGGCAAACCCGCACAGCCGGGCAATGGTCACATGGCAGCAATTTCAGCTGGTACCACAGAAAAAGTTCAGGCCCTGTATAACAAGGCCATTGAGCTGGGCGGTAGTTGTGAAGGTAAACCCGGTGATCGCGGTAACGGCTTTTATGCGGCTTACTTCCGCGACCTGGATGGCAACAAACTCAATGCCTATTGCATAATCGAAACAAACAAACCCAAGGAATAAACCCATGAAAAAACTATTTAAATATTTAGGCGGTCTGCTGTTGGTTGTGGTGGTGTTGGCATCGGCGTTTTTTGTGCATGTCTGGTACTTCAAACCTTATGACATCAATTTGTTTTTTGGTAAAACCGCACTGCAATTTGCCCTGAAGAGCCCAGAGACCTTGAGTTCTGTGCGTGTATTAGAGGGTTTTGGCATCAATGGTCATAACGCCAAATTAGATGATGCCAGTTTAGCCGCTGGTGATGAAACCACTGAATACATGCTGAAAACCCACCAAACCTTGTTGTCGTATGACGATGAAGATTTGAATGCTGCAGACAAAATGTCCAAAGACGTGATGTTGTCACTGCTGGACATCATGGTCGAAGGCCAGCGATTCCGTTTTCATAACTACCCTGTTAATCAGTTGTTTGGGGTACAAAACGGCTTTCCTTCTTTTATGGAAAGCACCCACCAAGTGAATAACATGGGCGATGCTGAAGACTACGTCAGTCGTTTATCAAAAGTCGGGGTTAAATTTGATCAAGTCCTGGAAGGCCTGAAGCACCGAGAAAACCTGGGTATCTTGCCGCCACAATTTGTGGTCACCAAAGTACTGGAAGAAATGCAGGGCTTTGTCAACACCCCGGTTGAAGACAACATCTTGTTTGCCTCTTTGGCGGACAAAATGCAACAAGCAAAACTGACTGAAGGACAGCAAAACGAAATCGCTCAACAAGCCAAAAGCACCATTGAACAAACGGTTTATCCTGCCTACCAAAAATTGATTGATTATTTTGTCATACTGGATAATAAGGTCAGTGAAAACCACGGGGTTTGGAACTTGCCCGATGGTGATGCCTTTTATGCTTTGGCGTTGAAATTTTTCACCACCACCGATTACACACCTGAGTATATTCATAACTTTGGGCTTGAAGAAGTGGAGCGCATCCAAGCAGAAATATTGGATATTTTAGCCGCTGAAGGTTGGGATGTCAGCGCCGGCTTTACTGCCAGCATTGAAAACATGGCCGTCAGTCCCAGGTTCTATTACTCTGATTCTGCCGAAGGTCGGGAACAAATTCTCGATGATTACAAAACCATGTTGGTGGATGTTGAAAAACAAATGAGCAGTCATTTTTACGACATCCCTGACGCCCAGGTTGATGTACAAAGAATTCCAGAATTCAAAGAAAAAACATCTCCTGGGGCTTATTACCAAAGACCTGCTATGGACGGTTCGAGACCCGGTGTTTTTTATGCCAATTTATACGACATCAAAGCCACGCCTAGATACAGCATGAAAACTTTGGCATACCATGAAGGCACCCCTGGCCATCATTACCAATTGTCCATTCAGCAAGAGCTGGAGGGCATGCCGTTTTTCAGAAAAATGGTGCCCTTTATAGCCTACTCAGAAGGTTGGGCTTTGTATGCTGAGCGGGTGGCTTTTGAAATGGGTATGTTGCCAGATCCGTATGACAACATCGGCCGTTTACAGGCTGAACTATTTCGCGCAGTGCGGTTGGTGGTGGACACTGGCATACACGCACAGCGCTGGTCTCGTGAGAAAGCCATTGACTATATGTTAGCCAACACCGGTATGACCGAATCTGATGTGGTTGCTGAAATTGAGCGTTATTTTGTGATGCCTGGTCAAGCCACTGCCTATAAAGTAGGCATGACCAAAATTCTTGAGTTGCGAGAAAAAGCCCAGCAAGCCTTGGGCGACCAATATGATGTCAGGGATTTCCACCGCGTGGTTTTGAACAACGGTTCTGTGCCATTGAATATTTTGGAGCAGTTGGTTGATCAATACATTGATGAAAAACAAACCTGAAAATTAAAAAGTCCACTGAAAAAAAGCCAGTTGAAGTTTAATTCACTGGCTTTTTTTGGTTGTTAACTGAAAACTCAGGTTTATTTCAAACCACGTTTCTTTTTGATTTCTTCCATCTTACGCTGTTGTTCCATGTGCTCTTCCATGCGGTACCTGGTTGGTGACTTAATAATCACCAGAGGCTCCCAGCTTTGTTCTGGCAACAAGCGACCAATACCATCCAACTTAGCCCACTGAGAGTTGGCCGCATAGTAAATGTGATCACCAACCAAGGTACCATTACCCAACGCTTTAAAACTGGGGTGCGAGGCCTCGATAGGAAACATGTTTTTCAATATCAGACCCTGTTCTAAAACATAACGCATCAGTCTGGCTGGTTGTACACCGCTTTGAATGGCAACCAAGTCGCCCTCATCATAAAACAGGTCATTGATACCAGCAAAAAACCCGCTTTGGTCTCTCATCAAAGGCGCTGTTTGTTTGGTTTCAAGGTTGACCACAAACAAACCCAGTTCAAAATCTGAAACATACAGGATGGTTTCATCTGTGTTGGTGGTGATGGCCTTGATGCTGTTCAAACCGGTCAATGTAAACATCGGCTCAACTTGTTCACTGTCTTTAGCAACCTTGAACACGTCACTGTTAAACACGTTGGTGAAATACAGGTTTTGCCCTGCTGTCACATGTAAGTGTGAAAACAACATGGGTTCAGTCGACTTCGCCATGGCAAAATTATTAATTAATTCACCGCTACTCAATTTGAACTTGGAAACCATGGCGTTGCCAAAGTTCGCTTGGGTGGTTCCTGTGTAGTGTGGCATGGTTGCAGACGCTGTCCACAACAAATCTGCCTCAGTGTCTATGGCAATATCAATGATGCCCCAAGGACCAGTGGCTGGATTAGAAGGGTTGATGAATTCTTTAAATCCGTTTTTTTCTGAATACTCATAGATGACACCAGCCCTGACACTGCCCAACAAAAAACGCTCAGCGTTCGGGTCATAAACCATGTTTTCAAACAACATACCAGAATAGTCATCACTGACTGCAAAAACCTGACTGCCCTCACCAAAAGGTTTGGCGTTGCTGAGCATGCCATCTTCGATATAATTAAATACTTTGGTTTCTTTGATGTTATCAAAGCCTTCCAGGTTTCCAATCGGGTAACTTAAGCCTGCTTTTTGCAACTCAAGGAGGTCGTTGTAAGCCTCCGTTTTTTTATCTTGAAGTGCGTATGCTTTGATCAAAGCAAACTTGAGGTCAGGGTTATAGGGGCGCAAGGCAACCAAACGTTTAAGCACCACCTCTTGTCGGGCATATTGCTCATTCTTGCCTGTCTCTCCAGCCATTTTAAGTAACTGCTGCAGGTTATCCATCTTGCTGACTTCACCGATAAAGGCTTTTTCAGGGTCAAGCGCTTGTGCAGACAAACCCAAGCTCAACGACAATCCCAAAAACAAAGTTATTTTTTTCATAATAATTGGCACAGTAAAAAGTTTCTATAAGACCTCGCTACTACAATGAGGTTCCATTCAAAACGCGGCATTTTAGCAGAACTGCTATTAAATAACGATTTTGGTAGCTGTTTATGGTGTTTGGAGCTGATAAAATAGCCTTTTTTATGATGGTTTAATTGATGGAATTGCAAAACGATTTGTATTTGCGCGCTTTGCGCCGTGAAAAAACCGAGCGCACGCCAGTCTGGTTGATGCGCCAAGCTGGACGCTACTTACCTGAATATCGGGCTGTGCGTGCCAAAGCCGGCGACTTCATGACTTTGGCCAGCACCCCGGAAATGGCTTGTGAAGTGACCATCCAACCACTGGAACGTTTCCCTTTGGATGCGGCCATCATTTTCTCTGACATCCTGACCATACCCGATGCCATGGGTTTAGAGTTGTATTTTGTCCAAGGCGAAGGACCCAAGTTTCACAAACCCATCACAGATGCCAAACAAATAGCTGACCTACCAGTACCTGATGCTGAAGATTTACAGTATGTGATGGATGCCATCAGTTTAACCAGCAAGACCCTCAATGGCCGCGTACCACTGATTGGTTTTTCTGGCAGTCCTTGGACTTTACTGACCTATATGATTGAAAATGGCGGCAGCAAGACCTACGCCAAATCAAAAGCCTTGTTATATAAAACCCCTGAATTGGCTCACCAATTATTAGATAAATTGGCGCAGTCCATCATCAAGTACTTGGTTGGTCAGATTCAAAGCGGAGCCAATGCGGTCCAAATTTTTGACAGCTGGGGTGGGGTTCTCAGTCCTGCCGATTTCAAACGTTTTTCATTACAATACATGCAACAAATCGTCGATGGTCTCAAAACTGCGGGTTATGGCGATACGCCGGTGGTGTTATTCAGCAAAGGTGCCAACCAAAGTTTAACCGCTTTGTCTGAAACTGGCTGTCATGGTTTAGGTGTTGATTGGACCATTAACATCAATGATGCCCAACAACTCACCGGTGGTCGAGTAGCGTTACAAGGTAACTTAGACCCAGCGACACTGTATGCGCCTGATGACTACATTGATCAAGCGGTTAAAGGTGTGATAGACGCTTACGGCGACCAACCGGGCCATGTGTTTAATTTAGGTCATGGCATGCAACCAGACATGTCACCTGATAAAGTGGCTGTTTTGGTCGACGCGGTACGCAAGCACTCAACTCGTTAGGACCTGGGCGCTGATCTCATGCAACACAAGCTCACACAATTGATTGATGTTCCGATAGACCAATGGTCTGAGCACACCTTACAGACACTCAATGGTCAAACCTCAATCATGGTTAAACGCGGGCCCACTGATTGGGTGGCGTTCATCAATGAATGCCCGCACCAAGGGCGGCGCATGGACTATGCCGAGAATGCTTTTTTAG
This sequence comes from uncultured Marinicella sp., assembly GCA_964352015.1. Classification (GTDB taxonomy): domain Bacteria; phylum Pseudomonadota; class Gammaproteobacteria; order Xanthomonadales; family Marinicellaceae; genus Marinicella. The sequence goes on from CAYGPU010000001.1 coordinate 24,753, forward strand.
AAACCCCCGATGGTCAATTAATTTGTCCCGCGCATGGCGCCACTTTTGCTGCTGATACCGGGTTTTGTACCAACGGGCCTTGTATCGGCCAGTCTCTGACTCAGCTGAAGATCAGTTTCGATGACAAGGACGTTTTTGTTGAGCTCATATAAACCTTTGTTGGGATTAATGGTGCGCTATGGTTTGGTAGGTGTGCTTGCCAGTGTAATCCATGCCAGCATCAGCTTGCTTTTACATGAAGTGTTCGGCATCGACCCTTTTTGGTCTCATGCCTGTGGTTTTTTTGGTGGTTTAACAACCGCATATTTAGGACACTACCATTACTCTTTTAAGGATGACGGCGCGCACAAGCAGCGCTTTCCCAAGTTTTTTATAACAGCTGCAGCCGGCTTTGCCTTGCACCAGGGTGGCGTCTATGTCCTGGTTAATCTGCTGTCATTAAATTATTCAACCCAGGCCTTGCCGTTGTTGATGATTTTGGTACCCATGGTGACATTTCTGCTGTCGAAGTTTTGGGTGTTTCGTTGATACTTTGTCTGCTGTCTGGGTCTATATAAGCAACATTAAATGGCACCAACTTAAAGTCATCAGGTAAATTACTGAGGTCATCCTCATCCCAAAAAGTAAATTCTTTCATGCTGTACTCCTTGTCAAAAAGAACAGCATATCCCATCAATATGTCTTTATTGAGTTGAAATCATGACCGTTTATGGCGTAATGATATTAAACGTGCCCTTGGGTTTATCGAACAACCGGAAAAACCCCAACAAATCCAATGTGCTGCCATCCACTTGAACGTCATCTGAAAACAAGATGGCTCGCAAACCCACTTCACCCAACAACATACCTATGTAGGTGTTTTTGGTGACACTCAAGGTTGCATCTGCAGCACTTTTTTGATCTGTGCGTTGGTGATGTAACACCGAATTTTGTAACTTCAGCTGATGGTACTCATCCAGGTCAGTAAAGTGAATCTTAATGGTCCTAACCATGCCCTCGGCAGCATCAGCATTGAGGCGAACGGCCATTGAGTCAAAGAAATAACTGACCGGGGTTTGGTATAAGATGTCACGCAATTGCAGCATATCGACACCTTTTTCAGGCCCGCCGTGTCTTAATTCATAGGCAGCAGATAAATAAACATTGCGCCATGGTCCTGATTCCGCCTGATAACCCAACTGATCATAAGTTTGGGCCAACAGTTCTTTGACCTCGGCATGATCGGGTTCTGCAAACACGGCATGTTGTAGCAGTTCAGCCACCCAACGATACTCGCCCTCATCAAAACTGAGCTGGGCTTGCTGTAAAACCTGATCGACACCACCCATCATCGCCATGTATTTAGCCGCCACAGCCTCTGGTGGTAACCGGTTCAAAGCAGCAGGGATGCCGTTATACCAGCCTAAATAGTTCTGATAAACAGCTTTGGCATTGTGCCTCACCGTGCCGTAATAGCCGCGATTAGAGAAGTTACTTTGTAATTCCGTTGGCAATTGGATTTGTTCCGCAATTTCCTCAGCTGTCATGCCTTGATTAAACATCCGTACAGTCTGATCATGAATGAACTTATAAGTGTCTCTTTGCTGTTGTAGAAACTGTTGGATTGCTTGCTGCCCCCAGGTTGGCCAATGGTGCGAGCCAAAGTAAACCTCAGCATCAGCAAACAAAGTCATCGCTTCGTTGATGTAACCGCTCCATTTAACCGCATCTCTGACTTTGGTGCCCCTCAATGTGTAGAGGTTATGCAGGTTCTTAGAGACCAGTTCCGCGCCGCAAAAGGCTTTCAGCTCAGGTAAATAAAAAGTCATTTCCGCAGGTGCTTCTGAGCCGGGCACATGTTGAAATATGAAGCGCACACCATCGATGGTTTTTTGTTCTCCGGTGTGGCTGATTGTTTCAGTCGGCGCCAGGATGCCAAAGGTGCCATAAGCTGGGTGCTTACCTAATCCTGAGCCCACTTGTCCTCGCTCGGATTGAGCCAACCTTTTGCCATACATAAACATCGAACGACGTGCCATGGCTGGTCCAGCAATGATGTTTTCCTGCGTCGCTTCATCAAGAAACCCAGCTGGCGCGATGATGCGGATGTTTTGTTGTTGCGCTTCGGCTTGCGTAAACAGGCCTAATGAACCACCAAAATGATCCATGTGACTGTGGGTATAAATCAACGCTTTGATGGGTTTGTCTGGGAAATGTTTCTCAACCATTTGTAGGGCTTTTGCAGCGGTTTGTTGTGCCGTCAAAGGATCAACAAGAATCAAACCTTCATCACCTTCAATGATGCTTAAGTTGGCCAGATCATAGCCACGTAATTGATAAACGCGGTCGGTGACCTTAAACAAACCATGGATTTGGTTGAGCTTAGCTTGACGCCACAGGCTGGGGTTAACACTGGCAGGCGCCTCACCTTGAATAAAGTCAAATCCAGGCATGTTCCAAATAAGCTGTCCATCTGGGCCTTTGACTTTTAAGTCAGGATCGGTGTCAATTAAACCGCGTTGCGCATCTTCGAAGTCTTGGGTGTTTTCGAAAGGTAACTGCTTTAACAGCGCTTGATTGTATGCAGCCGTTGTCTGACTTGGTGGACTGTGGCCTTGTTCATCCGCCTCTGGGCTCCAGTTTTGGTTTGTTTCTTGACAACTGATCAACAAAAACATCAAACTCAATATGGTTACTTTTTTAAACATTTGCACCTCTTCTTGCAGCTATCACCATTCAGTTTTTAAGATAAGACTTTCAAAATCCTGGCCAGGTAGGGTGGTGATGGACTGTTTCACCAAACCAATTTTTTCAAGCACCCGAATCGAGGCCACATTGTCTGGGTTGGTGTAGGCCAAAACTGTTTGAGTGATTTGATTGGATTTCGCCCAAGCCAATATTCCGGCAGCAGCTTCTGTGCAATATCCGCCGCTGCGAAATGCTGGCAGAAAAGCAAAACCTATATCTGGCGGATTGGTTTCATCTCGTTTGACCAAACCACAAATGCCAATCGGCTCAGATTCACCTTTGAGGGTGACTTTATACAGCCCAAACCCATGTTTTCGGTATGATTCGATCAATTTTTCCTGCAAGTACGACTGGGCATCAGCCAATGACCTGATCCCTCGGTCACCAATAAAGCGTAAACAATCAGGGTCAGTGAACAACGCTTGGATGAAACGCCCGTCTAGCGCTGTCAATTCACTCAATTCAAGGCGTTCTGTTACCAACATGCATTCAGTCCTTAATCATTGACAACGGTACCTGTCAATCACAGTCAGACGGGTGACTGCCAACTCGCCGGCTGTGAAGCCAGCCTGTGTCGGTTGCCAGCTGACCTGGGCGTTGTTGTTGTCTGTCAGCTCAAAATCAATTTGGCCCCAGGGTGTCAGTGTCACCTGATCGGGATCAAAGTTCGGAGGAAAGTCTCCTCCACTGGCACTGAAAGCCTCTAAGCTCGCTTGCTTGCCATTGATTGGACCAACCGCATTGAGCCAAAACTGTTGCCCGTTTTGATAGGTGTACCAAGACAGTTGTAACCGTTCTTCACCCTGGTTTTCAATCACTTGAAGCATGAAGCCATGACCATCTTCAGCGGCGTTGTACCAAGCGCCCGTGTGACAGCTGTCCAGACCATCAGTCAATGGATTAACGGCTTTAATTTCCGCCAATCGTTCCATCTCCAATTGACCTTGAGAAAACCCAGCCAAGCTGCCATCCCATTCAAACAACAACTCATTGGCTCCGGCCAAAGTCAATTTCATCGAGCCCCACTCACTGATCATCAGGTCCTCAGTGTCATAGGCAGCACCAAACTGGGGACCTGCTGTTATGGTGACATCTAATGAAGCTTGGTTACCAACCACTGGCCCTGTGCCATTCAACCAAACCGGCTGACCATCGGCAAAGACATACCAAGAAACCAGTAAACGCTGTTCATTGTTGTTGCTGATTTCTTGCACCTGTAAGCCATGACCGTTCTGGCTTGCGTTGTACCACAAGCCGTTGAAATCTTGGTCAACGGTGGTGTTGAGGTTGATGGTTTGACCCACCGCCGCATTGGCCGTAATAAAATCAAGGTCACCATCTTCATCCAAGTCCTCAAGCAAATTAGGTGAATCAAAGCGAAAATATGAGTCCGCAGCAAAACCAGCTTCATCAAATCCTCCTGCTTGGTTGTTGAGCAACAATGCTGGTGGATCTGAGGCAATGAAATCTTGGTACCCATCGTTGTTAAGGTCCGCCTGGCGCTCTAAAATATAATCCGAACCCATGTTCAAAAAATCGTTGCGCTCTAGAAAAGAATCACCTTCGTTACTGAACAAAGTGGTTTGCTCTTGTTGAGCAGACACGGACAACAAAACATCCAAATCACCATCTGCATCGGCATCGTAGGCAAATATTGAAAACACACTGAATGTCAGTCCATCAATCTCAGCAGATTTGATTAAGGCCATATCTGTGCCTGAAAACTCATATTCGAATAATTCTTCAGGCTGGGCTGAGCCAATACTGATTAAAATCACTGATGGCAGTCCATCTTGATCTAAGTCTGCTAACTCTAACTTATATGTTCGGTGCATTAACACTTGAAATAGACTGAAATTGGCTTCACCATCATTGAAGTAAACATGACTTTGACCACTGCCACTGAAATAGTCTGACAGTTGTACCACCATGTCTATATCACCATCGCCATCCATATCAGCTATTGATGTTTTGAGCACGCGTTCATCAGTTGGACTGAGTTCTCTGGTGGTGAATCCACCGCCTGTTTTAGCCAATGAGATCAAAACAGTATTATCCACAGCAGTAACTAAATCCAGCATCCCATCGCCATTCATGTCAGCAACATCTAACCTGTATGTTGATTTAACCCCGGTACTTGCCAATGCCCCAAATGCAGTTCTTCCGTTTCCAAGCCTGTATTTCACCACACCGCCGTTGACCTGAATCAAATCTTTAAAACCATCACCATTGAGATCACCCAACCGCACTTCCCTGGTCTTTCCCCACTGATCAACAGCCACTGTCTGCCTTATTTTTTCAAAGCTTTGGTTGGTTTGTTGGAACACATTCAATTGACTTAGGCCGATATTGACCACATCATTTAAGCCGTCTTGGTTAAAGTCCAAAAGATCCAGGTGTTTCACTTCGTCGTTGGCAAAAAACTGCCTACTGCTGTTATCAACAAAACCTTGTTGGTCTGTCAATACAGTGTAAGCACCTTGGTTTTCGGTGGTGACCCACAAGTCTAGAATGCCATCATCGTTGACATCAATCAGTTCAGCGGTTTGTTTGGACGGTTCCAAGTCATGATCCGATCGTGCTTGTTGACTGAAAGTGCCATCACCGTTGTTGATCAGCCTTGGCAGGTTATAAACGTTCGAAAAGGCTTGGACATCGGTGAGACCATCTTGGTTGATGTCTGCAAACAGAACGGTTGAATGAGGTATCTCAGCGCTGTTATCAGCTAAAAAATCGACGTTAAACTCTATGGGCTCTCGGTTAAATTGACCTGATTGATCGTTGAGATAAATATAAAGGTTGTCTCTTGCCCGCCACAGGTCCAAATACCCGTCTTGATTAAAGTCAGCTAAATGACTGTCATGATACTTAGAATAAAATGGGTTTAAAATTTCTTGCCGAGTGAAGTTTCCGCTGCCATCATTGAGGTAGGTGTAGTATGCAGGTGGCGCCTCATATAAATCAAAACCTCTGACCAGATCAATGTCGCCATCATTGTCTACATCACCAGGAATTAAATCCACTAAATCAAACGGTGTACTGAGGTCATAAAAGTCTGTTCTGCTGGTGAACTGGCCTGAACCATCATTGATTAATAACAATGGTTCCAGACTCACATTGGCATTTGATACCCAAACATCCAAATCCAAATCATTGTCGACATCAAAAACAGTGAATGGCCTGATAACACCACCAGTACCCAATAAAGAGAAAAAGGCCGGCACATCAGGTTTGAATTGAAACGCCGTTAGTTGACCTTGATCGTCAACTGAAAAAATCCTCAGGCCTTGTGTTGAACTGGTGGCCATTAACAATTCATCCTTACCATTACCGTTGATGTCTGCTGACTCTGAATAAAGGACATCAGAAATCAGCGGGTAATGGTCATTGGTCTTGAACAAAGGTTGTTGCGCCATTGCGTTCAGAGATGAAAGCATTGAAGCCGCCAAAAATATAGTTTTCATTTACATGCCATGAATGATTATTGAAGGTTTATTATCATCGAAAGGCTAAATAAAAAACAACAGCCTGTCCTGAATTTGATTTATCTTGTCTCAAATTTAATTCAGACTGGATGGAAAAAGTTTGGCTTGATACCTGGGCAATCCATGTCTTTTTAAGTCATAGGTTAAAATTTGGGTATCTGGGTTGTATTGCAACATCCACACATTGGTGGCCGCTGCGGGAATCAAATCAGCTGTTTCTTGATCAGCGGCAAAATGTTGGCGCCACTCGGTTCCTTCATCATTGGCCCAACCACCATAGTTGGTGATTTCATCGGGTGTGCCATCTTCATGGCGGTGATCATGTTTGAGTAACAAACCTTGCGCCGACTCTGTCACCACCCAAGTTCTTGAGTGGTCTTCGCCGACAGCAAATTTTATTCGAACCTGTTGTTCCTCACAACTGGAAAAATCAGCCACCAATAACTTGCCAGCAAAATCATGCTCGGGGTCATCTGGATAGGTGCTGGCACCGGTAAAGACATGTCCACACAGTGATTTGAGGTGAGCAAAAAAGCTTTGTTGTGCGGTTGGTGCAGGTTTTTTAGCACACGCACTGATTAAGACCAACAATAAGAAGAGGGTTAAACTGTTTTTAATTTTCATGGTTCTGATCCTGGTTTATTTATATAACAAAAGCAGTCGGTGGTGTGGTCGTTGACTAAGCCGGTGGCTTGCATCAACGCATAACAAATGGTGCTGCCAACAAATTTGAAGCCACGTTTTTTCAGGTCTTGACTCAAAGCATCCGATTCGGCCGTACTGACTGGCACTTCAGCCATTGATTGCCAATGGTTATTAATTGGCGAGCCGCCTACAAAGCGCCAAATATAGTCATTGAAGCTACCAAACTCTTGTTGGATCTGAATAAAGGCCTGTGCATTGGTCACAGTTGATTTTATTTTAAGGCTGTTGCGAACAATTTCAGGGTTTTCTTTCAATTGCATTTGCTTGGCTTCACTGAACTGTGCCACTTGCTGATAATCAAATCCGACAAAAGCTTTTCTATAACCTTCACGTTTATTTAAAATGGTTGACCAACTCAGTCCGGCTTGTGCACCTTCCAGGGTGATAAACTCAAACCAAATTTGGTCATCATAAACCGGTCGACCCCATTCTTCATCGTGGTATTTTTGTTCTAACTCAGTGGCATCAGTGGCCCAGCCACAACGTGTTTTTGTCATTCACTACACCTCAATGGTCGACCATTTTCTGGCTTGCCACATGTGAATCATGGCCCAAGTAAAAACCAGTCGGTACAGAATCTGGCCAATCCAAATGGCGGTTAAGCCCATGCCCAAATAAGGCCCAACGAACCAAGCTGCAGGTAAAAACACGATCCATTGTAAGGCAAATGAAATTTTCATCGTACTGGTGGTGTCACCTGCACCATTGATGGTATTGAACAACACAATCCCAATACACTCTACACCCAAAGATAAAGCAGCCAGTTGCAACGGCAGTCTGGTGAGGTCTATCACCGACTGGTCGGTGAGAAAAATACGCAAGATCAAATCCGGAAACAACATCACTGGCAACATCAAACAGGCCGCGGTTATACAGGCCAATTTAACGGTGTCCCAACCCCATAGATGTGCGGCATCAATGTTTTTCTTGCCCAAAGCTTGACCCACCAAGGTGGCGCCGCCCAACCCAAAGCCCATGGCTGGCAGTAAACCAACTAACATCAAATTAATGATCACATTGGCACCCGCCAACTCTTTGGTGCCTACCTGACCAATGATCCAATACAAGGCAGCAAAACCTGCAGCAAAAAAGAACTGTTGAATCGAAGAGGGCACCGAAGTTTTGATCATTTGTTTGACCGTCGCTTTGGATGGCAGGTTTTCTAAAAAACCATACCCTCTGGTATGTTTAAGTGCACAGTAAAAATAATAAAACACCGCCAAAGTGATTGAGATACTGGTACCCAAACCGGCACCATAAGTCCCCAAAGCGGGCACCCCCAATTTACCAAAGATCAACACATAACTGATGGCGATGTTACTGGCGTGGGCAAACAGCAAGGCTTTCAAGTAGATTTTGGTCATGTTGATGGCACTCCAATAACCTCGAAAACTGAAGTGTACTGCCAATGAAATCAACCCCAAAAAGCGAGCCTGTAAATAAGGCGTGCCTTGTTCTACCACCAGTGGATCTGGGTTAAACCATGAAATCAGATACGGCGATATAAAATACAACAACAGGGTCATCGGCACCGCCGCGATTAAAATTAACAGCAAGGCTGCATTCAATGGATAGGCGGCTTCTGACTGTTTTTCTTCTCCCATACGCCGCGATACCATGGCTTGTACACCGGCACTTAAACCCAACAAAAACGCCACGCACATATAGTTTAAAAACCCACCCAAACCAACAGCTGCCAAAGCTGGCGCGCCCAACCGACCGACCATTGCGGTATCAACCAGGTTGAGGATATTTTGTGACATCATGCCACCAATGATGGGCAGAGAAAGTGCCAGGATGGCCTTCGAGCGTCGTTTATCTAACATGCGGTTATAATATTACATCTTAAATCTTAATAGCAGATTTTTTTAACCACAGAAATGGTGGCTATGTGGCATTAGGATGAAACAGCAAAACAAGGGTTTAACGTAAAGTTTGTAGTGGTGGGATTTGACTTAGTTGCGGTTAATTTGCAGTACTTACATTTTTTTTATTTACCAATACAAAAGCTAGAGAAAATCTCACCGAGCAAATCATCTGAACTGAATTCACCGGTGATTTCGCTCAACGCATTTTGCGCCAAGCGTAATTCCTCAGCGGACAGTTCGCCTTGGTTGAACTGCAGTTGTTGTTCTGCGGCATCGATGTGCTGTTGGGTTAATTTCAGTTGTTCAATGTGTCGTTGACGGGCGGTGAAACTGTTTTCATTCAAGCCTCCACTGGTCACTTGATTAATAATGGCTTGTCTAATCAAGTCAATGCCTTGGTTTTGTTTGGCTGATACCAATAAAGCATCAGAATTCAATGCCTCCAATTGTGCTGCTTGTTTGCTGTCTAACAAGTCAACTTTATTGATCACATGGATGAGGTTTTTTTCGGGTTTCAATAAGTCTTTGATCTCATCGCTGGCATCCCACACTTGTAGCACCACATCTGCTTGTTGTTGCATTTGTAAGGCTCGAGCGATGCCTTGTTGTTCAATCGGGTTGTCGGTTTCATGAATGCCAGCGGTGTCGATTAAGCGCACGGGTATCCCTGCAATGACGACATCTTCTTTGATCACATCACGGGTGGTGCCTGCCACTTCTGAGACAATCGCTGTTTCAGCATCGGTTAAGCGGTTCAATAAGGATGATTTTCCGGCATTGGGCTTGCCGATGATGGCGATGCTGATGCCTTGGTTCAACACCACACCGGTTTGGGTTTTTTGTAGGGTTCTTTTCAAGCTTTGGTGCAGTTGCGACATTTGTTGTTTGAGTCGCGTGTCTGACAGAAAATCGATTTCTTCTTCTGGAAAATCAATCGCTGATTCTACCCAAACTCGGGTCTCAATCAATAAGCTCAAAATATCATTGATGTGTTTGGAGAAAGAGCCCTGCAAAGAGCGTTGTGAAGCCAAAACCGCCTGTTCAGAACCGCTGGCTATCACATCGGCTATGGCTTCAGCTTGCACCAAGTCGATTTTTTCATTTAAAAAAGCCCGTTCTGAAAACTCACCGGGACGTGCCATTCTGGCACCCAAGGCAATCACCGCTTTGAGCAGCATGTTCATCACCACTTGGCCGCCATGGCCTTGCAATTCAACCACATCCTCGCCGGTAAAAGATGCCGGGCCTTGGAAATACAACAGCAAGCCTGAATCTATGGTTTGTTGATCTGGGTTTTTGAAGGTGGCGAAAATGGCCTGTCTGGGGGGTAAGGATTGTCGCCCACTGATGGTTTGTGCGATGCTTTTGGCTGCTGAGCCGGATATGCGGATGATACCAACACCACCGGTGCCTGCCGGTGTGGCTATGGCAGCGATGGTGTCAGTTTGTGGTGTCATTTTTTACCCTATCAAGCTTTCGCGCTGTCGTCTTGTGCGTCGATGCGTTTGGTGATGACCCATTGTTGTGCGAGTGACAACACTGAGTTAACAGCCCAATACAACACCAGACCTGACTGGAAGAAAGCAAACATCACCGAGAAGGCAATCGGCATGAACTTCATGATTTTTGCTTGCATCGGATCCATACCCGGTGTGGGTGATAACCTTTGCGTCATGATCATCGCTGCGGCATTGATCGCCGGCAATATGAAGTAGGGGTCAGGTGAAGACAGGTCTTGAATCCACAACATGAATGGTGCTTGACGTAATTCGACAGATTCTAACAAAACCCAATACAGGGCGATGAACACTGGAATCTGAATCAATATCGGTAAACAGCCACCCAGTGGGTTAACCTTTTCTTTTTGATACAAACCCATCATTTCTTGATTGAATTTGGGTTTGTCGTCTTTATAACGCTCTTTTAAAACCGTGATTCTGGGTTGTAGTTTACGCATACGCGCCATTGATTTGTATTGCGCTTCTGACAGTTTAAAAAACAGCAGTTTGATCAAAACCGTTAACAGCACAATTGACCAACCCCAGTTACCCACAAAGGCATGAATTTTTTCCAACACCCAAAACAGCGGCTTAGAGATGGCAGTAAACACACCATAATCAACAGTCAAATCCAAACCTTTGGCGACCGCCGGTAATTCTTTTTGCAGTTTAGGGCCTACATACCATGTCGAGTCAAAATCAACGGTACCGCCGGCAGGCACCACCTTGTTGTTGGTTAATATTTGCGCCAGGTAGGGATGAGGAGAATTGGCACGGTACTTGGCCACCACTTGTGATTGTTCGGTGCTGGGAATGACCCCCGCAAAGAAATAATGTTGCACCATGGCTACCCAGCTCTCTGGACCCAATTTAACATTACTGGTTTCATCCTGTAAGTCATCAAAACTTAAAGTTTCATAGCCATTTTCTGCATCAAAATAACCCACACCTTTGAAGGAATACCGACCTGCATCGGTAAAACCAGGGTCATTACCCAACCATGGGTTGTTGCGCATCAGCTGTTGGTACTCTGAGGCATTCCAGTTCTGTTGAGTTTGGTTGGTGAGGGTTTGGGTGACTTGTATTTCGTAACTTTCAGGATCAATGGTGTAAGTTTTAACCAAAAGACCTTCAGGCTTTTGGTGGGTAAAAATTACTTCTGTGACTTCTCCAATGTTCATCTGAGCAGGTGTTTGGCTTTGGTAGATGTCATTGTGGGTAAATTTAATGTCTTCAGTCACTAAACCTGCATCAATCTTAAAACGATTGTCACGATAATCCATTAAAATAACATGCTCTGCGGCATTCTTCTTTTTAATTGGGTAAGCTTTCAATTCGGCATACACCAGTGCTGCGCCTTTGGCGGAAAACTGCAACTTCAATAATGGGGTGTCTACAGTGGCTATAATCTGTGTTGAGGTGGAGCTTTCTGTTAAAACCGGAATGTCATTGTTATTGGTGTTCAGTGGTTGAGGAATATCTTCATCCACTACCGAACTGTTGGTTGGAATGTCATCTTCAATGAGCGTATTCAAAGACTGGGTTTGGCTGTTGTGTTGTTCTGAACGATTGGTTTCGGCTGCAGGTGGCGTTGAATAGTCTTTTTGCCATTGGGTGTAAAGCATAAAACCCAAAAACATCAATGTGATTAAGTATAAATTCTTGGTGTTATTCATTTATTTTTCTCTGTTTGTGACCACAACTCATTGATAGAGGTCATCAGTGCGGCGTTGCTTAATGCGGCCGAACCTGGTTTAGCCATGACCACATAATCTGCTCGTTTCAACTGCTGGTTGGTACGAAATGTTTCCCTGATTAGACGTTTTATGCGGTTCCTTTGCACGGCTGTTTTATGGACTTTTTTTGAAATCACCAGTCCAAGTTTGCTACAACTTGAATCGTTGTTGTAATGGATCAGTAAGGTAAATGCCTTGTTGTGGATTCTTTTTGACCCACTAAAAACCCGACTGTAATCGAGTCGGGTTAATAATCTTTTGCCTTTTGGGAATTGTTCCAAGGCACACCTGTTGGCTTATCTCTCTTGGTTTAAATTAAGCAGATATTATGCAGCCAATCTTTTTCTGCCTTTGGCTCTGCGTGCATTGATCACAGCACGTCCACCTGCAGTTTTCATACGAGCTCTGAAACCGTGGGTTCTGGCTCTTTTTAAGTTACTTGGTTGAAATGTTCTTTTCATGATTTTTACCTGTTCTGTTTATCTGTTTTTCTTACGCGTAAGGTGTGCTTCATGCCCACCTATAAAAAAGCCGTGCATCATACTGTTTTTTTGTGTTTTTTTCAAGCCTTTTCTGCTCGACTGGTGTTATCAGGCTGTATGCGCATAGACATGGCTGATAGATATGGCCCATTTTACCTTTTATTTTGAATCATATGTAGAGTCATTTGGGTTTATTTATCAGCTTTTAAACTGCTGTTTTGCCGCCATTCTTTATGGGCATTGTGCTGTTTTCTTGCTATACTTAAATGTTTTTTTTATTCACTGAGTCTTGCTGTCAAGCCTCACACTTTTGTTTGAAGTATTATTATGTGGGAACACTGTCTAAAAAGGCTTGAAGCAGAAATTCCGAAAAGCGATATTCTGTTATGGATTCGGCCTTTGGAAGTTTCTATCAACCACCATCAAGTTATGTTGCTGGCAGCCAACGATGTGGTATTAGATAAAGTCAAAGGTCATTACTATAAGTCAATTCAAGCAGCCATCAAAGAGGTGTTTGGTGAGCGCTTTTCTACCAGTTTGGCGTTACAAAAAACACAACACATAGAAGCAACTGAAGAGAGTGAGCCTGGACCGCGAACTAAAATTGAGTCAAACCTTGATTCAAGGTTTGTATTTGATAATTTCATAGAAGGCAGATCTAACACCATCGCTTTAGCTGCCGCATTTCAAACAGCTCAAACACCCAACCCTGAATTCAATCCATTGCTTTTATATGGAAGTACTGGTCTGGGTAAAACTCATTTGATGCATGCCATCGGCAATAAAATTATTCAGAACAACCCGGATGAAGTGGTCTGTTATTTACACTCTGAAATTTATGTTAATGAGATGGTTAAGGCAATTCAGCAAAAATCAATGGAATTGTTTAAACAAAAGTACCGCTCAGTGACAACACTGTTAATTGATGACATCCAATTTTTTGCCCGCAAAGAAAGAACCCAAGAAGAATTTTTTCACACCTTTAATTATCTACTAGAGGGACAAAAGCGGGTGATTATTACTTGTGATAGATACCCCAAAGAAGTTTCAGGATTAGAATCTCGTTTAAAATCTAGATTGGGTTGGGGTATAGTGGTGCCAATTGATCCGCCCGATTATGAAACCAGGGTGGCTATTTTGAAAGAAAAGGCCATGCAGTTTGGTTTTTCTGTTCCTGATGAAGTTGCTTTTTATATAGCCAAACAACTAAACTCAAACATCAGAGAATTAGAAGGTGCATTGAGTACTTTAAAAGCAAACGCTTTTTTTACTGGCAAAGCCATAGATTTAGAGTACACCAAACAAATTCTGAAAGAGTTGTTTAAAGTTAATAATCAAATTGTTTCGGTAGAAAATATCCAAAAAACCACCGCACAATATTACAATGTGAAATTATCTGAGCTGTTGGGCAAAAGTCGCAAACGTTCCATTGTACGTCCAAGACAATTGGCCATGTTTTTAGCCAAGGATTTAACCAACAAAAGCTACCCTGAAATTGGTGAGTTATTTGGTGGTCGTGATCACACCACAGTATTACATGCTTACCGGAAAGTCACCGAATTAATGTCTGAAAGCAGTGACTTAGATGAGGACAGACAGAAAATTGTGAATAAGTTAACGGAATGACTGTTAACATGTTGTGGATAAGTTGTTAATAAGAAAAAGTTTGTTTTTTATTAACAACTTATCCACAGGTAATAAAACTGTATTTAAATAAAATAAACAAGTTAAATCAATAACTTAGAATTGTATTAACTGTTTTATTAAATACTATAATAACTATTTATATATATAATACTATGTTATTTAATATCCAACGTGAAAGTTTATTAGCCCCTTTAAATCAAATATGTGGCGTGGTTGAAAAAAAAGGAACTCTACCGGTTCTAAGCAACGTCTTATTAAAAATTGATGGTGATACTTTATTGCTTACCACCAGTGATTTAGATGTTGAAATGCGCTCCGAGTGTATTGTCGATGTACAATCACCTGGTGAGGTGACTGTACCTGCGCATAAATTTTTAGACATTTGTAAAGCCTTACCTGACGGGTCCATCATTACTTTCTCATTCGACTCAGGTAAATGTTTGATCACATCGGGTGACTCTCGATTCAGTCTCAGCACCTTGTCAGCACAAGAATTTCCTTTGATTGATGATATGGAAACCTATCAACCAGTCAGTATCAGCAGCACAGATTTACAACGAATGTTGAAACAAACGGTCTTCTGTATGGCTGTTCAAGATGTGCGTTATTTTCTTAATGGGCTGTTGTTTGAGGTTTTGAATAATAAACTGCGTTGTGTTTCTGCTGATGGACACCGACTGGCATTGGCTGAATGTGATTATGTCAATGACAGTGGTTTAAGTAAACAAGTCTTAATTCCAAGAAAAGGGGTGTTGGAACTACAAAAAATGATTCGTGACTTAGATCAACAAATAACCATTAACTTAGGTGTTAATCACATTAAAATTGACATTGAAAACATCAGTATGACTTCTAAGCTAATTGATGGAAAGTTTCCTGACTATGAATCTGTTATTCCATTAAACATGGAGAATAATTTCATTGCTGATCGTGAGGCACTAAGAAATGCTTTACATCGTGTGGCCATCTTATCCAATGAACAATACAAAGGAGTTAAATTTAAAATATCCCCAAACAAATTGGAAATCATCGGACACAACCCAGACCAAGAACAAGCTGAAGATGTCATCACTGTTCAAACTGATATTCAAGATATTGAAACAGCCTTCAATGTAAACTATATATTAGATGCCACCCAAGCAATCACCGAAAAAGAAATTCAATTTAGCTTTAAAGAGGCGTTGTCCAGTTGTTTGATTAAACACCCTGAACGTCTGGATTGTCGATTGGTGGTCATGCCATTGCGCATTTAGGTGCTACTCACAAAACTTAAAATTAACGGTTTTCGCTGTTATGAAAGTCTAGACCTCAGCTTCGAACAACGCATCAATGTTTTTTCAGGTGCTAACGGTGCTGGTAAAACATCAGTATTGGAAGCCATTTATTTTCTTTCTACAGGAAAATCTTTTCGCTCAAAGCGCAATAAAAACTTAATAAATCATGACAGCAATGCATTAACTGTTTTTGCTCAATACCAAGACAACCAAGGTTTTCACAATAAAGTTGGTGTTACTTTGAATAAAGCCTTAAGTAAAAAAATCAAACTCAATTCACAATCTGTTAAAAACCAATCTCAAATAGCGCATGCCATACCAGTGGTTTCGATTGACCCTGATTCATATTTATTTCTTGATAAACCACCTCAGTACCGCCGCTCCTTTTTAGATTGGTTGGTGTTCCACGTGAAACCTGAATATTTAAATACTTGGTCCAGAGTTTCTCGTTGTCAAAAACAACTGAATATTTTATACAAAGAAAAACGTTTTCAACAACTCGATCATTGGGAGGCCCTTTATGTGCAATATGCTGATCAACTTACTCAGATGCGTCGTTCAGTATTTTTAGATCTAGAGGATTTAATTAAACAGAAAATCAGTTTGATTGTTCCTGAATTAGATGTTTTGGATATTGGCTTTTATCAAGGTTGGTCGAAAGAAAATAGTTTGTCTGAACAATTATCTAAGGACAGAGATAAAAACATTCTGTATGGTAACCTCAATCAAGGGGTGCACAAGATGGATATAAAGAATTCGGTAAATCACAAACTGGCTCATGAAAACCTATCACGGGGACAAAAAAAACTGGTCTCTATCATATATTATTTGAGTTATATAGATTTATTATCTAATCAATTAAAGGTTAATCCAATTCTGTGTTTAGATGATATTGATGCTGAGTTGGATACAGAAAAAACTAAAATACTGTGCGATTTTATTCAACACAGTGATAACCAAGCTTTTATCAGTACGGTAGATCCCGATAAATTGATTTCAATTTTATCAACTGCTTGTTTGTTTCACGTGGAACATAATCAAGTAACTCAAATAACACCTGCATAACAAACATATTGAAAGCCAAATAACAGACTGCATTCAACGTTTTGTTGCAGCTTAAAAACTGTTATAATAGCTTGTTTAATTTTGGAATGAAAAGCTCTTATGAGTGAAATTTACGACTCGTCGAATATCAAAGTTTTAAAAGGCTTGGATGCAGTTAGAAAGCGCCCAGGTATGTATATTGGTGATACGGATGATGGTACTGGCTTACACCACATGGTGTTTGAGGTAGTTGATAACTCTATTGACGAAGCTTTGGCTGGACATTGTGACACCATAACTGTTGCCATCAATGCAGATGGCAGTGTTACTGTCTATGATAATGGTCGAGGTATTCCCACAGACCTTCATGAAGAAGGCAAGTCTGCAGCCGAAGTTATTATGACTGTGTTGCATGCTGGTGGTAAATTTGATGATAACTCATACAAAGTATCAGGTGGACTGCATGGAGTGGGTGTATCTGTGGTCAATGCGCTGAGTATTGAACTTGATCTTGAGATCCATCGCAACGGTAATATTTACCAACAATCATATAAAATGGGTGTTCCGCAAGAAGACCTTAAAGTGGTTGGTAAAACTGATAAAACTGGCACCAAGGTTCGGTTTTTACCTTCGCCTGAGATATTCACTGATGTGGAGTATCATTTTGATATCTTAGCCAAGCGACTCAGGGAATTATCATTCTTAAACTCAGGTGTTCGTATTGATCTGAAAGATGAAAGGACTGGCGAAGAAACTAAGTTTGAATACAAAGGCGGTATTGCCTCTTTTGTCAACTACTTAGCGGAGCGCAAAACACCATTACACGAAACGGTGATACATTTTATCAACGAACAAGAGGATGGCACAGCCGTTGAAGTGGCGATGCAATGGACTGATTCATACCGTGAGTCTGTATTTTGTTTCACCAACAACATCCCGCAAAAAGATGGCGGCACACACCTAGCGGGGTTTCGTGGTGCGTTGACCAGAACTATTAATAATTTCATCAGTCAAAACGCCAAGAAAAAATCCACCATGCAAGGTGATGACTGTCGAGAAGGACTGATTGCAGTGATTTCTGTTAAATCTCCTGATCCTAAGTTCTCATCGCAAACCAAAGATAAGCTGGTTTCTTCAGAAATAAAAGCCGTGGTAGAGAGTACAGTGGGTGAACGACTGGCTGACTTTTTATTGGAAAACCCCAAAGAAGCTAAAATATTAACTGAAAAGGTGGTGGATGCTTCAAGAGCCAGGGAAGCGGCCAGAAAGGCTCGTGAGATGACCAGGCGTAAAGATGCATTGGATATAGCGGGATTGCCTGGAAAGTTGGCTGATTGCCAGGAAAAAGACCCTGTGTTGTCCGAAATATTTCTGGTGGAGGGTGATTCTGCTGGCGGATCGGCAAAACAAGGCAGAAACAGAAAAAATCAAGCCATCTTGCCTTTAAAAGGAAAGATATTAAATGTCGAAAAAGCCAGGTTTGATAAAATGCTGCAATCAGCTGAAGTGGGTACTTTAATCACAGCTTTGGGATGTGGTATTGGTCAACATGATTTTGATCCAGATAAGTTGCGCTACCACAAAGTCATCATCATGACCGATGCTGATGTAGATGGTTCTCACATACGCACGCTGTTATTGACATTTTTATACCGCCAAATGCCAGAGTTAATTGATCGTGGGCATATTTACATTGGTCAACCTCCTTTGTACAAAGTGAAAAAAGGCAAACAAGAAACCTATTTGAAAGATGATGACGAATTGAATGAATATTTATTGAATCGTTCATTAGATGATGTTGAATTAAAATACCAAGATGATTTACCTCCGATGACTGGAGATGTTTTGTTCCGTTTAATTAAACAACAGGTACATGTTAAAAGTGTAATAGAAAGGTTGAGTTTGGTGTATGACAACAAAGTGATAGACCAGTTGTTGAAGTTAACTAAAATCAACCCTGCAGAAACAGCAATCAGTACTGATTGGATTGAAAAAGCGCAAACAGTCATGAATGCAAATAACAGGCTGGGTGTGTCTTGGAAAGTGTATTTCCAGGATGATATTGAGTCTTTGGTGTTTGAAAAAAATGGCAATGGTTTGATTGAAAAAACCACCCTCAGCCACTTATTCTTTAAATCAAAAGACTACCATCAAATGATGGAAATAGCTGAACAAAACCAGGATTTATTACAAGGTGACTCTTTCCTAATTAAAGGTGAAAAAAACATTGAAATCAATAGCATAAGTGATGTTTTGGAGTACTTGCTAAGTGTCGCTAAGAAAGGTTTAACCATCAGTAGATTCAAAGGTCTGGGTGAGATGAACCCAGATCAATTATGGGAAACTACCATGAATCCAGAATCAAGAAGGTTGCTTCAAGTAACCATTGAAGACGCTGTGTCAGCAGACACGGTTTTTTCAACCTTGATGGGAGATGTGGTTGAACCGAGGCGACAGTTCATAGAAGAAAATGCGCTGAATGCCAGTAACTTGGATGTATAAAAAGAGTAATTAATTATGACCGACCAAACAACACAAAGAATTGAAAAAATGTTGGACGAAAATCCGGTTTTTTTGTTTATGAAAGGTAACCCACAGACACCCATGTGTGGGTTTTCAAGCAACACCGTAAAAATACTGAAAGACATGATTGGTGACAACTTCGGATCATTTAATGTTTTAGAGGATCCGGAAATTCGTGAAGGCATCAAAGCTTATGGACAATGGCCAACCATCCCTCAGTTGTATGTGAATAAAGAGCTGGTAGGAGGTAATGACATCATTTCAGAGATGTTTAACACCGGAGAACTTCATGAGTTGTTAAATTTAAAACAACCTGACAGAACACCACCTGGTATCAGCATCACTGATGATGCTTTGAATCATATCAAGGAAGGTTTAAAAGACATGGGCGACCATCAATTATTCCTGTCAGTAGATGATGAGTTTAACACCCGATTCAGTTTAGAAATGCCCAAGGGGTATGAAATTATTGCACAAGTTGGGGATTTAAATGTTTATATGGATATTGGTACAGCCAAGCGTTCAGATGGTATTGAGATCAGTTGGGTTGATGAATTACAAGGTTCAGGGTTACGCATCAAAAACCCCAATGAACCACCAGCGGTTCAAGACCTGTCGGTAGCTGAGTTACAGGATTGGTTTGCCACTGAACTTAAAAATCCACATATTTATGATGTCAGATCAGCAGACAAAATAGCTGAAGGTACAGTGGATCATGCCGTGCGATTAGATAAGTCAGCCATAGAATCTATCGAAGCCATGGATAAAGACACCCCACTGGTGTTTGTTTGTCAGGTCGGTCAATCATCGATGTCAGCTGCTGAATTTTTTCGCAAAAAAGGTTATACCAAAGTTTTTAATCTGACTGGAGGCTACAACGCCTGGAGTCAGTAGAATGACAGTCAGTCAATCAAATAAAAGGCGTCTTATTAAAGGCGCTTTTTTGTTGATATTGCTTATTTCAGCGAGATTTGTTCAATTACAAATTCCCGTAAGCAATAACAACCTTGATGATTTGGTAACCAGTCAAGCGCAAAACGCACCCATAGAGTTCACAGCACAAGTAATTAAACTTTTAGCGGATGACAATATCGGTTCAAGACATCAAAAATTCATTGTTAAAAGTAACCTTCACACAATATTGATTGCCCATAATATAGACTTAGCACCAAGGGTTCCGGTCACTCTGGGAGATGTACTTTCCATCAAAGGAGCGTATGAATGGAATGATCGTGGTGGTGTGGTGCATTGGACCCATCATGACCCGCAAAACAAGCAAGTTGGTGGCTGGATTGAACTGAATGGAAAAAAGTTTAAATAAGCCTTAAAATAACTTGCCTAATGCATTGATATATTTTATTATTGCGCACCTCGAAACACTCAGTTTCAATCCCGTTTATTCAAATGGGTCGTTAGCTCAGCTGGTAGAGCAGTGGACTTTTAATCCATTGGTCATAGGTTCAAATCCTATACGACCCACCATTGAATTTTTTAACCGCAGCAAATACTCATTTAAATCACAACTACCCTGAATAAATTACAGGCATTTTAGCCTGGCTGATTGATTTAAAGATTGAATACTAAGCCACATTTGATTTGGTTAAAAAATAACCAAAACAAGACAATGATAAAATTATCCAAAAAAACCATTAAAATCGTTTATTTTCAATAAGATGTATTTATTCATGCTTAAATAATAGAAGGGTATGGTTAAAATCAGCAACATAACCAGCCAATTGATTTAATTTGAGCGCATTCTCCAGCGCAAAAAAAACGCCGCTGTCAGAGCGACAGAAGCGTTTATATCAAACTTAAAAACTGTGTTTAAATTTACTGTTTGATGCCTTCGACAGAAACGGTTAACAGCAAAGTTTCAGATGCTGGACCTAAACTTTTCTTAATTTTGTAATCAGACAAAGTTATTTCAGTGCTGGCTTCATAGCCACGACGAAAACCACCCCATGGATCTTTTCCAGCGCCAGTGAATTCAACTTGTAAAGTTTCTTCATTGGTCACACCGTTGATGGTCAAATCTCCAACCATGTTGCCATGACCATTTTCAGTTGGTGTGAAAGACTTGCTTTTGAAGGTAGCAGTCGGATGCACTTCTACGTTTAAAAAGTCATCACCACGCAGGTGTTTATCGCGGGCAGTGTGGTTAGAGTTCACACTGTTGGTTTCAACTGTAACATCTATGCTGGCTGCTGTTGGGTTGGTTTCATCAAATTCAAACTCACCTGAGAAAGTATCAAAACGACCATAAAGCCAACTGTAACCCAAATGACTGATTTTGAATTGCACGAAGGCGTGTGCGCCTTGGGTGTCGATGGTATATTTATCTGCAGAAGCGAAATTTGCAGAAGTTAATAATATAGCTAAAAGAAAAAATTTCATGTTGTTTCCTATGTCATGCGTTTTAAAGTATCGTCTTTATCAATGAAGTGGTGTTTCAAAGCGCCTGCGGCGTGAAACAAAACCAAAACCATTAACACATAAGACGCGTATTCATGTATCCACCCCATGGTATCTATTTGACTGGCAGAAAAATGTGAAAGTGCCGGTAATTTAATCGTCTCGAACAACAGCAACGTTTCACCTTGTCCGGTTGCAATCAGATATCCAGTGGTTACCATCACCACCACCAAAACATAAAACAAACCTTTAACCCATGAAGCGGCCAACCGCTCAATTGGTTTATGAGGCTGAGGAAAGCTGTTTTTATTTGTTCTGAATAAGCGCAATAAAACCAACAACCAGAGCAACAGCAGCAGCACGCCACCCAGTATGTGCAGTTCAGGCAAAGTTTGGTACCAGTTACTGTAATAATCCAGTTCTACCATATACCAACCGGAAACGAACAAGGCAATGACCAAAAGCGCCGTGATCCAATGTAGAAAACGAGTTAATTTTGAATACTTTAAAATCATATCATTACCAGTCAAATTCTGTGACAACAGGGGTGTGGTCTGAAGGACGTTCCCACTTTCTGGGTTCAACATCAATGTAGGCAGCAGTAACAGCTTCAGACATGTCATCACTGCATAAAACAAGATCAATGCGCAAGCCTAAGCCACGGACAAAGCCATTCATGCGGTAATCCCACCAACTGAACAGACCACCATCATCATGTAACAAGCGGAAGCTGTCTTGTAAACCTAAATCCAGTATATTGTTAAGAGCTTGACGTTCTTCAGTGGTGCAGAGAATTTTTTCGTGCCACTTCTCAGGGTCATGAACATCTCTGTCATCAGGCGCTATGTTAAAATCACCCAATACCACCACATCATCGAACTCGGACATTTGTTGTTCTATAAAACGCGTGACTTTATCTAACCAATCAAGCTTGTAAGTGAATTTTTCTGTACCAGGTGCGGAGCCATTAACCACATACAAGTCAATGATGCGTACATCATCGACAGTAGCAGCTAAAATCCGCCGTTGTGGGTCATCCAAATCTGGAATGTCGGTGATCACGTCTTCGGGTTTTGATTTGGCAAGGATGGCCACTCCGTTGTAGGTTTTTTGTCCAGCATAGACAACATGATAACCAGCAGCCTCAATCGCCGCTTGAGGAAAAACATCATCAGTCATTTTAGTTTCTTGTAAAGCCAACACATCAGGTTGGGCGGTATCTAACCACTGTAAAACATGTTCCAAGCGAACATTGAGAGAGTTGACATTCCAAGAGGCTATTTTCATTTTTAATTGGGTTAGTAATATTTAGAATTCAGGTTCATGTATAAATTGTACTATTTACGGAGTTTGATAAAACGAATCAGGGCATTGTAAACAGTTAATTTGAGGTTGGTACTTTTTTTCATGGCGTATTTTTTTCGGCGAGATGATCTTTTTCGAAAATCGAATCGTTTTATTGTACCGCGATGGCGCATATTTTGCCTTTGGTCATCTTCAACCATGTCTTTGGCAATGGGACGGTCTTTAATCAATAACAAGCCTTTTATAAACGACCACATATTCTTAAACAAAATATAAGTTTTATAATTATGACTTATCAGTAAAAGATTAACAATCAAGCAAATCAATAACATAAAATAAAGGCTTCTTTTGATACCATTAATCCATGCTACGCATCTTAGGCATTGATCCAGGCTCGCGCTTTACCGGGGTAGGGATCATTGACAGTCACAATCAAAAAATTCAGCATGTACATCATGAGACGGTTAAGTGTGGTGATGGTGACTTCCCTGATCGATTGAAAATAATTTTTGTGGCGGTCAATGAGATGATTAAACAATACCAGCCCAATGAAATGGCCATAGAGACGGTGTTTATGGCGAAAAATGCCAATGCCGCACTGAAGCTTGGTCAGGCACGCGGGGCTGCCATTTGTGCCACTGTGGTTAATGATATTGTGGTACATGAGTATGCGCCCAAAGCAATCAAACAAGCCGTGGTGGGCAAAGGTGGTGCCGACAAAGCTCAAGTACAGTATATGGTTAGGCTGTTGTTGAACATGACAGAAACGGTACAAAATGATGCTGCAGATGGCTTGGCAGTGGCCATTTGTCACGCCAACAACCGCTGGGCACAACAGCGGTTGGTGAATAACAACACCAGCAATTGGAGAAACTTTAAATGATTGGCCATAAAATGAGAGGCGGACGCCATGATAGGTAGGCTGAAAGGACAATTGGTACACAGTGAACCACCGTCGCATTTGATTGTTGATGTCAATGGTGTCGGCTATGAGGTGGAAGTACCGACCAGTGTTTTTTATGAGATACCTGAATTGAACCATCAAATGACCTTGGTGATTCATCATTTGGTTCGCGAGGATGCATCGATACTTTATGGTTTCAGGAGTTTTGCACAACGTGACTTGTTCCGCAGTTTACTCAAAGTCAACGGCATAGGAGCTAAATCAGCTTTAGCCATTTTGTCAACCATGAGTGCTGCTGATTTTGCTCAGGTCATTCAAGAGCAAAACATCACTGCCATCGTTAAGGTGCCTGGCATTGGTAAGAAAACTGCGCAACGATTGATCATTGAAATGAAAGACAAGGTCGATGTCACCAGCCTGGATGGTGGTGATCCCAACCAACCTCGAGCCAGCCGTTTTGGCGTTCAAGCTGAAGCAGAAAGTGCACTGCAGTCATTGGGCTTTAAACCAACAGAGGCGGCGCAAATGGTCAAAACAGTCGCCAAAGATGACATGGCAGTTGAAGACATCATCCGCATTTGTTTACAACTCAAAGGAGCGGGTTAATGGACTTCAATGATTTTGATGGTGATGAGCGATTGATGGCCGGTATGCCAGAAAGTGCGCAAGAAAGAATCATAGAGGCCAGTATCAGGCCACAAATTTTAAAAGACTACTTGGGTCAGCAAGAAGTCAAAGACCAGATGGAGCTGTTTATTCAGGCGGCTAAAAACCGCCAAGAATCATTGGATCATGTGCTGATTTTTGGCCCGCCGGGTTTGGGTAAAACCACCATGGCACATGTGATAGCCAATGAAATGGGTGTTCAAATGCGTCAAACCTCGGGCCCAGTGATAGAAAAAGCGGGAGATTTGGCCGCCTTATTGACCAACCTTCAGCCGCACGATGTACTCTTTATCGACGAAATTCACCGCTTATCGGCGGTGGTCGAAGAAGTTTTGTATCCAGCGATGGAAGACTTTCAAATCGACATCATGATCGGCGAAGGTCCGGCTGCACGATCCATCAAGTTGGATTTGCCGCCGTTTACTCTGGTAGGTGCCACCACTCGAGCAGGCTTGTTAACCTCACCTTTGCGTGATCGGTTTGGGATAGTACAACGCTTGAAGTTTTATAACGCCGATGATTTGACCCAAATTGTGCAGCGTTCAGCAAAAATTCTCAACATCCAAACCGATCATGCCGGCTGTGTTGAAGTGGCCAAACGTTCACGAGGAACCCCGCGTATTGCCAATCGCTTGTTGCGGCGGGTGAGGGACTTTGCTGAGGTCAAAGGGGATGGCGTGATCACTGAAAGTATCGCCTCGGCAGCGATGAACATGTTACAGGTGGATCAAAAAGGCTTGGATGAAATGGACCGCCGGT
The DNA here is from genome assembly GCA_964352015.1 of uncultured Marinicella sp. Classification (GTDB taxonomy): domain Bacteria; phylum Pseudomonadota; class Gammaproteobacteria; order Xanthomonadales; family Marinicellaceae; genus Marinicella. Next base: position 49,789 of record CAYGPU010000001.1, read on the forward strand.
TACTTGAAATCATCATTCAGCAATTTGAGGGTGGACCGGTAGGTATCAATTCATTGGCAGCGGCGCTGTCAGAAGAACGCGGTACGGTTGAGGATGTGATTGAACCGTATTTAATTCAACAGGGGTTAATTGCGCGCACAGCCAGGGGTCGAATAGCGACGGCCAAAACCTGGCAAACCATGGGCATCAAGCCACCAAAAAATAAATTCAACCAAGATATTTTCGAATGAGTTTACGGTGATGTTATCAATCAAATTATCCAACAGGTTTAAGCAATCATGAGTAAATACAGCCACCAGTTTCGAGTTTATTATGAGGACACGGATGCCGGCGGTGTGGTTTATCATGCCAATTATTTGAACTTTTTCGAACGCACGCGGACTGAATGGTTACGTTCTAAAGGTTTACAACAAAGCGTGATGCGCGAACAGGCCAATGTGATTTTGGCGATTCGCAACATGAACATTGATTTCGTCTCGCCGGCACGCTTGGACGACTTGTTGACGGTCAGCACCGAAGTGATCAGCCACAGCAAAATTTCCATGCAAGTGGCACAAGAGATGCATGTGAACAGTGTTTTACTCGCTAAAGCACAAGTACAAATAGTCAGTTTGAATGCAGAAAAGTTCAAACCGATGCGCTTTCCAACCCAATATTTAGAGGAGTTATTGTTTTGAACGACAGCGGACAATTTTATTACGAAATCATCATGAGTGCTTCATTTCCGGTGAAAGCAGTGATGGTTATTTTGATTTTGGCCTCGGTGTGGTCGTGGTTGATTATTTTTTCTAAGGGCAGGTTGTTGTCCACCGCACAAAGCAAGGCCAAAAAGTTTGAAGAGTACTTTTGGTCAGGGGTTGATTTGAATAAGCTCTATGACACCATATCAGGCAAGAAGAACACCGGCCTAGCAAAAATATTTGAAGCAGGTTTTAAAGAATTTCAACGCAAAAAAACTGTAGGTAATGGTTCCATGTTATCGGTTGAGGGAGCTGACCGGGCCATGCGAGTGGCTTTGAACCGTGAAATCGAAGACATGGAAAGTAACCTACCTACCCTGGCAACCATTGGCTCGACCAGCCCATACATTGGTTTGTTTGGAACCGTGGTAGGCATCATGTTGGCTTTTCATGCCTTATCTGATGTCACGCAAGCGACCATAGCCTTGGTTGCACCAGGTATATCCGAAGCTTTGATTGCCACTGCAATGGGTTTGTTTGCGGCCATTCCAGCGGTTATTTTCTACAATAAATTCAGTGATAAAGTGGAAAGGATTTATGCTCAATATGATGCTTTTAAGGAAGAGTTTTCTACCATTTTACATCGCCAACTAGGTTGACCAGATGAGACGACCTCGCAAAGTCAAAGCAGAAATCAATGTCGTACCCTATATCGATGTGACCTTGGTGTTGTTGATTATTTTTATGATCACCACACCATTGATGAATCTTGGAGTGGACGTTAATTTACCTGAGTCGGAAGCCAACACCATTACCATAGAAACAGAGCCAGCAGTGATCAACGTCACGGCCAATGGTGATTTGTACCTGAGTATTGGTGGCGAGTATGAGCTGATAGACAGTGAGTCATTGACTAAAAAACTGGCTGCATTTGTTAAAGTCAATGATGAAATACCGATCATGATTGGTGCCGATAAATCGGTCAGTTATGGTCAAGTCTACCAAGCCATGGCGATTGCTCAACAGGCTGGAGCCAAAAAAGTGGGCTTAATCAGCGATCCGATTAAACCCAAGCAGTGATGGTGTAATCAGATGTCGGTCTTAAGCTTAGAGCCAGAAAAAAGACAAGCACTGATTTATTCAGTTGGCCTACATTTGGCCATTGTGTTGTTGTTGGTCTTCTCTACCCAACAAGGACCGAGCATCAGTGCGCCCAAGGGCATCACCATTCAAGCGGAAATTATGGATCTGGAAAAGTACTTAAACAGCCAAAACAAACCGCAGCCCAAACCGATTAAACCTGAGCCCAAGCCAGAACCGAAACCAGAGCCGCCCAAGCCAGAGCCAAAAACAGAACCCAAGCCAGAGCCTAAACCAGAGCCTAAACCAGAGCCCAAAATCGAACCTAAGCCGGTGGAAAAACCAGTCATCAAACCCGAGATTGACCCAGTTAAACGTCAAGAAAAAACCGAAAGACAGAAAAAGCTCGAAGAACTCAGGCGTCAGCGGTTAGAGGCGGAACAACAAGCCAAGCAACAATCTAACCCAGAACCCAGCATTGATACACCCGAAACTAACACCGATTCAGCCCCACCTGTGGGAGTTGCCAACGGGGCTGAGGATCAGCGCCGAACATTGTTAACCCTGTATGTTGCCAGTATTCAATCTGCAGTCACTCGACAATGGGCCAGACCCAGTGGAACCCCTGCCGGTTTACAGTGTCAAATCAAGGTCAACCAAATTCCTGGTGGTGGCGTGATTGATGTGTCTATTGGTTCGCCGTGTAATGCCAGTGCGGTGGTTCGAAACTCAATCATCAATGCGGTGAAAAAAGCCGACCCATTACCCTATACCGGCTTTGAAGCAGTGTTTGATCGCCGATTAAATTTTATTTTTCAATATCAAGGAGATTGATACATGAAGCACCTAGTTTTAATGTTCACAATTTTATATACCCTGAACAGCCATGCCCAGCTGAATATCACCATTGATGGTGGTAATGCTTCGGCACTGCCCATTGCGGTGGTTGATTTTGTTAATCCAACTGATCCGTTGGCGACCAATATGGCTGAAGTGATACGCAATGATTTGGCCCGTTCAGGCCAATTTAAACCTTTGGATAAAGATTTGATGGTTGACCAGCCAGGCTCGGATGCAGACATTAATTTTGGTACGTGGCGTTTGTTGGGAGCGGATTTTATTTCGTATGGTGACATCACTTATTTGGATGCTGATCGCATGGAAGTTCGTTTTCGTTTATCTTCCGTGGCAGACCAAAAACAGTTGTTGGCGTTGACTTTACCATTAAACAAAGCCCAAGCTCGGGCTGGTGCACACTATATTGCTGATCGAATTTATGAAGCCATCTTAGGCATTCCCGGGGTGTTCTCGACCAAACTGGCTTATGTCACTGCTACCCAGACTGCTGATGGATTTACCTATCAAATGATTGTTGCTGATTCAGATGGTTTTGGCCCACAGTCTTTGGTTACATCCAAAGAACCCCTGTTGTCACCAGCTTGGTCTCCAGATGGAAAAAAACTGGCTTATGTATCTTTTGAACAAGGTAACTCTGCCATATATGTTCAAGACCTCAGCAGTGGTGCCAGAACTTTGATGTCGAGTTTTGACGGCATTAATGGTGCACCGAAGTTTTCACCCAATGGTCAGCGACTGGCTGTTACCCTATCAAAATCAGGCAACCCAGAAATTTATACCATCAATATTTTTGATAAACAATTAACCCAAATCACCAACCACTGGGGTATTGACACCGAACCCGAATGGTCACCGGATGGTCAATCCATCTTTTTCACTTCAGACCGAGGTGGTAAACCGCAAATCTATCAAACGGATTTAATCAATAAGCAGGCCAAGCGAATTACTTTTCAAGGCGATTACAATGCCCGCGCCAGCCTTTCTCCAGACGGTAAATACATTGCCATGGTTCACGGTAATAACAACCGCTACCAAATTGCTTTGTTACACCGACCATCCAATACAGTGCAGTTAATCAGCAATGGCAGTTTAGATGAAACACCCAGCTTTGCGCCCAACGGTGCGATGGTCTTGTTTGCTACTAAAACAGCGGCAGGCAGAGGCTTGTTGAAAGCTGTTTCCATCGATGGACAAACCTCAAATGACTTGGTGTTGTCCAGTGGTCATGTGCGTGAACCCAGTTGGTCACCACTATTGAACTGAGGCTTAACAACAAAATGGTTTGGCTAACTAAGTTGCAGCTGGGTGTTGCTGTGGTCTATACTTTTTAGACCCTTAAAGGCTTGACCATGTTAAAAAATAAACGCATCAGACAGCTATTTACCGCGTTGTTATTTCTGAGCTACAGTGCGGCTGGTATTTCTGCAGAATTTGAGACATTCAATGCCGAGTTAGATGAACTGGAAAATCAACAGAAAAGGCTTGATTTAGTGCTACAACAACAAGCAACAGCGCAAACTTGGCCGCTTGAGGAGTTGGCACGGTTTTACCACCTAAAAGGTCTGGTACTGGAAGCCAATAATCAAGTTGAAGCTGCTAAACAGGCTTACACTGAATCAATCAACACCTTCATTGAGTTAGATCAAGCCAGTGCTTATTGGGTGCAAAGTTTACAAGACCGGTCCTATATGGACTACTTGTTGACCAATGACCCTAGCGTCTACTGTAAAGATCGCGAGGCGGCTGTTGAAGTGTCTCGAAAAACGGAAGACCCTGCATCTCAGACCAGCGCACTGGTGTTTTTGGCGTTTTGTTTCCAATCAGGGTTTGAGGCTTTTAAACAAGGCTTAAGCGTGTTAGAAGAGGCCGCTGCCATTGCCCAAAAAAATGACCTGGCGGGTGATGCCACTGCCATGATACATAACGCCACAGGTAACCTGTATCGCAGCAACCAACTCGATGACAAAGCGTATGAGTACTATCAAAAAGCCTATGACCACTGGGCTCAGTTGGGTGATAAGCAAGACATGTTTAATATGCAACACAATCTGGTTGGTGAGAGCATTAAATTGGGCAGCTGGGATACCGCTGAAAAACACATAAAAATTCTATTTGAACTGACAGAATCTAATCCAGAATTCAGTGATTTTAGGTTTTTTTCTCATTATAACCAGGCGATGTTGGCTTTTGTAAAAAACGACTTTGATGTGGCCATCAATGACATCAAAAGCGCGCTGGACTTGGCGCACACCACTTCGGAACAGTATTTTGTCAATGCACTACTTGGAACCCAAGTGGTGGCTTATTTCAGAAGCGGACAAACCGAACAAGCCGGTCAGTTGGCAACAGCGTTATTAATTACAGGTGAGCTCAGTCCCAGCCAACAAGAGCTGAACAACCAAGTTAAGTTAATCCATGACTACGCCACCGGTGATTACTTGGCATCTATCAATACTTTTTGGCAGTTGTTGGACGACACAAAAAAATCCAAATATGCCTTCATTAAAAACTCAGTGGCTTTACAGTCCATCACTTTTGACCAAACCATCAATCAGTTTCAAGAGCAGGCGTTGGGCAGTAAGCTCAGAATCAGCGAGCTGGAGTTAGAAAGGCGCACCAAACAAAATAAAATCAATCAACTAACAGGTATAGCAGCGGCCCTGTTGGCTGTGGTCTTTATTGTGGTTTCATTCTACCTGTATAAGTCCAGACAATTTTATTTGCGCAGCTCAAGAACAGACTTTTTAACCAAATGTCACAACCGTCGGCGCATATTTGAGCTCGGTTCAAAACAGCTGCAACAGTGCCAAAATAGTCAGCAATCGTTTGCAGTGGCAGTACTGGACATTGATGACTTCAAACAAATTAATGATCAATACGGACATGATTTAGGTGATCAAGTGTTGATTCAACTGGTTGCGACGGTTAAAGGATTGTTGTCTGAAAACCAGTACATGGGCCGGATGGGTGGCGAAGAGTTTTTAATTAATATGCCTGATGTATCTTCGCAACAAGCCAAACTATTAGTAGAAAAAATCAGACAGGCCATTGCAGCCATCAGCATCACTAACCAAGATTCGGTGGTCAATTTTACTGTTTCAATCGGTTTGTTTGTTTCACAGTGTAAACAGATGTCTTTTGAAGATGTCATCAAACAAGCAGACTTGGCCTTGTATACAGCGAAAGTCTCTGGCAAAAATAAAGTGGTATTAAAACCACAAGGGTAAGTCATGAAAAGAATACTGTTAATGTTCATATTGATTTCGAATCAGGTTTTTGCAACAGATTTCGAACAGCTGACAGGCATACAAGGCAGTGACTACCAACAGCTGCATTCAAAGGCAGTTGATCATGACTATCATATTTTCATTAAGCTACCAGACCAGGCTAAAAGTGAACCACACACCAAATGGCCGGTGGTTTATTTACTCGATGGCGGTAATATGTTTCCCATGTTTTCGGCTTATGCTGATTATTTGGTTTGGGCCAAAGACTTTCCGCCAGTTATATTGGTGGGTATTTCTTACGGCACCGATGATTGGCGCCAAGGCAACAACCGATCGACCGACTTTACCTTACCTACCAAAGACCGTGAACACTATGGCGGCGCTGCGCTGTTTCATCGGTTCTTAAGCACAGAACTGATGCCTTTGATTGAGGCTAAATACCCGGCAGACCCCAAACAAAGGGTTTTATTTGGACATTCATTAGGCGGTCAATTTGGTTTATATTGTGCCATGTTTCAACCACAGACATTCAGTGGCATCATTGCCAGTAACCCAGCCATTCATCGCAACTTGGAATCGTTTTTAGTGGATACTGAAGCAACAGATATTCAGCCTAAGTTATTTATCATGCAAGCAGATAACGATGATGAAGTTTACCAAAAGCCCAGACAGCAATGGTTGGCACATTGGCAGAATAAGTCTCGTAACTGGCAACAACAAGTGATGACAGCCCAAGGCCACAATCACATGAGCAGTGTGCCCACAGCCTTTCGACAAGGCATGATGTGGCTATTTTCAAAACCAACAACAGAGCAGAACCAACCATGAGTCAAAATACAATATCTACCCAGTGGGTGAACGATTACACTTTTGTCAGTAGCAACGAAAACAACCAAAGCATTGTGATGGATTCGCCTGTCATCCAAGGCGGTAAAAAAATTGGCCCCTCACCCATGGAAGTGGTGCTGATGGGTTTAAGTGCTTGTGCGGGCATCGATGTGAAGCTGATTTTAACCAAAGCCAAACAAAACTTCAGTGACATACAGGTTAAGGTTACTGCCGACAGGCGAGAGGAAACCCCCAAAATCTACACCGATATTAACTTACATTTTGTGGTGACTGGCCAAGCATTGTCAGAACAACAGGTGGCCCGTGCCATCAAACTTTCAGCCGAAAAGTATTGTTCTGTTTCTCACATGTTACAGGCCACTGTGAACATCACACACAGTTATGAATTGATTGAGCAAGGGGGCTGATGTCGGTTTTTACTGAGTTTTGGTTTTTTCAACCTACTCGTCAGTAAATTGTAATTTAGCCAGCTCCGCATACAGTGCATTGTTGCGGATGAGTTGTTCATGCTTGCCTTGAGCCACAATGTGTCCATGATCCATAACGATGATTTGATCGGCTTTACGAATGGTGGCCAAACGGTGCGCAATTACTAAAGTGGTGCGGCCTTTCATGATGGTATTCAGGGCTTCTTGCACCAGTTTTTCGCTGTTGGCATCCAAGGCACTGGTGGCCTCATCTAACAGCAGCACTGGCGGGTTGGTGATCACGGCACGGGCAATGGATAAACGTTGGGCTTGGCCACCTGATAAACGCACACCGCGTTCACCCAAATAGGTGTCGTAGCCATTTTCCAAGTTTTCGATAAACTCATCGGCATGGGCTAAACTGGCAGCGGCCTTGACTTCTTCATCGCTGGCATTGGGCCGACCATAAGCAATGTTTTCACGTGCGGTGGTCGAAAAGATGGTTACATCCTGAGCCACCAAAGAAAATTGTGAGCGCAGATCAGTGAGTGCAAAGTCTTCAATGGCGGTGCCATCCAGTTTGATGCTGCCTGATTGAGGTTCATAAAAGCGCATCAATAATTGAAACAAGGTGGATTTGCCAGAACCCGATGGACCAACCAAGGCCACAGTTTGACCAGGCACCACTTCAAAGGAAATGTCATGCAACACATTCAAATCAGTTCGGCTTGGGTAAGCAAAGCTTAGGTTCTTGATGCTGATGTTGCCTAACACAGTGCCTTGTAGGTTCCTCGGTTCAGCAGGGTCTTGAATGGTTGACTGTGTGTTCATCAGTTCAATGATACGTTCTAGGGCACCGGCGGCCTTTTTCAACTCACTCCACACAGTTGACAGCGCCCCAACTGAGGTGGCCGCCATGATGGCATACATGACAAATTGACTTAAGGTACCGGCAGTCATCTCACCGGTTATGACGTCTTTGGCACCTAACCACAACACAAAAACAATGCCGCCAAATATCACAAAACCAACCAACAGAGACATGATGGTGGTCATGCGAATGGAGGCCACAGCTGCTTTGAAGGCGTTGTTGATGGCATGGATGAATTTATTGTTTTCAGCTTGTTCCTGGGCATAAGCCTGAACGGTGTGCATGGCATTGATGGTTTCGGTGGCCAGTGCTGATGAGTCAGCGATGCGGTCTTGTTCGGCCTTAGAGAGTTTTTGGATTTTTCGCCCAGTCAACACGATTGGCAGCACCACCAAAGGAATCAGAAAGGCGATGTACATGGCCAGTTTGGGTGCAGTGAAAATCATCATAAAAGCCGCGCCGAAAAAGGTAACTGCAGAGCGCAAAGCAATAGAAAAGGTGCTGCCCACCACCGTTTCAACCAAGGTGGTGTCGGTGTTAATCCGAGATAAAATTTCACCGGTTTTGGTTTTCTCAAAAAACTCTTGAGACTGGGTCATGACTTTGGCATAGACTTTTTTACGCAGATCAGTCACCACCCTTTGTCCAATCCAGGAAACCCAGTAATAACGTAAAGATGTGAACAGTATCATCAACGATGAAACCACAAAAACCAAAAGGAAGTAATAGGATAAAGTGTCTTGATTCTCTGCGGCGAAACCCAAATCAATCATCTGTTTGAAGGCCACCGGAATGGCCAAGTTGGCAGCAGCGCCCAAAAACAGCAACAACAAGGCCAACAAGATGTGTTTTTTGTAAGGAACGATCAGCGGCTTGATCAAGCGCAAATGGTTGAGGGAGGCTTTGTTGTTCTCTACTTCATCAGCTGCTGTTGTATCCATGTTACGGTGTCTTGCCATAATGCTTTAGCCCCGGGCTTGAAAAAGCCAAAATGTCCAATCTGTTTCGAACCCATTAATTTGGGTCAATTATACGTTTTTCTATAGGTCCATGGTCACTACTTGATCGACTGTTTATGGCTTTGGCTTGACCAAACGCTTTGAGCAAAGCATCAATCTGATGGCAAGGTTGATGATTAATGGGGTTTGACTGGGCTGACTAAAAGCTTAAGTTTGAATGTTAAGCCTATGGGACAAGGGGTTTATAACAACAAAAGCCTGCTCAATTTAGGTTAAGCAGGCTGTTTTTTGTTTTTTTGAGATTTACATTTGTGATTGTAAATAATTCTGTAAACCGGTCAGCTTAATCAAACGCAGTTGTTTCTCTAACCAATAAGCGTGATCGGTTTCGGTGTCGTCTAACAACACCAACAACTGATCGCGGGTGACGTAATCTTTTTCTTGTTCACACAAAGCCATGACTGTTTTTAAAGCCGCTTGAACCGCATACTCAATGTCTAAATCACTTTGTAGCATGTCGGGTACGGTTTGACCAATGTTCAAACCATCACGTTTACTCAAGTCTGGCGTACCTTCTAAAAACAAGATGCGTTCAATCAACACCGCTGCATGGCCTTTTTCATCGTCAAACTCGTGATCAATGCGCTCAAACAGCTTGCTTAAACCCATGTCTTCATACATCCGTGAATGGACAAAATACTGATCCATGGCAGTTAATTCATAAACCAATAAATCATTCAATGCGCTGATGATTGCTGTGTTGCCTTTCATTCGACCTCTCCCATTTGAGCTTGTAGGTAATTTTGTAAGCCCATGTCTTTAATCAATGACTGTTGTGTTTCATTCCAATCAATGGCCTCCTCTTCGTAGGCCAATATGCCGCTGAGTAAGTCTCGGCTGACGTAGTCTTGGGCTTGTTCACAGTCAGCGATGGCGACTTTAATGGCAGCATGTTGTTTGTCAAGAAAAGTGGCATTACAAGCCAACACTTCCTCGGTGTTCTCGCCGATGTGTAAACGGTCCAGTTTTTGTAGGTTAGGCAAGCCGCCTAGCAGTAAAATCCGTTCAATTAAATCATCGGCATGCTTCATGTCCTTAATAGACTTTTTGTAAAACACTGAATCGAGGGCATCCAAGCCCCAGTCTTTGGTGATTCTGGCGTGCAGAAAGAATTGATTGATGGAGGTCAGTTTGCTGGTCAAAACCTGGTTCAATGTTTGGTGGGTTGCAGAATTGAGGCTCATAAATGGGTTTCTGGTAAGAGTAAACGCAGATTATATGCCAACCCCGAGTGAAAGTCAAAAAACCTTATAAATCAATGATTTAAACGGAAACAAGAATCACTTTCATTGGCATTACCGTTTTAGCCAGCTGGTATCATTAATAACAGCCTTGGAAAATACCCAAACAGGCAGTTGCATGTGCCATAATTTATACACCAAAAAATCAGCCAGAGACCCGTCATGTCAGAGAACAAAACCCAAGTGACCGAAGCCAGCGTGGTGCAGTTCATCACTGCCGTTACCCCTGAGCAAAAACGCCAAGATGCATTTGCGCTGTTAGAGATGATGGAGCGACTGTCCGGCTACCAAGCCAAAATGTGGGGAGCCAGTATGGTTGGGTTTGGTGAGTACCACTATAAATACGACTCGGGTCGTGAAGGTGATGCGATGCGCATTGGTTTTTCACCGCGCAAAGCCAATTTGGCCGTGTATATCATGAGTGGCTTTACCCACCACCAAGACTTATTGGCGCAGCTGGGTAAACACAAAACCACCAAGTCATGCTTGTACCTCAACCACTTGAAAGACGTCAACCTCAAAGTGTTGGAACAACTGATCAGCCAGGAGTTAAAATACATGGCGGAAAAATACCCTGAAAACGTTTAGTTAAAAGCCCACATGAAACAACTGCCCAAAATGAGCTGGGGTCAAGCCGCTGACCAGCAGCCAATTTATTTTGCCCACGCCAACGCTTATCCGCCAGGCTCTTATCAACCCATCATCGACGCTTTGGCTGAGCAGCGCCAAGTGGTTTCGTATTTACAGCGGCCCTTGTGGCAGCCAACACCTGACCCAGAGACGCTTAAAAGCTGGCACCAACTGGCAGATGATGTGATTGATTTTTTTGATCAGAACAACATGAAAGATGTGGTCGCAGTTGGCCATTCCCTGGGTTCGGTGACAGCCTTTATGGCAGCACAAAAACGACCCGATTTAATCAAAGCCTTGGTGATGATTGAGCCGGTGGCGTTGCCATGGTTTTTCTGTTGGTTAACGCGGGTTTTTCCGGGTGTGGTTAGAAAACGGGTTAAAATTATTGATAAGGCGCTGAATCGTCCAGATCGATTTGATAGTTTAAAAGCGGCTTACGACTTCCACCGCAGGCCTCGGGCTTTTAAGCGCATTTCAGACGAAAATCTCATGCACTACATGCGTGCGGGTATCAGCGAACCAGAGCCAGGTGTTTTTCGTTTGGCTTATCCGCGTCAATGGGAGGCCCGAGTCTATGCCACGGCGACCTACTTCCGTGGCGAGCTGCTGCAATCAAACTTACCGGTTTTAGCCATGCGCGGCGGTCATTCAGACACCATTTCAGCGAAGTTTTGGTCTCATTGGCAGACCAACCCCAAACATCAATTTGTCGATTTTCCAGACAACGGCCACCTGCTACCACTGGAAGACCCAACAGCGGTGATTGAATCCTTAATGCCATTTGTAAAGCAGCATTTATCGTGATTTCTGGTGTTAAAAATAGTTCGGATAAGCCGATTGTGTTGACCACGCTCAACAGTCGCTACATCCACTCATCATTCAGCTTGCGTTACTTATATGCCAACCTGGGTGAACTACAACAGCAGGCAGTGATTAAGGAGTTCACCATTCATGATCGGGCCATAGATATGGCTGAAAAACTGTTGGCAATGAATCCCAAGGTGGTGGCCTTCAGTATGTACATATGGAATGTGGTGGAAATAACCGCCGTGGTGAGGTTGTTAAAAACCATTGAACCTAAGCTGACCATTATTTTGGGTGGCCCTGAAGTCAGTCACATACCCGACCAACCGGATGTGGTCGAGTTGGTGGACTATGTCATCAAGGGTGCCGGTGAAAGCAGTTTCAAAACCTTGTGTGAGCAGCTGTTAAGCGGGCAAACCCCAATACATAAAATCATCCAAGGTTTGCCACAAGCGCTTGAAGAATTGAACATGCCGTATGAGTACTATGATGATGAGGACCTGCGCAACCGCATCATTTATGTTGAGGCTTCCAGGGGCTGTCCGTTTAAGTGTGAGTTCTGTTTATCATCTTTAGACAAAACCTCAAAAACCTTCACTTTAGATCGATTTCTTGCTGAGATGGATAAGTTGTACCAAAAAGGTGCGCGGAATTTTAAGTTTATTGACCGCACATTCAACCTGAAAGTGGCCCATTCAACGGCCATTCTGCAGTTTTTTTTGGATCGCATTGGTGCCCAATCAGGCAGAGATGGCTTGGACGGTGAATTGATGGTTCATTTTGAAGTGATTCCTGATCGTTTGCCCGTTGCATTGAAAGATTTGTTGGTGCAGTTCCCGGCCAACAGTTTACAGTTCGAGGTTGGGGTACAAACTTTTGACCCAGAGATTCAAGGTTTGATCAGTCGCCGACAGGACAACCAACAAACCAAGGACAATCTGCGGTGGCTGCGCGAGCATACTGAAGCCCACATTCATGCCGACCTGATTTTTGGTTTACCGGGTGACACGCTGAGAGGCTTTGCGGGTAGTTTTGATCAGTTGTACGCACTGGGACCACAAGAAATTCAACTTGGCATTCTCAAACGTTTGCGTGGTGCGCCGATTAATCGCCACACCGAGGCGTATCAAATGACCTACAGCCCAGCGCCGCCTTATACTGTGCTCAAGACCAAGGACATCACTTTTGCAGAACTACAGCGAGTGGGTCGTTTTGCGCGGTTTTGGGATGTTTTTGGCAACCAAGGACGCTTTAAACACAGCTTGCCATTAATTATGGGTGACTCGGAGGTTGGTACAAATGAAAGTGCTTTTGAGCGGTTTATGCTTTTTTCAGACAGCTTGTTCGCAACAGAAAAAAGTACCTGGAAAATTTCATTGAAACGTCAGTTTGAACTGCTTTATCGCTTGCTGCCCGAGTTGTATGGGTATTCAGAAGCCATTGTTTCAGATGCTTTGCAGCTGGATTTTGAGCGGTCACAACTCAAGGGTCAGTTAGACAATATTTTGCAACCACCTCGGGTGGACAAATCGAACCAAGCCAACTCACGTCAAAAAAGGCATTTGTGAGTTAGCTCGAGATGAACGACATTGAGCACAACATTGAACTTGACCTGTGGCAACCGAGGCCCCTGACACCTTGTCAAACCATCCAATTAGCTGGTGTCGAGGTGGTGGTTAAACGTGATGATTTGAACCATGAGGTGGTGCAAGGCAACAAGCTGCGCAAACTGAAACACAACTTGATTGCAGCGCGGCGACAAAGTGCTGAAACCCTCATAACATTTGGCGGCGCTTATTCTAATCACTTGGTGGCAACCGCATTTGCGGCCCACGCGTGTGGCTTCAAGTCGATAGGTCTGGTTCGAGGCAATGAGTTGGCCAATAACCAAGCCGTGTGGTCAGAAACCCTGTTTTATTGTCAAAAAATGGGTATGCAACTGGTGTTTATCTCAAGGTCTGATTATCGCCTGAAAACCCAAAGTACAACTTTTCAGGCCCTGTTGGATGGCGCCATTAAACCGTATGTTTTGCCTGAAGGTGGCAGTAACCAACTGGCGTTGAAAGGGATGGCAGAAATGATAGACGAGCTTGACCATCAACTTGATGAGATGCCGACCCACATCATTTGTCCCGTTGGTACCGGCGGTACTTTGGCTGGGCTGGTGCAAGGTGTTGCGGCACATCAGTGGCTGTGTCAAGTTTTAGGGGTGGTTGTATTGAAAGGTTTACAGTCCGTAAAAGAAGATATAAATCAATGGTTAACAGGTGTTAATGGGTTGCCGAGTTATGCTGTATTGGGTGATTATCATGCGGGAGGCTACGCCAAAAACAGTGAAGAATTGAGCGGCTTCTGTGTGGCATTCGAACAAAAGCATCAGATTCAACTTGATAAAATATACAACAGTAAATCCTTTTATGCTTTGGCGCAAATGATTCAGTCAGGACATATAAGCACCTCAGACAGGCCAGTAATTATCCACACCGGTGGCCTGCAGGGTGGTGTGAATCAATAAAACAATTCTCAAGCAGCGTAATTCGTTTTATAATAAATTAACAAACCCGTTGGTTAAACGGCAGGCGTTGGTATGAATCAAAAATCAAATCACATTTTAAGCGTTATTTTGTTGACCGCCTTGATGAGTCAAAGTGATGCTGTGGCTGCAGTAGACGCAGGCTATACTTCACTGGTCAGCCTGGCTAATTTGATGTTTGTGTTGTTGTTTGTGGTGATTCTCTTGCTGATTGTTAAAGTCAGAAGCAACGCTAAAGTGCTGGATAAGCTGCGTACCGAACTGAATAACCTCAGTCGTACCGATGATTTGACTCAACTGTTCAACCGCAGGTACCTTGAAAAACGGTTGTATGAAGTTTTTGAGCGGCACATCAGAAACAAGTCATCTAACAGTGTGTTGTTGATGGTGGGTCTGGATGGGTTTAAAAAACTGGTTAACGATCACGGTCAGTCTGCCGGAGATCTGGTGGTACAAACCACTGCCAGTTTACTGTTAGAACGTGTTCGAAACACCGACCTGTGTGGACGTTTTTCTGAAGACGCTTTTTTGATTCTTTTGCGCGACACCACCGCAGCACCTGCACAGGTTTTGGCTGAGGAAGTCAGACTTAAACTACAAGGTGCGGAAATTCTATACGGCAAACAAAAATTTTATGCCACCTGCAGCTTAGGTATAGCGGCATACTCGGAACGCATGGTTTCCTGTCGAGACTGGATTCAACATGCCGACCAAGCTTTGAACAGAGCCAAACAATTGGGTGGTAATCAAACCACAGTTTACTGAACCTCCGAACCTCAACTAAACCCACAAATCAGTCGATTTATTCGGATGAAATGAACCTCAAAAAAGGTGAACCGATGTCAAATAAAGTCATTAACCTCAAACACAAAGCGGCGCTTATAACCGACCATTGGTCACCGAGAGTCATTGCATCTGTCGACGACAGTTATGTCAAACTGGCCAAAGTCAAAGGCCAGTTTACCTGGCATGACCACCAGGAGGATGAGTTTTTTATGGTTATTGAGGGCCAATTGAACATTCAAGTGAAGGATGGCAATAAAGTTGAAGAAGTGGTACTTAACCCAGGTGAAATTTATGTGGTGCCCAAAGGAGTTATGCACAACCCGGTGGCAGAATCAGAATGCACATTGATGCTATTTGAGAAGAAAAGCACAGCTCATACTGGAGATGTTGAGGCCGACTTGACCAAAGGCATTGAAGATCAGTTAAAACCCTTATGAATTTAAACCAAGTCACACTACCAGTTCATGACATGGCTCAAGCAGTCAACTTTTATCAGCAGTTGGGCATGGTTTTAATTGTTGACACCCCCCATTATGCGCGTTTTGAATGTCCTGAAGGTGAGGCCACTTTTTCATTGTCACTTGAAACAGCGTCATTGGTTCATGGCGCGGTGATATATTTTGAGTGCCAAGCTTTGGATCAATGGGTGCAGACACTTAAAAAGACTGGTATTGAGTTTGATCAGGATCCAACTGAGCAAAGTTATCTGTGGCGCGAGGCGATATTACATGACCCCTCTGGTAACAAAATCAAACTGTATTGGGCGGGCGATAACCGAAAAAACCCGCCTTGGCGTGTGAAGCCATAATATGGACCCTCAAGCCAATAAAGTCATCATTTTCGGTAATTCTGGTTCGGGCAAGTCGACCTTGGCCAAGCGCATGGCGGTTGAGCATAATTTGGCCCACCTTGATTTAGACACTTTGGCCTGGCAAGCCACAGACCCGCCAACCAGAAAGCCGATTTCACAGTCGCAAAAAAGCCTCGATGTGTTTATGGCAAAAAACCCTTGTTGGGTCATTGAGGGCTGTTATGCTGATTTATTGTCGTGGGTTGCTGAGCATGCCAAGCAAGCCATTTTTATGAATTTACCGGTTGCACTGTGCCAAAAAAATGCCAAACATCGACCTTGGGAGCCGCATAAGTACCGCAGCAAGGCCGAGCAAGATGCTAATTTACCCATGCTACGGGACTGGATAGCTGCTTATGAGGATCGCACTGATGAGTTTTCCTACCAAGCCCACCTCAGACTGTATAATCAGTTCCCGAGTAACCAGTACAAGCAACAAATAACTGAAAACCCAACCCAAGCAAGTGAAAAAAAGAAACCATGAGAACAAAAAAAGAATTTGATCAAGCCTTTCCTGTCCAAGTCCACTTGCCTGTTCAATGGGGCGATATGGATGCCTTTGGACATGTCAACAACACAGTCTACTTTAAATATTTTGAGACCGCACGATTGGCGTATTTCAATCAGGTGGGGGTGATGGAGGATATGCAAGCCGAGCAATTGGGGCCGATACTGGCTGAGACCAGTGCGCAGTTCAAACGGGCTTTGGTTTTCCCAGATCAAATCATTGCAGGGGCCAATGTCATAGAAAACCAAACCTATGGGTTTTTGATGCAATATGGCGTCTACTCAAAGCAACAAGACACCGTCACCACCTTAGGCACCGGTCGCATTGTGATGGTCGATTACAACAGCGGCAAAAAGGTCAAGCCAACTGATAAGTTGTTGCAAGCCATTGCCGAGTTACAACGCAAAGTATGAACGGGTTGGCGTTAAAAATTCCGCCAGCGTTGTTGATGCTGATATTTATCGCTTTGATGTGGTTAATTGACCTGTTTTTGCCGATGTTTAAACAGCCTTGGGCATGGCATGAATGGGCTGCTCTCGGTGTGTTTACACTGGCCATGTTATTGATTGTTGCTGGCATCATCAGCTTTCGACTGGCACGCACCACAGTAGATCCCACACAACCAGAAAAAGCCACCGCTGTGGTCACAACCGGCGTGTACCGCTTGACCCGCAATCCCATGTATTTAGGTTTTCTGATGGTTTTATTCGCCTTTGGATTCAAATTGACGAACCCCATAACTTGGCTGTTGTTGCCAGCTTTTGTTGTGTATATGAACCAATTTCAAATCAAACCAGAAGAACAGGCGCTGACTGAGTTGTTTGGCCAAGCCTATGAAGATTATTTAAAAAAAGTTCGGCGTTGGGTATAACGCATGACTGGCTCATTTCTTGGGCCTAAGACAGCTGGTTAGTAGTCGAACCAGCTGTTCTCTGCTTGATATTATTGAGTCATTTTTATAGCAGCTTGTAATGCTGAGTCAACCCCATTGATGAAGTCAAGTTTGGTGGTCGAAACCAAAGCATCAGGTTTGATGCCCATACCAGGTTCAAACTGTTCAACATCATTGAAATACCTGAACATGGGTACACGCGTAGTTATACCACTGGCTGGAAGCTTCAGAAAAAGCAATACCCCAGCAGTTGGCCCCTCTACAGAGCCACCGGTAGGTTCGCCGATAAAAATGGTGTTGGGTCGAGACTTTAAAACGCTGAGTAAAATGGTGCTGCCTGAGGAATTATTGCGGCTGGTTAAAACAATTAACCGGCCCTTGAAAGCAGTTTTATCCGGTTGGGTCCATTGGGTATCATTCAGTACCTTGGGCTTGAAGCTGTAACTGCCGTCATCATTCTGATTAAATTGTGATGCTTTGGGGTTCAGCGCGCTTTTTTCCCAGGTAAATACGTGTTGTTTGATGTCATCTAAGTTCAAAGTTTTGACCCTGACTTCTTTGGCTTGTCTGAATTGAGTAGACATCAAATGAGCCAACAACCTTTGTGGTGGTTCGTTTGACCCACCACCGTTTTCTCTCAGGTCTAAAATCAAGTTTTTGGTTTGTTGTTTTTTGAGTTTTTTGAAAATGGGATCAAACAATTTATCAGGCTTTATGGGTTTTCGGTAATTGACAAAGGTGTCAACTTTCAAATAAGCAGTGTTTTGATTGAGTTGAGTGAATTCAACGGCATCAATAAAATTGCGGGCCTTGGAAGAAGAGAGTTTTTTCCATTGGCTGTAATTAATGCGTTGCATGGATTTTTGTTGGTTATTGCCGGCCAGATCAATGTAGTCAATCAACACTTGTGTGTCGGTCGGCCACAACATGGCACCAAAATGATCAAGTGCACCACCTTGGTGTTCAGAAGATGCGGCAATTAAATTCATTTTGCTGTGGTCGGTAAAACCATCAACCGGCACGTATTTTTTAACCTGCTCTAAACGTTCATGAATGGCCACACCATCAACGCTGAGAATCTGCTCGCCGCGCATCAACCCGGATGAGGTTGTGGCTTGTTCTACCAAAACCTGGTTGTCAATGAATTGCCACTGAAAGGGTAAGTAAACTGGCGTGGTTTCCCGGGCCTCAGCCATAGCTTTAGGTAATTCTGCTTTACTGTGGTCACAACGAACCAACGCCAGAACTTCACTTACATGGAGGTAAAAGTCAGCTAAGCGCATACCATTTTGTTGATTGGCTTGGGTTCTGATTTGTTGCCAAGCGTCAGTCATGGTTATAGCTGCTGTGTAACGCGTGTAACCAGGGTGAACCCGTTGGTAAGTCATTTCTGCCAAATCCACATCTGCATTGATTTGCGCTGCAGTTAACCACTGGTCTCTGGGGTGCGAAGATGCGTTGACATGAACTTGGATTAAAAGTAAAACAAGGGCTGTCAGGGTGCTGATTAATTTATTTGTGGTCATGTTGTGTGCTCAAATTAAGGTGCTTATCAGTCTAAGGATTGGCTGCAAGAATGCGTCTTAAGCCTTGATTTGAGACGACTTTTACTTGATTTGAGACGTTTTAAGGGTGTTCTTGTATTGGCTTGGGGTGATTCCAAGCTGTTCTTTAAAAACCCGGTTGAAGGTGGCTTTTGAGTTGAAGCCTGATTGCAGCGCTGAATGAAGTATTGAAGACTTGGGTTGTTGTAACAGTTGTTGCGCATAGGTTATCCGATGCTGATTGATGTATTGGTTAAATGATAAACCCAGGCCTTGGTTGATGGTGCGAGAGACATAGGTTTCATTGGAGCCAAGGGCACTCGCCAGGTCTGTGAGTGAAAAACGCGGTTGCAGAAACCATTGCTGTTGCTTCATTTGAGCCTCCAATTGTTTGGCTTCTTCTTGCCATGAATGCTGAGGGGTAGGTTGATCGCTTTGAGCACTTTTGACTGCTGTTATTTTAGGATAAGGGTGGTGCAGTTTTCGCACAGCTTCAAAGCCAACCCAAGCAAGAATGAACATCATGATTACAATCAAAGGGTATTCTTCAATATAAGACATATCGGTTATGAACACAGGAACCATTTGAACAATGATAAAAAATAACAAAAGTATCAAAGAAGCTATCAACATCCTTTGAATCCAAACAGGTTTAAAGTCAGCCACAGTGGACTGGTTGTTTTCAAGGTATTTTTCATACTTGCGGCTGAGCTGGTAAATTTTAACCCAGCACACGATAAATAATAACACCCCAGCCAAAGCTTCGATTGGCAGGACGTAGGGCTCATGAAAACGACTGTTGTATGCCCATTTACTTTTGTAATCACCCAGCAATAAAAAGGCCCACAGGTAATAGAAAAACTGCAAACAACCTGGCAGCAACAGCCACTTCAGTTTACCCAGAGGCTTGGTGTAAATCAGTTGGTGGGCGTGAAACAGCAGCAGCGGTCCGAATAACAATTCAAGGTTAAATGGCGCGAAAGTCAAGCCTGGCCAAACAGCATAAAACCCTGCAAAGCCAATGATTTGTGGGATCACTTTAATCACCGCAGTGAGTAAAAACAAGCCCAAATAAACAGCTGCTTTGGTTTCAAACTTTTGCCAGAACAACAGAAATGCCGACATTAAAACTGGCATACAAACTGCCAACATCAATGCAGACCGCCAAGTAATTATGATGGTGCTGGTGTCATTCATTTTCAGTAACTAGGTTCAAGTTAACAAGTTGTCAAATTCTGGTTTAAGAAGCTTTTAAGGTATTTATTTTGCATCAGAAATCTATTTGACCCGCCAATACCGTTGCATTTCATAGAACAAGTACGACGCTGACCAGGTAATCAACACCAGGCCGGTTAAGGACTCAATCGCCACCAGAAAGCGTATATCCCCAAGTGGCACAATATCGCCAAACCCAAGGGTGGTGAATGAAGTGAAGGACACATAAGCACAATCCAATAAACTGCCATTAAAGTTACCTTCAAAAGCACCAAAAATACCAGCTTTAAGCTTCAAGTAATAAGCCAAGGCAAAAATCCAAACTTCAATGGTGTGTGCCAACAAGGCGCCAAAGACGCCCAGCACGATGGTAAAACGTGGTTTAATTTCTAATTTGGGTAACCAAATGGATAACTGAAACAAAAAACCATAGTGAATCAGCACCACCAAAGCCACCACCATGATATTCAGCATGGAAACAAAAAAAATCATGCGCTGTGTTCCAATAGGTTTTGAATCGAGGTGTTGATGGTTTGCAGCTGATCAGCTGAGTAGCTTTGTTCAGGTAAGGTCCGGCCCCAAACCACATCTGGCCACAAGGGGTCTTTGCGATGGCGGCCAATCACATGAACATGTAACTGTTGGACCACATTACCGATGGCGGCGAAATTAATCTTTTCAGCCCCGTGTGCTGATTTAAAAAGGTCAGCGCTGACTTGGCTGATGTGCGTTATTTTAAGTTGTAACGATGTAGGCAAGTCATGGAACTCTATATGCTCAGTTTCTGGGATGATGATCAGCCAGGGTAAAGAGGCATTTTTATGCAGCCTCAGGTGACAGTGCTGCCACTCGAACAAGGCATGGCTGTCCGCTGCCAGTTGCGGATGAATTTGAAAGTTTTCGATACCCATTGATAAACATTTTACAGAGCTACTTATGGATTGTCATCAACGCATTGCAGTGTTGTTATCAAAGCTGCGCAATAAATGCGACAAAGTTTTGGCAGTGGGCTTCAAGCTCGTTGTCCTGATTAAACAGGTGTTGTTGGCTGTAAATCACCAGCGCCGTTCTGGCATCAACCAAATTAAGCGTCAGGCTGAGCTGCTTCCCGGTTTGGCTGAGCTGGCTTTCGATAAACCAGCGGACACCAAACTCATGGCTGTAGTAAGGAAAAGGACTGCCTGCATGTGAGTCCAAAGCGTAGCTGGATAAATACTGCATGTTATCGTGTTGCATAACCGCTTGTTTTAAGCAATTAGCCACGTCTGTTTTTATCGCAGTGTTGTCTGATTGGTTGTCTTGGCTGTATGCTGTGGGCAAAATAATCAAAGGCATGCTGTTGGTCTGAGCGCCATAGTACAACCACCCCAATAAACCCCACAACAGCAGCATCAGAACCACCAAAGCTATCAACATGGGCTTTAAATTTTGTGTCCAAAATGTTGTTTTACTGGGTTTTGAATCATTCAATACCTGGCCATCATTAGATAAGGCAGGTTTCCAGCGATAACCCACCTTGGGAATGGTTTCAATCAACGGCTCAGCTGTGCTCAAGGTTTTCAGTTGAGAACGCAGGTCAGAAATACTGCGGGTTAAAGCATCGTCACTGACCACTTGATTGGGCCAAACACGGTCGAATAATTGTTGTCTGCTGACCGCTTTTTCGGCATCTTGTAACAGCGCATTGAGTACCCGTGAATTGACCGGACTCAAGCGTAGTTTTCCGCTTGGACCAGAAACTTCACCGGTGCTGATATTAATCAGTAAACCAGCAGAGTTGTAAAATTGTTTGTTGTCCTGACTCATGTTGCACAGTTTATCACCCAAGTGGCAGAAATTGAGCCACACTCAGACATTACTCAGGCCATGCTCAGGTACCACTCAGGAGAAAAGTGAGGTCATTGAGCACAATAGAACCCAATCAAATACTGAATACGGACAACCAAGATGAAAAAAATAAAGAAAACTTTGCTGTACTTACTCGGCTTCGCTGCTTTGTTGCTGCTTATCACTGTGATTATCAATCTTCCCGCCTTTGATGAAGAACTGTTGCCGGAAGTTGTGGCGATTAAAAACATCCAAGCCGAACCGTTCAGTGAAGACAATGCTTATCCAGCTTTGATTGCCATTAACAGTGCTTCTGGGCCCAGTTTAAAAGCAGCAACTAAAAAAGTTCGTGACTACCTAAATCAGCAAATAGCTGAAACAGGATTAGACTATTTAAGTCAAGAGGATTATAAAAACCTGGTTGGAAACCCCATAATCAGTGAATATGACAGAAGTTGGTCAAACACATATTTTAACTGTAAGTCTCGAACAGAAAAAAACTGTATGGCTTCCTTAATCAATGATTTAAAGGGTAACCCAATCACTGATAAAAGATTGAGTGCTCAACTCAACCGTTATGCTGATTTTATCGAAATGAAAACATATAAAGGTGCGACCCAGATAGATGGCACCAGCAACGCGCCTTATTTGGTATTTGGTTCAACTCAAATGCTGAAGCGTATATTTTTGGCCGATGCTTTCCTTAATAAAACCACTGATGGTTATTTAGAAACATGGAGCCAAGATGTTGGATTCTGGCGCATGATTTTGAATAAAAGTCACTTGTTAATTACCAAGATGGTGGCCACTGCCACGGTGAGAACAAGCATTGATAGTATATCAGCGGCGATACAACAAGATGCTTTGAGCCCATTGCAGTTGAGGAAAATTCAAGATGAAATTCAAACCTTAAAACAAGCAGAAATTGACCTAGGTAAAACTTTTGAATTCGAGTTTAAATATGGCATGAGTATGATTGATATAGTAGATAAAGCAGAGTCCATTGGCACTGATGCTTGGATTAATTTTTTTCAACCTCAAGCCACGCATAACACCAATTATTTGTATGTGTTTAAACCCATGATAGAAGTGTCAGCCATGGGAACTTCTGAATTTTATAATTACTTAGAAAGTAATCAGCATAAACACGAGTTTGTTACCCCGGTGAGCTGGTCACCCAGTATGTTATACAATCCTACAGGCAAATTGTTAGTCAGTTATTTGATACCAGCATATCCTGACTACATCGCCCGTGCCCATGATTTAAATGGTATGTTTTATTTGTTGAAGCTACAAATTGAGATTGCCTTGAGTCCAGAGAAACCAGTTCAGCAAGTGATCAGCCAATCTCAATACACCAACCCCTATACCCTGGAGCCGATGTCATACAACCAGGACAACCACAGCATCTATTTCAAATGCATGGATAAAACCTCAGTTTGTGAACTGGATTTGTGATTGAAACAAGGGCCTCGATCTGTTTTAGCCTTAATCTCGCGTAAAGGAAAAAAATGTAGCTGCAGGGCTTGTCCCTGCCTTGCCCCGCATGAGGGTTGGGTTCTGGTGCAAACTGAGTTACAAAGATGTGCTTATTAATGGCACGGAAACAACATTGGCACCCGCAACGGGTGCAGCTGCGGGCGTATCCTTGTTGCTTGAATGTGCTAAAACTTAACGCTTAAACTTGTTAACTGTGTTTTTTTTGGCAGGTAACTGTAGCAATCTTTGTTAAGACTCTAAACAGAGGTTATATATGCAACAAAAATTCAAGCTGTGTTGTTTGATTTTGGGTCTGAGTCAGTTATTTTCATGTGGTCAAAGCAATCAATTAAGTGCCTGGCTAAAAGATGATCAAAAACTGTCTGCTGAGGACTCCAAAATTATGGCGCAATGGTTATTGGACAACCAGCTAAAAGCCAAAGACTTTAAGGTGTCTGAACCACCCAAAGGTTTCCTGGGCGATTATTCAGTGATTGTGGCTGATCGGTCTATTCAGGCCATCAGAGCCAGTGGAGTCAGTGAACTGTCAGGCCTGTCACAGTTGAGAAGCCTACAATCCCTAGAGCTCAACCACTTTAAACAAGCTGATTTAAGTAATTGTCCAGCACAACTTAAATCCTTGAGGATTTCAGGCAAAGCCTTCTGTTCATTGGATGGTGTTGCAAGCTGTCAAAAATTAGCAAGCATCAAGGTGGTACACAGCAACGTTACTGAACTGAATCCTTTGTTGGCCTTGCCTCAGTTGTCTTCGCTTAAAATAAACTTCAGTCAATTAACTGCCGTGGAAATCAATCACAGCGCACTGCTGTTAGAAACCTTGGATTTGAGCCACAATAAAATCAATCAATTTGTGGTCAATGCTGACCTACCCCAACTTAATTTACTGATCTTAGATAACAATAAACTCCAATCTTTGGAGTTAAATAAGTACACCCCAGTGTTACATACTTTATCGGTTTCCAACAACTTGATTCAAGACCTCAATAATTTAGAGCCTGTCAGCAGCTTAAGTCGCATCGCCTTAAAAGCCAATCCCGTGCACGACTTGACTGTGTTACAGCAATGGCCGAATTTAGGAAAAATTGATTTTGATGGTGCACTGGTCGATGGATCCGAGGACTTACTCAGCAAAATCAGTGAACCCATAAAGCCAGCTGATTTACAAAGGGCAGAAGCAGAAAAGCTGATAGCCAACTATTTAAACAACAGACTTTTTATTGAAACTTTGCCTAAATCAGTGGGTGGTCAAGCAGCAGGTTTGCACAAACAACTCAGCAGTTCTTTCAACTTAAATGGGCAATCCAGTATTTCCGGTGAGATGCGCATTGACTCATTGAAGGGTCTGATGCGGGTGCCGGTGGTGACAACCGATAACCTTTTTCACCTAAATCGCACCATTCAGGTGCAAATCAGAGCAACTGTTGAGCACGGACAACTGAACATTTACAGTCCAGTTGATGTGGATTACTGGCAAATGGCCGCTGTATTCGTTGAAAGCCCCATCAGACAAAGACCTAAAGACATGGATAAGTTTATATTAAAAGGTTTTGAGGTGAATCAAGTCATGCCTGGTGAAACCGTTAAGTTCAAAGCACAGTTGTTGCCATTGGTTGACCGTTACATGTTAATACTGGGTTCAGAGCACGGAGAGGTGACAGGTGTCAGTCTTGAGTTTGAATGATGAAATGATGTCAGTTAAATTTTATAGCCAATTATCATTATGAGTACCTATGTCTGTGCATTTATCGAATACCATCTTGATGGCTGTTGGCACTTGTTTGATGTAGCGGTATGGGCTGACAGAGAACCACCGTACAATTTTGCGCCAAGCTCTTGGGGTGAATTTAATTTCAGCATTTATTACCAGCAGTCTGCAGAGAAAGGCTTGCCTGATGACCTCAGTGTCGGGCTTGGGGAAATCATAGAAGCGCAACTAAGCAAATTCAATGATGAGGTCCTCAACCGACCTTCTTGGATGTCACTGCAAGAGTTGCTTCAGTTCTTCAATGACGATGAGAGTTTTCGATATGCCCATTTTGATTTGGGCTATTTGGAACAGCTGAGGGCGGTATTAAAGAGCGAAATTCGGGTGGTGTTTTGGGCTGAGTGATGGCATAAAAGAGCCTCGTCCTTGTTGGCTCTTTTGCTGTGGTTCAGTCGAAGCCACTGAAAAAGATTAAATCCCCACTACAGGCATCACCGATGCCATCTTCATTGCCATCTTCTTGCAACGGATCAAAATCATTGGGACACACATCACATTGTGAACCCACATAGTCTCCGTCTGGATCATCACCAAAACACTTGGCTTCATAGGCTCCAATGTCGCATGAGTTGCCATCGAATATATTGCTGTCACTGTCTTGTGGGCGACTCATACCGCGTTGATCCAAAGTTAAAGGAAGGTCCACCAGCGCAGAGCCGGTGTCTATTTGAAAAGTACAGCCATCGGGGTTGCCACCATCTGCCTCAACGCCTTCTCCGGTGATGGGATGGACAGGATGCAAACCACCCAACAGAGTCAGTGGTCCCAGTTTCGGAATGGCAGAGCTGGTGTAGTTGGGTTCACCAGTTAAGTCTGTGACGGGACAGTTTTCATCATTACCTGTCATTACCCAGCCCAATGATTGTATCCCTATATTGACATCAGGCACCGCATCATCACAATTTCTACCAGCAGGAATGCAAAAAGGTACGCCGGTAGGGCATGGCAGGAAATTACCATGAATGATAGAGTTTTTGGCGGTAATGACGGTAAAGTCATTCATATAAATACCACCGCCTGTTCCAGAACCATTATTATTAAAGTTCGCTGAGTTTTGCGTGATGGTGACATTTTCAAGTCGGGTTTCACCTTGAGCCAAGATGCCACCGCCGTCATAGTTAGCTTTATTTTGGCTGATGGTACTGTTAATTATCTGTAGTTTAGTGCCAAATTGGCGGCTGTAAATACCACCACCGCTGCCAAAAAAATTAGGCGCTGAGCCCAAAGCTTGGTTGTTATCAATCAATGAGTCTACAATGGTTAATTGACCAAAATCCAACAGTATTCCACCACCATCACTTTCTTGAGAATTGATGTTGTTACTGACTCTGGAGTTTATTAATGTCAGGTTTGGGTTGCCTGCACCGGCTATCCTTACTCCAAGTGACTGTCCATCCCTGATTTCACAACGTGTACATACAGCCAATCCTCCAGATATATATAAACCTTGATTGATACCATCCGCACCAGGAATGATGGTCACATCCTCAACAAAAACCGTGTTTGGACTGTCAATGCGCAAACCATATGTGCCTACCACTCCTGTAGTGCCAGGTCTGAACTCAAGATTTTTAATGGTTGCTCTTTCGGTGACAATTAGCATGCCATCACTTAAAAACAAATCACCTGCGATGACGGCACGACCATTACCTGTTCCGCGAATGGTCATTTGGGCATAAACAGTTAAACCACTTTCAGCCCACACAGGATAACTGTCATTCTCGAGGTAGGGTACATTGACGGTATGTGGACCATCAGGCGTTTGATTGGCAGATTCAATGGCTGCTCTGAGGGTGCACTGTCCATTACCAAAAGCAGTTTCACAAACACCATCATTGGGCTCCGGGTCGCTTAAATCATCGCCGTTGTAATTGACTGTAAAGAAGGCCGCAAAGCACGTTTCTAGGGTCAGCAACAAACAACAAGTCAACATCATTTTTTTCATTTCCAGCTCCTCGAAAAATATTTCAGATACTTAATTAATGGTTGAGCTTTGAAAATACTGACAACTTATTCAAAACTGTTTTCAAATATGAGGTCGGTGTTCAAGTCATAAAATACATTGATGGTGGTGTTGCTGTTCAATGTGGCCGTGCAAATTAAACCATCTGCTGAAATGCTGTCACAGCCTGTCCAAGCACCGATGGAGGTGTTGGCATCTGGAACAGCTGTTAATTCAAGCACATCACCTTCAATGAATTGCGCCACACAAGTAGGTCCGCAGTTGATTCCAGCCGGGCTACTGGTGACGGTGGCTCCTATGTTAGGAGCACTGCCAAATTTACCCACAGTTAAAGTGACGGGGTTTTGTACCAGGCTGAAGTCAGCTGATAAAAACCTGAAACCATTCATGTTCACATCACATGTGGTGTCACCAGAACAGCTGTCGCCCCAAGCAATAAAGGTGCTGCCAGTGTCTGCTGAAGGCTGAAATGAAAAGGTCTCATTGCGCGGCAAAGGCCACAGGCAGGCATCAGGAGATTGGCAAACTAAATCAAACTCAGGTAAGCTGACTTCACCACCTCCATTGCCTGGGAAGCTCAATGCCAAACCATAGGCATTGGGGCGCTCAACTGCGCCGATGTCACATTGACCCAAACCTCCTGAGCCATCCCCATCGCGAGGTCGGCCTTCGCCTGATAAATCCTGGCTTGAACAAGTCGAAGCAGCATCAACCAATGGACTGATGGGTGAAGGGGGTGCCAACAATTGCCCTGAATAATCACCGGTGGGCAGCAACAAAGCATCCGTGAATGTCACATCGGTCGCATGCGATGCACAGCGGTCATTGTCTTCAAGGTTATAGCCATTACTGACAACAAAGCCGACAGGCTGACCTTCGTTGGTTCCATCAGAGCAACCCAGTTGCCCAGCAAAGACATTGCCGGTGATAAAGGCAGTGGATGCCCAGACAGTTAATATAGCGATGCCACCGTTGTCAACAAATGTGTTGAAGTTGATGGACAGTTCTGACTGTGGCACCCCGGCTTGTGTGCTTGAATTGTTATAAATAACGCGGGAACCGGCGTTTTCAGCAAACAAGGAGTTGGAAATGGAGCCAAAACTGTTGAAGTTATAGACTATTGAATCGCTGTTATTTTGATAAAAAACGGATTGGTTGATGTCCAATTGTTGTAAATTGTAGGTCACTATACTGGAGCCAGTGTTACCAATGAATTGAGATTGATGGATGGTGTCTGGGGAACGACCTACCAGTTGTAACTCACCACTGTTTTTGTGGATGGCTGCGCCAAATGAAGTGGCCGTGTTGTTGATAAACTCACTCTCATGAACTTCCAAGACATACTCCCCATTGATTGAAATGGCGGCCCCATTGACGGCTTGATTGCCTTGAAACAAAATGTTTTCTAGCAAAATGGTTCGACTGTAATTAAGTGATGGGTTGGTGTTGCTGAGATACAAAGCCCCACCATCTTCCGTACTGGCTGCATGGTTGTTGAGGAACTGCATATCAGATAAGGTCAGATCAGCTACATTAACCACATCAATGGCACTTGATTGCGCCCCTCCTATGCGAAAATTCTGCAAAGTCACATCTCCGTTGGTGTTGATTTGAAAGATGTGATTGCTGTTGCCATTGGCTGGAAACAGCACCAGTTTATCGGCACCCGGACCTATAATTTCTAAACCATCAATAATGGGCAGTTGGCTTCCAAGTTGAATGCTTTCATTGCTGGCGCCAATCAACAAAAAAATCAAGTCATTACCCAAGCCTTTGTTACATTGGTCAACAACAATATCAAAGTTAGCAGCTGTCACAGCTTCTCTTAAAGTACAGTTGCCATCATTGCTGACTAAATCTTGAGTGCTGTTAACCGTAATGATATTGGCTTGTGCCACAAAACTGAATAAAAGTAAGAAAAAAGTTAAGACTGAAATTTTCATTAATCACCTCTGATTATTTAATGTAATACCCCTTTAAACAGCTAATAGCAGGGAATACTGACAAATAAACTTAAATGATCGAAAAAATATTTTATAAAATGACAAGCTTTGGCTAAATAAGTCATCCGCTATAGGTGCGGCTGCCGGTCTAAAACGGTCATCAAATTTATTCTGTTAAGAAGTGATCAGGGGCATCCTTGCCCCAAACCACCGAGGTGATTGTTAAAGAACTTCTATTCAAACCCGTTTTCAAATATGAGGTCGGTGTTCAAGTCATAAAACACATTGATGGTGGTGTTACTGATCAATGTGGTGGTGCAAACCAAACCATCAGTAATCAATCATTCAACAATCAAACCAACTGATTACTGACAAATAACCCCATCAAAGCCACTGCTGAACACATAATCATCATCGGCCAATTGTTTAATGGTCAGTATTGCTTGACGCTGGACGGTACCACCGGAAACTTCACTTGAGGCCAATACTTCACTGGCGTAAATGCCAGGGCTGTCTGCTGCATGGTTGATTTCAAGCACAATAGGCACCACAGGATTGACGAAAGAGATTTCGTCTGAAGGTAAAAAGTTACAGGAACTGTCTGGGTTTGTACATTGCAGTTGCGCTTCATCTCCCCAACCATTGACCGCTTCAGCTTGACAGTTCAGGCTACATGTTAATGCCGAGGTGGTGGTGATTTGCTTGGTTTGGCAGGCAATGGAAAAGTCAGCATCGCCGCCCAGTACGAACCCGACTGAAAACTCTGAAGTGCGGCCAGCTGCATCGGTGGCGGTGGCGACAATGGTGTCACCCACAGCCACTTGCTCATCAGCAGACAGGGTGACGAATACGGGTGCACCTGATTGGTATTGTTCTGCAGTGAAGGTGGTGCTGGCCAGCCATGTTTGGCCTTCTTGTCCAATGCCATCTGCGGCATAAACATCAACAGTTATGGGGTAGTCGCTGGCAGCGGTGCTGCTGTCTACCACATAACTGAAATTGATGCGGTTGCCACTCGGGTCGTGCTGAGCGCTTTGAAGGTCTGGGAAGTTTTGATAGTTATTGGGCCCTTCATCCAAGTCTTGACTGTCATTGGCGGTAAAACCCAAAACACCTAAATCAATGCCTAAAAAATCATTGTCATGAATTTGGTTGCGGAACACATGCGTGTTGCCACTGTTGAAACCAACCACTTGCACACCGCGTCTGTTGTTGGCGATGTGGTTATCAGGCCCAATCAAGACATTATTTGCACCACTGGAATAAACGGCGATGCCGGTTGACAAGGCATCACCATTTACGCCGATGCCCATTCGGTTGTTGGCAACCTCAACATCAGCAGCGTTGCTGTCTATGAAAATACCGTAGTCATCATTACCAGCAATGATATTCTCATGGACTACAAGGTTTTGACCACCAAGCAGCATTACACCGGTGCTGTTGGGCGCTGCATCCAAGCCATAGGGCAGCTCCAAGCCTGACCAGCAATGAGCCACCTGATTGTTTGTTCCTGAAGCCATGCTTATGCCTGCTTTTTCCCAATTAACCACAGCCAAACCAGTCACGGTCACATCACCTAAAAGCGTCAGCCCATCCATTGGGTTTTGACTGGTACCCGAACCGGCCAACGAGCCATCCAGCACAATGGTCGGATTACCGGCCTCAGAAACACCCGCAGAGCTGCCATCCAAAGTGATGTCTTGCAACTCAGGTAACTCGGCAGTTGGTTGAATCAGCCAATAAAAATAGACATCGGCACCATTGCCACCGGTGAAGTAGTTCTCATTGATGGCATCGGCCGGTATGTTGAAAGAAATGGTGTCATTTCCGGGTGCCGCCAGGGCTGCATTGATGGCACCGCGCAAGGTACAAGTATTTTGGTCACACACATCCGTGTCGAAACTGGAATTCACCATATAAGTAGCTGCCTGAGTCGATATGGCCCAAAGCAACAGAATGGTATAAAAAACTGCTTTCATCATTCACCTCTTTAAATTGAACATATCTTATAAACAAAAAAGTGAAGTAATCACTGCCAGTTATTATCAAAGAAACTGGCATAATGACGTCACTTAAGCAAAAATCTCATAAGTAAAGGCACCCGCAAGGGATGCAGCTACGGGAGCATCACAGTTGTGTGAAACTTCCCAAGCTTGACGGTTTATCATTGTCCCCTTCCTTGACCTTGACCTGCAACAGGGTTGGATTCAGGCTGAAGACTGAATTGTTAGCAATTCCTTGATAGCTAAGTCGTGCCAGAACAGGTACAGGCAAGGCATGCCGCTAAAGACTTTATTTGGCATCAGTTCCCTAATTGGTGCGATACCGTTATTCAGGGCACTCAAAAGGCACCATCAAATGGCCCCATTTCTTCTCGGCTTCTTTGTTTTGTTTTTTAAGCAAATCAAAGAACGCAAACTGGGTGATGATGTTGATGGATTTGAGTTTTTGGTATAAGTCCGGGCTGTCTTTGTGGTAGGGAAAAACACCTTGAGAATAAGCTGTAAACTGTTGTTTGCCTTGTTCGTTGTATTGCATGTCTGCTTGGGCTTTTCTGATGGCAGCTTCAACTTGCTTTTTCTCGGCTTCACCCATGATCATGACATGCTGACCAATCGTCAGTAACTCTGTTTGCCAGGCACTCAGTAGGTCATCGAGTTGAGCTTTAATGGTGTTGGCATCTGGTTGGTTTTTGACCAGTTTTGCGGTTTCAACCATGGCCTCTTTGTAGATGTCCACGATTTGCGAACCGGCTTGTTGGACAGTTAGTTGCATACATGTATTTCCTGAGTTGGGTGAGTTGCTGTCTGGTTGACAGGCCATCAGCATCAAACCACTCAACAGCGGCAGCAGTTGAGTGGTCGGTTTGGTTTTTGTGCGAATCATTTTAATTGAGTCGCTCAATCAATGTCGCCAAGGGCCATGGTGCCTTTGATGTCTAGAAAAGCCAGTTGGGCGGTTTTGTCACCATCGAATTTGACTGTTTGGACATACCAGGTGCCCTCGCTTTCTGGCTCTTCTTCGAACTTCATCAGGGTGTAACTGTTTTTACCGTTCATCAACTTACTGAGTTGGAAGCAGGTTTTATTTAATACACTGCGGTCCTCGCCCTCGGCTGAAGCCAGGTCTTTATATTTCCTGTCGCGATCAGAGCCTGAGTAGGCGACCAGACCTGCAGCGCCGCTGTAATCACCGCCCTTATCAGAACAAGCTTTGACCAATTTGGACAAGTTGCTTTCAACCCGTTCTCTGGGTGTGCCACTTTCACCACAAGCGGTGAGCAAAGCGAGAGAAATAAACGGTACCATTGTTTTAATTAACTTCATAAATAACTCCTTTAAATTTAATTGTTATTGTTATTAACAACCGAACATAAAAAAACTGACACACTTTTTGATTGTGATAAGGACATGATTGAAAAAAAGCAGGCCATTTGCTACCCTAAAGTGAACAGCGGTAGGAACTTTCATGGATTCGGCTCACATTACTCAGTTATTAAATAAAAACCAAGGTGAACTCACTGGCCAACAACAACAGGATATTGAGGCGGTTTATCAACGTTTAAAAGAAATCGCCAGAACCCAACGCTTTAAAGTCAAAGGCACCGGCTTTAACACCACCGCTTTGGTGAATGAAGCTTGGTTAAAAAG
Source organism: uncultured Marinicella sp. (assembly GCA_964352015.1). GTDB lineage: Bacteria > Pseudomonadota > Gammaproteobacteria > Xanthomonadales > Marinicellaceae > Marinicella. The sequence goes on from CAYGPU010000001.1 coordinate 82,434, forward strand.
CCAAAAAAACGACAAAACTTTCAATGACCGCAACCATTTTTTCGCTTATTCGGCGTTGGCAATGCGACATATTTTGCTCAATGAGGCGAAAAAGAACCGTTTAATCACCTATGTTGATGACGATAAAAACATAGAAAATGCCCAACAACAACCGGTGTTTAAAGATTCTACTTATTTAATCGACTTAGAGATGCATTTGGTTAAGTTGAAGGCTTTTGATGCCAACTTGGAACAAGTATTCACTTTTAAGTTTTTTGGTGATATGGAATTTGCAGACATTGCCGATGTGATGGGCGTCAGTGAGCGTACGGTGTTTAGAAATTGGAAGAAAGCACGTGCCATGTTATCGGCAGCGATGCAATGAAGGAGCAAGACCTGCAGCAGCTTTGGCGAGAGATTGCTGCTGACTTGGATCAGGATGAAGACATAGATTTAGACCAATACCTGCAACAAAAAGGCATTAATCATAAACCTGTTGATTCACTGAACAAGCAGGTTCAACACTTGATAGAAGATACTTTCACAGTTTCGGAGTTAACCGAAGAGCAACTGCAAAGCAAATACAAAATCACCCAACAAATAGACAGTGGTGGACAAAGTGATATCTACCTGGCGGAACGATCAGATGGTGTGTACCAACAAACAGTGGTGATTAAATTCATTGCTGAGCGCTTTGACCAAACAGCTTTGAAACAACAGTTTTTGCAGGAAATGCAGTTGTTGGCTGACCTGAGACACCCTGGTGTGGTGACTATTATTGATGGCAACATCACCGATGAGGGGCAACCTTGGTTGGTGTTGGAGTACATCGATGGACCTCACATTGATCAGTACTGTCAACAACAGCAGCTGGATACCCAAGAGGTGGTTGGGTTGATGATGAACTTGTGTGAGACCCTGCAGTTTGTGCATCGCCGTGAAGTGTTACACAAAGACCTCAAGCCCAGCAATGTGTTGGTCAAACTGATTAACGGTGTGCCTTTTCCAGTGTTGATTGATTTTGGTATCGCCATGATTGCGGACGACCAGGTCGAACTTAATTATGGCACCCTTGGTTTCAGTGCACCTGAGCAGGTGGCCGGTGAAAGAGTGGACCAACGCAGTGATTTATATGCCTTGGGGATGATGTTTGGTTACTTGTTACTGCAATCAAAAGGACAAACCATCGAAATCAATGATGCAATGGCCATCCACAAGGCGCTCAAAATAAGCCATGTCTCCAATGATTTACAAAAAGTCATATTAAAACTCACTGAACCGGAAAAAAACAACCGTTATCAGAGCGCCGATGCACTCAGGTCTGATTTAAATCAATGGCAGTTAGGCTTTCCTTTGAGTTTTGATAGTCACCGAATTTCTGCGGTGTTTAAAAAAATAATCAAGCGGCATCCTTGGGTAACTGTTGCATTATTAGTGGTTCTGGGTTCAGCCGTTTTTTTCACTGCTAAGTACACCCGCGATGTCCAACAGCTACAACAGCTTACAGTGGCTGAAAAGAATGCCACTGATGAGTTAATGAACTTTATGTTGGATGATTTATACGAAAATTTAGAACGCATAGGCCGCATCGATGTCTTGCAGTCGGTGGCTGAAAAAAGCGTGGCACATTTGGGGGCTCAAGATCCACAAACCTTGGATCAAGCTGGTCATTTCCAATCGGCAAAAGCTTATATGAACACTGGACGGGTGTATGATTATTTAGAACAGGCGGTGACGGCTCAAGAAATGTTTTCAGCGGCTGAAAAGCACCTTAAACTGGCCCAAGATGGTCAGGCTAATTCAGCAGAATACTATGCTTTGTTGGCTAAGCTGAGGGTCTATGAAAGTCAGGTGCTGCAATCAGCCGGTCAGGAACAAGCCAACGAAAAGGTACTGCTCGAGGCGATAGACGCCATGCAACACCTGCAACAAAATGAAACTGATTTTGATTTACAGACGCTGTGGGAAGCGCGTCTCGAACTCAGTTATCACTTGATGGAGTATGCACAAGAAGAGCGTGCCAGAGAACAAATTAATCAAACCCTTGAGTTAGCCAAAGCCCAACTAGCCATTGACCCCAAAGATGCAGACTGGTTACATGCCAACTCGCAAAGCTTGCAGCTCAAAGCTTGGTTTGAGTTAGATTTTGGCGAATTAAACCAAGGGATTAAAGACACCGTTGCGGCGATTGAGTTTGCTGAAGACAGCATCGACCAAGACCCTGAAGACATTAAAAAACAGCACAACCAACGCATCTTATTCAATCAAATGGCTTTTTTCCATCTGGAAGCTGGCGACAAAGAGGCGGCTAAAAAAGCCGTATTGACAGCCATAAAACTGGGTAATAACTTAACCCTAAAAGCACCTTTTAACCAAGAGTTTGAACGCGAACAAGCCTACTCCTACAGCACCGCAGGTGAAGTGTTTCAGTCAGAAGGGGATTTGATTGTGGCTTTGATGTATTTTCAACAAGGTTTAGACATTTCGCAAAAAAATTATGAAAAAGACCCGCACAACTATTCGGTAGCTAATGATTTGGCAGTAGATTCCTTGTTGGTGGCAGATTTATTACAGCAAGCCAAGCAGCAGGTAGCTGCTGAGTCCCTATTTATCCGGGTAGATAAATTGATGACGCCTGTACACCTCGCCGAGCCGAACAATAAATACTATGCGCACACCCTGCTGGTGACCAAGTTACAATTAAAGCAATTTGAAGCAGCCAAAAGGCTGTTTGACTTGGCCGTTGAAAATGATGTGGTTGATACAGTGGTTGAAAATTTGTTGGCAGAGAATGAGTTAAATTGGTTGCCATAAGAAAAAATGATGTGGACATAAAAAAGGGCTCATCCCGAGCCCTTGTGTGGTTATGGTTATTTTGTTTTATAGGTTGAAACTGAACCAGATACCGAAGTCGCCATCACCGTGTCGCCAACCATCTTGGTAAGGGTAATAGCTGTAGTAATCTTGATAAAAACGCTCATCGTGGTAGCTGGCACACCAACCGCCTTCATGCCAATGACCATAGCCATAACCGGGACGATCAAAGTAATGTCCTAAGCCTCGCAGCGGGCGGTACCTGTATTGATCGTTGCGGTAAACATTGTAGTTGTAAAAGTGGCGGTATTTGTTTTTCCAATACCTGCGGTTTTGTTTTTTCCACTTTTTGTAGTACTTTTTCGGTTTGTAGTAGTTGTGGCTTATGTGGCCGCCGTTATAGCCGTTGTAGCCATGGTTGTTGAAGCGACGGTTGTTATTGTGGCTGTAGCTGTTGTGGTTGTAGTTGCGGTTATCAAAGTGGCGGTTGTTGCGGTAGTCACCATTGAAGCCCTGTTGGCCAGATCTGTTGTTACGGTGGCCATTGGATTGGTAACCATGGTTGTTATGGCCGTTGCTGTTGTTGTAGCCATGTTTATTGCTGTGTGCCTGTTGGCGGGCACTGTGCTGGCCTTTGTAACCACGGTCGTTGCGAAAGTTGTGTTTTTCGTTTTTATAGGGCTTGGCACTGTAGTTTTGCGCATGACGTGAGTTTTTGTCTTTGTTTTGGTAGCCACCATCTCTGCTGCGGTCAGCCATGGCTGAGACACTGAATAACAATGCGCCTAAAAATAAATAGCTGGTTAAATGTGTTTTGAAAGATTTCATCATAGAATCTCCTGTTGTTACTGTGCTTTCCAATTTACGGGTTTTGACTGAATCAAAACTGAATAAGCAAATCACGTTCAGAAAGCGTTAAGTTAAATTTAACCGACGATAACCACTGCGGGCAGATGCAGCAGTTAATCAGTGGTAATTTTTATTCAGCTTGTTACAATCATTAAACCCCGTCAATGATGTGAAAACAAACCATGAAAACAACCGCTTATTTATTGTTATTTTGTAGCACTTACCTGTTCGCGCAACCCAGTTTGCACAACCAACAACTTGATGAGTTATTGGTTACCAACGCGATGGTGGTGGTGGGTGTGGGAACACCGGCAGAAGGGCCCTATGACATTCACATCAAAGATGGCATGATTGAAGCCATCTCTGCTGCCAGCGAGGATAACAAACTGCGCAGTACCAAAATTCAACAGTTGGATGCCAAGGGCGCTTATGTGTTGCCCGGATTCATTAATATGCACGCACACACCATGTACACCCGGGCGGGCATTGATATGGCTCAACCCTATCAACACTATTTGTGGTTGGCCAGCGGCATCACCACAGTAAGAGACTTGGGCAGTGACACGGCAGTCACTATGAAAGAAAAACAACAAAGTGCCAAGCATGTGATCATTGCGCCGCGCATGTTTGTTTATCCCGGTATTTGGGGTAATCACAGCGAACAGGACTTAAAACAAATGATTGCTGATTATAAGAAACAAGGTGCTGATGGTTTGAAATTTGGCATGATGGACAAACAAACTTTTCTGGCCGCCTCTAAGCTGGCCAAGGAGTATAAATTACCGGTGGCCAACCATGTTGGGGTTGAGGACATGAATGCCTGGGACAACATCAAGGCTGGCACCACCTCCATTGAACATTGGTATGGCGTTCCCGATGCGGCTTTGAATGGGGTACAGAATTTCCCGCCAGACATGAACTACTCCAATGAGTTACATCGTTTTCGTTATGCAGGGCGCTTGTGGCGTGAAGTGGACTACGACAAATTACAAATCGTGTTACAAGGCATGGTTGATGCCGGTGTGGCTTGGGACCCAACCTTGGTAATATATGAAGCCTCAAGAGATTTGCAGCGGGCCATTTCATCGCCTTGGTTCAAAGATTACTTACACCCTGGTTTAGAAAAGTTCTTTAAGCCCAGTGCGGATTCGCATGGTTCATTCTTTTGGGGATGGACTTCAACTGATGAAGTGTTTTGGAAAAACAACTACCAGATATGGTTCCAAGCGCTCAGGGATTTTGCCGATAAGGGTGGTATCATCACCACCGGAGAAGACGGGGGTTATATCTATCAGCTCTACGGTTTTGGGTACTTGCGTGAACTTCAACTGCAGCAAGAAGCTGGCTTTCACCCTTTAGAAGTGCTGAAACATGCCACGGTTAATTCTGCTCAGGTTTTGGGGCAAGGCGATAAGTTGGGTCAAATCCGCATTGGTTATACCGCTGATATGGTGATTGTTAATGGCAACCCGATGGCCGATTTTTCGGTGCTTTTGCCGAGAAACATCCAAGCCCTGACTGGAGATGAGGCGACTGGTGGTATTGAGTGGACCCTTAAAGATGGCATCCCTTACCATGCCCCAACCATGCTTAAAGCTGTAAGAGACATGGTCAAAGAATCACGCCAAGACAACCCCATTAATTACTTAGTTGATTGATCTATTTACAGTTAAAACTTCATCAGTTAATTGAAGTGGCCCAGTTTATTGGGCCACTTCAGCACATTCAACGGCTAAGACAGGGCTGCCAACAGCGCATCCGGTGAGATCGGCAAGTGACGCATGCGGGCACCTACGGCGTTATGGATGGCATTGGCAATGGCCGGCGCAATCACGGTGGTACCTGGTTCGCCAAGGCCGACCGGGGCTTCTGAGCTCTCGATGAACTCAATTTCCATCGGTGGTGTATCAATCATGCGAACCGGCGTGTAGGTATTCAGGTTGCGGTCACGCACATTGCCGTTTTCAATCTCAGTGCCTTCGTAAAGCGCCATGGAAAGGCCCCAAAGTGCCGCGCCCTCACACTGCGCTCGAGCACCATCTGGATCTATCACTGTGCCGCAATCAAATACCAGCCAGATCTTTTGCACATCAACAGCACCTGATTGACGATCAACATGTAACTGCACAGCGCCAGCCACCCATGTTGGCATGGTTCGTGATTGGCCAAAGGTGGTGGCGATGCCTATCGCCGTGTCTTTGCCCAGTTGGGTCTTGCCATAACCTGAAAGTTCAGCGAGCCGCTGCAGTACATGGGCTTGGCGGGAAGCACCACCGACTGCATTAGGCGCCGAACCGGCATTGTATCCCTCTGCCTTGAGGTGGTCTATTCTGAAAGCGTAAGGGTCTGCACCAACTTTATGCGCGGCCTCATCGATAAAACTCTCAACCGCAAAGTGAGTCCAGCCTGGCCCCACTGAGCGCAACCAACCGGGGCGAAATGTGCGGTTGGCCAAATCGTTGGAAATGGCCCTGACTTTGTGAGCGCCTAATGTGTACCAGTGATCAGCGCCATCAATGGCGAATGGATCATAGGGTTCGCCATTGGTGCCTTTGGGCATGAAAGATGGCACCATAACTTGAGTCGGCCAACCCGCTGCAGCATGGTGTTCCATGCCGATAACGGATTTTTGCTGGTCAAAAGCCATGCGTAATTTTTGTACACTGGGTGAGCGTGGACTGTCAAATAGGGCGTCATCTTCACGAAACAGCACCAGTTTAACTGGCTTACCACCGATGGCTTTAGACGCCAAGGCTGCTGGCACAGCATAGTCTCCATTCAGTCGCCTACCAAAGCCGCCACCCAACATATAGGTGCGCATGATGATTTGCTTGGACTCCACGCCCAAGGCCTTGGCCAGCGTTGGTAGTATCAAAGACTGCCATTGGTTACCGGTGTGGATTTCCCACACCCCATCAGCATTTTGATAAGCCGTTGCGTTAACCGGTTCAAGTTGAAAATGCAGTACCGTCGAGGTGGTGTACTCTGCCTCCAATAGGTCAGCGGCTTGGTCGAACACAGCTGTGGTTTCAGTGTTCCCTGTATCCAGGATTGAACCGGCCTTGGGGTCGTTAATCAACTTTCGTGAATGGACCTGAATATCGGCCTCGGACACTTTAGCTGTTTCACCTTCCTGCCACTTAACTTGTACTTTTTTGGAAGCCTTTTTGGCCGCCATCAGTGATGAACCCAGCACCACCACCCAACCCGGCACGGTTCCGGATGGATCATCTAACTGTAAGGTTTGCAGATAGCCTTTGCTGTCCTTTGCTTGGCTGTCATCAATGGAAACCACACTGGAACCCATGCGAGTCGGTGGCATCAAAGGCACCCCGTAAACCATGCCATCAATTTTGGCATCCAGGCCGTAAATGGCTTGACCATTGGTTTTATGATCAATATCGAGCGCCGTTACATCTTTACCCACCAAGCGCAGTTCAGCATGTGGTTTAAGCGGCAGTGCTTTGAGCTCATCCTCGGTGTAACTGCGTGACAGGCCAGCAGCAACCAGCTCACCATAACTGATCGATTGCTCTCCGCTGGTAATTACGCCATTTCGAGCCTGACATGCAGCTGGGTCAACGCCCCATTTTTGGGCGGCCGCTTCAATCAACGCAGTGCGACCGGCGGCGCCAGCTTGGCGATAAACAGGCCAACTCTGCCACACCGACCAGCTACCACCCGTGACCATCAGACCCCATTTTTCATCGCTATCCACATGCGTGATCTGCACATCCTGCCAGTCCACTTCCAGTTCATCGGCCAGTATTCTGGCAATTGCGGTACCAACATGCTGTCCCATCTCGGCCCGAATGATGTTCACATTCACTTGACCTTTTTCGTCAATCCAGTACCACAGTGTCGGTTCAAAAGTCGCACCATCAGGCCCATTGGGGATACCATTTTTGGCCGCCGGATTCATCGCTGCATAAGCAGCTCCAGGAAACCCAAACACAGCACCAGCTGCCGTCATACCAATAAGAAAGCCACGGCGGGTGATTTGTGAGGTATCGATAGGTTGTTTTGAAAATTTTTCTTTGAACATATCTATATCTCCTGTTTAGCAGCGGCGGCTTGGCGCACGGCCTGGCGAATTCGCGGGTAGGTCATGCAGCGACAGAGGTTGCCGGTCATCACCGAGTCGATGTCATCATCTGTTGGGCTGGGGATGTCGCTGAGCAAGGCAGCTGCTTGCATGATTTGTCCAGATTGACAGTATCCGCATTGTGGTACTCGCAAATCCCGCCAAGCCACTTGAACCGGGTGGTTGTGGGTTGCATCCAGGCCTTCTATGGTGGTGATTTCTGTGCCATCAACGGCTGACAGTGGGGTGATACAAGAGCGGGTGGCCCGTCCACCCACATGCACAGTGCAGGCACCACACATGCCAATGCCGCAGCCAAATTTGGTGCCGGTTAAACCAATTTCATCTCGCAGGGCCCATAGCAAAGGTGTGTCTGGTTCGGCATCGATATTCACATCGCGGCCATTAATCTTTAGCTTTATCATTCAGTTCTCCTCTTTTTATGGGTTTAATCTTCGAATATCAGATACCCTAAGTGTCAGTTCTGGCCAAGGGTTTTTATCGGTTCGGGAGGCGCGTAAATAGCCAGCAATCAGCGCCACTTCTTCATCGTTCAGCGCATCGCGAAAGCGCGGCATGACCACGCCTGCAATTCCAGATTCGTTGTCCAAACCGTCCAAGATAACATGAATTAAATTATCTGGTTGGTTCAGATGTACGGCGGAATTGATTCCCAAGTCCGGTCGGCCCATGGCGATTTGTTCTACATTGTAGTGACAAGCTGCACAAGCTGTGGCGTAAAGGCGCTCACCGGCATCCCCGCGATAGGCTTGGCGTGGTTTGCCTTGTTCAAGACTGGCATTGATGATGTCAGCCGAAGCTGCATCAGTCTGCCCACTTCCGGATAGATCAGCGAGATAAACGCCCATGGCTTTTAAGTCGCTGTCGGGTATCTTACGCAGGCCGGCATGCACCACCGGTCCCATCGGTCCAGCAGCCACACCGTGCAGTCGGGTGGCGCCAGTCTTTAAATAAGTGCTGTAATCTGCTGCTGTCCAAGGCAATGCAGATTCATTGTCTGCTGTTAATGCAGGCGCGCTCCAATCATCTATCGTTGCGCCGGTAAATTTTCTGTCATTTTGTTCCGCACCAATGACATTGCGTGGTGTGTGACAAGCGCCACAATGTGTGACCCCTTCGACCAGGTAAGCGCCACGATTCCAAACAGCTGATTGTTCAGGGTTTTCCTGGTAGGTGTCCAAATCAACCGAAACCAGTTTCCAACCAGCCTGCAGGTAGCGCTGATTGAAAGGAAAGGGCAATTGGTTGGCTTGTTGCTCTACTTTAACCGGCTTAACCTGGGTCATGATATACGCATAGATGGCCGAGATATCTGCTTCGTTCATCTTGGCATAGTGGTTGTAAGGGAAGGCCGGGTACAGGTGCTGACCCTCACGATCCACGCCGCTGCGCATGGCGCGCAAAAAAGCCATTTCTGACCAACCGCCAATGCCTTGTTCACGGTCAGGCGTGATGTTGGTAGAGAAAATCGTACCAAAACCAGTTTTCATCGCATAGTTGCCGGCGTAAGGCGCACCACCCTCTGCAGTGTGACAGGAGGCGCAATTGCCGGCAGCAGCCATCAAACGACCCCTTTCAATCACCTCTGAATCAAAGCTTGGCAGGCTGTTGGCAGCCATCATTTCAATGCTGGGTTGATAGGCATACATCGCAAAGCCAGCCACACCCAGAATCAGTGCAGCAAAAACAATGCTCAGCCATTTTGAGATGAATTTCTTGGCCGTTTTCATAACTGACACTCCGGGCCATTTTGTCCGGCCAGTTTAATGATATGACATGCCTTGCTTGGAGCAAACCATTTGAATATTTCAAACTTATTTGCCAGGAGTTGTTTACCCAGCTTGCTGGAACTTTTGTTATCAATCATAGTGGCTGCGGACTGAAGGGTGTTAATACAGTTTAAATCATTGTTGTTGGGCTTGACCAATGATTTGAATAAAAAATTATAAGAACGTGCACAACGATGTCAGCAGTGGGAAGAACTACACACACAACAAGCACTTATTAAAAGAAAGGCTTTCAAGTGGTGTGATTAGGCTGTATTCGACCACCCTTAAATCAGCGGTACGAACCTTTATTATTGAATAAAGTGGTGATTTCTTGCCACTCCCTGACCGAGCTTAAAGCGGTCAGGGGGGGTGGTCAAGCAATCACGAAAAGAGCATCTAATTAATTATTTGGTGACTGATTAATCGACACAGTTTTGGGTGAATGACACATCATCTGCCCGATATAAAAGCATTTCAAAGACATCGTTAGCAGTGGTGATGGTGCTGTTCAGCTCATTGCAACCATTCATTTGTAGGTTGATGGTTCCGAAAGGCAATCGTTCTGGTGTTATGTTGGGCTCAAACATACCGATACCGGAAAATTCAAATAATTCGATGTCGATATTGTCTTGTGGGAATTGAAAATCTGCATTGCCAGCGAACCAAAAAGGCAGGCCATCTTTATAAGTATAACCCGTGACACTGACGTATTCACTGCCAATGAACCGGGTTCCTTGGATGATGTTCAGGCCTTGGTTTTCAATGTCAGGGTTGAACCAACCACCGGTGATGATGGGTCCTATGTCAGGCTGGTCTGCAGTTTGATACACGGTGGTTTTCAAGCCGTCATATGCCAACATATAAATTCCAGATTGGTTGGGGTCGGAAGTAAACTGATACGCTGTTCCCTCCGGAAGCAACAGGGTGCTTTGATTGTTTGAAAATGGATTTGTGATCAATTGATTGACAGGCTTTACGCCATTCAAAATTTGGCCAGTTTGGATTATCCAACCACCTTGAGTTTCGAACGCGACGGGCATTTTTATAGGAAAGAGTATTTGATGGAATGGGATGTCTGGTAGATTTGATGACAAAAGATATACACTGTCAATCGCGGGCGATGCATTGGGTGTGGTGGTTCGTAAGGCAATGAACTCTCCCACTGAGGACCATTCTATAACGGCTAAGTCTTGCGAATTGATGTCACCATAAGAGGCATCAATCACGGTTTCATCAGCACTCAGGCGGGAAATTTTAAGGCCAACAAATTGGTCGTTTGTTTGTCTGAGATAAATTCGGTTCTGGTGTGATAACAGGCCAGCAGTGATGCCATCTTGTAAGGCCAATAATAATTGAGAGCTGCCGTCGGCATTGAACTTCCAGATATCAGTGCCACCTGTTGCATTGGGCACGTAGGTGTAACAGCTGCCATTGTGGCTGGTGAAGTTAAGTTCATAACCGTTGATTGTTACCGGTAACTCTAAATCCAATTCAGTGACGTTGCCCGCATTGGATTGCAAGTAAGGGCCACCCACTCCCTCAGCAAAACCAATGGCGATGATGTTGTTTCCAGTAAATGCACACACATCGTCGATGTCAAAAGAGATATCTAGGACTTCATGTTGCACGATTTGTGTGCCATCATAGGTGACCATTTGACCGGTGTTAACATCAGAAAAATGCAATAAACCGTTGCTGACTTTGAGTCCTGACATGATGCCATTCGCATAAATTTGCGAAGTGCCTTCAGGTGTACCATCAGTTCTCCAAACAGTGGTTTCTTGCCCAGTCCAGTTAGTGAAATAAACATGGTTTCCCAGCCTGATAAAATGCTGATCGCCTTCCGGGTTACTGGTCTCACCATCTAGTAATTTAACCACATCTTGGGTCTCGGTATGCATTGAATAGAGCGCCAGTTTAAACGGTATCTCAAAGTTGTAAATTTGATTGAACAGCAAGTAGTCATTGATTTGTGCCACTTGAGAATCAGTGATGGTATAGCTAGTCGACTTGTCGACATATTTTTTATTCAATGTAATCGCATTCAACTGCAAGGTGAGGCTGAGCATTCCAAGTGCAAATAGCAGTTTATTCATCATAATTCTCCTTAATTAGTTATGTTGTTATCGATGTACTAAGCACATCGTACTATATCAAAAAACAAAGTTCACATGTTTTTTATTGTATTTTAATTAAATCGTGAGGTGACTGCTTGAAGCTTTATTGTGTCGTTTTATCAGAATTTTAAATAATACATACAGTCTGCTCTGTACCTCATTAACATTGTTTAACGGAATATAATTCATTATCATATGAAAATTAATCATTGGAACTGTTATGAAATATTTACACACCATGGTTCGGGTCAGTGACTTGGAGGAGACGATTGACTTTTTCGTCAACAAAATGGGCTTGGTTGAACACAGTCGGCGTGATGTCGAAGCGGGTCGCTTTACTTTGGTGTTTTTACATGCGCCAGGTGATGAGTCGGCGATGGTTGAGTTAACCCATAACTGGGATGAAACTGAGGGCTATTCTGAAGGGCGGAATTTTGGCCATTTGGCTTATTCGGTGGATGATATTTATGCCTACTGTCAAAAATTGATGGACCAAGGTGTGGTCATCAACCGCCCGCCCAGAGATGGGCGCATGGCGTTTATCAGAACACCAGATAACATTTCAATTGAGCTGTTACAACAAGGCGATGCCTTGCCTATTCAGGAGCCTTGGCAATCGATGGAGAACGTCGGTAGTTGGTGAATTAAAGTTAAACAGTCAGGTCATGAGGTTGTGGTAAAAAACCAAACCCCAAACCAACACCACGATCACTTGTGACATGAAAACGGCGGCTGAGCCCATGTCTTTGGCACGTCCGGCCAATTCGTGGCGGTCATCACCACAAACCAAATCAACCACCGCTTCAATCGCAGAGTTGATGATTTCTATCAGTAACACCAACAGGGCAGAACCAATCAACAAGATTAAATCGATGTGAGTGTCAGCTAACAAGTAGGCGCAGGGTAATAACAGTACAAACAGGTAAACCTCCATACGAAAGGATGCTTCTGCTTGGTAGGTGGCTTTCAAGCCTTTCATAGACCACTGAAAGGCTTGGATTATTTCTTTGGGACCGCGAAAGCCTGGATCAGCCATGGCTGTGCTTAAGCGTGAATCTTAAAGACCACATTGGGCTCTTTAACCGCTTTAACCTCATCCAGACGACGAATCGGTGTGGTGTAGGGTGCCAGTTTGAGTTTTTCGATGTCAGTTTTGGCCATTTCCAAGACCCTGGCCATGGCATCAACAAAAGCATCTATGGTTTGTTTAGATTCTGTTTCAGTCGGTTCAATCAATAAACATTCTGCCACCAACAATGGGAAATAGACGGTCGGCGCGTGCATGCCCTCGTCCAGCAAGGCTTTGGCTAAGTGGCTGGCGGTTAGTCCGAACTCTTTGGCCTGTTTTTTCAAGGTCACGATAAACTCATGACTGGCGCGGCGATTTTTAAACGCCAAATCAAATCCCACAGCCTCTAAACGCTTCATTAAATAGTTGGCGTTTAAGGTGGCAAACTCAGAGATTCTTTGCATGCCTTGTTTACCGTTTAACAGGGCATAGACATAAGCCCTTAAGTTAACCCCTGCATTGCCCGCAAAAGTAGACAATTGACCAATCGATTTGGGTGCTTCTTTGGCGGTCACAAAGTAGTACTTGCCAGCTTTTTTGCCGACATAAGGTATCGGCATAAATGGCAACAGACGTTCACTGACGCCGATGGCACCTGAGCCAGGGCCACCTCCGCCGTGAGGGGTTGAAAAGGTTTTGTGCAGGTTCATGTGAATCACATCAAAACCCATGATACCCGGATTGGTTTTACCCAAGATGGCATTCAAGTTGGCACCGTCGTAATACAGTAAGCCGCCAACCGCATGGACTTTTTCAGCGATGACTTTGATTTGACTTTCGAACACACCCAAGGTCGATGGGTTGGTCAACATGATGCCTGCTGTTTGTGGTCCCAAGGCAGCTTCTAAAGCATCCATATCCACATTGCCGTTTTCAGTGGTGCGGATTTCTTTGACTTTATAACCACACATGATGGCGGTGGCTGGGTTGGTGCCGTGTGCCGCGTCTGGCACAATGATTTCTCGGCGGGCAAAGTCTTGGCGATCATCATGATAGGCTTTGATCATGGCCACACCTGAAAACTCGCCTTGAGCACCTGCCATCGGTGTTAATGACACCCCTTTCATGTTGGTAACGGCTTGCAGGATTTGCTGTAGATGATACATACAAGCCAAATAACCTTGCGATAAACTGACATGTGCCAATGGGTGTCTGGCTAAAAACTCATCTTTCATGGCCAGAGAATTACACGCCCTTGGGTTGTATTTCATGGTGCATGAACCCAGCGGATAAAAGTTGGTATCGATGGCAAAGTTTTTTTGACTGAGTTGGGTGTAATGTCTGACCACATCCAATTCACTGGCTTGTGGCATACCCAAACGACTGCCTCTTTGATATTTTTCGGGAATTAAATGATTAACATCTACTTCATCTGGAGATTGTGCTGTGGCCGTTCTGCCAGGCATGGATTTTTCAAAAATCAACATAGTTCAAACCTATTTGACTGACATGTGTGTCAGGTTAAAAATCATAATACAAAGAAGCGTGATAGTTTCTGCCAGGAGCATCCAAACCAGAAGCATGTTCACGGTATTTCTTATCAAAAATATTTTCAACACCCAGCCTGATTTGACTGTTGATACCAGGCCGCCAAGAGAAGTGTGTATCATATACCACAAAGCCACCTGTGCCAAACGGATTGATGCGTGGATCGCGCAAATCTCGTGCACTTAAGCGGTCCTGGGTACTGGCGAAACGAACTTGAGAGCGAACATTCCATTGGCTGTTGAGGTCTTGTTGATAACCCACCACGCCAAAAGTAGGCGGTATGCGATCAGCTGGTTCCTCATTGTCATCGGTTTCCTCGGTACCATGGGTATAAGTGAGGTTAGCAAACAAGTGTCCACCATTATCGAAATAGTAATTCAGTTCTGATTCTATACCGTATATGTCCACTTCATTGATGTTCTGTGATTGAACCACATCAAGACCATCAGCGGTGAGTTCGCCGGTTTCAACCGAAGCAATGACGTCTTGGTAGGTTGATACAAAGGCAACGACTTCAGCTTGCCAACCATTGCCGGCATGTTTGTAGCCTAAGTCAAAAGATATAACGGACTCAGGATCTAAGTTTGGATTGATGATATTGAAGCGACTGCCAGAACGCTCGCCCACTTGGCCTAAATCAAATATATTCGGCGGCCTAAAACCACGACCAACATTAACAAAAATACGGTCTGCTTGGTTGAGTTTGTACAACCAGCTGACATGCCAAGTCAAATCAGTCAGGCTGAGTTGGTCGTCGGCAATTTGTGGGCTGTTGAGGTCGATGTCATAGTCACTGAAGCGGCCACCAACTGTGAACTCATGGTCATCAACAAACTGGTGCCAATCGGCATAAACAGCAATTTGGCGCATTTTTGATTGGTCAGGATAACGCGGTTCTCGAGGCACATCTGTGCCGTCAGATAACACCCGTTGTCTGGCGCTTGATAGGGTATCAACATAACTGTCAAACCCATAAACCAGCAAGCTAGTATCGCTGATGGCTTTGTTCCAATCTGCTTGCATGCTGAGCAGTTCACTGTTGTTTTGCTCTGTGTCAGTGCGACTGCCTGACAGTGGTTGACTGAAGCGGTTATCGGTGATTTTCTGGTAGGCCAAATGAAAGTTTGCCATGTCATACCAGTTGGTGACATTAGCGGTGGTGTATTTCAAATGAGAAAACAAGCGTTCATTGGGTTGAAACTCATAGATCAATGATTCAGGTTGTGTCTCTCCGAAACCAGCCACCAAGTTATCCACCCTCGGCGTTGATGGTTGGTGGGTGTATTGAACATCAAAAATCCAGTTAGAACTGTCAGACGTGTTGAACACCCATTTGTTATTCAATGACCTTGATGTGTAGGCTGTAAAAGGGATGGTTTGTCCCGAACCTGTGGTTCTTTGACCAATGTCTTGATAGCTGACACCGATGGTTGAGGCAATTTTGTTGTTACCAAAATCAGCACCGGCGTGGCTGATCCACTTTTCATCGGCGCTGTCCCAAGACGTGTAAAATTGCCCGTTGATGTCCCACTCAGAAGTGTAAAACTCAGGTGTGTGCGTTAACACATTGACCACACCGCCCAAGGCATCACCACCGTATAACACTGAAGAGGGGCCTCTGACCACCTCAATTTGAGCGGTCATGAAAGAGTCTACCAAGGCCAAGTATTGATTGGGTGCATTGCGGAAAAAGGCGGTATTCAGCCGCATGCCATCGACCAAGTGAACATTCTGCGAACCTTTCAAACCACGGATAATTGGCACCGCCTGACCTGGGGTGGTTTGTTGGATGTATACACCAGATTCCTGGCGCAACAAATCTGGTAATAAGGTATTGGGTTTGTTCTTAATATCTTCACGAGTCACCACAGTTACAGCTGTGGCACTGTCATTAGTCGAAGTGGCTGTTTTACTGGCAGTGACTTGTAGAGGCGCCAATGTTTCGATGTCTTTATCAGCGTTGTCGGTACTTTCAGTGTTTTCTTGGGCATATGAAACAGGGTTCAGAGACAATAAGAACAAGGATAAAAATGTGGCTTTTCTCATGGTTCAGTTTTAGGTCAAAGGCCGGCTAATTTACTATGAGTTGATAACAGAATCAACCTTCTGCAGTCTTTGCTTTTTAACTACTAGAAATAAGCTGACTTTTCTGAATGCTGGCTGAACAAAAGCCCATATTTGAGTGTTTTTTTAACTGTCATGTTACTCTGTCAATCATTTGCTAACTGGTATTTTTTTATTTCTTTAACGGTCAGCACATAGGCTTTGCGAGCATTCAGGATGTTTTGCACCACCTCAGGTTTTTTCTTTTCAATGGCGGCGGCTTCAACCATTTTGCAATAGTGACTGAACCCAGAAGCACCAATATTGGCAGCTGTAGATTTAAGCGTGTGGGCAATTTGTCGGGCTTCAGCAAAATCTTGGGTATTACTGAAGGTGTTGAGTTGGTTTAACATATTCGGTGACTCTTGCTGAAACAGATCTAACAAAGAGTTGGTTTCTTCGCCCATAAATGCCTTTATTTCATTGAGTGCTTTTAAATTCAGCCATTTAGAATTTATTTCAACTTCAGAATTATTGTTCTTGGTTATCGGTAGCGCTGGATTTATCGTTTTTTTTTGAGCCGCAAATGGATCCCATTTTTTCAATGTTTTTTCCAAAATATAACGATTCAAGGGTTTAGACATGTAATCGTCCATGCCAGCATCTAAGCACTTTTCCTTGTCACCTAACATGGCATTGGCTGTCATGGCGATGATTGGGGTGTGATTCAAGTTGTTGTTCTTTTCGTAATTACGAATTCTCTTGGTGCAAAAATACCCATCCATTACAGGCATTTGGCAGTCCATCAGAATCAGTCGGTAGCGAGTGTTCTTGGCCTTACTTAATGCCACCATGCCATTTTCAGCGACATCAAAGGGAAAACCAATGTAATCAATCAGTTTCTGTGCAACTTTCAGGTTCACTTCATTGTCTTCGACCAATAAAATGGTTTCTGAAATGTCTTCAAGGTTGACCGGTGGTTTTGCTGTTTGTTCTTCATCATCCTGATCTTCCTCGTCCTCCCCTTTGTTTTTGACTTTAAAAGTTTCGTCTTGATCGGGTTGTTGTTCGTCCAGTTCAATCACTTCCTCTGGAAAGTAACGGCGCTCAAATTCACCGATAATCAACTCAACTTCTTTATCCGGGTGGATGATTTGGATGTTTTTATATTGTTTGACACCAGCAATGTGGCCGCCAGTGGTGATGGCACAAATCCAAACATCATCCAACTCACCTTTTTCTACCAATAATAACAACTGCCTAAAAATTTTGGCATTGGTGTCGAAGTCTATAAACAGTAGGGAAGTTTTACCGTCCTGGATACCCCGCGCAGCTTGAATTCTCGATATCGCGTGTTGGTAGTTCAGAGAAGTTTGTACTGGTAACGAAGCATGCTCTAAATCGGCTTGAATGCGTTTGAATAAAATTGGGTGGGTATTCAACAAAATGGCTTGGTGTTGATGCACTTCTGTGCCGCCATGGATGCTGTCACCAGCTGATTTAGCAAATGGAATTTCGAACCAGAAGGTACTGCCAACATTGAGCTTAGACTCCACGCCCATTTGACCTTTCAACAGCTCAACAATCTTTTTGCTGATGGCTAATCCCAGACCTGTGCCACCGAATTTGCGGGTTGATGAATTGTCTCCCTGAGTAAAGGCATTGAACAACTTTTCAGTCTGATCCGGTGAAATGCCTATGCCTTGATCTTTAATGGTGAAACGAATCAATTCTTTGGTGGTGAAATTTTTGACTTTTTTGACGTCAACAATAATTTTACCGTGATCCGAGAATTTAATGGCATTTGAAAGTATGTTGGTTAGAACTTGTCTGACCCTGATAGGATCACCGCGCAACAGTGGATTGATTTGTTCGTCTATGGTGGCAGAGATTTCTAATCCTTTGCGTTCGGCAGATGAGTTTAAGCTGTCTAATACTTCTCCCACCACTTTCCTGACTTTCAGTCCGGTCACTTCTGTGGTTAATTTGCCTGCTTCCACCTTAGAGTAATCCAACAAGTCATCAATCAACTTTTGCATTTGGGTGGCTGAAGTGTGTGCGGTGGTCAAATAATCTTTTTGAAAGTCATTGAGTTCAGTGTCCATAACAATGTCAATCAATGGCACGATTCCATTCAAAGGCGTGCGAATTTCGTGACTCATGGTGGCTAAAAATTCCATTTTGGCCATTTCTGCTGCAGACAAATCAACTTTCAACTTTTTGATTTCTTCCTTAAGTACTTGAGAGTCATGTATGGCATCTTCTGCTTTTTTGATTTGTTTGGCCAAACTGGCAGACAGTGGTTTGTTTTTCTTTTTATCTTTAATGACAGCTGTTAAGAGGACTTTTGTCGCTATGACGAAAAAACTTAAAATAGTCAAGCTGACAAAAGCATAAAGCACTGGGCTTGACAAGCCCAGTTGTTCGGCTGGTTGAAGAATGAAAAGCACCACTAAACTCAGCGTAGGCAAAGCCATGCTGGCTGCCGTTTTTTCAAGATCAATGTCTGTGAATAGCAGCAGGCCCGCCATCCAACTCAGCAGCAAAGTCAGCAATAAAGCAGCATGAGTTTGTTCGTTGAGCCAAAAACTGATGCCCAGCCAAAGGCTGGCTGCTACCGGTACCATCCAATTAACCTTGGTAGCAAATAAATCATCAAAACGGGTTTTAATGACCGGAAAAGTGAAGGCCCAACCAATGGTTAATGTGATGGTAAAAAGCAGCAGTGTCCATTGCAGGCTTGCTGATTCTACCCAGGCTAAAATAAGCATGAGTGTGGCAAGAATGCACATCAATAACTGTTTATTTTTTAAATGAACCATTCTTTGTTAACCTCTTTTAGTCTTCATTCATCGCTTGTGTGAAGTTGTTTCACTTAATTTTTAATGTTGTGTTGCGGCGGCTATAATTATTTTTATTCTGCTGGGCACGCTTTTAATAACACAGTGACATGCCGTTTGTATGTTTCTGCAAACCCTTAAAATGCAGCAACATGCAACCAGTTAATCTTATAATTGTAGCTAAATATCAATCAGGTCGATAGTTTTTTTAATGGCATTTGACAAATAATAAAATCAGAGACTTGATGAACAGTGCTTTTGTTGCTGTTGCTTTGAACTTAAAATTGACCCAACAAATCAGCTATGCTGTTTTTAGCCGCTTTAAATGAAAACCATTTTTCAACATTTTCCAAGCCACCTTTTGAGACTTGTTCCCACAGCACTTGATCTTGATAGAGGTTGATAACGGCTGCAGCAAAATCAGCCGCAGCATCAGCCATCATGACATCATGGCCATGTCGGGTGTACATGCCCTCCACTGCGACCTTGGTGCCCACCACCGGTTGTCCATAACTCATACTCATGTTGACCTTGCCTTTGACACCAGCACCAAATCGCAGCGGCGCAACGGCAATTCGAATATTTTTCATCAAGGGTTCTATGTCCTCAACAAAGCCATGAAACTCAATGTTCGGGTGTTGGCCTAAATCAATCACCTTTTGCGGCGCCTTGGAGCCAATGATGTGCAGCTTTATGTTGGGTATGTCAGCTAAAATAAGCGGTAAGATTTTGTCCACAAACCACAACACGCCATCTACATTCGGCGTGTGTTGATAGCCGCCGATAAACATGATGTCTTGACTGTTAACAAAACCTTGGTGGCCGCCATAAACTTCATGAATATTGGATAACACAGCGACATCCAAATCAGGGTTTTCAGTGGCCAGGACTTGTTGTTCGTAGGGACTGACCACCAAGGTTAAATCACAGTTTTTAGCCACACCCAGTTCTTTGCGCTTGGTTTGAGCAGCGGCCTTTAAGGCGGTGTTGTCTTTATCTAACTCGGCCATTCTGGTTTCGCGCAGATAATGTAAGTCAACGGTGTCAAACCAAATTTTGGCCTGTGGGCAATAAGACCTGATTGATGGCATCAGGGGTTCGGCCACATAGTATCTGCTGAGGATGATGGTTTGAAAATAGTTGCCTTTGGCTTTCAGGTAATCCATTGCAGATGTGTACTTGGGTGCGTAAACACACTCCACTCCCAGGCGCTGTAAGTTTTTGGTGTAATGATTAAAATGAGCCATATTCTCAGGTACAAAGCTGACGTGGTAGCCCAGCTCACTGAAAATTTTCATCAGATTCATCATCCGCAATGAACCTGAATCTTGATCAGGTGTGGGTGTGCAAGCATCAAAGATTAACACCCTCGGTGGCTGGCTCTGAAACCTGGCCAGTTCGATGTCAGACCCAGGCGCTGGTTGACTGGCCAGTTCATGTTGCCACTTTTCGGCAAACTTTTGTTGATTGATAACTTGGTATTTTTTGGTCCCAGATGTCAAGTCTGTACCGGACGAAATGCCTTCAAAATGAATCACCCGACTGTGGGGTTGATAGTAAACCTTGAGGCCTGCTTTGCGCACGGCAAAAGCCAGATCAGTGTCTTCATAGTAAGCTGGTTTATAGCGCTCATCAAAGCAACCCAGTTGTTTAAATAAAGATTGGGCAATCATGACACTGGCGCCGCTGATGTAGGTTGTTTCGCGCAGGTGTTGATACGCGGGTGCATCAGGTGCATCCAATCGGCCATAATTCCAACCTGAGGCATCGTTGAACACAATACCTCCGGCTTCTTGTAATCGACCATCTGGGTAGAGTAACTGACTGCCAACCAGACCAGCATCAGCTTGCTGTTCAAAAGTCAGCACCAATTCATCCAGCCACCCAGGCAGGACTTCGGTGTCATTATTCAAAAACAGCAGAAACTGACCCTGAGCCAGTTTTGCGCCGGTATTACATGATTCAATGAAACCACCATTTTCAGCTTGCCGGTGGTAAATAATACCGTCTATTTGTTGGATGGCGAGGGGTGTTTCATCGGTAGAGCAATCATCTATGACTATGACTTCAAAGCCGGTTTTATCAGGCAAGTTTGCCAAAGATTCGAGACAATGGTATGTGTGTTTGAATTGGTTGAACACCGGAATCACCACACTCACCAGAGGCTGTGTGCTGCATTGAATGGTCAGTGGCTGGTAGTCCTCAGTCACCGCATGGGCTGTTGCTGGCGCTTGTGGTTTGGGTTTATTGAGTTTGTTTTTGGCCATCAGCGCGGTTTGTTTCAAACCACGAGACTTGAGGCTGTTGATGACGCGCTTGGGCAAGCTTGTTAGTTGTGCATATCTGAACTTAGCGGCATTTCTTTTGTGTCGAGCGTAGGTCGTGAAAGCTCGCAAGGGTTTGGTGACACGCCAAGAGCGGCTGGCCTTTATTTGTTCAATGCTGTCTTCTGATTGACTGAGCGCTAACTGGGTTTCGTGAAGCGATTGAGTTTGTTCGGCGTTTTCTTGCACCAAAGCATCTCGGACTTTAATGGTTTCGGCCAGTTCTTCATTCACTTGTTCTAGGTGCTGGCTTATGTGGCCAATTTCTTGTTTCAGATGATTCGTTTCTAAAAGGTGAGCATCGGCTTGATTTTTTATCACTGCTTCAAGGTGTTCTATTTGTTTGCGAGTCAATTCAATGTTATCAGTCAAATGCTGATTGTGCTCTGAAAGCTGTTTGGCCCAATTAGACTGTTCTTTCAAACCCAGTTCACTGACTTTTAAGGCCTGATTTAATTTATCAGCAAGACTTTGGGTTGTTTGTAGTTTTTGCACCATGGGTTCAGGCATCAACAATCCATCAGTCTGATACGACCTCAGTTTAACTTGATACAGGTTTAACAGCTGATTGAAAGCAGCTTTGTTTTCCTCGATCGGCAGGTGTTTTGTTTGTAAAGCCCCCAGGTGAAGTTGATCCAGGGTCTCTGGGTGTTGCTGTAAATCCAGTATTTTTTTGCAAATCTGTTCTGCATCGGCATTGACGAGTGTGCCGTTGACACCCTCTTTTATGCGATTTTTTAAAGCGCCGACTGGTGTGGCTAAAACAGGGATGCCTGACATCAGTAGCTCGCTTAAGGTATAACTGAAGGTTTCCGCAGTGATTGAAGTCAATAAGGCCAGTTGGGGTGAGATTTCATTCAATAGCTGAGTCAAGTCTGTTTGTTTATAGTCATTGATTATTCTGGCGTTGGTATATTCCTTAAAGTCTTCACCATTGGTTCCTGCGCCCAATAAGATGAACTCAGTGGTTTCATCTTTGGCTAGTTTTTGCAGGCAATTATGCAGTAAGCTCTGCCCTTTGGATGGACTGATTCGACCCAACACCAACACCTTGAATGGCGAACCTTTGGCTTGATACTTAATAGGTTTCAGCGGTGCCAAAGCATGTGGAATGATCAGCGTTTTTTCATAACTGGAGGCATGCGATAGTTTAAGCAGGTTGGCTTTAACCGACTCATCTGGAGCGATGATGGTGATGTTGTCATGCTGTAACAGTTGGTTGCTACGTTGCTGCCAAACACTCAACTCACTTGCTTTGATTTCACCAAAAGGCTCCTGATGTGTGGCCTGTAAGGCTTGATTTATTTTGTCTTGGCCAATAACAGCATCATCAAGTTGGGCCGTTAAGCTGGGCCAGTGTGGAAAATAGTCATGCAAAATTCGCAACGTTGGTAAACGCGTATTCAAACAGTCCATGGCATGACCAATCAATGAAGAAACAACCAATCGTTGAACATCCCAACAGTCAATGATTGAATCAAGCATGGCTTGATACTGAGCATGGTGCGTTGTGGTCGCCTTGATAACTTGGGACAAGTGAAATTCATTCAACACCAAGCCAGAAGTTTGGTGCCAGTGTAGTTGAAAACGTTCACCTTGTTGCTGTCGAAAAAACTCCCCATGTGAGCTGAGAATCAAGTGATGATGTTCATCGTGGTTATGAGCAAAATCATTCACCCATTGATGCACCCCACCGCCCCAATCCATAACCAGATGTAACACCACTGGTTTATCATCTAACCCAGGGTAGCCAGTCTTGATCACTTGTGGCTGTAGTTGAACAAGCTGCAGTTGTAATTCGGCCAGTGGGTGTGCTGGTAAAGGACGCTGGTCACCGATGTCAGGTTGTGCAGCAGCAGCAATTAGCTGATGGTTCTTTGGCGACACATCAACCACCAAGTTGTTGACTGCATATTTGCTCTGATCAGCAGATAAAGCAGTGATGTTTCGAACAGCAAAACAATTGGGGTTGAAGGTGCTGCTGAGAAAGTATTGCGGTCGTTGCAACAAAAAGGTCACTTGATCCAGTTGTGCCAAAGTGCCGACAAAATCTTGGCTTATAGGTGATAACTCATGTTGCTGAGCGCTCAATGCACTGATGTGATTAATGGCGTCACTTTCAACCATGGGCTGCAATAACCTGGGTTGCCAGTAGGCCGGTAGACAGGCATGTGCATTAACCACAATGACAGGGTGTTGGTGTTTAATCTCTTGTTGTAATTGTGCTATGAGCTGTTCATTGATTGTCGGTTCTGAGCTGTGATACTCAAAATCTGCACGCCGGTTTTCGGTGCTGTTGTAATAGACAGTGTGAACAAATTTAAACATCAGCGCATTCTACCAAATATCAGCGACTTAAGGAGAACCTGATTGACTGATATTTTTTTTAAACAGAAAAAAACAGCCCCGTCAATCAGACAGGGCTTTAAGTTACGACTTGAAGTGTTGTTATCTGAACATTTCTTTGGGCAGTGACTGTTGTTTATAGCCAGCAGGAACACTGAATACATCAGCGCTTAAATCATCATCATTGACCCCAGTTAAATAAGCTTTTTCTTGACCCATTTGGTAGTAAACCGGTAACACCTCACCAACGGCAGCAAAGTTAACACCTTGGCTTTGACCAAACTGAGAGGCCATCTTTTCGGCAATTTTCATGAATTCTTGGATGGCTGCATAATCTGCGGTTTCAACACCCAAGTCTTGGTGGTTGGCAACACAAAAGTCACCCTGTTTTTTACCGTCAATTGTCTGAACAACCAGTTCGCAATCAAAACCGTTGTAACTGGAGGACTCCCCGGTTTTTTCATATTGTGGCATGGCCGCTTGTTTTGGCAATTGTTTTTGAATCATCGACTTCATCATACCGCGCATTTGCTCTCGTTGTGCTGCTGGCATTTGGGCCAACTGCTCTTCTAACATGCGATCAACCATTGCCGACACATCACCTAAAGCGGCAATTTCTTTTTCGCCAAATACCATGTAACTTTTGTCTTCGTGGTTGATGACGGTGAAGGCATTTTCGCGGGTATTAAAAATCAGTGCTGTGTTCACATCGCTGTCATTGGTTATTTTGGCCATGCCTTCACTTAAATACATTTTACTGTTTTCTTGACCGTCGGCGTTGTTATAGGTCAAGGTTGTGTCTGCCAACGCAGCGCCACTTAACAAGGCAATAGATAAGGCTGAAGATAAGATAAGTTGTTTGGATTTCATGTTCTGTCCTCTGTTGATTCGAAAGCCACCATTGTAAGCACAAAGGTTTAATCTCATGTTAACATGCGAGCCATAATTATGTGAACTGAGTCAAATAAACAATTGGTAAAAATCCCTGTGGCGAAAAAGAAAAAACCGCAAAAACGCGTTAAAAATTTGCTTATAACAGCAGTCATCTATGTGACGGGCTTATTGGTGGGTTTGTTGGTGCCCTGGTATTATTATATCAATTACATCACGGAGACCATTGTTCGGGATCAGTGGGACATCCCATCGGTGGTTTATGCCCGTTCTTTGGAGTTGTATCAAGGGCTGCGTTTGTCACCAGAGGCCTTGAGTTTTGAGCTGGATTTGTTGGGTTACCAGTCAACTTCTTTCACACCTAAAATGGGTCAATACAAATACCAAGATGGTGTTTTTTGGATCCAGACCAAGGGTTTTAACTTTCCAGATGCCAATTCCCCACCTCAATCGATTCAATTGACTTTAAGCGAGCAAAAAGTTCAATCCATGACACCACAGTTGGCCAGACTTGAACCCCCCATTATTGGTCGTTTTTTCACCACTGACTTTGAAAATAGACTGCCCATCAAGCTGAAATCCATACCTGAAGTTATGGTTAAAGGTCTGCAAGCGGTGGAAGACCGTGATTTTAAAAACCACCACGGCGTTTCATGGTTTGGCATACTTCGGGCAGCAGTTAAAAACATGTTGGCAGGAGAGGTGGTACAGGGCGGTAGCACCATCACTCAGCAGCTGGTCAAAAACAAACTTCAATACAACCAAAATACTTTGTTGCGAAAGCTTCATGAGGCACTGGCTGCCACTTTGTTGGAGTCAAAGCTCAGTAAAGCAGAGATTTTAGAATCCTACTTCAATGAGGTTTATTGGGGTCAAGATGGCAAAGTCGCTGTACATGGTGTGGTTGAAGCGGCCCAATTCTATTTTGCTAAGCCGGTTGAGCGCTTATCTATTGCTGAACAGGCCTTGTTGGTGGGCATCATCAAAGGCCCCTCATGGTACAACCCTTACCGCCAAACCAAACGCGCTTTGTTGCGTCGGGATGTGGTCTTGAACAGCTGGCTTGAAACGGGTGTGATTAATCAATCTCAACACCAGAGCGCCAAAAACTCGGCCATGAGCTTGTCTAAGAGCAGGCAGTTAAAAACTGATTTTGATGATTATATGGATGTGGTTAAAGCTCAAGTCAAACAACAATTTTCATTGTCAGACTTAAAAAGCAATGGCTTGCGAATATTTACCGCCATGGACCCTTACATTCAATACAAAACCACCCAAACAGCCAGAAAAACCAATGATTGGCTGGCCACTGATATGGAAAGCGCTATTATAGTCAGTGGTGCCAAAAATGGCGAGTTGTTAGCAGTTTCTGGTTCAAAGAGTGCCAGCTCACATTACAACCGCGCCCTGCTGGCGAAAAGACAAATTGGTTCTTTGATTAAACCATTGGTTTATTTGGCTGGCCTGGAGTTGTTACCTGAATTCAGCTTGGACAGTATTTTGAATGATGCTCCGATCACGCTCAAAACAGATGACAACAAAACTTGGCAACCGAACAACTGGGATCTAAAAAGTATGGGTCCAATCAGTGCCGAGGATGCCTTGGTTTTTTCACGCAACCAAGCCACCGTTGATCTGGGCCAGAAAATAAAGTTAACGCCATTTATTCAGTTTTTGCAGCAAATGGGTTTGCAGGTTCAGCGCAACACCCACCCGGCATTGTTTTTAGGCGCCATTGAGTTGACGCCATTTGAGGTACAACATGTGTTTGGTATATTTTCATCACGCGGTGCCAACCAACACATCAATGCCATTCGCTATGTGACTGATAAAAACAACAACATTCTCAGCCGTTCAAAACATGTCACCAGTCATGCCCTGTCAACCGCCAACATTGACACCATCAACCGTGCTTTGAATCAAGTTACGTTGCGCGGCACAGCCAAAAAGCTCACCCAAGGTTTTGCTTTACCAGGTCCTTTGTTTGGCAAAACCGGCACCACCAACCAAGGTAAGGACAGTTGGTATGTTGGTTATAATCACGAGCTTTTAGCCACGGTTTGGGTTGGAAGAGATGACAACAAACCAACCGCCTATTCAGGCAGCAGCGGCGCTTTGGTTTTGTGGGGGCACCTGTTTAATAACCTGTGACTTTAGAACGTAAGCTGAGTTATATTTCAATATATGGCTTGATAAATTGGCGGCAAAAGCTATGATTAAGCGCTATGCCAAACGACAACCGAAAACACCAGCCAAAAGGCCACTTTAATAGCACCGCTCAAAACATTGTCAGGGTGGTCAAGTTGGCTTTATTGGTTGTGGTCTTAAGTCATTGCAGTAACCGCAAAATTGATGTTGATGAAACAGTGCGTGACCCCGCCAATGATAATGACTCATTGATTCAAGTCAACCCCATGGTGCCAGCTGCCGTTATGACCCTGATTCAGCAAGCTGACGAACAATTGAGCAACGGTGCAGTGGGAACAGCCTTGTTGACCTTGAATCGGGCCTTGTCAATCAGCCCCAATTCAGCTTTGGTCCAGCAGCATTTGGCTGAGACTTATTTAGTCAACGCCGATTACCAGCAAGCCATGTATTGGTCAACTTTAGTGGTCAACCAAGGCCCTGACCAAGGGTCGCTGTGCAAACGCTCGAGAAGAACCCAAGCCTTGGCTGCAGAATTACTGGGTCAGGTTGAGATTCAGTCTCTTGCCTTGGAGTCGATTGCAGCGTGCTCAACACGGCAGCGTGCCAGATACTGATGCAATCAATGAAAGAATTATTGGGTGCGGGTGGTTTGTTTGAGCAAAAAATAAGCTCGTTTAAGCCCCGAAGCCAACAAATAGACATGGCAGAGCAAATTGCTGCGGTTATAGAAGACCAGGCAGTGTTGATTGCTGAGGCTGGGACTGGAACCGGAAAAACCTTTGCTTACTTATTGCCGGCTTTGGTTTCTGGTAAGAAAATCATCGTTTCAACCGGTACCAAAACCCTTCAAGACCAATTATTCAACAAAGACATTCCATTGTTATTAGATTTATTGGCCATTAAACCCAAAGTCAGGTTGCTCAAAGGGCGCAATAATTACCTGTGCTTAGACCGTTACCATAAGTCAGCCCTGATGCCGGTCAGTCGCTACCCAGAAAACAAAGCCTTGTTCAAACACCTGAAAAACTGGATACACCAAACCACAAGCGGTGAAACTGCGGAATTGACAGCCTACATAGAAAACCGCATGTTGTTGTTCAACATCACTTCAACACCGGAGAACTGTCTGGGCTCAGACTGTGATCATTACAACGACTGTTTTGTTTACAAAGCCAGGAGGCGGGCGCTGGATGCTGATTTACTGGTGATTAATCATCATTTGTTGTTTGCTGATATGGCTATAAAACAAGGTGGTTTCGGTGAACTGTTGCCCAAATCCGATGTGATTGTATTGGATGAGTCACACCAAATACCTGAAATAGCCAGTCGATTCTTCAGTCAGCTATTCAGTTCCAGACAGTGCACAGAAATACTCAATGACCTGATGACCGAAGCTGGCGATGTGGATGCTGCTTTTGCCAGCATCAGTGAGCCACATGAGCAGTTTAAACGGGCCTTGCGCGACACTTTGTTATCCATGAGCCAAATGCCCGAGCGAGAAAGCACCAAACGGCTGTTCCAAACACCGGTCATCATTGAGGTGTTTGATTTATTGTTACACCAGCTGGGGTTGTTGGTTGAGGCCTTGGAGCCGCTGGTGGTGCAAAGTACCGGTTTACAAAACTGTTATTTGCGCCTAACCGCCATGGGTGACTTATTACAGGACATGATGCAACAAAGTGAAAGTAATTTCATCTACTGGTTTGAAGCCAGAGACAAGTACTTTGCCTTGCACAAGTCGCCGCTAGAAATAGCTGATCCATTGCGCGAGTTCAGGTCAGCCTTTGAAACCAGCTGGGTGCTGACGTCTGCAACTTTAACAGTGGACAACAGTTTTAAGCATTTTCAACAACAAACGGGTTTTGATGATGCGCAGACTTTGTTGTTGGACAGCCCATTTGACTACCCAAAGCAGGCCTTGATGTTGTTACCTAAAACTTTGCCTGAACCCAATGATTTTGAGTTCAACCCGGCCATGTTTGCCTATGTATTGCCATTGATTGAACAAGCCAAAGGTGGGGTGTTTTTCTTGTTCACCTCGCACCGCTCCTTACAAATGGCTGCCTACTATTTTAAAGACAAAACCGATAAACCCATATTTGTGCAAGGTCAGGGCGATCGCAACCAAATGCTGGAAGATTTTCGCCAAGCAGGTAATGGCTTGTTGCTGGGCGCTGCCAGCTT
Source organism: uncultured Marinicella sp. (assembly GCA_964352015.1). Taxonomy (GTDB): domain Bacteria; phylum Pseudomonadota; class Gammaproteobacteria; order Xanthomonadales; family Marinicellaceae; genus Marinicella. The sequence goes on from CAYGPU010000001.1 coordinate 111,400, forward strand.
TTGGGAGGGTGTGGACGTGTCAGGTACCAGCTTAAGTTGTGTGATCATTGATAAGCTGCCCTTTGCGCATCCCAGCGAACCGGTGTTGAAAGCCAAAATAGAACACATCAACAAAAATGGCGGCAAGGCATTCTATGACCTACAAATCCCCAAAGCCATCATTTCACTTAAGCAAGGCGCAGGCCGTTTGATTCGAGGTGAAAACGACCAAGGGGTGCTGGTGATCTGTGACCGCAGAATAACCAGTAAAGGCTATGGCCCGATGTTTCTGCATTCCTTGCCGAACATGAAAGTCAGCCATGAAAGGCAGGATGCTATAGACTTTTTGTCGGCAATTGAGTGAACCCAGTATTGACTCTGTTAAATTAACCGAGATATTCACAGAAAACATGTTGATAACGTGGTATTTTAAATTTCATCATGAACAGTCCTAATTTGATAAAACACCTATTTGTGCTTTGCATACTGAGCTTCGGGCTTGCGCAGGCACAAACAACAGCTGATGGCTGGCGCATAGAAAATATCCACGGCCCATCGCAAGTGGGTATTGTTGATACCATCCCCGTAGATATCAACAAAGATGGTTTAATGGATGTGGTATCAGTGTCAATCGAAGATGGTCATTTACGGGCTTATGTGAACCAAGGAAATTTAGAGTTCGAACAACAATACATCAGCACTGAAGTTCTGGGCGCTTTCAGGGTTTCAGCCACAGACTTGAATGCTGACAAACAAACAGATTTCCTTATACCCTCCATCGAAACCAATGAAATCATCGCCTTGATAGCCGACGCCAATGCGCAGCCTTATGGCTACCGCAAACAAATCATCGCTGCGGGCGTGTTGTTACCCACCGATGCCCAAGCCGGTGATTTTAACAACGATGGTCTGATGGACGTGGTGAGCCTCTCATTTGAAGAAAACTTACTGTTACTGCATACCCAAAATACCGCAGGTGATTTCAACACAACCCTACTTTCATCATCACCACAAAGGCCCAGAAAACTGCTGGTTGAGGATTTTAATAATGACCAACGACTGGATATCCTGGTGGCCTCATCAGAGGATAACAGTGTGCGTTTATTCAGCAATGAAGATGACAATTCATTCACAGAAATATCAGTCAGTAACCAACTGACAGGTATCAGGTATCTAGCCAAGTGTGACCTGTTAGCTACTGGCTATCCAGACTTTGTTGCGGGCGTTTATGGTGACAATCAAGTGGTGTTATTCAACAACCTTGAAAACAATGTGTTTGCAAGCCAAGTGATTGATGACGACTTGCAAGGAGCCAGTGTGGTGCAGTGTGCAGACATTGATGGTGATTCAGTTTTAGAGCTGATCAGTGTTTCGAGTACCTTAGGTAATATATACAACCAAGAAATTTCAAGCCCGTTTAATAAACAACTTGTTGCCAATACAAGAGATGGTTATGTAACCGCCTATGTTGCCAGCTTTGCTGCTGATGCAGGGGTAAAAATTATCACCCAAACTTTTTTCCAACAGCGAAATTTGCTTTATACACCGAATCAAATCAACCAAGAAATTGTGATTTGGGAGGATTTTCCTGATGGTGCTTATGAACTGGTCTTGGGCGACATGGATAATGATTCAGACATGGATGTGGTTTATGTTTCTTTTAGGGATAATCTGGTCTATTGGTCAGAAAACAAAATCAGTCATTACACCAATCACATCATTTCAGCCGAAGTAGAAGGACCACAAAGCGTCAGTTTGGGAGATGTAGATGGTGATGGGGATTTAGATGTCATCACTGCCGGTGCTTTTGACGACACGTTTTGGCTGCACACCAACAACCATTTAAGTTTCGCTACACAGCCGGTGCTGAGTGATGCGAACAATGCAGCAAAAAGTCAAATCACAGATATGAATAATGATGGTTTGATGGACTTGGTTTTGACTTCAAGCTTAGATGACAGCCTCAGAATATTGTATGGAGAATCAGGTACTTTCAGACATGAGTTAATCAGCGCAGATGTGATTGGTGCTTTGGAGTTATTGGTTTATGATTTTGATGGTAACCAATTTTCTGACATAGTGGTTTCAGGTTTTAGGGACAACCGAGTTTTCTTATTTTTAAATCAAGACGGTGACAACTACAGCCAACAAATTATCTACGACAACGCCTTTCGTATCAGCAAGATGGCGGTTTATGACATCAATAAAGATGGACTCATGGACATTAATTTGGTCAGTGATTTACAGCACGTAAACTTAATCCAGAGTGGTTCAGGGAGCTTTGTATTTGAACCTTCTCCACTGGTATTAAATCCAATTGTTGATTTCAATTTCTCGTTATCAATGGCAGACACCTTAGATGGGTCATGGCAGGATGGTGGTTTGTTCAGGGTCAAAATCATGCCTTTGATGAATCAGTTGATTGAGACATTAAATTATAAATTCCAAGTTCGAAAAGTTAAAGTTGATTCGACCAAGCACGCTCATTATGGGGTGTCCAGCCAAAGCAATTTTTTGTTAAAACTACAGAATGACAGTATTTTCAAAAATGGCTTTGACGCCACTGCAAATTAATATCAACGGTGATTTTTGTGTATGTTTCTGTGCTCAGATCTTTTCATAAAACTTAAAATCATTTTGTATTGACTGAATCACTTCGTTACTTTTAGTCTGGTTGATTTTTATGGTGGCATTCATTGGAAAAAACCATTTTCTGGCCAGCTTGAAAGGTATGATTTTCTTGAAAAAGTTAAACAACTTTAATTTAAGCCGATACAGCTTGATGTGCTTTTGATCAGACCTGATTCCAGGTGTTCTAAAGCCTGCGCCATGGTGATAAATCAAGTGATCATAAACACCAAACAGTACCGGATGAAAAGAATTTGTGTTGGATCTGTTCATTGGGTACCAGGCAATTTTTTTCCGCTTCAACTTTGACAACATCAACCCCCCGACATCGGCAACTTTTTGACCGTCATCATTGATCCAAGTGGTGTTTCCTGGCTTCCAGTCTCCTTTAATACTTTTCCAAAACTTAATTTGTGTCAAACAAAAACTCGGGTGAGGTTGAATGTCCCCACTGTTATCCAATCGCTGAATGGCCGCCAGAGGATAATCATCCATGATTTTTGTCTTGAACTTCGACACACCTGCAATTGGAAAAGCATCACCATCTAAGAACATTAAATAGTCATCTTCACTGTCAGCTGCAAAGCAAGCCATGTCGGCTAATAGGTTTAATTTAATGGCATGGGATTTGATGTTTTCTGTGCAGCAATAAAAGTATTTGTTTAAATGGTGTTGGGTTCGTGGCACTTGGTTTAAAAAGGCATAGACCCTGAAGGGTTCGTCAATGAAGTGCTGCAAATATTTTAACTGAATATCAATCCATTGATCAGATTTCCAGTGAATCGTGAGTATGTGTATCATTTAATAAGGACAAAACGATGGTGCATAAAATAGAATCATATCATGTTTTGATGCAAATAATTCAAGCATGCAAAGTCAAATAGACTTAGTTTAATTAGCCAGATAAGGTAGAATAGCGACAACTGTATGTAGACTTTAAAGGCATGAAATTGAATCAATTTTCTCACCGAAGAACTTTGTTGCCATTCTTGGCAAAATATTTAAAAGCTAAAACCTATCTTGAGGTTGGAGTAAAGGGCGGAAAAACTTTTTTACCCATCAGAGTCAGAAAAAAGATTGCAGTTGATCCTGTTTTTAAAATAAAAAAACCATACAAAAGAAGTCAAACCATCAAATACCCATTTAATCTTTTCGCCCAGTACTTTGAATGCACCAGTGATGATTTTTTTGCTCAACATGCCTCAGGTGTTTTAGCCAAAGAATCATTGGACCTGGCTTTTATTGATGGATTGCACACTTTTGAACAATCGTATCAGGACATCATCAATACACTGCCTTATTTAAAACCAAGCGGTGTTATGGTTGTTCATGATTGTAGCCCCCATTCAAGTGCAGCAGCCTACCCAGCTGAATCCATTGCAGATGTAAAACGAATTAACCCAGCTGGCTTTGATGGATTATGGAGTGGAGATGTTTGGAAGGTGGTACCCAAATTAAAGCTCAACTTTCCTGATTTATCGATTTTTGTGGTCGATCAAGACAGTGGATTAGCGGTGATTAGTAAGCAGCCGCTGATTGATTTAAACCAACCCATTAGCCCCATTGGATACACAGATGAAGACATCGAAAACTGGGATTATGCTTACCTTGAAAAACACCGACAAGCTTTGTTGAGTGCGATTAATGCTGAACAAGCACAGCAAGCAGTGATGTCTCTAACAGAGTAAACCAAACTCAGTGAGTGTTAAGAAGATTCAAAAGAATAAATCATGAGCAAATACGCTTTCACAACCTCTTTTTGTAATAACAATAAAAAGATCAACAACCATGATAATTATCTGGCCCAAATTGAAGTAGACACAGATAAGGAAACCATTGATTGTTTTGATAAGCCCTTGATTTTGCCAGATGGCATGCACGGCAATGGCATTACTGGTATGTGCAAACACTTAGGTCAAACGGTTTTATTGTTGCAACGAATGCCATCAACGCTGGTATTTTTAAACCCAGATTTTAAGGTGGAGCGTGTTTTACCCTTGGATGGCTTGAAAGGTGTTCACACCATATTATCCTGGCGGGATCACATCTATTTATCAGTCACCAACCAAGATCGTATCATGAAGATAAGCGCTGATGATAAATTGGAAGAGGTTTGGTCCAATGGCACCATGGCTGATAAGCTCCACCTGAACAGCTTATGCATACATGATGACCAGCTGCACGCTTCAGCGTTCGGTGCAAAAAAAGCCGACCTTTGGTCAAGTGCTGACGAAGGCTACGTATTTAACGTAGAGACAGGAGCGCACGTGCTGCAGTCAATATGGCATCCACATTCTTCTTTGAGCTATCAAGGTGAGCTGTATTGCTGTGACTCTTCAAACCAAAGAGTGATATCTGAACAAGGTGTTTTGATTGATGGTTTGTTAGGCTACACCAGAGGCCTTTTTATCAATCAAGATGTGGTCGTTTTCGGCAGTTCTCTGGGTCGCGTGGTCTCTCATTCAACCGGTGTCAGAATAAGCAATAAAAGCGATCAGGGACAACTGGCAGGCTCGTGTGGTATTTCAGTGTTTTTTAAAAAAACTCAAAACATTTGTTCGATTGATTTAAATGACAAAGCCACGGAAGTTTTTGAAATCCTCGCTGAATAAGTTCAACAGATAAATTCAACACCTACAATTGTAATTGCGCTGCTTGAAGGGTCTCCCACAACGGGTTGCTTTGATTTTGGATGTATTCAATATCCTCCCGCATCAGTGGTGGAAACTCAATGACTTCATTAAGTTGAACCAAGTTAAATTTTTCAGATTTTCTCAACTCTTGGTTTTTAGAAGTCAATCGACTGCCTCGCAAGTATTCATTATTAAAGCTTTTACAAGCTGGTAGATCAGCTTTAGCGGCTTGAATGTCAAATTCTTTTTGCACCATCTGGATGATTGCGTTTGGGTTTGTACAGATTAAATCGTAATCAATCAGGTGGTCAATGTTGTTTTGATTGTTGATTAAATCTTGATTAACGGCTTTCCATTGTTGGGTGCACTGAATGAGTTTATCTTGATTTAACAGCAGTTGCCAAGATTTGGGCTTGATACCCCACCAGCCATTTTCTGGGCCAACACCCTGATCATTGTCCGCGACATACTTTTTCAGCAATGAATAAACATTGGCAACTGGGTTCCTGATGACTGCATAAATTTTCGCTTCAGGAAAGTGTTTTTTCAGCCACGCCGTTCTGACCGCGTTGTATGGGTTTTTATTCATTAACAAGGGTGCTTTAATGTCGGCTTGCATAATTCGCTCAAGCAACAGCCGGTTATCAGCTTGGTTGAAATCTTCGCCATCAAGGGCATGACCGTTGAGTCCTTGATGTTTTTGGTATAACGCACCACAGGGGCTGGCAACTGGTGTAAATGGCGGTAAGTCACCCCAGAACGACGCCCCTTCTGGAAGAAATGGATTTTCTATGAAAGGTTGTTTCATCAGCATTCTATTGAGCAGAGAAGTTCCGGACTTTTGCATTCCAACGATGAATAATAATTTGGGCATGTTCATCTTAGGTTGTCTATTTATGACGTTTTCTTGATTTTAGACAGGCATCAAACATGGCCAACATTTCGGATTCATTGGGGATTTCAACCGGGGCATTGTTTTTAATGGCAATCAACCCGAAATCAATTTTTTTCACCACGTTGAATAAGTGCCTGCGACACCAGTTTTTCAAGAATGGTGGAAAATGTTTAAACCAACCCATGTAATGAAACCGATGAAATACTTTTTTGAAGCTGATTTGGTTTTTTTCCATTGCACTGCCTTTAAGCTTTTCTGCATCAAAAAAACTGAAAGAGTGTTCGTTGAAATGATGAAGGTGATATGGGTTGACCAAATTATATTCGGTCAAAGTAACATAGGGAACGCCCATCAGAAAGACGCCATTGTGTTTCAACACCCGATAAATTTCGGATAAGGCAAACAGGTAATTTGGGACGTGTTCGAGGGTATGATGGGAAAAGATTAAATCAACGCTGTTGTCTTCAAATGGCAAGGGATCTTCACTTAAGTTCATAGAAATGTCAGCCTTTTCGGAAACATCAATATTGGTAAAACCAGAAATGAAAGTGCGGCCAGCACCGATATTGAGTTTGACAGGCATAGTATTAAGCAAAGTTTAACTAAGTTCAGTTTTTAAGTTGCACAATTTTATCACACTAATAAACCCCCATTAAACTAATCCATTTGAGGCTCAAGAAGAAATGTGATTGGATATTTCAGCTGACCACTTTTTCTTTTTCGTTATCAAAATCACCTCTGTTATAATCCAAGTGAATCTTGTACTCTAAATTTAAGTCTTGAGTTCAATAAGCCAGATGACTTCCTTCTACCAAACAATTAGAGTCAACAATGAAAAAAATTTACATAGCCACCATTCATTGGCAATCTGATTACTGGATAGATATTCAAAGTCGTTATTTCGAAAAGTTTGTTGCGGCGCCTTATGCTGTTTTTGCTTGTCTGAATGGCATAGAGGTGGCTCCGCATCAAGACAAGTTTGATTACATCAACACCGATGAAATCAAAGACCATGGCACCAAGTTGAATTTATTGGCTGAGAAAATCACCAGTCAGGCCAATGACGATGATTTAATAATGTTTGTTGATGGAGATGCATTTCCAATTGCGGATATCAACGCCTTGGCTGAGAAATACATGCCTCAGTATCCATTGATCGCGGTGCAAAGAAAAGAGAATTTGGGTGACATGCAACCTCACCCATGCTTTTGTTTGACCAGTGTGAAGTTTTGGAAAGCAATCAAAGGTGACTGGCAAAAAGGCAGTTACACATGGAAGAATGCTGAGGGTCGTGATGTCAACGATGTGGGTGGTACGTTGTTAAAAATTTTGGATGAGGGTGGGATAGGTTGGTTGCCTTTGAACAGGTCCAATCAACTTAACTTACATCCAGTTATGTTTGGTATCTACCATGATGTTGTTTATCATCATGGTATGGGTTTCAGACGGCCTGCATCAAGAATTGATCGACTAAATTCCCAAGGTTTTGATCAACGTCGCAATCGATTCGAGGCGGCTAAAAAATTCTTGCCGTTGAGTCTCAGTAAAAAGCTGTTCTCTCCCTACAATAAGATTATTAAGGTAAACAGTAAATTAAATAAAAAAGTTTTGCACTGGATTAACTCTGATACAGCGTTTTATAGAAGGTTTATGTAGTGATGAGGTATCATGAAGTCAAAAATAGGACAGCCAATGGCTGAAAAATTTGACTTGACAGCGCCTGTTTTAATAACCGGACGAGGTGGCAGTGGCACACGTCTGCTATCTAGGTTGTTACAACAAAGTAGCCTGTTCTTGGGCAATCGTTTGAATCGCCAAGGTGACTCTTTAGAATGGGTTCAAATTAATCGACGCATGATGTTTGAAAACATTAAATTGAGTAATGGTCGATTCAATCATCAATGGCAGCATAGATTGAAGCAACTGGCTGCTGACATAACTGCAAAATACGCCACAAGTGAATACAGCCGATGGGGTTTAAAACTACCTGAAATGCTGTTCATGCTGCCAGAGTTTTTTGCTACTTTTCCAAACACCAAACTGATTCACTTGATTAGACACCCAGTGAGTCTGTCTTGTCGTCGAACCCACATCACCTCCAGAATGGATAACCCAGTTGGACAATGGGTGTTGCCCCAAGCTTATGATTATTTAGGTATAAGCGAGGATGTACTTGATATGAGTGATGTATTAAACAATGCCATCAGTTGGAAGTTTCAGTTAGACATCATCACAGCATTCTGCGAAAAAAACTTATCAAACCAACAATATCATGTGGTTAAATTTGAAGACATGCTAGATAAACCAAGAGATGTTTTAAATCAATTGGGTGTTTTTATGGGTCATAAAACAGATAAGGCCATTGATTTAGACATAGATAAAAACAGAGCCGGGCATGCCAGTTTGGCTGATGCAAGTACAATCGATGAGGTTTGGTCCATATGTGGTGAGACTGCCAGCAAGTTCGGTTACACAAAACAAAACCACCAAGTGAGGCTGGGTCAGAATAAATGAAAGTTGTTATCATTGCAGGTTGCCAAAGAAGCGGCACGACATTGACGGGTCAAATCATCGGAGCTCACCCTCAAGGGTTTTTAATTGATGAGTCAGACAAGCTATATCCATGGACCGATGCATGGTTATCTGCTGCAAAAAACCAAAATGATTTACTTAACCATTGTATAAAAGCAGCAGCTGAAAAGTATTCAGATGAGCGAAAGAATTTCAGCACCACTGCAGATATCAGTAGTTTGTTTTTAATTTTAAAAGCACCCAACCTGTCATTTAATGCCGACCAATTAGCAAGCTTGGAGGATGACATCAGTGTTATTTATCCAATCAGAGATGTCAGGGCTGTGGTGGCTTCAATGTTGAGTTTAAAACACTCAAAAATGATTGAAAACCAAACACGTTATTTTCTTGAAAATAAATATGTTTGTGATCATTTTGTTGATGAACTGGCGTTACTCACAGACAAAAAAACTGCAAAACACATCAAGGCAGCCTTGATTTGGAAGGTAAAAAGTTTGTTGTACATCCCTTTTCAGAATCTGCAACTCAATCCATTGTTGATCAAATACGAAGACATCATTACCCAAACAGTTATGGCCACACAAAAAATTGCCAATCACTGCCAAATTAAATATGAAAAAAGTTTAAATGCGCATCATCAGGTGATGACAGGCAAAGCGCCTGGTAAGACTTTAAGGAATCGTAAAATAGACATCAGATCTCTGCAAAAGTGGGAAAACCATTTAGCAGCCAGCCAGGTCAGTGAAGTTTGGGGTGTTGCCGGTGAAACCATGAGATTGTTTAATTATCAAGATAGCTAGGTAACTGATCAGAGAGCCTTGCCGGTATCCGGATTTGCTGTGACTTACCTTTTAAATCACTTCTGACGTCTTGAGTCCAAAGCTTAAGCGATTCTTCATTGGCTTGTAAGCCAACCATTTTCAGTATATCTGCAGTGATTGATGTGGGGTTTTTTACAAAATACTCTTGCTTAACCTTCATAAATGAGCGCTCATCTATTCGACTTTGGACTTGTTTAACAACGGCAAGGTTTTCTAGGTACCGATCGACATGAAACTGTGACGGGGTTTGTTTCATGTAATAGGCATAAGCAGCCACAATATCAAGCGGATTTCTTTGCACAAATATAATTTTTAAGTTGTGTTGGTATATTTCTTGTAAGTGGTCAAGAACCCACATGTCATTCAATAAAATACGTGTTGAACCTCCGGCTTTTTTATCTCCAATTACCTGAGGTTTTTGGGTTTTTCCTTGGTGACTGTTACCTATACCGTACTGATACTCTGAATTATGCCACCTTTCGGGGGTGCTGTTTTTAAAAGATTCATTGAGCAATAAGGATTCAATTTGGTGCTGGTTTAATTGATGGTCCCTGATCAGTTTCACAACGTTAACTTCATTGGCTATGGCGGTTGTTGGGTGGGCATCAACAGTTGCGCCAATGATGCTGTGACCGCTGTGCGCATGTCCAACGAACAATATAAATTTAGAAATATCTGACAATTGTTCAGCGTTGTATTGATCAGCAATGGAATTGATCTGTTGAATGGAGAGTTTAAGAGTCACTGCGATGAAGCCATAAAAACCAGTTATAAAGATGAAAGGGTTTAATTTATTTAGGTCAAAAAAAAACTGGAGCTAAATAAGCTCCAGTTTCTAATCAGATTTACTGTATTGTCTTAGTTTAAGCCAATAGCAGTTTGTCTTCTTGACTCATACTCGTCAAGCTGAATTTTAACACCAGTTTGGTTGTTAGAAAATGCAGTAGTTGGTTCGATAATACCCAAGTTAACTCTGTCAATGCAGTAGTTGAAGTTTTCTAAGTCAGTGTACTCAATGTCTGGTGAAGCTTCAGTAGTGTTGCTGTTAGCCCACATTCTGAAAACGCCATCAGCAGCACCATCAGCTGATTCTCTGATCCACTGATATTCAAAAGCTTGCTCGCCAGCAGATACAGGTACGTCAAATTTTCTTCTGTTATCAGCAACAGTTGCTGGACCTTCATCAGTAACAAAACTTCTTAAGATGTTGGTACCGCCATCACCTTGTAATCTCAATTGCAATACACCAACGTTAGCACATGCAACCGCACCGCCGTTGTCAGCAGTATTACATTGGATGTTGTGCAACTTGTTTCTTTGGTTATCAGCAAGGACACCTAAGTTATCAATATTAAGCAGAAATCTGCCACGGAAAGAACTTTCACAAGCAGGCGTTCTGTCTTGTACACGAGCTCTTTGTGCTGTATCAGTTGTAGCTGAAACTTCTAAACGACATGCAGTACCGGCCAAACCACCTGCCACTACATCCATTTGACCAGCAGCATCTTCACGTACGTTGTCCCATGCATCTAGATTGGTGTCATCACATTGTGCAAATGCCAGTGATGACAGTGTCATGCCCATCACAACTAACGATGTTTTTAAAACTTTTTTCATTTATATTCTCCGAAAGATTATTGTTTATTCAACTATATATACAAACGCAACTGATTTATTTATCGGTCAACTTTGTTTAAAAAAAACTAAAATTAATTAAATCACCCCTAATAAACCATATTTTGCCATTGCCAGATAGGATAAAATCAATCACTTTATTGTATCGAGCTATCTTATTTGTTTGGCTGATCTGTTTTTTCAGAACACTCAGGTGTCTGTCGTTGTATCTAACTAATTTCCAGAAAATTCTACATGAATGACCCAGTAAAAGCACTTAATAAAAACGCATTCAACTTGATTTCTAGAATTTTGTTGGTGGTTCTGGTGATATGGGTGTTGTATGGTTGGCTGATACCTTTGTCAGGAGTGACCCACAGAGTTCAGGTGTTTTCGGCCACGTCTCTGGTCCTCGAATGCTTTTGGCTGTTGGTTTTTATTGTATTTTTGCTCTTGCTTACGGCAAGGCCCAAAGCCAGTGTTTGGCTGGGGTTGGTTTTGTATCTGGCTTTTATAGCTGCTTCAGTGATCAAAATAAAGTTCTTAGATGCACCGCTGATGCCAGTTGATTTTATCCAATTAGATGACTTATTTAGGACCACATCTGTGGTGCTGGAGTACATCTGGATTATGTTATTGGTGTTGGTAATGATGGGTTTGGTTGTTTATTTCATCATTAAAAGTGAAAAAGCCAAACCCAACACACGTTGGCCGGCTACTGTTTTTTTGTTGTTATTCACTGTGGTTATCACTCAATGGAACGAACCCATAAGGGTGTTTCTTAAAAAAGAAAAGCTGTTGATTAAAAAAAACACCAACCTGGTGGTGAGGTTTACCCGCAATGGTTACCTTAACTTTTTTATGCAAGCTTTGTTTTTACAAACCAAGCTGGCAGAACCGCATGGCTACAGCCCTCAGCGCTTACAATCAATCAAACAAAAACATAACCTTGGTATACCTGCTGTTGCGCGGTATCAGCAACCAACACCTGATAACATCATTGTTATCTTGGCAGAGTCTTTTGTTGACCCCAATGAGTTGGGTTGGCAAACGTCTGAACCGGTGCTTAAAGTATTCAATGATATGCGTGCTGACTATTTATCTGGCCATGTGGTTGTTCCGGTATATGGCGGTAAGTCAATTAATACTGAGTTTGAGTTGTTGACCGGGTTGACCACGTATTTTACGCCCATAGAGTCGCTGCCTTTCAGAGAGCTTGTTTCTGATAACACACCCAGCATCGCCCATACACTGAAACCCTTTGGGTTTCATGCCAGTGTGATTCAAATGGTGCAATTATCAGGTTTTGGTTTTGAACGAATATATGATTACCTTGGGTTTGATGATAAGTATTCTTTGGTTGACCCAAACAGTCCTAAGGATCCAACCGGCAGATATGTATCAAGTCAGACACTGGCGTTGAAAATACAATCGATAACAGACAGGGAGGAAAAGTCCTTTATCTATACTTTTGCTAACTCCAGTCACATGCCTTGGGAGTTGTCAGATTATCCAGATAATAAATTAAAGTTAACCAACCCTGGCACTTTGAGCCAATCCAAACAGGATGAGTTGGTTGCTTATTTTAATGCCCTTCGTCATGTTGAATCGCTGTTGGTTGAATTAGTTGCCTACTACCAGGCCTCTGATGAAAAAACATTGATTGTTTTGGTGGGTGATCACCACCCATCATTACAACTTGTAAACAGGCAAAAAAAGGTGTTTAAAACCCATGAAAACTATGTGGTGCCATTCTTATTATGGCAAAACTATGATTCAAAAAGCCCGTCAGAAAACCCAGTATTTCTTAGCATGAACTTTCTATCATCATTGGTATTGAAAGCGGCCCATGTCGAATCCACAGGGTTTTTTAAGTTCAATGCCATACTGATGGAGCAATTAAAAGTGGTTTCAGCCAGGTACCCATTTGTATCAGGTTTAACTGAAGAGCAAAAAATCTTGCTGGATGAATATCAAGTCATGCAATACCATATTTTAATGGATTAGTTTTTTTGGTTGCAGTTTCACTATTGGTATTCTGGATAAAAGTGCTTGTAATAGTGACCATGTTCTTTGAGTGTTTTTAATATGAGGCTCTTTTCACTGGTGTTGTATTCAGGCCGGTCATTTTTTGATTGTAGTTGGTGGTGCTGAACCAAATTTATATTGAGTGCCTTATGAATGCATTTTTCTGGTGCTTCAACTAAATCTTCATACTTAATGATTTGTTTGGGGTCTATTTTTAAGTACTGCTTGAAATACCAGTCAATCAGTAACACTTGCCGCTTAATTAATGGAGTTTGTAAGCCGATATATCGCAGCGACTCAGCATATTTTTCAAGTTTAGGTAATCGCCCTTTGCTGGATGCGATATTGACAGAACGCCATGACATGATAACCGACAGGGGGTCCCTGATAATGGCAGTCAGCTGCCAGTTTTTTTGTTGACACAAAGCCGCTAAGTTGGCTGTAAACAGCGCATTGGCTTTGATGACAAACACATCGTTCATGCGATTTTCAGGTAATTTAACTGCTTTGGTTTCTCGTACATTACTGATTTTTTTATTGTCCCGATGAAAGTAATTGTCTGGAAGTTGTTGGCTGTTCTTTTTGAAAACCATCTCAATCGGCGTACCCTGTTTAATCTGCGCTCTGAGCCGATTTATCTGATTCAGTAGGTTTTCGCTCAGTTCAGCACCGTTGTCACTGTTGATGCGCAACGCCTTTAACCACGGTGGCTCAGAAAAGCACAGATGCCCTGGCTCTGATAACAATGAAACAATCAATGAGGTGCCGCTTCTGGGTATGCCTGTAAGCAGAATATTTTCAATTTGGCTCATATTTTTATAGCCATTAATTGGTTTGTATTTCGCTGGCCTTCAACCCCTAATAACTTCATGAATGAAGTCCGGAAGCCATCATCGCTTGCCTGATTGAATTAATTGTACTGATGTCAGTTTTAAGGCTCCGCAACAGTTTGTTGCTGTCTAAGTAAAAACCAACCGCTTGCGCATTGTGTTCAAGGAGCCCGTAGTCGTTGTGGTCTTTGTTTACTTTGAAATCAAAGTTGGCTGGCGGTTCATGGTGCACATAACATAAGCAGGTGTTATTGAGAAACTTAGCTGTTTGAAGCATTAACAAGTGCGTGTCGATGTTTCTGTTGGCTGGGTAATGTATGATTTGGATTGATGGCCCTAGAACAGCTTTTGAATTCAGTTCTTTTGTGGAAATCAATGTCACTATGACAGTTGAATTTTGGTAAGATTTGATTAGTTTTTTAGCCCAACTGATTTTAAGGTTCAAATTGATTTGGTTTGCCACTAATAAGAAAGTCATGTTTTGATGCATATAAATAATCTACCACATTTCAATGTCATATTCATACCAGGAACAGTTGACTATCAATCGATTGCATTGATTTCACTGTTGCTGAATTCTGATTTAAATTTTAGGTTGGTTGGCAACAGTTTAAACCAAAAAGAAGCGGCGTTGTTAAAACAAATCAGTGACTGTTCTGACCGGTTAGACTGTATCAATTTTGAATCAGAGCACATCATTCCACATGGCACTTTGGTTGACTTGCTGTTGATCTGCGAGCAAGATGAGTTTTTTACCTTTTGTGATTCTGATTTGTTTCTGTTTTCAGAATTAAAACAAAGCCAACTCATAGAACACATAGGAAAAGCCGCCGTGTTTACATCGGGTGGCAGAATTGAGAACCAGGATGATGTTGTATACGCTGGGTTTAAAGGTGGTGCTACAACAGTCAGTCCAGATGGAAAAATCGATTTAGCAACCAGTTTTTTTTGTGTGTATCAACGTCAACCGCTGGAACAAGTGTTAAATGAATACCAGGTGGGATTTGAACAATACAGAGCGGCCAGTCAAGTCCCAGTTAAGGCCATGCAGGTGATTGATAGGATGGGTTTGGATTTTGAAATGTTCGATACTGGAAAGCTGGTCAGTGTTCTGTTGCATGAATTGGGGTATGAAAAAAAATACCACGAGCTGGATGGGTTGACTCATATTGGCGGCATGAGCGGTCGGTATTTACAAAAGCTGGATATGACACTTGGTACCATTGAGATTTCAGAACAAGAATTGCCAGCGTTTGAACTGTCTCAATCAGACCAATACCAGGTTCGCAATGAATATGAAAAATCTTTAAAAAGGTTGTATGGAAAATACTTCTACAGCTTCTTAAATCACCAAATAGGTAAAGGACCCAAGCCAGTATTGAATGCCACCGATAAACGCATCATAAATACCGTCAATGTTTTAGAAAATAGTATTCAAAACATCATCTCGAGGGTAGGTGAAGATCAAGCTTGTAAACAGATTTGGAGGTTGGTTCAGCAATGAGTTCTGGTGTTATATATACCACAGTGACCAACGGTTATGATGGTTTGAAACAGCCTTTGGTAGAGCAGCAATTAGCCATGGTTTGCTTTAACAATGTGCAAACAGAAAACAGCAGCTGGCGCATTAAACCAATTGAACTGAGAAATGACGACCCTGTCAGAACAGCCAGGTATTATAAGCTTCATCCACATTTACTGTTTCCTGATTATGACTGGAGTATTTGGGTGGATGGCAGCCTTTTGATTACCTCTGAACTGAATGATTTACTTCAAGAAGTGCAGTCAGTCAGTCAATTCGGTGTTTATAAACATGCCAAGCGCGACTGCCTTTACCAGGCAGCCGCAAATTGTATAGACAAACGTAAAGACGACCCAAGTATCATCAAGGCACAAATGAGCAAATATCGAGAGCTGGGCTATCCTGAGCATCAGGGTTTGGTGGCCAGTGGTGTGCTGGTCAGAAAACATCACGACCCCAAAGTCATTGAACTGATGGATGCTTGGTGGCATGAGTTAGCCAACCACAGCCGAAGGGACCAATTGAGTTTTAATTATGTGTGTTGGAAAAACAATTTCAAATACCATGAAATCCCAGATAGAATTGGTGATGGACGCTTTTTTAGACGCAACCCACACAGGCAGTGATCAATGAAAAAGGTTCTCATTACAGGCGCATCAGGGTTTATTGGCTCACATTTATGTCAGTTGCTGTTGAGTCATGGGTTTAATGTGGTTGGCATCTGTCACCAAACCCCAATGAGGTTTAAGCACCCTTGTTTGCAGGTGATAAAATCTGACCTCAGCCAAAATGGCATGACCGATATATTGAACGCTTTCGAGCCGGATTTTTTGATTCATACGGCAGCTTTAAACCCCTCGGTTCGCCTCAGCAGTGATCGCTTGGACTTTAATCTTTTTAATCACCAGGTAACCATGAAGCTGGCCAATCAATTTATTGATTACAGTGATAGAAAACACCGTGACTCAAATCAATCAAATAAAAAACTGATTAATTTATCAACCTATGAAATATATGGAGAGCTTGTTGGTTCAATGGGTCATGATGAACAAGCACAGTTGAACCCTTTGACAGCTTATGCCCGCTCAAAAGCAAAAACCCATCATGAAATTGAACAAATGGACCCAGACCAAGTAAGCTTGATCAATGTGGTGTGCTCTAATAACTATGGTCCCTGGCAAAGTGAAGAAAAGCTCATTCCAGCGGTTTTCAAAAACTTGCTTCAAGGCAAGGCCATTAATCTGTACGGCGATGGGAGCAGTAACCGAACTTGGACCTATGTGTCTGACACGTGCATTGGTATCCTCAGTGTGATGTTGAATGGTCAACAAAAAAGGTACCACTTGTGTTCAAATGAAGAGGCATCAGTTGAATCAATAGTCATTATGATTCACCAAATTTTGCAAGGTAAAAAAATCATCCACACTCGGAAGCCAGTCATTGATTGGCATCCATCAGACATGAACCCAAGTTTTAAAATGGATGCACGAGCGAGCCAAAACGACTTGAAATGGCGAGCAAAGACTGACTTAAAAACTGGTTTGTCAATAACTATAGATCAGCTGATTGGAGCGCATCATTCATGAGTAAACTAGCCATATTAATTATCATTGAACCTGGGTTGTTGGAGCTCCAAGCCAAGTTACTTATTGATTCAATTCATAAGTACTTAGCCCCCAAGGTTGATGTAGATGTGTTTACTTTTTCGCCAAGAAAAGGCCGCAAGCCAGCAGCAGAAATGTTGACTTATCTGGATCAACATGTCAAACAACATAACAACATGGACTTGAATGAAAAGTATGCTTACTTTCCATTGGCCAATGGCTTGTTTGCTAGCCGCTATTTTGAAGCCACCTACTCAGATTATGAGCACGTGTTATTGACAGATACGGACACGGTTTTTTTAAATTGTTTGCCCAAAGAAGTTTTTGAACCAGACACCTTATACCTGTCTCCGGCGGATAACAAAGGTGTTGGCACCAATGGCACGCACGACGGTCATGATTTGTTTTGGCAAGCCATGTTTGATTTTTTCAAGTTAAAACTTCCTGAGCCACAAATTCAAACAACGGTCAGAACTGAGACCATCAGGCCCTACCATAACTCAGGTTTTGTTCTGGCTAATAACTTACCGGGGCTGTTCACTCAGTGGTACGAAGACTTTGATGCTTTAATGGAATCAGGATTAAAGCCTGACTTTATTGGCAGAGATGGGACTGATTTTGGTTTTTTTGAACAGTTGGTATTGTCCGTAACTGCTGCCAGGTACCCAGGCTGTGTCAGGTATTTTCCACCCACAATTAACTACCCAATACCTTTCAGGCCTTTTTTAAAAGAAACCCGTGAGCAAGAAGCTTTTGAAAAACTGGTTCATATTCACTATCATAAGTGGTTTCAGCACCCTGAGTTTTTAGCGCATGTGACATCTGAAGATGAAAAGCACAGCCAGCAATATTTGTGGTTGCAACAACACCTTCCGCTTGAACCATTGATTGATACTGAATTCAAGTGTTGATTGAAGGTCCGCTTTCGCAGACCTCCAAACTTATGTTAAAACTATTGTTTAAGCGACTTTATGGCCTCTTCCAGTACCGCCATTCTTTGGCTTAGTTGTTGGTTTTGGGCTTGTAAGGATTGAACTTCTTGATCCTTTTCTGATAGTTTTTTACCCAGTTCTTTGATTGATGCCAAGGCAACGCCGGAGGTGTCAATGGTGGTGATTTTGTCATCTGTTGCGCCCAAGTTGAACTGCTTGAAAAAATCTTGAGCCATGGGACCTAAATGTTTAATCGATTCGTCATCAAACTTGTAATTCCAAACTGAGATTGGTAATCCCATGACTTTATCCAATACTTCGGCGGTATTAACCAGTTGAATGTTTTCTTTAACATTGACATCTGAGTTCTGTGATAAAACACCCTGAATGGTGACATTTCCATTGCTGTCCATGACTAAATTGTCAATGATGTTGAACGCACCTGCATCAGTGACCTCAAGTTGAACAGTACCGGTACCCACCTTTGAAATCTGAAAATCGTCGCCCCGTGAGACAAATTTCCACTGTTCATTGGTTGCACCTTTGTCAAGAATAAAACCAACACTACCAGCCTCTGTTCTCATGTGAAAACGTTTGCTTGGTGCAGAAGTGCCAACGCCAATGTCGCCATCGGCGGTAACGTACAGCGAATTACTTGGTGCACCTGGCTTAATTCTGAAAGGCAAGGCACTGGCATTGGTGACATCTCTGATAAAAAAGTTGCTTTCGTTACCAGCAACATCCCATATTTGTGGGGCGAAGCCGCCGTCGGGACCTTGATCTAAGCGAAAAGTCGGTGTGTCTCCATCTACCACATGAATTTCAACTGCGGGTTGTGATGTGCCTATGCCAATTTGTCCGCCATTTTCAACATACAGCGCATCAGCACCTGCACCAGCTTCAACAGTGAATGGCCTGTTGGCTGCTGTGGAATCGGTGATACTAAAATAACTGGGGTCTCCGCTGTTCTGACCATTGGCTGTCAATTCCCAGTCGTTCGCAGCAAACCCAGCTGCAGCACTGGTGTCGTCGAACTTAATCCGCAGGTTATTTTCTTTCAACCTTATGGTGTCAAAGCCATAAATCTCATTATCTATACAATCAAAACCAACACACAACGAGTTGCGAATAGATTGGTCTCCGGTAATAACCGGTGCGCGAACTGTGGTGTTATTATCACCTTCATTGAAATCAACTTCATCTTGATCATTGCTTGTTAGCCCATTGAAGACATTAAAAGTACCACTTAATTTACTGGGCTGATTTGCTTCAGCTTGTTTTTCATTAGACAGACGTTTTTGCTTGGTGGCTTTAATGGGAAACAGCTCATACTTATATAAACCGTCAGCAAATCCAACCATCGCGAAATCTGTGTCAGTAAAGCGCACTGATTCAGCAGGACTCAGCGTTAAGGTTTTGATTTGTTTATCAGGCAGCTGTAGCCTGAGTTGGTATTCATGGATACCATTCATGCCAGATATTTCAAGCTCATTAGCCAATACATTGGCTTCAGTTTGAGCCCACAGGTTAGGTGAAATCGCCAACCATAAGGCTGTGATTAGGTTTCTATTTTTCATCTCATATTCTCCTCATTACTCATTATTACAACTCGTAAAAATGATTCAGGCAAAAAAGCACCGCCGTAATTACAATATGCGCTAGATAAATGATTTAATTTGACACAGCATATAAACAAATACTTTGGTGTCATGCACCGTTCACTATGTCATTTATTTGGTTTTAAACATTGATTTAAATCAATTATGCTTTTAAAAACTCATAGGTAGCGGATAATTTTCTCTGACACAGGGCATCCTGTAAGTTTTGACTGGTTGCCATTGTATTGATGTTTTGAAGGCCTGATTTTTAGCCAAAGGATATTAAGTGCGCATTTTTATTGATTGAGTAAAGCCGTTTATCAGTTGGGTGAGGGTTGGTCAATGAATCTAACGACCTTGAGAAAACACATTAAGAAATCATTTAAATTGGTAACTGGTAAACGAACTCAATTCTGGCTATTAATTGGACAGCCAAAACGTTTACAATCTAATACTTAATTATTACCGATTAAAACATGCCTAATAAAACTTTATACCTGGTCGATGGTTCATCCTACTTATTCCGTGCTTTTTTTGTACCTAATTTGCGCCGCTTAACCAGTAAAGACGGCCACCCCACTGGTGTGATGTATGGCGTCACCAATATGTTACAGCGGATGTTGGATGAATATGATCCTGAACATATGGTGGTGGTGTTTGATGCCAAAGGTAAAACTTTCAGGCATGACATGTATGCAGAGTACAAAGCCAACCGCCCACCGATGCCAGATGAGTTGCGGATGCAACTACAACCCACCAAAGACTTAATTAAAGCGATGGGCATTCCGATGCTTGAAGTGCCGCATGTGGAAGCCGATGATGTGATTGGCACGTTGGTCAAAAAAGCCGAAGCACTGAAGATTGAAACCCTGGTTTCCACCAGTGATAAGGACTTGGCTCAACTGGTTTCAGATCATGTGACTTTGGTGAACACCATGTCTGACTATGTTATGGATGAAGCTGGTGTGATGGAAAAGTTTGGCGTAAGGCCAGATCAAATCATTGATTACTTGGCTTTGATTGGCGACTCTTCGGATAACATTCCTGGGGTCAATAAGGTGGGGCCCAAAACCGCAGTTAAATGGTTACAAGAGTATGAAACCATCGACAACATCATCGAACATGCCGATGATTTCACCGGTAAAGTGGGTGAGTACCTGCGTGAAGGCATTGAGCAACTGAAGCTGTCACGGGAGCTGGTGGTGATTAAAAAGGATTGTGAGGTCGATTACAGTGTTGGTGATTTTCAATTACAGACTAAAGACGTGGCTAAATTGAATGAAATTGGGCGCCAATACAGCATGAAACGTTTTGCTGAGCTGGGTGCAGATGATGTGGAGGATGATGTGCCGCAAGAG
The DNA here is from genome assembly GCA_964352015.1 of uncultured Marinicella sp. Taxonomy (GTDB): domain Bacteria; phylum Pseudomonadota; class Gammaproteobacteria; order Xanthomonadales; family Marinicellaceae; genus Marinicella. The sequence goes on from CAYGPU010000001.1 coordinate 132,374, forward strand.
AAGATTGAATACACTTGTATCCAAGACATGACAAGCTTGGAGACGTGGCTAGAAAAAATCAAGCAAGCAGGTTTGGTGGCATTTGATTTGGAAACTGATTCGTTGAACTCAATTGGTGCCAACATCATCGGCATGTCATTTGCCTATGAGGCAGGACATGCGGCCTATGTGCCGATTGCGCATGAAAGCATGGACCAACAAGAACAACTCCACCAACTGGATTTACAAGATGTGTTGCAGGTCGTTATTCCAGTGCTGCAAGCGGTGGACGTGGTTGGTCAGCACTTTAAATACGATTTGAATGTGTTGTCCAATTACGGCATTGATATCAGCAGTCAAAAGTTTGATACCATGCTTGAATCTTATGTACTCAATGCATCCGCGTCGCGTCATGATATGGATTCGTTGGCAAACTTTTACTTGGGAAAAAAGACGGTTAAATATGAGGACATCTGCGGTAAGGGTGCCAAACAAATTCCATTTGCGCAGGTATCTATTGAAGAGGCCACTCATTATGCGGCAGAAGATGCTGACATCACATTGCAGTTGCACCATGAACTTTGGGGACAGTTAAAAGAAGCTGACCAAGCTGCGGTTTTTACCGACTTAGAAATGCCACTGGTAAAAGTGTTGGCAGGGATGGAACAAACAGGTGTCTTGATTGATCGAACAGAACTGGCTAAGCAAAGCAAGTCTCTTGAGTTGACAATGAACAAGCTGCAACTTCAGGCCTATGAGTTGGCTGGTAAAGAATTCAATTTAGGCTCGCCCAAACAACTGCAAGTGATCTTATTTGAGGAACAGGGGATACCGGTGTTAAAAAAGACCGCCACTGGACAAGCCTCTACAGCTGAAGATGTGCTGCAGGATTTGTCCGCCGATTATGAGTTGCCAGCAGTGATTCTTGAGTACCGGTCTTTGAGTAAATTGAAAAGCACCTACACCGATAAATTGCCCCTTGAAATCAACAAAAAAACGGGTCGGGTCCATACCTCATACCACCAAGCCGTGGCGATAACTGGTCGGTTGTCTTCTTCCAACCCAAACTTACAGAATATACCTATTCGTACCGAGGAAGGCCGCAAAGTGCGCAAAGCATTCATTGCACCAGATGGTTGGCAATTGATGGCTGCCGATTATTCTCAAATTGAATTGCGCATCATGTCCCACCTTTCGCAAGATGAAAACTTACTTCGCGCATTCAATGAGGGTGTTGATGTCCACAGTCAAACCGCCTCGCAGGTGTTCGATACAGCGCTGGATGAAGTCAGTGGTGAACAACGACGCGCCGCCAAAGCGATTAACTTTGGGCTGATGTACGGTATGAGTGCCTTTGGTTTGAGCAAACAGTTACACATTTCACGCAAAGAAGCTTCAAATTATATGAAACAGTATTTTGCTCAGTATCCAAAAGTGAAAGGTTTTATTGACTCGGTTAAGGAGCAAGCGGCAGAACAAGGTTATTTAGATACTTTGTTTGGTCGCCGTTTGTACTTCCCTGAAATCAACAACCGCAATGCTCGGGTGCGTGCAGGCGCTGAACGGGCTGCGATTAACGCACCTATGCAAGGTACCGCTGCTGACATCATCAAAAAAGCCATGTTGGCAGTACAAACAGAGATAAATGAAGCCGAAGACATCAGGGTCATCATGCAGGTCCATGATGAACTGGTGTTCGAAGTTAAGCGTGAGGTGTCTGAGCAATGGGCTAAGCGCATTAAATCAGTGATGGAAGCAGTGGTCAAATTAAATGTACCGCTGGTGGTGGACTATGGAATCGGTGAGAATTGGGATGAGGCCCATTGATGAGTTTTTTCTTTATTATGTTGGCCAGTCAACATGATCAGCCGGTTGACTGAATACATGCCGTTGCGGTTTCTGGTTTTTGGGTTTTTATTATTCATCAGTTCATTGTTGGTTCAAAATCAGCTTGAACTGTTAACCACTTTCAGAAAAATCAGTTGGATTGGTTGGCTGATCGAGCCAATATTGCTGACGTTTGTGATGTATGTCATTTATCAAATCAGTGCTCGAGCCATCTTCAGCGCTGTGGTCGTGATGATGTTGTATTTTGGTTTGGTGTTTTTAAATGAGCAAAAGATTTCGGAATTAGAAATCCCCTTGGTTCCAGCTGATTTTATTTACGCCAAACAGTTATTCTATCTTAATTATTCACCCGCCTACTTTTTTATAGCAACAGGTATTTTGTTGTTGTTTACATCGTTATTGGTGGGTGCCTATAAGTTAGATAAGCCAAGCCCTTTGTCCATCAAAACAAGGTGGCAAGCCGTGGTGATAACATCGGGCTTAGTTGTGTTGGTTGTGGCCAGTCAAAATCAAATTGCTTGGTGGGTCAACTCAACACACAACAAAGTCAATCGACCGAATCTGATGGTTGAAAGTGAGTCGCTCGGCGTGTTGACTTTTTTATCCAAAAAATACCTGATAAAACAAGACACCATTCAACCACCGAACTATACAAAAGCGGCTGTTAGGGGGTTGATTAATAAATACCTTGTGGTTGATGACGCCACTCAGCTCAAAGCCACTGAAAAGCCCAATGTTATTATCTTTTTAATTGAGGCATTTTCTGACCCTTTGGAGAATGGCTACGCTCTGACAGAAGATCCGATTCCTGTTTTCCGTTCCCTAAGCCAGTCACACCCTTCTGGGCATGTGCTCTCGCCAGTTGTGGGGGGGCGTTCTGCCAATGCGGAGTTTGAACTACTCACTGGTTTGTCGATGCGGTTTATCCCCAAAGGAAGTATTCCATTTATAGATTTGTTGCACCGACCTATAGTCAGTATGGCAGCCATTTTTAAACGTTCAGGTTACCAAACCCATGCTTTGCATGTAGCCAGCTTGAGTTTTTTTAATTATAACAATGCCTACCCCAATTTGGGTTTCGATCACGTGCAAACTCTGATGAACCAACGCCCAATAAGTTACGATCCAGCTGGTCGATACCCCAATGAGAGCAGTCTGGTTGATGAAATCATCAGTCTAACAAAATCAGCACAACCACAATTTATTCATGCTTTTCCAAATTCAACTCATGGGCCATATGATTATGATATTGAGGCGCAGATTGCCTGGCTTGAAAAAACCAATTCGCCAGATGCCAAAGAAGATAAAATAATCACCTACATCAATGCATTGAATGAAGCTGATAAGGCGATTGGAAAATTAATTCAACATTTTGATTCTGGCGATGAAAAAACCATGATTTTGGTGTTAGGCGATCACATGCCTGGATTAATCCCATACCGACTTAAGAAAACATCCACTGACTTTTTGGCTAAATATTCGTATAAAAATGAATTGATGTACCCAGCTGTTGGATTAAAAAAACAAAACATCAAAGGCATGATTGAAGCGTTTAATCAAAAAGATGCAGTGCAATACCATTTGAGTAACCACCTAACACCTTATGTGTTGTGGTCAAACTTTCCACTAAAAAACAGTTTTTCAGAAGACATCAGTATGAATCTACTTCACCTTAAGCTGATGGAAGTTTTGAACAGCCAAGAACCTTTTTTTCAGATCACAAAAGCCATCCACCAAAGGTATGGCATGTACTCAGCCGTAATCAATGAAAATAACCGCATGGTTTTTGCGGCCTCAGCCAATGAACTACAAGCAGATTATGAATTGATTCAATATGACATCTTGTATGGGAAAAACTATTACCATCAAATTGTCAGTGAGTTGAACTTGGATATGCTGTGAGTTTTGTGCTTTTAAATCCGGCCGATCTAAGGCGTTAATATCAATTCAGCAACTGGTTTGAAGATACATTTAAAATAGATATTTTTGGACATGGTTTTACATCGCTGAGGCAAGGACTGAGTGAAACATGCCTCATCGCTTGAGTTTGCTAGCTTGCCAATATATTAGTGATTTCGAATATAAAGAAAGGCCAATTAAATGTTGACACAGTGCTTTTATTCACAAGTTGACACGCCAGTGTCATAAAACAAGAATTTAGCTTTAGTCGCTTTCAAAGCGCATTGATAAAACTCTGTAAAATACTGATATATATGACTTTATGTGATTGGTTAGTTTTTAACCAAAGCGAGTGAGCTTTAACAGCCTCACCTCATTAAGGCGTAAAATTTAAAGTTATAAACAAAGTTATCCACAGCTTTTGTGGATAAGTTGTTCATGCGGTTAAGGGTTCGCTCACTTGACTCAATCTAAAGTGAAATACATGCGGACGGCCAACAACACAATCAGGCCTGCAAATACTTTTTTTAACAAACCAGTGGGTAAGCGGTGAGTGAGGTTGGCACCTAAGGATGTGGTTACCAGACTACCCATGGAAATAAAAACAGTGGCTGGCCAATAAATATAACCCAGGGTTTGTTCAGGCTGCACCCCTTGCAAGGCATAGACAAAACAACCAGCAACAGCAATCGGCAAGCCAATACTGGCAGCAGTGGCAATGGCTTTTTTGATGTTGATTTGGTGCCAGCTCAAATAAGGCACGGTCAGTGAACCGCCACCAATGGCAATCATTGCAGAGATAAAGCCTATGGTAAAACCGGCGGGGATTAATTCGAGGGTGGGTATTTTTTTGGCTGCTGTGGATTTGGGTTTGTAATCAATAATCATTTGTAAGGCCACAGCAAACATCAGTAGCATAAATATCAGCGCAATGGTTTTGGAATTAATTTGGATCACCCAATAAGTAGCCAGCGCACTGCCCAGTAATACGGGTACACTCATTTTGGTGGAGATGTTCCAGATGATGGCCTGGTGTTTTTGGTGGGTGCGGATGCTGAGTATGGCGGTAAATATGATACATGACATCGAAGTGGCCAAGGCTAAATGCACCACTGAGTCTGAGTCGATGCCTTGCCACAGGAAATAAGCCGTTAAGGCAGGCACCATAATGGCGCCACCACCTATACCAAGTAGGCCAGCAAAAAAACCAACAATTAAACCCAGACTTGCTAACAATGCCATGCTGGCAAGTGTTGAAGTTGTTAGGTCAATAATCAGCGTCTGCGTCCAAACAGTGTTTTCCAAATGGCATTGACTGCTTTGGTGGTCAGTCGTTGTTGTAAAGATTTGCCTAATTTGGTGGCAAATGAATCGGCTGGTCGGCCCGGTCGCCTTGTTGGGTTAGCCGCTTTTTCAGCTGCGGCTTTTTCTGCCTCTGCCTCTAAACGGGCTTGTTCTTTGGCTTTTTGCTCAGCCAGTTCAGCTTTGCGTTTATTGAGCTTTTCATAAGCAGATTCACGGTCTAAATCTTGATCGTACTTTCCACCCACGGGTGATCTTTGCATCACCAGTTTGCGCTCTTCATCTGTGGCAGGTCCCATGCGACAGCGAGGGGGTGCAATTTTGACACGCTCGACGATGGAAGGTGCACCTTTTTCCTCTAAGGTCGAAACTAAGGCCTCTCCAACACCGAGTTGGGTAATGACATCTGCGGTGTTGAAATCAGGATTGCTGCGAAATGAATCAGCGACGGCACCAATGACCTTTTTATCTTTAGGTGTATAGGCACGCAGTGCGTGTTGTATCTTGTTACCCAATTGTCCCAATATGTCTTCAGGAATATCACCTGGTGATTGGGTACAAAAATAAATGCCAACACCTTTAGATCGAATCAGTCTGGCGACTTGTTCTATGCGCTTCAGTACCTCTTTAGGGGAGTCTTCAAAGATTAAATGCGCTTCGTCAAAAAACAGAATCAGTTTGGGTAAGGATTGGTCTCCAACTTCGGGTAAGGTTTCAAATAGTTCAGTCATTAACCACAACAGAAAGGATGCATACAACTGTGGTTTCATCATCAAGTCACGTGATTCCATGATGCTGATGATGCCGTTACCTGACATGTCCTGACGCATCAAATCGGCCAATTCGAGTGCTGGTTCACCAAATAACTTATCCCCACTTTGTGATTCTAGGCTCAACAAGCGCCGTTGTATGGCGCCAACAGAAGCACTGGTGATGCGACCGTATTCACTGGAGATGGTTTTGTGGTTATCACCTAAAAATTGTAACAGCGACTTCAGGTCTTTCAAATCCATTAAAGCCATGTTATTGACTTCAGCATATTTGAAAGCCACTGCAATCACGCCTTCTTGTACATCCGACAGTTCCAACAAGCGACTCAGGTACATTGGACCGATTTCTTGTATGGTGGTTCTTACAGGGTGACCGTGTAGTTTGAAGATGTCCCAGAAAATCGTAGGCGAACCTTCATAACGGTAGTTTTTAATGTTGAGTTCTTTGGCTCGGTTGTCCAAAAATTCCTTTTGTTTTCCGGCTTGCGATAAGCCTGATACATCACCTTTGATATCAGTTATGAAAACGGGTACACCGAGCGCCGAAAAGTTTTCAGCCAAAACTTGTAAAGTGACCGTCTTACCGGTGCCTGTGGCCCCTGTAATTAAGCCATGTCGATTGGCAAAATGGCCTAAAATTTGTGTCGGTTTTCGATCTTCACCTTGGCCTTGTCCAAAATGCAAGTTGTTGTCATTATCAGTCATTGCTTTTACCTCGGATGATTTCTTAATCTGCTTGATATTGACCTTTAAGCCAATTAAAAACTGCCACCATAGCCAGTGCTTCACCACCCTCTGTACCACCAGTGCGGTCGCCAAAGTTCCAGCCATAGGTGTCAATGTGAACCCATGCAATTTCGGGCTGAATAAAGTGTTCTAAAAATAAGGCTGCAGTGATGCACCCGCCTTGGGGTAAAGATGCCGAGTTATTCAGGTCAGCAATGGTTGATTTGATGTATTTGTTATAGCTTTGCTGAAGAGGCATTGGCCAAGTCTCGTCATGAGTGAGTTGTCCGCTGTTAAAAATGCCATCGCTGATTGACTTTCGGTTACTGAAAATTGGAGTTACAGTGGGTCCCATAGCCACCCTCGCTGCTCCAGTTAAAGTGGCATAGTCTATAACCAAATCGGGATTTGATTCACAAGCATAAGTCAGTGCATCTGCCAATATAACTCGACCTTCGGCGTCGGTGTGACCTATTTCAATGGTTTGACCTGAGCGAGTTTGTGCCACATCACCTTGGCGATAAGCGTTGCCAGCCACTGCATTTTCGACACAAGGGATTAAAACTTGAAGACAAACTGGCAGTTTATGATCAATAATCAATTGCGCCAAGCCCAATACATGGGCAGCTCCACCCATGTCCTTTTTCATCCAGCGCATGGAGGTCGAGGGCTTCATGTTATTGCCGCCGGTATCGAAGCACACCCCTTTTCCTACCAAAGAAATTTTTGGATGCTGTTCATCACCCCAATTAAGTTCAATTAAACGCGGCGCTTTATGACTGGCGCGTCCAACTATGTGAATCGAAGGAAAGTTTTCAGTTAACAATGCCTCGCCAATGATTTCTGTGAAAGTGGTTTGGTTGTTTTCAGCAAATTGTTCAGCAAATGCAGACATTTCAGTGGGGCCCATGTCATCGGCTGGGGTATTGATTAAATCTCGAACCAAACAAGTGGCTTCAATCACTGCCAATTCTGATGCATGACTTTGAGCGTCAATGACCAAAACTGGGGTTTCTTGGGCTTTCAGATAGCGATCAAAACGATAGCTACCGAAACCCCAAGATAAAATCACCGCACTGATGACTTCTGCTGTCTCACATTCAATGTGATAATGGCCCACTGGAAATTCTTTAAAGGCATGACAAAAAGAGTATGGGTTCAAGTCATCAGCAACAGTTAAAAAAACTCTGGCTAAGCTGCCATCAATTTTACGGTCCAATATAAAGTTTCCGGCCTTTCTGCCCAGTTGGTGTTGGCTGGAAACGGCTTTTAAATATTGATTTTGTGCGGCATGCCAGGTGTCATAGGTAGCCTGTAAAATCGGCACCACGGGAATGCTGTGGTCGTTGGCTTCGGTACTGATGTAATGTGTCATAAAAGATTCGTTGAAATAAACACTATGATTATACTCAACGATGAATTGAATATCGACACAGTTGTCATTTGTTCACCTGTGATGGGTGAATTTATGTCCCTCGATAAACCATTTCTTGGTGCGAAATTTGATCTTCTAAATAAAAATGGCCGGTATTGACGAAACCCAGTTGTTGATAAAAGTGGGTTAAATACGTTTGGGCGGCAATTTTAATTGGGTGTTGGGAAAAGTGTTCTTGGCAAACCTGAATGGCTGCCTGCATCAATGCTTGTCCGATGCGATCATGACGACGGTCTGGCTGGACCACCACCCGGCCAATGCTGCTGTGGGTGTTGTTGCATTGTTCGGGTAACAGGATGCGGGCATAGGCAATGATGCCAGTGTTACTGTCATCCTTTGTGTACAGGTGTAAAGACTGTTGATCTAAATCATCTAAGTCTAAGTAGGCACAGTTTTGCTCCAACACAAAAACAGCGCTGCGCAGTCGCATGATTTGGTATAAATCAGCGTTGCTCAGCTCAGCAAAGGATTGCAGTTGGAAAGTTGAATCATTCAAAGCCATTTTCGAATATCAAGTCATTGTCCAGTTCTAATGGCAGTGGCCAAACATAGGCACCACGCGAACGTGTGAACACAGCTAAAGTGGTTGCACCACGATCAATGGTCATGTCCCAGATCATCACCGAGGGTAAACCTTGGTCAAACCTAAACCACAGGGGATCAGTTGCACTGATGTCCTCGGTGTAATACAGCCCCCAGTCTGTTCCAGCAAAAACCATGTTTTCAATGTTGGGGTTGACCATCACGCTGTCGACCGGAATGTTGGGTAGGTTGCCGGATTTGTTCAGCCAAGTAAAACTACTGCAGTCATTGTTACAAGTAACCTCAAAAAGGTGACCAGGTGTGTCAGGGGTGTTTTGGTTAAAACCACCAACCGCAGCATAGCCTGTGGTGGCTGTTAGGCCACTGGTCACAACATCTAAAATGGGCCGATTGGGTAACACGCTGTTACCATCAGTGATGTTAACCCAAGTGGCAGAATTGGCGATGCCTTGACCCATTCCAAAACCATAAAACACGTTGCCATCATTGGTGCCAACTATGGCCACTGAGGCATCTGAAATGCCATAATGCATTTGGTTGATGATGGAGCGATCAGCCAAAACACCCTTAGTTAAATCAGGGCTGTTGACATACCAAGCACTGTTAGATAAACCGCCTGAGGTGGTTTCCCATATGCGGAAAGTACCTGCCATCAGCTGATCACATGAGCTTAAACAATCGTGTTTATTTAAATGAAAGGGAAAAATGAAGGGTACCCGTCCGTCACCGGACCATGGGTTAGCAAAATTATTGTAGGGTCCAAATGGACCATTGGTGCTGATGCGCATGTTGCCAAATTGTGATTCAACATAAACCCGTTGACCATTGATGGGTTCAATGGTGGCATAAATACCGTCGCCGCCGTTCACTTGTGTCCAAGCTTTGGCTTCGAAAGGTTCCGTGTTGGTGTTCCAGACGGCCACTGAAGAACCGTTGTCTTGAGCGCCACCGACTGCCACACGATCGGTGCTGTTACTGAAGTCAGCACTGATGTCACCAGAATAAAACTCAATGGTATTAACACTGTTATTCAGTTGGGTGTAGATGATGTCGCGTGGGTCGACCGCAGTGGCATTGTCAGTGTAATAAACACCACCGTCATTACCGACTAAAAGTTGGTCAGGGTCTGCTGCCACATAAGCTCTTGCATGGTGGTCTACGTGAACAAAGTCACCTGAATTAGGGCCGCCAGTGTAACCGCAGGTGCTGTTAGTGAAAGTGTCACCGCCATTGCTGGACCTGAATAAATCTACGGCAGACAGGAACAACTCATCGCTGTCAGTGGGTGAAACACTCATGCCCATGTCGTACCAGGCTTGAGAACCACTGCCAGAACAGCCAATAAAGTCGTTGGTGTTGGCCACTTGACTCCAATTGTTGCCACCATTTGTGGTTTTCCAAACGCCTTTGACTGAGCGACTGTTGATGTCAGCTACTTGAGCATACAACACCTCATTGTCTGATGGTGCCATGGTTAAATCAATGCGACCTAAATCATTCGATGGGAAAGGCAAACCCTCACCGGTATTGCTTGGCCAGCCATTATTTTCGGTACTGACCAAAGCCCAGGTTGGACAGCCAGCCGAAGGGAAACTGGTTTTATAAACACCATTGGCACCGTTTTGGTTTAAATCAGGTTGAACGGTTGTGTTGTGTCCGCGTGTGCCGATGGCTGCGTAAATTTCGCCACTGCTGTTGACCTCCAAACCAGTGACATCTTGTCGTTGACTGTCAAAAGGGTTGGTTTGGCAGGCTTCTGTCCAGTCAATGCCGTCATTGTAGGAAAAGAACAGACCGGTTTTGGTGCCCACCACAATTTGATTGGAATCTAACGGATTGGTTCTCACTCGACCGATGGCTTGGTACTGCGGAAACTCGCCCACTGGTTGATCTCGGTATGGGGCAAATTCAGCTTCGCCGAGCACCTCCCAAGTGGCGCCCGCATCTTTGGAACGCAACAAACCGGCACTGCCAAAAGAGTAGGAACCATAACGTAAATCACCGGTGCCGGCATAAATAATGTCCGCATCATTTGGATCCAAATGTAAGTCACCAATGGCGCTGCCATTAACTGAGGCTTGATCAGTGACAACTTGCCAAGTGGTGTCTTCATCACAACAGTCGGTGGTTTTCCAAACACCGCCACCATCAACGCCCATATAGGCAATACTAGGGTTTGAGGGATTTGATACGATGACATTCACTCGACCAGAATAGGCTGTGCTGGCTGGATTGCCCAGAGGTTTTGGGCCCAAAGATACAAAACCATTGGGGTCTAATCCTTTGAAGGACTCGGATGATCTGTTTTTACGAGCAGGTGCCTTTTGGCGGTTTTTAAGGTGATCTTTTTTGGCCTCTACCAGCCAACTTTGTTGGTACTGAAAAGTCGGATAACTGTACCTAACTGCCCAATAATCACCCCGAACAGGCTTATAGAAGTCGGCCATGTCACTGTGGTCTTTGCTGGTACTGCATGCGGTAAACAAGGAAAATAATACAGCGACAAGCAGTATAATAATCGGGGCTTTTTTCATTGCACTATCCTCGGAAAATGTTTGGCGGTAAGTTCTGCGTTGAGTGACTTGTGTTCCATGGCAGATTCAATCAGGTTCATGGTTAACTTAACCGCACCGCGATTTTGTTCAACCAGCTTGCGGGCTGCTTTGCCCATTTCAATTCTGGCATCTTCATTTTCAATCAAATACTCCATACTGCGGATGATGTCATTGGCATCATGTACAGTTTGTGAGCCACCACAATCGTTGAGTAATTGTGTTATTTCAGTGAAATTATGGGTGTTGGGACCAACCAACACTGGCAGTGAAAACACCGCTGCTTCAAGCACATTGTGACCACCAATGTTGGAAATCGAACCACCCACAAATGCAATATCAGATGATGCATAGAACTCAAGCATTTCTCCCATGGTGTCCACCACAAAAACATCGCCATCAATATCAACCAAGCCTATTTCACTGCGCAATTGGGTATTAAAACCTTTGTTTCTGCAAGCTTGTGTGGTGCTTTGAAAACGTTCTGGGTGTCTGGGTACAATGACTAACATCAGTTTGGGGTGTCGCTGTTTCAGAACCACATAGGCATCCAGCACTTCATTTTCATCGTCTTGGTGGGTACTGGCTGCTATCCAAACCAAGCGACTGTTTTGGTAGTGTTCACGAATGGCTTCACCTTTTTCAATGATGTGGTCTTCAATGATGATATCAAACTTTAAACTACCCACCACAAATATTTTTTCCGGATAACAACCCAGTTGAATCATGCGCTTGGCATCGGTAACCGTTTGTGCGGCTACGTAAGCGGTGTCGTTGAATGCTTTGGCTGCTAAAGATTCTACCCAACGATAGCCCTTCATTGAAACCTCAGAAAGCCTGGCATTGGCAACCACAATCGGGATGTTACGTTTTTTGCAGAACCTGAAAAGATTGGGCCAAATTTCAGTTTCCATAATCACAGCTAAGTCAGGTTTGGTCTTGCGTAAGAATCGTTTGACAGCCCCCGGCAAGTCATAGGGTAAATAAACATGAAAAACTTGATCACCAAAAATTTGTTGCACCCGGTCTGAGCCGGTTGGGGTGATGGTGGTTAACACAAAACAATGGTTTTGGTATTTTTCCATCAAGGCTTTAATCAATGGAATTGCGGCATTGACCTCACCCACTGACACAGCATGAACCCAAATAGACTTTTGGTTGAACTTGGGTGCTTTGAACCAGCCAAACCTTTCGTGCCAGCGTTGCAGGTATGCTTTGGTTTTGATGCCTCGGGTTGCCAGCCTAATGAGCACCAAAGGAGTCAGTAAAGTAGTTACCAGTGAATAAATACGTGATCTGAGCTCAAGTTTCATCGCAATTGTTGGCCATCAGAGGCGCTCTTTATGGTTGAAGGTTTGCTTGCGCCGCCCAAGGGTAGGTCCAAATAGCAGTCAACCTGGTCACCCCAAATGCCCTGAAGGTCTTGGCTGTTATCAGGTGTTTTTTGGCCGCTGAGGTTGGCATTGGTAGAGACCAATGCATGTCCTAAGCGTTCACACAACGCTTTGACAGCTGGGTGTGTAGAAACTCGCACAGCCACTGAGTCGAAACTTCCTGAGATCCATTGAGGTACTATTGTGCTGTGGGGAAATACCCAGGTGACATGCCCCGGCCAGGTTTTTAAAGCCCGGGCCAAATGTGAATGCTCCACGGGTTGAATCAAAGGCAGGACTTGTTCAACATGAGAAGCAACCAGCACCTGTCCTTGGTTTTTTGTCCGTTGTTTGAGTTGTAGCAATTTCTCCACAGCGGCTTGATTGCTATAATCGCACCCCATGCCATAAACTGCTTCAGTTGGGTAGACGAGTATACCTCCGGACTGAACCGTCGCAACCGCTGATGGAATGGATTGACCAATTTCAGACATGTTTTACTTTTTAGCCGTTTTTTTCTTGGCGGTCTTCTTGGTGGCTTTCTTTTTAGCCGTTTTCTTCTTGGTGGTTTTCTTGGCCACTTTTTTCTTCGCTACTTTTTTCTTCGCTACTTTCTTTTTACCACGGCGTTTCTTTTCAGGTGCGCTGGCCAAAATTTCAATACATTCTTCATGGGTTAAGGCTTTGGGGTCTTGGGTTTTGAGGATTTTGCCGTTTTTGTTACCATCGGTCACATAGGGACCATAGCGACCGTTAAGCACTTGTATGCCGTCATCGAACGTTTGAATAATTTTATTGGCATCGGCAATTTTCTTTTCGGTTATCAACACCAAAGCTTCTTCAAAAGTAATGGAGTACGGGTCGCCATCTTTGATGCTGACAAACTTATTGCCGTAGCGTATGTATGGCCCAAATCGACCGATGTTGGCCAACACTTTCTCGCCTTCACTGGTTTCACCTAAATCACGAGGCAAATCAAACAGTGCCAGCGCTTCTTCATAGGTTATGGTGTCTAATTTTTGCCCTGGTAACAAGCCTGCAAACTGTGGCTTTTCTTCGTCATCACGGGTACCTATTTGGACGAAAGTACCGTATTTACCAATCCGCACTGACATCGGCTTGCCGGTCTTCGGATCTGTACCTAATTCTCGTTTGTATTGAGCTTCATCACGTGACACAGATTCTTCTTTCTCTTCAACCAAGGCAATAAAAGGTTCCCAGAACTCCTTCATCAATGGCTTCCATGCCTTTTCACCACGCGACACGGCATCCAATGCATCTTCTAGGCGAGCGGTAAATTCATAATCCACATAATCTTTAAAATGAGTTTCTAAAAATCTGGCGACCACCTTGCCTACATCGGTTGGGATGAAGCGTTTGCTTTCGAGTTCAACATAATCACGATTCAATAAGGTTGAAATAATGCTGGCATAGGTTGAAGGCCGGCCAATTCCAAACTCTTCAAGTGCTTTAACCAATGAAGCTTCAGAATACCTTGGCGGTGGTTCGGTGAAGTGTTGAACCCCGTTGATTTCATTGACATCTACCACATCACCTTTCTTTAAATTAGGCAGGTGTTTTTCTTTGTTATTATCTTTCTTACCATCATCCAGCCCTTCTGCATAAACCGCTAAAAACCCCTTTTCAAGAATGGTTGACCCAGATGCACGCAAATTATGTCCATCACCAAAAGTAAAGTCAGCCGACACAGTTCCAATGGTGGCGTTGATCATTTGGCTGGCTAGAGTCCGTTTCCAAATCAAGTCATACAAGCGGAATTGATCATGGTCTAAGTGTTTTTTTATTGCTGTTGGAATCAACTTTGCCGAAACTGCGCGGATGGCTTCATGTGCTTCTTGGGCGTTTTTAGACTTACTTTTATAAAAATTAGGTTTTTCTGGTACTTGTTTAGCGCCATATTTGTTTTCGATGACACCGCGAATTTCGCTGATGGCATCATTGGCGAGATTCAATGAGTCGGTCCGCATGTAGGTAATCAAGCCCTGCGATTGACCATTGATTTCCATGCCTTCATACAACTGCTGGGCAATTTGCATGGTTTTTCGGGCGGTAAAACCGAGTTTACGTGCCGCTTCTTGTTGTAAAGTTGAGGTGATGAATGGAGGCGCTGGTTTTCTTTTGCGTTCGCGCTGAGTTAATTCAGTCACTGTCAGTTTTTGACCGGCTTGGCTGCGCAGTTGAGCCAATGCTTGGTCGGCCAGTTGTTGGTTATTGATATCAAACTTCTTAAGTTTTTTACCAGCATAGATATTCAAATTGGATTCAAAAGCTTCTTTGCCTAAAGCCATTTGACCATGAATGGTCCAGTATTCTTCTTTGATAAAAGCATTGATTTCATCTTCACGTTGAACAATCATTCGCAAGGCGGGTGATTGAACTCGACCAGCAGACAGTCCACGTCTTACTTTTTTCCACAACAAAGGTGATAAGTTGAAGCCTACCAGATAATCTAAAGCCCGTCTGGCTTGTTGGGCATCGACCATTTCAATGGATATTTCGCGCGGATTGGCCACCGCTTCTTGAATGGCTGATTTGGTGATTTCAGAAAACACCACACGTTTGATGTCCTTACCTTTCAATAAGTTTCGGTCTTTGAGGATTTCAACCACATGCCAAGATATGGCTTCACCCTCTCTGTCCAAATCCGTTGCCAGATAGATGGTGCTGGCTTTTTTAGCGGCTTTGACGATGGCATCGATGTGTTTTTTGTTTTTTTCCACATCAACATATATCAGCTCAAAGTCATTTTCAGGAATGACCGCGCCAGTTTTCGCCAACAAATCACGCACGTGACCATAGGAGGCCAACACTTTGTGACCTTTACCAAGGTATTTTTCAATGGTTTTTGCTTTCGCGGGTGATTCTACAATCAGTAAGTTTTCAGCCATGGTTTAATGTTCATGATCGACCGGTGGATCAAACATCAAACTTTCCATTGATGCGAAGGCTTGTTCCTCATCCGGTTGTGAAAATAAAATTATCAAAGCAAGCCATTGTAAATCATCCACGTCAATATTGTCAGCATTTAGATTAAGCAAACCATTGAGTAACAATTCACGGGTGGTGGGTGTGAGGATGCCAGTGGATTCCAAATAACAAATGAAATCGATGCCTTCTTGGTCTAAAAGTTCTATTTCAAAAGGGGTATAAAGTCTGATGGCGTCAGCAGATTGGTTGATGACAGGGTGCTTTTCGCCGTTGATACTCAGCAACCAATCAATGGCATGGTCAATGGTTGGTTTTTCAAAACCAGCCTGTTCTAAACCATTGTAAATATTGTTTTTGGTGTACTGTTCTTTTAGGTTGGTTTGCTCGGATAAGTAGTTTTCAAACAAATAAACCAACACGTCAATGATGTTTTCATTCATATTTTTTGATATTTTGCGCCGGGTAACTTTTCAACCAGTCCCGATAATTCCATGATGAGTAAGTCAGAAGCCACGTCACCACTGGGTAAGTCGGTTCGGTCAACAATATCATCAAAAGCGATGGGATTAAAGTCTAAATGCTGGTAAATGTTCAGTTGTGAATCAGAAAGCTCGATATTGGGTGTTGTTGCC
Organism: uncultured Marinicella sp.; assembly: GCA_964352015.1. GTDB lineage: Bacteria > Pseudomonadota > Gammaproteobacteria > Xanthomonadales > Marinicellaceae > Marinicella. The sequence continues at coordinate 148,382 of CAYGPU010000001.1, forward strand.
TTGTTTTCAAGTGCACCATCATCAATACCTTTGATTGAAGCTCTTAATTGATCAGTTAACATCGCAATGTTAGGCGCCACTTCATGCATAATATCTTGGGCCGACTCAACCAGTTGGGCACCTTGTTTAATTAATTGATGACAGCCTTTGGCCAGTGGGTTGTGAATGCTGCCGGGGATGGCCATCACTGGTCTGTTGTTTTCCATAGACAACCTAGCTGTAATTAAGGTGCCACTTTTTTGTGCCGCCTCAACCACCAAAGTACCCAATGCCAAGCCAGCAATGACTCGATTTCGTTGCGGGAAATTATGTGCATTGGGTGGTGTGTTAAACGGAAATTCAGAGATCACAGCGCCTTGATTGGCGATGGTTTTGGCCAGGGCTTGATTTTTTTTCGGGTAAATGGAGTTGATGCCGGTGCCCATGACTGCAATGGTCAAGCCCTTGGCGTCGATGGCTCCTTGGTGAGCTTGGGCGTCAATGCCAGCAGCTAGTCCGCTGGTGATGACCAAGCCGTGTTTGGCTAAAGCATAACAAAAAGCATGGGCATTGTTCAAACCAGCCTGGCTGGCATGCCGACTGCCGACTACCGCCAACTGAGGCAATAACAATGCGTTGACATCGCCTTTGATGAATAACAACAAAGGGGGGTCGCTGATTTGTTTCAACTGTGGTGGATACAGCGGATCATCTAAAGTCAAAACATCATTGCCAGGCTTGGCCAGCCAATTTAACTCCAAGCGGATGTCATCGTTGGACGCTTTGGAGAGGTAGTTAATGGCTTGTTGAGGAATGTTGTATTCGCTGGGAAAGCTGGATTGTTGAATGATGTCACTGGCATCTGGGTAATGCATCAGCAACTTTGAAATGCGGGAAAAACCAAGTCCTGGTGCATTGAGTAAATGCAGCCAGGACGCTTTGTTGTTTAATTCAGACACGTCCTGTGTTTTTTAAATCCTTGATTAAGTTTAATTATGGGAGTTTAACATAGTCATAAAGTTTAATCGGTCGGTTGCCGTCGGTGATGATGGCATAACTGACATAATCGAAAGTCTTAAAAACCATGATGTGTCCAGCCAGTTCCATGGGTAAAGTGACCATGGCTTTAGAAGGTTTGAATAATGTTTTTAAATCTTCCTTGGGGTGCATGACCTCATCTCTGATGACGCGCTCAGGACTGTGAACTGAAAACACATCGCCAACAGAAACGCCATTCTCAGAGCCGTTGCTGATGGCAACGATTTGTCTGCGGCCACTGCCGAACAAAGCATTGTTTAAAGCCACAACACGAATGTTGTCATCGTTCACTTCAGCAGCCCTTGGTTGGAAGTAAGGGTCAAAATTAAATGAGTCAATGGGTAATATCAAATCACCCTTTTTGACTTCGGTGTCCACTTCTATGATTTTCAATGTGGTGATGTCATCAGTACCCACTCTGACCACTTCGGCTACCCCAGTATCAGCCACTTCGTAGCCGAGAACCTTGACGTTTTCCCAATAGGTGCGGTCGATGTACTTTTTCCAAAATCTCGACATCACTGCAGTGGTGGTGTAAGCCGATGACTTTTGCCATTCAATGGATTCTATCTCATGGGTATCAGAAGTTTCCCACGGATAGTCAGTTGGCACTTCACGATAAATAACGGTAGGACGAACAATCGCCAGACGATCGCCTTGGCGTGCATTTTTTAAGTTTCGAACATAAACTTGGTCACTGGTGGCAGAAATGTTGCGGTCTTCCTCTGCAGCCACCACATAGGGCGCCAAATCAATGTCCTCTTTGTTCAGGACACGCAATCGTCTTAAGAAAGGTTCAATGTCTTTCAATGGAATGGTTTCGATGGCAGAGTCATGATCAATGTCACGAACCTTGGGCCCCAACTTAACGGTAGGGTGACTGCGGTTAACTGTGATTGCTGGCTTACCATCCAAGTACACCAGGTTGATTTGATCCCCTGGGTAAATTAAATGTGGGTTTTCAATTTGTGGGTTGGCATGCCAAATTTCAGGCCACAACCAAGGCGACTTCAAAAACACAGCGGAAATATCCCACAAAGTGTCTCCTTTTTGCACCACATAGGTATCTGGATGACTTGGATTCAACTCCACTTCTTGAGCAGAAGCTGAAAAAATAAATCCAATTAGTAACGTTATAATTAAATGTTGTTTTTTAAACATCGTCGGCAAACCCTTGATTTTCCTAAAACTTTAGTTTAGCCATTTTAAGAATAAAATTAAACAAAAAATGTGAATCAAACTGCAAAATGCTGAAAAAAAGCTGATTTTATTGGTTTTTAAATCAAATTTTTCTCAGCTTATTTAAATATCTTCAATCGATTTTAAAATAAAACGGTGAAAATTGATAAGATATTATTGCTTATAGGGGGTTTAAAACTATAAGATGTTGCCCTAATAATTAATGATTACAATGAAATATACATAATAATGAGTCAACTGAATATCTTGACCTTACCTGATTCAAGACTAAAAACCATTGCTGAACCCATCACTGAAATCAATGCAGAGATTGAACAGCTGGCATCAGATATGCTGGAAACCATGTATGCAGCCCCTGGCGTTGGCTTGGCAGCAACACAAGTTGATCAGCACATTCAATTGGTGGTAATTGATGTTTCTGAGGAAAAGAACCAGCCATTGGTGATGATTAATCCAGAAATCATTGATCAAGCGGGTATGCAAACCCATGAAGAAGGCTGTTTATCAGTGCCTGGTATATATGCCAAGGTCAAAAGAGCTGATCAAATTGTGGTTAAATATCAGGATATTGAAGGCCAACATCATGAGCTGGCTGCCGAAGATTTATTGGCTGTTTGTATTCAACACGAACTCGATCATTTAAAAGGCATTGTCTTTCTTGATCACTTATCCTTATTAAAAAGAAAACTCGCCCTCAAAAAGCTCAGCAAATAAAAAAACCATGAAATCAATTTATTTTATTAAGCCCATCTTTATCTGTTTGTTGTTAGTAAGTCACGTAAATGCGGCTAAAACAACAGACCATAAAATGGAACGTTTCACCAAAACAGTTGGAATCAACCAACCCACCACCATTAAGGTCATCAACCGTTATGGAGACATCAGAATCAGAAAAGCCGATGATAACAAGTTCATTTATCATGGCGTTGCTCAGTCACAAGATGGTCAGGACGTGACTTTGGAATTTGAACAAACCAAGGATTCAATTACGGCTAAAGTTGTCTACAGCAAACCGGCAGAAACCAGCCACCTGGATCGATTTGATTTGGCGCTAATTGTTCCACCTTTGGTGTCATTGGATATAGAAATTGAAAAAGGTAAACTGACAACCAAAGGATTAGACAGCGCCATTAAAGTAACAACCGAGGGTTCTGATATCCAGGTAAAAACATCAGGACCAGCAGAGTTGTTCAGTAAAAGGGGCTCAGTTGATTTGAGCGTCAAATCCAGCACCCAACAAATTAAAAGCAACATTCAAACGCACGAGGGATTTGTCAACGTAACTTATTATAAAGACATGCCTTATTTCGAAATCAGTACCGGCAGTTATGTCACCAGTAATTCGGTACCTTTGTTAGAAAGTTTGAGCCAATCTGCTCGAACATTTTTTTATGGTGACAGTAAGAACAACCATCATCTAAACATTAAAACCGATACGGGCCAAATCAGATTGATTGATTCAGCTCAATAACCAAAGTAAATAAAGAGGACGTAATTTTGAAACTTAAGAAAAACATCAAGACCACATTAGTTGGGTTGACCTGTCTGTTTGGCAGTCAAGTTGCTGTGGCACAAACTGAAACGCGCATAGGCGCTGATTTTGTAGGAGACGTGGTTTATCCCGTCACAGTCACAGTCAATCTGAAGCAAGGCACCAAACCCAATGCTTGGAAACCAGGCGACCCGGTCAAAGAAATTCCGATGCGGTTCAGACGTCCTAAAGACTGGGAACGTCCCGAAGCTCTGGATCGTGGTTTTGGTGTTGATCCATTGGCCATTAAACAATGGGACACCTCTTTGAACTTTGAGTCAGAACGCGGAGCCATATTTGATTCAACCATCGTCAATGTTGATGGTTTGGGCTTTACTGGGGTGAATCCATCAGACACCAATGGCGACATAGGTATTGATCACTACATCCAATCAATCAACAACGGTTCCAGTTCTGGTATCCTGATTCTGAATAAAGCCGATGGCACCACTGCCGCCTCATTCGTTTTGGATGACATAGCTGTGGGTTCAGGTACTGGCTGTGGTGCTGGTACAGGTGACCCAGTGATTTTGTATGATCAATTCGTTGACAATGGCGTTGGAAATCCCAAAGGTCGTTGGGTGTTGACAGAATTCACGGGTAATTCTTTGTGTATTTATGTTTCACAAACAGCCAGTCCTATTGGGCCAACTGATGACAGTACTTGGCACATCTATGAGTTTATCTCAGCCACTGGTGGCTTACCTGATTACCCAAAATTTGGGGTCTGGGGCGATGCCTATTACATGGGTGCCAATGAAAACAACCGGCAGTATGCTTTTGATAGAGACAACATGATCAATGGTGCACCAGCTCGTGGCTATCAAGTGTTTCAAACAGTTGGCTTACCAGGGTTTGGTTTCCAACATTTGATGCCTGCTGATGCCGACGGCATCATTGAGCCTCCAGCAGGCGCACCAGGAATTTTCATGCGTCACCGCGATGCACAATACCATGGTGATCCGGGCAGCGATGTGTTAGAAATTTGGGAGTTCACCACAGATTTTGACACCCCTGCCAACAGTGCCATTACTGGCCCCATAAACATTCCTGTGTCGGATTTTGATACCAACTTGGGTGGTACCAATTTTGGTGATTTGTCTGTACCTCAACCCGATGGAGCAACCAATTTATTTCCCCTCAAACAGCCTTTGATGTGGCGGGTACAACACCAAACCATATTGGGTAAACAGTTTTTGGTTGGAAATATGACCACTGACGTCAATGGTAACGATTACCATGGTGTTCGTTGGTGGGTGTTAGAACGACCAGCAGCGACTGTTGCAGGCGGTTGGATTTTATCGGACGAAGGAACTTATACTTCTGGTGATGGCATCACCACAGGTGACGGCGTGCATCGCTGGATGGCCAGTGCTGCCATGGACAGTTCAGGTAACTTAGCTATTGGTTATAACACTTCTGCTGTTACAGGCAACAACAATGCAGCCAGTGATGTTTATGCGGGAATGCGTTATGCGGGTCGCTTATTTGGTGACCCAGCTGGCACCATGCCTCGTGGTGAAAACTCTATCATCGAAGGCAGTGCCTCCAATTCATCAGGTCGTTATGGTGATTACACCTCAATCAGTGTAGATCCAGTTGACGGCTGTACTTTTTGGTACACTGCTCAATACAACGCATCCGGCAATTGGTCGACTCGTGTGGCTTCATTCAAATTTGCAGCTTGTGGCGAACCAGGTTTCGCCTTGTCTTCAGCTGCGGGTAACCAAGAATTCTGTACCCTCAACGGTGATGTGGACTTTGATCCTACCATTGAAGTGTTGTCAGTTAATAGCTTTGTTGATCCGGTGACTTTGGACTTTAACCCAGCTTTACCAACCGGTTTTACTGGTTCATTTGTGACCAACCCAGTGGTTCCAGGTAACAATACAGATGCCAACATTGACATTTCATCGGCTGGAGCAGCAGCTGGCGATTATACCCTCATTGTTGAAGGAACCAGTGGTATGTTAACCAGTCAACTGGCTTTGAATGTCAGTGTATTTGATGATATTCCTTTAGACACGCCGACCCTGGCTGCACCAGCTGACGGTTCCACTGGCGTAGCAACAGGCGGTGCTGTACTTTCATGGGATGCTGGTGACAGCAATGTGACAGGTTACTTAGTTGAAGTGGCTACAGACGTTGATTTTAACAACATTGTTGAGTCAGCCACAGTCGCAACCAATTCTTATCAGTTGACCGTGGGCTTAGCCAGTAACACCGAACATTTTTGGCGGGTGACTTACCAAAACTTATGTGGTGATGGCGCGGCTTCAAATGAGTTCTCATTCACCACAGCCAACGAAATTTGTTTGGTTCAAGCTAACGCAATTCCTGATAACAACTCCACTGGTGTAGACGTACAATTGGTGGTTGCTGACGCAGGAACGATTCTTGATTTATTGGTTGAAGTTGATGCAACCCACACATGGGTGGGTGACTTAGTTTTTACCTTAACTCATGAAGATACAGGAACATCAGTTACTTTGATGGATCGTCCTGGGTTTACCGGCACTGGTTTCGGTTGTTCTAGCGATGATGTGAGTGCCATTTTTGATGACACCAGTGGCAACCCAGTAGAAGGTGAATGTTCAACAACACCTCCTGCGATTGGCGGCGTGGTGGCTCCTGAGCAAGCCTTGGCTGCATTTGTTGGGGAAGATTTATCCGGTACCTGGACACTGAATGCCAATGACCAAGCTGCTGGTGATACTGGACAGATAAACGAAATATGTTTGATTCCTAGTGTTGAAGTAGTCGACCCATGTGATCCTGCACCGCCAGTTGGCGATCCAGATGTCATCTGGTTTAATGGCTTCCAATGTGTTCAACAAGCGCCTTAAGTGAACACAATAAGTGGTTTTAATTAAGAACCGCAAGCACAAAAAAACCCCAGAATTTCTGGGGTTTTTTTGTACTCAGGTTTGTTCAACTTAAGTCACTGATTTTGCCTCACACCATGGGGTCAACCAATAAAATATTTTCAGAACGATCAGGACCCGTCGAAATCATATGCACGGGTGCGCCTGTAAAGGTTGCAATGAAGTCAATAATTTCTCTGGCTGCAGCAGGTAAATCATTAATATCAGTCATGCCACGGGTAGATGATTGCCAGCCGTTGAAGATTTGGTAAACTGGCTCAACAGTTTCCCATTCATGGGCAGCCCCTGGAAATGAACTGTCGCCATAGCTGGTACAAAGTTTGATGGTTTTAAATGTATCTAATACATCAAGTTTGGTGACACACAAGCCGGTCACCCCATTAACCTGAACAGCGCGTTTTAAAGCCACCAAATCTAACCAGCCACAACGACGTGGCCGACCGGTTGTGGCACCAAACTCAACGCCGCGTTTAGCCAACTCAGCGCCGTCATCGTCAAATAACTCAGTTGGGAAGGGACCGCCGCCGACCCTGGTGGTGTAGGCCTTGGTGATGCCCAACACATAATCAATATGGGTCACACCCAGCCCTGAGCCGGTTGAAGCGCTGCCCGAAGTGGTGTTAGATGAGGTGACAAATGGATAGGTGCCGTGGTCAATATCCAACAAAGAGCCTTGGGCCCCTTCCATCAACAGTGTTTCATTGTTGGCCAAGTGTTGGTGTAATTGTCCTGTCACATCAACACACATGTCACGAATGAAATCTGCCTGTTGTAAGGCATTTTGGTACACTTCGTCAAAGGACAAAGGTTCCGCCCCGTGGTAATTTTTGATGACAAAATTATGGTATTCCAAAACTTGAGTCAATTTTTCTTTGAGCAAATCAGCATGCAACAAATCTCCAATGCGGATGCCGCGTCTGGCCACTTTGTCTTCATAAGCTGGACCAATACCACGGCCAGTGGTGCCAATGGCTTGCTTGCCTTTTTTCAGTTCACGTAACTGGTCTAGAGTGATGTGATAGGGCATGATTACTGGTGCCGCTTTAGAGATGTATAGTCGTGACTGAACATCAACTCCCGATGCTTCTAGGTTTTTAATTTCTTTGATCAAAGCCGTAGGCTCTATCACTACACCGTTGCCAATATAACATTTAACCCCGTCACGCAATATGCCTGATGGAATCAGGTGCAATACCGTTTTTTTATCATTGATGATTAAAGTGTGACCAGCATTATGCCCGCCTTGGTATCGAACCACCGCGTCGGCGCGTTCGGTTAATAAATCGACAATTTTTCCTTTGCCTTCATCACCCCATTGGGTGCCTAAAACAACAACAGATTTTTTCATGACTGAATGTATTTAAAAGTGAGTGCGCCAGCCACCATCATGATGGCCCCAAAAATACGCAAATGTTTATCTTCCATTTGCGCCAGTTGTAATAATGTGTTTTTCCAAGCCTTGGGTGCAATGAACGGCATGATGCCCTCAAAGATCATCACCAAGGCTATGGCAGCAATGATTGGGTGTTCAATCAATGGGTTGTTCGTTATTAAAATATTTGAAAAACTCAGAGTTTGGATCCAACACCATAACGTTACCGGAACCTGCCTGGAAACTATTGGAATAAGCTTCTAAACTACGAGTAAAGGCGAAAAATTCTGGATTTTTGTTGTAGCTTTCAGCAAACAGCTTTGTCGCTTCAGCATCACCTTCACCACGCATGACCGCAGCTTTTTGTTCGGCATCGGCTAACATGATGCGAATTCGTTTGTCGGTGTTGGCGCGGATATTAATCGATTCTTTGCGACCCGTTGAGCGGTGTTCTGCTGCCTCAATCAAGCGTTCTGAACGCATGCGATTATAAACCGACTCATTGACTGATTGGTCGAGGTTGATTTGTTTGATTCGAAAATCAACAATTTCAATGCCATAATCTGCAGAACGGGCTTTGGTTTGGGCGCGTAAATTCTCCATCAGCTCTACCCGTTGGGTAGAAATCGCTTGGTCAAGGGTGCGAATGGAAAACTCTTCCAACAACACGTTTTTTACCACACCGGTCAGGTTGGCGTTGGCCTTAGCAATCAAACCACCATTTGAGGTGAAGAATTGCTTAACGTCTTTGATGCGCCATTTGACAAAATAATCAACCATCAGGTATTCATTGTCGGTGTTGAAAACACGTTCGGGCGCATTGTCCAGGGTTTGGATGCGCTTGTCGAATTTCACAATGTTGTTAACGACGGGTAATTTAACATGTAAACCGGCTTTATACCCAGCTTGAACCACCTCTCCAAAACGCAATTTAACCGCGGTTTCTTTTTCATCTATGGTGAACAGAAAGAAGCTGGCTAAAACAGCAATCAGCAACAAACCTATTAATAGAGCAACGAGTTTATTCATGGTTATTGTCCTCCCCGGCCACGACGCGTGGTTCTGGTGTTTGAGTTGTTGGTGTTGTTCGGTTGTTGCATTTCAGGCGTTACCACTGTGGTGCCCAAATCAATCGATTCAGTGTCATTATACCGAGGTTGATTTTTCATCAACTGATCCAGCGGTAGGTACATCATGCTGTTGCCGGCCTCTTGGTCCATAACCACTTTAGAAGTATCACCTAAAACACCCTCCATGGTTTCTAAAAACAACCGTTGTCTGGTGACCTCTGGAGCCAGTTCGTATTGGGTTCTGAGTAAATCGAAACGATCGGCTTTACCAGCCGCCTCAGCAATGATGGAGGCTTTGTAACCTTCAGCTTCTTGTAATATTTTTAATACTCGACCTTCTGCTTCAGGAATTCTGGCGTTTTCATATTCTTTGGCTTGGTTGATGAAGGTTTTTTGATCTTCTCGGGCTTTAACGACATCATCAAAGGCTTCTTTGACGTTACTGGGCGGGTGCACTTCAGTGATGTTCAGTTGGGTGATTTGCACACCCGTCTTGTATTCATTCAACATAGATTGAACTTCAGCACGGGCTTCTTGATTCACTGCTGTGCGGTTTTCATTGATGATAAAATCAAGTGTTCTGGTACCAGCCACTTGACGCATCACACTTTCAGAGACTTGTTTAACGGTATTTTCAGGATTGGTAACGCTGAATAAGTAGTCATTAACTCGCCCTTCATCAATTCGGTACTGAAGAGAATAGTCAATTTCAATTAAGTTTTTATCTTGAGTCAACATTTGACCACTGTTGTCCTCTTGTCTGATGGTGTCCACATTGACCTTTAAGACTTTAGCAAAGGGTCTAGGCAATGTAAATCTCAAGCCTGGTTGCATGGTATGTGAATATTCACCAAACACCAAAACCACACCACGTTCAGCCTGTTCAATCTGATAAGCGGAGCTGTATAAAGTCAAGCCTAGCAGGCCAATAACCAGAATCAACACAGGTGCTTGACTGTTGTTTGAACTGCCGCCAGAACCGCCAGAAGGTGAACCAAAGCCAAAGGTTCGTTTAATTGAGTTAAATAAATCACTCAATATTTGATCAAACTCAGGTGGTTTATTACCACCAGGCCGATTGTTGTTCGGTCTGCCATTATTGGGCTTGTTGTTATCGCCCGAATTTTGGTTGCCAGGTTCATTCCAAGGCATACATTTTCTCCAGTTATTTACCAGTCTTGTGGGTTGGTTTTTTTATTGACACCATGTTGGGTCAACAAGTTGTTGACAAAGTCAGCTTTTGAGTCATTGCCTGTGGCCAATTGTAGCCACTTTTCAAGTGGTAATTCTACCTCAATTTGCCAATGACCTGAATCATCTACTTGCTCATTGCGTATGGCTTCTAATTCATGAAACTGCGCGCGCAATCGAGCTTGATTCATTGGTAACTCAAATTCAATATTTAAATGGGTACGATGCAGCCGTTCTTCAATGGCTTTTAACAATAAATCGACGCCAAGGTTTTTGTGTGCTGACAACCATATTTTATCCGCTGAGCCAGATTCACCTGTTTGGAATAATGGCTTGGCGCCAGATAAGTCAATTTTGTTGTATATCTCGATCACTGGCACATCATCAATTTCAAGTTCACTGAGTACTTTGTAAACTTCTGCCATGTGGTCGCGATGCTCAGGGTTACTGTCATCAATCACATGCAACAACAAATCAGCATCCAAGGCTTCCTGTAAAGTGGCACGAAATGCTGCCACCAATTCATGCGGTAAGTCACGGACAAATCCGACCGTATCACTGATCACAGCCTGACTGCCTGCCAGTGCTGTGAATTGTCGCACCGTTGGGTCCAAAGTGGCAAACAATTGATCTTCAGCATAAACGCCTGCACCGGTGAGCAAATTAAACAAAGTTGACTTTCCGGCATTGGTGTAACCGACCAAGGCCATCATTTTAGTGCCTGATTTTTTGCGTTGTTTGCGGCCTTGTTCACGTTGACGCATCACTTTATCTAATTTGGCATTCAGTGACTTGACCCGTGCATTCAACAATCTTCGGTCAGTTTCCAATTGGGTCTCACCCGGTCCACGCATACCGATACCGCCCTTTTGACGCTCCAAATGGGTCCAACCTCGAACCAAGCGAGTCGACATGTGTTTCAGTTGTGCCAACTCAACTTGCAACTGTCCTTCATAAGACCGCGCTCGCTGCGCAAAAATATCTAAAATCAAAGTGCGACGATCCAAAACCCTGGCTTTAACCAAAGCCTCCAAGTTCCGCTCTTGAATGGGGCTCAAAGCCGCATCTACAACCACCACATCAGCCTCGTGGATTTTGACCGCTTCAGCTAATTCCTCAGCTTTTCCGGAGCCAATATAAAACTTGGCATCAACAGTCTGTCGGGTGCTGGTGATGACATCAAAAATTTCAGCCCCTGCGGTACTGACCAGTTCGCGAAATTCTGCAATTCGGTCGGGTTGCTCGGCGCGTTGTGAGCGCTGCATCGGTGTCGGGCAGAGCAAGATGGCTCGATCACCTCTTTCGGAACGATCAAACAAGCTTTGTTATCCGGTGTCGTTTTAAAACTGGTTTATGCATAAATAACTTCATTTTTGAACCAATAAAAAAGCAGTTTCAAAAGATGAAACTGCTTCAATCAGTGGAATTTTTCGAACTGGTTTCAGTCTTCACCTTCCTGTTGGATTTTAAAAGTGCTGACATTCTTCGCCGGAACGATGGTTGAAATGGCGTGTTTATAAACCAATTGATTGGTGGTATTGTTCAACACAATGACGAATTGATCAAATGACTCAACAACGCCTTGTAATTTAATCCCATTCATAAGAAATACTGAAACTGGAATGCGGTCTTTACGCAGCGCATTCAAAAAAGGATCTTGTAAAGTTTGTGATTTAGACATGATGATTACCTTATTCATTATTATTATTTGTTGGATATTTTAGCACATGCCGCAAGTTTTAAAAGTGGTTAACCGGATCAAAAATATAAACTTGAATTACCTGTTGAACAGCAAGGATACCTCAGTGTGTTCGGCATTTTGTTGTAGTTGACCCAAGACTTCAGGTTTATAAAAACAAAACTGATCATTGAGACAAGCAGATTGATTGTAACGTTTCAAATGTTGCTTGAACTCAGCATTCAAAGCATGCTGAATCCCAAAAACAATAAAAGGTAAATCAGCTTGATTATTTAAATAGTTGATGATGTCAAAAGGATTCGCAGAACCGTTCAATAAAAATGTTTTGGTAATGGTTTTGTGATTTGGGTCGAACTGTATATAAAAGATATCCAAAGAATTGAAGCTTTCTCCATTCAGTTTAAACCCATCTCTGCTGAATTGGGTTTTAATACTTTTTCCATTTAAGGCGATTTCTTCTATTTGAGTACTGTCTTCAGAGAAGGTAACTTTCAACGATGAGCCAGCATGATATTTAAGGCTTTTATCTAATTTAAACAATTGCGTGTAGCCATGCAGGGTGTTGATGCTTTTTTTATGTGTACAGATGCTGAGCTTACCCGTGATGAGCATAGCTGCATCGAGTTCATCATCTTTATCGCACACTGGGTTGAGCTTAATTGGTTGGCCATTTTGAAAAACTTGATTTCGGGTAAGCAACAATCGATCAGTTGAAAACACATTGGACTGACCATTGATGAAGGTAACGTTGTGATTGATTTCAAGTCTATCAAGTAACACCGGCGCCATGTCGTAAAGGCCCATTGGTATGTTATTATTTTGCGGTGTTTTATCAATAATCAGCCCCAGTAAATTTTGACTGCTGATGTTTTCACCAAACAGCTCCTTGGTCAGCGAGGTGTTAAATACGCGGTGGTCGCCAGTTATAAAAACAACAGTTTCGTTGAGTAAACCATCTGTTTCTAGTTGATTGATAAATTGACCCAGTAATTGATCGGTGCAATGAATGGCATCAATAAACTTATCTGCCCCAACTGCAAAGGGTTGGCAAGTGGGTGCTAGGAAGCCTTTTAAGTGCGTTGACAGTGTTAAGACTGTGATGTGAAAAGGTTTTGCTCGGTTTTTTAAAGCTTTGATTCTAGAGGCTGCAAAATTAAATAAATCATCGTCATTTAAGCCCCACCAGTTCCGACTTAGTGGTACATAATCAGTTGTTTTGTTTGCAAAATCCTCCCACCCAAATACCAGATCATATCCATGATCTAGTAAAAAAGTACCCTTGTTGGCAAAACTCTTTTTGGCACCACCCACAAACTCTTGATGATAACCGGCTTGCTTGAGTACGTCGGTCATGCATGGGATTGAATAATAGTGTTTTTCACTTTCGGTGAGGGCATTGTTTCCAAGGGTCATGTTGGGTAAGAAACCACACAGAGACCCAATCAATCCATCCATGGTGAAACTTGCGGTAGAGACATATGGGTGGAGTGCAACATATTCAGACTTTAAGCGATTGATGTTTGGAGTTAAATCGGGGTATTGGTTCGAAGTGGTGAAAAGATCACTGAAAGACTCGAGATAAATCACAATCAGGTTTTTGTTGTTACCGCTGCTTGCTGTGATTGCTGCTTTAGAAACCACCAGCTTTGAAATACCCAACGGCTCTAGTTTTTTAAGTTGCTTTTCGCTGACATCCTGTAATTGATTTAAGTCCATGTATCGCTTAATACCTTTGGTATATCGAGCTAAAACAGTGTGATCAAAAGCAACAGATAACAACACCAGGGATGAGAGAAAAACCCACCATTGGGCTCTGTTTGATAACCAAGCTTGACTTGAATAAACCAACACAAATACAGCCAAAGCAAAGAACAGCAGCAGTGCACAGAATAACCATAAATATTCATTCACACCTAAAACAAAGGCATCCCAGCTGAAATGCACTATGGCTTCAGGGCCAAAAAGCATGCCTGAGAAGTCGACCATCGCCGCTTCCGTGAACACCATGAAAAGAATTATAAAAATCAGTAAAGATTTTATCACCAACAAACTGAAATGTAGCCATTTGAGCCGGCTTTTGCTTGGTAAGGCCCAAAGCATCAAAGCCAAGCCGAGTGATGCAACGATTAATTGACTTAATGAAGCCTTTATGAACAGGATGTTTTTGTTTTGAATGTAATTTGATTCTGCAAAAATAAACAAAAAAACCATCACTAAAAATAACAGAAACCAAGCATTTCTAAAGCTCATATAAGTCTTTATTGGCATATATTAATACCGCTTATCACATCTGAATCTGTAATTTTTCCCCATGTTTCAGCCTGTTGATGGTATAAATTAATTTCCAGTGACATGGCTTCACCGTTTTGAGAGGTTGAGCTGGCTCGAATTTTAGATTTAATGACCAACACAGGTGCATCAATGCTTTGCAACACTCGACTGAAATTTGATTCTGCTTCATCGTTTTTTTCAATAAATATGTGTTTCTCAATAGCCAGCTGGTCATTAAGCACAAATATAAAAATACCGGCTCTGTAATTCAGCGTTTTCAACAAATAACCCTTGTGATAAAAGTGCTCAAAATGATCCTCTTCATTCAGCCATAAAGACCATTGCCACTTCTCAAATTCGTTTTTCTCATAAATAAACTTGATGTCCAACTCACAACTCAGTGGTTCGGGCGTGTCTTTAATCGAGTAATGCTCAAGTAATTGACTGGTTAGGTTCAATAGTATTTGCTTTTCACAACTGTTCAAAGGCCAAGATGCCTTTTGACTTTCTTCACAGTCACCTTTGGGGTTAAACTTCATTGTATCGCCCAGCCAGTCTTCGTATCTGGTTACATATTGTTGTTGATTTGGCAACTTTTGGAACAATGATTGACCGAATAAAAAGCTGGCATTGTGGTTGATTTTAAGCATGTCTAATAGGGTTGGTGCCAAATCATAACTTGAGAGTTTTTCATCAGTTACTTGAGGGTAATTGGTCAGGCCAACCAGTCTCCTTTCTTCGACTTTTCCTCCGAACAACTCCCTCATCTTAGTTGATGGAAATATGCCATGGTCTGCCACAATCATCAGTACTGTATCATCTAACAATTGGGCTCGCTCTAACTCGTCAACAAATTGCCCAACTAATTGGTCGGTACAATGAATGGCATTGATGAATGGTTCGTCGCTGCCTACGTAGGGATTACAGCCCTGATAAGTGTAACCAGGCAAATGAGTTCCCAATGTCAAAAGTGTGACATTGTAAGGTGGCTTCTTAGCGGCCTCTTTGATGGTCTGTATAGCGTTTTTAAAAAGTTCATTGTCACCCAGTCCCCATATACCCTCAGTGTCTTGAAAGCCTTGGGTTTTCCAGTGCTCTAGGCCCCAAATGTGATCATAGCCATGGCTTTCTAAAAAACGACCTTTACCCGCAAACTCCATCTGGGCACCGCCTAAATAATACTGGGTATAGCCTGCTCTTTTTAACACATCACCCATGCAAGGCATGTTGGACAACAACTGACCTTCGTTCAAAAAAGTGTTGTTACCTGCAGTCATGGGAAGCATGGTCCCACACTGGCTGGAAATTATGCCTTCTATGGTGACAAAAGATGAGGCAATGTGATTAAGGTTTTGATACCTCTGAGTGAGTTGATTCAGCTGTGGTGTTAACCCAGGGTAATCTTTTAAATCCAACAACCCTTGGTTAAATGACTCTAGATAAACCAATATTAAGTTTTTAGAACCAGTGTTTGTTTCGGCTTTAAGGTGTTTTTTTGTTGTGATGTTGCCATTTTGGAGAATACCTAAATCAACATATTGATTGATTAGTGCTTCATTCAGCTCCACAGAATCCTGCCATATGTAATCTATCAAGCCGTTTGAAAAACGAGCCAGTGAACTGTTTATGGCGACAGTTATTAATACAAGTATGGCAATGATTTTGAATAAGAAATGTGCTGACTTGGTGCTGTTTTGTAGTAATTTGTTAATCAAGAAGACATAGCAAGTCACCAACAGAGCGAAAGCCACCAATTGAATTGGATATTCGTTGAAGCCGATTCTCAGTGATTCAAATTCAAAGTGAAAATAGACTTCATTGGTAAATCCTTTGCCACTAAAGTCAAATAAAATGACTTCAAATAAGAGCATGAATAAAAAGACAAAGTAAAAGGCAATCAAAAGGGTCTTAAATAAGCCTCTGTACCCACTTTTTTGATGTTGTGCTGCAATCAAAAGAACCACCAGTGCAGCGCTCAAAAGCACAAGCATTAACATTGGCCACAGGTTATTGCTGTGCATGAATTGCGCAGCAAGTAAGGGTATCAAAAGTATGGCAAACAGCCACCAGTTTTTATTCATAACGGTTATTGTAATCTTTTAGTAACAACTCTTTATAGACTAATTTGTCCACTCAATATTTGATTTTAAAACATTTCAGCCTATAAGTTGACCACACTAATGAAATAATGCGTTGAGTTGTCGGTATGTTGATATATATTCAGACGGGTACCCGTCTGAGTCATAGAGGCCCAATACTTGGGTGAAACCATACAGCTTGATTTCATCAATTAAAACATCAGACCGAGCTTGTATAGTAAACAGCAGCGGTACCCTTAACTTGAAAGGTTCGGCAGATACCTGGGTGCAGTTTTGTGCTGGCTGAACCTGCCATTCTTTCAACATCACGCCGTCGATTTTGATCTCAATAACGGCATCGGCATCGGCAACCATACAAATTGTAATGTCTTGATATGCTTTCAGCAGTTTAAGTCGTTTATCTGGTAAAAACTTTTGGGTGATTGAGCTGCTGGTTTGCATATGCAGGCTTTGGTCTTGTTGTTCAGTTTTTATTTCAGCCAATCCGTCAATCTGCCATCCCTCAGTGCCCATTTCAAAAGAGCCATTGAGGATTGCGTTGTCATGATAATCTCGATACGCCCAAACCCCAAAGCCTCGGCTGTACTGTTTAAGTAATGGCGCAGCACCGATTAAAAAAGCTTCAATTTCATCAGGCTTGATGTTGGCGTTGTTGGGGTAATGCACAGTGTTGTCATAAAAGTTAAATTGTTCAACCACATGGTTGATGTTTTTGCCATCGTCTGAGGCTACTTTTAACAGGTAGTGAAAATTGTTTAAGGCCTGTTCAGCACTTAACAGTTCACCCCGGTTTTCGGCACCCCAAAAAGGTGCCCAATAAGTGCCTCGCAAGTTGCTTTCCTCCAAGTGTAAATCATGACCAATCCAAGTGTATTGCTCATTTTGCTTGATCGGCAGTTTATCCACCCTGATTTCCATCGCCGCATTGGAGAAAATTTCCTGTGCCGGCTTCAATATTTTTTGCGTAAACATTTGATCAATAAAATCCAAATACAGCACGTATGAAAAATCAGCGGCTTGTGGCACTTTCACTTGCTCGAAGTTGATGTTACTTTGCTGTAACAGCACTTTCACCAAGTTTTGGTTTTGTTGCTGTAACCATTTGTGATAATCCATGGCTTGTGCCATCTCCAGGCGTTTTTCATCTTTCCAGGTTGGAAATAAAGTATGCGGACACCAGAAGTCTTCCCACGAAACCAAGGTGCCAGCAGATGATGCTTGATATGGTTTGACCTGTTGATTAACTTTGTTTAAATAATCAGCCCACTGATTCTGAGTTCTTTCATCGGTATACATACCAATACACAGCTCCAGTGCATAGGTTTTGGCATCCGGCATATGGAAGTGAGGAAAGCCAACCCTTAAGATAAACCTCAAATCATGCTCAACGATGGCTTTTAACATGAAGGTCAATCGTTGATAAAGAACGGGGTTTGATTCAGTAACTTCATTGTCAAAACCAACTTCAAAACCTCGCCAGGGAACAACAAGTACGATGGTGTTAAAACCGTCGTTTTTAATTTGTAGCAGTTCACCAGAGACATCGTCTTCTTCAAATTCTTGCCAGAAAGTAATCGGCCATGCCGAAGAAAAATAATGAGCAGACTTAATAAACAAAGTGTCACTTTCAGAAGCAAGAACTTCAGGCGTCTCATGGCTGCAACCAGAAACCAGAATTGTGAGGATAAAAAAGATCAGTCTGGACATAGTTTTTTCAATTGGTTGGCAGCCTAATGGCTTCTTTGGGACTCATCGGTGAATGTCTGATTCTGTTTTCAGTCATCGACCGATTGTTCATTACCGCCAACATTTGTGTGGGTTTGATTTTGCCTGATGTTATGTGCTTTTCATCCAGCTCATGAATATAATCTATAAAAGCCAAGTCTTCGGGATTATTGGCATCAAAATTAGGTCCAAAAGGGCGGTCGATAAAGATCATGATTAAGTTAGCAAAAGGAATAAATACCTCAAAATTAAAACGTTCAACCAGCAGTGGCAGCACATCTTGGGCACGGATACCTTCAAAACCTTCTGTGGAACAATCGTGGTTGATGTATTTTTTTTCAAAGCGGTTAAAAGCGTGGTTGTGTTTATATCGAGTTGACATATTTTTCCAAATTGGATTCAATAATTCGAGTGCCTCAGGCCAGCGTTGATGACCATTCCTTCCAATCACGTCGGAGGTGATGAACTTACCGTTTTCGGTCAAAGCCAGGCTGATATGGTCGTATAAATTTTCCAGTTCTTCTACGTGGTGTAGACTTTGATTGGCTATAATCAAGTGGTACTTTTTAGCTGCCTGCCATTGATTAAAATCTGCTTGAAGAAAGCTGATTTTATCTGCAACACCTTGGCTGCGAGCCAGTTGCTTGCCTCGCTCAAACATCACTTGATTGATGTCCATGCAGTCAACGATGAAATCATCATGTCCCAGTTCAGTGAGGCTTTTTGCTAAGGCTACTTCAGTATCACAGTTACCAGCACCGATGCTCAAAATGGTAGTTGTGCCGTTGTTGTTTTCAATCGCCTCGGCAGCGTATTTCAGAAAAAAATCATTGGGGTTTGAAAAGCCGTGGCTTTGAAGTTTTGGTACCAAGTATTTATTTGACCAATAGTGAAAAATTTCAGGCAGGTCATTGACTTCATCTTCGAGGTTGAAGCGGCTTATTTCGTCATCTTTTTGTTGTTGGTAACTTTTTGGACTTGGTTTGAAACGCAATTGGCGATATTTATGATAGATAGGCCTAAGTGCATTCTTAATGGGCATCGGTAGGATGGATTTTAGCCAGCGTATAAATTTGTTCATTGTTGGTTGATTTACTGTTAATTTGATTACTGCTTTGGTGGTTGGTATTCATCGATCAGGTACAAAGGTCGTTGTTTGCTTTCATTGAACATGCGGCCCAGGTATTCGCCGATGATGCCAAGCGCGGTTAGTTGGATGCCACCGAGGAACAAGACCACCACCATCAGCGATGGGTAGCCGGGCACGTCGCTGCCCAAAAGAATGGTTTTAGCGATGATGATGGCGCCATAGATAAAGGAAAAAACAGCCACTGTCATCCCTATCCAGGTAGCGAACCGCAATGGCATGTAGCTGAATGAAGTGATGCCATCCAAAGCAAAGCGCCACAGTTTACTGTAGTTCCACTTGCTTTCACCAGCTGCCCGAGGCTCACGTTCAAAATACAGTTGTTTTTGTTTGTAACCGACCCAGGCAAATAGGCCTTTCATAAATCGGTTTCGTTCCCTGAGTTTATTGACTGCCAAGTAGGCACGACGCGACATCAAACGGTAATCACCGGTGTCTTTGGGGATGTCAATTTTGCTCATTGAATTGATGATGCGGTAGAACATATTGGCAGTGGCTTTTTTGGCCATTGATTCGCCGTGGCGGGCTTTGCGGGTGGCATAAACCACATCAAAACCAGCATGCCATTCGGCCACCATGTCAGGAATTAATTCTGGCGGGTCTTGTAAGTCGACATCGATGACCACCGCAGCGTCGGCAGAAGCATGATCAAGTCCTGCTGTTACGGCATATTCTTTGCCAAAATTTCGACTCAAGGACAGGTAACCAAATTGGCTGTTTGACTCGTGGATAGACTTCATCACTGCCAAACTGTCATCACTCGAGCCATCGTCAACAAAGATCACCCGCCATTGGACATCGCAACTTCGCATCACTGCTTGGATGCGTTTTTTAAACAAGGGGATTACATCTTGTTCATTAAAAACCGGAACGATGATGTCAATTGATGGCATAAATGGACTGTTGTTGAAAATTGTATTTTAACCAATTTGAATCAATTTTGGCCAAATTAACCAATCATTAGCCACTTTATCCTGACTTTTAGCCCCCAAAAAATGGCAAAAGCAAGCAAAACACCGGCGCTGTTCATCAGCATATCCAGCCATTCAAAATACCGGTATGAAGTGAATTGTTGCAGCATTTCCAGACCCAAACCCAGCAGCACAAAGCCGAATATAATGGATGTTTTTTGTTTGCTATAAGTGTGAAAAAACCAATAACTCAGCCAGCCATAAGTCAATAAGTGCAACCACTTGTCACTGTTGGCAACTGGTAACTCAGTGGCTGGAAGCTGAATTAATGACAACACAACAACGCTCAAAACCATTAACCAACCGATCAAACGCAGGAATCCAACGTGTGGCTTTGGGTGGTTGGGTTTATTGCAGTAGTTGTGCATAGTGAGGCCGAAGATGTTGCCAGTGAATCGCAGGTTGAACGGTTTGTAGCTGATGTGGCTTAGTGAGTAATTGCCATATGGCCTGTGCTTCTTTCTTTGGGTGATTTGGGGTGGATCGATACAAGTTTGTCAGCGGATAGAGTTCGGGATAAACCAGCCTGTTGGGGGCAACCGGTTGACAACCACAGGCCGCTGCTTCTAACATGGCGATGCCTTGAAAATCATGCTGAGCTGTGGATAACACCACATTGGCTTGTTGCAAGGTTTGGATGTATTGTGTGCGAGACTCAATATAGCCCAGAGTCAGGCATTGGTGTTGGTGGTTTTCGACAACCTCTTGCAGCGCAGCAGGCATGGTTCTGAACTGTTGGCCAATGATGTGGAATTTTATTCTTTGGTTGTTGCTACACAAACGCATCACTTCGAGCAAAGTTTCAGGCCCTTTGTCATGTTCCCAGCGGTGGTTCCAGACCACTTCAATGATGGCTGATGTGGTGTTTGTATGCTTTGCTGGAAGACAATCAGCAGCAATTGGAACGGCTAAAACAGTGCTTTTATCAGATAAAAGATTGAGCAAATCAGTTGGAATACCATCTGGCATCTGTTGCGTCAGCTGTTCAACGCCAGCGATGAAGGTGTCGCGATTGTATTTCGAGTTAAACCACAGGTAATCAGCCGCTAAAGCTGAGTAAATACTGCGCAGTTGAATTTCTATCAAGCCTTTTTGTTGTTTATTAACTGGGTAGGCGAACTGGTTTTCATGGAAGTATAGGTGCTTAGGCAATGCTGCCAGGTGAGGGTAAAGCCCGAGTAAAGTGCTTAAGTCGGTCATTGAGGTGGCAATCAACACATCATAATCAGCCTTTAATTTTGCATCATAAAGGGCTTTGAAATTCAATGCGTTACCGCCCATGCGCCAAGCAAAATATCGATTTTTCAGCGTCAGCAACTGCCACTGGTGTTGCGGAAATTGACCAACTAACTGCTGGTGCCAATACCGATGTGATTGAGCATCATAGGCTGACAGCAGCAGAATTCTTTTTTTTGTCATCCTGCTGTCATGGGGTCATTGCTTTTTTTTCAGGTCTTGCTTCAAACGATCAACAAATTCCATCACCGCATCTTGAGCTGTTTCGGTGGCATTTAAACTGGTGTAGCTCAACTGTGATCCGTAACCCGTGCCGATAGAATCGCCAGTCGCTAAGTCATAACTGTCCACATCTAACTGGGCATTAACCAACTGAGATTGGCGACCGTAATATTCCAGTGTTTGTTCACCGACGTAGTTGACGTTGGCGATGATCATGGTTTGACCACCGTAGGCATCCAGTTTACTTTTGATGGCAGCCAAATCCACGCCTTGGGCCATCACTTGAGCCAAACCGGGCACGAACTGTTCGTTTAAAACTTTGATGTTGTCGCGTTTTAATTCAGCTTCAATGATCTTTTCAATGGGATTAGCCACTGCAGGGTCACCAAAGACCAGCACAGCGACACCTTTGTCCTTTTTAACTACTTTGGGCTTTCTGATGACAGGCTTGGTTTGTTGTTCAATAAAACCTTCTAAGTTTGGTTGTGTTGAATTACTGTTTGTTTCAATCGCAGCGATGGTTTTTTCAGTGATTTGTGCCTGTGCTTGGTCGATTTTTTCAAGCTTGATTGGGTTGCTATTGACGGCATCATTGTTGACCACTTGTTGGTCATCTTGGCTTTGAATTAAATCAGCCTGAGTCGCACTTGAATGGGTTATGTTTGTATTGGCTGTGCTTGAGTTGGGCGTACTTGCGACTGATTGTTCACTTAATTCAGCTTGTTGGACATTATTAGCGTTGTTGTCATCCGTGGCTGGATCTTCAGCAACAGCTTGTGCTGCATCCAGCTGGGCATTCATGTCATCGCTGATTTGTGCCATTTCTTGTTTGGATTTAAGTTTCACATCATCCAACTGCATGTTTTCACTGTCATCACCCAACAAAGTCATGGCTTGGTAGTTGTCAGATTTAAATGGCGAAGGGATATAACCTTCGTGAATGCCAATCGCGCCCACACCGATGGCTAAGGCCAGGGCCAAAACTGCCCAAACGGCTTTGTTGGATTTTTTTCTGCTGGCAGGTACCACCGTATCAATGGTAGATGCATTGGGCATGGTGACTTGTTGAGAAATGTTGGGTTTTTTCTTTTCAGGCACCACCGAGATGGCCTGTTGTTTGATTTCGTTCAAGCTCAACTTAACCGTTGATGGGCCCAGGTGTTTAATCACTTCCTGACAAGATTGACAGCGCTCTTCAGGATTTTTGGCAATCATTTTTTCTAAAATATAGCTGGTTTTTTTATCGACTTTTTTATTCACTGCACGGATGTCTGGGATTTCAGCTTGAACCACTTCTAACATCAAACCCAGCGGGCTGTCATTTTCAAACGGTACTTTGCCGGCCAACATTTCATAAAACACGATGCCTAAGGCAAAGATATCGGAGCGTGCATCGACTTCTTTTCCAGTGCACACTTCTGGAGATAAATAACCAGGTGTACCGACAAACTCACCGGTGTTGGTTAATTTATCGCCATATTCACGGGTTTGGGCGATGCCAAAATCGACCACTTTAACCGTACCATCATCACACAGCATCAAGTTCGCAGGTTTGATGTCTCGATGGACTAAATCGCGGTCATGGGCGACGGCCAATCCAGCACATGCTTGGCGTAAAATTTCTTTGGCGTGGGCCACTGATAAGACGTTGTTACCACGCAGTAAATCATCCAGCGAAACACCTTCTATGAACTCCATAGCGAAATAGGGCTGGCGCTCTTCCATGCCAATAAAATACACCTGAATCACATTGGGGTGGTTGATGGCAGCCATGCTTTTGGCTTCACGTGTGAAGCGCTCAATCAGGCCTTCATCACCCAACAAGTGTTCACCCAGTGCTTTGATGGCTACATGTCGATTCAATGAGGGTTCCCATGCTTTATAAACCACACCCATGCCGCCCCTGCCCAATTCAGAGACCACTTCATAGTGACCAAATTTTTTCTTAGTAATTTCTTCTGACATAATCTTTTCTCTGCCATGTAATATGGCCAAATAACTCGGTTTTTCTTTTTCGAGTTTACATTGTAATACGCTGTCTTGAATATCAGCTTAACGCAAAAACCAGCTTTTTGTGAAGTACATCACTTTTAAAATGCCCTTCTTGCAGCTATTTCGGGGGTTTTGAGTACAAATAGGTGTTATCTGTATACGGTGATAAGGTAAAATTGCCTGTTTTTTTGAACATACTCAAAGGTTAAATTGTCATGCGGAATGAGTTTTGTGGTCAGGTCACGGAAAAATACCTGGATCAACAAGTTGAAGTTTGTGGCTGGGTAGGCAACAGACGCGATCATGGTGGGGTTATTTTTATCGATTTAAGAGACCACACAGGATTGGTACAAGTGGTGGTTGAGCCTGATAATGAAGCGGCGTTTAAAATAGCTGATGGCGCCAGGTATGAATACTGCCTGCGTGTTAAGGGTATGGTCAGACACCGTCCTGCAGGTCAAAGCAATGCCAAACTGGCCACCGGTCAAATTGAGTTGGTGGTTGATGAATACCATGTATTGAACCCTTCTAAGCCTTTGCCATTCATGCTGGATGAAAACCCAGGTGAAAATATCCGCTTGCAATACCGTTATTTGGATTTGCGCCGCGATAACATGCAACACAACATGCGCTTGCGTTCCAAGCTGACCCATGCTTTGCGCAACCATTTGCACAGCCGTGAATTTTTAGACATTGAAACACCGGTATTGACCAAAGCGACGCCTGAGGGCGCACGTGATTTCTTGGTGCCATCAAGAATGAACGCCGGTCAATTTTATGCCATGCCACAGTCTCCACAGTTGTTCAAACAATTGTTGATGATGTCTGGGATGGATCGCTATTACCAAATCGCGCGTTGTTTCCGTGATGAAGACTTGCGTGCTGACCGTCAACCTGAGTTTACTCAACTGGATATCGAGATGGCCTTTGTGGAGCAAGAAGATGTGCTGCAAATGGCTGAAACATTAATCCGCGACACCTTTAAAGAAGTGATGGGTGTTGAGTTGGCCAACCCATTTCCAAGAATGACTTACGCCGAGGCCATGCGCCGTTATGGTTCTGATAAGCCAGATCTGCGCATCGATCTTGAATTGGTTGATGTGGCCGAAGCGGTTAAAGATTCTGAATTTAAAGTGTTCTCAGCGCCGGCCAACGATCCCCAAGGTCGAGTGGCGGTATTAAAAGTACCCCAAGGTGGCGCCAACTTTACTCGCAAACAAATTGATGAGTATGAACCCTATGCACGTCGCTATGGTGCCCGTGGGTTGGCTTGGATAAAAGTTAACGACAAAGCTGCCGGAAAAGACGGCTTACAATCTCCCATAGTTAAATTCCTCAGTGATGACGCTTTGGCGGGTATTTTGTCCTCAACCCAAGCTGAAAATGGTGATTTGCTGTTTTTCGGTGCCGGTAAGTACAGCGAAGTGACTCAGTTTATGGGTGCTTTGCGAATTAAAATTGGACAAGACATTGGCCGAGTAAGTGACACTTGGGCGCCATTGTGGGTGGTTGACTTTCCAATGTTTGAGTTTAATGACGATGAACAGCGCTGGGATGCTTTGCACCATCCTTTCACCGCACCTACGGGCAACGTAGAGGAATTAATAAACAACCCAGGCGAGGCCATTTCTAAAGGTTATGATATGGTGCTCAATGGGGTTGAGTTGGGTGGTGGGTCTATCCGTATCCACGACCAAAAAATGCAGTCTTCAGTGCTTGAGCTGTTGGGTATCAGTGCTCAGCAAGCAGAAGAAAAGTTTGGCTTTTTGTTGGAAGCTTTGCAGTTCGGCTGTCCGCCACATGGTGGAATCGCTTTTGGTGTCGATCGCATGGCCACTTTGATGTGTGGTGAAGAGTCTATTCGAGAAGTGATTGCATTCCCGAAAACTTCCAGTGGCCATTGTCCATTGACCCAAGCACCATCAACCATTGATGCCGATCAATTGGCCGAAGCCCACATTCAGGTGATTGAGCCTGAAGAGGATGACTGATCTCATAGATGATCAAACAGCAACAAGAAGCTGTGGTTTTGGTCCACGGTTTGTGGATGAAGCGATGGACTTGGAATGCCTACCGACGCCTATTAACTGAACACGGGTTTAAAGTCTATGTGTTCGGTTACAAAACCACCCTGCAATCCTTTGAGTTGACCAAGATGCAGTTAGTGGCTTTCGTCAACTCTCGTCCGGAACCAACGGTCCACTTGGTGGTGCATTCTATGGGGGGTATCTTAACCATGAGGGCACTGCCTAGAATAAAAAAAGCGGGCAAACTGCTGATGCTGGGTTCCCCTGTTAACGGTTCAAGGGTGGCACAGAAACTACAAAAAATGGGTTGGCACAGCGGATTACTCAAACATGCAACAGAGCCACTCACTGTAGGTGTGTCGCTGCCACAGGTGGTGCGCCCATCAATGATGATTGCGGGCACATCTCCCTATGGTTTGGGCCGAATCATCGAGCGGCGCTTGGGTCCCAGTGATGGAACTGTGGCTGTTGATGAAACCCAAGCTGAATGGATTGACCAACACGAAACAATTAACAGCAGTCATTTTGGCCTGCTGCGAAATCCACAAGCCATGCAAAAAACTTTAGACTTTCTAAAAAACTGAATACCCAAATTAAGTGAATAAACAAAAGTTTTTTACTTTAATTGACAGTCTTGAATCACATGAGTTTGTTAGAATGTGGGCTAATCATAATTGGAGTTAATGATGGCTGAAAATACAGAAGTTGTCGAAACGGTAGAAAATGCCCATAATAGCTTGGGGCTATTTGGACAGATCAAAACCCAAATCACAGAATACCTGTCAAACCCTCAAATGCTGATTGATGTAGCCCAGTCTTTGATTTTGGCCTTGTTGATATTTTGGGTTGGTAAGCGCATTGCCAAGTTCCTCAGTAACCTGACGGGTAAAGGATTGGCCAAGTCAGGTAATGAGGTGATTTTGGTGAATTTCATCAAAAACATCATTTACTACATTATCTTAGCTGCCGTGATAGTGATGGCACTCGGTCAACTGGGGGTTCAAACCACATCGTTAATTGCAGTGATGGGTGCAGCTGGCTTGGCCATTGGTCTGGCATTGAAGGATTCTTTGTCAAACCTGGCTTCAGGCGTGATGTTGGTTTTAACCAGACCGTTCAAAAAAGGCGACTTTGTTGAAGTCGCAGGTATTGCCGGTAAAGTGACTGAAATTAAACTCTTCAGTACCATCATGCACTCAACAGATAACAAAGAACTGATCATTCCCAACGGCCAAATTACTTCTGATGTCATCACCAATTACACCACTGAGGCCACCAGAAGAATCGATTTGGTGATTGGGGTTAATTATGATGATGACATCAAAGTGGCCAAACAGATATTGTTGGACACCATCTCGGAGCATCCAATGGTATTGGCTGAACCCGCACCTGCAGTGATGTTGAAAGATTTGGGTGCTTCAAGTGTGGACTTCACGGTCAGGCCTTGGGTTAAGACTGAAGATTATTGGACCGTTTATGGTGAGTTAATGGAACAAATAAAACTCAATATCGAAGCCGGTGGGTGCAGTTTCCCTTATCCTCAAACAGATGTTCATTTGCATCAAGTCAAGGCAGATTAAAGCGGTTTTTTTTCAGGAAAGTTAATCAGGTCATGCCAAGCTACATGGCCTGTTTTATTTCCTCGCCACCGCCACCAGCCTTTCAGCGGCTAAATCATAATCGTTTGTGTCAAAAGAACCATAGATTTCAACGGTTTTGAACCCAGCCTGTTTTAACATGGCAGTTAACTCGTTTGCAGAGTAGACAAAGTGTTCGTATTCCCAACGGTAGGCTTGGTTGTCTCGTACCAATATCCATTCGTTGGCATATACATTCATGTTTTCAGTCAATAAAGGCCTTTCAAAACGCAGATCACCATTGTCATATTCGGTGCAATGTACCGGCTCGATGGCGTGTGCAGCCTGTTCTTTGCCAAAGGTATCTATCACTAAAGTACCTTCTGTGTTCAACCAATTGAAAGCATTGTTCAGCACCTGTTGATTTTCAGCAGCATCGGCGTAATAGCCAAACGATGTGAACAGGTTGGTTATTAGATCAAATTTCTGGCGCGGTTGATAATTTAATAAGTCGCTGTGAATCAGGGTGGCATCCAGCTGTTGTTGTTCAATTAAATTGGCCGCTTGATTCAACAAATAACTGCTGAGATCAACACCGGACACTTTTAGCCCAAGACGAGAAAAGCCTAAGACATGGCGACCAGGTCCACAAGCCATGTCCAATACTGAATTGATCGGACGATCAACTAGATCGAGGATTTGTTGACACTGTTGATTGGCAAGGGCAAAGCTTTCTTGATCAAACATGCAATCATAAAAAACTTCCCACATTTCGTTGTTGTCAAACCATGCCATACTTTTAATTGGGCGAAAAAAAAGGATACTTTAATACACAAGCACCCTTTATATATAGTTTTTATCAAACAGATTAAGACTTATCTTTCATCCACAGTGGTGGCATCAGCTGCATTTTTGGCCACAGAAGCCATGCCGTTTTTACAACCGCTGTCGGTTTTGTACATTTGAGATCTACCAATTTCTTGTCCGTTGTTGGCTTTCAACACGAAATACGTGCGGCCATCTTTGGCTTCCCGGCACTCAAATTTAGAGTTGTCTTGAGAATTGGTTTTAACTGATTCAATGCCATTCTCACAACCAGAAGCTGAGCTGTAACCCTGTGACTGTAATATCACTTCGCCGTTGCCTGCTTTCAATGTGAAATAGTCTTTACCGTCTTTACCTTTAGTTATACAAAATTTACCTGCCATGATTATTGACTCTCAATAGGGGTGACCATTATTCCGCAATGATTGAAATACAGTGATCACGATACAAATAATAAATATCCATACAGGACATTTTCCTTCATCCATATTAAAATAGCCGATTCAGAATGTAAAACAGATATTATACAATTTTACAATTGAGTCGTATTAAATTGGAAACCACTTGAAGAATCGATCGTTAAAATCGCTGTTTTGCCCAATCATCATGACCCTCATGACTGTTCAATTCACGGCGCAGGGACAGCCCGCCAACTGTCCTGCTGTTGATGTGCAGATGAATGCTGAACAACAGCAATGTGTGGAACAGGCCAGCAATCCGGGTAAAATTAATTTATTGGCCAAACGTTCAGCTGTTCTTGGCCCCAATGAGTTTCTGCTCGATGGTAATATTTGTATCATTCAAGATGACATGAGGCTGATGGCACCCAAACTCTTGTACTTTAAACAAGAACAACTGTTTGACAGTGAAGGTGGGGTGATGCTGCAAAATGCCAACCAGCGAGTCAGTGCTGCCAAAGCCCAGTTTAACGCTTCGGATAACAGCGCCAAGCTGGATACAGTGAATTTTTTCTTGAGGGATTCTGATATCAACGGTCAAGCCCAACAGATGGCATTAAAAAATAACAGCTCTCAATTGGATTATTTGACCTTCTCTACTTGTTCACCCCAACAACGCGATTGGGAAATTGTCGCCAAATCAGCCAATTTAGACCACGACGAGGGTATAGGCACTTTCAAAGGCATGAGTTTACGTTTCAAAGATGTGCCGATTTTTTATCTGCCTTGGGCAAAACTGCCGTTGAATGATGACCGCAGAACGGGACTTTTGATTCCTGGTTTTTCTTATTCGGACAATACGGGCTTAGATTTATCTTTGCCTTATTACATCAACATTGCACCACAAATGGATGCCACATTAACGCCGCGCTTTTTACAACAACATGGTTTGATGCTGGGGGCTGAGTTTAGGTATTTAAGTGCCAACAGTCGGGGTAACTTTGAGGGTAACTATTTGCCTAATGACGATCGTCGTGATCGTGACCGGGGCTTGATTGAGTACACCCATCAAACCAGATTTGCTCGTGGTTGGTCGTTTAACAGTGACCTCAATCACGTCACCGACTCACAGTATTATGAAGACTTTGCTTCCAGCTCTTACATCACCTCAACGCCCTACCTGAGAAGCGCAATTAATGTGCGAGGTAATGGCTTGAATTGGCGCTTTTTTGCTGGCATCAATGATTACCAAGTGTTGAGTCAAACCATTTCAGCCGCCAATCAACCGTTTCAAACCTTGCCGGAGATTAACTTTGACTGGTTTGAATACAATTATCAGTTACAAACCAACTACGGTGTGACCTCTGAGCTGGTGAATTTTTACCGCGAAGATTCTGTCGGTGCTTGGCGCAGTGACATCAGCCCTTGGGTCGAGAGGCAATGGTCTAACGCCTGGGGTTACATCAAACCCAAGTTGCAATACCGCAGCACCCAATATCAATTTGATGATAATCGCGAAAACTTGAGCCGAAATTTACCGATTGGGTCTATAGACATGGGCTTGAGTTTCGAAAAAACCATGCCTTCAGGTGGCTTTAAGTCCATTGAACCGCGCTTGTTTTATGTGTATGCACCTGAACGAGACCAAACTGACATCCCCATATTTGACAGCAGGGAGCTGACTTTTGGCTCATCTTTATTGTTTCAAACCAATCGCTTTTCAGGTGCTGACCGTCAATCAGACATGAACCAAGTGGCAGCGGCTGTAACCCACCGCAGTTTTGCTGGAAATGGTCGTGAGCAATGGAATTTCACTGTGGGGCAAATCAAATATTTTGATACCCAAGAGGTACAAATTAACAATCAACCGGAAAATTTAACGAAATCTCCATTGGTGATTGAATACAATCACTTCTTGAATCGTTATTGGAGTACTGGCTTGAGTCTTCATTATGACCAAAGTGAGTCAGAAGTTGAGCGTGGTTTGTTTCGAGTGCAAAGAAAAACACCTAACCAAAGCGTGTTTAACTTTGCTTATCGTTACAGGCGCAATCAATTGGAACAGTTTGACACATCTTTTGTCATACCCATTAAGAATCAGCACCGCATCATTGCTCGCTGGAATTATTCCACCCAGTCGAACAAAACCATTGAAGCGTTGCTTGGTTACGAACGCAAAAACTGTTGCTGGGCTTTTCGCTTGATGGCCAGGCACTATTTGACCGATGAATTGGGTCAATCGAATAACGGTATTTATGCAGAAATACAACTGAACGGATTGGGTTCCATCGGGCGCAACCCAAGACGCATACTTAAACAAACCATATCAGGATACAACGAGGCTTTTTAATATGAATAAATTCCTACTTTTATTACTCATTTCTTTATCGCCGCTGTCGGTGGTGACCGCAGAGGAACTGCTGGATGAAATCGTCGCAGTGGTTGATGACAATGTCATCATGCGAACAGAGCTTGATAGGGCCGTGGCATCAATCAAGAAACAAATCGAAGCCAGTGGCAATCAAGTACCGCCAGCTGACATTTTGGACTCTCAGGTTCTGGAACGATTGATCATCCAAGAAATCCAAATCAATCGTGCTGAGTTGGTTGGTATCAAGGTTTCAGATGGTGATGTAGATGCAGCCTTGAGTAACATTGCAAGTCAAAACAACCTGACATTACAACAAATGCAAAAAGCTGTTGAGCAAGACGGTTTCAACTTTGCTGACTTCCGCAAGGACATGAAACGTGACATGCAAGCTGAACGTGTGCGGTATGCCTATGCCAACTCGAATGTAAAAATCAGTGAGCATGAGATTGACCTGTTTTTAGCCGACAATGAATTAGATCAAGGTGAAGTTGAGTTGCAACACATTTTGATTGCCACCAACAGTGACAATGATGCAACGGCCACTGAGGCTGCAAAAACACAAGCCGATGAAATTTACGAGAAAATCACTGCGGGTGAAAACTTTGCTATTTTGGCCACTCAATTTTCTGATGGGCAGAATGCACTGGAAGGGGGTCGTTTAGGCTGGCGTCCAATCAACCAATTACCGCCTTTGTTTGCTGATCAAGTGAACCTGATGTCACCAGGTGAAGTCACCCGTCCAATCCGTTCGCCAAGTGGTTTTCATATCCTCAAGTTATTGGATCAAAAGAGTGAAACCACCAAGACGGTCGATCAATACAACATGTTGCACATCATGGTTGAGACCAGTGAAGTGATGTCACCCAGAGATGGTATGGCAGTGGCCAATGACCTGTATGACAAAATCCAAGCCGGTGAAGACTTTTCACAATTGGCAGAGGAACGTTCTGATGACCACAGTTCGGCGCCTTTGGGTGGTGACATGGGTTGGTTTGAAATCAATAAATTTGGTCCTCGAATTGGTGATGTGTTAAAAACATTGAGCCTGAATGAAGTTTCAGAACCTTTCCAAACCGAAGCAGGCTGGCACATCATTAAATACTTAGGTAAAAAAGAAGCTGATGTGACTGAAGAATTCAAACGTGCACAGGCATCAAATGCCATTCGAGAACGCAAAGTACAAGAGCTGATTGAATCATGGATCCGTGAAATCCGTGGCGAATCATTTGTTGATATCCGCATTTAATTGAGTTCATAACCCAATGATTGCACTCACATTAGGCGAGCCAGCAGGTATTGGCATGGAGCTGGTTGTTCAACTGGCTGAAAACAATGAACTGATGGACTGCGTTTTGATTGGCGATGAAAACTGGATTCGCCAATCTCTGCCTGACCACTGCGAAGTGCCCATTCAACACATTCCTATGGCCGAAGCCAGTCGTTTCGGTCATTTGAATCCGCGCAATTCAAACTATGTTCTGGCCACCATCAAAGCCGCTACTATGGGCTGTATGTCTGGTGCCTATCAAGCCATGGTTACCTGCCCGATTCATAAAGGCATCATCAATGACGCTGGCATTCAATTTTCTGGTCACACTGAATACCTGGCTGAGTTAACCCAAACAAAAAAAGTGGTGATGATGTTACTCAATGAAGTGATGCGAGTGGCACTGGTCACCACCCACATCCCTTTAAAAGATGTTGCTGCTCACATCACTGGTGATGAAATCAAGCAGGTTTGTCGAATTTTAAACGCCGATTTGATCAGTAAATTCGCTGTCGAAAAACCGCAAATTGGTGTTTGTGGTTTGAATCCCCATGCTGGCGAAGACGGTCACTTAGGTCGTGAAGAACTGGATACCATCATTCCTGCCTTGGATGAACTGCGTCAACAAGGCATGCATATACACGGCCCGATTCCGGCTGATTCTTTATTCACACCGGATAGAGTGAAGCAATACGACGCCATTTTAGCCATGTACCATGACCAAGGCTTGGCGCCGTTAAAATACGCTGGGTTTGGTGAATCGGTGAACATCACTTTGGGTTTACCGATCATTCGCACCAGTGTTGATCATGGCACCGCTTTGGACATTGCCGGCCAAGGCATCGCCAATGCCAGCAGCTTGCGCGCCGCCTTAAAATTAGCCAGACAATGTATCCACCGTTCGGTTAACGAGGCCAAAATGGCATGAAGGCCAAAAAATCGCTGGGTCAAAACTTTTTGCAAGATGAGGGTGTGATTCACAACATCGTTAAAATCATTAACCCCAAAGCCAACGATGAGTTGATTGAAATCGGCCCAGGTCATGGTGCCATCACTCAATACTTACAAGCCAGCGGCGCACAACTGCAGTTAATCGAACTGGACCAAGATCTGATCCCCGAGTTACAACACAAGTTTGCGCATCATGATAACGTCATCATTCATCATCAGGATGCCCTAAAATTACAACTCGATGCGGCACAAGGCCCCTATAAAGTGGTGGGTAATTTACCCTATAACATCTCATCACCCTTGTTGATCAGTATGTTGTATCAGTCTGCCCAAGTTGAACAGATGATCTTCATGCTACAGAAAGAAGTGGTGCAGCGCATTTGTGCCGCACCTGGCACCAAGTTGTTTGGTCGTTTATCGGTGATGTTGCAACACCGTTTTGATTGTGTGGCGCATTTAACCATACCGCCGGAGGCCTTCATTCCAAGGCCGAAAGTTGACTCTCAAATCATCCAATTGGTGACCAAAAAAAACCCCACAGCAGTGGCTCTACCTGTGTTGGAAAACCTGGTTAAACAGGCCTTTGCGATGCGCCGCAAAACCATCCGCAATAACATGAAGAAAGTGGTTTCAATTGAACAACTGGAAAGTGTCGGCATTGATCCCGGTCAGCGCGCTGAGACCATTTCATTGAGTCAGTTTGAAAAACTGGCTCAAGTGGTACAAGCTGCTGAGGCCTAAAACTGAGGGAATCCCTTGTTAATCACTGCATATAAAAATCTACCCAGTTGTTTCATCACCGCCACCGATACCGATGCCGGTAAAACTTATGTGTCATGCCAAATTCTAAAAGCCTGGCAACAACAAGGCTTCTCGGTTGCAGCCTATAAACCGATTGCTTCAGGTGCCATCTGGCAAGACAAGCAGCTGGTCAGTGAAGATGCCATGGCATTGTCCCAAGTCACCGGGCAATCAGTGCAAGAAATCAACCCATTCACATTTGAACACCCAGCCTCACCGCACATTGCTGACACCAAAGGGGAGTTTGATTTAACTGAGTGCATAGACCACTTCAAAAGATTGGTGAGTCAATATGATCGGGTGCTGGTTGAAGGGGTGGGCGGTTGGTGTGTGCCTTTGAGTGAAGAATTAATGTTGAAAGATTTGGTCAATGCCATCAATTTACCGGTGCTGATGGTGGCCAGAATCGGCCTGGGTTGTATCAATCACAGCCTTTTAACCATGGCTCAAATTAAGCGAGATTCTGCGTTGTATCATGGTTGGATTGCCAATCAGATTGACCCAGAATTCATCGATGCCGAGGCCAATATCGAAGCAATCACAGAAAGGAGCTGACTGATATCACTCAGCTCCTTTAACCATCCTTTCAATTAAAAGGTTTGTGTATACCTGGCATAAACAATGCGGCCAAAGCCATCATATAAGTTGAAGTCATAAGCCCTTTCACTGAGATTGCCTTGACCAACAGGTGGCAACTTTTCTCCGGCGTTCTTTACACCCAAGGTGAAAGTGCCATCCCAAGCAGCATGATAACTGGCTTGGACATCATGGGTGGTCCATGAACCCACTGGATAGGGGAAACTGTCTTTATCCTGACTGCTGATGTGGTTGATGTTATAGGCAAAAGACCAATTACCATATTCATAGCTGTTGGATAACAATGCCCGCGAAGCAGGTCTTCTAGAACCATTGATTTGGTCTCTACCGTTTTCGACATTTAATTCAAGCTGATGAACCACTTGAAATTGACTGTGCCACTGCCCTCCCAATACTTCACCATTCAATTGTGCATTGAATGTCAGACCAGATTGGTTCACCGTACCCATGTTTCCATAGCCTCCAATACAGCTTTCAAAGCCACCTTGTCCGTCTGACGTACAGCTCAGTCCAGCTGGCAAATTGCGGTTATTATCCAACAAAAATATCAACGATGGGCTGCTGAAAAAATTAATTCGGTCATCCAAGTTAAAATCCCAGTAACCAATATTCAAGTCCAACCAATCTGACACTTTATAGTTGAAGTCTAAATTGAATTGATCGACTTGTTCAGATCGAAGCAAAGGATTCACTCGAACTTCAGTGTTAACAAATGTGGGTACAGAAACGACTGAATTTTCTGGTGTTTGATTCAGTATTTTTAAATTAGCTGCACTGTGGTCCTGGCTGAAACTGCCACGAATGGTCAGATTTTCAAGGGGTTGCCATTGTGCAGTGAGTTTACTCGACGTCTCGCTGCCCATATCAGAGTAGTCATCATAGCGAGCCGCTAAATTAAAATGTAACTGCTCCAATACAGGTAACCCAGCTTCAACATATACAGCTTTAACATCCCGTTCACCAGCTGCTGAGCGGCCAAGGGTGCCACCCACCTGTCCGGCTTCTGATTGGGGGTCATACTGGTCCAGGTATTTTTCCTGCCGGTATTCGGCGCCGGTCACCACAGAGACTTTGCCGCCATTGAGTTCAAACAAATCAAAATTCAAAGTGGCAAACAATTCATCCTGGTCATACTTGCCATCACGAAACAGGGTGATCTTCATGGCATTGAGTACCTGCTCAGGGCTGTTGAATGGGTTGGCTAAGTTATAAGAGCCATCTTCAATCATAGCTTCAGCTGCTGAACGCAACAGGTAGTTTCTGCCCACCTCAGCCGCCCGGTTGTCGGTGTGTCTTAAACCAACATTAAGCGCTGCTTGACCAATTTGACCGGTGGTGCCGAATGTAAAATCCAACAGTTGATTGGTTACAGTGGTGTCGCGGTTACCTAAGGCAGCAAAACGGTGCCACCAATTAACGGCTTGTGGTGATAAGCCCAAGGAAGCATCATAAAGTGGCGAGTTGGGATTGGTGGGGTTGTTCGGGCTGTTGGCGGATAATGGGGTTGAAAAATAGGATGAATCAGGCACCGGTGCATAACGCCCAAAAGATTCAGACTGGTTGAATGAAGTGTTGGCCCACAGCGACCATTGGTCATTGACTTGATGGCTGGCTTTGGCGTAAAAAGTTTTGTTTTCAAGTGAGGCTTCATCAGCGGCTTCATTGGATGTGTCAAAGTCACACTGGCTGCCATTCAGTGCTGATAAACTGGGTCTACTTAAAAATCCTGAGCCTAAAGACTCACAACCGGTGATGAAGGAGGTCCAATTGAAATTATCAAAACCATCATTAATGGTGGTGAAATTGTTACCAAAAGCTGAGCTGGTTGATTCACGCCAAGGCAGGTCTCGCTGGTAGATTATTTCGCGGTCATTCCACGACACCCCAGCGAGTAAACTGGAGCGATCTGATTGTGCACCAAAAACCACCGAGCCTTCTTCCCGTTCACCGCCGTTTTTAGGCACCGATACTTCAGCAGTGCCAAGCATGATTTCAGCTCCTTGGAAGTCACTGCGGGTGATGACATTGACCACCCCACCAACGGCATCTGAACCATAGATGGCAGAGGCTCCTTCTGGCATCACTTCGATGCGCTCCACAGCGCCCAATGGAATCAGGTTTAAATTTTGCCAAGCTGGGTTTTGAGGTGATTTGGGAAAACGCCTGCCATCAATCAGCACCAAAGTCCTGCCAGCTCCCACGCCGCGCAGTGACACAGTAGCATCCCCTTGAACAGTGGTGCCAGACTGAGGCCTGAATGAACCAAATGAATTGGACGGTAAGTTGCGAATAAAATCAGCGGCATTGCTTTCACCGCTGCGCAAGATATCCTCGCGGATGTAGACCATCAAAGTACTTGATGGCTTGCTGTGTTCCAAGGACAGGTGGCTGCCTGTTGGTTGTGTGCTTTGTGACGTTGTATCAGCTTGAACCAGGCCAGGAAGCAGCAACAAAGTGGAGGTTAAAGCCAAGGCTTTTTGAATCGATTGTGACAGAGTTATGTTCATTGTATTCCTTGTTAAATGTTAATTATGTTGTTCATTTTAAGTCTGTGGTCATATTTTAAGTGAGTAAAAATAGGCCAAAAAAAGGCACTTTACAGCCATTCATATTTTCTTCATATTAATTGTTGAATCAAAAAGTTTGTGTATAGCGCGCATAAACGATGCGGCCAAAGCCGTCGTATAAGCTGAAGTTGTAGGCCTGTCTGGTGATCTGTCCTAGACCAACGGGTGGCAATTTCTCTCCCACATTTTTTGCCCCAATCGAAATCATTCCACGCCAAGGCATGTGATAATTAAACTGTACATCGTGGGTAATCCATGATGGAACTGCACTTGAGAAGCCACTGGATTGCTGTTTATCAATCCCATTTAAAGCATAATTAATTTGCCAATTACCTCGGGTGTAACTGTTATTTAAGGTTGCTCTGTATTGCGGCTGGCCGGGGTTTGATATCAAATCCCGGCCTCTGTCCACCGATTGATCATGAATATAACTGGTTTGTAGGTGATGGTTAAACTGGCCGCCAAATAAACCGTAGTTAAATAACACGGATAAATCAGCACCCGAGGTATCGACACGACCCAAATTACCAAAACCGACAAAACAACGTGCAAGGGTGCCATTGGGCGCTCTGATGCAACCAAGGCCTGAAGGGATTGGTTCGCTGTTGAGCTCAGCATTGAGAATATACTGAGATGTGAAAGACCTGATTCTGTTGGTTATGTTTAAATCATAGAGATTCAAGTCAATTTCGAACCAGTCTTTTATTTTGAAATTGGCACCAATAACTTTTTGCGATGATAGTTCAGCGGCTAATCTGGTGTTAGCAAAGCTCGTTTGTTCCACAAAAGCAGCGCAGCCTGGATCGAAGCCTTGGTTGATACAAGTAGTAGGGTCTCTGAGCTCTAAAGATGAAGTGATTGGTTTTTGCGAAATCAAACGCATGTCTGGTGCCCTTGAGTTTTCGCTGTAACTGGCTCTCAAGCTGAGGTTGTTGATGGGTTGGTAGCGCAATAAAATGTTTGAATTGAAAGCATCGCCATTGGCAGAATAGTCATCATTGCGGACAGCCAGTCTCAGATCCAATGAATCAAAGATTGGAACAATTGTTTCGAAAAAAGCTGATTTAATGTCGCGGTTGATACCCGCTGAATTTCCCGCTGAACCTAAAATTTGATTAGCTTCAGATTGCGGGTCGTATTGGTCCAGGTATTTTTCTTGGCGGTATTCTAGACCAACTACAGCTGAGACCATGCCGGCAGGTAATTCATATACTTTAAACTTGCTGGTGATGAAATATTCATTGATGTCAAATCTGGCCTCACGAAAAATGGTGGTGCGCAATGAATTGAGCACGTTCTCAGAAGCTGCGTAGGGGTTGGCTAAGTCATAAATACCTGAGTTTATCAGTGATTCAGCTGCTGATCTCAAGACGTAATTTTTACCTACATCATGGCTGCGATTATCTAAATGTCTGATGCCAAAATCCAAAGTTACGGCTTTGAACTGTCCAGTGGTACCCAGTTTGAAATCCAGTTGCTGATTTTTAACAGTGTTTTCCCGGTTACCCAGTGCATCAAATCGGTGCCACCAATTGACTGGAATGGCAAATGAAAACCGCGGGTCATAGATTGGACTGTTTGGGTTGGTGGG
Organism: uncultured Marinicella sp.; assembly: GCA_964352015.1. Classification (GTDB taxonomy): domain Bacteria; phylum Pseudomonadota; class Gammaproteobacteria; order Xanthomonadales; family Marinicellaceae; genus Marinicella. The sequence goes on from CAYGPU010000001.1 coordinate 186,982, forward strand.
GTTATTCGGACTGTCTACAGGTATGGGATTGCCTAACACACTGTTGCCGGGTACCGGTGCAAATTGACCATAAGACTCTGTGCGTCGAAAGGAGCTGTCGGCATAAATTTTCCAATGGTCATTAATCTGGTGCTTGGCTTTGGCAAAGAAAGATTTGTTTTCTATGGAGGCTTCATCTGCAGCCTGAAGATCAAAATCATAACCGCATATATCAAAAGTAAATCGTTGCCTGTAACCTGTGCCCGGAAAGTCACAACCACCAGGTATTGGCATCAAATCAAAGTTATCGAATCCGTTGGAGATGGTGGTGAAATTGTTACCAAAGATTGAGAAAGCTGGCGTAGTCCAAGGCTCGTCACGGTTTAATATGATCTCGCGATCATTCCAAGAAACGCCAGCCAACAAACTCGAATGTTCACTTTGGCTGCCAAATAGCACCGATCCTTCTTCCCGTTCACCACCATTGTAAGGTATTGAAGCTTCGGCACCACCTAACATCACTTCGACACCTTGAAATTCAGACCGGGTAATCACATTCACCACGCCAGTTAATGCATCTGCTCCATAAATGGCTGATGCGCCATCATTCAACACTTCAATGCGTTCAACCGCTCCCATGGGTATTAAGTTGAGATCAGCAGCAGAAACTCGGGTAGGTGCATTACCCAGTCTGCGCCCATCAACCAATACCAAAGTTCTGCTTGAACCCAAGCCTCTGATATTGACAGCAGAAGTACTCTGTGCTGAGCTGCCAGATTGGACCCTGAAAGAACCAAATGTGTTGACTGATAAGTTACGAATAAAATCAGCAATATTGCTTTCGCCGCTGCGCAGGATGTCTTCGCGACTGTAAATCATCACAGGTAACATCGAAGTGACATCTTCTTGGGCGATACGAGTGCCTGTCACGGTGCTGTACTCAGCGTCTGTTTTAGGTGTTGCCCAAGCGGTTGTTGTGGCAGAAAAGCAAAGCAGTACTTTAAGGTGTTTGTTGAGTTTCCAATTCATGTTTATTTAATCCATAGTATCAAAAAGTTTGTGTATACCTGGCATACACAATGCGACCAAAGCCATCATACAAGTTGAAATCATAAGCTCGGTTTCCTATTCGCCCAGCGTTGATGGGCGGGAATTTTTCACCGATGTTTTTGGCCCCCACAGTGATTTGACTTTGCCAAGGCAGTTGATAACTCAACTGAACATCGTGCGTTACCCAGGTAGGAGCTGGAGTTGAACCTGCAAACTCTCCAGCTTGGGAACCAACCATGTGAATGTCATAGGCTAGATTCCAGTTTTTCCAATTGTAGTTGTTGTGCAGCACAGCCCTTTGTTTGGGGTAACCGGGCGAATCAATTTGGTTGGGGTTGCCGTCGTTGTCTTGTAAGTCTAGGATGTGATTAAACATCAGTTTATGGTTCATTCTTCCGTTCCACAAAGGGTAATCAAACAGGGCGTGAAAATCCAATCCTGACATCTCTAACGTACCTTGATTGCCATAACCAGTTATGCATTGGATAAGTAATCCAGTAGGTGATCTGGTGCAGCCCAGACCAAGTGGATTGGTATCACCATTACCTTCATTGCTGATAATTTCTTGCGCCCCAAACAATCTGATTCGGTTGTCTATTTCAAGGTCCCAATACTTGACAGACAAGTCTATCCAGCTTTTGGGTTTATAGTTCACAACAAAGTTAAATTGATTGGATTGTTCAGACTCCAGAAACGGGTTGGCCTGAAGGGTGTCAATTATGCTGAGAATACAGGGTGGTATGAATTCACAACCTGCAACGTAAGTGCGAACTGAGGTAAAAGATGTTGAGTCAATGCGATTCATGACCTTTAAGTTGGGTGCTTGGTGGTCATTTGAAAAGGATGAGTAAAATGACAGTTGTTCAAATGGTTGGTAAAACAATGAAATTTTACCTGCCAGATCATCACCGAGATCGGAATAGTCATCGTACCGACCGGCCAAATCAATTGAAAGTTGTTGAAAAATAGGCACATGGGATTCAAACAATACAGATTGTGTGTCCCGGTTGGCAAACGCGGATGCTCCAGCGGTGCCACCGACTTGCTCGGATTGAGATTGTGGGTCATCCAAGTCGACATATTTTTCCTCTGCATACTCAGCTGCTATAAAAACCTTCACGGTTCCAGCTGTTAAATCAAACAGATCAAAAGCTAAGTTAGCAAACAATTCATCTTGATCTAACTTAGCGTTACGGTAAGTGGTGATCCGCATCGCATTCAACACATTTTCGGATGTGGCATAGGGGTTTAATAAACTGTAAGATCCATCTTCCACCAAATCATAGGCGGCTGATCTCGACAAATAGTTTCTACCGATTTCGTCGCTGCGGTTGTCGGTACGTCGAATACCCAATTCGACATCAGTTGAAGCCACTTGTCCTACAACACTTAACTGCATATCCAGCCATTGACTTTTCACCGTATCGTCACGATTACCCAAAGCAGCAAATCGATGCCACCAATTAACTGCTTGTGGCTCAAGGCCCAATGAAGGGTCATACAGCGGTGAGTTTGGGTTGGTTGGGTTATTTGGACTGCTACTTGTTAAAGGCGTTGAAAAGTAGGAAGAGTCAGGTACAGGCGCATAACGGCCAAATGACTCCGCTTGTGAAAACAGGGTTTTGGCCTCAATCAACCACTTATCATTCAATTCATGATTCGCATTGATGTAAAAGGCTTTGTTCTCTGTAGAGGCGTCCTCTGAGGCATCCAAAGAAATGTCATACGCACACCGGGTGCCATTCAGTGAAGCGCTATTTTCAATGGTGTAAAAAGCTGAATTTGGGTAGTCGCAGGCACCCAGATAAGAAGTCCAATCAAAATTATCATAGCCATCACTGAGGGTGGTGAAGCTGTTGCCGTAGATTGACCGGCCTATTTCACGCCAAGGAACATCCCTCTCAAATACAATTTCTCGTTGATTCCAGGACACCCCAGCCACCAGGCTGGAGCGCTCCGATGAGGCACCAAAAATCACCGAACCATACTCAGTTTCCCCGCCGTTTTTGGGGATTGAGGGGTTGCCATCACCAAGCATGATTTCTGCGCCTTGAAAATCAGTTCTGGTGATGACATTGATCACCCCGCCGATGGCGTCGGTGCCGTAAATGGCTGAAGCACTTTCGGCCAGTATTTCAATCCTTTCAATCGCCCCCATGGGTATCAGGTTCAAATTAGCAGCCACTGCAGAAGTGGGTGATTTGGGCATTCGTCGGCCATCAATCAAAATCAAAGTACTGGATGCGCCCAGGCCTCGCATTGAAACAAAGGCATTTTCCTGAATCGTGCTTCCAGGTTGCGGTCTGAAAGAACCAAAAGAATTAATTGGTAAGCTGCGAATAAAATCAGCGGCATTACTTTCACCACTGCGCAAGATATCCTCGCGGGTGTAGATGGTGACCGGCAGAGAAGTGCCAACATTGGCATGTTTCAGGCGAGTTCCGGTTAGACTTTGGGCTTTTGTCAGCATCAGCTTGGCATCATCCTCAGCGGCTTGGGCTGATGGGGTCAACAGACCACCTACAAGCAAAGCGCCAACCATTGATTGTTTGAGGTGACAAAGTAGGTTGTGGTGTTGCATGCTAAATCCCTTTTTTTATCTTGATGGTTATTGATAGTATTGATGGCTATGAGTGTGTGTTTCATGCCATCTACGAAACATGTTATCAGATAGAAAATAAGCATGTGAAACTTTTTATTGTTTTTTTCTATACTTTGTTTTTGTTAACCATCTAATGTTGTTCATGAAAACGTCACCTCAATGCAACAGAAATCAAATCTTGGCTGCTTATACTTCTGAACTTTTTAATACGAGGTCTGCATGAAAAACATACGATTTAAAACCATCAAGCTGGTTACTTTACTGGCCACAACCATGACCGCGCAGGGTACTTTGACGCTGGACAAAATCAACAGTTTGACCACTGGCTTGGGCGAAGGTTCGGCGGAAATTTCCAGTTATGATAAAAATAGCCAGAAATTATTCGTCATCAACTCAGGATTTGCTTCATTCAGCATTTTTGATTTTGCTGATCCGGCACAAGCCAGTGCCAGCACCGCCATTGACCTCAGTGCCTTTGGTGCAGGACCCAACAGCATAGCCAGTTATAACGGTTTGGTTGCGGTGGCGGTAGAAGCTGACACAGTTACGGATAATGGCAGCGTTGAGTTTTTTGATGTCAATGGTGTACACCTGCATACAGTGACTGTCGGCGCATTACCTGATATGTTGACTTTTAATCGGGATGGGACACAGTTAATTGTCGCCAATGAAGGCGAACCCAGTGAGGGTATCAACCCTTTGGGTTCTGTCAGCATCATTGACCTGTCCACTGGCGTTGCCAACGCATCTGTCAACACCTTGGATTTCACTGCCTTCAATGCCGGTCAACCTCGTAACGTTGAGTTGCCGGTAGATGTGATCATTGCCCCGGGTGAATCGGTTGCCGATGACTTGGAGCCAGAATACGTTGCCATCAGTGCCGATAACAGCCAAGCTTTTGTTACGCTGCAAGAAAACAATGCAGTGGCGGTTATTGACCTGCTAACGCCAGCCATCAATTCTATTCAGGCTTTGGGATTTAAAGACCACAGCTTGCTCGGTAAGGAATTGGATCCCAGTGACCGTGATGGGCCAGGTGGTGTGGGTGCCATCAACATCAACAATTGGCCAGTCAAAGGCATCTACATGCCTGATGCGATTGCGGCAGCCAGCATCGATGCCACCCAATATTACCTCACCGCCAATGAAGGCGATGCCAGAAATGCCGATCAGCGCATTGCAGATTTGCAGTTAGATCCTGTGGTTTTTCCAGAGGCAGCCACTTTACAGCTGGATGCCCAATTGGGTCGTTTGGATGCACAAAGTAACTTGGGAACTGGTCCCAATGGTTACACAGAATTATTTGTCTATGGCGCACGTTCATTTTCAATTTGGGAGGCATCAACTGGAACTCAAGTGTTTGATTCAGGCAGTGAAATCGCATTTAAAATTGCTGAACTTAATCCTGAGTTATTCAACGCCAATAATTCATCGGCGGATGATTTTGATCAACGCAGTGATAACAAAGGTGCCGAACCTGAAGGCGTTACCACAGCGGTCATCAAAGGCAGAACTTATGCTTTTGTTGGTTTAGAGCGGGTTGGTGGCATCATGGTTTATGACATCAGTAACCCTGCTTTGGCCAGTTTTGAAAGTTACCAGCCTGCTACCGATGGTGATATCGCTCCAGAGGGTTTGTTGTTTATTGCAGCAGCTGACAATGCCGCCGGTCAAGACTTACTGTTGGTCAGTTATGAAGACACCGGTACCATCGGTGTTTTTCGCCTGGTTGATGTGATTTTCAGCAACGGTTTTGATTAAAAACGCAGCGATAAAAAAACGCTTTTCGAAAGGGTCATCCGAAAAGCGTTTTGTTGTTTTGGATTAATTCTTCTGCAAAGCCTGTATCGGGTCTAACTCGGCGGCTTGTTTGGCCGGATAGTAGCCAAAAACCACGCCAGTGATTAAACACACACCTACGGCCAGAATGATAGAGAAAAAGCTCCACGCCACCGGCCAATTGGCCAGTGATTGAATCAAAAATGACAGCACAATGCCCATGATAATCCCCAGCACCGCTCCCACTGCAGCAATGGTGGCACTTTCAATCAGGAATTGATTTTTGATATCGGCTTTGCGGGCACCCAAGGCGCGCAGTAAACCAATCTCTTTGGTGCGTTCTAGTACTGTGGCCAGCATGATGTTCATGATGCCGATGCCACCAACCAACAATGAAATACCAGCAATACTGGACATCACAATGGTGAAAATTTGTTGGGTTTGGTTTTGTTGGTTGAGCAGAGATGCTGGCACCACGATTTGGTAGTCATCGATGTTGCCATGGCGGCGCTTTAGCAGCCGGTCAATGGCCACTGAGGCCACTTGGGGTTTAATCGATTCATCCAAACCTACGCGAATGGTATCCAGTTGACTTTCTAGCGGCTCAAGCTTCAAACGTTTAAATGCGGTTTCAACGGGGATAAAAATCTGGTTGTGTTCGGCACCCAGCTTGATGCCTTGGATTTCATTTTTAGTCAATTCGTCTTTGCGCAAGATACCAATCACTTCGACCCATAAATGGTTGATCTTGATGCGTTGTCCCAGGGCACCACCTTGAGGAAATAATTGACTGGCTACTTCTGAACCTATGACCGCTACCTGAGCGAATTGATGGTTGTCATCGGTTTCAAACAATCGACCATCTGAAACGGTCAGATTGGACATTTCAAAACACGTTGGACTGACCGCTTTGACGGCCCCATCTGAATTACCATTGACTGAAAATAAGCTCCAAGTTTTCAAAGTTTTTTCACCACAGGTTTTTTCTACAAACGGTAAACTCTCTTGGATGGATCGGACGTCGTTAACGGTTAAACCCAGGGTGTCTTCACGGATTTCTTTTAAGGTTTCTTGATCGAAAGTTTTTTCTTCGATGACCAGATTTCTTAAACCCATCTTTTCAATCAAGCGGGTCGCTTCTGCCTGTGCGCCTTCGCCAATACTGAGCATCGCAATCACTGCGCCAACCCCAAAAACCATGCCTAATAATGTCAATAAAGTGCGCAACTTGTGGTGCAGCATTTCCGAGATGGCATGGCGCAGGTTGATGGTCAATGCATTCATAAGGACGCCTCAGCAGTGTTCGAAATGGGTTGGCTGAGAGCTATCACGTCACCATCCTTCAACCCTGATTCTATGGTGCATAAACTGGAACTGCAAAAGCCAGTTGTGACCGGTTGTTGTTTAAACTGGTTGTTGTTTTGGAGATACACCCAAGTGCTGCCTTGTTCGCGAAAAACAGTTTGGATGGGGACCACCAGTCCTGTGGGTTGTTCAACCACGCGGATGCTGGCTTCCAAGCGTTGACCTGGTTTCAGTCTGTCATCATCACTGGCATCAACATTCACCAGTACAGTGAAGAATTTGACTGGGTTATCACGTTCTTTGGGTTGCGCGGTTTGGCTGATTGAACTGACAGTGCCTTTGAAGACAGCGTCAGGGAAGGCGTGTAAAGACATTTGCACAGACACACCTTCCTTGATGCCGATGGCTTCAACTTCTGGAATGTATACTTTGGCTTGCATCTGACTTAAATCAGGTAAGGAGGCCAATTTGGTGCCAGGAAACACTGACTTACCTGGTTCGGGTAAAGAGCCATCCCAACTGGGTTCAAGAACGAACAAGCCATCATGCGGCGCCACCATTTCAAGTGCACTCAAACTGGTGTTATTCAATTCAAGTTTGGCTACCTGGACTTGTTTAGAACTTTCTAAAACGGCTATTTCAGTCTGAGATTTTTCCGCAAAATTAACTTCTACTTTATCTATGTGTTCAGCTTTTGCTTTCAAGAACTCTTCGTTGTCCCCAGCTTCTATCATCTCGATCTTGGTGTACAACAAGGGGTCGTCAATATTGAATTGTTTGGCCAAATCGTATTCGTAATCAATGACTTCAGATTCAGCATTGAAACTGAATTTGCTGTTATCTATTTCGCGGTCTTTGGCCAGCATTGAATACATCAGTTTTTGAATTTCAAACTCGGTTTCATCCACCTCTATTTGAAAGTTTGAGCCATCAAATCGAGCCACCACATCACCTTGTTTTACTTGTGAAAATTGTGGCATGATCCAAGCCAGAGTTTGTGGCCTTCTGGAAACCGTTGGCGCCGTGATGGGGGTTGATTTGACCGCTTCTAATTCACCTTCAGCATGGATTTCAAACCGCACTTCAGCGGCATTAACTTGTATCACTGGTGTGCTGAGTTTTTCTTCCTTACCACAGCCAGTGATGAGTAATGCTGTGCCTATTGCCCAAACCAATTTATTCATGAAGCCTCCGCCAGAATGGTTGCTTTGATGCTCATACCAGGTCGCATGATGGATAAATCCAAGTCATCAATTTCGACCACGGCATCGAGTATTTTAGACGGTTGATTTTTTGATTTGGTGCGCACCACTTTCGACAGTGACTGGATGTTTCCGGTGAATTCAAGGTCAGGGTAGGCATCCAAGACAAATTTAACCTTTTGTCCTTCTGAAACACGTGACATGTCATTTTCTTTGATTTCAAGTTGTGCAATGATTTGATCCAAATCAGCCACCTCTGTGACCCTGGCGCCGCCCCACACAGAATCACCAACTGCATATTTGTTGTTATTCCAATCAGTTTGGTGCATCACAATGCCCTTGCGTTTTGACATGATACTCATGCTTTTAATGGAATTGTTGAGTTCTGCAACTTCTGCTGTTAATTTAGCTATGTTGGCATCTAAAATTTGAATTTCAGTTATCAACCTTTCTTCATTCAATCTGCGGTCATCCAAAGCGTGTTGGTATTCAATTTTGGCCAACTCAAATTTAAGTTGATTTTCTTCATACTCATTCAGTGCAATCACGCTTTTGGGCAGTTCAGCTATGCGCTTGGCTTTGTCCAATAACATCTTTTTTTCTTCCACCGCCAAGTCTTTGTTTTGCATGGTATCAACCTTGCCCACTTGAACATTTTTTAATTCAGAGCTTTTGATGTTCAGTTCGCCTTGTTTTTCTAACAACCGTTCCTTGAGTTGGTCTGTTTTAAACATCAGCACCGGTTGTCCAGGGTTGACTTGTGAGCCATCGGGAGCCATAAAGGCGATGGTATATTGCCAGATCCGCCGAATTTTTGGCGGTGAATAATTGTCAGTCTCGACAGCTTTCAATTCGCCATTAGCAGCCAAATCTGCAGCCATAACAGGTTGTATATTTAATGCTAAAATCAATAATATCAGTCCTATTTTCATCTCACACCTCCGTCAGTGATATCAGCGCACTCATGCCTGGTAACAATGGAATTTCATCTGCATTGTTGAGTTTTATTTCAACTTCATAGTACAAGCCATCACCCCAATCTTTTTTATCCAGCCCACCAGAAGAGACTTTAGATATCTGTCCCACAACCTGCGTGTTGGGAATGGCATCAAAAGAAACAGATACCGTCTTTCCAAGTTCTATTTCCGGAATGTCTATGGCATTAACCCAGGCTTTGACTTGCATATTGGTTTTCTTTGAGACGCGCAGAATCTCCATCCCGCTGTTGGCCTGATCACCAGCTTGATACTTACTGCCGGTTCTTGGGTCGGATCCGTAAACCACATAGCCTGATTGTGTGGCTTTGATGTTCATTGAATCTAGCTGTCCTTGCCAGTATGCCAAATCTTTTTCCTTTTGCTTCAAACCCAACTCGACTTCGATGATTTTTTCACGTTGTTTCTGTTCCGTCGCAGTGAGCTCATTTTTGGCTTCATCCAAAGCTTTGATTGACTGCTTGAGCGCCAGTTGTCGTTCTTTGTATTCTAGCTCGCCAATAAAATTGACTGGCACATTGGCCCTCAGTTCAGCCACTTTTTTATCAACTGATGCTTTTTCAAAGGCCAAATTGGCATTGTTCAAATCGATTTCAATTTGAATCATGTCACGCTTACTGCTGGCCTTAAACACATCTAATTGTTCAACTTTACCCTCGATTCTGCTGTCTAACTCACTGCCATCAATGCTGACCAAAAAGTCACCTGCTTCTATAAAAGTACCTTCCTCAGTCATTTCACTGATTTTGCCTTGCCAGCCGCTGACTTGTGGCATGTTAACCACTTGGGTTTGGCTGGATTCAACCATGCCAGTAAACATGCCTGCTTGGGCGCTAGAAATAAGCAATAGAAATAATATATTGAGCAGAGTTTTCATGCGACTATCTTTCCGTCTAAGAAGTGAATGGTGCGACCCGCATTTTCAGCGATGTCAGGTTCATGCGTGACCATGACAATGGTCTGACCAGCTTGATTCAAGGACACCAACAGATCAATGATTTGTTGTGAAATGGCACTGTCCAAATTTCCGGTGGGTTCATCGGCCAGTAACACGGCTGGTTGATTGATCAGTGAGCGTGCAATGGCAACCCGTTGGATTTGGCCGCCTGACATTTCATTCGACATGTGGTGCATGCGATCACCCAAGCCAACTTCGTGCAGCAGTTTTTTGGCCCTTTCCTCACCGCCTTGTTGTTTTTCTGGGGAGGCAAAGCGCAATGGCACCATGACATTTTCTAATGCACTCAGGCGAGGTAACAAATGAAAGCCTTGAAACACAAAACCTATGTGGTCGTTGCGGATCTTGGATAGTTCATCATCATTCAGGGAACTGACATCTTGGTTGGCCAATTGATACTGTCCAGAAGTGGGCTTGTCCATGCAACCCAATATATTCAACATGGTTGATTTTCCTGAACCTGAACGCCCCATGATGGCTACGAATTCACCAGTATCTATACTCAAATCCACATGGTCCAAGGCCGTGATGGTTTCACCTTGAGTCTTATAAATTTTCGATATGTTCTTTAAATTCAACATCAATGATACTGTCCCAGTTTATGAAATTTCAGAATAGTTATTTTAGCCACTTGCCAACAGTGTCAAAAGTAAGGGTTAATTTGAGTCGCTGCAAGTTAATAAAGTTCAATCATTCTATGTACCCATTGTGCACAAACTGTGAAAAGCCCACAGACTCAGGGCATACACAGCGATAACACAGCACTCAGCTCGGTAAAAAACACATTATCTTGTGGAATTAAGCCATGAGCAAACCACGGAGAAAGCACAATCCAAAGGCCTAAAAAAATAATCAAGGCCCCCGAGATTGAACGCAACCAGGTGCCTTTTGTACCGACCATGATTCGCCGCAACACCATTTGAGAAAACAGCAAAGGCATGACAGTTCCAAGGCCAAAGAACAGCATGAAACTTGCACCACGGAAGACATCTGCGGTGGTGGCTGCTATGACTAACATACCGTACAGCAATCCACATGGAATCAAGCCCCACAACATGCCTTTGAAAAACACAGTACTGCCTGCGTTGTGTTGCTTAATTTTTTTTAGTTGGGTGCTTACTTTAGGCCAAAATGGTAACGGTTTTTGAATCATTAACCATTTGCCTCGGTCCTTAAAAATGATGACCAAGCCCGATAGTATTAACATCGTGCCCATCAAAACCCGTAAAAACCCACCCCAAACACCCAAATCAAGTTGTAAGCTGGCGCCTTGTACCACACCGGCAAACAAGGCCCCCAACAATGTGTAGGTGGCGACGCGGCCTAAATTAGTTACCAGGGTTTGTTGGGTGTTTTGTTTGTGGCAGAGCACCGCACACAGGCCACCACACATGGCGATGCAGTGAAAACCAGAAAAAAAACCAATCATCAGTGGTGTGATGGCTGATAGCATCAATCAAGCCTGGTCTTGTTGGTCATCTTCAACGCGGTGTTTTTTATCCTCATCGGCGACTTTTTGGTGCATAAAGGGCTCGTTATCATCATCTAAAATAGAATAGGCAGGACTGTCCAAGTCATCAAACTGATTTTTGTTGATGGCCCAAATCAGTGACCAAACGGCAAATCCAGCCAAGGCCAAACTTAACAGCACCAGAACAAAAACCATATTCATTTGAGACTCACTCCATCACAACAATCGACGAGAATTAAACACCACCAACAGCGAACTTAATGACATACCAATGGCCGCCATCCAAGGCGCCAACAAACCCATCATTGCTATCGGCGTGACACTGAGATTATACACCAATGACCAGATCAAGTTTTGTTTGATGATGGCGTTGGTTTTGGCTGAAACAGCAATGGCTTGTTGAATCGGTGACAAAGACTTTCCCAGTACAATCATATCAGAGGCGGAGTGCGCCAGATAAGCGCCTTGTTTTAGACTGATTGACACATCAGCTTGCGACAACACCGGTGCATCATTGACGCCATCGCCAACCATCACACAGGCATGACCATGTTGTTGTTGGCTGGCTATGTGGTTGATTTTGTCTTCAGCCTTCAGGCCACCATAATGGTGCTCAATACCTAATTTAGCCCCCCAGACATCAACTGTTGCGGCTTGGTCGCCACTGATGATGGTTTGGCTTTTATGTTGTTCTGATAAAGTTTTGAGCAAATCTTTGGCGCCTGCTCTGATAGGTACTTGTAATTCATAAACAGCCACCAATTGTTGTTCACAAGCTAAATAGACCTGAGTTAAATCAGCATTGGTTTCAAGCGTAGGCAGGTCCACCGCCATGCTTTGCAACCAATCTGCACTGCCCATAAACCATGATGTATCATCTGTGCCATCGAAAACTGTGCCACTGACACCGCGTCCGGCCACTTCTTTGGCTGCATTGATTTTTATCGGATGGTGGTGTTGAAAAGCTGAAGCAATTGGGTGGTTACTGATTTGTTGTAAGCCAGCTGCAATGGCACTCAATTGTTGTTCGCTGTGATTCGATAATATGTGACTGTTTTTAATAGACAAGGTGTCTTCTGATAAGGTGCCAGTCTTATCAAAATACCAATCATTAATTTTGCTCAGTTGCGTGATGGCTTCGGTGTTATTCACCAGTATACCTTGTTTTAACAAGTTAACCCCGGCTGCAGTCAAAGCGGTCGGTGTGGCCAATGACAAAGCACAAGGGCAAGTAGCAATCAGCACCGCCAACAAAGCGGTCATCAAGGCATCAGGCTGCTCCAATCCATACCAAATGGCGGTGCCCAGAGCCAACAGCAAAACCACTGCAACAAAGTAACTGGCAATTTGATCAACCAACTGCAAACTGGCTGGTTTTTTGCTTTGAGCCAATTCCATCAAATCAGCCAGTTTAGCCAGAAAGCTGTCTTGGTTGTTCGCTGTGGTGATGAAAGTCAGCTCACCGTTGGTCAAGCGTGAACCTGCAAATATGACATCACCAATCTGCTTGTTTAACAAATTAGACTCACCGGTTAAGATGGCCTCGTTGACCTGTCCAGAACCTTGGGTTATTTGGCCATCACAAGGAATGACCTCACCAGTCTTGATGATGAGATGGTCACCTTTAACTATTTGGTTCAGCGGCACAGTTTCTGTGTTTTGTGAAGTTTTGACCTCAGATTTGACCAAGCGCTCAGCACTGACTGGCACCAAAGCGAATAAGGATTCGCGAACATTCATACCTTGATGTCGAACTTGCGATTCTACATAACGCCCAAGCAACAAAAAGAAAATAAACATCGCCATCGAGTCAAAATAAACATGCCCTTGTTGCTTGAAGCTGAAATACATGCTGACGAAATAAGCCAAACTGATGGACAAGGCCACTGGTACATCCATACCCAAGTGTTTGTTTTTGATATCGCGAATGGCATTGCGAACAAAAACTTGTCCTGAATAAAAATACACGCCAGTGGCAATCAGTAAACTGATCATCAGGAAAAAACGTTGAATGTGAGGTGCGACCGTGAACTCATCGGGAGAATAGAGTGGTACCGCCAAAGTCATGATAAACATCATGCCAAAACCGGCCACCGCTATTTTTTTCAACTGATCTTTGCGGGCGCTATCAGCGGGGTTTTCAGTGCTGTTTTGTTGTAAGGGTTGGTAGCCCAGTTGTTGAATTTGGGCAAAGATTTCACTGAGCTTAATCTGCGTAACATCGAAATCGACTTGCATGTTTTGGGTTACGGTATTGATCCGCAAGTCTATAACACCTGCTCGGTTGTACAGTACTTTTTGTAATAACCAACCACAGGCGCTGCAATACATGCCCTCGATTTTAATGGTCACTTGGTAAGAACCGTCGCCATTTTTTCGGGTCAATTGGTTAAAAACATCAACCGCATCTAAATGCTGCCATTTTTCAGCTTTGGTGGCATTTTCAACTTGTTCAGCGGGCAGCTGGCCTTGGCGGTACTGATAAAACACCTCATGGTCATTGTCACTCAAAAAAGTGGCCACCGCCTGACAGCCGATACAACACATCGGTTGTTGTTCGCCTGCGATTTGGGCGGTCAACTGGCAGCCCTTGGGCACTGCCTCACCGCAGTGAAAGCAGTTGGTCATAATCAGTCTTTTTCTATTTGGAATTTATTTTGTTTGACGATTACTTGTGGGGCGTTCTGTTGTGCAATGTAAACCGTATACAAGCCGGCCACCACTGCGCTGGCGGGTAAAGAAATTACAAACCACAGCCATGGGTACTTATACCAAGGTAGGTTTTTGTAGGATTTTTCTTTGGGTTTGTTATTCATTTGTCGTATCCAAAATATTTAACTTTCTCTGTGGCCACATCGCTGTCACCACTGCCATCAGTTTGTGAAGTCACGCTGACTTCAATGCTGTGTATTTTTTTATTGGCCAATGCTTTATTGGCTTGAATTTTAATCGGCACGGTAACCAGCTGACCGGGTGCTGCTTCAATGGTGGTTTCATTCATGCCCAGTTCAACCACCAAGCCTTCAAGGCCACTGGCTGAAACTTGATATTGTGCTCTGGTTGCACCCTTGTTCATGACTTTTAAAGTGTACACGTTTTCAATGGTGTTGGCATCCACAATGCGGTAAAAACTGTTGCGGTCATGGATGACATTCATGTCTATGGAACTGCGGCTGACCAAAGCAATGCCGAATGACGAAACCAAAGACAACAGGATAATAAAATAAATGATGGTTCGCGGCCTTAAGATGTGAGTGGGTCGACCCTCTAAGGCATTTTCAGTGGTGTATTTGATCAAACCTTTGGGCATGCCACTTTTTTCCATCACATCATCACAAGCATCGATACAGGCAGCGCAACCAATACACTCATATTGCAGGCCATCGCGGATATCAATGCCGGTAGGACAGACTTGCACACACAGGGTGCAGTCGATACAGTCGCCAGGGGCTTCAGCTTCGCGGCGTTTTTTGCCACGCATGCGTGGCTCACCGCGCTGACCATCGTATGAAATGATCAAAGTTTCCTTGTCAAACATGGCACTTTGAAAACGGGCGTAAGGACACATGTACAGGCACACCTGCTCGCGTAAGAAACCAGCATTGCCATAAGTAGCAAAGGAATAAAAGAACAGCCAAAAAGTTTCCCACGGTCCTAAGGTCCATTGCCAGACGTGAGTTGCCAACTCTCGGACTGGGGTGAAAAAACCAACAAAGGTAAATCCGGTCCACAAAGCAAAGGTAATCCATAAGAATTGTTTACTGAATTTACGCCATATTTTTTCAGCTGACCACGGTGCTTTATCCAGTTTCATGCGTTTATTGCGATTGCCTTCTGCCAGTTGCTCCAACCAAATAAACACTTCGGTCCAAACTGTCTGTGGACAGGCAAAACCACACCAAAGGCGACCAGCCAGAGCGGTAAAGAAAAATAAGGCAAAGGCAGCAATGATCAGCATCAATGCCAAAAAGATAAAATCTTGTGGCCACAGGGTGATGCCAAATATGTGGAATCGGCGTTGTGGTAAATCGAACAGAATGGCTTGTTCGCCAGCCCAGGTTATCCAAGGTAGCAGGTAAAACAAACCAAGTAGCACCCATACAGCCAACTTGCGCTTGAATTGAAAACGGCCTTTGACTTCACGCGGATAAATTTTATCGTGGGCTTTGTATAAGCTCAGTTCAACTGGCTTGCCTTTTTGGTCAGTAGTGCTTTGGTTGGTCATGAGGTTAAGCGTTGGGGTTGCGTTTGGCCAAGCGAGTTCTGGGTAAAGCCAGCACCAACCCACTGAATAAAGCGGCTGAAAAAGTGAAGGCCCAAAAGAAAACAAAACCCAATGCATAACCCTGCAATCGGCTTATATCCACGCCGAAGCTGGATAACTGTCCTAAATAAGCAGGGTCAAACAGAGCAAAAAACAACATGGACTGAACCCCCGCAGTAAAAAACGACACCCACAGCACAATGGCTATGCGCCGCCAAAAAATGCGTTTAATTTGGCGTTCATTGAAGCCTTGGTTTTTTATGATGGGTTCAGTTGTCATGATTCAGTTTAAAATCAGCTTATTGGTTGCTAAGCGAATAGACGTAGGCCGCTACCAGTTTGATGCGGTTTTCATCCAAAATGTCTTTTTGTGATGGCATGTTGCCATTAAAGCCCTCATACAAAGCGGTTTCAATGATGTCAGCAGAACCATACAGCCAAATGTCATCAGTTAAATTGGGTGCGCCAAACATGTCTTGGCCCTTGGCATCTGGTCCGTGACAAGCCGCGCAAAACATGGCGAATTTGCTCTCGCCTTCAGCTGCCAAGGTGGCGTCGTGGTCAACACCAGATAAACTTCTGACGTAAGCTGCCACCTGTTTTGTGCCATCCTCACCCAAGGCCGGTGCAAAAGCTGGCATCACACCCATGCGACCGTTGGTCAAGGTGGTTACAATATCACTGTGTTCACCGCCCCAATTCCAATCATCATCAGTGAGGTTAGGGAAGCCCACATTGCCCTGTGCATCTGACGCATGGCATTGTGCACAGTTGTTAGCAAAGATGCGTTGGCCTATTAACATGGCCTGATCATCTTTGATCAGTTCATCAATGGGTTTGTTGATGAATCCAGCAAATGACTTATTACGCGCATCGGTCACTTCTGCGTATTCAGCTTCAAATTGATTGATTGAAGACCATTCTTTGCTGCCTTTGATGTTGCCTAAGCCAGGATACAGGTATAAGTAAACAACAGAGAACACGATGGTGATAACGAATAACCACAACCACCAACGCGGCATGGGGTTATCTAGTTCTTTTAAATCCTCGTCCCAAACGTGTCCTGTGGTGTTATCGGCGCGTTTATCGACTTTCTTCTTTGAGGTGGATTGCAACAGCCACAGATAAGCAATGATGTGGGCAATTACCACAATAATCACAGTCCAATGCCAAAAATTACTCATGAGATTTCTCCTCAGTCTTATCGGTCATTTGATCGTCATCTTTCAGTGCCATACGCGATAACTCTTCAAATTTAGTTTTATTATGTTTACTCCAAGCCCATGCTACGATGCCTAAAAACACCACCAACATAATGGCTGTATAAATTCCGCTGATCATAATGCCCTCCTTATTTATAGCTCTTAGGCATGGCAGTGCCTAAGTCTTGTAAATAGGCAACCAGTGCATCCAGCTGGGTTTTGTCTGTCAAGCTGGCAGCTGCATTGGCAATTTCATCATCCGAATAAGGGTGGCCCAACATTTTTAATACTTTCATGCTGGCAACGGTTTGTTCAGCATCTACTGGAGTTTCAGCCAACCATGGGTAGCCTGGCATGTTAGACGTCGGTACAACAGCACGTGGATCCATCAAATGAATTTCATGCCATTCATTGGAATAACGTCCACCCACCCGAGCCAAATCTGGACCAGTTCTTTTTGAACCCCATTGAAACGGTCGATCATAGACCGATTCACCGGCTACTGAGTAGTGACCGTAACGCAAGGTTTCATCAACAAAAGGTCTGATCTGTTGTGAGTGACAGTTGTAACAACCTTCAGAAACATATATGTTTTGTCCAGCCAGTTCTAATGCATTGCGTGGTTCTAAACCCTCAACTGGCTCAACCACACTGGCTTGAGACATCAAAGGCGCAATTTCAATGATGCCAGCAAAACTGATGACAATCGCAATCAATACGCCCATAAGGCCAACGTTTTTTTCTATTTTTTCATGTTTGCTCATGCGTTTACTCCTGCCGCTTCGACTTTCTCTTGAGCCACGGCTTGGTCTCCTTTGATGGTTTTCCAGACGTTGTATGCCTGAATCAAAGCACCCGTTAAGAATAACAAACCTCCAATCAAGCGAATCACGTAGTATGGATAGGTTGCTTCAATACTCTCAACATGGCTGTATACCAAGGACCCATTGGCATCCACTTCACGCCACATCAAACCTTGCATCACACCAGCAATCCACATAGAAGCGATGTACAGCACAATGCCTAAAGTGGCAATCCAAAAATGTACGTTAATCAGTTGGGTACTGTACATGCCATCGCGGTTCCATAGCCTGGGAACCAAAGTGTAAATTGAAGCCATGGTCATCAATGCCACCCAACCCAAAGCGCCAGAATGCACATGACCAATGGTCCAGTCGGTATAGTGTGACAAGGCATTAACGGTTTTGATTGACATCATGGGCCCTTCAAAAGTACTCATACCATAAAAAGACAGCGCCACAATCATCATTTTAATGATTGGATCTGAGCGCAATTTATCCCAAGCGCCCGATAAGGTCATGATGCCGTTGATCATACCACCCCAAGAAGGTGCCAAAAGAATCAATGAAAACACCATACCCAATGACTGAGCCCAATCTGGCAGTGAGGTGTAGTGTAAGTGGTGAGGACCGGCCCACATATAAGTAGAAACCAGCGCCCAGAAGTGAACAATTGACAGTCGATATGAGTAAACTGGACGACCGGCCTGTTTAG
Organism: uncultured Marinicella sp.; assembly: GCA_964352015.1. Taxonomy (GTDB): domain Bacteria; phylum Pseudomonadota; class Gammaproteobacteria; order Xanthomonadales; family Marinicellaceae; genus Marinicella. The sequence continues at coordinate 205,304 of CAYGPU010000001.1, forward strand.
GCACAAAATAATACATCATGCCCAAGAAACCAGCGGTGAGGAAAAAGCCCACTGCGTTGTGTCCATACCACCATTGGGTCAGTGCATCAACAGCGCCAGAAAATATAGGGTAGGACAAATGCCAGTTCACTGGAATGGCTAGGTTGTTGACTATATGCAGCACCGCAATGGTAATGATGAAGGCTGAATAAAACCAGTTGGCGACATAAATATGTTTAACTGTCCGAGTGGCGATGGTACCAAAATAGACAACCGCATACAGCACCCAGACGACGGTCAACAGGATATCCAAAGGCCAAATCAGTTCTGCATATTCTTTACTTTGGGTATAACCAAAAGGTAAAGTCAAGACTGCACCAACAATGACCAGCTGATATCCCCAGAACACCACGCTGGCTAAACTGTTAGAAAACAATTTCACCTGACAGGTTCTTTGTGCCACATACATCGAAGTTCCCAGTAACGCATTGCCACCAAAAGCAAAAATAACTGCGTTGGTGTGTAAGGGTCTTAAACGGCTGTATGTCAACCATGGAATATCGAAATTGAATGCCGGCCATGCCAGTTGTGCGGCGATTAAAATCCCCACCAACATACCAACTATTCCCCAAAAAATCGTAGCAATGGTGAATTGCTTGACTACCTTATCGTTAAAATCAATCATATTTTCAATGCTTTAATGCCCAAATTGAGATTGGTTTGAATTATAATTAATCAAAAGCGATGCAGTGATTGACCTAGGTCAAGATTTTAACTTAAAACAACAATAATTTAACATTTATGCTGAATACTCATATCAACACACAACAAAAGAGTTCTGGCAATTGTGGTGATTGTGAATTATGCAACCACACCGTGGACAATCGACGTGTGAGAATTAACTCCAGCGAAATCGCTGCGATTGAATCAATCATTGATTCACACATCATGATAGAAAAAAATCAGGTTGTGTACGAAGCTGGTGCCACCTTTCAAAATTTATTCACCGTACATTCCGGGATGTTTAAATCGGTTTATTTAACCCAACAAGGTGATGAGCGCATTGTTGATGTATTCATACCAGGTCAAATCATGGGTTTTGACGGCATTCATAAAGGTAAATACAAAACCACGGTTAAAGCCGTCAGTTCAGGCTCTTATTGTGTGATTCCATTTTATCCATTACAAGAACTGTCGATGAAACACCGAGACATTCAAACCCGATTAATGAAAATGATGAGTGAAAAGATCATTCAATTTGAGATCACTCACAGTGAGTACAACGCCAAACAAAAATTGGTCAGTTTCGTTAAGAGCGTATCAGATCTGTACTTCTCTCGTGGCTTTTCAGCCAACCAATTTCCATTTCAAGTTTCGCAGCGGGATTTGGCCAATTTTCTGGGTTTGGCTGAAGAAACTTTGAGTCGTGTTTTCACTAAAATGAAAAAAAATGAAATATTATCGCTTGCAGACCATCAAATAACCATCATCGATATGCCAAAATTCTTACAAGTATTGGAAAGAGATTGAAATAATTTAAATCAACCCCATATCGGCGTTCAACTACATCATCACCTTTATAAACCAAGGTATTTACGGAGAACAAACATGAGCGAAAACATAATTAAGGCCACAGATGCCACTTTTGAAGACATCACCAATTCAGATATACCCGTGTTGGTTGATTACTGGGCAGAGTGGTGTGGACCTTGTCGCATGATTGCACCCATCTTGGAAGAGGTTGCAGATGAATTAGATGGCAAGGTTAAAGTGGCTAAATTGAATATTGAAGACAACAAGGAAACCGCAGTTAAAATGGCCATTCGGGGCATCCCAACCCTGATGGTATTCAAAAATGGTGAAGTCATTGACCAGCATGTTGGCGCTGTTTCAAAGGGTCAATTACTGGATTTTTTAAGTAAGCACACGGCTTAAGCACCTGTTTTATTGAATTTAAACGCCTGAATTCCTGTTATTTCGGGCGTTTTTTTACCTTCAAGCTGGACAGTAACAAATTTACATGGTAGTTTATACAGCATCAATTCCGGCAAGTCTTTTGTCGAAAGTATTTATCCTAAAAATTTAAACTTTCCGCCTCAATTTATACAGTTGTACGCGCTTAATAAGGGAAATTAAACTTTAATAATTCACAATCATTCAATCGGCATTCTGCCTACAAAAACAATCTATGAAATTATCTGAACTGAAACAAATGTCAACCACCAAGTTGACGGAAATTGCCAAAGAAATGGGCGTTGAGTCCCGCGCACGTGTTCACAAACAACAAATGATCTTCTCAATCTTGAAAAAACACGCCAAGAAAGGCGAAGATATTTTTGGTGATGGTGTATTAGAAGTCTTACCGGACGGTTTTGGCTTTTTGCGCGCACCTGAAGGTTCATACCAAGCCGGCCCAGATGACATTTATGTCTCACCCAGCCAGATTCGACGATTTGGTTTACAAACCGGAGACACCATAGTTGGCAAAATCCGACCACCTAAAGATTCAGAGCGTTATTTTGCGCTGTTGCAGATCAGCACCATCAACTATGAGCCACCTGAGAACACCAAAGGTAAAATCATTTTTGAAAACCTGACGCCTTTGTTTGCCACTGAGCAACTTAAAATGGAACGTGGTGATGGGTCTCGTGAAGATTTGACCACCCGCATCATTGATTTGGTTTCACCGATTGGTAAAGGACAACGTGGTTTGATTGTTTCACCACCGAAGGCCGGTAAGACCATGATTCTGCAAAACATTGCCACTTCGATTGCTTTGAATAACCCAGAAGCTAAATTATTTGTGTTGTTGATTGATGAAAGACCGGAAGAAGTGACCGATATGCAACGCACGGTTAAAGGCGAAGTTATTGCCTCCACCTTTGATGAACCAGCAACTCGCCATGTACAAGTGGCCGATATGGTGATTGAACGTGCCAAGCGATTGGTGGAACACAAGCAAGATGTGATTATTTTATTGGACTCCATCACACGTCTGGCAAGGGCTTACAACACCGTGACGCCAGCCTCTGGCAAAATTCTCACCGGTGGTGTTGATGCCAACGCTTTGCACCGCCCGAAAAAATTCTTCGGTGCCGCGCGTAATGTCGAGGAAGGCGGCAGTTTAACCATCATTGCAACGGGTCTGGTTGAGACCGGTTCAAAAATGGATGAAGTGATTTTTGAGGAATTCAAAGGCACCGGTAATATGGAGGTTCACTTGGACCGCAAAGCGGCTGAGAAACGCATTTGGCCTGCCTTGAACATCAATAAGTCAGGCACGCGACGTGAAGATTTGATTGTTGACCCTGAGTTTCTGCAAAAAGCCCATATTTTACGTAAAATTTTGAACCCAATGGATGACTTAAAAGCCATTGAGTTTTTATTGGATAAGCTGAAAGACACCAAAACCAATGAAGAGTTTTTCACTTCAATGAAACGTTGATCCCTACATACAATGCTGTTGGCATTGGGTAAAATAATCTGATGCCAACTGCTGATCGCCACAATTATGCCGCCATTGATTTAGGCTCCAACTCCTTTCATTTATTGGTGGCCACCTTCAGATCGGGTCAAATCTACCCCATCGACTCAGTTAAGCACATGGTGCGCATGGCTGCTGGCTTAGACGAGCACAAAAACATCTCAGCTGAGTACATGGAGCGCGCCTTAGATTCGCTGCGATTAATGGCAGAAAGGATTCAAAACATTCCAGACAGTCACATACGCGTGGTTGGCACCAATACCTTGCGGGTGGCTAAAAATTCTGCCGTCTTTATCAAACAGGCAGAAAAAATACTCGGCCATGAAATTGAAATTATTTCGGGTCGTGAAGAAGCTCGGATGTTGTATTTGGGCGTGGCCCAATCCACTTCAGGCAACCCATCAAGAAAATTGGTGATGGACATCGGCGGCGGCAGTACCGAACTGATTATCGGTGATGGTATGCAACCCGAAATGCGTGAAAGTTTATATATGGGCTGCGTCAGTTACACGCAAAAATATTTTAAACAAGGCATCATCAATAAGGAAAACTGGAAGCGTGCGGTTATCCATGCCTTACAAGAGCTGAACCCCTATATTCAGGATTTTAAAAAACAAGGCTGGAGCCACAGTGTGGGTGCATCTGGAACCATGCGCGCCACTGCTGATATATTAGAGGCCAATCAATGGGGCCCGTCAGGCATCACTTTGGTGGGATTAAATCAACTCAAGCAACGCTGTTTTGAGCTGGGTCATATCGATCAATTAACTGAATTGAATGGCTTAGGTGAAGACCGTCGTCCCGTTTTTATAGGCGGATTGGCGATTGTTTTTGCTTTGATGAAAGCATTTTCTTTGGAGCAAATGGATGTTTCTTTGGGTGCTTTGCGAGAAGGCCTGATTTATGAAATGTCTGATGGCCCTAAAACCACATCAGTGACCAAGCGCAGCATCAGAAAACTGTCTGAACAATTCACTGTTGACACCTTGCATGCTGAACACGTCCAGCGTCATGCTGAAGACATTTTGGCTAAAATTAACAGCAAAATTAAACGCCGCACACTGGCCTTATTATTTGGCGCCATCAAACTACATGAAATTGGTCTTTCAATCGCTCACAGTAATTACCATAAAATTGGCGCTTATGTGGTTCAAAATGCCGACATGCCAGGGTTTTCCAATCAACAAAAACTGGTCATGGCTACCTTGATTCGACTGCACCGCAGAAAAATCAGCAAAACAGTATTGGCTTCACTCACTGACCGACAATATGAAGTGGTTCAACAGTTATTGCTCATCATGCGTTTGGCAGTTGTTTTTGCCCGCAACCGGCACTTCGAACCGGTGCCCATAGCGCACATCAGCCGGGAAAAAAACACCGTTCAATTGAAGATTGACTCGGAATGGCTAATTACCCATAATTTGGTCAAAGCCGACCTTAAAGATGAGCAAAAGCAATGGCCAAATATGGGCCTGAACTTGGTCATCAATCCACCGCAAACAGCTGTCCCAAGTCCTTAAAAGCCTTGAACTCCAGGGCGTTACCAGATGGATCTAAAAAGAACAAAGTGGCTTGCTCTCCAGCCAGGCCTTTGAAACGAATGTAAGGTTCAATGATGAACGCAGTGCCCGCTGCTGTCAGTTTATCAGCCAAAGTTTGCCAAACATCCATGTCCAGGACCACGCCAAAGTGAGGTATAGGCACACCATGGTCGTCGACATCATTGTTGATTAAGCGCACTTTTCCATCATCACCGAGTGATTCATCCAAGTGACAAACCAGTTGATGGCCGTATAAATCCAAATCAATCCAGTGGTCGGATGAACGCCCGGGTTGGCAGCCCAAGGTATCGATGTAGAACGCTTTAGATTCAGCGATGTTTCTCACCGGAATGGCGAGGTGAAATGGAGAAAGAAATGGCTTAGGCATAAGTCAAGTTTGATAGAATAAGGACATGTTCCATTTTAACCGCCAGAGTTAATCTTTTGAAAGTCATTTTAAACGTTGATGCCATAACCCAGCCGTTGACCGGCATTGGGCAATACACTTTGCAGCTGGGACAGCAGTTGGCACAGATGGTGACTGAACGAAATGGCCTGGAGGCGGTGAAGTTTTTTTCCTCTGATGATTGGGTCGATGAGATTAATCAAGTGGCTCAAGCCAATCAATGGATCAGCCGCCTGCGGCCTTGGATTCCGTTCAAAGGTTTGGCTTTAAATGCCTATGCCAAGCGCCGCAACAAACACTTCAGCCGCTTAACCGCTGAACTCACCGACCACGTGTTTCACAGCCCCAACTTTATTTTGCTGCCTTTTGCTGGTCGTTCGGTAGCGACTTTTCATGATTTGTCTTTTGTGCACCACCGCGAAACCCAGCCCAACTATCGACTGCGGTTTCTTGATCGTGAAATCCCCAAGACATTAGCTCAAGCCGATGCCTTGATTACACCGACTGAGTTCATCAAACAAGAAATCATCGATCATTATGCTTATCCAGCTGCGAACATTCATGTCACACCCTTGGGCGTGGAAAGCGGTTTTAAAGTTTATACAGCCGCACAAACCAACCAGACCTTGCAAACTCAGCAGTTAAAACACAAACAATTTATCTTATCGGTGGCCACCACCGAGCCGAGAAAAAACTTAAGCCGTTTGCTTGAGGCTTATGCCCTCTTACCAGAGAAGTTGCGAGCATCGTTTCCCCTGGTGTTGGTCGGTTCTAAAGGCTGGCTCAACCAAGAACTCAATCAGCAAATCAAAACCTTGGTCAGCCAAGGCCAGATCATCTCTTTGGGTTATGTCACTCAACAACAACTGCAGCATTTGTATGCCGGCGCAAAGTTGACGGCTTTGCCTTCATTGTATGAAGGCTTCGGCCTGCCCATCATCGAATCGATGGCATCAGGCACCGCGGTACTGACCAGTCACAACTCAGCGATGCAAGAAGTCGCCGGTGGCCATGCCATGCTGTGTGATCCGCTGGATGTTGAAAGCATTGAGTTGGGTCTAAGGGGTGCACTGGAAAATGATCAGTGGTTGCTTCAGGCACAGCGTGATGGCTTGGTTCACAGTGGTGAGTTTACTTGGGCGCGTTGTGCTGAGTTAACGGTAAAGGCTTATGAAAAATAATTGATCTCGTTCCCAATCTCCAGCTCCCTTAAGGGGCCTACTTCTGGTGGTAATGCATATTTGAAACTAAGGAATAAATTGCCAGCATCACACAATCATAAATCATCGTCGTCCCGGACTTGATCCGGAATCTTGCGTCTTAAAGATGATGGTTACTATTTGAATAGAAGCAAAAATTGTCGACCTACCTGAAGACACTGGATTACGGCCTTCGCCGCAACGACGGATCTTTTTTAATCTTATTCCCACCAACTCAATCAATGCTTCCAATGATTTACTCAACATTAATTCTGGTGTAATATTGCACCAGTTTATAAAAAAGAATGCCATGACCAGACAAAGTGTTTCGTTTACTGAGCCCAATAATGATTGGCTTGAAGCTCAGATAAAAAACAAAGAATATAAAAACAAAAGTGAATTGATCAATGACTTGGTCAGAAAGGCACGAGCCCAACAAGAAAAGATTGAATTTATTCGCCGAAAATTAACAGCAGCAGAAAAAAGTGGATTTACTGCAAAAACTCAAACTGAGATACTGTCAGAGATCAAAAAGGATTTAAAGCTTGGAAATAAAGTATAAATTAAGCCATGCTGCTGAGCAGGACCTTCGCAATATATATGCTTATGGCCATCAAATGTGGGGAGCGCAACAAGCCGATATTTATTTCAATGCCTTTTTTGAGGCCTTTATAAAAATTTCAAAACAGCCAGAGGCCTACCCAGAAGTCAACCACATCAAACCAGTTTATAGACGTTGTGTTTGTGGCGTTGACAGCATTTATTTCAGGGTGGTTGATGGTTACACGGAGATCATGGCTGTTATTGGCCACCAAGACATCGTTGGTTTATGAGGTTTGTTGTGGCTTGAGAACGCGTTAAAAAGGCTGTGACTTTTAGCCGGACAGTCAGCTACCTGTGCCTGTCGAAGTGTTTTAATAGGTTCAGGTTGGATAGAGACTTCGACAAGCTCAGTCACCCATCGTTTAATCTCTCACTACCAACTCGATGAATTTTATCATTAATAAATAGGTGTGAATTCAAAGTGGATATATTGCCATAGTTATCAATTTAGATTACCCTAATACATTCCTCTGCATTCCCAAGCTGGAGCTGCCTTAAGGGCCCTGCTGTTGGTAGGTACGAGGTCTTAGGTTTGAATTTGATTCGTACAATCCAACTGCATAATTGCTGTCCTGCCCTGTGTTGGATGGTGTAACCCATACAGATGAATAAAATAATGACAAAATCCACTGGAATTCTAAAATTATCAACATCCGCTGCGGTATTTCTACTCGCTGCCTGCACCACAATCAAGGAGAAAGCACCCATGACTCAACAAACCGATGGCGTAATGCTGACCAATGAAGCCATTTTTCAAGACTGGGAATACAACGCCGAACGGCCTGGGGTGATTCGTTGGGGTGATGAAGGTTCGAATTTCACTGCTTTGGAAACCGCCAAAGGCTATGAGGATGCAGAATATGAAAAAGACCAGTATGGTGATGACATCAAGTTATATGAGGAAATTGTGCAGTATGATCCGGCCACTTTAGCTCGAAAAGTGCTGATTTCTCTGGCACAGCTCACCCCCAAAGGCAGTGATACAGCCTTGCCGATTGATGATTATAAGTGGTCCAAAGACCGCAAGCTGGTGTTGATTTACACCAACGCCAAATATGTTTGGCGGGATAAAACCCGCGGCGAATATTGGGTTTTGAACCTAGAAAATAATGACCTGTGGCAACTGGGCGATGATGCCTATGAAGCCAGTCAAATGATGTTTGGTAAATTCTCACCTGACGGCTCAAAATTTGCTTATGTGTATCAGAATAACATTTACGTTCAAGACCTCAACAGTCGTGAAATCACTGCACTGACCACCGATGCCTCAGACACCCTCATCAACGGATTGTTTGATTGGGCTTATGAGGAAGAATTCAGTATCCAAGATGGTTTTCGTTGGAGTCCTGACAGTCAGCGGATTGCTTATTGGCAGCTAGATACCCATGCGGCGCAGGATTTTCTCATCATCAACAACACCGACACCCTGTACCCTGAAGTGACTGCCATTCCTTACCCAAAAGTCGGTGAAGAGAACTCTGGTGCGCGCATCGGCATAACCACAGTTCTGAACCCAGAGACGGTTTGGGTGACCTTACCGGGCGTGCCGAAAGACATGTATGTACCGCGCATGGATTGGGCGGACAATGCTGAGCAGGTGCTGATTCAACAGATGAACCGCAAACAAGACACCAACACGCTGTTTTATGCCGACGCCAAGAGCGGTGAAATCACCTCCTTTTTTGTTGAGCAAGAACAAACTTTTATCGAGTTGGTAGAGGACCCCAAATGGCTCAAAGATTCGCAATCATTCCTCTGGCAAAGTGAGCGTGATGGCTGGAAACACATTTACCGCGTTTCGCGTGATGGCATGAGCGTCACTGATCTGACACCAGGTGCATTTGATGTCACTGAACTGGTGTCAGTCGATGAAAACAACGGTTGGCTGTATTTTATGGCTTCACCAGATAACATGGCTCAGCGGTATTTACACCGCACCCGTCTGGATGGTGATGGCAGCGAAGCCAGCGCCCAAATGCAACAAGTCACCCCAGCTGAGTTTGCTGGCACCAACAGTTACAAAATGTCAGCCGATTCCAGCTGGGCCATTCACACGGTTTCAAGTTTTTTAAAGCCACCGGTATCAACTTTGATTTCTTTGCCTGACCACCAGGCTCGCCAAGTGTTAGAGGACAATGCCGAGCTGGCAGAAAAAATCGCCAAGCTGGCTCAAGGTGAACTGGAGTTTTACAGCGTTGAGGCACGAGATGGTTTGCGCCTGGATGGTTATATGCTGCGCCCACCCAACCTTGACCCGAATAAAAAATACCCTATCATCAATTTCGTGTACGGAGAACCTGCTGGCCAGACTGTTCAAGATAATTACGGCACAAGAAATATTTGGCATTTGATGATGGCGCAACAAGGCTTTGTGGTTTCATCAGTTGATAACCGCGGCACCAAAGCGCCGCGTGGTCGTGATTGGCGTCGCTCGGTTTACGGCAACATTGGGCCGATGGGAGCTCAAGATCAGGCTGATGCCTTATCAGCCATTTGTGCGCGTTGGGACTATATTGACTGTGATCGTGTCGGTGTTTGGGGTCATTCGGGCGGCGGTTCCATGACGCTCAACCTGTTGTTCCGTTACCCTGAACAGTATCATGTCGGTGTCTCAAGGGCCCCGGTTCCTGATCAGCGTTTGTATGACTCCATTTATCAAGAACGTTATTCAGGCTTGCTGACTGACTTCGCTGATAATTACATCAGTGCATCACCGATCTCTCATGCCAAGAATCTGCAAGGTAAATTGCTTCTGGTGCACGGCACCGGCGATGACAATGTGCACTACCAAGGGGCTGAGCGCTTACAAAATGAATTGATTAAGCACAACCGCCAGTTTGATTTCATGGCTTACCCCAATCGCCGCCATGGCATAGTTGAAGGCGAGGGCACCTCGCTGCACTTGTACAGCATGCAAAGCAATTACTTTATTGAGCACCTGGTTCAAGAGTAACTCACAATAAAGCCAATGAAATACTTTAAGCCATTAATACCCTTTTCTTTGGGTTTTCTGTTGTTGTTGCAGCTACCAATTTTTGCTGATTTTGTTTGGGTCAATGGCATTTTGCAGCTGTTGTTGTTTTTGCTGTTGGCGAGTTTACCTGCCATATTAACCGGGCGGATGAGTTATGTTGATATTGCGTGGCCATGGGGTTTGGTGATGCTGGGCCTGATTATTTTGATTAACAGCCCTGAACTCAACCTGCGGGTTTTACTGGCTGGTGGCATGTATCTGTTCATGGGTTTGAGGATGGGGCTGGGCGCAGTGAAAATGTGGAAAATGGGTTGGCTGGCTACTGAATTTCCGCGCTACCAATATCAACGACGCCGGTGGCGCAGAGCAGGTAAGCACAACAGCAAATTGGCAATCCAAGTGGATATTTTAGTTCAAGGATTGGCCAATGCCTCATTTTTGGCCATTCCTGCTTTTGTTGTGGCAGTGAATCCACAAGCATCTATGTCGATGCTGGCATGGTTTGGTGTATTGCTGTGGGTGGTTGCCTTGGTCATGGAATCTGTGGCAGACCTACAAAAACTGAAGTTTTTACAACAGATGAAGCACGATGGTAAACGGAATCAGGTCTGCAACGTCGGTCTTTGGGCTTACAGCAGGCATCCCAATTATTTTGCTGAGTGGATGGCTTGGAATGCCTTGGTTATCATGGCCTTGCCGTCCTGGTTTTACCTGATGTCTTCACAGCCGCTGGTTTTGTGGTTGGTTTTGGGGATGGCTTTGGTGATGGTGTCGTACATCATGTACAGCACTTTGGTTTATTTCACCGGCGCGGTGCCAGCAGAGTTTTATTCAGTACAGAAGCGACCGGCTTATGCTGAATACCAAAACAGGGTTAATCGGTTTTTCCCCGGGCCTCAGAAATAACGGCCAAAGCATATTTTATTGATGACAGCTTTAATCTCAGTTGCTGGTATGGGCTTACGTCCATTATGTTGATTTCAATCAAGTCTTAAATGCACTGGGTCGGTATAATGAATGGCAGTTAATTTGATTGATATGATGGCTTTTTGGCAAGCATTGGCTGGTTTAGGATTGTTTCTGTTTGGCATGAGGCAGCTTGAACTTGCCTTAGAACTGATGGCTGGTCACAAGTTCAATCAATTCATCGTCAATTCCACCAACCAACCGATTCGCTCTGTCACCACAGGTATTTTTGCCACTGCCATGGTGCAAAGCAGTTCTTTGGTGGGTTTGATTACTTTGGCCTTTGTTGGTACCGGCATCATGCCGTTGGTCAATGGGGTTGGAGTGGTGTTGGGGTCTAATCTGGGCACCACAGTAACCGGCTGGATGGTGGCGACTTTAGGCTTCAAGTTGAACATGTCGGTGCTGGTCTATCCACTTCTGGGTGTCGGTGGTTTGGGTTATGGCTTACTGAAAGGACGAATCAAAGCCATCTCACTGGCTGTACTGGCATTGGCTTTACTGTTGTTTGGCCTTGATTTGATGAAAGACAGCTTCAGTGCATTTTCTGAGCAATTACAACTGGATGTTTTACAAGGCTACCCGCTTATCGTCTACTTGTTATTTGGCGTGGTCATCACCGCCATCATTCAAAGCAGTTCGGTGATGATGGCTTTGGCCCTGGCTGCCATACATGTGGATATGCTCACTTTACCGGCTGCAGCAGCCTTGGTCATTGGTGCAGACTTGGGCACCACCAGCACCGTGTTACTGGGAAGTTTGCAAGGCACTGCGCCCAAACGGCGGTTGGCATTGGCGCATGTGATGTTTAATCTGGTGGTTGATGTGTTGGCATTCTTATCAATTGGGATGATTTTGTCTGTGCTCCAGTTGTTGAGTATCGATGATCCGCTGTTTGGTTTGGTGGCCTTTCACAGCATTTTTAATTTAGTCGGTTTGTTGTTATTTTTGCCTTTCATAAAACCCTACAGTCATTGGTTAGAACGGGTGGTCAAAACCCATAAAACAGACCAAGGCGCGGGGTACATTGATGTGGTTCCACCGACCATCACAGAAGCCGGCTTACAGGCCTTGACCTTGGAAACCAAGCGACTGATTTCATTGGTTTTGGTATTTAATATGCGCTTGTTAAAGCTCAAAAACGAGCAGATTAAAAACAAGGACTTACCTGAAGCCTTTAGGCACCTCAATAACACCGAGTTTTATGCCAAGCTCAAAGGTCTGGAAGGTGAAATCATCAACTATGCCTTGTCAGTGCAAAAATTCACTCAAGCCAACAACGATAAAAATCCCCTTGCAGATAACTTGAGCCACCAAATTGATGGCTGTATGCAATCCATAAGAGCAGCCATTTATGCGGCTAAGTCGATCAAAGACATCAACCAAAACATTCAACAGTTTGAGGTTCATTCGAAGTCTGAAATCCAACAAAGGTACAGTGAAATCATCCGGTCAGCTGATGAACATTACCAAAAACTGGTCAGCTTAATGTCTATGGATGATGCCATCCTTGCCGAAGAATTACTCAGTCTAAAAGAGGCGGCCAATCAAAGTCGCAGACAGTTTCGCCATCAAATTCATCAGCACATGTCAGGACACCAGTTGGATTCAGCGGAGTTGTCGACTTTATTGAATGTCAACATGGAAGTTTATAACTCGAAAAGTGCTTTGATAAAAGCCCTGCTTAAAATCAGTTCAAGTTGAAAACCTCCGAGTCAGCGATTACAATCATTTGACTCACCATTTGGCAGTCAAACCTATTTGGCTTGAACGCAAACCTATGGTGTATTTCACCTCAAGGCAATCTTGCCCCTCTGTTTTTTTCAAAGCTTTCAGCACTGATCACTTCAGCTGTGGTAATTATATCTGGTAAGTTCACTTAACATCCGCATAAACTAGACTTAAAATATATGATGATAGACGACAGGAGCGAGTGGGGTGAATTTTGAGAATTTAAAACAGTCATTGGTTGCCAGCGGTAACAAAATCGTCGAAACCTTGTTACAAACGGAAACTTATTCACAGTTGGCCATGGTTTTGGTTGTTTTCTTGTTAGCACTGCTTGTTGCCAATCGATTGCGTAAACAATTTCCACTGATTGCCAAGTATCCTGCAGAAACGCCACTGAGTCCTTTGAGGAGGTTAGGCAGTAAAATGGGTAACTTGCTGTTCCCATTGATCTCAATTCTGGCTTTGAGTTTTACCGTTAGGTTCAGTGAGAACTTACTCGGTCAATATTGGTTGGTGCAAACCGCATTGATTGTTGCCATGCTGTTGTTTTTCAATGCCATCATTCGTGATCATGTCAAACTAGAATTCATAACTTTTGTGTTCCGTTGGATTGGTTTACCTTTGTTGTTTTTGCATCAGGTTGATCTATTGACCCCAATCATAGCAGTGCTTGAAAGTATGCAAATCACTGTAGGTAATATTCAGATTTCTGCCTATGGCATACTACGCGTGGCTTTATTTGGCACCTTGTTATTCTGGTTGGGACGCTTTTCAAGCAGTACCGGTAAGGAAATCATCAGGCGTCAGCAAAAGCTCGATTTTCGTGCCAAAGAAGTGGCCGCCAAACTATTGGAAGTGGCGATCTTTTTCTTGATATTTATCTTGTTGCTGCAAATCATGGGCATCAACCTCACTGCCATGGCCGTGTTTGGTGGTGCACTGGGCGTAGGTATCGGATTTGGTTTACAGGCCATCGCATCTAACTTCATTTCTGGCATCATCATTTTATTGGATCGTTCGATTTCTGTAGATGATTACATTGAATTGGAAGATGGTCGAACTGGCATTGTTCGTGAGATGAAGTTACGCTCGACCACTTTAGAAACCTTTGATGGCAAAGATGTCATGGTGCCGAATGAAAAGTTTGTCACAGAGAGCTTCATCAACTGGACCCACAAAGACAAGAAACAACGTTACCGGGTGGATTTTTCTGTGGCTTATGATTCAGACATTCGCAAATTGGTGGACATCATCAAAGAGACAGTTGCCTCGCATGAGCAAGTCATCAGCGGTGATGACATACCGATTGAAGAGCGTCCTGATTGTGAGATAGACAGTTTTGGTGATTCAGGGGTGAACATGTTTGTCGAGTTCTGGATGATTGGAATAGATGATGGTAAAAACCGTGTCGGTGGCGACTTGTTGTTGATGATCTTTGAAGCCATGCGCAACAACGGCTTCACCATTCCATTCCCACAACGCGAAGTGCGGGTGCTCAAGGAGACCCCATAACCACTGGTGGTTTTGGGGCTTATGTAATCAGGTTCCCCAAATGGGGTCAGCCTTTTTGCAAGTTCAACACATCTTGGGTGCTCAATGGATTACCGCCGATGGCCCAATCGCCACTTTTGCATTCGTTGATTTTGACCCAGGTTACACCCCTCAGGTTTTCACCTTCAATACCCACCATCACATCTGTGACTTGCTTGATCATTTGGTTTTTTTGCGCCTCATCAAATACGCCTGCTATGACATGAATATCTACCAATGGCATCATCTTCTCCTGTTTTCATTGTAAAGAAATGCCAGTATAAATAGCCACTAACATGGCTACCAGTGTATTTAATGTATTGAAAGTGGTACAGATAGTGTACTGTTGGTTTGCTGGACGGCATTCAACAACGGTTCTATACTGGTAAACTTCAAGCGCAACAGAATATGGGATATTTATGGCAACTCACAGTTACAATCAATTTTGTCCGGTAGCCAAGGCCTGTGAAATTATTGAGCCCAGATGGACGCTGTTGATACTCTGTGAAATGTGGAGTGGCTCCTCCCGTTTCAATGAAATCAGGAGGGGTGTACCGGGCATGTCGCCTACTTTGTTTTCCAAGCGGCTCAAAGAACTGGAAGCCAAAGGCATCATTGCTCGCCAACCGGTTGCCGGCAGCACTCAACATAATTACATCATCACTCAAGTAGGTAATGAGCTCGGCCCCATTGTGTTTGCTCTGGGGCAGTGGGCGCATAAACATGTTGAGGCCGATGTCACGCTGGAATGTCTGAATGCCGGCTTATTGATGTGGAACATGCGAAGAAACATTGATTGTTCAGCGATTAAATCCAGTAAATCTGTGATTCAGTTTATCTTAACTGAAAGTCATTCATCGACTGAAAATTATTGGCTGATTGTTAAATCAGGTTGTGATGTTGATATGTGTATGAAAGACCCAGGTTTCGATGTGGACTTGTATGTCAAAGCGGATTTAAAAGCGCTGACATCTGTTTGGATGGGTTTATCCGATCTCCAGCATGAAATTAACCAACAAAAAATCATTTTGCTGGGTAATCAACAATTGGCGCAATCGATTGACCGCTGGATGATCAGAAGCAAATTTGCTAAAAAATGCTGATTGAATTTTAAGCTGTTATTTGCTGTTAAAATTGACGGTAGATTGGGCAGCTTCACCATTCCATTCAGGCAACGTGAAGTAGGGTTAATAACAAAGTATGCACGGAAATAAGCCACTGTAGAACCTGATTTTGGGTTGGAAAATGATGCTAAAAAAACAACTTAAACAAGAAATTGATGCGATTCAACCTCTTGATGAATTAGAAGCTAACACCATTTCAAACGTCATAGATTGGATTGATTCAGGCGCAGAGTTGTGTCGCATTACAAAGCCAGCAACACCCAACAAGCACTTAGTGGCTTATTTTCCTGTTATCGATGGCGAGTATATCCTGTTGGTTGATCACATCAATGCTGAGCGGTGGTTGCCAACCGGTGGACATGTTGAGCCAGGCGAACACCCTCGTGTGACAGCCATTCGAGAATGTCGTGAAGAATTGAATATCGAAGGTCAGTTTTTGCATCAAACTCCCATTTTATTGACCAGTACTGAAACAGTAGGAAAGACTTCAGGACACATTGATGTTTCAATTTGGTACGCGCTCAAAGGTGACCGAACGGTTACATTGAATATTGACCGCACGGAGTTTCATGAGGCTCGCTGGTTTCATAAAGATGCATTGCCTCATAACACCGATCCGCACCTGGGACGTTTTGTTGAAAAACTATATGCAATTCATTTGGCTGCAAAATAATCAGGATTTGGATTCGTCCTCTACAAATTGTTTTAAGGCACCCAGTCTCTGATCCCATTGTCGTTCCAAACGGGTGATGAACTTTCGGGCCATTGCCAATTGGGTTGTATCCAATAAAACCTGCGTTTCACGTCCCTGAGGTCTGAGTTTGAGTAATTCTGCTGCCACCAACACTTGAATCTGTTTTCTGGCACCTTGGCGGGAAACCCCCAAATCTTTTGACAGTTCACCTATGGTTTGCGGTGATTCAAGGGCTAAGCGCGAAACCATTTCAAGTCGAATGGGATCGCCCAATGCTTTATAGATGTTGGCTTCTGTCACCATCAAGTTGAAAAAAGCTGACCCAATCGATTCAGCATATATTCCCAGCCACCTGAGTTTTGTTTGAAAGCGTCTGCCATCATTTCTGTAGGTAAAGCGGCAAAGCCCGACTCAGTGAGGGTTACTTTACAAGATTGTTCAGATTCTTTGGTGATTCTGAATTCAACCAAGGTGTTAGGAACACCCTGAACATCGCCTAAAAAGTGATTCGCGCCGGGTACCCAGCGATAGGCAAAGTAATCGTGTGGTTCTGCTGCAACAATATACAGTTGGTTCTTGCCATGCTCACCAAAGCCAAAAATCGGATGGCAACCGGGTTGGCAGTCTCCTTCAACAGTTTCTGGAAACCATTTTATCAGTTTCTCTGGATCGGTGATGGCCTGGTATATGGATTTCTGGGTGGCATGGACCAGTATTTCTCGTTCAATGATGTCTTGCACTTTGGTTGCTCCTATCAAGTTGAAATCATTTAATCACAGCCATTAACATCATGCAACCAAATAGTTGCATATTAATCAGTTTTAGTTCCGTGCCGGCCCAATTAGGCGCGTAAAAGTTTGCTTATAACTTGAAAGCCTCAAGCCATTGCTGGTAAATAGCAGGTGCATCGAACTCTTCTCGATAACTCACTTCCGGTAATGCCCGTTGCCATGCAACCAAGGTTTTGGTGATTTGGTAGTTATCCTCGGCATTGATTAATGGGTTGTTGGGGTGTAGGGTTTCTCTAGCTGCGCCGATGTCATGGGCCATCACCGGGGTTCCCAAGGCATTGGCCTCGGCATAGATCAAGCCAAAGGTTTCAGCAAAAGTGTTTTGCGGATAAAACACACACAGGCTGGTGGCGATGTGCTGTTTGACCTGTTCTGCCGGCAGTGCGCCGAGGTAGTGTACGTTAGGTATCTCTTCGGGTTGGTCATCGCGGTAACCGGGGTTGGCGATGTACAGTTGTAAATCTTTCAGCTGTCGATTGATTTGTTGGAAGGTTTTCAGTACTTGATCCAGCCCCTTGTTGGGCGCCGATAAGAACAGCAGCTTATTGATGTCTCTGATTTGTTCGGGGTATTCAGCGAGTTCAGCCGGTATCGGGTTGTAGCAGGTTTTGATGCTGACTTTGGGTTTGAACAGGTTATATATTCGACCCAATAAACCGCGGTTTATTAACTTGTCACAGTGTTGGTTGTGGGTGTGGGAGTTGGTGATCAGTTGCCAGGCTGGTTTGAATCGGATGCTGCGTTTAAGCACGTACTCCCAGTTTTTGTAGGTGTGAATCCACAAGTGCAGCCGTGCTTTGGGGAAATGTTGTTTGAAATTAATCAGCTGTGGAAATTTTCGCAGCACAATGACATGTTCAGGGGCATGTTCAGCTGATTGTAATTCACTCAAGTCTTGCGGCCCGATGAAGTGGATGTTGTGTTGTTCGATGTTGTCGGTTCGTTGTTGTTGAAAGATGGTTACCTGGTGACCTTGGTCGTTGAGGATTTTGGCAGTGCGCAACAAACTGGACTCAGTGCCACCCATGGCTTGTGCCGCTAAGTCATTAAAATCATAGGCTTTTGGATGGCTGGTGTCAGCGAACAGTATATGAGTCATGAGTTTCTTTGCCTAGGGGATTAATTGCTCTTGCAAATGACTTCATTTTGACTGATGTCTGGGTAACTGTCTTTGAGGTTGGGTAAGGTTTCAATCTGGGTTTCTGAGACACTGAAATCTAACCAAAACTCGGGCCACTGCTCAATGCGAATTTCTTTGTTAACCTGAAAACCTTTGCTTGATAATTCGTTGATCCGACTGTCGGCATTATAAGGTTCTCGGTATAAGCCCAATGAAATGGAGTTTTCATTGTCACCGGAAGTCACCACATAGTAATCACGGACAAAGGCTGCAGCCAATTCGCGACCCTTTTTCAAAGCTTCAGCACGACTGGCCAAAGCCGGTAAGTAAACCCAGTAGCCAGCCTCCTGGGTGGTGGTGATTTTACGGATGTTGGTTTTCAGTACCAATTGATCCAGTGTTTCTTGCGCAGCATGCACATTGGCTTCGACATCAAACGGCCCGGCTGAGAAACACAACTGTTGTATATCACCGCTGATGTTATTGGTTAAACTGTCTGCTGAATCATCATTGCTTTTATGCAGGTCAGCCTCACTGATTAACTGCAATTTAGCCACCCCTTCATCCACCGCTTTGAAGGCACTTTTTGCTGGTGGAGACAGGCGTTGGGACCAGACAAAAAAGGTGATGTTGGCCAATAGAAATATGATGAATAAGTAGCGCATTAAAGTTAAGGGTTAAAGGTCTCTTAATGGTTGTTTGCGAATTATACGGTCTTGACGCTGACTTCGCCACTGCAGAACGTTTTGATTCCATCAGAAGTGAGTAACATCAGTTCACCTTGTGGGTTGATGCCATGATATTCACCCGTTACTGATTGTTGTTCACTGCTGACCTGAATCAATTGATTTAACAGGTAATCATGTTTTTGCCATGCCAGCAAAAAATCTGATAAACCCTGGTGGGTAAATTGCAGGTTGTGGTGGTTTATTTTTTCAACCAGTAGCGCAATGAACTGATGGCGCCGAAGGCTTTTATTCAACACCGCTTGAGACCAAGGTATGTTACAAACCGGCTGGTTGACCGACTCAATTTGTTCTGTTGTCAGTTGCCAGTTAATGCCAATGCCGACGATCACTTCGGTGTGTTGCTGTTTGGGTATCAGATTGATTAAAATGCCAGCAAATTTTTTGCCACCATGGTACAGGTCATTGGGCCACTTCAGTTGTAAGCTGACCGTTGGATCAATCGCATGAATGACATCAACTATGGCTAGGGCTGTGGTGATTTGATAGCCAGCCATTTGTGATGCTGGCACTGGTAGCTCAAAACGGTAAGATAAACTAACCGAACGCCCTTTAGGAGTTAGCCATTGTTTGCCCCGCCGACCGACCCCAGCGGTTTGTTGTTCCGCAATCAATAAACTGTTGGGCTTGACTTGGGTTTGTGTCGATGTCACTGAATCGACCCAATAACAATTGTGACCTTTGGGTAAGTGCTGTGTTATGACTTCGATTTCAACGGCGTTTTTGGTCACTGTGGGGTTGAGTGGTCGTTGGTTGTCTTTAAAGTTTTCATAAACTCAAAATGAATCGTTTGATGTCTTCCAGCTCATCCATTGACACCCCATGCTGTAAGGGGTATTCATGCCAGCTGACTTGATAACCACCGTCTTTGAGTGTTTGAAACGAGCTTTTACCTAAATCAAAAGGCACCACAGGGTCGTAACTGCCGTGGCCGATAAAGAACGGTGTTGACTTGTTCATGCCCGATTGTTCAATATTGAGTTTTTCGGCGATAGGAAGGTAACAACTCAGAGCCACTACACCGGCCAGTTTATGTTCGGTTCTGGTGGCTGTGTGCAAAGCAATGGCGCCGCCTTGTGAAAAACCTGCCAACACGATTTGTTCAGCTTTAAAGCCGGCCTTGATTTGAGCCGCTATCAGTTCCAGCACTTTTTGTTCCGATTCACGGATACCGGCTTCATCCGGCATTTTACCGATGTCCATCATTTTGATGTCATACCAGGAACGCATTTTCATGCCACCATTGATGGTGACTGGTTGAATAGGCGCATGTGGGAAGATGAATTGAATGGCTTTGTCTGGGTTGACAAATTGCGGCACCACGGGTTCAAAATCGTGACCGTCGGCGCCCAGCCCGTGGAGCCAAATGACCAATAATTCGGGGTTGTCGCCTGTTTTTTGGCTGATAAAATCTAACATGGGATTTGTGACTTGTTATCTAATTAAAAGCGTTCTATTATAACGTTTTTGAAATCACCATATACTGTCATGCGCTTGAATTTAACTGAAAAAAACCAACACCACAAAACACCCGTTAAAAGCAGGTTGAGATTCGAATCTATGACTTGGGTGTTGTTGGTCATTTTGACAATAACTTTGAGCGGTTGTGGTAACAAAGGTGACTTGTATGTGCCAGAAAAAGATGACGCCAAACAGCAAGAGATGAGCCAAAGCAATGGGTGAGAATGCCAAAATCCTGTCGTTTGAAAAGCTGCATGGTTTAGGCAACGACTTCATGTTGCTTGATTGTCGTGAACAGGCTTTTGATGTCAGTTCGGTGCAGATAGCAGAATGGGCCAATCGACGCTTGGGGATTGGCTTTGATCAATTGATTATGATTGAGTCTCATGAAAATCATTTGAGTTACCGGTTTTTTAATGCCGATGGCGGCGAGGCTGAACAGTGTGGTAATGGTCAACGTGCCATTGCGCATTATTTACATCGGAATGGTGTGGTGGTTGAAAATTTACGCCTCACCGGCAAGGGTGGAGAGGTGGTGTTGAATTATCAGGATGAAGATCACATTGCAGTGACCTTTAATCAAACGGCCAAGGTTGAAGAACAAACCATAGCTGGGGTTGATGGTTTTTTTGTGGAGATAGGCAACCCGCATTGGGTTTATCATGAACCTCAGCTGACGCACAAAGATTTGTTGCCCTTGAGTCACATCGTTGCCAATCAGTTCACTTCAGGGGTTAACTTTGAAGCGGTAAAAAAAATCAATGACCAACACATTCAGTTGCGTGTGATTGAGCGGGGTGTCGGCGAAACCCAAGCCTGTGGCAGTGGTGCTTGCGCCGCCGCGATTGCCAGTGCGACCTTATTGGGAACCACCACCCCGCTGACGGTTTCAATGCAAGGGGGTGATGTTAAAGTCAGCTATGACTTGGCTTGTGATAAAATCACCCTGACCGGAGCTGCACGTTCAATTTACCAAGGAACCATTAAAAGCCATGACTGATGCTAAAATAGATTCAGGCGTTAAAAACAAAGACGTCAAAACAAAAGATTCAAAGAAAGATGATGCAAAAATTCAGCTGGCGATCAAAAAATATTTGATTAAGCATCCGGGTTACTTTGCCAACCACCCTGAATTGATGGCAGAACTGGAAGTGCTTTCTCCGCAAGGTGAACTGACCAACTTAGTAACCCATCAATTGCGCACTTTGCAAAATGAAAACCGCCAACTCAAAGCACAAATTTCACAACTGATTAAAAATGCGCAACAAAGTGAGTCAATGATGAACCGTTTGTTCAGCTTGCTGACTGAACTTTCTGTGGTCAAGAAAGCTGACTTTTTGCAGCAGTTTGTGAGCTTTGTGACTGAAAACTTCCCAACCGACTATTTTAAACTGTTGGTGACAGATGGTTTGATAGAGCTGCCCGAAAACGACCACATAGAAAGTCTGAATGCAGCGCAACTGAACCACTTTGCGGTATTTCAAGCCAAGCCTGAACCGCTGTCCGGACGGTTGAAGCAAGACAAAATTCTCAGCATTTTTACTGACAGCAACGACATCAAGTCAGCCATCGTGTTGCCGATTGGTGTCAAAGCGTCTTTCGGTTTGTTGGCATTCGCCAGTGTTGACGAAGAAAAATTTCACCCAAACTCATCCAGTGATTTGTTGCAAAAGTTGGCACAAATCCTGGCCGCTTATTTTTTACAGCAGCAGCCTAAAGATGAAAATCAAGCCATGTCTTGATGCCTATTTAGAATACTTGTCGGTTTATCGGCACCTGTCACCATTGACTGTGGCGGCCAACCGCCGCGACATTGAACAATTTATTCAAGCACTGCCTGAGCAACAAGACCATCCAATAACAGCGATAAAAGAACTGCAGATCAGAACCTATTTGATGCAGCGATCAGCCCAAGGCGCGGCAGCCAAGTCTTTGGCTCGGTATCGCTCTCACTTAAAAAACTTCTTCGCTTATTGCACCAAGCAGCACCCAGAATTAATCACCACCAATCCAGTGGAACTGGTTTCTACACCCAAGATTAAAAGAACCTTGCCGGAAGTTTTGGATGTGGATACTTTATTCAAGTTGTTGGCCATTCCTGATGGCGGCGAAATAGCCATCCGTGACAAGGCCCTGTTGGAGTTGTTTTACTCCTCTGGTTTGCGTCTGGCGGAAATCTCGGGACTGCAATGGCATGACTTGCAGTTAGATGAGGGCATGGTTCGGGTGTTGGGAAAAGGCAATAAACAGCGTCTGGTACCTATAGGTAAAATGGCCAAAAGTGCATTGTTACGCTGGCAGCCGATTGCCATATTATGGAACAACAGCGAAGTGCCCTATGTGTTTATCAGCAAGAGAGGTGGTCAATTAAAACACCGCAGCATTCAAGCCAGGGTAAAATACTGGGCTCAAAAACAAGGCCTCTGGGAGCGGGTATATCCTCATTTATTGCGCCATTCTTTTGCTTCACACATGTTGGAATCATCTGGTGATTTACGTGCTGTTCAAGAGATGCTGGGTCATGCAGACCTGTCCACTACTCAGATTTATACCCACCTGAACTTTCAACACCTGGCGCAAGTTTATGATCAGGCACACCCCAGGGCGAGAAAGAAAAAACCATGACTGCCTGTTGCCCGTTCATCTAGATGGGCACTTTCACAGGCGTATGATGTATGGATGACTGTAATAACATCCTGTAGTGAGTGAATAAAAGCAATGGTGGTGAGGTGGTTTGGGTGGCTGTAATACTGGCTTGAAGGTATCTGCAAAATCCCCGTTGTTTTTGCTCTAAAATCGTTGCTTTGCCATACTTTAACCATTATAATGCACCCGCTTTTAGTTGAGGCAATCTGATTGACTCGTTTACACCAGCCAATTTATGGATTGACTCCAAGCCAAATAATGACCGAACACATGACCTTGAAAGAGGTGAAAAAAACTGTAGTAAAAATACCCATATATCAAGTAGTAATTGGGCTGATTATTGCCGCTTTATTTTTCTTTTTGCAAGGTCGACCAGCTGCTATAGCAGCAGGTACCGGCGCATTAATCAGTGCCATGGGTTCTTTGGCATTTACTGTAATAGTCACTTGGCCTTTTGGTGACACCCAATCTCTGGTTGGTCGTATGTTTAAAGGCGAGATCATGAAATTTATAGTGATTGGTGTCTTGTTTTATATAGCAGTGACCAATTTCTCATTCCAATTGATGCCTTTATTGATTGGATTTATTGCCACCTTATTGGCGTTTTGGGTGGCGTTGTTAACATCATTTAAGTGAGTATAAATAATGGCGAGTGGCGAAGGCGGCGCTGGTGAATTCATCAGCCACCATTTAAAGAATCACACAACTGAACTGGTTGACGGCAGTACTTTTTGGACCATTAACACGGACAGTGTTTTTTACACCATATTATTGGCAGTTATTTATTTGTGGTTTTTCCGCAGAGTGGCCAAAAAAGCTTCAGCTGGCGTACCTAACAAGACCCAAAACTTTATTGAGTTGATTATTGGTTTCATTGACCAACAAGTCAAAGACATCTTCCATGGCACCAGTAAAGTGGTTGCACCTTTGGCATTAAGTATCTTTATTTGGGTGTTCTTGATGAACTTCATGGATTTGTTGCCAGTTGACTTATTACCATGGTTGGGAACATTCTTCGGCATAGAATACATGAAAGTAGTGCCATCAACAGACTTAAACATCACCTTTGGTATGTCATTCGGTGTGATGTTGATTGTGTTTTATTACAGTTTCACTGTTAAGAAGCCATTTGTATTGGGTTACTTCAAAGAGTTTGCCACCCATCCGTTTGAGAGTCCAAATTTCTTTGTCCAATCCATATTGGCCATTTTTAACATCTTCCTGAATATTGTTGAGACCATCGCCAAGCCGGTTTCATTGGGTTTGCGGTTATTCGGAAACATGTATGCAGGCGAGTTGATCTTTATTTTGATTGCGGTTCTGACATTAAACTACGGTTGGTCGGACATATTGAGCTTCTCAGGCGCCACCATGGGCATTGTACAATTTTTACTTGCATTGGCATGGGCATTGTTCCACATATTGATCATCACCTTGCAAGCCTATATTTTCATGATGTTGAGTGTGGTGTATTTGAACATGTCGCATGAGACACATGATTCACATTAATTTTTAATTTTTTAATATTTTAACCAAAAGGTAAATCGGAGAAAACGATGGAAAATTTAGCATTAGTAGCTGATATTCAAGGCATGACAGCCATTGCAGTGGCATTGATTTTGGGCTTGAGTGCGATTGGTACTGGTATCGGTTTGGGTATCTTGGGTGGCAAGTTGTTAGAAGCTTCGGCTCGTCAACCTGAATTGGCCCCTATGTTACAAGGTAAGTACTTCTTATTAATGGGTCTGGTCGATGCGGTAGCGATGATTGGTGTAGGTATTGCTTTGTTCTTTACTTTCAACAACCCATTCTTAGCAGCTGTTACAGGTTAATTTTAAGCACTTTCGAACAGATTAAGGCGGAGTACAAACATGAATATTAATGCAACACTAATCATTCAAGCACTGGTGTTCTTTGTTGTGATTATCATCACCATGAAGTATATCTGGCCGCAAA
The DNA here is from genome assembly GCA_964352015.1 of uncultured Marinicella sp. GTDB lineage: Bacteria > Pseudomonadota > Gammaproteobacteria > Xanthomonadales > Marinicellaceae > Marinicella. The sequence goes on from CAYGPU010000001.1 coordinate 230,255, forward strand.
TCTTGGGCGCCATGGAAGAGCGTGAGAAAAAGATTGCTGACGGCCTGGCCGCTGGCGATCGTGCTGAAAAAGAATTGAATCAAGCCAAAGCCAAGGTTGAAACCTTGATTGTGGAAGCCAAAGAGCAAGCCAGTCACATTAAAGACCAGGCGACTCAAATGGCATCTAAAATCAAAGACCAAGCCAAATCTGATGCACTTGCTGAAAAAGAGCGTCAGTTGCAAGCGGCCAAGGCAGAAATTGAACAAGAAGCGAATCGTGCCAAAGAAGTCTTGCGTCAGCAAGTGTCTGCTTTAGCGATTGCGGGTACTGAACAGCTGCTTTCAAAAGAAGTGGATGCCAGTAAACATGCAGATTTGTTGGACGATTTAATCAAAGAGATTTGAAATGAGTGAACCTATCACATTAGCAAGACCTTATGCCAAAGCGGCATTTGAGTTCGCCAAAAGTGAGTCTGTTGTAGACCAGTGGTCGAAAGACTTATTGGTTGCTGCAGGATTGGCTCATGACAACAGCATTCTTGATTATTTCAATCGACCAGATGTTCTTGAAGAAGATTTGGTTCAATTGGTCAGTGGTAAAGGTGCCAGCGAAGGTTATCAAAACTTCGTTCGTATATTGGCCAAGAATGACCGTTTAAGCTTGTTGCCAGAAGTGGCAGAATTGTTTCAGTATTATTTAGAGCAAGATTCACAATCACTGACCGTGGATGTGTTTTCTGCTGTGGAATTATCTGACAGCCAAAAACAAGCCATGACAGCAGCACTCAGCAAGAGAACCGGCAAACAGATCAGCTTAATAACACACATCGACGATAACATGATGGGTGGTGCCAGAATTCACTGTGGAGACTTGGTGATAGATGGTACATTACGCGGTAAAGTAGATCGCTTGAAGACACAACTTTTTAATTAATAAGTCAAACTGACTTAATAGAATACGAGGAAATGCAATGCAAACGACATTGAATCCATCAGAAATCAGTGAACTGATTAAAGATCGAATTAAGGACTTTAAAGTTCAATCAGAAGCCCGTACGGAAGGTACTGTTGTCAGTACATCTGACGGCATCGTACGTATCCACGGTTTAGCCGATGCGATGCAAGGCGAGATGATTGAACTACCAGGTGATACCTATGCTTTGGCATTGAACTTGGAAAGAGACTCAGTTGGTGCGGTAATCTTAGGTGGTTACGGCCACATTTCAGAAGGCGATAAGGCCAAATGTACCGGTCGTATTCTTGAAGTGCCAGTAGGGCCAGAATTGATTGGTCGTGTGGTTGACTCTTTGGGAATCCCCATCGATGGCAATGGTCCAATTGAAACCAAATTAACTTCACCAATTGAAAAAATTGCACCGGGGGTAATTGATCGTAAATCGGTTGACCAACCTGTTCAAACAGGTTTGAAATCAATTGATGCCATGGTGCCAATTGGTCGAGGACAAAGGGAATTAATCATTGGTGACAGACAAACTGGTAAAACAGCGGTCGCCATTGATGCCATCATCAACCAAAAAGACACCGGCGTAAAATGCGTCTACGTCGCCATCGGTCAAAAACGTTCATCAGTGGCTGCATTGGTGCGTAAGCTTGAAGAGCACGATGCCATGGGTCACACCGTGATTGTTGCTGCCACTGCTTCAGAGTCTGCTGCCATGCAATACATTGCACCTTACTCTGGTTGTGCCATGGGTGAGTATTACCGTGATCGCGGTGAAGATGCCTTGATTATTTATGATGATTTGACCAAGCAAGCCATTGCATACCGTCAAGTGTCATTGTTATTGAAACGTCCTCCAGGTCGTGAAGCTTATCCTGGTGACGTATTCTACTTACATTCACGTTTGCTTGAGCGTGCTGCTCGAGTCAACGCTGATTACGTTGAACGATTCACCAACGGTGAAGTGAAAGGTAAAACCGGTTCTTTAACTGCATTGCCTATCATTGAAACGCAAGCTGGTGACGTATCTGCATTCGTACCAACCAACGTGATTTCTATTACAGATGGTCAGATTTTCTTAGGTACTGACTTATTCAACTCAGGTATTCGTCCTGCGATTGATGCCGGTTTATCGGTCTCACGTGTGGGTGGTGCAGCACAAACCAAAGCGGTTAAGAAATTAGGTGGTGGTGTTCGTTTGGCACTGGCTCAATACCGTGAATTGGCTGCTTTTGCACAGTTCGCATCAGACTTAGATGAAGCAACACGAGCGCAATTGGAGCGTGGTCAACGTGTTACAGAGTTGATGAAACAAAAACAATATGCACCAATGAGTGTGGCTGAAATGGCTTTATCTTTGTACGCCATTGATCGTGGTTACATGGATGATGTTGAAATGAACAAAATAGGTGACTTTGAATCAGCCTTGATTGATCACATGAACAGCACCCAGTCAGAATTCATGAGTGAGTTGAATAAAACCGGTGATTTTAACGAAGAAATCGAAAACAAGCTGAAAGCTGGTGTTGAAGATTTCAAAAAAACAGGCAGCTGGTAAAACTGTTTTTAACAGGTTAATTGTTAATAACTAATAACAGGTAATACATATGGCAATCGGTACCGAAATTGTAACCAAAATAAAAAGCGTTAAGTCCACTCGTAAGGTGACCACCGCTTTGGAAATGGTTTCAGCAAGTAAGATCAAAAAGGCACAAGATCAAATGAATGCCTCCAGACCTTACACCAATAAAATAAAACAAATGATAGGTCATTTGGCCAAAGCAACGCCTGAATACAAGCACCCGTTCATGTACGATCAAGAAGCTGAGCGTGTCGGTTACATCGTCATCTCAACAGACCGTGGTTTATGTGGTGGCTTGAATTCAAACCTATTCAAGAACGCAGTGATTCATATGCGTGATTGGCAAAGCAAAGGCAAAGATATCGATGTGGTAACCATCGGGAACAAAGCTGCATCAACATTCAAACGCACCAATGTGAATTTGAAAGCCAATATTTCTGCTCTGGGTGACACCCCTGAGTTAGCTAAATTAATTGGTGTGGTTAAAGTTATGTTGGATGCCTATGCCAACGGTGAATTGAGTCATGTGTACTTGGTGTTTAATGATTTCATCAACACCATGACCCAAAAACCTGTGGTTGAACAATTGTTACCCTTGCCAGAATCAGAAGAAGAGGAAATCTCAGATAACTGGGATTACCTGTATGAGCCAGAAGCCAAAGATGTATTGGATCAGTTAATGAGTCGTTACATCGAGTCTTTGGTTTACCAAGGTGTTTTAGAGAATTTGGCCTCCGAGCACGCGGCCAGAATGGTGGCAATGAAATCAGCGTCTGATAATGCATCAGATTTGATTCAAGACTTGCAGTTGATTTATAACAAAGCAAGACAAGCAGCCATTACCCAAGAAATTTCAGAAATTGTCGGCGGCGCAGCCGCAGTATAGGAGAATCCAGATATGAGTTCAGGAAACATAGTACAAATCATTGGTGCGGTAGTGGACGTAGAGTTCCCACGTGATTCAGTGCCTAAATTGTATGACGCATTAAAAATTGCCGCCACCAAAACCACCCTAGAAGTTCAACAACAGTTGGGTGACGGCGTGGTCAGAACCATTGCTTTGGGTTCTACTGATGGTTTAAAGCGAGGTTTGGAAGTGACCAATACGGGCGCAGCCATAACCGTACCTGTGGGTACCAAAACTTTAGGCCGCATCATGAACGTATTGGGTGAGCCCATTGATATGTGTGGTGATGTCGGTGCCGATGAACATTGGGAAATTCACCGTGAAGCACCTGCTTATGACGAGCAAGCGGCTTCTGATGAAGTGTTAGAAACAGGTATTAAAGTTATTGACTTGGTTTGTCCATTTGCTAAGGGTGGTAAAGTCGGTCTGTTTGGTGGTGCTGGTGTTGGTAAAACCGTTAACATGATGGAATTGATTAACAACATTGCAACCAAGCACTCAGGATTGTCAGTATTTGCTGGTGTGGGTGAGCGAACTCGTGAAGGTAATGACTTCTATTTCGAGATGCAAGAAGCTGGCGTTGTAAACGTAGAAAACTTTGAAGACTCTAAAGTGGCCATGGTCTATGGTCAGATGAATGAGCCTCCAGGTAACAGATTACGTGTGGCTTTGACTGGTTTGACCATTGCTGAATATTTCCGTGACGAAGGACGTGACGTGTTGTTATTTATTGATAACATTTACCGTTACACATTGGCCGGTACTGAAGTATCTGCGCTGTTGGGGCGTATGCCTTCAGCGGTAGGTTATCAGCCTACTTTGGCTGAAGAAATGGGTAAACTACAAGAGCGTATTACTTCTACCAAAAAAGGATCTATTACTTCTATCCAAGCGGTTTATGTACCAGCGGATGATTTGACCGATCCATCACCTGCGACTACTTTCGCGCATTTGGACGCCACAGTTGTATTGTCACGTTCTATTGCTGAGTTGGGTATTTACCCAGCGGTTGATCCATTGGATTCAACATCACGTCAGTTGGATCCATTAAGTGTGGGTGAAGAACATTACAACACGGCACGTGCAGTACAAGGTACTTTACAGCGTTACAAAGAATTGAAAGACATCATCGCAATTCTGGGTATGGACGAGTTGTCAGAAGAAGACAGACAAGTGGTTTACCGTGCACGAAAAGTTGAGAAATTTTTCTCACAACCTTTCTTTGTTGCTGAAGTGTTCACGGGTACCCCGGGTACTTATGTGTCTTTGGCCGAAACCATTCGTGGTTTCAAAGGCATCATCGCAGGTGAGTACGACCACATCCCAGAGCAAGCTTTCTACATGGCAGGTACCATCGATGAAGTTCTGGAAAAAGCCAAGAAAATGGCCGATAAAGAAAAGGCAGCTTGAGGTAAATAATCATGTCAACTATACAGTGTGATATTGTCAGTGCAGAAAAAGCCATCTATTCAGGTGAAGTGACCATGGTCATAGCCAGTGGTGTGGCCGGTGAATTGGGTATAGCCCCAAGACATGCGCCATTAATCACACAGCTGAAACCAGGTCAGGTTAGGGTCTTGTTAGCCGATGGTGGCGAAGAAGACTTCTACGTGTCAGGTGGTATCCTAGAAGTACAACCTTATATGGTTTCGGTGTTGGCAGACACCGCTGTGCGTGCTAATGACATTGATGAAGCGGCCGCAATCAAAGCCAAAGAAGATGCTGAATCGTTGTTGCAAGACAAGTCAAAACGTCAGGACTTGGCACAGGTTCAAGCCGATTTGGCCAAAGCCGTGGCTCAAATCCAAGCCATCACGCGGTTGAAGCGACAACTGAAAAAAACCAGATAAGCCTGGGTGTTGTTACTGAAGTATTGAAAAGCCGGCCTTTTATGTCGGCTTTTTTTGTGGGTGTTGAAAAATCTTGATTGATACAATATCCTATAAACTTTCATTGGACTAGAGCCAGTATATGGGAACAGATGTACATGGATACCTTGAATACAATACTATAGAATTTTCAGATGAAGACAGTTGGGTAAAAATGATGGATATTGGACTGATTGTTGAAAGGGACTATGATGTATTTGCAGTTTTGTTTGGTGTGAGGTTGAAAGAGGGAATCACCCCAATTGCTTTCGATCGAGGTATACCAGTTGAAAAAATCTACAAAAATGAATTATCTGGGCTTAATAAAGTTACAAGGATTAGTTGGAAAGAATTATATCCAATAATAAATAACTGGAAGCAACTTATTGGTTGGAGTACGCTTTTTTCAGTAATGAAAATATTAAGTGCTCAATGCGGTTCTGAAAATGTCAGGCTTGTTGTTGGATTTGATAATTGAAAAAAGCCGCTTAGACCTCGTTTGTATGATTCTGCTTGGGAATGCATAGGGATGTCTAATAAATAGTATGTCATTGCCATCGTTGCATGGATGCAACTAATTAGCATAATGCATATTGCCATGGATGGCATGTATCAGAGCAAAGCAGAAGCAGTTGCCGAGGAGCAATTATGGAGGAGCCGCAGCGACATCAAATCAAGTTGAGTACAGGCTGTGGTAAGCTCCTGAATATTTCAAGTTGCTATTTAGTTAGATTACGTGAACTGTTGGAGGTCCATTCGACTCGCCTAGGCTCGCTCAGGATGACCTGGCTCTGAGTTATGATTCAATACTGCCATACCGAGATGGGGTTTCTCAATGTTTGGGTTGTGATAAAGGATAGCAATTTAGTATCAGATGCGGGTTTGCCTCTTAGGGTATAGTTCGAGTAGGCTTCACCTGGGATGATAAAAATAAGAACCTCCTACAGTTTTAAGTGATATTGAAAATGAACACCCATCCAGCTTCATGAGATCCTTCAGCTTTGCTCAGGGTGACATCTGGGGATGTCACCTAATAAAACGAATCCAGCGCCACAAATTGAGTATGTCGGCCATGGCAGCGGCTACATAGGTCAGGGCACAGGCTTTGAGGATTTGACGGACTTTGGGCAGTTGATCTTTGGTGATATAGCCTTCGGATAAAATCGGCATGGCCTTATTAAAGCTGGCATCGTATTCTTCGGGCAGCACGGCGGCGTGCATCAGTACTGAAACCAACATGGTAATAACAGCAATAGCAATGGTGAGCAGTGCCATCTGAGGAACCCTAAAAACTAAGCCAACAAAGGGCGAGGCCATCAGGAAAACCATGCCCAGTTGTTTGATGCGGTGAGCCTGCGGTAAATATTTTTGTCGTAAATGACTGACTGGTTCTTGATTGTGGAATTGCATGGCATGACCCACTTCATGCGCGGCCACCGCCACGGCGGTGAGTGATTGCCCGTCATACACTTCAGGACTTAAGCTGACTATTTTATTTTGTGGGTCATAATAGTCTGCATTTTTAGCGCCTTTAATCACTGTGACACCCTCTAACTCAAATCGATTGATTAAATGCAGCGCCAATTCACTGCCGGTGCCATCGAGTGTTTCAATGTGAGTTTGGTGTTTGCGCAGCACATATTTAACCCAAAGACTTGGGCCAAAAACAATGAGTAGGATTGAAATGATGAGTACAGGCATGTAGAGAGAATGTAACAACTTGTTCCTAAAGGGTCAAGTTATATGGATACTGAAGTTAAATTGAATTTCTTGAATTTCTTTAAGTGCTGATAGCATCATGCATTGATGCCATTTCAATAAGCGTATGCCATTGAAGTCACTTCAATGGTAAACAGAGTTTGTTGAAAATAATTAAAGATGAAAATAGATTTTATACATTTTTTATGTTTTTTTCATGAGTTTATATCCTGAAGAAGGTATTATTAATGTTAATCCATCTTGGCTTTCTTCATATGAAACATAAACTTTCCCTGCTAATAGTGAGTATTATATTTTTAACTTCCGCATCAGCGACCAATGGTGTGGTTGAGCTGAATCACATCTGTGCCACCCAATTGGGGTGTTTCGGTAACGACAGTGTTGGGTATCCGATTACCATCGATGGCTCTGCAGGACAAAGCTATCGTTTAACCAGTAATTTAATCATTCCAGATCTAAACACCACTGGAATTGCAGTAAATACCATCAATGTGGTCATTGATTTAAATGGCTTCTCAATTGTGCGTTCAGGTTGTGAAAACAGTGCTGTGGATTGCACCGCTGTTGCAGGTACTGGGACGGGCATTTTAGTGGCCAATAGTGCACATTCTCAACTTTCAGTGATTAATGGTAGCATCGTCGGAATGGGTCTGGATGGCATTAACAATGTGGCAGGGTCTGCCAGTTATGAAGACTTAAACTTAAAATGGAATCGCAACAGAGGCATTTTCACAGGCAATAATTCGAAAATATTTAACTCAAATGCATCATACAATGGAGATAACGGAATACAACTTGGTGAAGCATCAATGGCTAAAAGTAATGTGGTTGCATTCAATGGTGCAAATGGCTTGTCAGGTGCTGAATACTCTAATATAGAGGATAATATTGCCACTGAGAATGGTGAATATGGCATTGAAGTTGGAATTGGCGCCATCGTAAATGGCAATACAGTTTCACAAAACACGCTTCATGGCATTTGGTGTTATGACTCTATGGTTTATCAGAATAATGTAAATGCAAATATTCTAGATGGTATATATGCATTCTCTGGCTGTAATATCAAAGAAAATACCGTATTGGACAATGGACGTTTTGGAATAAATGCATCACCCTCATTGACCCTTAAAATGAACCAATTAGAGAAAAACACCCTCATAGGTAACTCCTCTGGAACAATCAATGGAACGCATTATTTTGAGCTTGGTAGAAACTTTTGTGAAACTGATGATGTGTGTCCATAAAGTCAGAGCGCACCTATCGTTACTCGGCATTTTGTTAAGCGGATTTGTTTGTGCTCAAGGTAAAGCTAACATCGATCAAATCAGCTTGGTATCTGATATTGATGCGTCATTGCCAGCAGCGGTTGGACATGTCTATGGCAGTGATGCACATATTTTTCATGTTGACCCCGATTCCCAATTGGCTACGGTGAGCCTGGACTTAGGTCCACTTTTTCAAGCAGGTATTGATGCCTTTCACAACAGTGGTGATGGCTGTGGCGATGCACTATACAGTGTTGACAACACAGCGATGATTGCAGGGGTGGCCATGCGTCCGGCAGATGTTTTTACCTCAGCTGGTGTTAAAGTGTTAAATGCAGACTCTGAGGACATTCCAGCGGGAGTTAACATCACGGCTGTCAGTCGTGAGATAGGTACCTGTGACTTAATTATTTCAACTGATGTTGAGGCGCAATTAAATGGCAGTTTTTTTAAGTCAGATGACCTTATTCGCTGGTCGGCAACAAAAGGTTTTACCCTTTACCAAGCCACAGGTTTAAATGCCAATGTAGATGCAATACATCTCTTAAGTGATAACCGTTTGTTGTTAAGTCTAGATACGACTATTTTGCTGGGTAACTGTCAAGTGAACGATGAATCAGTCATTGAGTTTAGGGACAATAATTATCAGTTAATTGCATTTGACCCTTCTGAATCTGACGGTTCTTGGTTCAATGCTGACTTGGTAGCTATTTGGGTTAGTGAGACCAGTAATGATGACATCATTTTTATCAATGGCTTTGAGGGTTGTGGGTAGTCCATATCATTGGTGAATAATTGACACAATTCTTAAGATACCAGGATGACGATATTATAGTGAAGTCTAACAAAGGGTACATTTGTATTGTCGACTGACACAAGCAATAAATTTCCTTATAATAATTCATTCAAGACATTCAGAAACCACATGACCAAAAAACTATACCCCAGCATTGAACCGAATCAATCCTTTCATTTATCAGTCAGTGAAACCCATGAAATCTATGTTGAAACCTGTGGCAACCCTGAAGGTGTGCCGGTGGTTTTTGTCCATGGTGGCCCGGGTGCGGGTTGTGGCTTGGATGACCGGTGTTTTTTTGATCCGGACAAGTATCACATCGTGATGTTTGATCAACGCGGTTGTGGTCGCTCCAGACCCTTGGGTGACCTCACTGATAATACCACTCAACATTTGGTGCAAGACATTGAAACCATTCGCCAGCATCTGAACATCGATCAATGGGTGGTGTTTGGCGGTTCTTGGGGTTCAACTTTGAGTTTGGTGTATGCCCAAACCCACAGAGAAAAAGTACTTGGTTTGATTGTCAGGGGCGTGTTTTTCGGAACCCCAGAGGAAAACCGCTGGTTGTGGCAGGAGGGTTTGAGTCGCTTTAATCCAGAGGCTTATGAACGTTATAAAAGCTTGGTGCCTGGGGACCAGCAGCATCAAATCTTGAAAAGCTATTACCAAATGATGACCAGTGGTGATACCGCCATTCGCAATCAGGCAGCGGCGGAAATGATGTTGTGGGAAGAAGCGGGTTTTACCATGCAGGATCATCACCCAACAATGGATCTTGAAAACTGGCACCAAGGGGTGTTGGAAGCGCATTACTGTGTACACAACTGTTTTATTGAAGACCAACCGATTGCTGATAAACTTTCAACGCTGCAGGGTATGCCGGTTTATATCGTCAATGGTCGTTATGATTTACTGTGCCCTCCGGCCAAGGCCTATCAGCTGCACAAAGCCCTACCAGAATCAAAGTTAACCGTGGTTGATCGAGCAGGTCATGCATCGAAAGAACCAGCGATGGTGGATGCTTTGGTCAGCGCCACCGATGACATGTTATTGAAGTTGTCATGAATTGGAATATGGGGTGCTTGTACTTCGCCTCGTTATGATCAATTTTTAAGCAGTTCATTGTTAGTCAATTACACATCTATTTTACACAGCCTGATTGTTATAATGTCTGAATGTATTCTGACCACATTTAAAATTAAACCGATAAAGGAGAGTTCTCTATGTTCAGTCACATCATGATTGGGGCCAACGACGTGCAAAAGTCAAAAGTATTCTATGATGCCATTTTGGGTGAGTTGGGTCATAAGCCGGGCGTTATTGATGACAAAGGCCGGTGCTTTTATTTCACCAAGGCCGGTGTCTTTGCGCTGACAAAACCGATTGATGGCCAAGCTGCCAGTCACGGCAATGGAACGACCATTGGTTTCGCTGCAGCCAACCCAGCACAAGCCGATGCTTGGCATCGAGCGGGGTTAGAACATGGTGGTGTTGATTGTGAAGATGCCCCTGGCATCAGAGAAGCTGCCAGCGGTAAACTCTATTTGGCTTATCTGCGAGATCCTTCGGGCAACAAAGTTTGTGTGTTGCATAGAATGTAGCTTCACATAGTATGTTGTGTGTCATGTGAACATGATGCCTTGGTGGGTCGATGGCTCCTCCGAATAAGCAATTAATAACGCCTGAACTGACCGACCAGCACACCTTGGATGGTCAGTTGGTCGGGGTGGTAGTCGATGGGCTCTAATTGGCTGTTTTCTGGAATCAGTCGGGTGGTCTCTTCATCGATGTACTGGATGCGTTTTAAGGTGGTTTCCCAGCCATTGATCATCACTGCCACAACTTCGTTATTGCGGGCAGTTTGAGCGGATTTGATCACCACCCAATCTTGATCCATGATGCCGATGTCTTGCATGGATTGCCCCTCAACCTTAAGCACAAAATGGTCATTACCAGCCAACAGGGCGTTGATGTCAATGCTTTCATCATCCTCAGCGATGGCTTCAATGGGAGAGCCAGCAGCTATGCGTCCCATCAAGGGCAGACCAGGCTCAGGTGATGTGGTTATTAAGTGCATAGGGGTGGTTAATCGGATGCCTCGATTGGCTCGAGTCCGTTCAATGTGTCCCTTGTCTTCTAATGCTTTCAGCAGGCGGGATATGTGGGCCACTGCTTTGATGTCCAAGGCCTGACCAATGTCCACCAGTCTCGGCGCATGTTGGTGCTTTTTAAAATAAGATTCAATGAAGGCTAAGGTGTCTTGTTCACGTTCGGTCAGCATTTTATGATTGTAGGGAAAAAACAGGGAAAATACAAACGATTTTTTTCAAGCCGTTATTTTGAATCATATTATTCTGCACTTGGCAGGTCCGATATTGTTTAATATCAATTAAGGCAGTTCAACAGACAAACAACAAATGCATTGATTTAAATTATATTATGAATATAGGCGTATAATGTTTTTAACAATCAATTTAGGAGTGATGTATGGCCAAAGGTCAAGATGCCAAAAAAGCGGTTAAAAAGAAAGCTGAAAAAACTTTGAAGGAAAAACGCCAAGAGAAAAAAGACAAAAAGTTGAAGTAAATTGAATCATGCCTGAGCACTTATAATAAGCATTATTTAAGGAGTCCTGATGACACCCAGACAGATAGCCATTTTACAATTTGAAGCCTACAACAAGCACGACCTGGATGCTTTTTGTGCTTTGTTTGCAGCCGATGCGGTGCTGACTGATTTGCCCTCAGGCCAAGTGGTGGCTGCAGGCATAGATGCGATACGCGAGATGTATCGAGCCAGGTTTGCGGTGCCCAATTTATTTTGTCGGGTACACGCCACCAATGACATCGGTGATTTTGCTATTGACCGTGAAACCATATATGGCCTACCTGATGGCCCGATGGATGTGGTTGCCATGTATGAGGTCAAAAATAAGCTCATTCAACGGGTGTTTTTTATTCGCGATTAAACGCTGTTCACAAATCACCCGGGTTACATAGGTTAAAAACACTAGGAAAACTGGTTGTTCAAATTAAACCACACTGGATGCTGAGAATCTTGATGTTGTTTCCCACTCAATAACCACGTATTATTCACTCGCCTCACATACAATAAACTTTAAAAAAAGTTTATTCAGTATGCCCACACCCACACAATCTGATTGGCTGGACGCTCAACAGTCCCCCAAACTTGCTGCTGGTTTTCCAGATAAAATGGTGTTACTCGATTGTGAGACCACCGGTGGGCGTGCCAGTTACCACCGCATCACCGAGGTCGGCCTGTTGGTGATAGAAGATGGACAAGTGATTGAAAGATGGCAATCTTTGGTTAACCCAAACCGTGCCATTCCAGCCGGTATCACCCGTTTGACCGGCATCACCCAAGACATGGTTAACAGTGCGCCCACTTTTGATGAAATTGCCGACGAATTATTGGCTAAACTCAAGGGTCGGGTTTTGGTGGCGCACCATGCCCGTTTTGATTACGGGTTTCTGAAACGCGAATTTGAACGTGTTGGCATCAACTATCAGGACAAACCCCTGTGCTCAGTCAAGTTCAGCCGGGTGTTATACCCGCAATACAAACGCCATGGTTTGGATCACATCATCCGGCGCTTTGGATTACAGATTGATCAAAGGCATCGGGCTTTAGATGATGCTTTGATGATTTTTGGTTTTTTCGTGAAATCCAGTCAGATCTTCCAAACAGCTGAAATCCAAGCGGTGTGTCAGCAATTGCTTAAGGAGCACACACTGCCCTCGCAAATCAGACAAGTTGACATCGACCAACTACCCAAAGCGGCCGGCGTGTATTATTTTTATGATGCCAAAGATGTGTTGTTGTATGTGGGTAAAAGCGTCAACATCAGACAACGGGTGTTAAGTCACTTTTCTCAAGACCACAAGAATCACAAAGATTTAAAAATGAGCGCCTCCATAGCGCGCATTGAATTTGATCAGACGGTCACAGACTTGGGTGCACAAATTTTGGAGAGTAACCAAGTTAAACGTTTGCGGCCGCTTTATAACTCCAGACTCAGGCGGGTCAGAAAACTGTTCAGAATTACCACAGCAACACACCCCAGTGGCTACCAATACCCCATGATCAAACCAGTTGATATCGAAGATTCAGATCACATTGTACAAGACAGCTATGGTTTGTTTCGCAGTCCAAGACACGCACAAAAAAGATTACAGAAACTGGCTGATCAATATTTTCTATGTCACCAGGTCTTGGGGATAGAAACAGGTCAGGTTGAGACGGCTCAACCTTGTTTTAGGTACCAATTGAAAAAATGTCTGGGGGTGTGTTGTGGTGAAGAGGGTTACCAGACACATAATCAACGATTAGAAAAAGCATTACAGGGCTACCACCAAAAAGTATGGCCTTGGCCAGGGGCCGTGTTGGTTGAAGAACGTGGTGTGGAAGATGGCTACCAGCAACAATTTCATTTGATTGATCAGTGGATTTACCAGAAAAGCATCGATTCTGAGGAACAACTGATGGACAGCGGTTATGTGTTAGACAGCGGGGCAAACAAGACTGTAGATTCGAACCAATCAACAGACCTGCCAGCAAATGACCACACGGATCAATTTGATTTGGATATATATTTCATCTTGGTGCGCTTTTTATTGGACCCGGAGAAGCTCAAAATAAACCACATTCGGGTGCACCGTTTGAGCAGTCAAGCGGTCGACTCAATGGCTTAAATGAAAGTCGGGACCTCACTGTCAGGCCAGCCAGTTTTGATTTCAGAGCCATTTCGAGGTATATTGAATACATTGTATGAGTTGATGAACTGAATTTGCTTTATTCATGTTTTATCAGTTTTGAGGTGTGATAACAGCAGCAGTTGAATTAAAGTTAACACTTGGGGAGCTGAAATTCTGTGCTGTTTGGAGGGTTGAAATGATGAATAACATGACACGCAATGTATTGGCGATTGTGGTTGGGTTGGTGTTGGGTGGTGCGGTGAATATGGGTTTGGTCAATGTTGGCCCAGCCATCATTCCACTGCCTGCTGGAGCTGATGTCTCAACCATGGAAGGTTTAAAAGAAAGCATGGCTTTGTTTGCGCCGAAAAACTTTGTGTTTCCATTTTTGGCCCATGCCCTTGGCACCTTGGTCGGCGCTTTTGTGGCGGCTAAAATAGCTGCCAACCATCAAATGACCGCAGCGATGGTGATAGGTTTTGTATTTTTGATTGGTGGCATATCCATGGTTTATATGGTGGGTGGCCCCATGTGGTTTATGGCTGCTGATTTGATTCTGGCGTACCTGCCAATGGGCTATTTGGGTGGAAAGTTGGCTGTTTCAAAATCCCAATAGGCCTGTGTCTGAGAATATAAAGTTTCAGTGAATGGCACATATTGCGGCAGCCATCTCATCTAAACCTGCTTGAACTGAATTCATTGCTATTTCCTTTCTCAGCAGATTGGCTTGATCCAAGTCTTCAATGGGTTGTAATTGTAATTGACCTTGTTCACACTTCCATATGGGCTGAGTCCCATAGCGTTGTAATTGACCACTGTTAACAGCCACCCGATCCCATAAGTAGGCATAATTAGCAGGCCTGATACCGCCATTGATAAAATAGGGGTGCATTCTTTTTAATACCTCAGCTTGTAAATCAACTCGATCATCGGCATGTTGTATCAATATCCAAGCATGAGCTGATACCGAGTTTCCAAATCGTTGTTGATCAATCCAGTCATAGGAATGCAGCAACTTTTCTAAGTATTCTGTGGCTTCGATATCGGCCCTGATGGTGTGTGCAGAAGCCAGTCGATTGGCCCAAAAACCAGCCCCTTTTTTAACATCCGAGGGTAAGCTAACCAAAGTTGCTCTGGCACTTTGATCTGCCCGCCATAAATCAGTAATTTTCTTTTGAACCGCTAATATGTCAACTTCTTTGGCTGGTTGAAATCCTTTTTCATTGGCCAGCATTTGTTGATTTTGTTTAATCATTTTTTGGAATAATGCCGTTCCTTGGGTGAACACTTGCTGACAAGTTGACTGTGAGTCAGACTGCTCAGCTATTTTTATGGCCGCACTTTTGAGCATCAATGCAATGGTGGTTTCATCTTTCACTCGCTGCTTGTTTTCCAGTAAATCTAATTCTGCTGGCGTTAATATTTGACTGCTGTCGGTTGGGTTGTTCTCACAATGATGTGAGAAGTCCACTGCTGTTAATGGTCGATAAGAAGTTTTGTGGTTGGAGACACATGATTGTAGTACCGTTGCGGTGAGAATAAAAAAAACAATGGTGATTATTGGATCAAAGTTTATAAGCTGTTTAGTTTTCGATTTCATGTGCACATATTCCAGATTAATTTAAAAGGTTTCAGCGAACCGAGTTGATAAATTTTTTCGCTTCAAAGCATCGATGGCTTGTTGTAACTTAATCGGTAAGTCACATTCAATCTCACGATACAGGTCATCATAAACAATCGCCATATCTTCCATACACTGATTTAATAACATGGCCTGTTGCCGCCCTGAAGCTGATAACTCCAATACAGTTCTGCGACCATCGTGTTGGTCTGGACGCTTGTCAACTAATTCCAATTTTATTAACTTGGCCACCCTTTGAGCTGCCAGTTGATGAGGGATTTCCAAAGCAACAGCAATATTTGATAGGGATGAATCAGGGTTTTCAAATAAGTAAGCAAGTGTCGAAGATGTTTCTACAGGAATCAGCAGGCCACGTTGTAAATAGATTTGTAAGACTTGGTCAGATGATAAGTACAAGAGATCTTGGGCCAGTTTTCCCAAATAGGCATTTTGAAGCAGACCTTTATTGGGTGAGTTATTTAATCTGATGTTTTTATTCATGGTATATACGCAATCAATTGCCTATATAATTACACAACTGGTTGCGTATGTCAACCGTTTTATTATTTGGCGTGTGCTTTATACGAAGTTGAATGTGTTTCTACTTCAATTTTACTGTGCAACTGTAGGTCACCTAAGGATCAATATCGATCTGGTGCTTATTGGCTATATAATATTTCAATTACCTACAACTTCAGCCACCCAAATGTACAGTTAATCAACAAATGCTGGACTGATCATTGAGGCATAAGCCAAAAATGTAAACTGAACTTATTTTCGGTAACGAATCACTAAATTTTCAATGGGATTCATGGTTAACCAAATTGCTCAT
Source organism: uncultured Marinicella sp. (assembly GCA_964352015.1). Classification (GTDB taxonomy): domain Bacteria; phylum Pseudomonadota; class Gammaproteobacteria; order Xanthomonadales; family Marinicellaceae; genus Marinicella. The sequence continues at coordinate 246,505 of CAYGPU010000001.1, forward strand.
AGGTGAACAGTATTCAACATACAGCTTAATTACCCAGAGGTAAATGTCAGGGCAATATTAACCGCTCAAATTTACCACTTAAACTCATTCCTCTAATAACAACAAATAATTACGTCCATTGCGGTAGATGTTCAACAGCGGTGTTTTACTCGAGCGTTTGACCCCTTGGGTCAGTTGTTTGAGGCTGTTGATGTCGTTTTTATTCACCGCGGTGATCAAATCACCTGCACGCAGACCCAAAGTCCAGGCTTTGGAGGTGCGCTCTATTTCTTCGATTAATACACCCTGAAAGCGATCGCGGTATTGCACCGGTAAGTTGCTTAATAAAGTGCCTTTGAGTAGCGGGTGTAATTCCTTGCCGTTGATTTCATTGCGGTCGGCTTCGGTGATTAAAGTCAGTACTTGTTTGGCCTCATCATCGCGTAAATAATCAATCGTTACGCGGCTGTCCAATTCAATCAACCCTTCGTAATTTTGAAATTGTTTTTGGTTGTTGATGCGATCGCCATTGAGTTGGGTGATGATGTCACCGGCTTGTAAGCCAGCACGATCAGCAGGTGAATCTGGATCAACGGAAGTGACCAACACACCTTGTTTTTGACCGACATCAAAAGCCCGCGCCAAGCGTTCAGTGATGTCTTGCACACCCATGCCCAGCGAGCCACGGCGCACCGTGCCAAACTCAACCAATTGGCGCATCATGCGTTTGGCCAAAGATGATGGGATGGCAAAACCAATACCGACATTACCACCGGAAGGTGAAAAAATCGCAGTGTTGATACCCACCAAAGAACCGGTCAGGTCAATCAAAGCACCGCCTGAATTACCGGGGTTAATTGAGGCATCTGTTTGAATAAAATTCTGATAGCCCAAGCCACTTAAACTGGTGCGTCCCAGGGCGCTGACGATACCCGAAGTGACGGTTTGACCCAAGCCGAATGGGTTGCCAACTGCGACCACAAAATCACCGACTCTGAGTTGCTCTGAATCAGCCAAGGGCAAAGCGGTCAGGTTATCTGCTTCGATTTGAATCACCGCCACATCGGTGCCTTCATCAGAACCTATCAGTGTGCCGTTGTAGGTGCGGCCATCATGTAACACCACCGAAATGTCATCGGCATCGCCAACCACATGGTGGTTGGTTAATATCAGACCTTTGACCGCATCGACTATCACCCCTGACCCCAATGACTGAGTGACCCGTTCTCTGGGTGTGTTGGGTAAACCATAAAACCAGCTATAAAACTCGCTGTTGCGTGAGCGCACGTACTGCACTGATTTGGTGTTGATGTTAACCACCGCAGGTGTCACTTGTTCCAAAATGGGTGCCAAAGAAGGCACGGCTTGACCATTGACTGCGGCTGGTAAGGTGGCTTGAACTGCAGCTGCCACAAAAAGCATGAGAATAAGGCTGATTTTTTTCATAACTATTCGATTGATTAACTGAATTAAAGTTCCCATTCGCTGGGCACTCTCCTAAAATAGACACTTTCAGCCCATTTTCAAGACCATGTTCATTCAATCATTAGAGCAAGCGCAAGACAAAAACCAATCGCTGGTTTGTGTCGGCTTAGACCCAAACCAGTTAAAAATTGATGCCTTGGGTCTGAATTTACTGACTTGGCTAAAAAACATTGTCGATGCCACCGCTGGTCATGTTTGCGCGTTCAAGCCTCAGATTGCCTACTTTGCGGCCATGTCTGCCGAACAAGAACTGACTGACATCATTCAATACATCCATAGAAAGTACCCCAATATTCCAGTCATACTGGACGCCAAACGCGGTGACATTGGTAGCACGGCCGAACAGTATGCCGAGGAAGCTTTCAGTCGCTACCAAGCCGATGCAGTGACGGTTAATCCTTACATGGGTGGTGACACCATAGAACCTTACACCCGTTTTAAAAACAAAGGCGTGGTGGTGCTGTGTAAAACCTCCAATGCCGGTTCCGGTGAGTTACAAAACCTGACCTTGGCTAATGGCCGAACGCTGTTTCAAGAAGTCGCACACAAAGCCAGCAATGATTGGAACGCCAACCACAATGTGTTGTTGGTTGTGGGCGCCACTTACCCAGCTGAACTGGCGCAAATCCGCCAAACCGTCGGTGACATGCCACTTCTGATTCCCGGTATCGGCGCGCAAGGTGGCGATGTTGAAGCCACCTTAAGAGCCGGGCTGAGGGCCGATGGCAAAGGCCTGATCATTTCCTCATCACGTGGCATCATTTACGCGGGTGACAGCCAAGAAAATTACGCCCAAGCCGCTGAACAAGCTTGTGTTGAACTGAAGAACAGCATCAATCAATTCCGCTGATTGTTGGTCTGTTTCGGTTGACTGTTTGTGAACATCTCCTTAACCTGATAAAAATATTTGACTTTGTTGATGTTTTACATATACTTCACAGGTAAAACAAATGTGAAGCAAATAATGAAAGACATCAAACCCCAAGCCATGACACTGATTGAGTTGTGGACCAAAAGTAATTTAATCAACCGCAAACTCGATGCCACCTTGGGCTCTATTCATGGTATTGGTTTCACTGAATACATGGTTTTATTCCATCTAGTTGAAGCGCCTAACCAGGTTTTGCGGCGCATTGATCTGGCTTATTTACTCGGTCGTTCAGCATCTGGCATCACTAAAATGTTGAGCCCAATGGAAAAAATTGGCTTGGTGGCCAAAGAAATTAACCCACGAGATGCCAGGGTCAGTCTGGTGAAAACCACCGCAACTGGTAACAAAATTTTTCAACAGGCTTCACAAACAATCAACCAGACCGCAGCCCAATTGTTAAGCAGGATAGACTCAACAAACATTACAGATTTATTGAAATTACTGGAAGCCATCGGTGATTGACATCATTAACCCAAATAATCGATGTCAATCTGACATGTTGTTACCTTCTGTGCAAACAAGTTTAGTGCCAAATGGTCTATATAACGAAATTTTGATAGCGTTTAAAATATACTCTGCAGTGATTCATAGGCTGTGTCCAGTCATCATGAATCAAATACATACAATGATTAAAATCAGATAATCACATTGGAACCAGTCATGGAAAAAAACAACCACCCAAATCACAAACCAGCTTTCATAAAAAGCCTGCTTCCCATCGTTATCATCATTGCAGTGGTTTTTGTGTTGCTCAAATTGATGTCTGGCATGAAAACAGAACCGGCCACCACAGTGGATAAACCGGCTGGTTTTCTGGTAAAAACGGCACAGTTAAAGCCAACCGATTTAACCGTTCACATAAAATCACAAGGTACCTTGCAAGCCAAACGTCAGATCAATTTAGTTGCTGAAGTCAGTGGTAAAGTGCAGTCAATCAACCCCGCTTTCACTGCTGGTGGCAGCTTTGAAGCTGGCGATGTTCTGGTGCAGTTGGACCCAGCTGATTACCGCGTGGCGGTGGCTCGCGCCGAAGCCAATTTAGCCGGTGCTCAGGCCAGTTTGGATTTAGAACAAGCCAGATCTGACCAAGCCAAAAAGGACTGGCAATCTTTTGGTAAGAAAGGTGAGCCCAGTCAATTGTTATTGAACATTCCCCAGTTGGATGGGGCCAAAGCCAACCTCAAGGCGGCCCAGGCTGATTTGATGAAAGCCAAACATGATTTAGCCAAAACAGCCATCACCGCACCTTTTGATGGCACCGTGATCAGTAAAGCGGTTGATTTGGGACAGTTTGTTGCTATGTCGGGACCATTGGGGGTGATTGCTGGTACCACTGTGGCCGAAGTTCGCTTGCCGTTGAGTAACAGTGACTTGGCTAAGTTAGCCTTAGGTAATCGCAAGCTGGCAGAACAACCCCTTGAAGTGACGTTTATCAATGAACAAAACCAAACAGTGGCCACTGGCCTGATTCGCCACTTCGAATCGAGTAAAGACAGCAAAACACTGATGAACTATGCAGTGGCCGAAATCAACAACCCATTTGCCAAAGGATTGTTGTTCAACAGTTTCTTACAAGCCAACATCACCGGCACATCATACCAACAGGTTTATCCGGTACCATCAGCTTGGATGATGCCAGAAGACCAAGTGGCGATTTATCAAGCAGACAATACCTTGGACATCAGAGCCGTGAACGTGGTGCACAAAACCACTGATGTCTTTTACGTCGATCAAGGGCTGAGTGAACAAGATCAAGTCATCACCACCCCCATTCAGGCACCGCAAGCGGGTATGTTGCTTCGACACGACGATTCAAGCAGCACAACAACCATGACCACTGAAGTGAGCAGATCATGAAAAAACAATGGGACCAAGGCATCATTTATTGGTTTGCCAGCAATCCGGTGGCGGCCAATTTGTTGATGGCTTGTTTACTGATTGGGGGCTTGTATTCAGCCATAACTTTGAAAAAAGAGATGTTTCCGGCCACCACCATCAACCAAGTGCAAGTCACCATGATGTACCCAGGTGCGGCACCTGATGAAGTGGAAAAAGGTATTTGTGTCAAAGTTGAAGATGCGGTAACTGGCTTGGAGGGCATCGATAAAACCACCTGTGTGGCCAATGAAGGCTTTGCCAGAACCAACATCGAGATCAGCAGCGATTATGACGTCAAGAACGTGATGGCTGAAGTCAAAAACCGCGTCGATGGCATCAACTCATTCCCTGAACAAGCTGAAAAGCCCATCATCAATGAAATCATCATCCAACAACCAGTGATTCGAGTGGCAGTGTTCGGGCCGGTATCAGAAAAGGAATTACTCAAAGCGGCGCAAGACATTCGCGATGAAATCATCGATTTACCCAATGTCTCAATGGCAGCCTTATCCGGTAACCGTGATTATGAAATAGCCATTGAAATCACAGAAACCACGCTGCGAAAATACAAACTCACCTTTGACGAAATAGCCCAAGCACTGCGCGCTGCATCGATCGATTTACCGGGCGGTTCGATTAAAACCGATCGCGGTGATGTGCTGTTGCGCGCCGTTGGGCAGTCCTACACCGGTGAGGCCTTTGCCGCAACGGTGATACGAACCAATCCAGACGGCTCAAGACTGCTGTTAGCCGACATTGCTGACATCAAAGATGATTTTGTTGAGGACACTGAACGGGGGCAGTTTGATGGCAAACCAGCGATTAACATCACCGTCAATTCAGTGGAAAGTGAATCAATCATAGAAATTTCCGACCGGGTTTTGGCCTATGTGGAAGCTAAAAAGAACAACATGCCAGCCAATGTATCAATTGCCACCTGGTCTGACACCTCGCATTATGTGCGTGGTCGTTTAGAGATGATGGAGCGTAACATGTTACAAGGTGCGGTATTGGTGTTGTTAACCTTAACCTTGTTTTTACGTCTCAAAGTGGCCTTTTGGGTGATGTTGGGACTGCCGGTGGCTTTCCTGGGTGCTTTTGTTTTTCTGCCGGTGGTAGACATCAGCATCAACATGCTCAGTATGTTTGGCTTTATCGTGGTGTTGGGTATCGTGGTAGATGATGCGATTGTCATTGGTGAGAGTGCTTATGCAGAGATTCAACACAAAGGCCACTCACTTAAAAATGTGGTGGTCGGTGCGCAAAAAGTCGCCACCCCGGCCACTTTTGGGGTGATGACCACCATTGCGGCGTTTGTACCGATGCTGTTTGTCGGCACCCTGTTCGGCTCATTTTTTGAGGCCATTGGTTGGGTGGTTATCCTGTGTTTGTTGTTTTCATTGGTTGAATCAAAACTGATTCTGCCAGCGCATTTGGCGCACATGAAAACCGATGACATCGGCACCAAGAACCCAGGGCTGTTGTTGCGCATCCAACGCAAAGTCAATCAGGGTCTAGAACATGTGATTAAACATAACTACCAACCCACCATCAAAAAAGCCATTAACAGGCCGGGGCTGACTTTAACTGTTTTTATCGCCATCTTTGTGTTGAGCATGGGTTTGTTTAACAACGGTATTGTGCGCTATGTGATGATGCCCGATTTTGTTTCTGATTTCGTACAGGCTGATTTTGCCATGGCTCAAGGCACGCCCAAAGAGCGCAGCAAAGAGGTGCTACAACAGGTTGAGGATGCATTGGTGCAATTGGATAAAGACGTCAGTGAATCAGTAGGCAAAAAAAGTGGCACGGTTTTTACCCACCGATTTGCGGTGTTGGACTCGCAAACCTCTGGTCGGGTGGTGGTTGAGCTGGTCAAAGATGAATTTGCGGTGATTGATGGTAAAGAAATGCTCAAGCGTTGGACCGAATACATTGGAGAAATCCCCGGTGCCACCCAAGTGGGCACCTTGTCTTTATCAGGTCCTGGCCAAGGTGCTGATGTCAGTCTGAAGTTAGTCGGCAGTGACACCGAAGCGTTGCGTTTGGCCGCTGACATACTAGCAGTCAGGCTGGCTACTTTTGAAGGGGTGTCAGATGTCAGGAACTCGATGGAAGCAGGAAAGGATGAAATAGAGCTGGCCATCAAGCCAGTCGGTCGCAATCTGGGTTTGAGTCAGAGTGATTTAGGCCGGCAAATCCGACAAGCCTACTACGGTGAAGAGGTACAGCGCTTACAACGTGGCAATGATGAAGTCAAAGTGATGCTGCGCTATGACCGAGCAACCAGAGAGTCATTGAAATCATTGGATGAATTACGCATCCGCACTGCTCAGGGTGATGAGTTGCCGTTAAATACTGTGGCAGATGTCAGTCTGGGTAAGGCTGCCAATGCCATTGAGCGGGTTAACCGCAAACGCGCTGCTCGCATCACCGCCATGGTTGATAAAGCCATTGCAGACCCACAAACCATCGTCGCTCAATTGCTGCCGGAAGCCGGCCAGCCCATTGTTGCTGCCTACCCTGAAATTGGTTATGACTTGGAAGGCAACACCAAGGAAATGAAAAACTTAGCCAATAATTTAGCCGTTGGCATGGCTGCTGCTGTGTTGTTGATTTATGTGCTGTTGGCCATCCCTTTGAAATCCTATCTGCAGCCGTTGATCATCATGCTGGTGATACCGTTTGGCATCACCGGTGCCATCATGGGTCATTGGTTGTTGGATATGACCTTCAGCATGATGTCAATTTTTGGGGTGATTGCCCTGACTGGCGTGGTGGTCAATGACTCCTTGGTGATGGTTGATTACATCAACAAAGAACGCAGTGAGGGCATTGACATCATCAGTGCGGTCAAACATGCCGGCAGTAAACGTTTCCGAGCGATTTTACTGACTTCATTGACCACTTTTTTTGGTTTGTTACCGATTATGTTCGAACAATCACTGCAAGCCAAGGTCATCATCCCGATGGCCGTGTCACTGGCTTTTGGTATTTTGTTCGCCACCGTCATTACCTTGATTCTGATACCAGCTTTGTATGCCATGTTGGAACGCATAAAGTCTCGTTTTATTAAGGTGGATAGTAAGCACAGAAAAACAGTGGGCGAGGGTTCAGTGGCTGTTTAGTTTAAGTTAACGCTGAATCAATCAGGCGGTAATTGTTTGCTGTTCCTGGCACCCAGTTGTTTCAGGTTATCGGCCTGAGTGATGAGGTTGCCTTTGCCGGTTTTGAGCTTACGGTTACTAAAAAAACCGCAACAGTGAACAAATTTTGCTGTTGCGGTTTTAAACAAATTGAATGTATCAATGTAGTTTGTTTACTGCCACTGACAATAAATCACAGTACCAGAGCCGTTGCATGAACAGCCAGGATTTTGGATTAAACAAAGTTCATAGGGAGTAGGTGGAAAAGGATCATGGATTGGAGGGTTGTTATCATCACAAGTACCATCAAAAAAACAATCCTGATTGCTTTTATTCACATTGTTCTGTTTTAACAAGTATGATAACAAACTGGTTCGCTCATTGAAATCGACCATAGAAGGGTCTTTGATTAGGTTGGCACTAGCAGTATTGAGTACGGTAATCAATAAAGCAAATATCAATAATAATTTTTTCATCATAAATTCCTCATTAGTTAAGTTTAAAAAGACCTCAGGTCTTAATGGTTATTCGTTTAATTGACGAACCACACAAATTGTAAGAACTTTGCTGCAAAATGATTAGCAAATCGAGGACAGAAGATTTCAATTCAATATCCTATTCATCAACAATTTGGCTTATTATTTTAGAAAGGTAGAAAAAGTCAGTCAGTAAGCTGATCTGTAACAGTTGTTTAAATGCAATAAATAGGTAGGTGATTTAATAAACAAGGACAATTATTTTATAATTGGCGCTTCATCACTGTGCAGCGTTGAAAATTCGTTTAAAATGGCGTTTTTTTTAACACATAGTAGATTAATGAAAAGAAAAACCAATATTTCAAACACTGCATTATTAGGGTTGCTTAGCTTGTTTATTTCAACCCAAGCAGCAGCACAATTCAAAGAGTGTGTCCATAAAACAAATGGTGTCTTGGATGGTACATACGCCATTGTTCCTGTTTCTCAGTCGTGCCCACCTGTTCCTGACAATTGGCAACCCAACTATGTCGCCCCCCCTGAATCAACAATTAAAAAGCATGATGACACCAATCATTTGTGCCAAGTTGTTGATTTCCTGATTGATCTTTAATTTGGTTTAACGGGTTGCTCTCATGGTTCGTTTGATTTTTAAATGAGTTCACACCATTTGAGCTACCTGTACAAGTACAGGATTGGTTTAAGCCTATTGATGCTAGGTCATTGGGTAGCTGCTTTTTCAATTACCAGTCCTGACCATTCTTTTTTTAAAGACTCATCGCCCATTACTGCCATGCTTCAACAAGATAATGACTTCATGTTGTTGGGCAAATACGATGGCCTCTATGGTTTTGATGGAATCTCAGTAAAAAAAGTATCACTGAATCCAGATCAGCCAGTTGTTGATGTCAGGGTCATTAAAACCATGAGTTCTGATCGGGTTTTGATTGGCACCAGAGGTCAAGGGGTGTTTGTGTTAAATGAACACCTTCAAGTCATTAATCAATATTCAACGATCAGAAGCATAGGAAAGAAAATCAATGAAGATGTTCATTCAATTGCTGTTGTTGACGATGACATTTGGTTGGGTACTGAAGATGGGTTGTTTCAAATTGATGTAGCAAAAAATTCACACCATCATCCAATAAGGGTTGGTCAACAATATAAACAAACCCAAGTAATTACAGAAGTAGTCTATATCAACAATCAGTTTTTAGCATTAGGAACAACCAAAGGGTTGTATTTGTTTAACCTAAAAAACCATGAATTTTCTTCTGTAAATGCGCCAGAATTAGCTGAAGCATTTGTTTTCAGCTTGGCCACAACAACTGACTCCCTTTGGGTAGGCGTCAACCAAGGATTGGTTCAAGTTGATTTGGCATCACACCAAGTCAGCAGATTCCAGCCAGAATTAATCAACACTCGAGTAATTTCAATTGTTGCCCATGAAAAAAACTTGTGGTTGGGATCGCTCACTACTGGTTTGATTCACATTGAGCTCAATTCAGAAAAATCTGTTACATTCTACAACAAAAAAATAAATGAAAATTCAATCAAGCATACAACCGTGTGGTCTTTGTACCTTGATAATCATCAGCATTTATGGATCAGTACTTTTGATAAAGGAGCTTATTTATTAGATATAAGCACCAAAGATTTCATCACTGCGAAAATGAAAAATCAAGACTCAGATTGTTTCAGCAATGCATTAACCACCGCTTTTTTTGAAACCAATCACCAAGAAGTTTTAATCGCTCAAGCAAATGCCGTCTTAAAATTTGATTACGCGAATCATGTCTGTGACATTTACAATTTAAGTGATGATGGTATCTTTGCTTTCGGTGACAACAGACCATCAGCAATCGCCAGTAAAAGTGAGTATCAATTCTGGATTGGCACCAGCAGAGGCATCAAAATATTGGATTTAAATACAGCATCAATCAGGCCATTAAATACTCAACTGGATAACCTGTCCGTTACTTTTATTCATCAAATCACTGCTTTTAAATATTTAATTGGTACCCATTTTGGCTTATATGAGTTGAATGTTGAGACAGCTGAAAATCAAACCATTCAACTGGGAACGAATAAAGATCTTAAAGACATTAATTATTACCAAGCATTTACCCGAAATGATGGATCTGTGTTGTTGAAAACCCATGCTGGTCTGGCCCTTTATCATCAATCAGGTAAGGTTTCTAGAAATGACGTCTTCAACAAGCAAATTGATGATAAAAGCACCATTGAAGTTCTTTTTGTAGATGAGCTAGATCAAGTTCACTTGGTCACTGCCAACAAAAACATTTGGATTTTTAATGCCTCAGACCAACTCGTCAAACACATACCATTAAACATAAATAAATCTGAGTTCTCGATATTAAGTTTTCTAAAAGATGAAAGTGGTGTTTATTGGGTGGGTACCAATCATGGGTTGATACGACTTCAAAATGACAACGAAATTAGTTTATTTACCCAACAAAACGGACTGGCAGGCAATTATTTTTCAGTGAATGCTGCTGCGCGATTGAAGCCTGGTTGGATCATGTTTGGTAGCAAGGGGGGTTATGAGTATTTTAATCCGAATAAAATAACGCATGAAAATAAATCCACTGCATTGCAACTAACCAACCTTTATCGCTTCAATAAACCCGTCATCCCTACCGATAAAGGCAGCCTGATTGATCGGCACATCAACCAAGTTTCAACGCTGGCCCTGTCGCATGAAGATTATGTCACCAGTATAGAATTCAATGTAATGGATTATTTAAATCATGACAGGTATGAATACAGCTATCAATTAGAAGGGTTTGATCCTGATTGGAGCGTCACTGATATCCAAAAAGTAACCTATACCAATTTGCCTGCCAATGACTATCGTTTTACAGTCAGGTCCACAGATAAGTTCAACATCATTCCGGCCTCATTTAAGCAAATAAATATTCATGTATCACCTCCACCTTGGCTGACCTGGTGGGCGTACCTCAGCTATATTCTGATTGTAGTTTTTGGCATTTATTGGTACATCAAGCGCAAAATCAAAACCAATCAACTGATTGCGAACCGACTCAGAATTGAAGTGGCAGAGAAGACCAAAGAGTTGAAGGTACAAAAACAGACTGTTGAGGACTTGTTGGTTAAAAAGAATGAGTTATTCTCAAATGTATCACATGAATTCAGGACGCCTTTGACATTGATTTTGGGCCCCTTAAAGGCGTTGTTAAAAAAACAATACGATATTGAAGATATATCCAGCTTGAAGATGATTAACCGCAATGCCAATAGACTGCTGTCACTGGTTGAGCAGTTGTTACAATTGTCACGGGTTTCAGATCTGACAAAGGTTAAACGCACCACCCAGCAAACCGACGAACAAATACAAGCAGTTGTAGATTCATTTCAACATATTGCCAAAGCCAAGAAAATAACTTTGAAGCTGATACAAAATGATGCTGCCAACATCAATGTAACCGATCAATGCATTGATGCTGTATTAGGAAACCTGGTTTCCAATGCCATTAAATACACCCAAATTAGTGGGTATGTTTCTGTCAGCGCAGTAACAACAAAAACCCAATTGATATTGAGTATCAAGGATACAGGAGCTGGGTTAACTGAAATCGAGAGAAGAGAAATTTTCAAAAGATTTAAACGTCTTGAGTCACATCAGAATTTAGAAGGTATCGGTATTGGATTGTCGGTGGTTGAGGAAGTGGTTAAAATTAATAATGGTAACATTGAAGTTAAAAGCGTGCTTGGAGTCGGTAGTGAGTTTATCATAACCTTTCCATTGGTTGAAAAAGTGGCAGTCAAGAAACCCACCCAAATCAGTTCGTTGATTAAACAACTGAATTCAGAAGTGACAACCACATTGCCCAGAAATGACAATACTGTAACCACCAGTTCAACAAGTGCTAACCTAAATACCGTATTGGTCATTGAGGATAACCAAGACATGCGCAATCACATCATTGACATCATTGGTTCTCATTACCATTGCTTGAGTGCAAATGATGGCAGAGCAGGTGTAAGTCACGCCATAGAACACATCCCAGACATCATCATCAGTGACATTATGATGCCAGAAATGGATGGTTTCAAAGTGAGCAGAGTTATCCGTTCAGACCAAAGAACATCTCATATTCCTTTGATTCTATTGACTGCATTGAGCGATAAGGTCAGCAGGATCAAAGGTTGGCGTGAAAATGTTGACGCTTATATGACTAAACCATTTGATCGTGATGAGTTGTTGATTCAAATAGAGAATATGTTGACCATCAGAGACATCCTCAAATCTAAAGCTGGCGAATCTTTAAAAAATGGAGAGAACACATCACTTCCAAAAAAAGACAAGATCTTCATTGAAAAGCTGACCGATTTAATCCACAACAATTATCAGAATCCCATGTTAAGCAGAAGCAAGTTGGCTGATGCCATGGCTGTATCGGATCGACAACTGCAAAGAAAAGTTAAGGCATTAATCGACCAAAATCCGAATGACATGCTCAGAGAGCATCGCTTAAAGAAGGCTTGTGAATTCCTCAAAGATGGCTATCAGGTAAGCCAAGTTGCCGATGACTGTGGGTTTAACTCCTTGTCATATTTTTCTCAATGCTTCAAAGCACAGTTTGGTATGTCGCCTAAGCAATACCAAAGCAAAATTTAGCATATTCATGTTTTTAAAAACTTTGTCTCAATATATAAAAAATATAAGTTGAAAAGAAATTATCTGGCCTTATCCCAATAACTAATTTCACTGCTTATCCTTAAAATTCTCCTTGTACAAATAACGCTGGTTATTTGTAATTTTCCCATGATCTTAATTGATCTGTATTAAAATTTTTTTAACTAAGGAGTAACCATGAAATATATTTTGTTTTTAATCACTGCACTTATAGGATTACAGGCTCATGCGAGGCAATCTGTTGTCCTTAAAGAGTGTATCAATTGTGTCAGTGAATCATCCTTCGCGAATCAAGCCATTTATCAATATTCTTCAAACCCAACCACAGTCATTCTATTTAATAGCATAACAAAACAAGTAAAACAATATGAAGTAAATAGAGAAGATCCAGGTGATATTGGTTTTCAAGTAATCATCCCAATTAATATCGGCGTACCGACAGATTTGTTAACCAAAATGCGCTCATATATTGATGCTTTTAATTTGTTAAAAAATCAAACAATTGTGATCCCACCAAGTGGAATACCTGGGTCTGTTCCTCACCCCAATGCAACCATACATAGTGTCGCAGATATTATAAGAGTAACATCACAGCAAGACGCTTTTATGAACTGGATCCAAGCCAGGCCAAATTTTCAAAACTTTATAAATCAATCTGATAATATATTAATTTGGGCTCTTGACAAAATTAACGATGGATTTGTTTTGTTTTTTAACAGAGGGACAACTAATTTTTCAGTTCAATTTACCGATGGATCATTGATAGACTTAACTTATGACCATATAAATAATCAGTATAATATTAAAATGAATACGGCAAGGGACTCTAATGGCTCTTTATTTCCACAATCAGCTGGCAATGCCAGTGGTGGTGTATATCTTGTAAGCGGTGCCAATCATGGTGCTTGGGTTTCTTGGTTGTCAGGACTTGGGTTCAGTATGCCAGACATTGGATCAGTTCCTGCCAGAATCGAATGCTATTCAGATGGCACTTGTAAGATAATTCCTCTTTAACTTAATAATGAATTTAATCAGCAGGTAACTGTTTACTGTTGCGGGCACCCAGTTGTTTCAGGGTGTCCGCTTGAGTGATGAGGTTGCCTTTGCCGGTTTTGAGTTTGTTTTCTGCGGCATACCAAGCTTTATCGGCCTGATCCAAGCGCATTTTGATGTCGTTCAGGTTATCCACAAAACCGACAAACTTATCATACATTTTGCCGGCTTTATCAGCAATGAGTTGGGCATTCTTGTTTTGGTTCTCGTTTTGCCACAGCAGCATCACGGTGCGCAGGGTGGCCAATAAATTGCTCGCTGATAAAATCAATACATTCTTTTTATAAGCCTCTTCGAGTAAATTGGGTTGTGAGTTGACCGCTTCCAAAAATGCCGATTCCACCGGTACAAACATCAACACAAAATCCAATGAGTCAATTTGTTCGATGTTTTGGTAGGCTTTATCCGACAGCGCTTTGATGTGGGTTTGCATCGATTGTACATGTTGTTTTAAATGTGACTGGCGTTCACTGTCATCCTCGGCATTAATGTAGCGTTCAAAAGCGGTCAGAGAGACTTTGGCATCGACAATCAATGTCTTGTGTTGTGGTAAGTGAATCAACACATCAGGACGGTAGCGTTTGTTGTCTTCATTGGTAAATGAAATTTCAGTTTCAAACTCTCGGCCTTGTTCCAGACCCGCCACTTCTAACAATCGATGCAAGATTAACTCGCCCCAATTACCTTGGGTTTTACTCTCAGAAGTCAGTGCTTTGGTCAGGTCGGTGGCTTTTTTGCTGAGCTCTTGGTTGAGTTGATAAATCCGTTCAATCTCTGACTTCATGGACTTTTGTTGGGCCAGGCCTTCGGTGGCATTGCGGTTAATCAACAGCTGAAATTCTTGCAGTTGTTTTTGCAAAGGACTGACTACTAAGTCCATTTGTTGTTTGTTGCGGTCGGTGAACTTAGCGGTTTTCTCCTCCAAGATTTTTTGTCCCAAAGTATTGAAGTGATCGGACAGGGTTGCCTGAGAGTTTTTGATGAATTCGGTTTGTTCCTTGAAGCGTTGGGTTTGGTGTTCAACCTCAGCTTTCAGATGTGTCAGTTGCTTTTCTGCTTGCGATAAAGCCTGTTGTCGTTCATCGGCCAAGTGGGCTTTTTCTTGGCTGTATTTATACTGCTCAGCCAACTTCACGGTCAGTTTGTTTAAGCGCAGCAGTTCATGCTCTTGTTGTTGGTTTTCAGCCTGTACTTTGTGGTTTTCAGCCTCAACTTGAGACAATTGCTGTTGGTGTAACTGATCGGCAGCCAGGCGTTTTTCTTCGGTCAGTTCTGAAATTTGGTTGCGGACTTTGTTAACCCAGAGCCATGCCAACAAAGTGGTTATCAAAACACCCAACACAAAACTCAATATGAGGCTTTCTAACAGGTAATTTTGTGCATAACTTAAAAGGTTTTCCATAACCGATATGCTATCATTTACAACAAATAAAACATAGGG
Organism: uncultured Marinicella sp.; assembly: GCA_964352015.1. Taxonomy (GTDB): domain Bacteria; phylum Pseudomonadota; class Gammaproteobacteria; order Xanthomonadales; family Marinicellaceae; genus Marinicella. The sequence goes on from CAYGPU010000001.1 coordinate 261,575, forward strand.
ATTCAACATGAGAGTTTTCAAGTATCTATTTTTTGCGTTGTTGTTTTTAGTCATTGCTTTTTTTGCATATGGATTTTTCTTTTTAGAGGACAAGGTGCACATCTCTCGCACCGTAAGTATCGACCGTCCTGCCAGCAAGGTGTTTAAAGTGTTGAACGCCATGCGTCATACTGATCAGTGGTCACCCTGGTCTCAGCTGGATCCTCAAGCCAAATATCAATACGCGGGTCCAGAGTCTGGTGTCGGTTCACAAATGGCATGGCAAGGGAATGAAAATATGGGCAGCGGCAAACAAACCATCATTGAATCCATCCCTGACTCGATGGTCAAAGCAGAACTGTATTTCGACGGTCAGGGCGACGACCCTTCCTGGACAACTTATGAAATTAAAGACATGGGAGACTCGTCTGAGGTCATTCGTCATTTTGAAGCTGATTTTAAGGGCAATATTCTCAGAAGGTATTATGGGATGATGATTGATGGCATGTTAGGCCCTCAATATGAAGCAGACTTACAAAAGTTGAAATCTTTGGTTGAAGCTCAACCTGTCTATGATTTTTCTGGGTTCAGCATTGAAAATGTGGCTGCACAAAATGTTCTTTATGTCAGCACTTCAGGCAGCATGGATGAAGACATGAGTTTGGTGATGGGCAATGCCTATGGCAAAGTCACTGACTTTATGAGCGCCAATGGGATCAGCTTTGGTGGCAAGCCAATAGCCATTACCCGCAGTTGGGAAAACAGCGTGTGGACGTTTGATGCAGCCATTCCGGTTGATTTAAACAGTATTGAAGGAGATACAGGAGTCATCCAACTGGGTCAAACCTACGCGGGTAAAGCGGTAAAATACGTGCAACAAGGTTCCTATGACCAGGGTGAGGCTTCTTATGCTTTATTGGATGCTTACATTGAAGAAAATGAATTGCAACGCAACGGTAACCCTTGGGAAGTGTATGTTAATGATCCCACCACAGTGCCAGAATCTGACATACTGACTCACATCTACCAGCCCATCAAGTGATTGCTGGTTGGTTGTATTTTTAGAACAAAAAAAAGCTGCGTGTTTTATCGTCACTCAGCTTTTTATTGGATTGAGGTTTTGCAGTTTATGATTCCGAGAATTCTGGCCTAATATCTCGTTCCATCAGAGCCGATAAAGCTTCAATGGTGGTCATTTCACCATGCACCACTTTCCACACATGCTCAGTGATGGGCATGTAGACGTCATGTTTTTTGGCTAAACGCATGACCTCATCGGTGGTGCCAATACCTTCCACCACTTGTCCGATGGTTTGTTGTGCAGCTTGTATGGACTCACCGCGACCCAGCGCCAGCCCCATGCGCCGATTTCTGGATAAGTCACCGGTAGAGGTTAACACCAAATCACCCAGACCTGACAGACCCATTAAAGTCTCCGGCCGACACCCCAAAGCTTCACCCAAACGCATCATTTCTGCCATACCTCGGGTCATCAAAGCAGCTCGGGTGTTGTCACCCAATTGCATGCCATCTGCGATGCCGGTGGCCAGCGCCAGGACGTTTTTGACTGCACCGCCCAGTTCTGCGCCAATCACATCTTTGGAGATATAAGCACGAAAATTATCGGTGTGTAAGGCTTGGCTCACCTGCATAGCGAAGTCTTGGTCATCTGAGTGTGAGGCCACGGTCACTAAGGTTGGCTTGTTGTTGGCCACATCTTTAGCGAATGATGGACCAGTCACCAAGGCCATGGGAACGGACTCACCGATGATTTCTTCAGCCACTTGGTGTAAAAAACGCCCGGTGCCTGGTTCAAAACCTTTGCTGGCCCAAGCCAAAGGCCGCTTACCCAACAATGGTTTAATTTGTCGCAGAATATCACCAAAAGCATGTGACGGACAGACCACCAAAACAGCATCAGATTGGGCTATGGCTGAATTCAAGTCTGATTCAATGATCAGCTTTTCAGGAAATTTAATGCCTGGTAGGTATTGTTCATTGCTTCTGGTTTTTTGCATGGCTTCCATGCCAGCTTGGTTTCGCCCCCAGAGAACGGTTGGGTTGTTGCGCGACAGTTGCATCGCCAACGCCGTTCCCCAGGAGCCTGCACCGAGTACAGCAAATTTCATTATTGCTTGGTACTGGAAGCGGCTTGTTCTTGTGCTTGTTGCATTTGTTGTGCGTACATTTGTTCGAAATTAACCGGTTGTAGCATCAGTGGTTGGAAGCCGCCAGCCAAAACCATGTCGCTGACTTGTTGTCTGACATATGGAAACAACACATTTGGACAGTACACACCCAAAGTTTGGTGTAAGGCTTGATCTGCAAAATTTTGCATACCAAAAACACCCGCCACACAAACTTCAACCAAGTAGGTGGTTTTTTCGTTAACTGTGCAAGTCACTGTAGCCGTCAAAGCCACTTCAAAAGTGTTGTCATCTAATTTGTTGACTTTTTGGCTCATGTTCAATTTGATATCAGGTTGACCTTTTTCATTGAAAATGTGCGGTGCATTGGGTGCTTCAAATGAAACGTCTTTGGTGTAGATTTTTTGTAAAGACATGGTGGGTCCTTGATTTTCAGTTGTTGCTGCTGCTTTATTTTCTTCTGTCATGATTGCTTCCTATGATTAATTTTGGATCATTTGATCCCTAAGTATTGAATGTATGATTGGGTTAATGTGCAGGGCTTATGCTTTACTCAGTGGTAATTTTTCACTGATCCAAGCATTGATGCCACCTTGTAAGTTAAACACCTGCTCAAAACCGTCGGCAGTTAATTTTTGACTTGCTGTGGCTGAAACTTTACCCACTTGGCAACAGACAATCACTGGTTTTTTCTTCAGTTTATCCAATTTGGCTTTCCCTGATGTGATGTCCTCTATAGGCATATTGATGGCATTTACGATATGGCCTTGGTTAAACTCTTCCACCGACCTGACATCAACCACCTGAGCATTTTGCTGATTCACTAAACGGGTTAATTGATCGATGTTAACATTCTGGAACGCCTTGCTTTTTTCTTTGTATACAGTGTACAAGAACAAAAACAACACCACTAAGAACAGAGTAACCATAAATGGGTGGTTACCAATAAATTCGACCAATTGCGACATCGCCAGTCTACCTAATTTTCAAAAAGGAACAATATAAGGTATCAGCGCAAAAAATCAAGTCTAAAGCCAGAAAAACAGACCATATAACCACCTTTGAATCATAATCAGCAGTAAAACAGTTTTTTCTGCCTGGTGAGTTTGTTATTATGATCGGCTGTAATCATCAGTGAGCTAACCCTGTTTCTATGCGCCTTGGATTATTTCTTTGCATTCTATTGTTATTCAATGTTCAAGTATTGGCGCAACAAGACATTGATGAAGCTGAAATCAACAGCCAATTAGAAAACATTCGTCAACGCCTCACCAGCCTTAAAAATGAACTGAATCAAGCCCAAGGTGAAGAAGCCAAATTGATTCAAGAACTGGAGTCCCAAGATCAGCAGATCAACCTTCAAGGGCAAAAGATTCGAACCCTTAAAGACAAAATAATCATTGCTGAACAACAGGTACAAGTATTGGGTGAGCAGATTGAAAGCAAGAATGCCAGCATCAGTGAACAAAAATCACAAATGGCAGAATTACTGCGACTGCATGTGTTCATCAACCATGACCGCATATTGAAAATGATGTTACTCAACCCCAGCACGCAAAACGCTGAAGTCACTCAGCATCAAATCAAATACCTGCAGTATAAGTTGTATGATTTAATCAAAAGTATAGCTGAACAAATCCAACAACTTGAACAGTACCAAAGTCAAATTGCGCAACAAAAACAAGCTTTAGAACAAGAGGAGCAGTCGCTGAATGATGAACAGGCCATCATGCTACAACAAAAACGTCAGCGCGCTGTGGTGTTGGATAGTTTAAGAAAAACCATAGCCAGTTACCAAACTGAAAATCAAACCCTGACCCAAAACAGCGAACGCCTGAATGAATTATTGATGCAATTGGCTCAATACCTTGATGACTTGCCTAAAAACCTGGGAGAAAACATCTCTTTTGCGCAACTCAAGGGTCAACTGGTCAAACCTTTGGCCGGTAAAATTATCCGCTCTTACCGTTCATTGCGGGCAGGGTACAGTCGTTGGGATGGCGTAGTGATTGGTAACCAAGCGGGTGAAAATGTGGTCGCTACTGCCTATGGCCGGGTGGCTTTTGCTGATTGGTTGCGCGGCTACGGTTTGTTGATTGTGATTGATCACGGCGATGATTACATGACTTTGTACGGTCACAATGAAACGCTGCTGACGGAGGTCGGTGACTGGGTTCAAGCCGATCAAGTGATCGCCACCGCTGGCAGTTCTGGTAGCATTGAGCCCAGCGGGGTTTATTTTGAAATTCGCAAAGCGGCCAATCCGACCAATCCCATACCATGGTTTAAGTAGATTGCTGCGGGGCCACTTCTTTCAGGATACATCAAAGCTGAGAGAAATTAACAATCTGACGAAAACCGTAACCCCTGCGCCGGCTTAGATGAGGTTTCTACTGACTTGCTGTCACGCTCAATAGCGCAGGGCTGTGAAATGATTGGGGCTTAACTAAGCGTCAAGCTCGGTTCTATCGGTTTCTGTGCTTTCAACCAAAGTCATGTAGGTGTGTGAGAGTAATGAAACCTGAAACACAACCATCAGATGAGCAATCAGTCCAACCAACAAGTTGTAAATCAACACGTCGTCGCTGAGCAACCAGTCGAGTAACAAATTAGTCGCCAAGGGCAGCATCACAATCAATAAAAACATATTCAGTGCGTTGCCTTTTGTCAGTCTGTATGAAATTTCCATGGCCATGTTATTACCAATGGCTCTGGATGGTAGCACTAAGCAAATTCGAGAAAAGATGATACCAGCAATCAGCATCAAAGGCATTAAAATGGTATATAAGTTGCTCTCAAAGCCAGCATTAGTTGCAGTTCCAACAGCTGGCTGTAAAGCAAATGCACTGAACAGACCAACGACCACTGCCACCACCACTGAAAACAGTATCCACAGCCCAACACTCATCAATAAAAACTGGTTGTCAGGTGAGCCCCAAGAAAACACCTGATCCCATCGATTCGCTTCATCCAAAATAACCGACCTGTGAATGACAACGGCTTGTTTCACAAACAAGGCCATACCAATCAGGCCCAGAAGAAGTGAAAGTAACATTGATTTGGTTCCAAAGAACAACATTGCAGCCTCAAGCAAAGCAGTCAGGGTGAAGAATATCAAGGTAATACCCAGAAAAAAGCTCAGGTTGTTTTTGATGGACTCTACAGCAAGCTGGATGATTTTTTGAATGGATAAGTGCATACATTAATTCCTTTTAAATAAAATTAAATATTAACACCGAAAGCATCTGAAGCGCAGCACATTATTCAGCTTTTATTCAGCGTTTCAGTTGTAGTATAGTGGTTATATGAAAAACTCTGCAGCCAAAATGAAAATTCTAATTCCCATCATGACTCTATTTTTAGCCTCTTGTGGGGTTCATAACCACCGCTATGATACCGACCAAGATATCTATTACGAAGATGATTATTTCGGTTATGATAACTATGACCCTTATTATGGTTATGGTTCTTCAGAATACTCAACCGTGGGTGATGGTGTTTACTACAACAATTATAACTACTACCCTGATCGCTGGGGTGTGACATACAGTAATGTTAATTACAGTCCGTTCAGATACCCCCGGGTTGGCTTCTACTTTTCTACGGCCAACAACTGTGGGTATTCATACTGGTCTAACTGGTGTGCGCCTGGCTGGGGGTTAAGTTATTATGGATCTGGATTTTACGCTTCCAATTGGTGGCCTTCCTATGGTTTTGGTCTGAGCTACAGCAGCTATTATTATGACAATTACTTCTGGTATAACCATTGGCGTAATCGAAATTATTACCACAACAGACCCACACAATATGGTTACTATTCAGCCCGCAATGAAGCCGGTCGTTTGGTCAATGGTCGTTATTATTCAAGTTATAAAAACAACCAGCCCAGAAGAAACTACAACCAGAGAAACAGCAACTACCGCACCAACCCAAGGCCGGTTAACCGTGGACGAAGCACTGGAAATCGTGTGATTAATCGCTCTTCGGGAAATCGTTCTAATCGCAGCAGCACACCAACACAAAGAAGTCGTCAACAGTCTGCGGTGCTGAATCCCAATGGTTCGAATTATCGTCAAGCCACAGGCAGTCAGGGTTCATCTCGAGAATTGGTGACTGGTCGAACTGGTAGCCGTGATTTACAAACCAACATCCAGCAAAATTATGCCGAGCGTAACTTACCTAACAACCGCTACCAAAAACCAGCCTTGGTGGCATCAGAAGTGCCTCGCCAAAGAACCAGGCAACCTAATAGCACCTACCAAAAACCGCAGCAACCCGCTGCAGTCAGGGTCAAGCCAATGAACAGTCAATCACCGGTTTACTATAACAACACTCGGCCCAGCGCGGTGAGGCAGCCAGTGGTTCAGGGCACCAACAACAATGCGTATAATAACAACCGAGTTAATCAATCTCGAGCTCAGGTTCAGACCAGGCCAGTGCAAGCAGCGCCGGCTCCAGTGGTCAAGCCAGCCTCCAACCCTCAACGCGCTGAACGCAGCAGAAATCGGGTAAAAAATAATGACAGAAAATCAAGTGGTGGTCAATCTAACCGTTCCAGTAGCCGCGAGAGGCAGCGGTAACTGTAGTTGTTAACAACCTGCAATTTATGAACCCTAAAACCCAGTAATTGCTGGGTTTTTTGTTATGAGAATACAACAAAAGAATTGGCTTTGTTGTAGAATAAGCTCGTTTTTAATGGGGCGTTTGGCCGGTCTTGAATGAGTTGTGTTCTGAAATCAGACTGGGCAAAACAGATTTATCTAAAGTGACTGGGACCCGAATGTCTGATGAAAATCAGTGCATCTGAAGTTTCGTTCACTTAATGGGACAGGAAAATATAAATGAAAAACATAATTATATTGTGTTTGCTGGTGTCATTAATGGCATGTCAACAAACCAACAACACCAAACCGATGGAAAACTCAGTGACCGTGGCTGATGCGCAAGCATTCTTGGACAGGGTAGAAGAAACTTACATCGAAGAAGGTGAATATGCAGCCAGAGTGGCTTGGGTGCAAGCCAATTTTATCACTGATGACACCATTTGGCTGGGTGCAAAAAGCATAGAAAAAATGGGTGGTTTATCAGTTAAATTCGCCAATCAAGCCAAACAATTTGATGCACTGGCGTTATCCGATGACATGCGCCGCCGCCTGAACATCATTAAGGGCAGTCTGACTTTAGCCGCACCTGATGACGCAGAAAAAAACGCAGAGCTGGCCCAAATCATGGCAAAATTAGAAGCCATGTATGGTGCTGGTAAATACTGTGTTGAAGACCAGTGTCAAAGCCTGGGTGAGTTATCCAAAACCATTGCTGAATCAAGAAATCATAAAGAGTTGTTAGAAGCCTGGCAGGGGTGGCGCACAGTCTCTCCGGACATGCGTGATCAATACCAGCGCATGGTCGAATTGGCCAATGAGGGTGCCCAAGAGCTGGGTTATGACGACACCGGCGCCATGTGGCGAGCGGGTTATGACATGCCTGCCAGTGAATTTCCGGTAGAATTGGATCGTTTGTGGTCACAAGTCAAACCCTTGTATGATTCACTGCAGTGTCACGTTCGGACTAAGTTGGCCGACCATTACGGTGATGATGTGATGGGTGATGATGGCATGATTCCAGCGCATTTATTGGGTAACATGTGGGCCCAAGACTGGACAGGTGTTTATGACTTGGTCAAGCCTGAAGATGCGGGATCAACCATTGATGTGACAGCATTGTTAGCTGAACATGAATATGATGCCAAGAAAATGACTGAGACCGCTGAAGGTTTCTTCACATCTTTGGGTTTAGACCCATTGCCTGAAACGTTTTGGCAGCGTTCGCTGTTCACCAAACCACAAGATCGCGACGTGGTTTGTCATGCCAGTGCATGGAACATTGATAACGTCGATGACATCCGCATCAAGATGTGTATCAAAGAAGATTATGAAGATTTTGTCACCATTCACCATGAATTGGGGCATAACTTTTATCAGCGCGCCTACAACGACAAAAGCATCTTATACAGAAACGGCGCCAACGATGGTTTTCATGAAGCGATTGGTGACACAGTGGCCTTATCAATCACCCCACAATATTTCAAAGACATTGGTTTAATCGATGAAATTCCTGCTTCATCCAATGACTTGGGCATGTTGATGCAAAAAGCCTTGGAAAAAATTGCCTTTGTGCCATTTGGTTTATTGGTAGATCAATGGCGTTGGAAAGTGTTTAATGGTGAAATCACCCCAGCAGATTATAATGCCGGTTGGTGGCAACTCAGAAATCAATACCAAGGTGTGAAAGCACCAGTTGAAAGATCTGAAGCTGATTTTGATCCAGGTGCTAAATACCACATCCCTGGTAACACCCCTTATACACGTTATTTCCTGGCGCATATTTTACAATTCCAATTCCACCGCGAATTGTGTAAAACAGCTGGTTTTGAAGGTGATTTACACCGTTGTTCGATTTACAACAACAAAGCTGCTGGCGAGAAACTGATCAAAGTTTTAGAAATGGGTGCTGAAAGACCCTGGCAAGACGCCATGCAAGTGATAGCCAACTCACGCGATATGGATGCCACCGCTGTGGTTGATTATTTCGCGCCATTGAAAGTTTGGTTGGATGAGCAAAACCAAGGCCGCGATTGCGGTTGGTGATGGGTATCCTCTCAAGGTAAATAAAGGCCGGTCATTGACCGGCTTTTTTGTGGTTAGCCACCAATCAAATCAAAACAATCGTCAAATCAGCAGCGCTTTAATGGCATATTAATGTTTTGTTTGCTACCCTCATTGTTCAATTTAATTTAAACAACAACGAAAAAAGGAGAAAACCATGAGTGTAGCCAAAGTAACCGAAATCATCGCCAGCTCTAATAAAAGTTTTGATGATGCCATTGAGAATGGTATAGAAAGGGCCTCTAAAACATTGAAAAATGTAACCGGTGCCTGGGTAGAAAGTCAAAAAGTAGTGGTTAATGATGGTAAAGTCACAGAGTATCGCGTGGCCATGAAAGTCACTTTCATCCTAAAAGATTGAAGCACTTCAAACCCGCTGTTATGAACCAGCCCAAGTGGCTGGTTTTTTTGTGTTAATTAAAAACATATTTTAAAAAAATAAAGCGGCTGTTATTGAATCTTTATTTTTCACTGCGGTCTGATTCAGTATGCGACTATTTATATCCATCACTTTTATATTGCTTGGTTCATATACCCTGGCCAATCCTTTGGTTGAAGCGGCCGAGCAGCGCCTTAAACATGTTGTCATTTACGATGGCTCTTATCAAAAAATCCCCTATCCCATGGGCGATGTAGATGCAGGCAAAGGGGTGTGCACCGATGTGATTATCAGGTCATACCGAACCCTAGGTATTGATTTACAACAACTGGTGCATGAAGACATGCAGTCTCATTTTGATGACTACCCAGCTCATTGGGGCTTAAGTAAGCCAGACAGTAACATTGACCACCGGCGGGTGCCCAACTTAGAAACTTTCTTCACTCGTCATGGTGAAGTGCTGCCAGTTACCGATCGGGCAGAAGATTACCAGCCAGGTGAAATCGTCACCTGGCGCTTAAGCGGTTCTAACTTACCGCACATCGGTATCGTCAGTGATCAAAAAGCCGCTTCTGGCCATTATAAAATCATCCATAACATCGGCTGGGGCCCGCAAATCAATGACATGCTGTTTGATCACCCAATCGTTGGTCATTTCAGTTACCCATGATTTAATCACGGCGTATTTTTTTTATCCCTATCAAGTAAGATTTCAAAGCCTGGGTATTGGCGGTGTTTTGGTATGTGTTGAGCAAAGAGTTGAGCAGTTTTTCTGCCTGCTCGATTTTTTTATTTTGGTAGTAAATTTTGGCCACCAGGAAAAAATTATCGACAATCTCTTGATGTGAGTCTGGATAGCGCTGGTCAAACTGGCGTGTGAGCTTGATCACGTTGTTGAACTGATTTTTTTCAAAACAATATTGGATCAATTGGCTCATGTCAGTGGCTAGTTTGGGTTTGAGGAAGTGCCCATCTTCCAAGTATTCGAATACCATATTGATGGCGGCCTTGAACTGTTTGTCATTGATTAATTGTTGCAGTTTATCAGCTGGCCGCTGTCGGATATTGTGCAGCAATAAATTTTCAGCTTGAGCTAAATAAACATCCAAATCTGTGCGACCATCATCGGCTTTAAGCTGCTTGATGATGGCCGCAGCTTCTTGTCCATTGTTTGCAGCAATTAAACTTTTAATCCGTAGTTTGATAGGGTCTTCCTGCTGCATTGGCTGTGATTCATGCAACTCAGTATCAACCGTGTCTTGCCCCAGTTCATCGGCATGCCGATACATCACGTAGCCAATCACCAAAAAGGTAAAAACCAATAAAAAATACAGTACCCAAGCTGAGACCACATCACTGATGATGCCCGGCATCAAACCAGCGGTGTAATACCTGAACAGCATATTAAACGCTGCACAGAGTAAAAAGAACAGCAGTAAAACCCCGTATTCAAAACCTATGCGTGACATCACAGTCATTAAGTTGATTGGATTCAAAGAGGCTAAGACCGACTGGGTCTTACTCAACATCATTAAATAAGCGGGTGTGGCTACAATGGTTAATATCAATAAAGCCATCCCCACCGGTGGATCATAGCGATAGATGAAAATATAAATCACCAGCTGTAACACCGCCATAGCAATGGCTTTGAAACCTATCTTGTCATCAATTTCATAACTGTGATTATCGGCATATATAAATTGGCCGCTAGAAACCGTATGCAGCACTTCAAAGGCCAGCTTATATGAAACCAGAAAAAGCACTGCACTGACCAATATATAAATGATAATTGAGGGCAGCAACAACAGAATATTGGCGAAAGCCAATAAGGTAATTTGGAAGTACAGCTTTTCCTGTTTTAAATAGGCGAAAAAAAATTTGAACTGCCGCCAAAAGGGTGGTGGATCACCCTTGATGTCAGTGTTGTATTTATTGATATGCATTAAATCAGTGCTTGTTGCCAGTCATCAATCAAATCATCGATGTGTTCGATACCCACCGATATTCGAATCAAATTATCCGGCGTTAAACTGGCCGCACCTTCAACTGATCGGCGGTGTTCAACCAAGCTTTCAACCCCGCCCAATGACGTGGCAGCGGTGAATAACTTGAGTCGGCTGATCACAGCCATGGCTTCGGCTTGGTTGTTGCCTATCTGAATGGACAGCATGGCACCACAGCCATCAGGCATTTGTTGTTGGGCCAATTGATGTTGTGGGTGGTGGGCCAGATCGGGAAAGTGAACGGTTTTTACTTGCTCGTGTTGGTGTAAAAATTCAGCCAGTTGTTTGGCGTTTTTTACCTGTTGCATGACCCGAAGTTTCATGGTTTTGATGCCACGAGTGATTAACCAACAGTCAAAAGCCGAAGGCACACCACCACTGAGGTTTTGGATGTTGGCCATGTTCTCAGTAAAAGCAGTCGGCGCGTTCTCACTGACCACCAATGCACCACTGAGTGAATCAGAATGGCCACCAAAATATTTGGTGGTTGAATACATCACCGCATCAGCACCCAGTTCCAAAGGCCTTTGTAAAACTGGTGTACACCAGGTGTTGTCGACCACGCACAGCGCACTGTGTTGATGGGCCAAATCAGCCACCGCACGAATGTCAGTTACTTTAAGCAAGGGATTGGAAGGGGATTCAATCCAAATCAAGGTGGTGTTTTTTTGACAAGCTGCTTGGATGGCCGACAGGTCAGTCATGTCCACTTGGGTGTGCTCAAGTTTCCAGTGAGCAAATAATTCAGTTAAAGTTCGGCGCAATTCATAATAAGCATCATCTGGCACAATCACATGGTCACCGGCATGCAGTGATTGCAGCACGGTGTTGATGGCTGCCATGCCAGAGGCAAAAGCAAAGCCACGGCTGCCTCCTTCAATTTCAGCCAAAGAAGATTCCAGCAGCTTGCGATTGGGGTTGTGCTTTCGTGAATAAATAAAACCACTGGCAAAACTGCCATCGGCTTCGCGCTTGAACGTGGTGGAAGGATAAATGGCGTTGGCTACCGAGCCAGTTTCATCGCCTTGCGGTTCTGTGGCTTGGATGGCCAAAGTTTCGAAGTGGAGTTTTTTAGGCATGATTTTAATTGTAATAATGTAAAGTTATTGTAATCCACATACTGGGTTAAAAACAGTCAGCACTGTGAGATTTTTCGTTGCATGGAGCAGAAACAAAACGTAAGCAGTGATTTATTTTCTGTCAGAAGTTGAGCCCATTACGTCGAGCAGACGTTGCTTCGTTAACAATGATTTAATCAGTTACCAACAACACCTGGCCACAAGACCAACACAGTGAAAAATTGCCTTCATTGGTTTCGCCACAGTGACTACAAACCCAGTCCGACATGGATGAATCTGTTTGTTCATGAGCGGTTCGGTTGTCCCTTAAGGGTTGCAGTAAAGTTTTGGCTTGGGTCAAGTCACTGTCACGGTGAATCCACAGTTCAGGCCAGGTTTCGGTGAACGGCACTTCGCCGGCCAAATTACCGGAAAATTCATTTTTAATGAAGCAGGGGATGTCAGCTGCTTCAAGCACCTGTTTGGCTTGCACCACCCAGACAATCATTTCATCAACAAATACTTTTTTCATGCTTTCAAGTTTAACATCAGTTGATGATTTTTTGCTCCAAAGCCAACATTAAATCAGCACGGTATTTTTTTGAAACTGGCACCACCTTGCCATTCAATAAAACCAGTTCACTGCTGTCTGCGGACTGTTTGTGCAGACCTTGGCAGTGATTCTGATTAATGATATAAGATCGATGAACCCGGATGAAATCCGCTGGATCAAGCTGTTTTGCAATCGCTGCCATGGTTGAACGCATCGGCAAGACTTGGCCATTGGCATGGATATAAATGTAGTTACCACCTGATTCAATGCTGGTGATATCAGCACAGTTGACCCAAAACACACCCTGCTTGTTTTTTACTTTGAGTTTTTTCGCTGCAAAACTTGAAGCCGGTGTTGCTTTGGCTTGGCTGAAATGTTGAAAGGCGTACAAAATCAGCAAAAAGACAAAATAGGTGATCACGTCTTTTCGGTATTCATACAGCCATTCGGCAAGCCAAACTCCAAAGTCATACGAGCCCCCCATTAAAAAGTATATGATTTGACGCAACCAAACCATCATCAACACATGCAGCGCTGAAAACAGCACTGAGGCCAGCACATGGATTACTGAGTTTCGCAACCAGTTTGGGCCCAACAATGAAGCCTTGTTAGCCAACCAATAAACACCAAAATACAGTAAAAAGATGCTGACAAAACTACTGAACTCCCAAACATAAGGCTGCCAAGGCTTGAAAGCAACTTGGTTGCGAATCAGGTCAGCTGAGGTGGTCAATGCATTGTTCCACGCCAAAAAGCCACTTAAAGTGAATACTCCCAGCCAAAAAGACCACATCGGCCATTTGTGTGTTTTATTCATCACCGGCAGACCTTGACCAATTCATCCCAAAAAAAGGTGCATTTATCCCAAGTGACTGTTTTTAGGTATTTAATTAACATACCATTTGAATTTTGGAGTGGATAAATGGCCGCAGAAGATTTTCCCAGTGAACGCAGATATGACCTGGATTGGTTGCGGGTTCTGGTCTTTGGGCTGCTGATTTTTTACCATGTGGGTATGTTGTATGTCGCTGATTGGGGCTACCATTATAAATCACAACACCAGTCTGAATGGTTACAGAGCCTGATGATTTTACTCAATCAATGGCGCTTGCCTTTGCTGTTTTTAATTTCCGGGATTGCGATTCGTTTTTTTCTGAATAAAGTATCAGTTTGGCGCTTTGTTGGCCTTCGAACCTTGCGTTTGTGGGTACCTTTGTTGTTTGGCATTTGGGTGATTGTGCCCCCACAACTGTACATAGAAATGCTGTCCAAAGGTGATTTACCCGACATCAGTTACACACAATTTTATCAGGCTTTTTTGGACTTGGGGCACCCGTATTTTGCGGCTTATCAATCGGGTATATTTCCGCATGTGGATGTTAATCACCTGTGGTACATCAGGGAACTGTGGTATTTTTCCATGTACTTGCTGATTATTTATACTGTGTTGTCATTGTTTAAACTGATGCCATATCTGTACCGGCCATTTAAAAGCTGGAAGCTCACAGTGCTTGCTCCGGTTTTGGTGCTTGCTATGACGGTGTTACATTTTTTTATTTTCCCTGAGGACTCTGAGGGCACGCGAAAGGCATTGGGTTTTAGCTTCTTATGCATGGGATTTTTACTGGGTTGGGAAAAACATTTTTGGCAACAAGTCAGACAGTATCGAAAACAGTTGTTAAGCCTTGCTGTGTTGGCATTTGCGGTGTTGATTATTTATTACCATCAGTATTATCAACAGCGCGCTGAAGCACCCAGAGACTGGTTGTATTTTGCTGAATTGTTGCTGGTTTATTTCAACCGTTGGGCCTGGATTCTGGCTATTTTGGGTTTTGCTCATCAACACTTGAATCGCAACCACCGGTGGTTAAAGTATTTGAATCAAGCCGTCTACCCGTACTACATACTGCACCAAACCTTCATCATTGTGATTGCCTATTGGCTCAGTGACTTAGGCGCCCTCATGCAACCGGCAGCTGTGATTGTTTTGACTTTTGTTGGCTGTGCTCTGAGCTATGAACTCATCCGAAGGTCTCAAGTTTTGAGGTTGTTATTTGGTTTGAAAATTGGGCTTGCCAATTTGGCTGATTCCCAACATAAAAAGCCTTAAGTGCAAACAGCCTATAGTGCCTCACCCTGCTGCCTGGATCGTCTAAATGCCAATTAAGCATTCGAATTGCTTCATAGCGTTGCTATCGAATTGCACGGCAGCAATTTCACGCTGAGGGTTTAAGGTGAATTAATTTTCAGTGTTGGCTTATAATGTCATGACTTTTACCTGACATGTCGTGACGCTGTCGTGTTTAACTGGGTCGGGTGTGGTGAAAATGGTGGTACTTGAAAAACATCGGAATTGATATGATTTTAAGAAAACTCAGATTACAAAGAGGCTGGTCACAAGAGCATGTGGCTGAACTCACTGACTTGAGTGTCAGAACCATCCAGCGCATTGAGCGTGGTGGTCAACCAAGTTTAGAATCTGCCAAAGCTTTGGCCGCTGTTTTTGAAGTTGATTTAACCACTTTTCAACCAACAACAGGAGTCAATCCCATGAACGAACAAACAGAAAAAACCAGCATCACAACAGCCAACAACGATGCTGAAACAGTCACGACAGCAGAAAAACTCGCCATCAATTATGTCAAAGGCATCAAAGAATTTTATGGCCATGTTTTTATGTATGCCGTCTTTATGTTGGCCTTTTTAGTCACCGGTAAATTCAGTCACCCCCAAGCGCTTTGGCTGTCATTGGGTTGGGGTGCTGGTGTGGTGGTGCATGGCTTGGTGGCATTCGAAATCTTTGGCTCATTTGGCACCAGCTGGGAAAAAAAACAAATTGAGAAAAAGCTGGGTAGAAAATTATAATAACCCGACAGCCTAATATGTTGAATTCAGCCTTACAATTTTTGTTCGCTCACAAGACATCAATATGCCACTATAGTCATTCTACAGTCAATATTGATAACGCAGTGGCGGGCAAAAAGTGTAAGGCCTATCTGTTAAATACCAAGCTGTTAAGGATGACTGATGAGCGCCAGCTCTGCGTTGCAGCTTTTTCTGAAAGTAGGGCCATTCAAGATAAGTTGAGCATTGATTTGTTATTCATCGGTCATTCTGAATCCACTTATAAGGCTGACGGGTTATTCATATGAAACCATTTGGCAGCTATCAACCCGATGCAAAAACCCAAAGAAAAATTGATTGGTGCCATCAACTACCGGCCAATTGGCTGGGCAAACAAATTGCCCAGTTGTTGCGTAAGCAGGTGATGAGTGCTGCCATGCTGCCGCTGGATTTAGAATTTGGTCAAGTCAGACTTCGTTGTCAGTTGGACGACAATATTTCTGAGCGTGGCTTTGTGTTTATGCCCTGGCGTTGGGATGCGATTGAGCGTCAGGTGATGCTTGATGCCCTGCCGCATGAAGGGGTGTTCGTCGACATCGGTGCCAATGTCGGCATTTACTCGGCCATAGCGGCCAGCCACTTAAATCGTTTGGGTGCAGTGATAGCCATTGAGCCGAACCCACCGGTTTTTGAGCGTTTACAATTTAATTTAACCGCCACCCGTGAGGGCCTGAAAGAGAAGCCCCGAATTGAAACCATGCAACTGGGTATCAGTGATGAATCGGGTGAATTTGAATTGTTTTTGGATGATGATAACTTAGGTGCCAGTTCGCTGCTTGAAAAGTCACATAAACAGTCATCTATCCAGGTACCATGCCAGACTTTATTAGATGTGATTGATGCGCAAAAACTATCACGAGTTGATGTGATTAAATGCGACATTGAAGGTGCTGAAGACCGGGCCTTAATACCTTTTTTGGTTGATGCGCCGCATCATTTGTTGCCGCATTGTTTTATCTTTGAGAATAATCAGCAACAGTGGCAAGGTGATTTATTAGATGTTTTACAGCAACGAGATTACATCCAAACCCATCAGACTCGACTGAATTATATTTATCAGCTCCGGCAGCCGATTCATTTCACAGCCAAAGAACGCAAGTATAAACAGGCGGTACCAGTCATATCATGAATTAAGAATTGAGACTTTAAATTATGAAAAAAAAACAATACCCATGGCTGATTTCAAAGTCTATAACTATTAATTGCGCTGAATTGAATGCTTTCTCGACGATCAATCAATAAATCCATCCTTGCCTTGGCAGGTCTGGCTTTCTCCAGAGCCGAAGCCAGCGCAATCAACTTGATAACCAAAGCCATACCCAAGACTCAAACCCAGATACCTGCCATTGGCATGGGTACTTGGATCACTTTTGATGTTAATCCTGCCAACACTGATTTACGTAACCATGTTGCCATCTTGAACGCATTTTTTAAAGCCGGTGGGCGCATGATTGATTCATCGCCGATGTATGGTTTTGCGCAGCAAGTGCTGGGACAGGTCTTACCCCAGGTGCAGGGTAAAGAGCAACTGTTCTCGGCGACCAAGGTTTGGACCATGGGTCAGCAAAACGGCATCCAGCAAATGCAACAATCTATGCAGCTTTGGGGTTTGGAGCAAATAGACTTGATGCAAGTTCACAACATGCTTGATTGGCAAACTCAATTAGCTACTTTGAACCAATGGAAAAAACAGGGCATCATCAAACACACGGGCATCACCACCTCTCATGGTAGGCGGCACAGCGAATTGCTTGATATGATGAAAACCAATCCGGTCGACTTTGTGCAATTCACCTACAACATCGATGACCGTGAAGCAGAAAACCACCTGTTGCCTTTGGCCCAAGACTTGGGCATGGCCGTGGTGATTAATCGCCCTTTCCAAGGTGGCGGACTGTTTACCCGGGTGCGTAATCAACCCCTGCCCGATTGGGCCCGAGAGATTCAATGTGAAAACTGGGCACAATTTTTTCTCAAGTTCGTGATTTCTCATCCGGCTGTGACCTGTGCCATTCCAGCCACCAGTCAAGTTAAGCACATGCAACAAAACATGCAAGCCATGCAAGGTGATTTGCCCGATCAAAATATGCGAAAAGAGATGGTGAAGTATTACCAATCAATTATTTAATTGGTTGAGTCAATATGGACCGCCGGCGGCTCGCCGACACAAGGGTGCCAAAACAATCTAATCGCACGATGGGCTCGCCCCAAAAAACAATAACGAGGCTGCCATAACTAACAATTTCCAAGAAAACACCGACATTAATTTGGTTATTGGTATAGTCATGAAATATACTGTTTTTACAGATTTGTGATGGGCAGAGCCCATCCTACGAAGCTTTAATACGCACATAAAAAATTGATATTTCAAGGAAAAAATGGAACCAGCTATAAGCATTGAATCAATTTGGGAAGATGAAAGTTTACTTGAAGTCAGAATTATTGCTTCGAATGGACTATTTTCTGCTACTTCAGATTGTTATACCAATCGAGATGAAATTGAGAAGCTAGCCACTTTAATTGAAGGATTTCCAAAGAAAATTGGGCAAGAGGTTCAATACACAACTGGCGAGAATGATAGCATTTCTTATTTCACCCTAAACTTAAAATGCAAAGATGGTTCTGGTCATATAATTGCTAGGGTAAAGATAGCTCATATAGTAAGTTACACAAATTCAGAACAAGAAAACTATGTTTCTGAATTTGATTTAAGGGTTGAAGCTTCTGGAATTGATAATTTTGTTAGCTCACTAAAAAAATTATCAAAAGCCAAATTGGGCGAAGTAGAGGCAAAATTATATGGAATAATTTAACAAGGCCATTAATTTTAAATTCAAAATAAATTCAAAATAAGTTCAGTAGGATGGGCTCTGCCCATCAAAAATCACTTAATCTTCAACGGCAAACCCTTGTCTTCGCCGGTTTTTTTGGCCCGCAGATAGACCAACTCATAGGTCGCTGGGTACAGGCCGTCTTCGGTGCGAAATTCTTCGAAGTTTTTGGTCAGTTGTTTGATGACTTGCGGTGAAGTTAAACCCCGTGGCCGGTTGTTATCGACATTGTGGGCGCCGATGTTTTTCAAATCTCGCATCATGTCGATCACATTGGCATAGGTCATGGTGATGAATTCTGAATCAGCAATCACATCCGCATAGCCCAGTTGCATGGTCAAGTCAGCAATTTTGGCCGCTGGCACAAATTCATTGACGTGCGGTTGGTCATCAATGGCTTGCCAAGCCAGTTTTAATTCGTGCAAGGTGTGTTCGCCCATGGTGGTTAAATGCAGGTGGCCACCCGGGGTCAGGGCGCGCTTGATTTCTTTTAATACAGTGGACTCATCACACCACTGAATCATCAAGTTTGAAAACACCAAATCACAGCTTTGGGCATGCACGTCAATGGCGTGGGCATCGGTGACGCGGCTTGAAACTTGCGGGTTTTCTGGCACCAAATCAACCATCGATTGGGCAAAATCAGCGGCGATGATGTGTGCCTCAGGATATAACTTGAGTAACTCAGGTACGGCCCATCCGGTGCCACAGCCCAGGTCCAGGATTTGTTTTGGCGCTGTTTTTAAGTCATCGGTCAAACGTTCCAATAAGCGGTGCAGCGACTCGCGTTGTAAGACCGCGTGCTGTTCGTATTGTTTGGCCGCTTTATCGAAAGCCGCTTGAATTAAATGATGTTCTAAGCTCATATTAAATTTTTGATAAAATCTCTAATTAAGGGGGTTAAATCAGCGGCTTGTCGAATGAATGGCGCATGACCTGAGCCGCGTAACATGTGGTATTCACCATCACAAAGCGCTGCGGCTTGTTGCATGGCTGCTGGTAACACCAGTCGATCACGTCGACCGCTGATCCACAAGGAGCGTGGGGTTAAATTTTTCAACTCAGCAGACAGGTCAACTTGTTTCAGCAGTTGTAAGCCTGCACTTAAGGCCTGCTCACTGGGCAGCGGTCGCTCGAACACTTTCTGCTTCAACACTTTCAACTGTGAACGTTCATCATCGACACCCATCACCTCAAGGGCCAAAAACGTTTGGATGGTTTGTTTGATGTCCAGTTGTAAGTTTTTGGCAAACTGAGTTAAGACACCAGCCTGCGTGCCATGTGGCCAATGTTCAGCCGCAACAAAACAAGGAGTGGCACACAACATGATTAAGGCATCTACTTGTTCAGGTTGTTTCAAACCCAAGTTCAAAGCCAACAACCCACCCATCGACCAGCCCAACCAAATACCCTTGGGGATGTGGCTGGCTTCTTCTGCCAAGGCATTTAAATCCAAACTCAGGATTTCTTCATGATTCAATCCATGACCTGGCAAATCGATTAAGTTGACCTGAAAATACAAAGCCAGTTGATCTGACCAATCATCAAATAAATGCGCATTCATGCCCCAGCCGTGAACCACATTCAAGACCGGGCCTTGTCCTTTGGAGCTGACTATTTTCAAAGTGGATGGTGCCATTGAAAGAAAGCGCACATTATACAAAAGTCACCGTGTTTTCACAGTTAAACAAGTCAGCTTAAACAGTGGATAGAAATAAGCAAAAATATTTGGCGTGAATGAGCTTTGTTTGTCGCATGAATAAAGCAAGTCAAATGAAATAAGAGAGAAGTGCCATGAAGAAAACCCTGATGATCCCCTTGTTATTATGTGGTTTGGTGGGTCAACCCGCTGATGCAGCATTTACCATAATGAATGATTTTTTTGGTGGTAACAACCAGCGTGTATTTGCTATTAAGGGCACCACAGATGGTTTTGTGGCTGCCAGACAGTCAACTGCCGTCGAGTATTTAAATGACAATGGACAATTGGAGTGTCATGTCTTGTTTAAAATAAAAGACCGCACATGGCATTCCCTGGGTGACATAGGAGCCATCAATAATGGCCAGGATTGCCCGTTGATGTCTGGCATTTTTCCAATCAAGGCAGTACAACCATTTGGCCCTGATATTTGTATTGGTGGAGATTTCACTGATTTGGGTGGTGTCATAGGGCTGAGTTACTTTGCTTGTTACTCAGAAACTTTAGGTTGGTATCAACCCAACGGCATCGGCAATGGCCCCAATGGACCGGTGAACTCTTTAGATGGTGATGGCACTAATATCTATGTGGGTGGCTCATTCACCGAAGTCAATAATGGCGATTTGAGTGCGCGAAATGTGGTTAAAACAGATGGCCTATTTTGGTACCCTTTGTATACTGATGCGCAGCAAACCAGTAACGGCGTTTCAAATTCAGTTCAAGCAGTTTTCAGTACCACCAGCTTTGTGGTGGTGCAAATGGGTAATTCAACATTAACTTGGAACCCATCAGTTCCAGAATGGTTGGTCAGAGGAACCCACAATGGCAGTGCTGCTCCACATCCTGATGTGGTGATTAATGGGTCCACTTTAACGGTCTCAACAAAAGGTGCCAGTTCTGTTTCAGGTGATCCAGGTGGTGCTGTTTCAGATTTTAATTTAGGTGCTGAAGAGTGGTCAGAATTTGGAATGTCGTCAGGTGTCAACACACATTTTGGCCAGCTGGCATATGGCCTTGGGCCGTTGTATTCAACCGGAGATTTTACTGCCTTTGATGCTGATGCCAAGGGCCTGGCTTGGTTCAATGGTATAACTTGGGAAGCTGCGCCGATGGCACCGCTGTTGGGCGATTTGAATTTGACACAACCTATTGACATGCAACAAGGTGGGAGTAAATTTTGTTTGTTGACACAAGGCTTGCCAGGAGATGCACAAATCTATTGGAACACCCAAGTGTGCTATGACAACAACACTTGGACTGGCGATAATCAAGCACCCATATCAAATGTAGTACAAACCCTAACAAACTTTGAAAATCGCATCATCCATGGTGGAGATTTTGTTGCGGCTGGTGATCAGCTCAGTTCATTTGTTGCTAAATTAAGTCTGTCTAACCGATGGAAAGGCATCAGTCAATTGGCATGGACAGGTTCTGGTCAAGGCCAAGTCAGTCAACTTCAAGTATATAATGGTGAATTATATGCAACAGGCACGTTTGATCAAGCCAATGGCACGCCAGTTCAAGGCATCGCAAAATATGATGGCAGCAACTGGTCACCAGTTATTGCTGGCTTGAATGCCTATAATTCATTGATGACGGTTTGGGACAATAAACTGATAATTAATGGCTTTTATAACAACACACAAGGGCCTGTTCTGGCCTGGGATGGTAATGCCATTACTGAAGTGGGGAATTTTAATCAAGGAGGCACATTCACAGATTTTGCCGTGTATCAAGGTGACTTGATAGCTGCTCATTTAGCCTCAGGAACGGGACGAATATACCGTTATGATGGAAACGCTTGGCAAGCGTTTGCAGGCACCATCACCGGTGTACCTTTGGCGTTGGCTGTTAATGGTAATTTATTGTATGTGGCTGGTAATTTCAGTGGTGGTTGTAGCGGTGTAGATTTTGTTGCAGCTGACAATATTTTTGTTTGGGATGGTGCTGGTTGCGAGGCTTTGGGTGCAGGTGTTACCAATTCAGGTCCCATTGAGGAAATAAAAGACATGGTAATTTCTGGCAATGAACTGATTGTGACGGGGCGATTTAATCAAGCCGGAGGGGCACCAGCAAATAGTTTGGCGAGGTGGGATGGTAGCAATTGGCATGCTTTTGATCAGGGCTTAGTTGATGGTGTGAATGAAGGTCAGGGTAATGCGTTGTTAATCAAAGACGATGTGTTGTATGTTACTGGCTTTTTTGAGCAAGCGGGGAACGCTTTATCACATCATTTTGCAGCCATAAACTTGGATGCTATTTTCAGTAATGGCTTCGATTAAATGTCATTGCATTTGGGTAATTAGCCAGGCTCTGGCAGCGCTCCAAAGACGGTTAACAGACCTAGGAGAAATGTCCAAAGCCAATGCGGTTTGTTCAACCGTTAAACCGGAGAAATAACGCAGTTTAACCACATCTGCCATCAGAGAATCTTTAGTTTCCAATTGATTTAAGGCATGATCCAGCGCCATGATATCATCATCTAGACTGCTGTGTGCCAGGTTGAGGTCGTGGGTGTGGGCTGCATTGGCACCCCGTTTTAAGGTGGCCTTGGCACGGGCGGACTCTACCAGGATGCGACGCATGGCTTCAGCCACTGCGCCGAAAAAGTGACGTTTTGATTGCCAGTCGAGGCTTGTTTGACTGATCAAACGCAAATAAGCTTCGTGCACCAATGCTGTGGGTGTCAACGTGTGGTCATTGCGCTCGTGGTGCATTTTGGACTGGGCCATGCGTCTGAGCTCAACGTAAATTAGATTCAACAGTTGGTTCTGTTGTTCTGGGTTGTTGAGGTCAGCTTGAGTCAGTAAAGCAGTGACTTGTGATTGTGTATGTTCAAGCGCATCCATGTATAACATTGTAACTCAGCTCATCTCACTGAGTTAACAAACAATTTATGAGATAATAAAAAAATGAACCAAGGTGAAAACAACACAGACAAGGCAGCCGCAAATTGGGGCTTGTTATGGACTTGTTTTGAGCAAATCACCTGTGTACCCAAAGACCAACAGCCAGCAGTACTAGATAAACTCAAAGATTTGCACCCTGAGCTTTTTCCTGAATTGAAAAATTTACTACAATCACACCAAACTGAAAACAGTATTTTAGATAAAGACCTCGCTGATTTGGCGGTGGCAACACCATTCCAGCTGCCAGAAAGCATCGGTGGTTTTACAATTCTTGAATCATTGGGTAGTGGTGGTTTGGGTGATGTGTATAAAGCTTGTAAAAATGAAGATGGTTTTGAACGGTTTGTGGCCATCAAAGTGGCCCCAGCTGGTCAGTACGCTTCAATGGTGATTAACAGTTTTAACAACGAGTTGAACATGTTGTTGAGTTTGAATCATCCCAATATTGAAAGATTGTTTGAAGGTGGGGTGACCAAAGAAGGCATACCTTATTTGGTGGTTGAATACATTGATGGTCAGCACATTGATCGCTATTGTGATCAACAGACATTAAACCTTCAACAGCGGATAAAGTTGATGCTTCAGGTTTGTGAAGCCGTTGCTACCATGCACCAGTCGCTGATCATTCATCGTGACATCAAAGCCAGCAACATCATGGTAGATGCCAAAGGCACAGCTAAATTATTGGATTTTGGCTTGGCCAAATTGACTGAGAATCAAACTGAAAACCAGTTGAAAAAGGATGTCTCACAGCAAACAGCTTCGGGTTTTATGATGACATTGGCCTACGCCAGCCCTGAACAAATTCGTGGCCAAAACATAACCACAGCCACAGATGTGTATGCCATTGGCATGTTGCTTTATTACCTGTTGTCAGGGCGTTTGCCTTACACCATTAATAACCATGATTTATTGGCATTGGCCAAACAAGTCAATGAACTCAGGGCACCGCTGGCGAGTCAAAACATCAATACAAATGCCACCATTTTTGCCACCCAGCCGGGTCTGAAAAAAAAGCTCATAGGTGATTTGGATGCCATCTTAGCCAAAGCCATCAACAAAGAACCTGAACGTCGCTACCTCTCAGCCCAACAATTGGCCGATGACTTAAAGCGCTACCTCAATAACGAACCGGTATTGGCCAAACCAGACAAGCTGCTTTATCGCATGCGAAAATTCATTCAGCGTCATGCTTTTGGTGTGGTGACCACAGCGGCAGTGATGCTTTCTCTGTTGCTGTTGTCAGTGTCGCTGTTCAACCGTACTCAAGAATTAGAAAGCGCTTTACAAGCCACTCAAGAGGAACAACAGCGAGTCAATCAAGTCACCGATTATCTTATTGATGTGTTCAAAGGTTCTGACCCCTTGGTCAATCAATCTGAGGTAGTAGACATCAAAAGTTTATTGGATCATTCAAGTCAACAACTGGATAATCAATTTAATCAAGAACCCGCCACCAAAGCCAAGCTATACCAAACATTGGCTGCAGTGTACTTGAACATGAGTGATATCCAGTCAGCTGAAAAGCTGCTGCAAAAAGCCAAACAAATCAATGTTGACAGTTCATTACTTGATCAAATAAATGCGGCATTGATAGAGGCAGAACTGTTACAAAAACAAGGTCAGTTTAAACCAGCGCTGTTGCTGTTGAATGCCTTTGACCAAAACGAAATGACTGATCAAATACCTGTGATTTTGGCCATGAAAAAGGCACTGACCCAAGGTCAGTTGATGTATGAGTTGGGAGAATTAGATGCAGCCATTTCAACTCTGCAAAAAGCCAGTCAACAATTACATGCTGATGACAGCGTCTTTGATTTTGAAAAGAGTGAACAACTTGAAGCTGATATATATCAGCTGCTGGGTAATGTGTATTGGAAGAAAGGTGACTTGGCTCAAGTGGAAGCAGCGTATCTTAAAAGTTTTGAAAGTAACTCGTCACGCCTAGGAGCAGAACACCATGCCACCTTAAAAAGTCTCTCCGCTTTGGGTGTTTTGGCCTATTCTCAAGGTCATTATGAGTTGGCCAAAAGCCGATTTGAACAGGTGTTGGCGAGCCGGGTTAAACAACTGGGAGATCATCACTACTTGACCGCAGATGCGCATAATCGCTTGGGGGCGACTGAGTATGAGTTGGGTCACCTGAAGGCTGCTGAAGCGCACTACATGCAAGCCATGGAGTCATTGGCAGCCAGTGGTTTGAATGAATCCATCAAATTCACTCGGGTACTGAATAATTTAGGTTTAATCAAGCGGCAACAAAAAGCCTACCAGCAAGCTGAGCAACTGTTTCAACAAGCCCTAGACATCCAAACTAAACTGCTTGGCAACGGACATCCTGATCTGGCTGCGATGCTGAATAATTTGGGCTTAAGTGCTTATGACCAAGGCAACTTTGAATTTGCTTTGGATTGGTTTAAACAAGCTTATCAGGTGCAGTTAGAGGCCAATGGCTTGAATAACGTGAACATTGCCTTTGCCATGACCAACATGGGACGCATGTACATGCACCTCAAACAGTCGGAGGACGCCAGCAATTGGATCAACCAAGCCTTGCAGTTACGCGCCACACAAATAGGCACCGATCATTTACTTTATGCGGCCACCTTAATGGCAGAAGCTGAATTAAATGTTGTGCTTAAAAATCAAGAAAAAGCAGCTAAAAGCGCCGAACAAGCGTATAACATCAGAAAAAACCAATTAGACCTGGATGACTGGAGACTGGCTGACAGTCGGCATTTGCTGTTCAGCTTAAGCCAAAGCAACGATCGGTCACTTGAACAATTATGCGCCGATGCTGCAATCATCAAACAGCGGTTTGGTGTTGAGCATCCCAGAAGCCTGGCCACTGATCAGCGTATGGACAAACTGATACTGAGTTGTGCAGACTAAACGGTTTGGCTGATTAATTATGCGCAGCAAAGGTTTCAACCTGTTGCCACACACGCATCAGATTGCCGGACAGTATTTTTTCAATATCGGCTTCAGAATAACCACGACCTAACAAGCCTGCAATCAAGTTGGGGTAAGTGGAAACATCTTTTAAACCAGTTGGCAGCGAGTCGCCCACACCGTCATAATCAGAACCGATGCCGACATGATCAATACCCACAATTTTGACCACATGATCAAAATGATCAAGTACTGCATTTAAGTCGGCAAAAACAAAAGGATTGGTTTTGCGGTAAGACGCTGTGAATGCCTTGGCTTCATCGCTGTCATCTTTCAAGTTATTGGTTTTTAGGTATTCATCCAAAGCGGCTTTGTAATCGTCATAACTTTGTCTCGATGCTTGCAAGACGAAAGTGGATCCGAAGTTGATGAATATAACCCCACCATTGGCGGCCAATAACTTGATCATGTTGTCGTCCATGTTGCGCTCAAACCCTGGGGTGAAAACCCTGGCAGAACTGTGAGAGGCAATCACTGGAGTTTTACTGGTTGCCATGACATCATAAAAAGCCAGGTCAGAAATGTGTGACACATCAACCATCACGCCGATGTCGTTCATGGCGACCACCAAATCTTTACCAAAATCCGTCAGGCCTTGAGCCGGTCGTGCTGCGTCATATGATGAATCCGATATGTGGTTACTTAAAGAATGAGATAAAGTGATGTAGCGAATACCACGGTCGTAGAAGTGTTTTAAGTTAGCCAAGTCTCCAGCAATGGGTGCGCCATTTTCCATGCCCATGGGTAGGGAAATCAGGCCCTTGCTGAAGTTGTCTTTGACTTGATCTGTGCTGTAAGCCAGCGCGAACTTTTTCGGTGCACGGTTAACAATGGCCTCAACAGAATCGATTAATTTATTCGCTACAGCCGTGCTGTCGCCACCGGTGGCTTCAATTTCAGGCGGAATGTATATCGACATAAACGGTGCATCCAGACCGCCGCTTTTGGCCCGTGGGTAATCAAAGTCCCCACCTTCAGTTGCCAGCGTCACATCGGCATATTTTTCTTCCAAGCGATAAGGCACATCGACATGCAAGTCAGCAATGATGTATTTTTGGCTGATTTTTAGGGCTTGCATAGAATCGACAAAGGTTTGTGCGTGGGTTTTTTTGAAAGGTTGGCAGCCAGAAATGAATAGGACAATAATTATCAGAGTAAGTAACTTGATTTTTGGGTGATTCATAATTTTATTGTATGGGTAAGGATTAAATTTATAACAGATGATGGTTATTTTTTCATGGCTTTGGCCATGCGTTCCACCGCTTCTTTGGATTCTTTTAAACTGGTACCAAACTGATCGCGGTAATGCTTGATGGCCAGAATCTTGTTGCCTGACCTGATTGCTTGAGTGACATCAAATGGCATGGTTTGTTCAAATTCAGCATCGCTGGTTTCGGTGTACAAGAAAGCTTTTTCTTCGGCACTGAGGTGCTGTTGGTTGTCTTTTTTATCAGCAAATAGTTTGGGTGCGAAGGCCATAAAAATTATGATCAATAAAATGACTGAGATGATGATTTGAAATTGATCCATGGGGCACTCCAAAAACTGACTTTATCATGATACTCGATTTAACCCATTTGTATAACAATTTATTGCGCTGCTAAAACCGCAATGACAAACAACTTAAGCCACCATCTAATTTCTGAAATTCAGAAACATCCACGGGCAGTACCTTAAAGCCGGCGTTTTCTATCATCTTTTGGGTGTTTGGAAAACCGGCCGGAATAATCACTGTTTCATTAACCCAAATACAATTGGCTGCATAGCTTTCATTGGAATCAACTGGCAAAATATCGAACTTTTGAAACGCCGCTTTGTTTAAAAACTCGCCACAGGCCACCAAATGGTTGTTCTCTAAATAGCTCAGCCCAGTCTTTAGGTGCAGCATGTCAGATAGGGCGACGCAAGAACCGCTCATGTTATGTACTTCAAGTATCTCAATCAGTTGATCTGCGCCTTGCTGATTGGTTCGAGCTGAAAGGCCTATATAAAAATGCGTACCCACCATCATCACATCGCCACCATCCAGACTGCCAGGTGCTTTGATGTGGTGCAGTTGCGGATAAAACTCAGCCACTGCTTTTTCTATGGTTTTGGTTTCACCTTTTCTGCTGGCTGCCCCTGGGTTGGTGATGATGGCGCATGATGGTGTCAGTATCGCTGGGTCTTCAACAAAACAAGAGTCTGGAAAATTTTCTTCGGCGGGTAATGCAATGACTTTAACACCACATTGTTGTAATGCTTGGATGTAGTTTTGATGTTGTTGTAGCGCCAACTCATAATCAGGCAAACCCAGTTGGGCATCAGAAATGCCATTGATCATGGCTTGGCAAGGGGTTTTAACAATGGCGTGTTTGAACATGGTGAATTAAGCCGAGTTTGGTGGATGCTGAAAAGTCATATTGTTGAACGAATGGGATTGAATTACAATCCTAATTTGAAAACCATTGGGATTCAATATGAGCCAAACAGCCAAAATAAATTATTTAGAAATTCCTGCCAGCGATTTGGTCGCCAGTAAATTATTTTTTAACACGGTTTTCGATTGGCAGTTTACCGATTATGGGTCTGAATACTGTGCCTTCGATAAAACGGCGGGCTTGGACGGTGGTTTTTATTTATCCGACAAAACAGCCACTTCTGCACACGGCAGCGTGCTGGTGGTTTTTTACAGTCACAACCTGGCAGACACACAAGCCAAAATAACCCAAGCAGGCGGACAAATCAGTCAAGCGGTGTTTGATTTTCCCGGTGGCAGGCGGTTCCATTTTTTAGACCCCAATGGCAATGAATTCGCGGTGTGGTCAGAGTAATATGGCTTTTAAAGACACTACTTTACACGGTCAACACGTGCGCTTAGAACCCCTGCAAGCAGCGCACTTAAGTGGATTGGCCATCGCCATTCAAGACGGGCAGTTACATCGACTGATGGTCACCAACGTACCGCATCCTGATAAACTGCAAACATTTTTCAGCCATGCCCAAGCAGAACAACAAGCCGGTCAGGCCTTGGTGTTTGTCAGTATTGATCAACACAGTAACCAAGTGATTGGCTCCAGTCGATTTATGCACACTGACTGGAACCACCAGCGCACTGAAATTGGCTTCACTTTCATCGCTAAAAGCAAACAACGCACCGCAATCAACACCGAAGCCAAATACCTGATGCTACAGCATGCTTTTGAAAAGCTGGGTTTCAATAGGGTGGCTTTTGTCACTGATTATTTGAACCAAGCCTCCAGAAAGGCCATCCTCCGTTTGGGCGCTAAACAAGAAGGTGTTCTTCGTAACCACATGGTCATGCCTGATGGTCGCATCAGAGATTCGGTGACGTTCAGTATCACCGCCAATGAGTGGCCAGGCATCAAAACATTTTTATTGGACAAGTTAAAGCAATGAACTTCAGAAGCGCAACAGCAGCAGATTTAATTCCAATGGTGCAAATGCTCGCCGATGATGTATTGGGTGCACTCAGAGAGGATGCTTCTCTGCCGCTGTCTGCCAGTTACATCGAAGCTTTCCAGCACATTCAAAACGACCCCAACAACGAACTGGTGGTGGCTGAACAATCAGGTCAGGTCATCGCCATGATGCAATTAACCTACATACCGCACTTAATCAGCCAAGGCACTTGGCGCTGTTTGGTTGAGGGTGTGAGGGTGCACAGCAGTTGTCGTGGCCAAGGCGTGGGGAAAGTCTTTTTTGCTTGGGTGATTGAGCGGGCGAAGCAACGCGGCTGTCATTGGGTCCAACTGACTTCAGACAAACAAAGACCCGAAGCCATACGTTTCTATGAAAGCCTGGGTTTTGTCGCCAGTCACGAAGGTTTTAAGTTGCAACTATAACAGCCTTAGTTGCTACTCAAAGCCATCTTCAAATATAAGATCAACAAAAGGCACCACATCAACCAGCCATGAAAGTTCAAACTCTGGCAGTTCATTTTGTCGGCTGCTGTGAACCAATGGCGAATTATCTTTGACCCTAACTGTAACTGTATTGAGCCCAACTTGAGAGGGTTCAAAAACATAACTTTGGGTGCTAAGACCGTTGATGTTGTTGACTTGTTGTATACCGTTAATCAACCACGTGACAGTGAGGTCATGACTGGGTTGTAAAGAATCGATACTGTAAGTTTTAGGCACAGATACCATGCCGGTTGGTGTTAAGTTGGCCGGATTGGCAGTACCTGGTTCAAGCAAAGATATTTGGCTGCCTTGGGCATAGGGCACCTGATAGACCTTGAAAACATAGGCTTCTTGACAGACAGCACAAAAATCACTGGCTAAAAACCTCATGTTACAGGCGTCCTTAGGCCGGTACATATTATTTTCTAAATACCTGGCCCCTTCAAACAAGCCAGTAACACTGCTGTATTGTGGGGTCTCTGGTGTCGGCACTGGTGTACTTGGGTTGATGAAATAGGACCACTTGATGTTTTGACGGATGGTCTGATCGGTGACATTGGCCTCACAATTTGGGCCGTTGATGTCACTGCAAGCAGGAAAACCCGGAAAGGCTGAATCATACTCATCGGCTAAACCAGTGAAAGAATGGCCGTATTCGTGAATGAAGATATCATTGGCTGCTGAGTTGGTTGAAAAGGTCGAAAAAGCGCCGCCTGAGCCACCGTACTCGTCATCATTGACAATCACTATGATTTCATCCCAGTCAGGAGTGGCCGCTGCTGCGGTATATATTTTGCTTGAATTGACAGTCAACAGCCGCCTGATATTGGCAATACAATAAGAGCCATCAAAGGCGGTATTTACAGTGACTGCACCCGCACCAAAACAAGCTGCTGGTTTATCCGCACCGGATTGAGCGCTGGCCGTAAATAACCTGTCATAGCTGACGAAGTTAGCGTAGTTTAGGTAAGGCTCAAAGGTTTGCATGTAAGCAATCACGCTGTCAACGTCCGCATCGAAATCATTGGCTTGGTTGGCGGTATAACCATCGCCCATGATCAATAGATTAATGCGGTTATCGGCATTGCCCCTGCTTTGTTTTTGTTGTTTGGGTGCTTTTTTTTTGGCTTGTTCAAGCAGTACATTGAAATTGATTAATGACTGGTTTTTGTCCAGCTCAAAAGGTAGGGTTAGGTTTTTTACACGGCCTACTTGAGCGCGAACCACAAAGGTAATTTCTTCATTCTGAAACCACTGCCCATCAATGTGGTCATGACCGTGATGTTCTGAGCGGGTGTAGCGTGCTTGTTGGGCAGAAACTTCATCGATTACTGACCCATCAGCTCCCAACAGCTTGATGTTGTCATTGGCCTGGGCTGATGATTTGTTTTTAAAGTCAGCCGGTAAATCAACCACAGCATGATAATCAGCAACCAATCCATACTGTTGCGACCAGCTCATCACCAAATAATCAGTTTCAACAGCCTTTGCATTTAAACTGATTATCATCAACCCAATCAGTGAATACATTTTATACATATGTAACCTCTTTTCAATTGATTATAAATACATGGCTGCAATCGCTGCAATCAAATTCTGATTTAATCAGAGGTTAAGTCTGAAACTCAGCCATTAAATATTTATGTTTTGTAGATACAAAAACTTCAAATTATGGTATTTTAATTGTGGTTCAAATATCACCAGCTGTGATTTTTGAAGACTATTAATTTTTAGGAGGACACTATGAATTTAGAGGGTTTATTAATTACATTGGTCATTGGTGCCATTGCAGGTTGGTTGGCTGGCACCTTGATGAAAGGGTCTGGTTTTGGTTTGGTGGCTAATATCGTTATTGGCATCATCGGTGCCTTTGTCGGGGGATATGTGTTGGGTCTGTTGGGCGTTTCATTGGGCGGTGGTTACATTGCAGCCATCATCAACGCAACCATTGGCGCCATCATTTTGTTGTTGGTGATTGGTGTGGTTAAAAAAGCCATGAAGTAACAGCAACTCGATGTTAATAAAAAAACCCAGCTTGTTGCTGGGTTTTTTTGCCTTAAAGCCTGGGTAGTTTCTGTTTAACCAACCTCTCAGCGCGCTCAAAATCGACTTGTTTGAGGTCATCGATACCAGTGGATAACTCAGTTAATATTTTGGCTTGAATTTTGCCTCGAGCAAAAGCTTGGGCGTAAGGAATCAAGTGAAACATCACCATTGAATATCTGGGGATAAAATACTCGGGCAGGCGCTTTTCTAACTCGAAAGCAATGGCTTTTTTCAGGTGAAACTTCGGGTCATTGACAGTAGAGCGCATTTCAACATAGTTTTCTAAGGCCATATCAGCAATGGCATTGCTGTTGTCCATGCGACTTTCAACAAAGGCTGGCATGGCCAGGTTCCAATCGTCATCGTACGCATCCAAAGCCTTTTCCATGGCCACACAATCTTCAAACCCTGCATTCATGCCTTGTCCATGGAATGGCACAATGGCATGGGCTGAATCGCCAGTGAGGACCGCGTTTTTATATTGCCAATCATTACACCTGATGGTGCCTAAATATCCGGTTGGGTTATTGAAATACTCTTTTTCCAAGTCTGGAATG
The DNA here is from genome assembly GCA_964352015.1 of uncultured Marinicella sp. Taxonomy (GTDB): domain Bacteria; phylum Pseudomonadota; class Gammaproteobacteria; order Xanthomonadales; family Marinicellaceae; genus Marinicella. The sequence goes on from CAYGPU010000001.1 coordinate 294,162, forward strand.
AGGTCCTTGGCATCAGCAAAATAACGATCAAACACTTCATGCAATTTTTCCACATCAGTGATCGAAGCAAAGCTGACGGGTCCTTCATTGGGCATGAATAAAGTGAGGGTGAAACTGGCATCAGGATTGGGTAAACCAATCATCATATAATCGCCACGTGGCCAAATGTGTAAGGCTTCTTTTTCGATTTGAAACTCACCATCAGGTCCTGGCGGTATATTCAGTTCTTTGTATGAATGATCCAACAGTTCAGAGGTAAACTCGGTTTCATGTATGGCTTCCATGGACTTGCGAACTTGGCTGCCACCACCATCGGCACCAATCAAGTAATCATATTGCACGGTGGTTTTTTCATCGCTCAGTTTATTCAGAACCACGAAGTTATTCTGTTCAAAATCTATCGCCAGACATTCGTGTTTAAAAAAGAACTCAACCTGGCCGGTGGCTTCTGCGGCATTCCGAAGTATGCTGACTAAACCTGCGCGGGACACAGAATAAATCACCTCTTCAGGTTTTTGCCCATAACTCTGTAATTTGAGCTGGCCGTCTTCATCGTGCAGCATGCGACCTTGCATCGGAATCAGCAGTTGATTCACCTCATCCATTAAACCTAAGCGGTCTAGGGCGTCGATACCGCGATTGGCCAGTGCCAGATTAATGGATCGACCCGCTGAGATGGCTTCTTTTCTGATGTCTGGTAATTTTTCATACACCGAAACTTGATAACCACGTCTGGCCAGATAAATGGCGTGCATGGAGCCTACCAAGCCAGCGCCCATGATGACAATGTGTTGGGGCTTTTGCTTGTTGTTACTGTTCATAATGAGGTCTCTAAAATATCGACGAAATGGACACAGTCCGAAAAGGAGTTGTACAACGGCACCGGTGCCACTCGAATGACATTGGGTTCACGCCAATCACAAGTCACGCCAGCCGCTTCAATGGCCTGGAAAACTTGTTTGCCTGTTTTGTGGTCGCTGCTGATGCAGATCGACAGTTGACAGCCACTCAAGTCATCATCTGGGGTGATGATGTCAACATGCTTGGCCAACCTATGTTCGAGTAAAAAGCGTAAAAAAGCGGTTAAAAGTTTAGATTTGTTGCGAAGTTCTGAGATTCCGCCTGCCATTTTAATGGTGTCTAAAGATGCCCTGATGGCGGCCAAAGACAATATCGGTGGATTGGATAATTGCCAACCTTCTGCCGATTGAATCGGCACAAAATGGTTTTCCATCTTAAAACGGGTGTCTTTATCGTGGCCCCACCAGCCCGCAAAACGGGGTAAGTCAGGGTTGTCGTGGTGTTTTTCATGCACAAAACATCCAGCCACAGAACCCGGTCCAGAATTGAGGTATTTGTAGGTACACCAAGCGGCAAAATCGACGCCCCAGTCATGCAATTGCATTTCTATGTTACCTGCGGCATGAGCCAAATCAAATCCAACTGTGATGTTGTGGTGTTGAGCGGCATCAGCGATGGCCTGCATATCGAAGGTCTGTCCAGTGTAATACTGCACGCCGGGTAACATGATTAAAGCCAGCTCATCGGCATGTTCATCAATGCTGGCAAGAATATCTTCCAGCTGTAAACATTCAGCACCGTCTCGCGGTTTGAGTAACACCAGGGCTTCATCTGGATCAAAGCCATGAAACTTGATTTGTGACTCAACGGCATAATGATCAGAAGGGAAGGCGTGATCCTCGATTAACACCTTGAATTTTTTGGCTGAGGGTCGATAAAAGCTGACCATCAGAAAATGCAAATTAGCGGTCAACGAGTTCATATTAACCACTTCTGAAGGTTTGCCGCCCACCAATTTGGCCGACTCTTCAGCCAGAAATTCATGGTAGGGCATCCAAGGAAATTCACAATCAAAGTGGCCTTTAACACCCAAAGTTTGCCACTTGCTTAACTCATCGTTGAGGTATTGGGCAGTGAGTCTGGGTTGTAAGCCCAAAGAGTTGCCACAAAAATAAATCTCATCTTGTTCACTGTGTTTGATTTTAGGGATGTGAAAGCACTCACGCATGTGTGCCAGTGGGTCTTGTTGATCCAGTTGTTGGGCGAATGCCAAGCTGTCTTCGAATACCATTGGGTTGCTAGCTGATAAAGAACCAAACATTATAAAGCAAGCCAGTGATAAAAATGTATGCCTGAGATGAAAGGTAAGCCAATTTATTTTATAATCTTTAGCATGGTTGCAGGAAAAGAGGTCAGAATGAAGAAATTTGTGGGGTTAATTTTTATCATGTTGTTTGGTAATGTCCAAGCCCAGTTGATTTTTCGCAATCACTTTGGACCTTTAGACGTTCCGCCGCTGTTTCCACAAGACAATGGCGTATATACCTTGCCTGATGAACCTGCTGCCAATCAACTGCAATGGATTTTGGATCAGTTGGCTGCAGAAAGCACCAGCATCGCAGACATCAACGCGCACTTCTCTGCCTCCTGGCTCAGTCAAATAGATGCCCAGCAAACGCAAACTTTTATTGATTCAGTGCGAACCAGTTTTCCTGATGCAGTGATCACCGATTTGGTGGCATTAACAGCCATGCACGCCAATGTGTTTGTCACCGGCAGTAACAACAACACTGGCATCATACTGGTGGAGGTTTCATATACCAATGGACAACGCATCACCGCATTTGGTGCCAATGCACACAACGGTAATTTACAGTACCCCGAGGACATGAACCTCACTTTGAGTCAAGCGATTGATAAGTTCGCAACCTTGGCTGCAAATACGGGTTTATTAGTCGCTTACATCAATGATGACAATGCCTGTCAAATCATAGAGGCCAATAACCCCAATCAATTACTGGCCACCGGATCCTTGTTTAAACCTTGGGTTTTGGGTGGTCTGGCTGAAAGCATAGATTCTGGCGCCTTGAGCCTCAATCAAAATGTAGAATTTGTGGCCTCAGAACGTGTTTTCAATAATACTCTGGTGAATCGAGAACCTTTTGGCACTCAATTTAAACTGATTGATTTAGCCGGTATGATGCTGGGCAACAGTGACAACACCGCCACCGACTTGGTGCATGAAACCGTCGGTCGGTCTGGGGTTGATGCTTATATTGATATTTCTGGGGTGGATGATGCAGATATTTTGAAACCGATGCTGTCAGTCAACGAACAATTCCACCTGTACTTCTCATTCGACTTAGCCACCGCCAATGCCTACGTCAATGACAGCGAAGCCAATCAACTGGACTTCATCAACAACCAAATCGTGCCCTTGGGACCAGTCAGCAGCTTTCCATTCGCCAACGACAGCCTGTTGACCTCGGGAACATGGCGAGCGACACCCATGGATGTGTGCGCTAATATGGCTACGCTGCGGCAGTATGATCGTGGCTCAGATGCCATGTTTGCTGTTGATCGATCGTATGGCGCCCAAGCCGCTCAATTCAGGGTCAGGCCCAACTGGGATCGAGTCTGGTACAAAGGTGGCAGTCTGACATCAGGCAGCACTGGATACCATGTCTTAACCCATGCCTGGCTGCTAGAGAACAACGGCCAATGGCCGATTGTGGTGGTGGGCATGACCAATGATGCCGCAGGTGGCATAGATGCTGACAGTGGTATTTTTAAAGTGCAATCCGTGCTGTCGAGGATTTTAGAGTTAACGGCTCAAGGACTTTAGTCACATCGAATCATACTGCAGTGATTTGAGATTTAATGAAATAATAAATGCCACCAAGTCCTAAACAAGTTAAAATCCACCACTTAATCCGCGCCCATAGCTCAGCTGGATAGAGTAGGTTAAGGAGGTTCGTTTGCCTTCTGTGTTGCGGAGCAACAAAACCGGCGGCGCTCACGATTTTGTTTATAAAACAAAATCCGGTTGGTCGGGAGTTCGATTGAAATGTAGGGAACATTTCAGCCCGTCAGCTTGCTGACGACCCCGCAGGGATGGAGTGCATGGATGTATGGAACAATCTCTCTGGGCAAACTGCTGATAAGGAGTTCATTAAGAGATATCAAACATTCCACTTGTACTCATTTAATAACCCGTTAAAATACATCACTCCAATGCGCCCATAGCTCAGCTGGATAGAGTAGGTTAAGGAGGTTCGTTTGCCTTCTGTGTTGCGGAGCAACAAAACCGGCGGCGCTCACGATTTTGTTTATAAAACAAAATCCGGTTGGTCGGGAGTTCGACCAGTTACGAGAAAACAGAGCAATGTTCGCTGTGGCCACTTTTACATAGATACATGCTGATTTTTTTATTTTTTGATCAATGTAAAAAAAGGCCCAAGAACTTACTTAACCGACTGGAACATTTCAGCCCGTCAGCTTGCTGACGACCCCGCAGGGGCGGACCACATGGATGTGTGGAGTAATCTCTCTGGGCACCGTTGGCACAACGGCTTGAGATTTAATGAAATAATAAATGCCACCAAGTCCTAAACAAGTTAAAATCCACCACTTAATCCGCGCCCATAGCTCAGCTGGATAGAGTAGGTTAAGGAGGTTCGTTTGCCTTCTGTGTTGCGGAGCAACAAAACCGGCGGCGCTCACGATTTTGTTTATAAAACAAAATCCGGTTGGTCGGGAGTTCGATTGAAATGACGGGATCATTTCAACCCGTTTGCTTGCAAACGACCCCGAAGGGGCGAAGTGCATGGATGCACGAAGTAATCTCTCTGGGCACCGTTGGTACAACGGCTTGAGATTTAGTTAAATAAATAACTGCTCAAACCCTTTAAACAAGTTAAAATCCATTACTCAATCCGCGCCCATAGCTCAGCTGGATAGAGTAACCGGCTTCGAACCGGTTGGTCGGGAGTTCGAATCTCTCTGGGCGCGCCATACTTAGGTTTCACTTTGTTTCATAGTGATTAAATACTTATAATTATCAGTAATTTAGAAACAGGGACGTTTCAACCAATTTCATTAAATACCTTTCTGTTTCACGTATTTTGCGTAAATATTACGTCAATCTTTGATATACTTTATATGTCATGAAGAAAAATAAACCTATAAATACTGCTCCAGAAGTTACTAATTTCTTGAACAAATCAACTATCGGGCAAAAGAGAAGTGTTGGAAACAACCTGTTTATTGTAAAAAATGTTAAAGGTGGTGTTTGGAAATTACAATGCTCTAAAGTCAATAGTGCTGACAAAAAAGAAAGAACCACTATTACGCTGGGTGTGTTTGTCAACAAGCCACATGCAGTTGATACTCAATCACTTAAACCTAATAGGTTTAACCAACTTACTCTTAAGCAGGCAAGAGACTTTGCATACAAAGTCAGAATGGATTTTGCCAATGACATAGACCCAACAAAGCCAACCAGCAATGAAGTAACATTTTTAGATATAAAAGATAAATGGGTGAATGTGTCCAAAGCTCTGTGGACGGAGAAGCATCTACAAGAGATTGAACGTATCTTGAATCGATATGTTTATCAACCGCTTGGTAGCACCCTAATAAGCAACATTTCATCAAACGCTTTTGAATCAATATTACAGCCACTCTACGATGATGGAAAATATGAAACTTTAAAGAAAGTAAGGGGCTGGTGCACCAACATATGTGATATCGCTGTTTCAGAGGATTACATGGAACATAATCCAATGTACAAACTGAAGAATAAGTTTAAAAGTGTTAAATCAAATAAACACTTCAGTTCTCTTTCTAGTATCGAGGAGTTGCCTGCACTTATTCATGCCATCGAAAACAGCAATGCTGACATTTCCACTAAATCTTGTTTATTTTTTGTGATGTATACATTTCAAAGAACCACAGAAACCAGATTGGCCAAATGGAGTGAAATTGATTTTCAGAAATCTATTTGGACTATACCTAATGAAAGGATGAAAGCATCGTTTCGAGATTTTGCAGGAGGGAAAGACCATATAGTACCGTTATCCAAACAAGCAATAATGCTTCTAAACAAACAACAGCTTACTACTGGTCACAAAAAATACATTTTTGGGTCATACAGGCAGCAATACGACAATCCCATTAGTTCAGGAACAATGCTTGGATTGCTGAAGAAAGTTGGATACAACGGTAAAATGACAGTTCATGGTTTTCGTCATTTAGCTTCAACTTCATTACATGAGAAATTTCCAGAGAAAACATTGGTCATTGAAAAACAGCTATCTCATGCTGACACCAATTCTATAAGAGGTGTTTACAACAATTCTGAATATATGGATTTGAGAGTTGAATTGATGCAAATATGGGCGGATATGATATAAATCGTTTTGAATAATCACTTTAACTTCTTAAGTCACACCAGATTAGTGCGTCATATGGATTGATTTGTTCTGTGTATAGAAATACAATGAATTTGTTTCATTGATGTCTTGGAGGGTGGTTTTTTATGCCCAAACAGAATAAAGGAGGGATAAATCGAGCCGTTTTCAAACATAAGTATCGATGAGCCATATCAAGGAGTCGAGCACCGCTTAATTGAGTTGACTGTCGAAGTAGAGCGCAACATCAAAGTGGATGGTACTTTCTTGTATTTCACATTCAAAGATAGAAAGCCTTCAATTGAATTATTTGTTGACTTTCTTTATCCCAAATTAGTTGAGTTTTGTATTCCAAGAGACAAAAGAGAAAAACTAATTCAAAAATATCATGATACGAAAGACATTAGATATATGACTGAATTAATTGATTCAGCAAGAAATCTGTTTATCAAAGCCAACAAAACCCTTAAAAGAGCAGGAGAACCCGGAGAATTAATACTGTTTATGATTCTGGAATGTTTTCTAAAAGCCCCTCAAATTGCTTCAAAGATGTACTTGAAAACAAGTGAAGCTATGCCAGTACACGGAACTGACGGAATTCATATTAGATACAGCAAGTCGAAAGACAAGCTATACCTTTATTGGGGAGAGTCAAAATTATATCAACAGCTTTCAACCTCATTAGATGAAATTTGTGACTCAATATCTGGTTTTAATAAGTTTAAAGATGGAAGGACTCCAAGACAAAGGGATATTGATATATTAAAAAGCCATCCTTCTCTTAATAGCCAAGAAGAAAAAGATGAATTACTCGACTATTTTGACCCATACACAAAAGAATCTAATAAATTAGAGGAAAGATATTGCTGTTTATCAGGTTTTGATTTTAGCTTTTACAATAATTTAGATGGTTTAACTGATGATGAACTTGAAGGAAAATTTATAGAAGCTTACTCTGAAAGAATTAGAACTGCCTACAACCTATTTTCAGATAAAGTTAAAAGTGCAAATCTTCAGAATTTTCATTTTCATTTAGTCTTATTGCCATTTGAAAACGTAGCAGAGTTTAGGCAACTTTTCTTTAAAAAACTTGGCATAGAAAATTTTCCGGAATAAGGTCAACCCTATGATAGAAGAGTTATGTGAAAAGATATGGTCTCATTCAGAGTTTCATTCTGAACGAGAGTCTCTTGTATTATCTGGATTGATGGTTTCGATTAATGAAAAAAGTAATTTTGAAAATGAAGATAGCATCTTCAGATTATTGGAATCAGCTCTAAATTTTTCATTATCTTCAAATAATAATTTTAAAAAAGTTGCTTATGAAATTGCAATTAGTGTTTTTAAAATTATTGAAGTTTCAAACAATACAGACCTAAACCACTCAAGAATTAGTTCTGTTACTAATGCAATTTTAAATAGGCTTGGTAATTTTCCTGCTTCCACGTTTTGTGAAAAAAAATACTTAAGTGACACACAGGGCATGCTAATTCCATTGCACTTATGGATGGCAAACGAATATCACAGAACTGAAAACACGATAGAAGTAATCGATAATCGTTCTATAACCTTCACAGACTTCCAGTTAAGGCTTTGGAATTCTTTGGTAACTCATAAAACTGTAACTATAAATGCGCCTACTTCTGCAGGAAAATCCTTTGTACTTCAACACTATGTTGCTTCAAAGTATTGCAGTCAACAAATCTCAATATCAGTCTACCTCGTACCTACAAGGGCTCTAATTGGACAAGTGATTGAAGATTTTAACCAAATATTTTTAAATCTTGAATACAAACCTGATATTACTGAAGTTCCATACGAGCCTTTGGAAGATTCAAAAATTATATATGTGCTTACACAAGAAAGGTTACAAATTCTACTTGAATCAATAAGCGTTAATATTGACATCTTAATTGTGGATGAAGCACAGAACATTTCAGACGGCTCAAGAGGCATAATTTTACAATCAGTCGTCGAGCGAGTTAAAAAAGTCTCACCAAGAGTAAAAACGCTCTTTGGTTCTCCATTTACAGAAAATCCTGAAATATTTCATGAGACTTTCGATACTCAAAGTAACAGTTCAGAGGTTATTAATACAGAAGAGTCGCCAGTTCTACAGAATTTAATAACTATTGATACAAATCTCTATTTACCTAAAGAAGTTACTGTGTCAGGAGTGCTAGGCAATAAAATAAAACGGGTCACTAAGCTTGGTTTTGAGACTGAATTGGTAGATGAAAAACAAACGTTGTGTCAAATTGCACACCGATTGGGCGACAAATCAATTAATATAATTTTTGGGAGTGAGCCAGCAAAGTGTGAAACTTTAGCTCAAATATTAGAAGGGATTGTTTTAGAGAGCTTGTCTCCAGAAAATATTGATTCAGAGCTTATGGAGATTAGTAAATTCATTGAAGAACATATACACAAGGACCTTTTATTAGCAAGTACTATCAAATATGGGATTGTATACCACTTTGGGAAAATGCCTTCATTTTTAAGAAAAGCAATAGAAGTGCTATGTTTAAAAGGGAAAATTAACTACATTGTTTGTACGAGCACTTTGCTTCAAGGAGTGAACTTACCAGCACAAAATATATTTATCATGAACCCAACCAAGGGTAGAAATCCAATAACAAGAACACCCAATCCGTTGACCCCAACTGAGTTCTGGAATTTGTCAGGAAGAGCTGGAAGGTTAACCAAAGATTTTGAGGGAAATATTTTCTTAATCAATTTAGGCACATGGATTACAAACCCACTAAACAAGCCAAAAAGCCAAAAGATAACACCTGCATTTTCATCATATATTTGCGACCAAACTGATTCTCTTATTAAGTTTATGAATGATGAAGATGTTGCCTCAGGAATTCCGGAATTTGAAGGTATTGAAACAGCATTTATGAAGCTATACAATTCAAGCAAAATTGGTGAGTTAGAAAGCGTTTTGAGCAAATACAAAATGACTATTGGTGAGAAAGCAAATATCATTGGCGAGTCACTAAACAAACTTTCCGATAACATTTCTATTCCTCATGAGGTTTCAAGCAAAAATCCCAATATATCTATTTATCGACAACAAGGAATGTTTGATTACATATTCAATAGAATTAAGTCTAAGGGCCCTGAGTATGTTATTCCTCCACATCCGCTGCATCCTTACAGTGAGATTAGAAATCAATATTTAAGGTTGTTTAAGAGATTTCACACACACTTTATGAAGCTAAAGGGCTCCGACAAATCACATTTATACTTCTATAATACGGCATTGTTTTGGATGAAAGGTACGAGTTACTCCGAATTGCTTTCAAAAAGAATCGCCTACAAAAACAAAACTAGATTGAAAGGTCAATCAAACCCTAACACTGAAGCGAGAGGTCTATTTGACGATATTGAAACATCATTAAGGTTTAAGTATGTAAAGTATTCCAAGTGCTATAACGACTTATTGGAATATGCACTTTTTCAATCCGACAATACAAAATATATTAAGTCTATCCCTCCAGTATATTTGTTTTTAGAGTTAGGAGCTTGCTCTAAAACAATGATGTCCTTAATTGGGTTGGGGGTTTCAAGAACCACATCTTCAATTGTTGCAGAAAAAGCTCCAAGAACAGATATGGATTCGGCAGAAGTTAAGAACTGGCTATCCAAAACTTCGATTAACAAGTTTGAAATACCTGAGACATTGAAAAATGAGATTGTTACATTAGTTGCTTAAATTCAATGTATCTTAAGGCAGGCTTATAACAATCTATATACACTCGCTTTGCTAAGTTGATACTCCATCATCAAATCCTTAATCAAAACTCCATCAGAGCGTTTTTGTTTTAATTCTGACACCTGTGAACTTGATAGCTTTGCTTTCCTTCCAAACTGCACACCATTGGCTTTTGCTTTTTCGATACCTTCCATCTGTCTTTCTTTTCTTAGTTCAGTTTCAAACTCAGCAATACTTGCAAGAATGGCAAACATCAAACGACCTTCTTTGGTGGTTGTATCGATTGATTGGTCTAATACCTTGAAACCAACATTTTTCTTGTTTAGTCTATCGATAATTTTGTGGAGATGAAGAGTTGAGCGTGCCAAGCGGTCAAGTTTGGTGATGACCAACACATCACCATCACGCACATAGTCCAAACAGCTTTTTAATTCTGTTCTATTGGCAGTAGTGCCACTGACTTTTTCTTGATAGACCTTATCGCACCCAAATTCATTTAACTTATCAGTCTGAACATCAAGTGATTGTCCGACTGTTGAAACTCTTGCGTACCCTACTGTTGCCATATGTCTATAAAACTCTTAGATGTTGTGAGAATTACATTATAAGACATTATTTGAGACATGTAAAGTACAGGGTATAGATGGGTATAAATTATGAGAAAAGATATATAGGTTTGCACTGTGGTTTTGATTCTCAAAACCTATCTTCAACTATAGATTTAACATTAATATTTTTTGAATGTGCAAATGAAGAACCATGAGATTAGGTTTGGTGGCAAATGCATTCATGATAGGAAATGAAAACTGTACTTTTAAAATACGAACATGAAGGGTAGACTTGCTTACTAATCCAATAAATATCATAAATTTGATTTCTACATGTCGCTAATATGCTTGTTTTACTAAGCCAACTGTTCTTTTTTGTTACGGGAACAATTTTTTTGTACTATGCAATTTTTTCTTATGAGGCGCAAGATTATAAAATCCAAGATAAGCTAGAAGTCTTTTGGCTCAAATTATCAGATTTTGAAGAAGGTTTTATGTCAAAACTTTCTTCTCTTACAGGAAAGTCAGTTGAACTTCTTCAAGGGTTCTTATTAAGGTTATTTGGTAATAAAGTAATATCTTGGAAATATATTTCGCTAAGCAGCATCATATCTGTAACATCCTTTTCATTTTTCAAAGCAATAGATGAAGAAATATTAAATTTTTACCCTGCATTTTTAATATTTTTTTCAGCTATTATTATTGTAATTCGTTACTATAATTATGATGTTAAAAAACATGTTGTTTATTTAGCATTTATTTTTATTCAGTTTTTTTTGATTGCCTTTAACTATGAGTTTGATTTCGTAGATTCTGAAGAAATATTTTGGTTTGTTTTGAGTTTGCTGCTTATTCTAGTTCTGGGTTTGCCATGCAACATGTTGCTTACAAAACTATACTTAATAACAATTAGTAAATATGGTAAAAGATACCCAATAATTGTATCGATTATAATCCCAAGTTCTATTTACGTATTATATGCCTTTTATTATTTAGCGAGTTCATATGACACTGGGTCTTTTTGGTCAACATATTTTTTGATAATAGCCATCATGGTTTTGTTTTTGGTATTAATACCAAACTTTATCTTTTCTCATTTATTTTTGTTATTACCAATCATTTTAATCATTGGCAAAGTTTGTTTTACTGTTATTAACAGAGCTCTTTATTCTGTTCAAAGAAACAAGTTCGTTATGAATAAGAAGTTACTTTTTTCATTGTCTTCAATTAATTACGGAATGATTCCTTATCTTAATAGTTATTAACTTGACTGATAAAAACAAACAAGAATTCTAATATTATAGATATGGTAAAGGTAAGTTGGTATTACCCATTAAAGCCATTAATTAATAATCCTCAAACATAGGTCTTTAGGTCGAGCAAGTATGCCTTCCAATGTGCTGAAGCAATAGTGGCCTCTTTCGAAATAAGGAAGTTCATCATTGAATAGGTTTTTATGTGAAAAATCATCAGAATTCAGGTTGTTATTAATTTCGTCAATTGAGCCATAATGGATTAATGACTTTAGCAAAATCATTTTATTGTGAAGGCTGTGAATTCTTGCTGTGTATTCATGCCAATTAGAGGGCTTAAGTTTCTTCATTGCCCGGTGTCCCAAAAAATTTCTATATTGATTCATTTCTTCCTTCTTGGGTACGTATTGAGCTTCATTGAAGAACTGTTTGGGTTTCATTGTTGTTAGAGATAGTGGTTGCACTAAGTCATAAGTGATGAAGTTAATATTCATGTTTGGCTTATAAACAAACTTAAATAGAAACTTCAAAAAAACTTTATTCAGGGATGAAGTCTTCTTTTTCTCTACCATTTCAGCTATGTCACTGCTTTCATCATAAAAATCTAGAACACCAACATAATCACGTTTCAGCACTGCTGTTAAATCAAAGTGTTTCTTTGATATAGTTAATTGAGCCAAGTAGAGGGTTAAATCAACACCTTCCAATAGTCTTTTTTGTTGTAACTGGTTCACAAGCTCAATGTTTTCTCCAATCAATACTGCCAATATCATCCTTTGTATTAATGCATCAACTTTCCCTAAAACTCTTTTGGTTTTAATCAACTCTTCAGACAGTTTGCCTATCAATAGATTTACATTTAAATTACTGTCAGATAGTAACGACAAATGATATGTTTTTTGTGCGTTAACAATATCTTTGTAACTTGGAAGTGGTGCTGCGAAATTAGGGTGCGTTTGGTCAATGTAATGCTCGAAGCTTAAGTACTCAAAGTATCGATTAATCGCCCAGTTATAGTCATTGGTAAACTGGTCATGGGCAATGCTGTCTGCGACAGTAAAAATATCACATGCATCATCAAATTTATCGCACAGAATACCTTCGCTCGCAAAGTTATGATGTTCGTTTTTGTATTCAAAGTCTTCACTGAAGTTGTTTGATTTAATGTATTCATTCACTCGGCTAACTAATTCGGAGCCAGCAGTATAAACATCATCTGTCTTACAAGAGAAGCACCACAAATAAACCTCTCCATTGTCAACAGGTTGATGTTTGACTTCGTATTCAAGAATTTCTTTTGACAGCGGTGTTAGTGAATCGTCAAACCAAAGAAATACCGTCAATCCAATCAATGTGATGATGAATAATATGAGTCCTTTTTTAAATATTTTGTTCATTCCGTATATTTTTTTGGTTTTGATGGCAAAATGGCGATGTTTAATGATGTATTAACTAAAAAGGATTTACCTTCATGAGAATCTACTTTTTAACTGGTCTTACTCTTCTGTGCTTTAGTTTTGGTGTATATGGTAATCAATTTGGATATGAAAGCCACGAAGTTTTTGTATCAGAAGTCAGCGAAAGCTATGAAAATACTTATCAAGGTGTTCTGAGCCAATACGACGAGCATATTCTTAACAATCCTGATGATGTGCTTGCATTGACTGAGAAGTGCCAGTTCATTGACAGCTATACATACGCTGAATCGGACTTACTATATTTTGAATCTCTTAGTGATGATTTGTCTGAATGCGAAGCTCAAATCGAAACATATCCAGAGAACCACCCCGAAAGGCTTTTGTATGACATATCACAATTATGGGGAGAAGAAGCCACTGAAAAATATGACCAAATTTATAACTCAGGGATTAATGATTGGACTCATCAACAGAAGGTCAGGCTTTTTGAATCGATTGAAAGCTCACAGAAATGGACTGACGCTTACGATTCTGACATTCCTCACACTGCATACATTGAAACCAATGAACCACAGTTTGCTTTGGGTGCTGCCATTTATGAATTTGAATCTGGCAATCCAGACAAAGCACTTGAACTACTTGAGTATCAACAAGCCACAGTTATATTTGACCAGATGAAACTGGCAAACCTTTACGTGGATTTAGGTTTGCAAGACAAAGCCAAAGAAGTGTTAGCAAATATCGAAAGTGACTCAGGAGTCGATGATGTTGAAATCATTAAACTGAAGTCTTCAATTGATGATGAGTATTCTCCTACCATCGGACAAATAATAGAAATCAAAGAAGCATGGAATGGCGAGGCTAACCTTCAAGAGTTATATGGACATTCAATTGAAATTGAGAACTTCCAATTGGCGAAAATCATATATCAGACATGGACGAGTGATGATATTTGGCAAGACCCATTTAAACACCACAAATTTAAGCTGTACAAAGCCTCTGGGCAATGGAATACGGATATCCTAGACTTATATGCAGTTTTGATATGGATAGCTGTGGTGGTCATCTGTTTCTTGATTGCATTTATTATCATTGCACCTGTTCATTACCGAGGATTGTATCGTCGAGTTCACGATAAAAAATCACTTGAATCTCTAACCAACTGGAATTTGAAACACGCCTTGTTCCTTGCAACGATGTTTTCCTTAGTTGGCACTGTTTTGACCATTATTTATCAGTATGATGCTTTTTACAGTTGGTTTTTTATGGATGAAGAACTGCCTTTATCATCTGAAAATGGCTTGAACTCAAAAATCTACTTTTTTGATGCCATCATTATGCTGGTCATGTCTTTGTTCATTTTCAAACACGGCAAATCTTTGTTCAAAGTCAGTGCTTCTGGGTTTATAAAATCTTTGATGATTACGATTGGTGTGTTTGTCATATTTAAATTTGTGATTGTTGCAGGTATGTTTGCCATGAAGCTGTCTACATTGTCTGCTGCATTTAATATTGTTCAGCTTACAATCACAGACATTTACTCTAACTATGGTGCTTTAGCTACATTTGTCACCATTGCATTTTTAACCCCTTTGATTGAAGAATATCTGTTTAGAGGGGTGTTGCTCAACAGTTTCACTAAGCACATCTCATTTGGTTGGGCAAATACTATACAAGCAGGTATCTTTTCTTTGATACATGAAAGTCATTACATTCACCACTTTATCTTCGGTTTAATAGTTGGTTATTTTGTTAAAACACAAAAGCATTTATACGGCGCGATTATGTTCCATATGATTAATAATGCATTAGCTGTGTCTGTTCTGGTGTTTTGAAATTTTAATATATCATTCGCTCATATAGGGCATGTAAGCTGGTCACCGTTCACATAAAAAGACCTAAACTGTTGATAAACAACACATAGGTTGAGTTTTTTGTGTACACCTAATTAAACCTGTTTTTTTTAATGTGTTTAATGCACTTAAGACTACAGAAAACATATGCTGCAAAATGGCAGTATAAAGCCCTTCAGGCAAACATAAACAGTTAATAAAAGATAAGCTACACATTCACCATTACCAATCAGAGAACGAATTGATTTACGGATTTAATAACTGAACATAAGAAAAGATATTCAACCATATTTTTTAATGTAGTGCTTCCCTTCAAATTGACACAAGTTTACATCCCTTATGTATTCATAGTTTGTTGCCCCTCTCCAATCAATAAAACCAACCTTTGATGCTGAATCAATATTTAACTCAGAATCTTTCAAGCAATAATTAACCAAGTTTTTTTGGTCATAGATGTTTGTAACAATATCGATTGCTGTGGGTTCTTTAGCTATTTGAGTATTATTGTTTTCGGTGTTGTACGTAAGTTTTAACCTCTTTTCCTCAAACGAACGAATAACCTTGGATAACATTTCTTCAGTAGGTTTGATTGACCCCAAATTAATCAAATTGTGAAAGTGAAATTTACCAAGTTTCTTTATACTTTTTGTGTGTCTTTCAGCAATAGAGAATCCTTGGAAACATTTATTTTGTTTTATTTGGCTATTTGGATATACTTGACGTTGTACAGCTTTTAGTAAAAACGACATTCCCATCTCAGCATATTTATCTACCTGTGGAATGTCATACTCGAAAGTAATAAATAAGTGATATGGCATAGCATTAGTTATAAAGTCATACCATGTGTCAACATATGTGGTATCTGAAATAAATTGATTGTTCTTAAGTGTTTTGTTCATTGTTAAAACTCCAGTTTTAGTCATTCATATTCAATAAATTTAACAGTTGTACTCAAGCTATAGTAATACTATTAGATAATAAGATAGCCAACTGAGTAGAAGCATTTAAAACTCATTGCTGTTTGTTTGTATATAATGCAAGCACGGTTACAGCAACTATATTCCTGGCCGTGCGCACATCATTGTTAATGAATAATTCAAGTACATAGGCGTCCCTAATCCGGATAAAGAACTATTCATCATTTTCGAAAATCACTGAACAATAGTTGCAACTACTGCTCACTCAATCTCCATCTAAGCTTATTAATATTCTTGACTAAGCAACGAATATTTTTAATACCACTTACTCTTATATAGCTTGTATAAAAAAAAGTGTCATTAAGAATGCTCGCTGATGTAGCACCCTAAGTTGGTTCAATCACAGGCATATTCATATATAACCTGCATATTCCCTTAAGTAGCTGTATAAGTACCCCTTGACACCAACTGAGATATCTCTGGGCGGATGGATTTCACCTCGATTAATCATCCTCCATAGTGTGGTTCTTGATATGCCAAGGAACTCTGCTGAATCTTTCAATCTGTATATTCTTTCTTTCATGTTAAATCTCCAATTTGATTTTGTATTTAAGTAACGTGAGGAATAATACGGATAATTTAGGAGCGTGTAACTAAGAACGATTTTGAGAAATCAATCTATGAATGGGTTTAGGTGGGGTTGTTACCCTCTCGGGAAATAGTCTTTATACGAATTTAAATCAAAGCTGTAAAAGGAATTTAACCAGCTAGAGTTTAAACATTTTTTAGTCAGTGGCTTAACAGTTGTGTATATTTTGTTAGGTTGTATTTCTATTTTTTTGGCTTTTTTATCAGCAAATATTCGTTTCATAAACCACTCATCTGATAAGTCAAAGTTGTTTTCTTTTTCCCATAGCAACAAATCGATGTAAGGGATAATTCTTTGCTCAATCATTGATTTTAAGATTTTTATACCTCCCTTACTTTTGTCTTCAGGTTTGGTTTCTATTATTCCTTCAGTTGATTCAATATTTTTAATTTGTCTGGCATGTTTTATTATTTCTTCCGTGTCATCTAAAACTGTTTGGTCAGTAGCTGTCAAATCAACTTTAATATACTCCTCTTTGGTATTTCCAAATTTGATACTTTCAAGGTTGGACTTACTTAAAATATAATTAACTTTATCAAAGTATTCTTCAATTGAACCGTCAAATTCTTTTGGTTTGGGCAACACCATTTCATCTTTTAATGAATTAGCGTCCAACTGATTGATTAAGTCCAAAGTTTTATTGAAGCTGTCCTTTCCCTCTGAACCCATTTCAGCTAAAACATCTTCAAAGCTTTCAAAAATGTTTAAGTTACATATTAGATGCAGCTCATAAAAGAACTGCTTTAGCTCATGAATGTTCTTGTCAAATATGTCTGCAATAGGTTTCGGAATAAGAAAGTTACTATGTAAATCTGCAAAGGTTAATCTACATGCTGGTTTACGCTGCTTATTAGGAGAAGTTGGTGCAAGGTTCAATGTATTTACTGGTGTTGATTCGCCAAAGAAATTCTCTAGTTGAGAGTAATCGTTTAATTCAGTTCTTAGATGTTTTGCTAGTTCATAATCTAAAAAGTGAGCCTGCCCATATTCTCTTGCATCATTGATGCTTGATTTAATCCATATCAGAAAACCCATACGTTCTTCGACTGTAGCGTCTTCATTTAAAGTTCCATTTGTTCCGTACCATTGCTGTTGTCTGATGTATAACTCATGACAAAGCAATCTAGACGGCAAGTTTTCTAGAAATGCGTACTTATTTAAATTGAACCATTTGGGTGTTTTGGGGTTTTCCTTTCTCACTATGAAAAGCTCAGGTTTGTTGTTATCATTTGTAGATACTATCGGGATGTAAGCATCTATATGATAGATTAATAACTAACAACATTCAAATTACGTAATAAATACGTAAATAATATTCGTTTATATAATAATATCCTTTAATATCAATATATTGAAAATCTAATGCAAATCTCTCTGGGCGCGCCAAACCAAAAAAAGTCATCCTTGTGATGGCTTTTATCTTTGCATCGTTTTTAATTGCAATTCAATTCGGCATTTTCTTTAAACAGCACAACCAATGATACTGGCTGTGTGCCTTGTATTTGTATTTTGGTGCTTGTTAAAATGATTGATTTATACACTGACGCCAAATGCACCCCACTCACGAGGTTTTTAACCAACCAGATCCGTTGCAACACATCAACACCCTGCATGCAGATCAGCAGTTGGTGCAATGGATAAAAAGATTTTCTGGGGCTTGGGGTTTGCCTGAGGTAGAAAAATTGGGTGCTTTGCTCAGTCAACCAGAATGGATTGAACAGGGGTTTTTGGCCAATCAATTCACGCCGGAACTACACACCCATGATCGCTGTGGACACCGGATAGATCTGGTTAAATACCACCCAGCCTATGACGAACTGATGTCACTGGCGATCAGTCAAAACATCCATGCCTTGCCTTGGCATGAAGCCAAGCCCGGTTCACATGTGGTGCGCATGGCGATGAATTACTTGTACAACCAAAACGAAGCGGGCAGTGCCTGTCCGTTGACCATGACTTTTGCCTGTGTGTCCAGTTTGCAGCAGTCTGAGGCTTTGGCCAAACATTGGTTGCCCGGTGTGCTCAGCAGTCATTACGATTCAACAAACCAGCCGATGCAACAGAAAAAAGGGCTGACCATTGGCATGGCGATGACAGAAAAGCAAGGTGGCACCGATGTGCGGGCCAATACCAGCCATGCAGTTTACGCTGGTGTCGATGAGTGGGGCGACCGCTATTCAGTGACCGGGCACAAGTGGTTTTGTTCAGCACCCATGAGTGATGGGTTTTTAACCCTGGCACAAACCGAAGCCGGGTTGAGTTGTTTTTTGTTGCCACGCTGGTGTTTGGATGGTCAGAAAAACACGGTTCACATCCAGCGTTTGAAAAACAAACTGGGTAACCGCTCCAACGCCTCATCTGAAATTGAATTTGCAGACGCCAGTGCTTGGTTGATTGGTGAACCTGGTCGCGGTGTCGCCACCATCATTCAGATGGTGGCCTTAACCCGCTATGATTGCATGATTGGATCGACCGCATTGATGCGCCATGCGATTACCCAGGCGATTCATCATGTGCGCCAGCGCCAAGTGATGGGCCAGCTGTTGGTTGATCAACCCTTGATGCAAAATGTATTGGCTGATTTGTGTTTAGAATGGGCTGGTGCGCTCGCTTTGACGGCCCGTATGGCCACGGCATTGGATCAAGCGGATGACCCAAAAGAACAGTTGTTGGTGCGATTGATGACTGCTGTGGGTAAATTTTGGATTTGTAAACAGGCGCAAGTGGTGACTGGCGAGGCCAGTGAGTGCATGGGTGGAGCCGGTTATATAGAAGATCACATCATGGCCCGCTTGTACCGTGAGGCGCCAGTTAATTCAATCTGGGAAGGCAGCGGCAATGTCCAGTGTCTGGACGTGATGCGGGCGCTGAATAAAAGTCCTGAAATCTGGGATGTGGTGGTCGACAACTTACAACAAGCAGTGGGTCAACAGGCAGTTTATGACCAACAGCTGGAACAATTTTTAACCCACCATGACCCCAAATCGCTGACCGCTTATGATGCCAGAGGATGGGTCTCCAAACTGGCGGTGATGATGCAGGCTGCAACCTTGTTGCAATATGGTGAGCCCCTGTGGGCAGAGGCCTATTGTCATGGGCGTCTGGGGCGTTCAGTTTATGGTCCTTTTGGACAACTGCCAGCGCACATTGATGCTGCAAAAATAATTGCCCTGGCTTTTCCTGCTTGATCAGACCAGCTGTTGCAATCAAAGACTCAGGCGGTTTCTCATGACTCATTGGGATCAGTAAGTATTTAATGATGATGCCACCCATTTTCCAATTGAACCACACCATCATGCTTGAAACTGATCAGGCATGATGGCGTGGTGATTGCTCAGTGAATACCACCTTCATGAGTGCCACCTTGACCATGACAAACACCTACATAGTAAGTCGCATAATGCGAGTCAGTTGTGGTTATGCTCCAACCTAAGCCATCGTCAAAACTACATGAAACCGTGTAGGAAGGTTCGATGGCTTGTAAACGAGCTTCAGCGGTGCCTGTTACCAGGCATGAGCTTAACAGAACCATTAAAATGGCAGATTTCTTTAACATGTGCATACTCCATATTATTTAAATGAGGTTTTATTTTGCGCCTGAATGAATGCTTTGCGTATTCAATTTTGGGGTTGAAATAGGGTATAAATCGATTTAATAGGATTTTTATTGAGCCACCTAAAAAAGCAACATTTCATGTAAATTTCAGGATTATTTCAAGATAAATAAATGCACACTACTTATATTTAATCATGGTCATGGGTGCACAACAAAGCAGTTCACCATGCCATTAACACCTGAATCTCAAGTTGTTCAGATGGAAAAATTATAAATATAAGGAGAATTACCATGATTTATCAACTGCAAGGTTTTATATTCAACAGCAAAAACAGAACACTCAGCAAGGGCGGCTTAACCCAATTACTGACCCCCAAAATCTATAAGTTATTGCTGTTATTCATTGAATCTGAAGCACAGGTGGTCAGCAAAGAACAAATCAGACAACGGGTGTGGTGTGGACAAGTGGTTTGTGAAACCACGCTGTATAAAATCATCCAAAGACTGAGGCAGCTGATGGGTGATGATGGTGAAGAACAGTCGATCATAAAGACCATTCATGGTGAAGGTTATTTGATGACCTTGAAGTGTAAAAAAGTTGGATTCTGGGGTCTGTTGATGAAAAAAATCGCATAAGCAATGGAACGCTTGATACCCAAAAACCAAGCAAACATTGCTTGGTTTTTTTGGTTAACTATATTGAATGTGTCATCAATTATGGAAACTCAGGCATGCGTCCATCTCCACCACCCAATCTGAATGCCCCATTGCGTAAATGAGCACTTAATGCGCCGGCTGGCATCTCGACCAGCATACCATCAACCATCACGGTCACCATGTCCCAGGGGTTGTGGGTGCGATTCAGTTCATTAAGGAACAAATCCAACTCAAAATCATATTCATCGTCGTCACAATTACCCCAGTCCCAACAATCATAAGGCTCATCAGGGTTATCTGAAGTCACTGCTGTCGAAGGTTGACTTGAGTCCCATTCAGCCAATGACAAGGTTGCGGCTGTCCCTTTCAGTGCGTGTATCCCTTGCAAAGAAGCAAAACCTCGGAAGTAAAAATAACCGTTGGAAATTTCTGCTTGATGCCATTGGGCTACACCATAACCAAATTTCAGTTTGAGAAAACCATTGGATATGTTCATCAGGTTTCTAAAAGGTCTGAAACCATTAGAAATGGCCAACAAGTCTTTGGGGAAGACCACCAACTGACCATCGATCACAGCCATTAAATTTCGACTGCTGTAGATGTCGTACAATCGTTCAGTGACCACTTTGGGTTGATCTGTTTGGCCGGGTTGTAACAGTGCTGATTTAAACACGGGAATTTTTCCCGCTTGGTGATTTTGCATACCTTGCTCTAAATCAGTCAGGTTAACCAGTTGTAGTTGGGCATTGGTTTTGAAACTGAATACCAACAACAGCATCCAGATGTATTTAAAATTTTGCATTACGCTTCTCCTTAATAAAATAATAAAAAACCCACTTTCTGGTGAGCTGCTTTCAGCTTAATTTGGCTCAAGCAAAACCCACAGCGACAAATGCCGACATTAACTGATCTGAATATGAAATGTTTGCTACAGTGTCTGACATTGTTGGTAACTTGTAACAGTCGCGTTAATTTTTCTGGCAACCAACAAACAGCCTGAGTTCATTTCATTCACTGCTGGGTGATATACTCAAGTATCAATAATGATCGATTGAGGTGAAATCATGAAACAACAATTTTGGATGGATGTTTGGGACAACAATGACATTGGCTTTGACCAAAAAGAAGTTAATCCAATGCTGGTCAGTCACATCAAGGCGCTGAATCTAGCGCCCGGTGACAGTGTGTTTGTGCCTTTGTGTGGTAAGTCGATTGACATGGTTTGGCTGCTTAAACAAGGCTATAAAGTGGTGGGTGTGGAATTGAGTGAAGATGCCATTAAACAGTTCTTTGATGGGCTGAAGGTGCAACCCGAGGTTTGGACCGATCATGCCTTTAAACGCTACTCAGCGCAAAGCATTGAAATCTTGGTCGGTGATTTTTTTCAACTGACTGATGACATCGTTGGGCCGATAGACGCCATTTATGACCGCGCTTCTTTGGTGGCATTGCCGCAAGAAATGCGCAGTGATTATACCCAGCATCTGATGACCGTGTGCGCACAAGCCCCGCAGCTATTGATCACTTTTGTATATGATCAGAGCTTACAAGACGGCCCACCTTTTTCAATCGATGAAGATGAAGTCAATCAGCACTACCGCAATGACTACCAAGTGTCATTATTGGACAGTGTACAAGTCGCTGGCGGCTTGAAAGGTGGTTGTGATGCAGATGAACAGGTTTGGTTGTTGCAATGAACTCAAGTCGTTTATGTGAAGATTTGGTGTTGGCCAGTCAGCAAACCCTTCGACAAGCTCCCTGAACTTTTCGAAGGGTTTAGCGCTCATTTTTCAGTTTTCACTTTTTCTTCGGCATATACAAATCAGTGATGGTGCCCTCGAAAGCTTCGGCGGCCATGCCGACTGATTCAGCCAAAGTAGGGTGGGGGTGTATGGTGAGGCCGATGTCAGCGGCTTCGCAGCCCATTTCAATGGCCAAACACAATTCACTGATCAGTTCACCGGCATTGGTACCAACAATACCTGCGCCCAGAATGCGGTTGGTTTCAGGGTCGAATAACAACTTAGTCACGCCCTCGGTGCGGTCATTACCAATCGCGCGTCCTGAGGCTGCCCATGGAAATTTGCCCACTTCATAAGCGGTGCCATTTTCTTTGGCATCAGTTTCTGTTAAACCCACCCAAGCCACCTCTGGATCGGTGTAAGCCACATTGGGGATCACCAAAGCATCAAAGAACACTTTTTCGCCATGCGCCACTTCAGCAGCCACTTTGGCCTCATGGGTGGCTTTGTGAGCCAGCATCGGTTGGCCGACAATGTCACCAATGGCAAAGATGTGAGAAACATTGCTGCGCATTTGTTTGTCCACCGGAATGAAGCCACGGTCGGTGACGTTGACGCCGGCGTTTTCAGCATCAAGCAGCTTGCCATTAGGCACCCGGCCTACTGCGACCAATACCCGGTCATAGGTGACTTTTTCATCGCCATCGAACTCAACTTCTAGGCCAGATTTGTTGGCCACACAGGCGGTGACTTTTGATTTGAGCTTGATTTCTTTGTATTGTTTCTTGATGTGTTGCATCAACGGTCTGACCAAGTCTTTATCAGCACCTGGAATGATTTGATCCAGCATTTCAACGATGGTGATTTCAGTGCCCAAAGCCGAGTAAACAGCGGCCATTTCCAAACCAATGATGCCGCCGCCAATGATCAGCATGGAGTCAGGAATTTCGCGCATTTCTAGCGCATCGGTTGAATCCATCAAACGCTCGTCATCCCACGGCATGCCGGGTAGTTTAAACACCTGTGAGCCAGCGGCAATGATACATTGTGCGAAAGTTAACTGTTCACCTTCGATCGAAACCGTGTGTTGATCGATAAACTTGGCTTCCCCGGTTTTGCGCTTAACTTTTCTTTGTTTTGACATTTGGGCCAAACCACCGGTGAGTTTATCAACCACCGATTTTTTGAATCCCAACAGTTTTTCCCGATCAATTTCAGGCTTGCTGAACGTCACACCATGGGCGCCCATGTGTTCGGTTTCGCGAATAATGGCCGCTGTATGCAACAAGGCTTTAGAGGGAATACAACCGACATTCAAACAAACACCACCTAAGGTCTCATAGCGCTCAACCAGGGTCACATCCATGCCCAAATCGGCGGCTCGGAAGGCAGCGGTGTAACCACCGGGTCCGGCGCCCAAGACCAATAGTTCCGTATCAAAATCACCCTCGGGGGCTTGCACACGAGCCTCTGCAGTGGGTGCTTCGGTTGGCAGTGTTGTTGCTGTTTCCGCATTGGAGTCAGCAGCTGTTGATTCGCTGGTGTTAGAGGAGGCTTCAGCTTTGCTGGGTGGTTGGTCGTCAGTTTCGTCAGTTTTCTCACTTTGGTCAGCTTCTTCGACTTCCATGCTTCCGATCACTTGACCAATCGAAACATTATCACCTTCCTTGATGTCGATTGATTTAATCACCCCTGAATGCGGGCTGGGTATTTCCATGGTGGCTTTGTCACTTTCCAAAGTGACCAAAGATTGGTCTTTATCAATGCGGTCACCGGCGGCAACCAAGACCTCAATGACTGGAACGTTGTCGAAGTCGCCGATGTCTGGAATTTTGATGTCTTTGGTTTTACTCATGTGTATCTCTGTTTATTAGGAGCCGTCCCAAAGTGGAACGCCCAAGGCTGTGGCTAAAGTTTCAGCGTCTTCGATCACGGCTTGGTGCTTGCCGTGATCAATGACATTGATTCGACTGGCATCTTTCAACACCAGATTAATTTCATAACTGTAGTAAGAACCATTTTTGTTGCTGATGCGTTCTCGCAACACTTGGATGGCTTGTACTTCGCTGAGTTTGGTTATGCCTTTATCGGTGCGGTCATGGCCTAACTCAGCTTGCGGTTTTTTTCTGGCCTTGTAATAGTATCCGTAAAAGGTGTCAAACACCCTGGGCATGGTCATGAAATACAACATCACCAGCCCAGCGGTTAAAAAAATACCGCCAAAAAACAATGCGAATCCAAGTAAACCCCAATCTTGCATGCCGCCATTGATGAATGCGCCCAAAGGTATCAGCAAGCCCAGTGCCCCAATCAAGGTGAACAAACCAGCAAACAAATAACCACCTTTGGTACACCTAAAGACCAAATAATCGGGGTTACTGGCATCCAGTCGATGGGTTTGGAAATTAGCGCCGCCACCTTTGAGCGGGTGCCATTCAGTCTGTTGTGCAACTGGGTGGTTAAATATTTCTGGATCTACAGTTAAACCAGCTTGCTTTTTGGCTTGTTCAATCAGTTGTTTAATTTTTTCAAACACCCTGTCAGTTCCTTACAACAACATTTTCTTCATGTCAGACAATATACTCGATAAGTAGACGATAAACCGTGCTGCATCGGCACCATCTATGACTCGGTGGTCATAACTCAAGGACAAAGGCAGCATCAGCTTGGGTTCAAATTCTTGGCCGTTCCAAACCGGTTTAATGCTTGATCTTGAAACACCTAAAATGGCCACTTCTGGTGAATTGATGATGGGCGTGAAAGCGGTGCCACCAATACCACCCAAAGATGATATGGACATGCTGCCGCCTTGCATGTCACTGGGAGCCAGTTTACCGTCGCGGGCTTTGAGTGAGACATCGCGCATTTCTTTGGCTATTTCAAACACTTCTTTTTTATCACAATCTCTGATGACTGGAACCACCAAACCATTGGGCGTGTCCACCGCAATGCCGATGTGAAAGTATTTTTTATAAATCAGGTTTTCACCATCAACGTCCAATGAGCTGTTGAATTTGGGGAATTTTTTCAACGCTTTGGCCATCGCTTTAACGATAAAGGCCAAGGGCGTCAGACTGAAGCCTTGTTCTTTGGCATCGGCTTTGTTTTCATTGCGGAATGCTTCCAGTTCAGTGATGTCGGCCTCATCGTATTGGGTCACATGTGGAATGCGCACCCAATTGCGGTGTAGGTATTTACCAGAAATCTTCTGGATGCGACTCAACGGCTGGCTGTCAACCTCGCCAAACTCGGTAAAATCAATGGCTGGAAATGGCGGCACATCAAAGGTTGAAGTCACCACTGTTTGGCCACCCGATTGCATCGCGGTTTTAACGTGTTGTTTAACATCCTCTTTGGTGATGCGGCCTTTGCGACCGGTGCCGGTTACGGTGCTGATTTCTACCCCTAACTCACGGGCAAACTTTCTCACCGAGGGTGAAGCATGGGCAAGCTTGCCACTGGCTTTTTGGGGTATCTCAACAGGCACCGGTGGTGGTTTAGGTGCCGAAGGCTGTTCATCATCTTCAGGTTCACTGGTCGCTTTAGCTGGGCTTTCAGGTTGACTGGCTGGCGCATGTTTCTCTGTGGTTTTTTGTGTTTCGCTTTCAGCAGCACCTGGGTCATCGTCGTCCTTGTCGTCATTGGCTGGTGCAGCTGATTTGAGCTTGATCATTGGGCTGCCCTCAGACACCAAATCACCTTCTTTGACCAGCACCTCTTCGATGATGCCAGCTTCGGGGCTGGGCACTTCGATGGTGGCTTTTTCTGACTCCAAAGACATGATGGCATCTTCGGCCTGTATTTCATCTCCTGCTTTGACCAACACTTCAATCACTTCAACTTCATTGAAATCGCCAATGTCTGGTACGTTTATTTGTTTGCTATCACTCACAATTGTTTCCTCTTCTCAACGCTCACAGCGTTCTTGGGTCTGCTTTATCAGCATCAATTTCATAGGCCTTTTTGGCTTTGGCAACTGCAGTTTTAGGTAAGTCACCAGCTTTGACCAATTCCACCACCGTGGTGTAAGCAATGTGGTTGCGGTTCACCTCAAAAAAACTGCGCAGTTCCTCTCTGGTGTCACTGCGACCAAAACCATCGGTACCCAAGGTGCAATAAGTACCTGGTACCCAAGGTCTGATTTGTTCAGCAAAATCATGGGTGTAGTCGGTGGCCGCAATCACTGGGCCGGATTGTTTGGCTAAACACTGTTCAATGTAACTCTGTCGGGCTTTTTTATCGGCATTCAAACGATTATGTCGTGCCACGGACTGGGCTTCTCGTTTCAACTCAGTCATGGAAGGCACACTCCAAATGTCACAACTGACTTTGAAATCATCCTGCAACATGTCAGCAGCAGCTTGTACTTCTCTGAGTATGGTGCCAGAGCCCAGTAATTGCGCTTTGATCTTGGCTTTACCACCGTCTTTTAATAAGTACATGCCTTTGATGATGCCTTCTTCTTGGCCTTTCACCATTTCAGGGTGGGGGTAATTTTCATTCATCAAGGTCAGGTAAAAGTACACGTCTTCGTTGTTGCCGTACATGCGCTGCAGACCATGTTGGATGATCACTGCCACTTCGTGAGCATAAGTTGGGTCATAAGATATGCAATTGGGGATGGTTGATGCAATCAAGTGTGAATGACCGTCTTGGTGTTGTAAGCCTTCACCATTGAGGGTGGTTTTACCCGCAGTCCCGCCCAATAAAAAACCCTTGGCTCGCATGTCGCCGGCGGCCCAGCATAAATCGCCGATTCGTTGATGACCAAACATTGAATAGTAAATATAGAATGGAATCATCGGTACGTTGTAATTGGCATACGATGTGGCAGCTGCAATCCATGATGACATGGCACCTGCTTCGGTGATGCCTTCTTGTAGAATTTGACCGTCTGTTGATTCTTTGTAAAACATCAGTTGTTCAGAATCCTCAGGTTTGTATTTTTGTCCTTGATGAGAATAAATGCCCAACTGTCTGAACATGCCTTCCATACCGAAGGTTCTGCCTTCATCACATAAGATGGGCACAATGCGTTCTTTGATTGCTTTGTCTCTGAGCAACAGTGACAAAGTCCTGACAAACGCCATAGTGGTGGAAATTTCGCGATCACCCGAGCCTTTGGTGATGCTTTCGAAAGCTGACAACGCTGGCACACTTAAGTTATTTTCTTTCACCACGCGTTGAGGTAAATAGCCCCCCAACTCTTGGCGTCTTTGTTGTAAGTATTTAATCTCCTCAGAATCTTCAGCGGGCTTGTAGTATGGCACTTCTTCCAGTTGATCATCTTTGATTGGCACCCTGAATTTATCTCTGAATCCTTTGATTGATTCGGTGTCCATTTTCTTTTGTTGGTGGGTGGTGTTGGCAGCTTGGCCAGCCAGACCCATGCCATAACCTTTAACAGTCTTGGCCAGAATAACGGTTGGTAAGCCTTCGGTTTCATTGGCCTCGGCATAGGCCGCATACATTTTATGCGGGTCGTGCCCACCGCGGTTTAATCGCCAAATGTCATCATCGGTCATGTTAGATACCATTTCTTTTAACTCGGGGTATTTGCCGAAGAAATGTTCTCTGACATAGGCGCCATCTTTGGATTTATAGTTTTGGTAATCACCGTCAACAGCTTCTTCCATGCGTTTACGCAATAAGCCGTCTTTATCTTTGGCCAGTAGCTTGTCCCAATAAGAGCCCCAAATAACTTTAATCACGTTCCAACCGGCCCCACGGAACACACCTTCTAGTTCTTGAATGATTTTACCATTGCCGCGAACAGGACCATCCAGGCGCTGTAAGTTACAGTTAATCACAAACACCAGGTTGTCGAGCTTTTCTCTGCCAGCCAAAGAAATGGCGCCCAAAGATTCTGGTTCATCGGTTTCACCATCACCCAAGAAGCAATACACTTTCTTGTCGGTTTTTTCAATCAAACCGCGGTTCTGTAGATACTTCATAAAGCGCGCCTGGTAAATCGCTTGAATCGGCCCCAAACCCATCGAAACTGTTGCGAACTGCCAAAAATCAGGCATCAACCATGGGTGTGGATATGAAGACAAGCCTTCGCCATCGACCTCGCGTCTGAAGTTGTCTAATTGTTTTTCATCCAACCGACCCTCAAGGTAGGCACGGGCATAAAAACCAGGTGCACAGTGTCCTTGAACATAGAGTAAATCACCACCTGATTCATGATCAGCGCCTCGAAAGAAATGGTTGAAGCCGACATCATAAATGGTGGCTGCAGAGGCAAAGGAAGCGATATGACCACCCAAAGCGCCCGGTCGGCGATTGGCTCGAACCACCATGGCCATGGCATTCCAACGGATGATGGCTCGAATGCGCCATTCTAAATCGTTGTTGCCTGAGCTGCGCTTCTCTTCACCCACAGGTATGGTGTTTAAATAGGCTGTGGTGGCTTGGTAGGGCAGGTGTCCACCTGAGCGGCGATTCAGATCGATCAATTGTTCAATCAAGAAATGCGCCCGTTCTGGACCCTCCTCATTAATCACTGCGGTGAGGGCGTCCAGCCATTCCTGCGTTTCTGTTGGATCCAAATCTGGGGTGGTTTTGATGTTTGTCATAGCTTTCTATTCAGTAGTTTTCAGGTATTATTTTTTGGGGTTCTGTGGGTTTTTATTGTTCGCTTCTTGGCTGGCCTTTTGCGCATCAACGGCAGCAATCGCCACCATGTTAACGATTCTTCTGACCGACGAAGAGGGGTTCAATACATGGGCAGGTAACTTGGTACCCATCAACATGGGACCCACGGTAACACCTTGGGAAAAATATCTTATCATGTTTAAAGCCATGGTGGCCGAATCGAGGTTAGGCATGATCAGTAGGTTGGCTTTTTGTGGGTAATTGGCATGCGGAAAGACCTGTGCCCTGATATTGGGCATCAGTGCAAACTCTGCATCCATCTCACCTTCAACCGCTAAATCTGGAGCCAGTTTACGAATCAGCTTCAAAGCTTTGCGCATTTTTTCTGGGCTGTTGCCATCGCGGGTACCAAAGTTTGAATAAGACATCAAAGCCAACCTGGGGGTTTTGCCAAAGGCCTTAACCCGTTCAGCAGCGCTGATGGCCATATTGGCAATTTCTTCAGCCGATGGGTTTGGGTTGACGTTGGTGTCTGTCACAAAATAACTGCCGACATCGGTGGCCACTGCACTGAGTCCTGAGGGGGTTTGGTCTTTCAGGCCAATCACATCAGTGATGTGTTGTAAGACTTTTTGGAAACGTCCAGTCAGGCCAGCCAACATGGCATCGGCTTCACCGCGTTTAACCATCAATGCGGCAATCACCGTGGTGCGGGTTCTGACCACAGCTTTGGCAATTTGTGGGCTGACGCCCTGTCTTTCCATGATGCTGTGGTATAAAGTCCAATAATCTTTAAACCGTGGATCATCTTGTGGGTTCACCAACTCGAAATCTCGGCCAATTTCTAAATTTAAACCAACCCTTTTGATGCGTTGGTTGATGACATCGGGGCGGCCAATCAAAATAGGGATGGCTAACTGATCATTGTTGATGACCTGTACAGCCCTTAAAATTCTGTCATCCTCACCCTCTGCCAATACCACGCGTTTCAGATCTTTGCGCGCGGCATCAAAAACCGGCCGCATCAACAAACCACTTTGGTAAACAAACTCATTCAGTTGATGCTCATACTCCGCCATGTCTTCAATTTGACGGGTGGCCACACCACTTTCCATCGCTGCTTTGGCCACCGCTGGCGCCACATGAATCAGGATGCGCGGATCAAAAGGTTGTGGAATCAAATAGTCACGACCAAACTTCATTTCTTTGCCGCCATAGGCTTTGCTGCTGACCTCACTGACTTCCATGCGAGCCAATTTTGCCAAAGCATGCACACAAGCAGTCTTCATTGCTTCATTGATGTGCGTCGAACCGACGTCTAATGCACCGCGGAAAATGTATGGAAAGCACAATACATTGTTAACTTGGTTGGGGTAGTCTGAGCGTCCGGTGGCAATGATGGCATCAGGTCGCACTTCAAGGGCCAAATCTGGCATGATTTCAGGAATCGGGTTGGCCAGGGCCATGATCAAAGGATCTTTGGCCATCGGCTTAATCATCTCAGGTTTGAGTACACCTGCCACCGACACACCTAAAAATATATCCGCACCCACCAAAGCTTCAGTGACTGTTTGTTGTTTGACACCTTTGGCATAGTCGCGTTTACGGTCTGATTCTAAATCCTCCCGACCTTCATACAACACCCCGGCTGAATCAGACACAATGATGTTGTCCATTTTCATGCCCAAAGCCACCAACAAATCTAGACAGGCCATGCCTGCGGCACCGGCACCAGAGGTTACCAATTTAACTTCAGACAGTTCTTTGCCTACCACATGCATGGCATTGATGACCGCCGCACTACAGATGATGGCGGTGCCATGTTGATCATCATGAAACACCGGCACTTTCATGCGTTTTTTCAGTTCTTTTTCAATGTAAAAACATTCTGGTGACTTGATGTCTTCTAAGTTGATGCCGCCAAAGGTGGGTTCTAAGGATGCAATGATGTCGATGAGTTTATCCGGATCCTTTTCATCAATTTCGATATCAAAAACATCGATACCGGCAAACTTTTTAAACAGCACGGCCTTGCCTTCCATCACTGGCTTGGCTGCCAAGGGCCCAATATCTCCTAAACCAAGTACTGCCGTACCGTTGGTCACCACCGCCACCATATTGGCCCGTGAGGTGTAATCTGCTGCGGTCGCTGGATTTTCATAGATGGCCATTGAGGGTGCAGCCACACCTGGGGAATAGGCCAAAGCCAAATCCTGTTGGGTGGTCAGCGCCTTGGTGGCGGTGATTTTGATTTTACCGGGCGTTGGATTTTTATGGTAATCCAAGGCTGCTTGCTTGATGTCTTCTCTTAGACTCATGGTTGTCCCCAAGGGTGTCATTGAGACAGCAACGCTGATGATGAATAATCAGTCATCAGCGCTGTGTATTTAAATCCTCATTCGCCGCCCCATCCTAAGGCGGTGACTGGGTGTTATTTTTACAGTTTACTCTTGTTCTAATTTGGCTTCATACTGACCCATGGCAGCCAAGCCATTCATGCGTGCTCTGTGTAACAGTTCCGCCTGGGCTGCTTTGACGTTATCTTGTGGGTTGTTGCCCCAAACTTTCAAAGCCGATGATTGCAGTGCACGTCCGTAAGAAAAGCTCAAAGGCCATGGCAGTGCGCCGATGCGGTTCATGGCATCTAAGTTCTCTGTGGCCTCAATTTCAGATTGTCCGCCGGATAAAAATACAATGCCAGCCAATGAAGCTGGTACGGCGTTAAAGAAACAATCCAACGTGGCCTCAGCTATGTCCTCGACATCTGCTTGTTCTGGGCAGTCAGCACCAGGAATCACCATGCTTGATTTCAGAATACAAGCTTCTAAAACCACATTTTGTTCGAACAGTTGATCAAACAAAGTTTTTAAAGTCAGCAGTGTCACTTCATAAGCGGTTTGGATGTCGTGATCACCTTCCATCAACACTTCTGGTTCGACCATGGGTACCAGGCCAGCTTCTTGGCACAATGCTGCGTAGCGAGCCAGTGCATGGCAGTTGGCATCTATACAAGCTTGTGAAGGGTTGTCTTCGCTGATGGTGATGACGGCACGCCATTTAGCAAATCTGGCACCTAAGTCATAATATTCATTCAAACGATCACGCAAACCATCCAAACCTTCGGTGATTTTTTCACCCTCAAAACCTGCCAAAGGGTGAGCGCCTTTATCCACTTTAATGCCAGGAATGATGCCGTTTTCTTGCATGACTTTAACAAATGATTTACCGTCTGCTGATGACTGACGCAAAGTTTCATCAAACAAAATGGCACCCGAAATGTGTTCACCCAATTCAGGTGCATTGAGTAACATGTGGCGGTAGTCACGGCGGTTGGTTTCGGTGCAATCAACACCAATACTGTCAAAGCGCTTCTTACAAGTGCCAGTGCTTTCATCAATGGCTAAAATACCACGTCCTGGTGCCACCATTGCGGCCGCTGTTTCAATCATTTCGTTCAATTTATCTGTCATCTTCAATTCCTGTAATGTGTTTGGTTTATGAGTGCTGTTGTTTTATTCGGCCATTTGTTCCAAAATAGCCACAGCAGGTAGCTTTTTTCCTTCTAAAAACTCCAAGAAAGCACCACCACCCGTTGAAATGTACGATAGTTTATCCGTTATTTGATATTTTTCAACCGCTGCGAGTGTATCTCCGCCCCCAGCCATAGAAAAACCTGCCCCAGCTGCAATACCCAAGGCCAAAGTTCGTGTGCCTTCGCCAAATTGATCAAACTCAAACACCCCAACGGGTCCATTCCAAATCACTGTGCCAGCCTGCTTGGCCATGGCTGCATACCTGGCCGCGGTTTTTGGTCCAATGTCTAAAATCATTTCCAGTGGGCCAACATCTGCCACATCTTTGATAAAAGCTTGGGCGTCTTCACTGAAGGTGGTAGCCACCACCACATCGGTGGGGATAGGGATTTCCTTTCCAGCTTGTTTGGCTTGTTTGATCAAAGCTTTGGCATCCTCTATTAAATCAGCTTCATACAAAGATTTGCCCACCGGAAAACCGGCTGCAGCAATAAAAGTATTGGCTATGCCGCCACCGACTATCAATTGGTCAACTTGTTGAGACAGCGTTTCTAACACGGTTAATTTGGTAGAGACCTTAGAGCCACCGACAATCGCCAACAGAGGCCTTGCCGGATTTTCTAAACCTTTGGCCAATGCTTCAAGTTCATTGGCTAACAACGGGCCGGCACAAGCAATCGGTGCGTATTTGGCCACCCCATAAGTCGACGCATGGGCACGGTGCGCGGTACCAAAAGCATCCATCACAAAAACATCACACAGCTGGGCCAATTTTTTAGCTAAAACATCGTCATTGGCTTTCTCGCCGAGATTAAAGCGGATGTTCTCTATCAACACCACTTCGCCTGGCTCTACTGCGATGCCAGCTTGCCAGTCAGTGATTAAGTGGACTTTTTGATTCAGTGCCAAGCTCAAGTAATCTGCCACCGGTTGCAGTGAAAAGATGGATTCGGGTTGTCCTTCAGTTGGGCGACCTAAATGTGACATCAGCATCACTGCTGCGCCTTTTTCTAAGGCCAGTTTTATGGTTGGTAGGGAAGCTAAAATACGCTGGTCGCTGGTAATGACGCCATTTTTAATGGGTACATTTAAGTCCTCTCTGATCAAAACTTTCTTGTTCTGCAGGTCTTGATCTGCCATCAATTTTACTTTCATTGTTCAGCCTTCATTTCTATTGAGGTATCAGCATAACTGCGGACCAAAGTTTTTGGTCCAACGTTTTCAGTTTGCATATACCGCACTCATTTATACGGTTTCAGGTGCAGCCAAAGCACACATTAATTGGCTTGCATCCATGCCAAAGAGACATCCAACATCCGATTGGCAAATGCCCATTCATTATCATACCACGCCAGTACTTTGACCAGTCTGCCTTGGTTCACTCGGGTCATGGTGGCATCATAAGTTGATGAAGCTGGGTTGTGGTTAAAATCGATTGATACCAAAGGTTGGTCACAATATTCCAAGACCGCTGACTTCATCGCTGCTGATTTTACCACTTGATTGACTTCTTCGACTGAAGTTTCTCTGTTGGCTATGAAGGTTAAGTCCACCGCTGATACATTGATGGTTGGGATGCGCATGGCATAGCCATCCAACTTGCCATTTAACTCAGGCATCACCAAGCCTATGGCTTGCGCAGCGCCAGTCTTGGTTGGAATCTGACTCAATGTGGCAGCCCGTGCTCGACGCAGGTCTTTGTGGTAGGTATCTGACAACACTTGGTTGTTGGTGTAAGCATGGATGGTGGTCATTAAACCCGACTCTATTCCAATGCTTTCATGCAAGGCTTTGGCCAAAGGTGATAAACAGTTGGTGGTACAAGAAGCATTGGAAATGACTTGGTGTGAAGCTTTCAAGACACTTTCGTTGACGCCAAAAACCACTGTGGCATCCACTTCATCGGTGGCAGGTGCCGAGATGATGACTTTTTTGGCTCCCGCAGTGATGTGTTTAGCTGCCATCGCCCGGCTGCGAAAAATACCGGTACACTCCATCACAACATCAACGGCCAAATCACCCCAAGGCAAATTGACTGGGTCGGCTTCGGCGAATAGTTTAATCCGATCACCATTGATAATCAGGTGATCTTCATCCAACTCAACTTTGGCATTGAAGTGGCCATGGGCACTGTCTTGTTGAGTCAGGTAGCGCATGGCTTCATGGTCGCCCAAATCGTTGATGGCGACAATTTCAAATTCTGCCGTTCGGTCATACTCGTATAAAGCCCGCAGTATGCATCGGCCTACCCGACCATACCCATTGATAGCTATTCTGGTTTTCATGTATTTTCTCTTTTAATTATTATTATCTTATATTTGATGATTTTTTACTGTTTTTCAATGCTTTGCAAGTAAAGTGACCACTTTATTGTTTGAGGTTGACTCATTGCAGTTATTTGACATTTGTAAGACCAAAAAAAGCCGAGACTAGACTCGGCTTTTTTATTCAGTTTACAGTTTTTATCGGTTAAAAACGATTTTGCCAGATTTAACATCAGCCATAAATTCATTCAACTCTTGTTTCACCACTGGAGCCAGGTAATACAAACCGATGATGTTCGGGAATGACATGGCCAGGGTCATGGCAAAAGAGAATCCGATGACTGCTGTCAGGTTGATGCTGGAACCAATCACCACGAATACCAGGAAGATGACTTTAAAAATATTCTCTTGGGTTTTGTTCTCACCAAACAAGTAAGTCCAAGCCCGCACGCCGTAATAGGACCAAGAAATCATGGTGGAAAAAGCAAACAGGATAGCTGCCACGGTCAGCACATAGGGAAACCATGACACCACGCTGGCAAAGGCATCAGATGTCAGTGGAATACCCTGAATGCCCTGTGAGTTTTCCAATGAGCCGGTGATCACAATCACCAAAGCTGTGATGGTACAGACTACCACGGTATCAATGAATGGCTCATACAAGGCCACCAAACCTTCAGTCACTGGACGATCGGTTTTAACCGCTGAATGAGCAATGGCAGCAGAACCAATGCCTGCTTCATTTGAAAAGGCTGCCCGTTGGAAACCAACTATCAGAACGCCCAGCACACCACCAAAAGCAGCATCCGGGTTAAATGCACCACCGATGATCTGACTGATGGCATGTCCCAATTGATCGATGTTGGCAACAATAACAATCAATCCTGTGACCACATATATGATGCCCATGATGGGAACTAATTTAGAAGTCACTCTGGCGATACCTTTGATGCCGCCGATGATTGTTATGCCGGTGAAAAAAGCCAGAATCAAGCCAAATATCCAACCATTGCCGACCAAAACACTTTCAGCACCACCCGTGATGTTTTGCAATTGAGCAAATGATTGGTTGGCTTGGAACATGTTACCGCCACCCAATGAGGCTGCCACACATAAGACCGCAAACAACACCGCCAAAAATTTACCAAAACCCGCAAAGCCTTTTTCTGCAAAGCCTTTGGATAAGTATTTCATCGGCCCACCTGCTACTGTACCATCGGCATGAATGTCCCGGTATTTAACCCCCAAAGTACATTCAACAAATTTTGATGACATGCCAATCAAGCCAGCTACGATCATCCAAAAAGTGGCGCCTGGACCACCGACACTGACAGCGGTCGCCACACCGGCGATGTTACCCAAACCAACAGTACCTGAAACGGCGGTTGATAAGGCTTGAAAATGTGTGACTTCTCCGGCAGCTCCAGTGGTGTCATATTTTCCTCTGATGAGTTTCATGCCGATACCAAAAGAGCGTAAATTAATGAATCTAAAGTAGAGGGTGAAAAAAGTGGCTGCCACCACCAACCAAATCACGATAAAAGGTGCACTACCGACAAAAGGGATGGGAATTTCATACATAAAAAAACCATCAACGGCATTGGCAATTGGGGTCAGAAAATCATTGATTTTTTGATCAATGCCAACGGCCATTGAGGGTGCAGAAAAGATGGTCAGTGTCAGCAACAGCAGCTTTTGTTTTATCATGAAGGTCCTCTTTGAAATTTCAAGTGTACATGAGGATAGCACAAATTTATTTGTGAGCTAAAAAAAAACAAAAAAAAGCCCAGCGCAGCGGCTGGACTTTGGGTTTATCCTGACCGGATCATATCAAGAAGTTGGTTTGATTTCCCCAGACTTAATCTTAGCCATATAAGTGGCAAGCTCGCGTTTAACCACCGGTGCCAAGAAATACAAACCAATCAAGTTCGGTATAGACATGGCAAAAATCATCGCATCAGAAAAATATATGACTGCGCTCAAACTCATTGAAGAACCCAGTACTATAAATGCCAGAAAAAGGATGTTGTATGTCAAATCAACTCCTTTGCCATGGCCAAAGAGGAAATTGAAAGCACGTAAACCGTAATAAGACCAAGCCAACATGGTCGAAAAAGCAAACAATACAGCAGCGACAGTTAGCACGTATGGGAACCATGAAATGGCTGATCCAAAGGCAGCAGAAGTTAATGCGATACCAGCACCTTCAGTGCGTGCTTCAGGTATGAATCCAGCGATACCAATAACCAATGCGGTGATGGTACAGACCACCACGGTATCAATGAATGGTTCATACAATGCCACCAAACCTTCGGTCACAGGGTGATCTGTTTTAACTGCTGAATGTGCGATTGATGCCGAACCAATGCCGGCTTCGTTAGAAAATGCGGCTCGTTGGAAGCCAACTATTAACACCCCAACCAGTCCACCGAAAGCAGATTGTATAGAAAAAGCGCCGTCATATATAGCGCCAATAGCAGGTACGATTTTGTCATAATTCATGCCAATCACAACTAAACCTGCGAACACATACAAAACACCCATGAATGGCACCAGTTTTGAAGTCACTTTACCGATGCTTTTGATGCCACCAATGATGGTGATACCTACCAACACAGCGACCACTAAGCCAAATACCCAGCCGTTGTTGTCTAAGAATGAACCTTCGCCACCGGTTACAGCGACCACTTGTTCCAATGCCTGGTTGACTTGGAACATGTTACCACCGCCAAAAGAACCACCAATACACATCACCGCAAACACCACAGCCAAGACCTTGCCAAAACCTGCCATGCCTTTTTCAGCAAAACCCTTGGTTAAGTAACGCATAGGACCACCATGAACATGACCGTTTGGAAGTATGTCACGGTATTTAACACCCAAAGTACATTCAACGAATTTAGAAGACATACCAAGTAGGCCACAAACAATCATCCAAAATGTAGCACCTGCGCCGCCAAGGCCTACCGCAGCAGCCACACCAGCAATGTTTCCCAGTCCTACAGTACCAGACAGTGCGGTGGTTAAGGCTTGAAAGTGAGTCACCTCACCAGGTGAATTAGAGTAGTCATACTTGCCGCGCATCAGGGCAAAACCATGTCTGAAAGATCGCAGGTTAATGAACTTAAAATAGATGGTGAAGAATGAAGCTGCAACCACCAGCCAAATGACCACCCAAGGGACAGTTGTGCCACCAAAGAAGGGGATGCTTAAAAATATAAAATCGGAAAAAATGTTTAAATATGGTCCGACCACTTCATTGATTTTATCATCAATACTTTCTGCCATAGATGTGCCAGTAAATGCAATCATCAAAGCAGTCAACAAAAATCTTATTTTCATGTATTACCCTTTTTTTTATGTTATTGAAATTTTGAGGTCGCTGGTGATGCATTTATTCCAACGAGATAGCGGCAATTATCTTAACTGTTTTTTTACCTCATGGGTAGTTGCAAGCTATTTTTTCAGTTCTATGATCAGTACATCACCGACTTTAAATCCATGTTTTTGGCTCAAGCCTGCGTTGATTTCTAATACATATTTAGCTGGCTTAGCACTGGGATAGTTTGGACAGCGGGTGGTGGTATTTTTACAGGGCGGGGTGTTTTCGCTGATGCTGACCAGTTTTCTGTTTTGGTCAAAATACAAAATATCCAAAGGAATCAGGGTGTTTTTCATCCAAAAGGCACGCCTTTGTGTGTCTGGAAAAATAAACAACATGCCTTCATCCGCTGCCATCTGCTCTCTATACATCAAGCCCAAGGCACGGGTGTTATCGGTGTTTGCCAACTCAACCACATAACTTTGGTCATTTAGTGTCACTCGATGTTGGTTTTGCTGACAAGCGCTTAACAGCAGAACCAGACAACCCATCAGTACTGTCTTTTTCATCATTCCAATCATTTAATTAAAAAGTACACTGGAATTTATCACTTAACAAAGCTAAACTCAATACATGTTAAAAGATAGGGTTTTCAAGTGGATATAGCCGAGTTATTAGCCTTTACTGTAAAAAACAAAGCATCGGATCTTCATTTGTCGGCTGGTTTGCCGCCAATGATTCGAGTTGATGGAGATGTTCGACGGATTAATTTACCGCCTTTGGAACACAAAGAGTTGCATGACATGGTGTACGACATCATGAATGATTACCAAAGAAAAGTTTATGAGGAAGATTACGAAATTGACTTTTCATTTGAGATACCTGGCTTGGCTCGGTTCAGGGTTAATGCCTTCAATCAAAACCGAGGTTGTGGCAGTGTATTCAGAACCATTCCAACGGAAATTCTGACCTTTGAAGATTTGAATTGTCCGGCCATATTTAAAGAGTTAATCGATGTACCTCGTGGCTTGATTTTAGTGACCGGTCCAACCGGTTCGGGTAAGTCAACCACCTTGGCAGCGATGATTGATTATTTAAATAAAAAGGAACACGGTCACATACTGACCATTGAGGATCCGATAGAATTTGTGCACACCAGTAACAAATGTCTGATCAACCAACGTGAAGTGCATCGTGATACCAAGAGTTTTGAAAATGCACTGCGTTCAGCTTTGCGTGAAGATCCAGACATCATTCTGGTAGGTGAGCTGCGTGATTTGGAAACCATTCGCTTGGCACTGACTGCTGCAGAAACCGGACATTTGGTGTTTGGTACCTTGCACACCACCTCAGCGGCCAAAACCATTGACCGGATTATTGATGTGTTCCCAGCCGGTGAAAAACCGATGGTGCGATCGATGTTGTCAGAGTCTTTGCGTGCGGTGGTTGCACAGACCTTGATTAAACGGGTTGGCGGCGGACGTGTGGCAGCCCATGAAATCATGGTTGGCATACCGGCCATTCGTAACTTGATTCGAGAAGATAAAGTGGCACAGATGTACTCATCCATCCAAACCGGACAATCAGTGGGCATGCAGACATTGGATCAATGTTTGATTGAATTGGTTCGCAAGGGTTTGATATCTAAGGCCCAAGCCCGCTCGCGTGCGGTCAAGAAAACCGACTTTGATTAACCACTCACTAACCAGCAATAACCGAACACAAGAGGTAGTATCATGGACTTTAATTCGTATCTAAAATTGATGGTGCATAAAAAAGCATCTGATTTATTTATCACCGCTAATTTAGCGCCCAGTATTAAAATTCATGGTCGCGTGATTCCCATCACCCAACAGCCATTGACCAAAGCGCAGGCTCGGGACATGGTCACCGGCATCATGTCACCCTATCAAAAAGAAGAATTTGAGCGAACCCATGAGTGTAACTTTGCCATCGGTGTATCATCCGTTGGTCGTTTCAGGGTCAGCGCCTTCTACCAAAGAAATGCAGTGGGCATGGTGATTCGTCGGGTAGAGACCAAGATTCCTACCTTTGAATCATTGAAATTACCAGAAGTGTTGAAGGAACTGTCCTTAACCAAACGCGGCATCATTATTTTTGTCGGTGGTACCGGTACCGGTAAATCGACGTCTTTGGCGGCCATGGTTGGCTACCGCAATGTCAACACCACCGGCCACATCATCACCATTGAGGATCCGATTGAGTATGTGCATGAACACCAAGGCTGTGTCATCACCCAACGTGAAGTGGGTTTGGATACTGAGTCTTTTGAAATTGCCTTGAGGAACACCCTGCGACAAGCACCAGATGTGATCATGATTGGTGAAATTCGAACTTCTGAAACCATGCAACAAGCGGTGACTTTCGCCGAAACCGGTCACTTGTGTTTGGCCACCTTGCATGCCAACAACGCCAACCAAGCTTTGGATCGGGTGTTGCACTTTTTCCCCAAAGACGCCCGTGAACAGTTGTTGATGGATATGTCCTTGAACCTTCGTGCTATGGTGGCACAACAATTAATTCCAACACCAGATGGCAATGGTCGCCGTGCTGCGGTTGAGATTTTGATTAATTCACCCTTGGCACAAGAGTACATCCGCAAAGGCAAGATTGAAAAACTCAAAGATTTGATGAAAAAGTCCACCAATATGGGCATGCAAACTTTCGACCAAGCGATGTTCGACTTGTACCAAGCCGGCGAAATCACCTACGAAGACGCCCTGCGTCATGCCGACTCAGCCAATGAAGTGCGCTTGGCAATTAAACTGTCTCAAGGTGGTGATGCAGATACCTTATCTATGGGCATGGATGGCGTGGGTTTAGAAGAGGATAAGTGATATCCTGATTTCAATTTAACTGTTTAGCTTTAACGGAACCAATGATTTATTTTAGGGTGAATAAACCAGAATACTTCATTGAAGGATCTCCTGACGCTGGCATTGATTTACTATTACCAATGCCTGATTTTGGGAGATTCCTCAACTCGCTGGCGCTCCCTCAGAATGACATTATTTCATTAAAAGATTTCTCATTCACTCGCTCCAGCATGGCAATGCACAGAGTCAATCACAATTAGAGAATTTCATGACAAGTACGCTAAATCGGTGGATAAGATTGTAGGTTGGGCTGAGCGCTGCGAAGCCCAACAGCAGATCTAAAATCACTGTACCATTTCACGAATTAATAGCATCAGCTGGCAATTAATCAATACTTTCAGCATAATGCGCTACACCAACTCTTTTTACATTCATGAGTAACACTTTTTTATTTATCAATGGACAGAAAACGATGCGTTAGTTTTTCATCAATTCAATCATGAAGTTTTTGCATAGCTAAAGTCCAAAATTGATATTAAACAGATTCAGTTTTAATAGTAGAACTTTAAATAAAAACACACCCCCAACCCCCTCTCAAGAGGGGAGCTAAAGCAAAGACTTTTTCATAATCTACTGATTTGTGAGTTACCACCAATTTTCAGATTAATGATAAAAACAGATGTTCTGCTTCCCCTCTCGAGAGGGGACTGAGGGGTGTGTGAGATCATTGAAAATATATTGAGAATGTCATCAATAACTATCAATTCAATTAACATTGCGTGAACTTTTGGAGATTCTTCGACTCGCCTGGCACTCCCTCAGAATGACATCATTTTTAGTTAAACCCTTATTTCCATAAAAGGGTTTGAAAACTACTAATAACTAAAACCTGGCCTTAACCCCAGCATAAAATGCCGCACCGGGTCGAGCATAGCCCAACACTTCTTCATACGATTCATCGAATAAATTCTGCGCTTTGGCATACAGCTGCATGGTGGGGTTCAGTTGCCAACTGAAAGTCAAATCAACGGTGGTGTAAGCATCAAGTTTGAGATTGGATGAGACAAAGGTACTCGGGTCGAAGTACACATCCAATTGATCATCTCGGTAATTCACTTGTGCATACAGCGTGGCTCGATCATCAGCAAAGCGGTAATCAAAACCCAGATGTGCCATATTTTCTGGCCGCCGAACTTCAGTGACCTCAGCACCGCTGGTATCCGCTTCGGTGGCATCGGTGTAGGTGTAGTTGAAGTTGAATCCCATTTGGTCATTGAGTTGAGTTGACCAGTTAAGCTCTAGACCCTGACGCTGGCTTTTGCCGGCTTGGTTAGCTGCGGTGAATAAGCCAGAGGCCACATCAAACACGAAGCCATTGATTTCATTGTCTAGATCTTGATCAAAGTAAACCAGTTCAAGCCGGTTATTCGACCAAATTTTTTCAACCGCCAGTTCAAAAGCATCTGATTCTTCAGGCGCTAAATTGGGGTTGCCGATAAAGTTGGCTGGAAAAAACCCAAAGCGCTCAATGAATGAAGGTGCTTTGCTGCCGGTACCCAGCGTGCCCCTCAAGCGCCAGTCATCATTCAGCTGGTATGAGGCGGCCAGTTTATAGTTACTGACGTCTTCGAAACGATTGAAATCATCACCTCTGGCCGACAGGTTCCAGTTAAATTGATCATTCAACTGATGCTGATACTCAACAGCTAAGCCTGTTACTGAATAATCTTGGCGTTGGTTGGGGTCACCAAAAGGTGAGGCTTCACCACGCTGGATAAAATCAATTTGACGGTGATCAACCAGAGCCGATAAACGGTGCTGGTTTTTTGCACCAAAGCGCAGTGTACTGTTGAGTTTAATTTCGTCGGTTTGGGCTGCGGTTGAACTGGTTTCGCCCAAGCCAAAAGTGAAGTTCTGTGCATCGACATCTGACCACTGGTAACTTAGGTCACTTTGCCAAAGGTTGCTTGGCTTGAAATTAGCCTTCAATTGCACAGTGGTTTGTTGGCGTTTGGTCCACAAGTCGGCATCGACGGGTAAGCCAGTCACTGCAAAATCAGTGCCATCGAACTCATTCATGGCTTCGCTGTAATTGGCCCTGAACTGTAAACTCACTGCATCTGATGCATCCACAGCAAAACCCAGGTGACTAATGGTATTTTCAAAACCATCGGCCTCGGGCCCTTGGCGCGATATGTTGGTACCTGCCGTATCTAAAACATTGATGCCAGCATTCAAGCGCCAATTGTCTTCAGCCAAACCACCATCAAGAGCCACGCGTTTGGTATCAAAAGAACCAATCTGCACATCAAACCCCCAGTTGTTTTGTGTCGATTGTTTGCTGATGATATTAATCACCGCACTCATGGCATCGGTACCCCAGATGGCGCTTTGTGGACCACGAATGATCTCAATGCGCTCGATGTTATCCAGCAAGGCGTAGTTGAATAAAAACTCATCACCAGCTGTGGGATCATTAACCCGCACACCATCAAGCAAGACCATCACATGGTTGGCTTCAGAGCCACGCACCCGCAATTGAGTTTGGCTGCCTGGGCCACCGGATTGATTGATGGCGAAACCTGGTACCTGGCGCAGGATGTCGGATAAATAATTGGCTTGCGCTTGGTCAATATCAGCTGCGGTAATGACGGTCACCGAACCACCGTATTGATCGCTATCAATTGGTGCGATGCCGGCTGAAACGATGAGGTTGGATAATTTTTGAGAATCAGTCTCAGCAACTGAAGTGTTATTTTGGGCATGTAATGACGTGGATAAGGTCAATAAACACGCCACAATTGTGCGGTGTTGAAATTTCATTTTGAGCTCCTGTTCCACCCGAACATGGGAGAGGCCTCAACATCGGTCATTAATCCAGACTGATGGTAAGATCTCTAAAATAAAAAAGTCAATCAGGCCGGTCTCCGGACTCAAAAGTCAGTTTCAACCATTTACT
Source organism: uncultured Marinicella sp. (assembly GCA_964352015.1). Taxonomy (GTDB): domain Bacteria; phylum Pseudomonadota; class Gammaproteobacteria; order Xanthomonadales; family Marinicellaceae; genus Marinicella. Next base: position 338,200 of record CAYGPU010000001.1, read on the forward strand.
GCTGAAACCAATACCCATCGCCTTCCCATGATTTCTCACAGTGGCACAATGATGGATAAATACTTTCTTACCGTTGCGGGGGCAGTGTTGGCATTGAGACAGCATCTCGCACCAACTTCCCGTTTAACCTGTCAAGCCAATTAATTTTGAATCAACAAGCACCTGTTTGAAGGTGGTTGTATGTTAGGAAGGTGGGCGGTGAAAGTCAACTTATTATGTGGACACTTGGGATGATTGCAGCATTGAATATTTTATTAATGAGCTGTTGTGAATTAATCATTATACGACTAAAAAACGGCTCTTTTTTGGTCACTGAGTCTGTCTAAGTGTGTTTGAATTGCGGAAAGAATGATAAATGGAAGCTTCCAGCAGCAGGCGCCTTCACCTCAACAGGCTCAGCCGGCTTATGATTAATCTTTTTTTGTGAGTTACAACGCGTCTTGATCGGTTTCACCGGTTCTGATGCGAATGACTTTCTCTAATTCGTGGATGAATATTTTACCGTCACCGACCTTGTTGTTGCTGGCAGTTTCGACGATGGTATCAACAATGGTATCCACTTGATCGGATGTGGTGGCAATTTCTATTTTGAGTTTGGGTAAAAAATCAACCACATACTCTGCACCTCGATACAGTTCTGTGTGACCTTTTTGACGACCGAAGCCTTTGACTTCTGTGACGGTAATACCACGAACGCCAACGGCTTCAAGGGCGTCTCTGACATCGTCCAATTTAAATGGTTTGATGATGGCTGTGATCATTTTCATGGGTTTATTCTACCAAGGTAATTGCTCACCTTCAGCATGCCAGAAGGCGCCGGAATTTTCCAGATTTAATTCATCAATTCTGCTCAAAATACCGGCAGCTGAATGGCTGGTATCTACATGCCCCTGACCGCCAGTCATGTCAGTTTTGACATAACCCGGGTGAATCAAACCAACTGATATACCCTGAGGTTTTAAGTCCACAGCCAAGCTGGTGCCTGCCATATTAACAGCGGCTTTACTCATGCGATAACCATAATGTCCACCAGAATCGTTATCTGACATTGAACCCATGCGACTGGTAACAATGGCCACTTTGGCGGCTGGTTTTAAATGTCCCAGTAAAGCTTCAGTCACCATCAAGGGTCCCATGGCATTGACTTGGTATTGTTGCATCACGGTGGTGTAGTTGATATCACCCAAAGCATTGCGCGCCAAAATGCCCGCATTGTTGATTAAAACATCAAACTGACGGTCTTTTAATTTATTGACCAGTTGTTGAACTGAAGCCTGATCGGACACGTCACAATGTTCAATGACATCAACACCCAGAGCATCTAACTCTGCGCTGCTGTGGCGGCATACCGCGGTAACTTGAGCACCCTGGTTTTTGAGCTGACGGCACAACTCAAGACCGATGCCTCGATTGGCGCCGGTGACCAAAACGTTTTTGTTCTCATGGGCTGTTTTAGGTTGTTGCATAAAGTACTCCAGTTGTCTGTGAATTGATATAACATGGTCATCAATTGACCAATTTCAATGTCTGATGTTATTAATGAAACAACAATGTGAGCGCTGCAAGAAACAGTTGGCGGACACTGACAAGCACGTTTATATGTGTAGTTATGAATGTACTTTCTGTCACCAGTGTGGTGTTGATGAACTGCAAAGGTTGTGCCCGAATTGTGGCGGCGAGTTGGTGAAAAGACCCACTCGAAAAGCCAAGGAGTGAGTCTCAATCTGAGCTTAATGGTTATTCAAAATAGTCGCTTTTCACATCATCAATGTTGGTGTGTCGCACGTCTTTACCTATCACCAGGTAAATGATGTTTTCACAAATGTTTTTGGCGTGATCACCGATGCGTTCCAGTGAGTGAGCACATTGACTGAGTTTTAAATAGGGTTTGACCTTGTTGGGGTCTTTGACCATCTGTTTGATTAAATGGCCATTCAACTCATCAAAGTGAGCATCGATGACTTGGTCTTTTTGAGCTATTTTAATGGCGGCTTCTGCATCCAGACGTGCCAAGGCGTTCAAAGAGTCTGACAAATTACTCAGCACTTCTTGACCCAAAAGATCAATTTCTTGGTAGTATTTAGATTTAAAATCACGGGCAAGCAGTTTTTTCAGTAAATGTGCCATTTTTTCAGTTTCATCACCAATACGCTCAATATCAGTGATACTTTTCATCACCGCCACAATCAGCCTCAGGTCACTGGCAGCAGGTTGTCTTCTGGCAATGATTCGCGTACATTCTTGATCTAATTCAACCTCCATTTGGTCGATGTCATCGCCATGAGCCAAAATTTCTTTGACCAAGTCTTCAGAACTCTTTTGCATGGCTTGTAATATCATGCGCAGCTGGTTTTCTGCTTTACCGCCCATTTTTAACAGGTGGTTTCTGATGTCTTCTAATTCCGCGTTGTATTCGCTCGAGGTGTGTCTTTCGAATTCTATATGTTCCATAATTTTTCCTTTAACCAAATCGACCAGTGATGTATTTTTCAGTTAAGTCGTGTGATGGGTTGGTAAATATTTGGTCAGTTTCACCAACTTCAATCAAACGACCCATGTGAAAATAAGCGGTTCTTTGGGATACCCTGGCCGCTTGTTGCATTGAGTGGGTCACAATCACAATGGTGAAGTTTTCCTTCAATTCATTGATCAGTTCTTCAATTTTTGCGGTTGCAATCGGGTCCAGTGCTGAGGCTGGTTCATCCATCAAAATCACTTCAGGTTGAACGGCAATGGTGCGTGCTATACACAAGCGTTGTTGTTGACCTCCAGATAACCCGGTACCTGGTGCATGCAAGCGGTCTTTAACTTCTTGAAACAAGCCAGCTTTTATCAAGGCCTCTTCAACCAAATCATCCAACTCAGCTTTGTTTCGAGTCAGACCATGGATTTTTGGACCATAGGCCACATTGTCATAGATTGACTTGGGGAAAGGATTGGGTTTTTGGAACACCATCCCGACCCGCGCTCGAAGTAACACGGGGTCCTGTTTTTTAGCATAAACATCCTCGTCATCAAGCAAAACTTGACCCTCAATGCGACAAATATCGATGGTGTCATTCATGCGGTTTAAGGTGCGCAAATAAGTTGACTTACCGCAACCCGATGGCCCAATTAAAGCGATCACTTCGTTTGCACCAATGTCCAATGTCACATCATGAATGGCTTGGTTATCCGCATAGAACACATTGACATTTTTGGTGCTGAATTTTGCTTTATCACACAACGGTTGTCCCACCGTATCGGTGTATTCAATGTTCAGAGATTCTTCTGTCTCTGGACTTGCTTTGACGTTTTTGGTTGGCTCTGCCAACTCATTTAATACAGCTTCATTCATAATATTATCTTACCATTTTTTTTCAAACTTTTTACGCAGATAAATAGCTACAGCATTCATCGCGATCAAAAAGAACAACAGCACCAAAATGGCGGCTGAAGTTTTAGCTAAAAATCCTCGTTCTGGTGAATCTGCCCACAAATAAACTTGGATCGGCAATACGGTCGATGGGTCAACCACTGATTGGGGTATGTCAACGATAAAGGCCACCATGCCAATCATCAACAAAGGTGCTGTCTCGCCCAAGGCTTGGGCCATACCGATGATGGTGCCGGTTAAAATGCCCGGCAAGGCGGCTGGCAACACATGGTGAAATACGGTTTGCATTTTTGATGCGCCTAGACCCAAGGCCGCCTCACGCAAGGAGGGTGGCACGGCCTTTATGGCAGAACGAGAGGCGATGATGATGGTTGGTAGCGTCATCAGTGACAACACGATACCGCCGATTAAGGGTGCCGACCGGGGTAACCCGAAAAAATTAATAAACACCGCCAAGCCCAACAGACCAAATACAATCGATGGGACTGCGGCGAGGTTGTTGATGTTGATTTCAATGAAGTCAATGAAACGGTTTTTGGGTGCAAACTCTTCCAGATAAATGGCCGCTGCCACTGCCACAGGAAAAGACAGCGCCAAGGTAACCAACAAAGTATAAAACGAACCAATGATGGCACCTTTGATACCAGCCATTTCTGGTTCTCGGGAGTCACCGCTGGAGAAAAAATGCCAGTTAAACGTGGTGCTGATTAAACCATTGTTCTCTAATTGTTCAACCCAAGCCAGTTTTTGATCTTTAACGCGGCGGTCAGACTCAGGAAGATTTCGATCAATCGCACCTTTAACCACTGCGTCTACATCATCGTCAGCCATGAATTTAACTTTGAGGGTTTGACCTATTAATGAGGGCTCCGCCATCACCATGTCACGAAGTTGAAACTCAGCACCCATACTGGTCAGTGAATACAACTCACGTTTTTCGTTGCGTTTGCTGACCTCAGGGAATTTTTCAAGCAATGAATTTCTGATCGGTGTTCTAAAATCTGCACGCATCATTTCTTCATCTGAGCTGTTGGCATCCAAACCCAGATCATCAGCGTTGAGTTCAACCCTCAGCTCAATGTTGGTTTGGGTGAAGGCTGGCATCGCTTTGGTGATGATGTCGGTCAACAGAATCAACAAAAACAGTATGGCTGCACCAATTGAAAACATACCAGCTGCTTTGAACAGGCGCTCTTTGAGGTAGCGTTTTTTCAGGCTCTTTCTGACCAAATCTGTATTATTCATATTGTTCTCGGTATTTTCTGACCACATGCAGGGCAATGACGTTCAAAACCAAAGTCGTCACAAACAACATCAGTCCTAACGCAAAAGCAGCCAAGGTTTTGGCGCTGTCAAACTCCTGGTCACCGGTTAATAAGGTCACTATTTGAACCGTTACGGTGGTGACTGCTTCCAATGGATTGACGGTTAAGTTGGCTGCCAGGCCTGCTGCCATCACCACAATCATGGTTTCACCAATGGCTCGTGACGCGGCCAACAACACACCGCCAACAATGCCTGGTAGGGCTGCAGGGATCAGCACTTTGATGATGGTTTCAGAGCGTGTTGCGCCCAGACCCAGGGATCCTTCACGCATACTTTGTGGCACCGCTGATAACACATCATCAGATAAAGATGAGACAAAAGGAATGATCATGATACCCATCACCAAACCGGCAGCTAAGGCACTTTCTGAGGCCACTGATAAGCCCATGGATTCACCAAAATCACGGATAAATGGCGCCACCGTTAAGGCTGCGAAGAAACCGTAAACCACAGTGGGGATACCGGCTAAAATTTCCAGCACTGGTTTGGCCACTGAGCGAACGGAATTACTGGCGTACTCAGATAAGTAAATGGCTGACATCAGTCCCAAGGGCACTGACACCAAAAGGGCAATGAATGAAATCAGCATGGTGCCGACGAATAAGGGCACCGCCCCAAAAGCGGCTGATGATCCGACTTGATCGGCACGAATGGCTGTTTGTGGAGACCACTCGGTACCAAACATAAAACTCATGATGGGCACTTCACCGAAGAATCGTGTTGACTCAAACAGCACAGAAAACACAATGCCCACGGTGGTCATGATGGCAATTGATGCGGCCAGCAAGAGAATGCCTTCTATGATTTTTTCAAACACCTTTCGTGCTGGCGTGTCGGCGTTGATTTTTCGCATGCCCCAAATAACCAACAAGATAGAAATTGACAGCACGATGGCGGTGATGGTTCTGTTGGTGGTGACTTCAATTTCATGGAAACGTTGGTAGACCATTTGTTTATCATCGGTCAATGCCGCCACTTTCTCAGGCGTATCGGCACCTTTGATGTCATTCAGATACAGATCTAAATCTTCCGTTCCTTGGATGTTGTTGGTGCTGATGTAGCTCGAAATTTCACTGTTGATGTAAGGCTCTTCTACCACCTGTAAAAAAAGCAGCACCAACAAGGCTGGCAGTAACGAACACAAAGCAGCCACGTAGCCAAAATACTTGGGTAAGGTTAAGATTTTCTTTTTTTGCTTGTGTTGTCTGTAAGTGGTGGTGATTTTCTGCCGAGCCATGAAATAGCTGAAGGCAGCAAATATCAACAACAAAAAGATCAATGCGCTGATTTTCATGAGATGTTCATCTACTGGTTTAATTAAAAAAGGCGTCTAAAAACGCTTGAGTTATAAAAAAGAATGCAGCCAAGTTTAAACTTGGCTGCGAAGCATTAATTTCCTTATTAAAACGTAATCAATTACAACTCTAAACTGTTCATTTCAAGTACATCAGTTTTCACTTTCATGTACTTATCTTCATCCAAAGGTATCAAGCCTTTATCAGTCAAATAGCCTTCTTGACCCATGGCTCTCTCGCTGGTGAACTCAGTCAAAAACTCATTCATGCCAGGAATTTCTGACACATGGGCTTTTTTCACATAGAAGTACAAAGGTCTTGAAATTGGATAATCACCAGTGGCAATGGTTTCGAACTCAGGGGCGGCGCCATCAATTAAAGAACCTTTGACCAGGTCAGCATTTTGATCAAGGAAAGAGAAACCGAAAATACCCAAAGCATCAGGATTTTTTTGTAACTTCTGAATGATTAAGTTATCGTTTTCACCGGCCTCAACATAAGCACCGTCTTCACGGATGCTGTGACAGATGGTTTTGTATTGAGACTTGTCTGAGTCTTTAGTTGCTTTAATCCAAGGGTAGTTTTTACAACCACCTTCCATCGCCAATTCAACAAAAGCATCACGGGTTCCTGAAGTAGGTGGTGGGCCCAATACTTCAATTTTCACTGCAGGCAGGTCTGCATTGACTTCGTTCCATAAGGTATATGGGTTGGCCACCAATTCGCCTTCTTTTTCAGTAGGCACTTCTTTGGCCAATGCCAAGAACAAATCGTTCAGGCTTAAGTTGAAAGTGTGTGAATTGATGTCGTTGGCTACCACGATACCATCGTAACCAATCAAAACTTCAATCACTTCAGCCACGCCATTGTCGTGACACATTTGTAATTCTGTTGATTTGATTCTTCTTGACGCGTTGGTGATGTCTGGGGTGTCTACGCCATTGCCTTTACAGAATAATTTCATGCCGCCACCGGTACCAGTTGACTCAATTTTCGGCGTTTTAAAGGCTGTTGATTTACCAAATCGCTCTGCCACAACAGTTGAAAAAGGGTAAACGGTTGAAGAGCCCACTACACTGATGTAATCTCTGCCCGCAGCTTGAATTTGAGAAGCGGCCATTAAGCCGGTAACTAAAGTAATTGTTTTCAAAGTTTTCATAGAATTTTATCAAATATGATTAATGGCTGTGATTCTAAACTTCGAATGTGACAGTTATATGACATTTGTGTAACAAAAAATCACAGACAGTCGATTGCAGTATCCTTTTGAGCTGATTGAGGTCTTGATTAACCTTTTTTTAGAGTGGTTCGGTAAGCTGGAAATATGACTTTGAAAGTGGTGCCCAGGCCTTCATCACTGTCTATTTCAAAACGTGCATTGTGTTTCAGGCAAATGTGTTTGACGATGGCCAGGCCCAGGCCAGTGCTCTGGTGGTTGTGTGCCTTGGAGTTATCAACCCGGTAAAAACGTTCGGTCAAATGTGGGATGTGCTTGGCTGCAATACCCGGACCATTGTCTGTGACCCAAAAGTTGGCTTCGCCATTGTCCTCAAACCATTGAACCTTGATTGCTGTGCCTTTGGGCGTGTGAATCAGCGCATTTTGCATCAGGTTCAAACAAATGCTGGTGATTTCTGACACATCGCCTTGCACCCACAAGCTGGAATTAATTTGCGCATCCAGCAAATGATGCTGTGCGTTGGTGCTGTTTTTGATGTCGTTAAATAAACTGTTGATCAGTCCTGGCATGGCGACTGCTTCATCTTGAGAAGGAATCACTCGGTCATGCTCAATCCTCGACAGTTTCAACATGTCATCAATGATTTTTGACATGCGGTTGGCTTGTTCCTTGGCCTGATCAATGGCATCCGACCATTCATCATTCATCTGTTCGGAAGCTTGCATCATTTCTAAATAACCAGATATCACTGTTAATGGCGTTCTCAGTTCATGTGAAGCATTGGCGACAAAAGCTTTGCGGGATTTTTGTAAAGCTTCTTGGGCGCTGATGTCTCGGGCCACCATCAGATAGCGCTCTCTGTTGATTTTAATCAGCCTAACTTGAATGCTTTTGTCGCTGTCCTTGCTGTGGGGTAATTTGATTTCTTGGTCTTTTTTACCTGTGGATAACAGCGCGACAAATTCAGGTTCTCTTAGGATGTTGTCTATTTTGGTGTTGGCATCTGAATCAGTGATGCCTAAAATTTCTTGGGCTATGTGATTACACCATTGGATCTCAAAGCGCTGATTCAATAACAAAGTGGCAAACGGCAGTGCTTGGGCAGTGGTGACGAATTGTTGCAGCAGGTATTTGTTGCGCTTTTGCGCGTCTTTGGTTTGGTTTTTGTTGTTGATGACTTTACAGGTGATGGCTTCGAATACGCCATGGTTGATTGGCACATCACTTCTGGTAGCGCCTTGCATATACCAATCATAGAAGGTCTTGAATTCGGTAATTTTCCAAACCGTATAAACCAGCAGCCAGATAAGAAAACTCAACGGCCAATGGCCTGTGATCCAACCAGTCACACATGCCAAAGCAGCAAAAACCAAAATGGCTATTTTTTCTTGCTGCCAACCTGAAATATTCATGCCTTTATCAATGCTTAACTTAACTGAGGCAATCTTAGCTTAACCATGGGGTGAAATTTAACAAAATTAATTAATTATCTGTGAATGTCACACTTATGTTACCTAAATGTAACAAATGTCATGTAATTGTCATATTAGTTATTTATCATGCATTTTTTTAAACTGATTTAAAGTGGGTAATGTCATGAACAAAAAAATTCTGGTGGCTTCTTTGCTGCTGTCATTAGGTACATCAGCTTTGGCTGACTCAACACAAGATGAAATAGCGTTGTTGAAAGAACAACTGAAAATGTTGACTCAAAAAATTGAGCAATTAGAGGAAAAAACCAACAACATCGAAGCTGAAGCTGAAGAAATGGTTGAAGCCAAAGTGGCTGAAGTGAAAGCCGAAGAAAAATCAGAATCTTGGGCTGATCGCATCACCCTGTCTGGTGATTTCAGATACCGTGAAGAATACATCGATGAACGCGGTAAAGAAGCCAGAAACAGGCACCGCATTCGCCTCAGACTGGCTGCTAAAACGCAAGTTAATGACCGCTTGGATGTTAACTTCCGCTTGGCCACGGGTGTGGATGATCCTGCATCAGGTAACCAAACTTTGGATGGTGGCTTTAACACCAAAGATTTCGGCTTAGACCGTGCTTACTTTAACTATTCACTGACTGATGCTTTGACATTAACTGGCGGTAAAATGTCGAACCCAGCTTACAAAGCCGGTAAAAACCAAATGATTTGGGACAACGATGTGAACCCAGAAGGTATCGCCTTACAACTGGACAGCAATGGCTGGGCAGGTAACTTAGTCGGCTATGCGGTTGAAGAATTCTCTGGTGATGATGACATCTTGATGTTCGGTGGTCAATTGAACAAGACTTTTGATTTTGATGCGGGCAGTTTTATTGTGGGTATCAGTTACTATGACTACGACAATTTACAAGGCAACTTCCCAGCGTACGATGGTAACCCACGTGCTAACTCAGTGGATGCCACTGGTCGCTTAATCAATGACTACAACTTGTTTGAAGGTTCGTTGGAATACAAAACCAAGTTAAATGACCAACCTTTCTCAGTATTCGGTAGTTATGTAGAAAACTTAGAAGCGGATCTGGCTGAAAGTGGTTACGCCTTTGGTGCTGATTACGGCAAAGTCAGTGGTCCAGGTACTTGGAACATGAGCTACACCTTTATGGACATCGATGCCGATGCCGTGGTTGGTGTGTTCAATGATTCTAACTTCGGTGGCGGTGGTCCTGATTCTAAAGGTCACTTGTTGCGTGCAGGCTATGGCTTGTATAAAAACACCTCTTTGGCCATGGCTTACTTCAGTAATGAACGCAAGAAAGATTCAGACAACCCAGTGGATTACGACCGTTTCCAATTGGATTTCATCTTGAAATTTAAGTAAGTCAATTTTCATTGCATCTGAAGAAACCCCGGCTGGTCCGGGGTTTTTTTGTGCTTATTTTTTACTCAGTTTGATCTATGCAGCGTGTTAGAATTGAGTCTAAAAAGGTATCCAATGAACCGAAGAAAACTACTCAAACAATCATTACTCTTGGGCTCAGTCGGCTTGGTCGGCGGCTCAGGCCTGTGGTTGATGAATGGTTATGACGTCAATAAACTCACCATTGAACAAGCCACCAGAGACCTCCAAAGCCTGTATTTATTACCGATGAGGACCACCGGTGGCTGGAACATCAGCCAAATTTTCAATCATTTGGCGCAAAGTATTGAGTATTCAATGACTGGCTACCCAGAACATAAATCCGACACGTTCAAAAGCACCCTGGGCCAAACAGCCTTTTCAGTGTTTGCTTACCGCGGTAAAATGAGTCACGATTTGGCCGAACCCATACCTGGCGCACCGATATTAGATGCGGGTGATAAGTTGTTGGCTTTCAGTCGGTTACTCACGGCTTTGAATGATTTCAGGATATACAAAGGCCCCTTGCAACCGCATTTTGCCTATGGAGAATTGAACCATGCCGAATACACCTTGGCCCATGTGATGCACATCAACAACCACCTGGAGGAGCTGGTGTGAGCAATCGGCATTGCAATAAGCCATGTGAGCCCAAGCGCATTCCAGTTAGACGGTCAAGCTGGTTAGGCTGGGCATGGAATCAAGGCGGTTTGACGAAGTCAAGAAGCCTTGGTGGAATGGACAAAAAAGCCGTGAGCGCAGCGACTCAGAGGCGCAGGCCCAATCGAACAAATCCATGCTCGCCGTGGCCACTTTTATTTTTATCTCTTTATTTTTTACCACTGAAAAATAAAAAACAGCCCAAGAGCATTCCAGTTAAATGGACAAGCCGGTTGGGGAGCGCAGCGACTCAGAGGCGCAGGCCCAATCGAACAAATCCATGCTCGCCGTGG
>CAYGPU010000001.1:349264-465523 GCA_964352015.1 uncultured Marinicella sp.
TTTTATCTCTTTATTTTTTACCACTGAAAAATAAAAAACAGCCCAAGAGCATTCCTTAATGTGTGGCGCTTATAATGTCATCAACAACCCTTTCAGTGAATCCATCACAGCTGAGCTGGGTGTGCCACCAGTAGAAACCAGGGGCATCAGGGTGCCGGCATCGATGATTCAGATTGTCACTGAAGACCGAGCAGGGCGCTATTTAGAAGAGGCCAAATGGTGGTTGTTATTGAATGCTGATGGTAAGCCCAACTATAACTATGCCACTTTTAACAGCCGCTACGACAAGCTTTATTCATCGTCACTAACCAAGGGGCCGTTCCAGACTTCGCGCTGCTTGATGCCGGCTTCCAGTTTTATCGAGGGCCAAGATAAAAAGTACCATGAAATCACCTCTGAGCGGGGTGCTTTGCTGCTGGCTGGAATCTATAAAACCTATCAAATTGCTGGTGAAACCATGACCACAGCCTCTATAATTACCTGCCCTGGCAATGCAAAACTAGAGCACATTCACCGCAAGTCGATTCCGTTGATGTTGGATGTGGATGACAGTGATTTAGTCGACAAGTGGCTGGACCCCAACATCACCAACAGCGATGTCTTCAAGCCGTTGTTGAACGAGAAAATACCGTTCAATTTAATCGCCACGCCGATTCAAGGTGCGCGTAATTTAGAGCCCAGAGATGAACCCATTTATATAGAACAGTCGAGATAAAGCAGATGAGTAAAGTAACCTTAATCAAACCACTGACTTCGCGGGTCGAGCTGCCCTTATACGAGTCCAAAGTGCCGGCCGGCTTCCCTTCGCCAGCCACTGAATATTTGGGTGATACCTTAGACTTGAATGATTACCTGATCAGCAACAAAACCGCCACTTTCTTTGCCAAAGTGGAAGGCGACTCGATGATTGGCGCCGGTATCTTTGAAGGTGATCTGATCGTCATTGACCGCTCCATCAACCCGGTACATAACAGCATCGTGGTGGCGGTGATTGATGATGAGTTCACGGTCAAGCGTTTGCACATCAAAGACGGCATCGAACTGCGCCCAGAAAACCCCGCTTACCAAGCGATTAAAATCTGTGGTGAAATTGAAATGCGCATCTGGGGCGTGGTCACCAGTATTGTGCGGAAGTTGTGAGAACATGGCTTTATTTTATGCTGTTCTATTGTTCTTTATAGTGGAGTAAAAAATTTATATAAATAACATCCTATTATTCTTTTTTATTTTGATTCTTGTTGGCTGCGACAAGGTGTCACAAAATGTAAATTTAGCTGAAGATGTTTTAGCCATTGATTTAGTGGTTGAAGAAGCTTGCGGTGTAAAACCATTAGTTTCTTCACAATATGCTAATGAAAAACTGATTTTTGTTAAATTAACATTTAATAAACCAGAGTTATTAATTTGTGATAACAAGGAATTGGAAAATATTCTCAGTAATTTCTTATTTAATAAAGTAGGTTATTCAGAAATGACTGGTTTTTATATTGAAAGATTAATTGATGATAAATATGTAATGGAGCAAATCAGGTAACAACTATCTGGGACATTCACTATATGAATATTGTGGATGGGCTTCGCTCATCAAGAACTAACAAAATAGTTAATTAAACTGAAATTTGGCATTCAGGTCATGATGTTTTTTTTGGTGGGCAGAGCCCACCCTACAATGGTGTCGTTCCAGCATCGGATGTTATGTTAAAAATGAAAAACACGTAGGATGGGCTCCGCCCATCAATAATTAATGGTAATCTTTCAGTTCAATAAAATCACACCAATTTATATCGTAATACCCATTCTCAACAAACTTCATAAATGATGAATACTTCCACTCAGAGGCTTTGTCAACCAACCCATGTTTTACGGGGTTAAAGTGAATATAATCGGTTAAATGATTTAAATCTGACTCATTGCGAATGGTGTGTTCGTAGAACCTTCTTTGCCACACGCCACTTTCCCTTTTCTTTGTTTTGCTTATTGATACCTCATTTGATAACTCTGCTTTTAAATCATGAGGTAAACTTTTTGTGAAGTTTATTTTTATCAGTGAAACTATTTTTGGATAGTCAGTTATGCAATGAGGCCTTATAATCATGTGAAAATGTTCTGGCATGATAGCAATGGCATGAATCTCAAATTGAGTTTGATTTTTAACTGTTTTCAAAGCTGATTTGAGTTCAGTTATATAATCTGTCAAGAGTTTGCGAGATCGGTTGTTGATGGCCACAGTGATAAAAACGTAGCTGTTATCAACAAAAACCCTTCTGAAATTTGGCATTAGCAAATTTTAGCATAACACTGTAATTAGACTGATTTGTGATGGGCGGAGCCCATCCTACGTGGTTTTTTTAACCAGTCTTCAAATCTTTAAAAATCACTTCTCAAAATTCGCGAATCAGAGGTAAGATAATTGCCCCATGATAGCCCTCTGCGACGTCAATAATTTCTATGTTTCCTGTGAACGGGTGTTTAATCCGGCGCTGGAGAATAGACCCGTCATCGTTTTGTCCAACAACGACGGTTGTGCGGTGGCGCGTTCTAATGAAGTCAAGCACCTGGGTATCAAGATGGGTGCACCGCTGCACCAGATTCAGGATTTGATTAAACAACACAACATCGCGGTGTTCTCATCCAATTATATTTTGTATGGTGACATGTCGCACCGGGTCGGTGACATTGTTGAGATGTACAGTGACCAAACCGAGGTTTACAGCATCGATGAGTTGTTCATTCGCTTCAATGGTTTTGAGCATTTGAACTTAACTCACCACTGTCAGAAAATGGTTAAACAGATACAGCAGTGGGTTGGTTTACCGGTTTGTGTGGGCATAGCACCATCTAAAACATTGGCTAAAATCGCCAATCATTACGCTAAAAGTCTTAAAGTTGATGGTAACGTACTCGAACTGTCGCATGATTACCACATCAAACAAGCCTTGGAACACCTGCCTGTGAATGAAATCTGGGGGGTGGGCCGCAAGCTGACCCAGCACCTCAATCAGATGGGCATTGAAACGGCGCTACAACTGCGAGATGCGGACCGCAAAACTTTACGCAAGCGCTTTTCAGTCAATATGGAACGCACCATCATGGAACTGCGTGGTGTCTCATGCATTGATTTTGATGCCGATCCGGACAAGAAGAAAGAGATTGTTTGTAGCCGCTCGTTTGGGCAGAAATCCAGTGATTACCAGTTGCTTAAAGAAGCCGCTGCTTATCACGTCTCGAGGGCTTGCGTGACCTTGCGTGAGCAGGAGTCGATGGCGCAATGTTTAACCGTCGGGATTAAAACCAATCCGTTCAGCCAGCGCGATCAACAATACTCCAACTCAATCACCATTCAACTGCCACAACCCAGTGATTTCACCGGTCACTTTCTGGCTGCTGCCAGTCAGGCCATGAAGCGCATTTTTAAACCCGATTATCAATACAAAAAAGTCGGCATCATGTTGTCCAACTTGTCTGACGCCGGTTCGGTGCAACAAGACTTGTTCAGTCTGCAGCCGGTGTCAGCGAAAAACACTCAGTTGATGCAGGTCATGGACCAAATCAACGACCGCTACGGCAAAGGTAAGCTCAGAAGCGGCACCGAAGGCTTTGATAAACAGTGGGTGATGCGCTCGGAGAGAAAGTCACAAGAGTTCACCACCAACTGGCAGCAACTGCTCAAAATTTAAGCTTCATTTAAAGTGCAGTGCCCACACGCTTGAGCCCATCAATAAAAGCACTGGGCCGCCAATGCATCCAGATGCGCTCGGCTTTACCAACGATGTTGCGTTCTGGAATTAACCCCCAAACCCGACTGTCGGCACTGAAATCACGGTTGTCACCCATGGCAAAATAATGCCCTTCAGGCACCAGCACATCGGTGTGTTGAAAGCCACGGTGGACGCGGTTTGACTGTAAGATGCTGTGTTCGGTGTTGCCAGTGGTGGTGGTTTTTCTGTTGAGTCCATCGGGGTTGATGTCGTCATGAAAGCCCAGGTAAGGCCCTTGGAATTGGGTTTCGAGTAAAGCGCCATTGACGAACACCTGCTTGCTGCGCTGATCATAACGAACATGGTCACCGGGCAGGCCAATCACCCGTTTGATGATGTCAGTGGCTGGGTCATCAACCGAACGGAACACCAACACATCACCACGTTGAGGCGAGCCGGTCTCAATCAGGGTGTTATGGAATACCGGCATTTTGATGCCATAAGCGTGTTTATTCACATAGATAAAATCGCCGGTCAATAAGGTCGGCATCATCGAAGAAGAGGGGATGCGAAACGGTTCATAAGCAAACGAGCGAACCGATAACACCAAAAACAACAACGGAAAGAAACTACCGGTCGCTGCGATGAAACGCACATGGCGGTTGTCACTGCCCCGATTGGTTTGATGTGATTGCTTGAATTTGCTGAACAGCCAAGCGGCCAAAGTCAAAATCAAACCAATAAATAAAAACACCTCATAGTCCCAATGAAAATCACTCATGCCATCACCTTTATGTTTAACAGTGAAGTTATAGAGCGATTAAACCCTTAAAGGTTCAGCTTGGCGTTGATGTAAGCCATAAATACTGACTTCTGGCCTAGTCACTAATATGTAACAATATCTGGTTTATCAGATTGTGCTTCATGCCATGCATAAAATCATCAGCCCAGATCAATTCAAAACCATTGCTTGGAAAAATGGCCAAGGAGAAACCACAGAGCTGGCCATCAGTCCAGGTGGTAACTTGGATGATTTTGATTGGCGCTTGAGCATGGCCAGTGTGGTTGAAAATGGCGCTTTTTCGGATTTCAGTGGTTATGACCGGCAGTTGATCTTACTCAAGGGCCATGGCATCAAGCTGACTCACCACAGTGAAGATAACAATCCAGCAGTCGATGAATTGACAGCACCGCTTTCAATCGCTGCTTTCGATGGTGCCAGCCACACGGTTGGTGAGTTGATGGATGGGCCAATCAAGGACTTCAATGTGATGACCCAACAAGGCCGTTTCAATGTAGCCGTCAAAACCTTCACAGAACAAACATCAACAACCTTTGCTGCCGCGCCGTTAAATTTCATCTACGCAACGCAAAAATCCATTGTGATACAACACAGGCAAGACAAGGTTGAATTGGCCCAAGGTCATTTATTCCAAATTACAGCTGATAGAGAACAAGATATTACAGTGAGTGGACAAGGCTTTATTGTGATTTTAATACAAACTCTGGCTTAGCATTCCTCTGCATTGCCAAGCAGGAGCTTTGGAACGAGAATAACAAATTCCTCTCCCCCGATGTCGTCCTCGGGCGGACTCAACGTCAAGGTTGCTTTCCTTAACCTGACAGATACTGAATTCAAGAATACGCTGTTGATCTGTTGTAGACCCGAGATAATACGGCAGGATAGCCGTTTTACCATGCGTCAGCTTCCCGAAGGGCTGTTGACATGGATGTCATAAAGTATATCCAGGTTTGAGATTTATCAGTTTGATTTTGATTAAAAAACTCGATGTTAACTTCATTATTGCTCAGATTCAGGAAGCTCTGATTCATAAAATCAGTTTGAATTATTCAATATTTTAAAATGGATCCCCGGGTCTCAAACTAGATAAATGACTTGTGGTTAAAGCACAGTTCAAAGCAGTTAAAAACCCACCACCAGAATTTGAGCCCGCCCGAGGATGACGGTAGTTGCTTGGTAGCTAATCTAAGACGCCAAGCTGAAATGCTTAATAACTATCCGTAGGTTTATTAAATAGAATTTACTCATGATAAATTTAATGGTTTAACAAACAATATCAGTGTGTAATCAAAAAACCGTTGACAAAAAATCTAAACCTCTCTAACATGCAAACCATGAATACAAGATTTGCACATGTCCATCACCATACGTTAACTGACAACGGGGTGGCTTAGTGCCATAAGCAAAAGAATTCTTTTAAAAGCCCCGTTATCCCAAACGGGGCTTTTTTTTTGATTGAATATTTTATTAAGCAGACAAAACCAACAGAATAAAAACATGAATAAAAACACAGCAACAGTTTCACACCATCATATGATCGACATAATAAGACGGCGCTGCTGATATTCGCATTTAATTCACGAAGCCCCGTCGAAAATACGGGGTTTTTTTTGGTCATTTTTTATGACTTAACCCAACAATTTAAATAAGAGTAAATAATGAAAATTAAAATGGCCATCCCTAAAGGGAAGTTACAGATAGAAATCCTTAAACTGTTGTCAGATATTGGTATCGATATCATGGGCGATGAACGCAATTATCGCCCCAGTTGTTCAGATGAAAATTTTGAGATTAAGTTACTCAAAGGACAAAACATCCCATCATTGGTGGAACTGGGCCAGCATGACATTGGCTTTTCTGGCTTGGACTGGATTGCTGAACAAGGCGCAGATGTGGAAGTGATTAAACCTTTGGGCTTTAACCCGGTACAAATTGTGGCTTGTATTCCTGAGGACTGGGATTATGAAAGTTTAAAAAGCCGTAAAATCATTGTGGCCACTGAATACATGAATTTGGCCCAACAATTCTTGGATAAAAATGGTTTTGACGCGCAATTGATTCGATCCTATGGCGCCACTGAGGTGTTCCCGCCTGAAGATGCCGACATGGTCATTGATAACACCAGTACCGGCAGTACGATTAAGGCCAACCGCTTGAAAATTTGTGATGTGGTGTATGAAAGCTCAACGCAGTTTTTTGCCAACAAAGCCGCGCTGCAAGATCCGCAGAAGAAAGCCATCATTGATGACATGCTGCTGTTAATCAATGGCGTCATGAATGCCCGCCAACGGGTGTTGTTAGAAATGAACTGCCAAAGTGAAAACATCGAAAAGATTGTGGCTTTACTACCAGCCATGCGTTCACCGACTGTCAGTCAGCTGTTTAATTCAGATGCCTACTCTGTGCGAGCAGCGATACCCAAGAAGGCGGCCAAAGATTTGATTCCTAAACTGAAACAAGCTGGTGCCACCGACATCCTTGAACTACCCATCAGAAAAGTCGTCTGAGTCATGAGTAAGCGTGTGCTTAAATTAGATTTCAATGAAAGGGCGGATTCGAAACCGGCTTGGTTAGAGACTTTTCAGTTGGACACCGATCAACTCTGGAGCTACCCCGACAGGGCGGTTTTAGAAAACCAAATGGCCACAGACCTAGGCTTGCTCGAAGGTTCGGTGATGTTATCTAACGGTGGCGATGAAAGCATCGAGTTGTTGTATAAAAACTGTAAACTCAATGATGAGTCATTGTTGGTGCCGGAGCCTTGTTTCAGTCAGTACACCCACAACCAAATGGTTTGGCAAAATAAAACGGTTTTCACCGCGGCACGTGACGATTTATCGATTGATGTTGAAGCATTGATGGCCAACATGAAACCCAATCAATGGGTGATTCTGACCCGGCCCAACAACCCAACGGGCGAGTACTTAGCAGCTGAGGTTCTGGTGGATTTAATTAAAACTGCCGAAGCCAAGGGTGCCTGGGTGTTTCTCGATGAAGCTTATGTTGAGTTCGCCAATGAGTGTGAGCCAATTGATTATGCCGCATTTTCGAACTTGGTAACGTTGCGTACCTTTTCAAAGGCTTTTGGTCTGGCCGGTGCCCGCATTGGTTATATTTTTGCGCAGCCTGAAATGATCAACAGATTCCGTAAATTGGCCATGCCATTCAATGTGTCCAGAGCCAATTTGCAACTTGCAGCTGCCGCTTGGCAAGCCCGTGATGAAATCAAAGGGTATTGTCAAAGCATTGAAAAAAATCGCCAACAGGTTGTAAAATTACTCACCGAAAACGGTTTGACGCCGTGTGCCAGTCGGGGTAATTTTTTACTGTTTGAAACCACCGCCGAGAAAAAAGTTTTGTTCGGTCGGGTGATGGCTAAATTTGGTATTCAAATCAAAACTGAATTGGGTGGTTTACCCCATGCGGTGCGCTTAACCATCCCTGAAAACATGGCCTTATTCACCCAAGCATTAGAGCTGATTTTGAAACCAGAGGTGATGGCGTTTGATATGGATGGGGTGTTGATTGATACCTCGAAGAGTTATGACCAATGCATCATGCAAACCTTGCATGAATTCACGGGTCACAATGTCACCCAAGAAGACATTGAAGCGGTCAGGGCTCGGGGTGGTTTTAATAACGACTGGGTATTGGCAGCAGAAATGATTAAAAACCAAGGCACTGACGTTCCTTTTGAACAGGTGGTAAAGGTTTTTCAGCAGCTGTACTTAGGTGATGGTGTGGAGGCGGGTTTGGTTAAACATGAAAAAGATTTGATATCTGACCGATTGAAAGGTTTGGTGTTCGATTCAGCCAGCCGTTTTACCACTGCAATTGTAACCGGGCGCCCAAAAGCAGAAGCGCAGCAGGGTGTTAAACAATTAAAAATCAGTGCTGATCACGTGATCAGCGCCGATGATGTCAGCCAACAAAAACCACACCCTGAAGGCTTGTTAAGTATCATGGGTACCAAGCAACTTAAACGGACTTGGTTTTTTGGTGACACTGTTGATGACATGCAAGCCGGTACGCAGGCCGGTTGTGTTTGTGTCGGCATTGGTGCCCATTCACCAGAAGCCATTGAAAACCTATACCAAGCAGGGGCCGATGTGGTCCTTGAGAACATCAACCAATTAGAGACTTTACTATGATTAAAGTATCCAGAGCCACCAAAGAAACCCAAATTGAACTGTCACTGGACATCACAGGTGACCCAAAAGAAAAGCAAATCAGCACCGGTTTGCCGTTTTTTGATCACATGCTCGATCAACTGGCTTCACACGCGGGTTGGTACTTGAATTTACAGGTGACTGCTGATTTAGAAGTGGATGATCACCACGGTATCGAAGATGTGGCCATTTGTTTGGGTGAGGCTTTATACCAAGCCTGGCAAGCGGCTAAACCCAACCAACGTTACGGCCAACGGCTGTTGCCAATGGACGAGGCCTTAACCCAGTGTGCAGTTGATTTGTGTGGCCGCCCCTATGCGGTGATAGATTTGCCCTTCTCACAACCCCAGCTGGGTGGTATCAACACTGAAATGTGGGAACACTTCTTCTATACCCTGGCGATCAACAGCAAAATATGTCTGCACCTGAAAAGTCAGTATTTTCGCAACAACCACCATTTGGTTGAGGGCGCGTTCAAAGCGTTGGCTTATGCCTTAAAAGAGGCCTTGCAGCCGGTTGCCGGTGAACGTTCAACCAAAGGTGTGTTATGAGTTCACGAGTTAATTTAGGGGGTTCAAAAGTGGCCGTCATTGATTTGAACTCAGGTAATTTACTCAGCCTACAAACCGCCATTGAAGCGGCCGGCTGTGAATTAACCACGGTGCAAAAGCCCAGTGCAGATTTGTTACAACAATACGATGTACTGGTGATGCCTGGTCAGGGTCGATTCGCTTTTGTGATGGCGCAAATTGATGCCACAGGATGGCGTGAATTTCTGTTAGAGTGGGTGCGCAACGGTAAGCGTCTGGTGGGTATTTGTGTCGGTATGCAAGTGCTGTTTGAAGGCAGCGATGAAGACCCCGATGTGGTTGGTTTGGGTTTATTCAAAGGCCGATGTCATAAATTATCACACCCCAAAACACCGATGGTGGGTTGGGCCAAATTAGATTCATATAAACTCACCATGAAGGACCAATATGCCTATTTCGTTAATTCTTATGCAGCCACTGAATGTAACTTTGGTACGGCTAAGGTTCATTATGGTATGAATTTCTGCGCCGCGGTGCAAAGAGGCAACCTGTATGGTTTTCAATTTCACCCTGAGAAATCAGGCCAATTCGGTCGGGAGCTGATTAAATATGTATGTCAAAAGTGAAACATCTAACTCTGACTTAACCGCACGCATCATTCCCTGTTTGGATGTGGCTTATGGGCGGGTGGTTAAAGGCACCAACTTCAAGGAATTGTTGGATATGGGTGACCCGGTGGAACTGGCCAAAATGTATGAACAACAAGGCGCTGATGAGTTGGTTTTTTTAGACATCAAAGCGTCAGTTGATGGCCAACAATCGGCACTGGATATGGTCTATCAAGTGGCCACTCACTTATCGATTCCTTTTGCTGTGGGTGGTGGCATCAAAACTTTGGAAGATGTGCACAAATTCTTTCACGCCGGTGCTGATAAAGTCACTTTAAACACCATGGCCGTAGAAAAGCCAGAATTAATCAATCAAATCTCAACTCAGTACGGTTCCCAGAGTATTGTGGTGGCAGTCGATGTCAACCACGAAGCCGATGGCTCCTTGGCCATTTATACCCATGGCGGTTCTAGAAAAGTACCTGTGGATTATCACCAGTGGATAGATGAAGTGGTGGATCGAGGCGCTGGAGAAATACTGCTCACAGCGATGCATAAAGATGGCACTGGCAGTGGTTTTGATACCGATCTTCTGGCACAATTTGGTGCGGATTTCCCGGTTCAGGTGATTGCCTCAGGTGGTGCCAAAGGTCCTGAACATTTTTTGGCAGCCATCGAAGCCGGAGCGGATGCTGTATTAGCTGCTGGTATTTTCCACCGCGGTGAATACACTGTTGGACAAATCAAAGAATATTTAATTAATCACAACATAAAAATAAGGAACACAGGATGTTAATACCCAGTATAGACCTGATGGACGGTAAAGCCGTTCAACTACAACAAGGTGACAAGAAAATCATTGAGCGCGAAGACGTGTTTGAACTGTTGGAAGAGTTCGCCATGTATGGTGAAGTGGCCATCATTGATTTAGATGCGGCCATGGGCAAAGGCTCAAACCAAGCTTTGATTGAACAAATGTTGCGCAAACGGCCTTGTCGAGTTGGCGGTGGTATTCGAGATTTAGTAACCGCCAAAAACTACTTGGCAGCCGGTGCGACTAAAATTATCTTAGGCACCTCAGCCAGCCAGGATTGGGTTAAAAAATTACCCCGTCAGGCTTTGATTTTTGCCATTGATGCCAAAGATGATTACCTGACCACCCACGGCTGGAAAACCACCCAAGACATCAAAGTATTAGACATCATTGAAGACTGGGCAAAGCATTGTGGTGAGTTTCTATACACCCAGGTTAAAAAAGAAGGCATGATGCAAGGCATAGACGAACATCGCATCAGTGGCGTGATCAAGGCCTCACCCATTCCAGTCACTGTGGCCGGTGGCATCACCAGTTATGCAGACCTGCAGTGGATCAATGCCCATGGCGCCAACTCGCAAATTGGGATGGCCATTTACTCAGGTAAAATGTCACTCAACCAAGCCTTCATGTCATTGGTGGATTTTGATAAAATGGCCCAAGGTAAGACGGCGCTGATACCAACGGTGGTTCAAGATGCCAAAACCAACAAAGTATTGATGATGGCCTATTCCTCACAAGAGTCTTTAGAACATGCGTTGAAAACCAGAACAGGCACCTATTTTTCACGCTCAAGGGATCAACTGTGGACCAAGGGAGAAACCAGTAACAACACCCAAAAACTGGTTCAAGTTGATGTCGATTGTGATGGTGATACCTTGCTGTTTTTGGTCGAACAAACCAATAACGCCTGCCACTTTGATCGTTATTCTTGTTTTGCCAGCCAGACTAAAAACTATTCATTGGATTATTTGGATGAAGTTTTTGAGGCGCGTATGAATTCGGCTGAAGGCAAGTCATTCACCCAGCAATTGTTTGCCAGTGAAGCGTTACAAATTGAAAAGCTTAAAGAGGAATGCGAGGAATTGATTGAAGCCACCGACCACAACCACGTGCGTTGGGAAGCGGCAGATTTGTTGTTTTTCACCTTGGTGATGGCCAAAGCCAAAGGTGTGAGTTTTACAGAAATTGTCAATGATTTAAGGAGTCGGAACGATGAGCGCTAAACACAGCCCGGTATCAGATTACCAACGCCCAGCATTCAAAGACCAGAGTAAAATTGAAGACACGGTGGCCAAGATTTTGGACAAAATCAAAGTTCATGGTGACCAGGCAGTACAAGCCATCAGTCAAAAAATTGACCAGCAGGATGCTCAGTACATTGCGTTATTACCCTTTGATGATTATGACTTGGATCAAGGGCTGAAAGATGCCATCCAAAGCGCACACCGCAGAATCCAGAAGTTTTGTCAATTTCAAATCAAAGATTTAAAAAATGAACAATTCAGCGATGAAATGGGTGAATTTGGCGTGGTTTATCAACCCATTGAGCGCATTGGTGCTTACATACCCGGTGGCCAGTTTCCATTGATTTCAACCGCACTGATGACCTTGGTTCCAGCCAAAGTGGCTGGTTGTCCCATCAGGGTGGCCTGTTCACCATCTGACCACCCAGCTTTGTTGGCGGCTGCCAGTTTAGCTGGCGCCACCCAATTTTTGCACCTCGGTGGGGCTCAAGCGATTGGCGCTTTATCGTATGGTTATGATCAAACAGAGCCAGTCAATATGATAGTCGGACCTGGTAATGCCTATGTCAACCAAGCCAAAGCCCAAGTACAACACCGCACCCAAATTGATACCTTGGCCGGCCCCAGTGAATTGTTAATCTATGCCAACCAAATCAAACAACCCGAATGGTTGATGTTTGATGCCTTGGCCCAAGCCGAACATGACGCCAATGCCATCAGCATTGTGGTCAGTGAATCAGCTGAGCTGTTAGAAAATCTTTACGACCTGTTGGCAGAACATGACAGGGGGAAAGAACTGTTAAAACATGACAACATCGTGCTGTTACTGGCCGAAGATCAACAACAATCGTTGGACTTCATCAATGATTATGCGCCGGAGCACTTGATGGTCTGTGATGAGTCACTGAAAACATCGTTGTTCAAGAACTATGGCTCATTGTTCATTGGTGAAAACTCGGCGGTTGCGTTTGGTGATTACTGTGCGGGTCCAAACCACACCTTGCCAACCGCAGGAGCGGCTAAATTCTCAGGTGGGCTGAGTGTGCACCAATTTTTAAAAGTCTTATCAACGCAAAAAATCAATCAAACCGGACGAGGGGTGTTGGCCAATATTTCGGCCAAACTAGCCGCCGCAGAAGGTCTGATTTACCATCAAAAGAGTGCCGAAATCCGCAAACAGCTGGATGACTAAATGCATAAAAGTCAGCAGAGGAAGGCACAACAGTTTGACCTTTGACTGGTCGAACGTATAGAAATAAGAGGAGAGCGTAAAGCCGTAAAGGTTTCTATACATTAAATCAGTCGAAGGTCACTTTTATAAACGCAGTGAGGTTTAAATAGTTACAATTAAATGATTAGAATCAATTGTTGGGTGATTAAATGAATTGATAAACAATCAACATTCAATCACTTAACCCGCTCACCATGCTTAATCACCATATCCACATTTTGTAACAGACTCATGTAGCGCAGCACGTCGCCTTTGACCGCGATGATGTCGGCATATTTACCGGGTGTGATGGTGCCCACTTGATCATCGACTTTCATCATCACCGAAGGCCAATAGGTTGCACCACGGATGGTGTCCATCGGTGAGACGCCCATTTCACGCACCCAAATATCCATTTCATTCCAAGTGGACTGGCTGTGAAATTTCAAGGGAATGCCACTGTCGGTGCCAACCATCAGCACCACACCGGCATCAATCAACTGCTGAAATTTACGCTTCAGGGTGGGTTTGCGTTTGCTGGTGATTTGAAAGTAGGGCAATTGCTCAGGATGCTCTATGGATTGTTTGATGTCTTCAATGATGTCATCAGGCAGGTCTAAGTGCCAACTGTCATTGTCCAGTTTTTCAGGGTTGTTCTTAACGTAATCATAGTTAAACAAGCCCTCAACTGTGGGTGTCCAGAATAAGGGTCCAATGTTCATTTGTGCGGCCCGCTCGCGCAATCCAGCCATCACTTCCGGTGGGTATTCGGGAGCCGTTGATAAGCCGGTATGCTCAAAGTTATCCACCCCAGCTTTCAGTCCCAACAGAATTTCTTTGGGGCGGTGCGCATGGGCCACCACTGGGATGTTGTTTTTATGCGCTTCATCCACCACCGCCATCAGTTCGGCTTCGGTCATTTGATCTTGGTCTATCAGCTTGATCACGTCGACACCTGCATCGGCTAACTTTTTGACTTTGGCTCTGGCATCTTTGGCACCATCCACACCCCAACGGTAAAGTTCAGTGCCTGGATAAGGTTTCTTCTGAATAAAAGGTCCTGAAACATACATCGTAGGACCGGGTATGTCACCACGGTTGATGGCATCACGAACATTGATTATGGTTTCAAGTGGTGCGCCTAAATCACGCGCTGAGGTGACCCCAGCCATCAGTAGTTGATGGGCTGATGCCGGCATGATTTCTTTTTCGAACCTGGGTGGATAGGTGCTGTGCCAATGTTTGTAATCGGCATGGCCATTGATTTGTAAATGCACGTGCATGTCCCACAGGCCGGGTAACACCGTCATGCCTTCAGTGGAGATAATTTCAGCCCCTTCAGGAATTTCCACTTTACCCATTTCACCAACCGCAGCAATTTTGTCATCGCGGATGATGACCACTGAATTTTGAATCGGGTGGTCTTTGAAACCATCGATTAACATGCCGCCCACCAGGGCCTTGACGTTTTCGGCTTGGACTGAAAACTGCAGCAGTAAAGCCAGCATCACTGATAGTATTTTATTCATGGTATCCTCTCTTTTGGGTCTCTGTTAATGGGTTGTTGTGGTTAAACGGTTTCACCACCTTTAGGGCCATAAAATATGACCCAAGTAGCAAAATCATCAGTAAACTTTTCAAATCGGTGTTCAACACCAGCTGGGACAAACAACACTTCTCCAGCTTCAAACGGTTGTCGGATGTCGCCATTAATAAACCAACCTGTGCCTGAAACCACCACATATAACTCATCGCGACTGTGTGGTGTTTGTAAATCGACTTGATCTGGTTGATACATCTCAACCACCAACGAACCGTGTTGAAACAATTCAATGAATGGTTGATCCAGTTGTTTCAGTTGGTTCAATGCATGATCAGTGGTTAAGCGTTGGTGTGGGTTGTGAATACTCACTATGTCATTGGCCATTTTTTAACTCCAACAGGCGCTCAAAACGGCTCAATTGATCATCGTTCCATACTTGTTTGCGGTCATAGTATTCTGCATAGACCAATGCCCCTTCAGGCAACGCCAACCAGGTTTGTTTGGTGGAGGTAAAAATATGTATGTCAGGTGGCATTTGATTGACATCATCCAAGGTGCCCACTTTAATAAAACTGAGCAATTCTCCCAAGCCTGCATAATGGCTCCAAACAGCCACTTGGCAGTTTGGACACCGGGCCATTTTCTGGCCGCGACCACTGGCTGATGGGGTATCGATGATTTGCGGCGCCTGGTTTAACTGGCTGACGTGACTGGTTTCAACCATCGCATTCAAAGCAAAGGCAGTGCCTGTTTCTCGTTGGCACCAACTACAGTGACAACAGTGCACATAGATGGGTTTTTGTTTGACTTCATAGCGAATGTAACCACAGCCACAACCACCTGTCATGGGCCCAGATTTCGGCTTATTCATGTTAAGTATTGTTTTTTTACCGACAGTTATCATAGCATTTTCTGATGCCAATGATTATCATTGATTGTTCCTAAACTTTTGCCAGCCTTTGAAGTTACTGAAAACATCCATACCTGCTTTTTTTATCATCGGACTGTCGGTGATTGTGTACTTCTATTTTTCAAGATTGCCTGAAAATTTACAACAAATGGCACCGTTTTTACCTTATTTCTTGGCTTTGTCTGTGACCGCAGTGGCGGTCTATTTCAATACCTCAAGGTTGTTGTATTTGGGTTTGCTGTTGTTGCTGGCATTGCTGGGTGGCCAAACTGGGTTTGGGGTGCTCTCGAAAGAATTGTTGTTTGGCATCAGTTGTCTGATTGTTTTGGCGGTGGCTTGGTTACCAGAGCGTGGCTTGTTTACTTGGGCATCCTTGCCGTTGCATGTCATCACAGGGTCATTGTTGGGCTTGGCTTGGGGTTTGGCCACTCGACAGCCTGAAGGCTTGTCGCTGCTATTTGAATCGACATGGGTGCTGGCGGATTTTTGGAGATCAGTTGATTTTCCACAAGTACTTTTGTTGTTGTGGTTGACCCTTATTTTGAGCCTGCTGCCTTATTGGTTGTTGAAACAACAGCGAGCCACTTTCAATGCCATCATCACTGCCGTTGGATTGCTGCTGTTGTTCGTTGTTGATGATGCCGTAATGACTGTGTTGTCAGCCAGTGGTGGCTTATTAATCCTGCTACTCAGTGCCTTACAAAATGCCTGGCACCTGGCTTATGTCGATGAACTCACTGCTTTACCTGGCAGGCGGGCTTTAGAGGAGCGCTTACAACGCAGTTTGGGGATTTATGCTTTGGCGATGGTTGATGTCGATCATTTCAAGAAGTTTAATGATGACTATGGTCATGACGTCGGGGATGATGTGTTGCGCATGATAGCTGCCAAGATAGGTGCGGTGGCTGGTGGTGGTTTGGCTTATCGCTATGGCGGTGAAGAATTTACCATTGTCTTCAACAACCACAGTGCCGATGAAGTCAAACACCACCTCCAAGCAGTGATAGATGCTGTCGCTGATACACCCTTTGTGGTGAACCGCCGGAAAGGCCAAAAACCGAAATCAGTGCAAGTCACCGTTTCCATAGGGGTTACCGACTCCATCGGCAAAAGCAATGCTGCTGAAACCATCAAAACCGCTGACCAAGCATT
The DNA here is from genome assembly GCA_964352015.1 of uncultured Marinicella sp. Taxonomy (GTDB): domain Bacteria; phylum Pseudomonadota; class Gammaproteobacteria; order Xanthomonadales; family Marinicellaceae; genus Marinicella. The sequence continues at coordinate 365,948 of CAYGPU010000001.1, forward strand.
GTACACAGCGAAGAAAAAAGGCCGCAATCGCTTACAGCTAAAAGAATGAGTAAAGAGGGCGTTTCAAGCCATTAAACTTCGCTCCCATGCATCAAGAGGATGTTTTTAACAAGGATATTTTGATCACTGCTTTCAGTTAAGTTTAAAAATGAGAGGTATTGCTCATTTGCAGAAAAATGCCAAAAAAGAATTGTGATCAGCTCCCAAGTGTTATTTAATTAACACACAGTATTTTGGAGAACAGACATGCAAATTTTACCTCAATTATTTTTTTTAATAACCATTATGAGCACCAGTTTGAATGCTCATGCCACGGTTGTAACAGTAGGCAATGGCACAGATTGCGACTATAATTTATTGAATGGCGACAGTTTACAGGATGCCATCGACTTCACTGGCAATGATGAAATCAGGCTCCATATCAATACTTTATATGCCAGTATTACTATTCACAGACCGATTAAAATACTCGGTGGGTTTGATGATTGTACAACTGCTGCACAAGGTATCATCAGCAGTAATAATGACATCCTGGCTAACATCAATGGTCAAAACTCCGCTCGAGTTATTACCATCAATTCAACCGCTCTGGCCGGTGAAGTGATCTTGGAAAACCTGACTATCAGCAATGGTTTTGCAGGTACCGAATTGCCTGCTGACAATGGCGGTGGAATCTTCATACCAGGCACCAATCTAACCCATGTAAAAATATCCAACTCAGTTATCACAGAAAACACCGCCCTCAGTGGTGGTGGCATTTACATGATTGGCAACCCCACCACCAATGAGCTGATATTGACTGACACCAAAATCCACAACAACGCAGCCACCAATTCTGGAAATGGAGGTTTTAACAATGGAGGAGGAGGGATTTTGATAGATTCTGTTGAACTTCAGATTAAAGGCAATTCTGGCTTATTTAACAACCAAACGGAGACTCAGCTTGGGCTGTCTTTTGGCGGAGCCATTGCAGCTTTTAACTCAAACATAACGGTGATTGGTGGGGATGATTTACCAGAAGTTGGTTTTTTTCAAAACACCGCTCAATATCGAGGTGGTGCGTTTTATTTATCTGGCACGGATTTGTCGCTGATTGGTAACAGAGTTAACATCAATGGTACCTTGTTAGGAAATACCCATGCACCGATTAAATTTTCATTGAATGAAGCCATTGATAATTATGGCGGCGCCATTTTTGCGGAGGGGGGCAGTATCCAAGCCACCGATGTGGTGTTTGCATTAAACACTGCCAAAATTGCAGGTGGGGCGATTGGCATGATCGCCAGCGAATTAAACATGGACTCAACGCCGGGACAATGTTGGCAAGACCAAGCCTGTAATGTATTCACTCAAAATGCCGCAGAGTTTGGCGGTGCCATTTGGTCTAATTTATCCACCAACATCAACGTTAAACGTGCCATTTTTAATGACAATGCGGCCAACTCAGGCTCTAGTATGAACATTGGCAATGGCAGCACGGCGTTGTTTGAAGCTGTTGTTATTATTAACGAGGGTCAATCCAATGCGTTGTTATCAAATGACAGTATTTTATTTTTAGCAGATGCAGAAATGACAGTCAATTTCTCGACCATCATTGAAAATAACAACACTGAAGCAGTTTTTGACTCATTAGGGACTTCTTCTGTAATGCAGGTTTCAAACTCAATCATTTACAACAGTTCAATACCACAAATGATCGCGGCTGATAACGAGGGAACAGTGGCTTATTCATGTATCTTGGCCAACAGTGTAGAAAACGGAGCGGTTAACATCGGCCTCTCGAATTACAACAACATGTTTGTCGATGTGAGTGGGTTCAATCTTCGTTTAAGGGAAAATGCCTATGCCATTGACTTTTGTGATGACTTGACAACGCCACCAACCACAACTGACTTACAAAACTATGTCAGAGGTTACGATGACCCTTTGGAGGGCAATATTTTTGGCGTTTTCGATGCCGGGGCTAATGAATATTTCATTGACTTGATTTTTGCCAATGGATTCGAGCCCTGATGTTAATTTAATAACATTTATATTGAATATGGGCTAAAAATAACTGACAATAATTAGCTTCAAATTCACTACAACAGTTGTTATGACAAAAGGCAGACGAAAAGGCGTATTAGAGGGCTTGGCACAAAGAGAACAACAGGCCCTTGATATGTTATACAAACATGGACCCAGTTCAGCCAATGAATTGCAAGCATACATCAATGATGACCTCAGCAATGCAACAGTAAGAACCATCTTGAGAATTTTAGAAACAAAGGGTTATGTTAAACATTACACTGAAGGCAAGCGTTTTATTTACCAGCCCACTGAAAAAAAATCGGCCGCAGCCAAAGATGTTTTTGATAAGTTGGTGGATACTTTTTTTTCAGGATCTGCAACCGATGCGGTGGCTACATTTATTGATAAGGAATCAAAAAATCTGGCCGATGAGGATTTTGATGAAATGATTCAATTAATCAATCAGGCCAAACAAAAAAGAAACCTATAGTTATGATTTACCTGATCTTACAGTTGAGCATTATAACTGGAGTCATTTGGCTGACAGTCACCTTTATCCCAGGATCCAGCCAAACAAAAAGGAATTACATCGCTGTTGGCTTTGTGATTTGTTGGCTGGCACTCATCAATGCGGTGTTTTCAAGTCACATGATAAACCACACTATTGAATACCGACTGCTTTCAGCACCCCTACCCAATTCAATAACAGAAAGTATTTTGCCGGCAACAGAAGCAAAAAAATTGACTGCTATAGAACAAACAACGACCCAAGGTTTACAACATTCAAGTTTAAAACAGTCAACAGGCCAGGTTTTCAATTGGCAGAAAGTGTTCAGCATCTTGTGGCTATTGGGGTTTTTGGTTTTCAGCCACCGGTGGGTCAGACAGATTCAAAAAATTTATCTGATTCGGAGCCAAGGTCAAGTCATCAAAGGATTTGATGTTGACATGAAGATGTATTGGAGCAGCCAAACAGAAGTGCCTTTTCTGTATGCTGGTAAATCGAGCTTCATCATCATACCAGCGCACATGAAGCAATGGTCCAAGACCAATATCCAGCACATCATTGACCATGAGCTGTGTCATTACCAGCGAAAAGATCACTGGATTTTGTGGATTGCTGTGATAACCCAAAGTGTTTTCTGGTTTCATCCCTTGATACATGTATTGGCCAAACGTCAAAAACAATTGATAGAGTTAGCCTGTGACCAACAACTTCTGGCCAATGGGGTTGACCCAGTTGCGTACTCAGAAACTTTGCTTTCTTGTGTCAGAAACACCAAAACCAATCAACCCGTAGTCGCGATGGCCAATAAGCCAGCTCAAATTAAAATACGAATTCAATCTTTGCTTAACACCAGCCCTGGCTTGTCGCAATCAAAGTGGAGCTGGCCGTTGCTGATGGTGCCAATCTCAATGACAGCTTGCGTGAATTTGGGACAAACTGATTTTGTGGCTGCTGAACAAATGATTGAGTTAGTCAGTTATGATTTGCAGCCGTATGATCAATTAGGTGTTGGACAGGTTCAAGTTGTGGCCTTTTATGATGGCTTAATTGAACAACCAACCCATGTCAGTTTAGAGCTTAAGAATGCTGAAAACCAAGTCAGCTGGTTGAAATTAGGCCCGCTAAAAAAATTCGATGAATACATCCATACTTGGCAGTTTGAACTGAAGTCAGGTGTCAGTTTCACCAACCGTTATCAAGTTAACGGGGCTCAGCCAGACGGCGTGGTTGATGGGGTTGCTTTGGGCTTATTGATTGCCAATTCAGACAATGAAGTCAATGGATTTAAATCCAAAGAGTCTACACCTATCGGCAAAAAACCCAATGTGGTGTGTGCTTGGCCATTGGGGTTGCTTGACGAAAATTTAATCAAGGTGCTGCCACAAATAACTGCCAATAATCCGGACTCAGTAGAGCGAATCATCTGTGGTGCCCAGTTGGTATCTGACGGAACTTATCAGTTAAAGTGACGGATAAGATGAATGACTCATTACTTTTATTCAGTACCACGTTGATACAACAAAAAGACATTCTCAGATAAGGATTAACCCACATTAAACTATCAATGCTTTAAAATAACAGCTTCGCTTCAAACACCCATCAATACATTGAATCGCTGGAGTACATCAACTTGAGATTTTTATTATTACTGGTATTCACTTACAACGCAGGTGCGCAAACAGCTGAGCTGCCTACCATTCCGGTGACGGTTAAAGCCATATCAGACGTTTTGATTGAAAGGCGCTTAACTGCCAATGCCCAAGTGGTGGCGCAAAATAACAGCCAACTTTCAGCTGAAATTACCGCAGTGGTTAAGCAAATCCATGCCGACATTGGTGATGTGGTGGCAGCTGGTGATTTGTTGGTCAGCTTAGATGTGGTGGATCTGAACTTACAATTGGATCAAGCCAAGGCCAACAGCCAAGCGGCTCAGGCCAGGTTGACCCAGGCAGAACTGCGCTTACAACGGGCCAAAGAAATTAAAACCTACATTTCATCTGATGACTTGTTGGCCAGAGAAACCGATGTGGCGGTGCTCAGGGCTGATTTATTGCGTTTAAAAGTGGCCGAACAAACGGCCCAAAGGCAACTGGATAAAGCCCAAATCATCGCCCCGTTCACTGGCGTGGTGACTGCCAGACAAGCTCAGTTAGGCCAACTGCTGGTGATGGGTTCACCGGTGCTGAACCTGGTACAAGTGACCAACGCAGAAATTCAAGCCAAAATACCCAGTCAACTGGCGGCCCAACTGAGCAGTGCTGATCGCCTCGAGTTTGTTGCAGACAATCAAAATTATGCTGTTGAACTGATCCAACTGTCACAAGTGGTCGATGCCCAAGCAGCTTTACAAAGTGCGCGTTTCAAACCCACTGACCAGCAACCAGCCATAGGTCAAACCGGCCAGTTAGTTTGGTATTTAAACGGCCAGTTGTTGTCGGCTGATTTGGTGGTCAAACGGGCTGGTAAATTGGGGGTTTTTATTGCCGAGAGCAAACAAAACAACACCCAGGCTGCGTTCATTGAGTTGCCCGCAGCACAAGAAGGTCGGCCAGTGGCTTTGGATGAAGTGCCTGACTGGCAAGTCATCATTGGTGGTCGAGAGCGCCTACAAGACGGTCAAAGCATCAGCATCAAACAGGATTAATCAGCATGTTATCCAGAATCCTCACCAACCACCCACTGGTTAATATATTCTTCACCGTGGTGGTGGTTATGGGCTTGATGTCTTACTTCATCATGCCCCGAGAACAAGACCCTGAAATTAATTTTTACTGGGTTAACATCACCACAGTGCTGCCAGGTGCATCAGCCGAAGATGTTGAAAAATTGGTCACTTCGCCATTAGAAGATGCGATCAAAAATGTCCAGGACATCAGTTTTACCAACTCCACTTCACGCGAATCATTTTCTAATGTTTTGGTCAGGTTTCGAGACATTGGTGAGCGTAATTTCGATAAACGCATCAATGACCTCAGGCGTGAAATACAAAACAAAGCTTCAGCAGAACTGCCAGCAGAAGCTGATGACCCACTGATCATAGAGCTCACCACTTCCAATGGTTTCCCCACTGCTTTGGTGGTGGTCACAGGCCAAGCCGATGATGAAGTTTTGCGCTCACAAGCACGCAAGGTTAAAGAAGATCTGGAAGGCTTGAGGGGTGTGGATCAAGTCACGCCATCGGGTTTGCATGACCCAGAGCTGCATGTGGAGTTTGATCCAGATTTATTGGCCGCCCATGGTTTGAATGCGGTGCAATTGGCAGAAACGGTGCGCGGTGCTTTCCGTGATGTGTCTGCTGGCAGTGCCCAAGTGGCTGGCAATGAATGGCTGATTCGAATCGCAGGCACCACTGATGAGCCTGATTTGGTGGCCCAGATTCAACTCCCTTCAGTGGGCGGTTCTGCGGTGACCTTAGACAGTGTCGCCACCATCTCAAGGGGACGTGAAGATGCCGCTCAATTGGCCGCCTATAACGGTAAGCCAGCGGTGTCCATGGCGGTGACTAAGGTTTCGATGGTCAACACCTTGGAGTTGGTTGATCGCATCAACGCCTACATCGAGGACAAGAACCAACAAGTGGCAGACATGGGCATTCAGCTGGTGCTGGCTGATGACCAAACCATCATGACCCGCAATGCACTGTCCATCATGCAGACCAATGCGACGCTGGGGTTGATCTTGGTGTTGTTTGTCTGTTGGTTGTTCTTGGGTTTTAAAATTGCTTTTTTTGTGACCCTGGGCATTATTTTTTCGATCACCGGCACCCTGTGGGTGTTGAACATGACTGGCAACACTTTGAATGTGTCGGTGTTGTTGGGTATTGTGATTGTGCTGGGTATGCTGGTCGATGATGCAGTGGTGGTGGTCGAGGCGATTTATTTCCGCATGCAACGCGGTGCCGATGCGCTCAGTGCCTCGATGGATTCGCTGCGCGAGGTGGGTGCGCCAGTAACAGCTGGGGTGTTAACCACCATAGCGGCGTTTTTGCCATTAATGTTGTTGCCCGGAATTCTGGGTGCCTTTATGTTCGTCATCCCTTTTGTGGTGACTTTGGGTTTGGCCATCAGTTTGATAGAGGCGTTTTGGATTTTACCGGCGCATGTGATTGGCAGTGAGCAAAACAAGGAAAAAAGAACAATATTCGGAAGGTTTGTTCCAAGGTGGACTCGAAATAACCGAAAAATGCATGCGGCATATGGCAGCCCACTACAAGCTGATGTTCAACTAAATAAGGTTTCTCAATGGCGCTTTAGATGGACCCGTAAACTACGAACAAAATACACCCAAGCCTTGTGTTTCATGTTGCGCCGTCCTTACATCATCATCCTGTTCGGCATCCTGTGCTTTATCGGTGCCATCGTCATCATGCAAAAAGAAAAGGTCAAAACCGAATTCTTTACTTTTGATCCATTCCGTCTGTTTTATGTCAATGTAGACATGCCATCTAACACACCGCTGGAAAAGACTTTGGCCCAGACCATGGTGGTCGAAAAACGTTTGCGTCAGTTTGTTAAACAAGAGGATGTGCGGGCCATCACTTCACTGTCTGGCATCAAGTTCACCGAGTTGGAAATTCTGTTCGGTGATCAATACGGTCAAATTCAAGTCGCCTTGTTACCGAAAAAAGGTGACATGCAATCGGTCTCTGAACTGGTTGAAAGCATGCGAGAAACCTTGGTCAATACACCCGGCGATGGCATCATTTCATTCTTAGAATTATCCGGCGGTCCGCCGGCTGGTAAACCGGTCAGCGTTAAAGTCCGCAGTGATGACTTCATCGAACTGCGTGCCGCGGCTGATGCGGTGAAACAAATCGTTGAATCAAGGCCCGGTGCCAAAGATGTGAACGACAATGACGTGCCTGGTCGATCTGAATTGGTGCTTGAATTGAACCACCAAAACATCCGCAACCTGGGCTTAGACCCGGGCACGGTGTCGCGTTTATTGCGTTTGCATTTAGACGGTGAAATCGTCGCTTTGATGCGTGATGAGGGTGAAAAAGTCGAACTTAGGGTGCGCGCGCAAAAACGCAACCTCCAAGCCATCGATGCCATCATGAATGACCCAGTCGCCTTACCCAACGGAGGTCAAACCACTTTCGCCAATTTATTCACCCAAAGCACCGATGTCGGTCGCAGCACCATCAGGCATTACAACTTGAGGCGGGCGATCACGGTTGAGGCTGAAATCAACCCTGAACTAACTAACACCGCTCAGATCAACGCTGAAATAGTCGAAGCCTGGGAGCAAATCAGAAACCAGTACCCCAACACCGATTTAGATTTTTCTGGCGAACTGGATGACGTCAATGAAAGCCTGGGTGCCATGGGCGCATTGTTTTTGTTGGGCTTGGGCTTAATTTATTTGATCCTCGCCACCCAAATGCGCAGTTATTTTCAACCGTTCTTGATCTTGGTGACAGTGCCGATGGCCTTCACTGGTGTGGTGTTTGGTTTGTTTGCCACCAGTAACCCGCTAAGTTTATACACTTTATACGGCATCATTGCGCTCACCGGTATCGCGGTGAATGGCGCCATCGTGCTGATTGATGCCGCGAATGAACGCATCAAAGCCGGCAAGCGCCCGCTGCATGCCACTGTTTATGCCGCCCGCCGCCGGGTGGTGCCGATTATCATGACCACCACCACAACCATCGCTGGGCTGTTTTCATTGGCCGCCGGACTGGGTGGGAAGTCATTGCTCTGGGGGCCGGTGGCCTCATCGATAGTATTCGGTCTGGGCTTTTCATCGATACTCACCCTGTTTATGGTGCCGGTGTTGTACCGCCAGTTTATGAAGCACCATGGTGACGATGAACCAATGTTGTTCAAATGGTCAGGTGATTTAAATAAAAACTGTCATAGCACTTTTCATGGCATCAGATTACATGCAGAACAACTACAAAAGCATGATTGGTGGTGGGCTGTGTATGATAATAACGGTGCCTTGATTGATGACTCAGGAAAGTATCAGCAAACTTATCCCAACGGCAACGCTGCCAGATTGGCCGCAGAAAAAGCCGCCAGTAATTACCTCAACATGCAAACCCTGATGCATGATGATGGGCTTATATCATAGGCTGTCTTGCCCATCCTGAGCGTCGCAATGATAACAAAGCAACAACAGTCATCCTTGGGCGGGTTCAAAGCAACAGAAAATCTCATCACAATGATGATGTTTCTGACTTGCTTAGAGCTGTTTCATTTGAACGAGACCCGTGAATCCATTTGATTGGTGCATAAATTTATTTAGATCATTAAAAGTTAGCCAAGATCATCTACATCTTTGTTCTTTTTATCTTGAATTCTTTGCACGATGGCATTCACTGGGTCTATCTGATTAACCCGATGTGATATGAGTATGACTGATAAGAGCCGAAGTAAAATGATGGTTAACATAACAATCGGCCAGATAAAATACGCATTTCACCTTCAAATTAAAAAATACCACGTCACTCCTGCGAAGGCAGGAGTCTTGTTAATTAAGAATAAATCATGTTTAATTAGCCAATAATTTGTTCCCATAAATCCAGCCAGTTAGGGTTGTCTTTTTCTATCAAATTGATTTTCCATTGTCGTTTCCATGCTTTCAATTGTTTCTCTCTGGTTATTGCTGTCTGCATGGTGCCATGTTGTTCGAAATAGACCAATCTTTTGATGTGATATTTGGTGGTATGCCCTTCGATGATATTATGCTTGTGTTGGTAAACTCTTTTGATTAAATCACTGGTCACTCCGATATAAATTGCCCCCTCTTTTTTACTGGCTAGCATGTAAACATAAGGTTCCTTCATTTTTTAATAACTCCCTCTAAATTGTTATTTCCCTCTGTAACTATTTAAGACTCCTGCCTTCGCAGGAGTGACGATAGTTTTTTTTGATAATCCAATGGAATTGAATGATTGTTGTTGACTATTCTGAACGTTCACTGATGCGCTTTTTAAACGCCACCAAATCTTCTTTGCGCTCCGAATAGCGATCAACCAAATGATCCTTGATGTCGCGGGTCAATAAGGTGAACTTCACCAGCTCTTCCATCACATCAACAATCCGATCGTATAATGATGAGGGCTTCATGCGATCTTCGTCATCGAATTCCAGCCAGGCTTTGGGCATCGAGGATTGATTGGGAATGGTCAGTAAACGCATCCAACGACCCAGTACCCGCAATTGATTGACCGTGTTGAATGATTGTGAGCCACCATTGACCTGCATCACTGCCAGCGTTTTACCTTGGGTGGGTCGCACCGCACCAATCGACAACGGCACCCAGTCGATTTGAGATTTCATAATCCCGGTCATTGAACCATGACGCTCTGGCGAACACCAGACCATGCCCTCAGACCAATTAACCAATTCATGCAATTCTTGGACTTTAGGGTGTGTGCCATCATCGGTATCCGGTTGCGGCAGGCCAGTGGGATCAAAGGTCTTGGTCTCCGCCCCAAAATACCGCAAAATTCGCGCCGCTTCCTCAGTCGCCAAACGGCTGAAAGACCGCTCACGCAATGAACCATACAGCAATAAAATGCGTGGTGCGTGCTCTGACTGATTGTTGTTGAACAAAGTCTCTTGATCAATCGGTTTGATACTCTCGGTATCGATGTTGGGTAAATCTTCAATCATAATTATAAATTCCGTCATTCCTGCGAAGGCAGGAATCTTCTTGATGTGTTGATAATCACTTCAACCATTTAATTCACTTAGCCTCAAACCAATGCTGCGTCCGATTAGCAAAAGCCATCTCTATTCCTTCCTCCCCTCTCGAGAGGGGATACAGGGGTGTGTCAGATCTTCCAGCCTATCTATATAATCTCAGTAAACTGATAACACTTTTCCAACCCTCATCATCACTTAGGCTCAAACCAATGCTGAGTTCGATTAGCAAAAGCCACCAAAGACAACATCACCGGCACCTCGACTAACACCCCAACCACAGTGGCCAAAGCCGCACCTGAGTTCAAACCAAACAAAGAAATCGCCACCGCCACCGCCAGCTCGAAAAAGTTAGACGTACCAATCATGCAAGCCGGCGCTGCGATGTCATAACTTAAGCGCATTTTTCTGGCGATGAAATAAGCGATAAAGAAAATACCGTAAGTCTGTATCGTCAAAGGAATCGCAATCATCAATATGTCCAAAGGTTGATCAATGATCTTCTCGGCCTGAAAACCGAACAACAAAACCACCGTCGCCAACAAGCCAATGATCGACCAAGGCTTTAAAGTAGCCAACAAACCATCAATCCGATTCTGCATCACTTTGCGCGTGATCGCCCCAGCCACCAGCGGCAACAACACATACAACACCACCGACAGCACCAAAGTCTGCCAAGGAATCTCGATGTCATTGATACCCAGTAAAAACGCCGCAATCGGCGCAAAAGCAAAGATCATGATCACATCATTAACCGACACCTGCACCAGCGTGTAATTGGGGTTGCCCTTGGTCAGCTGCGACCAAACAAACACCATCGCCGTACACGGCGCCACACCCAATAAAATCATCCCAGCGATGTATTCATTGGCGGTTTGTGGATCCACCCACCCGGCGAAAAACACCTTAAAGAACAGATAACCCAAAGCCGCCATGGTGAAGGGTTTAATCAACCAATTAATCACCAAAGTCAGAATCAAACCTTTGGGGTTCTTACCCGAATCCTTAACTGCTGATAAATCCACCTGTACCATCATCGGATAAATCATCACCCAAATCAGCACCGCCACCACCAGGTTCACATGCGCATATTCAAGTGAAGCAATCTGCTGAAACACCCCCGGAAAGAAGTTCCCCAATATCACGCCAGCCAGAATACACAAAGCCACCCAAACCGATAAATACCTTTCAAATAATCCCATTGTTTTCTCTTAAAAAAATATTGTCATTCCGACCGAACGAAGGTCAGGCGATGTTAATCAGGCGATTTGAGCGCCCCACAAATAGCCTGGTTTTAATGCCGTAGACCGTGAGTGGAGGAATCTCATAAATCTGACGTAATATTTTTAAACAAGTCACTACCCCCGAACCAACCTAAGCAAAACCATCCCCACATAACCCAAAGCCGCCAGCATCACCCACAAAGGCCACAACCAACTGCTCAAAGTCTGCCAAACCACCAACCAATGAATCACCGACTCACTGTAGAAAATCCCACTAGGATTAACCCGCCAATCCATCCAAGTCGCCAGCATCGACAACAACAAAGCAATCACCAAAGTCACTAATAACAGCTTAATTAATTGATTCAAACTCAGCTTAAACATCAGCTATCTCCAAAGTTAAAATCTACAAGTCGGCAGACCTCGTGTCCTCCCCTCTCGCCAACAGTAGGGCCCTTAAGGCAGAGGGGATACAGGGGTGTGTCAGATCTTCCAGCCTAACCATAAAAATTCAGTAAACTATTCACCAACCAAAACCTCTTCAATCCCTACCACAAAGTCCCGAATCTCATCCCGAACCTTGCGGTAACAATCCAGTTTGCTCTCCTCATCCTCAATTAAAAGAGCCATCTTTGGCGGATCATCAAAACCCACATGAATGACCTGAGGAATAGTTCCACCTTTATGTCCAATAAACACTGGACAACTCTCATGCGCATGCCCACACACTGTGATCACATAATCCAATGGCACATCATCAAACTCCGACAACAACTGCGAACGCTGGCCAGAAATATCCACCCCAGCTTCCGCCATCACCTTCACCGCATGCGGATTCAAGCCATGCGTCTCAATCCCCGCCGAAAACACATTGAACACATCACCCTTCAAATGCCGCAACCAACCCTCCGCCATCTGCGACCGACAAGAATTACCCGTACATAAAAAAAGGATGTTTCTCTTCATCTCCAATCTCCCCGATTATCGTCCCTTTTTTTAACGTCATCCCAGCCGAGCACCAGCGAGAGCAGGGACCCAAAGCGCAGCGGGTTCGAACGAAGTTCGAAAATAGATTTCAAACCAGACCCAACCATCAACAACACCCCCGCTCCAAATAAACCTTCAACCGCTCCAAATCCCCCACAAAAGGCTGCTGCCCCCGCATATGATGCATGTTCTGCTCCAACATATCCCGCCACTGCGGCGCCAACTCAGGATTGATCCGGTAATGCACCCACTGATCCTTGCGCTCATCGGTCACCAAACCCGCATCCCTTAAATACTTAAAATGCCGCGATATCCGCGACTGCGGCGCCTCAAGAATTTCCATAAAGTCACAAACACACAAACTCTTACACTGTGACAACAGAAACAAACAACGCAAACGCGTCGCATCACTCAAGGTTTTAAAAAAGTCTGTGGGATTCATCATAAGTTCAATTGTATATGTGTATATGCGAATAAGCAATATTAATTGCATTGATTTACATCAGCTCTCGCTACACCACACCTCACCGTCATCGAGCCACATGGATGTGGTGAATGCAAGAACGGCAGGAGCACTTTCTAGCCCAGCCAACTCCCACATCCCCGTCGTCCCAGCCGAGCACCAGCGAGAGCAGGGATCCATTTTAAATAAGTTCAGAGAGATTTAGTTGTTTCAGAGTTATATTAGTTTACTTTGTTTCCACCACATTAATTGCACATTAAAAGACACTGTAAAAATACATTTAAAAAAAGGGGTCAGAGCCCTTTTAGCTACTGATTAGTTTCTGATTAGTTTATGAATTATCTAGTATCCATTTTAGAGTGTTCTTTAAATCTAATGCTATTTCAATAGAGAAGTTATGATTAAGAATATTGTTTTCAGAAAAACTGTTTCCAGGAATTTTGTTTTTTAGTTGATTAAAAATATATTTACCTTTAATACCTTTTAATGGTCTATTTTGGAACTGGCCCCATACACTTTCATTTGTGGGACTTCCTCCGGCTGAATGCAACTCTCGATTATGGGCAGAACGTTGATTCACAAATTGATCTTTTCCAGGAATAATATGTTGCTCGACAAGTTCAGGAACTAAAGGGGTCAGACCCCTTTTAAGTTATTTCTTTAGCTTATGCTACTTGATAGGTAAAAGGGCAGGTCATTATCACTTTTGCCAAAAATTCTTCTGGAGAGAATTTTCACGTCAGCCCCGAAGGGGGGAGTATCAGGGATGATACGAATAAACCCTGAAAGCCAAGTGTTTTGATTTTCAATTCGTTCCTTTATTGATGTAAAGTCAGAACCCTTTAAATCCTTTGCAATAGCAGCGCGAATCGGGTTTAAGTCTACGTAAGCCATGCAGGTTAATAAAGCCCGTTCATCAAGCAGGGCTTGACTCTTAAAGCGTGATTCCCAATTAATTTGTCTGGAACAAATTAACCCATCGGCTTGCCGATGACCCGAAGGGCTAACTACATGGACGTAGTTAGTAAAGTGACCTGTACACTTGTCTTCTTCATTTGCCATACGAGCTACATACTCATTAATCGACTTCATATACCAAGAGACAGGAATCAGGGACATGCATTACTTAGAAATCAAAAACTAAGTTTTAAGTGAAGTATTTGATTAAAAAACAACTGACTTGACCCTTGTGTTCAGCTGGAAAGTGATTAAGTCAGAGTTTAGGGCGGTTTAGAGTTAGTTTTGGAAGATTTGAGTTGAGTTGGGCGGTTGCAGACATGATCTGCTGATTAACTGTTGTAAGTTATAGGGCTACTCCAGAGCAGGTTTAAGCTTAATTCCAAGCGTCCATTTGCGTTTGGTTTTCATGGAATATTCTTTCAATTGTTCAGTCGTTCCAACAGCAGAGAACCCAAAGGATTTGAAGCCCTTAAGTTCATCTAACCAGTCATCAGGATTGATACCAATTTCATCGATAGTCTTGGCTGTTTTTTCAGAAATAAATCCTCTTTTATCGCCACGTATACAGCGGCCTGTTTCATCAACTAAATCAATATAGCTTGAAAGATAAAAGGGTAGGTCATTAGCATCTTTACCGAAGCTTGAAAGCCAAGTACTTTGACTGCCAATACGATCTTTGATTGAAGTAAACTCTGAATCTTTCAAAGCTTTGGCCATACCAGCACGGATAGGGTTCAAATCAACGTAAACCATACAAGTCAATAATGCCCGTTCATCAAGTAATGCTTGGCTTTTGAACCTACTCTCCCAAAAATGACCTGTGCATTTGTCTTCTTCATTGGCCATACGAGCAACATACTCATTAATTGACTTCATGTACCAAGATACTGACATCAATCTGTTTCGGTATTCAGCCACATATTCTTTGACTCGCCTAAGTTCGGCTTCAGTGTTTATTTCACCTCTTAAGTATCGATCACAAAGAACTGGTAATGAATATAAAGAATTCCAAGTCATCAATACCTGAGTGGCGTTCCAATACTTGGTTGAATTGACCTTCAAAACGATATGGAAATGATTCGACATGATGGCATATGAACACACATCTATGGCGAAAACAGAAGTGACCTTTTTGATGCGGTCAATGAGCCATTGACGACGGTGTTCAAACGACTTACCTGATACCTTATCTTCACCACAAAGAAAAGCCCTGCGAACGCATCTAGATACCACATGATAATAGGGCGTCTCTTCAACGCATATTTGTTGGTTTCGGGCAATAGTCATACAAAAACTCCGTTTAAAAGTATGATTTTGGGCTTTTAAGGCAAAATATTCTGTAGCAATTCTCTGATGAGTCTGTAAGAATATTCCTACGGGATGCATGTCCCTGATTGTTCCCGGAATATTTCGTTATGCCGCTGAGACAGTACTTGGCATTTATCCATTCAAAACTAAAATGAGTAAAAAATGAATTTCATAATAAAGAATATTAAGTGGGTAATGATGATCTCTGGGGCATTGACCGCCACTATGTTCTATGGCCTGTTTGCCCCGCAAGAAGCCGTTGAGTCAATGTTTGGAGTGTCATTTTCCGGACCTCTTGAGACTTTAATCATTCGCAGCTGGTCGTCATTGGTCGGGCTTATTGGTTTGGTGCTACTCTATGGCGCCTTTAACGAAAAGTATCGTGTGTTTTGTATTTCGGTAGCAGCGTTTAGTAAACTTATCTTTGTGACCTTGGTATTAATTTATGGTCAAGCATTCTTGGCCACAGCCGCACCAGCCATTATTATGGACTGCTTGGTCATAATATTAACTCTGTCTTTTTTGGTTTCTGTGTATGTCCAAAGACCTGCGGCATAACAAGGCCAGACATTGGATACTGTCGAGCAAATGCTGGAGGTCTTTGATGTCAAGATTATTATGAGCACACTAATAGAAATTTATTGTGACCTAAATGCTCGGATGACGGAGAGGAAAAAAAGGGGTCAGACCCCTTTTAGCTAGGGTTACAGAGTATATGTGTATAAACCGCTATATTGGCGGTCATTTAACAAGGCGCAGCAGAGTGACCGCTAACGCGTCGTTTGAGCTTAGCTTTATAAGCCATGAGGCATCGAGTGAATAAATATTTAATCTTACTTATTTTTGTACTTACATCTTGCTCAGTGTCGAATGCAGAATTCGTTGTAGAAAGAAATTCTCCAATTGTTACAGGGAAATCACTATCCGAAAATATTGGTATCGAAACTTTGGGTGGAGTCTTTACACCAATTTTAGAGTCTGGCTGTTCACTACCATGTGAACTTTCACAGGTTTTCAGTACTGCCGAAGATAATCAAGACCAGATTACAATCACTCTTATTCGTGGCTCATCTTTAATGGTTAAAGATGGAGTAAATCTTGGGAAGTATAAAATTTCAGGAATTGCGCCTGCTCCTCGAGGGGTGCCAGAAATTAAAGTAATTTTCGGTGCATCAAATAATCGTATTTGGGTTTCAGCTTCAGACGCTAGTAGTGGATCTAAGATTCAAATCGTCAAGGTAGAGTAGATAAAGTGGTCAGTGCCCTATAAAGAAGTTAAAAAAAATGAACGAAAAGCTCTTAAACAAATCAATTGAAAATTTCAGACAACAACTGAATTCTGGTTTTGCTCATTTGAAAGAATCGTATAAATCTTACGCATCAGAAAATAATGTCCGCAAAGACTATTTCATTGTTGATTTCGATGATTTCTTTCATGACTGGGCTCAATCTAATTGGGAGTTACTGGTTGAAAGGGTTGTTTGTGGCGTTCAAGAATCTTTGGTTATTTATGGTTCAGGAAGTGATTATGAAGCGGCCGATTACAGCAGGGTCTTTTTTCACTCGTTACAACCAAGCCATGAGGTGATTTGTGTGTCACTAGACAAAGCAATCGATTCGTTCACAAATGAAGAGGTCGATTTGTCTCTTTACAGTTTCGAAGGTTTTGTAAGTTTGGACAATGGTTTATGTGACACAGCACCTCCCTTTAATTTTGTTATGTTTCATGAAAGACGAGTATATGGTGGAGGGTATCGACATGTGGTTATCCCATTAGAACAAATAACATTCAAAATTAAAAATGCATAACAATGAAGTTGAAAACTGAATGAACGATTTCATCGAATACCTAAAAAAGCACTTTGATCAAAGCAACCTATCTCATGATGAGTTTAATATTTTCAGCAAGTTTCATCTGAGGTTTGAGCTGGGTGACGGTTTAAAAAATGGCTCAAAGGAAAGAGTCGATCAAAGTACTTACAGAGCAAAAGCAATATTTGAAGAGTTTTTTAATGTTGATGATGACGCTTATTTGTTAATAAAATCTTATAGATACAAAGGTGACATTAAGGAATTCTTTTCATCATCCAAAGGTTATTTAATAAACCAAATTAAAGACTTTTCTTCGCTAGAGTTATTGAAGATGGAACATACGGTAGAAGAATTTGAAGAAGCTCTTAATGATGATGGGGTAATGGAAATGACCGATTTTACGACAACACACATACAGGAAGTAGTTTGTCAAAGTGTCAGCAATATTGCATTCGAAAATATATTTCGAGGTATTGCAAACCTAGAGATGGGATTTGATCCTTCAATAGGAGAAAGAGTTTATATAATTAACAAAAGAAACAATGTTGTTTTTTATATGTATGATGACCGTGGTTGTTTGGTATTTGCTCATTTAAAAGAAACTCTTATACCTATATACAGTAAATATAATGATTGGCTTGTAGATGACTACAGAAAATTGTTTGACAAACTATTTTCGTAAATTTTCAACCACCCTCAAAACCCCACTTCAACAATCAACGGCAAATGATCAGAACCAACGCCTTTTCCAGTTCTTATATCAACCACCTTAAACTCCTCAGAAACCAAGCAATGATCTATGGGAATCATCATCGGGATTAAATTGGTAGGCCAAGTAGGCATAAAACTAAAGCCATCACTGGCATTGCTAAGCCCCGTATCTGACAGCAGTAATTGATAGCTGTCTGTCCACATAGTGGTATTGAGGTCGCCAATTACAATGCTTGGCATCTCGTCTGATTTGAGCAATGCAGCAATGCTTTCAAACTGCGAAGTGCGGGCATCAAAATAAAGTTGATTAACCGGTGGTGGCGGATGGGTGGCTATCATGCGGAATGCAGCCCCATTCAAATCTAATTCAGCTTCTATATTCAGAAGTTCAAAGTCTGACCACATGTGTATTTCATATTCGGTAATTGGAATTCTACTGAATAAGGCCATGCCAAAGTTATCGGCTCTGGGCGCTTCAATCTGGTGTTGATATTTGTCCCTGAGCACACCAAGTTGAGTCATCCACAGCGCATCAACTTCCTGTAACAAAACCACATCAGGGTCTTCTGCCAACACTTGGTCAATGAGTATTTGGTATTCCGTATTTGAGGTTAATACATTGATGTGAAATAGCTTGATAGTTTTACCCTGCACGCCACCTAATTCATCAGTTTTTTGGGAATAAATTGGTATGACATAAACTGCGTTAAACAATATTAACAACACCGCCAAAGCAGCATATATCTTTTGCTTTAAAATTAAAAACCCAATGGCAAATACCACAGCAATAATCAAATACTGAAACCTGAAGTGTGTAAACAGATCAATATACCAAATAGTACCTGAAATAAGCGGTGCCAATGAAAACACCAACAGTAAAATGCAGCCAACTTGCATCAGGCCATAAAAAGATAAACCCGTTATTTTGTTAGATTTCAAAACCATGCCTCATTGATTGAGTTATTATTAACCCACAAACAGAGACTGAAATGTATTCACTTTAGTTCAATGTACAAATTAACTCTTTTTATAATTTTCCAATATAACGAGAATTAGTACTCAAGGCAGTTCCCTTTATTTTTTCAAAGATTGAAAATATGATAATATCGTTCATGTTCAACAGTAAGATGAATTGTAACTTTTCATCAGATGATAAAAATGGAATTAGATTTAACAAAAGAAGAAATAGTTGTATTAACTGGATTGCTAAAACGCTACTCTGAAAATGAAACTTTTGTAATAGAAGATCAGGCAGAACAGAGGGCATTATGGAATCTTGAATGCGTTTTAGAAAAAGTAGTCGGCAATTACTATGAAGGAAACTGGGAAACAGCGCATAATGATGCGCTTGATAGTTTGAGAGACGAAATTGGAACAAATTCTGTTTTTGAAAAGGAAAAAAGTCGTATTGCTCTGTGGTTAGAACCACAAGAAGTTGAATTTATTATAAATGAATGGAGAAAAGTCCCTGATAACGAGGAAGAATCAATAAAAGACTCTTGGGGCAAGTTATCATTTCGTTGCAATTCCGCACTCCATAAAGCCGGATTGAAATAGTAAAAAAGGGTTCAGTCAGACCCCTTTTAATTAGTTTCCCTTAGTTAGTTATAAGTTTGAGGAACCTAAATAGCACAAATTGTTCGAATAGCTGCATTTATTGGAAAGAGTTACAATGGAAGATTCATTGCTTTATCAGGTGTCTAAACGGTCTATTGAATTGACTGTTGGGTTTGTAAAATTTATTTATTTCTTGTATTTACTAGGCCAGCCAGAGATGCGTTGTGATGAACAGTCAACAGCCTATCAACATGCTCATTCATTGACGCAAGAACGGTTAGAACGAATCTATTTGGACCTAAAAGGATATGCATTGGATGAGGTTGAGATTAAAGGATTTACAAGTGACTCTGCTAAAAGACCTATGGAGTTTGAAGATTTGGAATATACCAGAATCATCATGGATAAACGCAACATAAAAGATGGAACAGCAATCATTCGATTGAATTTTTGTTTTGATCAGTCCATTGATTTAGAACTGAAAGGAATTCTCAGTGATGAGCCTGTCATCACTTTGGCATGGGGTGAATTAGAGAGAACCGAAGAGATTCTCTGGCAGAAATAATATTCTCTATTTCTATCTAAATAATGATTCGTGTGCATTGTCCAAACTAAAGGGATCTGACTCCTTGATTGTATGCTCTAGACAGAACTTGATTTTTTTATTCGTATAAGAATCGCTGAACATAACAAATAAGCTAAACATGAAAAAGATTTTAATGCTAATGCTAATGCTGTCTGGTACTTCACTTACTTGGGCTTGTAGTTGCAATATTGGTGATGTGAATAAAAAATTTGAAGATCATGTGAGCATATTTAAAGGAAAGGTAAATGAAGTTATCTTTTATGATTCGACTGATATGTTTGGAGATCAGCATATTAAAGTCACATTTGACATTGAAAAACAATGGAAAGGGAGCCCGGATCAAAATACATTACACACTGTTTACAATGGAATGTCATGTTATGGCTATTGGTTTAAAGAAAACCAACGCTATTTAATTTATGCATTCGAAAGAGATGGTGAACTCAATGCTTGGATTTGCGGTGGAATAATAGAAGACAGTGATGATGGAACTGGGTTGGATGAAGAAATTCAAAAACTCAATGAAATCACGAAAAACATAAAAGCCAATAAGCAAAAATAATAAAGGAATCAGACCCCATAGTTAAGACCCCATAGTTAAATTCGCACGAGGTTAATTTGCACTTAGAATTCATGAGAGACAAAAGTAAGGTGATGCCTCATATTGCCAATCCACTCGATGTAAAATCTATGCGAGTTTGGCATTGTAGTTATGAGTCATTATCCTGTATTTCGGACTGTTTAAATCTTGAAGTTTTGGTGATTGCTACATTGCCAGAATCTGACTTCAAGTTTATTGGTAACTGCAAAAAGTTGAAGTACTTATCCATTGACCACCTTCCTATGATTAATAGTTTGAAACAGCTAGAAAACTTTAACAAACTGGAAACGCTTTCTTTATCTACAACGCCAGGTTGGGATAGCTCAGGAAAAGTAACTGTCATATCTTCGCTAAAGCCATTAACTAAACTACCAACACTAAAACATATTGAATTGTTCGGTGTTGTCCCGGAAAACAAATCTCCTTCGGACCTTGCCGAATGTGGGTCACTGGTGAGTGTTAGGCTAAGTAAATATTCAAAGAAAGATGTTAAGTTGTTTTATGAGCAAACAGGATTAAGCGATGATTGGGCGCCAGAGCCTGAATTTGCAAAATAACTTAATGGGCTCAGAAATAAAGGAATCAGCACCCTTTAACAGTTATCACAAATAACAACAGTTACAATTTTTTGAGATCGAAGTCTCGTTAGGAGATTGCCGCAGTCGCTTCGCTCCATCGCAATGACAATGATTTTGTTTGTCGAATGTACTTGCTGATTGTCTTGTGAATTAAAAGGGCTCAGCCCCCTATTTAACCAACTCAAGAATGCTTTGATACAGACTTTGCGGGATATAGATTCCCGTCTCGCTGGTATTCATTCGGCTGTCGTATCTTCGACTACCCGGAAGTCTCGTACCCTCTTGCGCCAATATGGCTTCAAACAACTTCTCACCTCGCAATAGAAATCCATCTGGGTCACCATGTTGACTTGGATCGATTGCAATCATCAATTCTCCACCTTTGGGTGGGCCACCTTTACCGTCATCATCTTCTAGCGACTCAAAACTTAGAAACTGTCCAATCATGGCTCCAACCAGGAGTTCCACCATTAACGCCAAAGATGCACCTTTATAACCGCCAAAAGGAAGTTGGGCACCCTGTAATACCACATCAGGATCAATGGTCGGCTCACCATCAGGACCTATACCTGCAGTTTCTGGCACTGAGCGTCCATCACGCGCATGAATTTCAATCTCCCCTCGAGCCATTGATGAAGAGGCCTGATCAAAAACCAGTGGCGGATTATCTTTTCGCGGCCAGGAGAATGACATCGGATTTGTGCCATATAAAGGTTTAATGCCACCGGCAGGAGCAACATAGGGATAGGAGGAGGTAAAGGCAAATGCACATAAACCGTCCATCGCAAGCTTCTCTACTTCGGGCCACATGGCTGCAATATGAAACATGTTTACCAACGCAAGTGTGGCAACACCATGTTCTCGAGCACAGTCGACCAGTGGTTGATGAGCTGCGGCCTGTCCGATCGGGGCAAAACCACCATCGCCATCGACACGAATAACCGCTGGTGCCAACTGCTCAACTGATGGTCTGGCTTTGCCATTAACTCGGCCCGATTTTACTGCATGACAATACCAGGGCAGTCGAAACAAACCATGCGAATGGCATTGATCACCTTCAGCTTGAATGATCCGGTCAGCAACTGCAGTGGCATTTTCATGGTCACAACCATTGGCAAGTAAACATTTCATTGCCAGTTTGTGAGCCTCTTTAAGTGTTAAATGAATTTTATCCACTTAGCATGACTTCCAAAATTTTCCAGCGGTCCTTTGTTCTGCGGGTGTATCATTCAGGATTTTTAAAACAATCTGTCCTGTCGGTGAGGTAGCGAGTCCGCCAAGCCCTGTACAACAGAGTTCTCGGGGCATCCTTTTACCCACTTCAAACATTGAATCTATGACCTCATCGAGTGGAATAACATCGGTGTAAGATGCCAGTGAAGTAAGCGTATTGGCGTATGCCTTACTTGCCGCTGAAATATTTTTATCCAGACAGGGTACTTCTACCCGGTCTCCAATCATGTCACACACCAGACCCAATGAAGCGCCAAGTGTTCTTGCTGAGGCATTTAAGGCCTGATTAAGATCACCACCGAGCAAATGAGTCAATCCTGCAGCCGCCATTGCACCACCACTGCCTGTTTCAGCCATACAACCAGCCACTTCAGCTGAGAAAGTTGAATGCGCAGCAATAAATACACCAATCAAACCAGCTGCTAAGAGTGCTTTGACCGTTTCATCCTCATCTTTACCTAGAAATGAAGCCGCACCAAATATCGCACCTGGTAGTGTGCCACAAGAGCCCGCTGTAGGAGCCGCAACGATAACACCCATTGAACTTTTTACATCCATCGTGGCAGTGGTAAAAAGCGTCATGCGATTAATAATGTCATCAGGAATAATTTGTTGGTCAGTAGCGGCTTTGAGAAGCGGCGCTTGTGCCGGTAATATTCTGTCAGCGTAATCAGTTCCTTCGATGCCAGATTGAATTGCATTGTGCATAATTCCAGCAATTGCACGCATGTTTTCAAACACCACTTCGGCGGAAATTGAGCCACGCATACTTTCATATTTAACCGCAAGTTGCCAAAGCTGCAGATCTTTTCCTCGGTTATATTCAAGCATTTCTTTACAGTTAATAAACGGCACCTGTAAATCCGCCCGAGCTAAAACCGGTAACACTGGATTCAGTACTTTGACCGATTTCACTGCGTTATTATTTGTTAAGTTTTTCAACAACGCTGCATCGAAATCAAGGGTCGATTTAATCTCGATAAAAGTAGCTGTATCGGCATGATGGATCTGTAAGAATTCAAAGTTCAATGACTCTGATAGCTGTTCAGCAATTGCTTCAGAACCCTCATGACAAAATACCAGCAGTTCGAAATAATCCCCCGCTATAGAAACCGAGGCACCATCAATGTTCTGAATTTCTATCATGCCACCACCCATAGAGATGGCTTCTATCAGATGGCTCTCAGTATTATTTGTAATGCTGAGTCGGTAATTATTCGGATGTGTCGCACCATAATCCAAGTATTTAACTTCGACATCAATGCCTGCTTGTTCGATGCCTTTTTCAAAGTGCTGCAATCTGTCGTCATCAACATCATAACCAAGAATACCGCTATACAGTCCCATATCCGTCCCTTGACCTTTATGGGTTGAAACCAATGCGCCATTAATATCGTACTCTGCGACTAGAGACTTGATTTTGCCATCGAATAAATCCAAGCAAAGCCTACCAATTCGATGTGCTGCAGCACAGTGAGAACTAGAGGGTCCTCTCATGACTGGGCCTATGGAATCATTAAAAATACTTGGGATTACTGATGAAGTTTCCGGAATATTTGTTGGTTGGTCAGAAGACATTCGCAATTTCCATTCAACTGTGCAGATTAAATATATCAATACCTTTAATATCATAAGCCATAAGCGCAGTATTTGCTAATAGAGACCTTTGCTTGATTCTATGCCAGTGGAAAAAAGAGCTAAAAACAGGCCAATCAAGGCAGGAAACGCAGTCTAATAACCAGTTATTAGCAAGTTTTCTAACGATGAGTGGGCTTTTTTTAGGCTTTTTAACTCGGTGTACGAATCGAGCAAAGGTCTCTAATAACTATAAATCCAAGTTTCTGTTTCATTTTGGACCCTTATGAGTGAATAATAATTGTCCAGTTTATTGGGGGAACCTCAGACTCCTTTAAATAATTAATTACAAAGGAATGATATATGAACGTTCAAAAAAACCTTATTTCAATATTTTTGGGATTGATAGCTACATTTTTTACTTTGGCCTGCCATGCGAATGAAAAATCATACACCTCTACAGAGCAGTCAAACCTAAATAAAGCCATTTATTGTATGGAAATATTGGAAAGCAGAAACGACCTTAAACCATCACAAAGGATTGGTATTTTAGGTAACGAGTGTTACTCCGATAATTTTGTTGAACATTCACCGCATATAAGCGGTGGTCGAGAAGGGCTATTCAAATTATTTGAAAATCGATATAAAGAATATCCAAAGCTTTCGATGACTATTAAGCGAAGCGCTTCGGAAGGTGACCTGGTTTGGTTGCACCTTCATGTAAAGCGAACACCGGAGTCTCTCGGAGCCGCCATCATACATATTTTCCGAATGAAAAATGGCATGATAGTGGCGCATTGGGGGGTAGGGCAGCCTGTTCCAGAAGCGCCTAAAAATAACAACTCAATGTTTTAAGTTAACTCATGATTACAGACCTACGTGATTTAACTTAAGGGGTCAAAATTCAATGGGATCAGATTTCTTTATTTTTCTAGTACAACCAAATTAAGTCATTCAAAACCATCGCTGAAGATAGAGTCGTGATTGACGCGGTAGGCGACGATCACAGCACTGACATTATTGGTGCTTTGATTGAACGGCCAGGCGTTGATGGCTAAATCATCTTTGTTGTCATTATCAAAATCGCTGCTGGTTTGGGCGTAGCCAAATCTGCGACCCGATCTGCGACCACCTGGGACAGAAAAGTAAGCTTCAGAAATGATGTATTCATCATTGAATTGCAGTCCTCCTGATGAACCATGAACCACATAAACCGCACCGGCATTAGTAGCACCGGTAAAATCCTCGGAAGGTGCGCCGATGGATAAATCATAGGTGTTGTCGTTGTTCAGTCTGCCTGAAGCCAGTGAAAATCCAAACAGGTCACCAGGTTCAGCAGCACCTAAAAAACCAGGTTCAGCTTGGGAAATGAACTGGCTGCCTGTTGAAACCAGTCCAACGCCAGCATCACCATAGATAATTTGTACGGCACCGGCATCGACATCTGAGCCAATGTCCTCGTAGGGTATACCTATGGCTAAATCATCGGTGCCATCACCATTGAAATCGGCAACTTCCAAACTGTAGCCAAAACCATCGCCATCCTCAGCACCGCCGCCAATACCGGAAGAGTTTTGGTGCCACAGTTGATCACCGGTTGCACCCAGGCCATCACTGCCACCATAGATGACATTCACACTGCCTGCACCATCTTCGCCATCTACCACATCCCCGGGCACTCCAATGGCCAGGTCTGATCTGCCATCATCATTAAAATCACCAACCGCTAAAGACCAACCAAACTGATCATTTGATGATACGCTACCCTCGATAAACGCTGAAGCCTGTGTCCAAATTTGGTCATTACCCGGATCAATGATGCCATTATTGCCACCCATGATCACGTTAACTGCGCCGGCTCCACTGGAACCATTGACCGCTTCTCCTGGTACGCCTACAGCAGCATCCCAATTACCATCGTTATCAAAATCTCCCCAAACAACTGAACGGCCCATATCGTCGCCATCTTCGGCCGTGCCTTGAATCCCAGATGTGTCTTGGTGGTAATTCAAGAAATCAACCCCTTGTGAATCAATAAACATTTCGTGAAACATGCCTGATTCGGTGTTACCGATGTCTTCGAGCGGCACACCTATTAAAATTTTACTGGAATTACCGGAGGTAGCAATGATGGCCACTGATTTGGCAAACAGGTCAGCGTCTTCGGGGCCAGCGCCCGGAATACTGGCTTGAGAATAACGGCCATTGCCTGACACATACTCGAAAGGCTTAACTGCGCCACCACTGGCTGATTTCAGATAAAAAATGCGACCGGCCTCGGATGCATTGCCTATGTCATAATTGGGTGCGCCAATGACCAATTCATCATTGATAGAATCCAAGGCGGTGCCAAAGCGCGTACCAAACTGATCATTGAACTGGAATTGATCACCCACTGCTGGATGTTCAAGCGTGAGGTAGCTACCCCATTCCAAGTTCAGTTGTGCAGCGGCTGTACCAGCCAAAAACAACAACAATAATAAGACTGCCTTTTTCATGAAACCCCCTCTGACAATGTGCTTATATATAATAGCGCAAAAAAAATAAGAATGGCATCATATGACTACCTTCAGAGATCAATATTTAAATGGGTCAATACCCTTTGAAGGAATAAATCAATAAATGAACCAATAATTATTTAAACACCCTTACGTGTAAAGTTTATTTCATTGTTGATTGTGAAAGCTTTTCAAAACAACCCCTAAATATTCACCATAGACTCCCTAAAACTAACTTAACCCGACACAAATAAAGGGGGTCATTATGAAGCTCCGCCAATTTACTGGACTCGAAATAAAAGGGGTCAGACTTTTAAGGCAAAATTATCTCAAGCAAATCTCTGATGAGTCTGTAAGAATATTCTTACGGGATGTATGTCCCTGATTTACTCTACTGAAGCCAGCACCAGTCATGATGGTCTCACGATGTGTTGGTAAGTGAGGGGTGGATGTCATTTCTTTTAAGGTGGTGTAAATCCACCTTGCATTTTGTCCCATTACCGGTGAATGGTCGACATTCCAACAGGTCAAAAAAACAAGGAATTGTTTGATTTTTTTGGCGACTATTTTTTAGCAAAAATGAGCATTAAAATAGGTCTTAAAAGTAGAATATAGCAGCGTAAATTGTGTTGTCAAGTTGAAGTTGACATATACTCATTCACCACAGCATAATAACAAATTATTCTTATCATTTTCTATGCAACAAATGGATACCAATCACTATCTGTCATGGATAGATGTTGACAACGAGCTGCATTGTGAGCAATTATCGCCAACAAAAAAGGTGATAACGATTGGTCGTTCTGATCAGGCAGATGTAGAGGTTTTCAACACCAGTGTTTCGCGCCAGCATATAGAGTTATCATGGGACCAAGGAAAGCTTCAGGTCATGGATTCAGGCTCAAGTTTTGGTACATGGATTAATGGTGATCAACTGGTCCCTCATGTGGCTGAAACTTTGGTGGTCGACACCGAAATAAAACTGGGCAACCTGAGCATGTGGTACGAACTGCGCAGGAGTGATGAATCCCAAGAACTTTTTCAAACCTGTTTTCACCCTCCAGAAGTAACTGGTGAAACTGAGTTATCGGGTGAAATCAATGATTTTAGACTGAAATTATTGGGCATGTTGCAAGACAACTATGGCGATGACACCCTCAACGTTCAGTTGATCAAAAAAATTGATTCTGAACTGCATGAATTGATCAGTGCCCAAGAGTTGCGTTTGAAAGAACAACGCATCTTGAACTCCATCAGTCATATTTTGAATCGCAGTTTAAGTTCATCAGAACTGTTAAAAACCTCATTGAATTTGGTCAGTAAGGTGCTGAATGCAGAACGTGGTTTTGTGGTGCTTAAAGATTGTCTGTCTGAAGGGTTTGAGTTTTTGGCCATGCGACATTTTAATGCCCTCACTTGGTATGAGGATAACAACCAACAAATTTTCAGCCAAAAATTAGTCAGGCGCTGCTTCGAACAAAATCAAATCATCATCATTGGTGACTCACAACTCAATGAAACCTTGTCTGATTTATCTGCGGTCAGTGCTGGAGGTGGGCGCAGTATCGTGGTCATCCCATTGGTTCAGGACAGCCAAGTGGTTGGTGTGATGTATTTAGATAATCAAAACAAATCGCACAACTTTAACCAAGCTCAAATTCCTTTTTTAACCACTTTTGCTGCCCATACCAGCATTGCTTTACACAATACCTTGTTATACAAAAGAGCCATCACCGATGATTTAACCCAATTATATACCCGTCAACACATTGATGAATCACTGACTGATGCAATCAAACAAGCCAATGAACATGGTAGCCGATTGGCTTTACTCATCATGGATTTGGACCACTTCAAAAGCATCAATGATAATTATGGCCACACCACTGGCGATGAGGTGCTGAAAACATTTGCTAACATCATTCGAGATCACATTGGCGATGATGACCATGCTGGTCGTTTTGGTGGTGAAGAATTCATCGTGATATTAAAAGGTATCGATACCAACAAAGCTTTACAAGTGGCTGAAAACATTCGTCAAAGCTTGGCCGCTAAGAAGGTCTGTAAAGACGACTACAGCGTTGATGTAACTGTCAGCATTGGTCTGGCCATTTATCATAAAAAATATGGCAACAATAATTTGTTGTTCTTAGATGATGCGGATAACGCCATGTACCAAGCCAAAAATCAAGGACGAAATCGCACCGTAGTTGCTGAGTAAATTTAACTGCGAGTTGGTATTGCGAATTGACTTGGGTGTGATTCCATTCATATAATCAAAACAACCAAACACTGATATATTGACCCTATGGATCAAGCTGCGTTTATATCCTGTCCACAATGCCACCACCACAACCCCGTAAACGCCCTTGTTTGTGAGTTGTGTGAATGGACCTTGGTTGCGGGGAATAGTGAAAATCTAGAAACCCAAGCGCCACCAGTTATAGATCCCGACATGACGGTCGATCCAAACGCCATCACCCAAGAAAACCATGACCCTCAGGTAACCGTGTCGCCAGCAGTCTTGGCAGCAAAGAAACAACAGGCCACCGATGAAAAAACCTTTCATCTGGCGGGAGACCTGTCACATTTTGAGGTGCTTAAAGTATTGGGGCAGGGTGGTATGGGCATGGTTTATCATGCCAAAGACCGCACTTTACAGCGCGATGTGGCGTTGAAGATGTTGCGGCCACTGACAGGCAACAACCAACTCAGCACCGAAGCCTTACTCGATGAAGCGCGCATGGCCAGTCAGCTCAACCACCCCAACATCGTTACCATCTATGATGTGGCACGGGCAGATAACAGCAATTACATCGTCATGGAATGGGTCGATGGTAAACCACTGGATGAGCTCATTCCAGAAGAAGGTCTACCGCTGGTCACCGCCATTGATTACGGCAGACAAATAGCCCACGGCTTATCATCAGCACACCAAAAATACATCATCCACCGTGACATCAAGCCGCAAAACATCATGCTCAGTGAACAAAACACATTGAAGATATTGGATTTTGGTATCGCTGGCTTGGTTGAGCACATGGTTGAACAGGATGAGGCTGCGGCCAAAGCGGCTCACTTAACCACCCCAGCTGCTGGCACCCCCAGCTACATGTCACCCGAACAGGCCCAAGGCATTAATCTGGATCCCCGTTCTGACATTTACTCCCTCGGCATTGTGCTCTACCAAATGCTCACCGGCCAACGCCCCTTCACTGGTAAGAACAGCAGCGAAGTGAAACAAGCCATCATTGCCGGCCGCTTCACCCCCATTGAAAAAATCAAACCAGACTTACCGGCCACTGTGGTCGAAACAGTGAATAAAATGCTGGCCACAGCCAAAGACCAACGCTGGCAGAGCAGTGCCGAGCTGGCCACAGCTTTGGATGAGGTATACAATGAATTAACCTACAGCAAAAACTGGTGGCAAAAACGCCACTGGCTGACCAAAGCAGCGATGCTACTGCCTTTTATCGTGGCGCTGGGCTGGACCACCAAAGACATCTTATTTCCCGCATCCACCCAACAACTGATTGAACAACAACTGGCCGAAGCCACCAAAGTCGCCATCCTGCCCTTTGATAACATCAGTGGTGACCCAACCCTACAATTATTCGGTGACGGTTTGGCGGTGAACCTCAGTACCGATCTGGCCACCGTGGCCAGTGAAATCGGGGATACCTGGATTGTTCCAGCCACCGAGATCAGTCGCATGAAAGAAGTGACACCGAAAGCCGTGGCGGATAAATACGGTGTTGAATTGATCCTCACCGGCAGCATGCAGCACATGGGTTCAACCCGCTTGGTGGTGCTGAACCTGCTAGATGCCCAAAGTGGCCAACAATTAAAAACCACCGAAATGAATATCAACGCCGATGATTTATTTGGTGGTCATGCCCTGATTCGTGAACAAGCCATGGAACTGCTTGATTGGCCCATGTCCGATGCGCTAGCCACAAGCTTTAATGCAGAAAGACCACAGTTAGATGGTGCCTATAAACATTATGTTGAGGGCAGAGGGTATTTGTATCGATATGACCACGATGGTAATTTAAAAGATGCAATTAACTCATTTGAGCAGGCGATAAAAAATGACCCAAACTATGAACCTGCTTATGTCGGATTGGCTGAAACCTACCTGAACCAATTTTCAAAATCAAAAGACAAATCATGGTTAGATCAAATGATTGATACCATCGCAGTGCTCAAGATCATCAATGCTGAAAATCTGCAAGTGAGTTATTTATCAGCTGAAGCAGAATCAAACCTCGGTAATTATGAACAAGCCATTGAGATGTACACTATTAGTATCAAACAAAACCCCAATAATTTTGATGCTCAAATTGGACTTGCCAATGCTTTTAATAAACTACAACGTGTAGATGAGGCGGAAAATACCTACCTCAATGCCATCAAGCAGGCGCCTAATAATTGGAATGTGATTGTTAATTTGGGTGTTTTCTACGCTCAAATAGGCGAATATCATAAAGCACTTGTTCAGTTCGAACGATTAACTGAAATAAGCCCCAATAATCATATTGGTTATCGTAATGTAGCTGGTATTTATTACATTCTTGATGACATAGATAATGCCATTTTATATAGTGAAAAGGCATTAGAGATTAAGCCCTCTGATCGAGCTTATTCGAATCTTGGCACGATGTATTTTTCTGTTAAAAAATATAAAGAAGCCATCATTCAATATAAAAAAGCAATTGAAATTAACCCAGATTATTATATTTACTGGGGCAATTTAGCAGATGCGATTAAATTATCAGATTTGGAAGGATCGATGGAAGCCTATCAAAAAGCAGCAGTAGGAGCAGAAAATCTGCTGAAGATAAATCCAAATGAAACATCAATAATCGCCGACTTATCTTATTACATGTCAAATCTGGGCTTTAGTGATAAAGCTGTTTCATTGGCGGGGCGAATAAATGAGCAAAGTTCAGGTTCAGACAACTTTATAGTTGCAATGGCGTACGACCAAATGAACATGATTGAAAAATCTTTGAATCATCTAAGCCGAGCAATAAATAAGAATTACCCTGCTGAGGAAATTTTAAATTCACCTTTATTAGAAAACTCAAAAAAGTCACCTAATTTTGAATCAGTTCTCACTCCTCGAAACTGATTAAAATAATCATTAATAACGAATGGTTAGTCGCACACAAATGAGTGTGCGACTAAAGGGATGTGAATAAATCAATCTGGATCAATAATAATTCTTGGGTCGGTAGAGTAATTCTGTCCATTAATAGTTAACGTTAAACAATAAGTATCAGTCGTTAAAGAAGCATCATTCATGATTTGCAATGTTTCAGTGCCAGTTTCGCTGCCTGAAGGCCGTGTTAACTGAAAGTTTGTGTCACCATTGGCTTCATCATTGAATGGGTCTTGATCACCACCAGTAAATTGTAAATCAACTGTGATGGTGTTGGGGGCATCAGATGGCCAGGTAACGGTGACATCTAACTGGCCGCCTTCGGCGACTGAAACTTCTTGTGTGACTGAGGGTACTGTGCCTGGTTGTAAAGAGTCTAATTTGGCTTCAATGGTCGGGTTTGACATATATTTCCTCTTGGTTGTTGTTAATGATATGAGAAGTAAATCAAGACCTCATTAAAAAACCCTTTACGGATTCCTCTTTGTTGATCACTCACATTAATTTATGCATATAAATCAATCCTTTTTATGAGGTCATGACTAAAAGTTTAACTGATTAAACTGTAAAAAGATATCACATCTTATTACAATAAACCTCATCAAAGTGATAATAATAAACTATTAACTATACAAAGAGAAATCCATGAGAATACTGACTAATGTATGTTCCGATGACCCACAGGAAAGTAAAAATTTTTATGTCGAGTTACTCGGTTTCAGCGTGAAGTACGACAGTGACTGGTATGTACAACTGTGTTCGTCAAAAGATTCAGACATTGAATATGGCATCATTCAAAGAAACCACGAGTTGGTTCCCAAAGGATATCAAGATGCGCCCACTGGCATGTATGTGACTTTTGTTGTTGAAGATGTTGATGCCATCTATAACAAAGCCATCAAAATGAATGTCACCATTATTCAAAAACCTCGGAACGAGTTTTATGGACAGCGCAGGTTTCTGGTCAAAGACCCCAATGGTTGTTTGCTTGATATTTGCTCGCCATGGGAGTCTATTTAATCATGTCAAACTGTAATGGCCTTTAAAACCCAGACACATTTATAGCCTTTTAATTACCTAAACGAGGAACTAAAAGGGTTGCTGACCCCTTTAACCCAGTATGATTGATTTGAATTTAAATATAAAACCTCTGAAAGGAAAAATTAATTGATGGAAAAAGCTATAGTTTTGGGTGCCACTGGATTGGTTGGAAGCAAACTGGTCGATCGCTTAGTTAAAGAACCACCCATCGGCAAAGTGGTTGCTGTTACCAGGCGACCTGTTGAATATGAATCTGAAAAGATTATCAATCAAGTGATTGACTTTGATCAGTTAGAAAAACACCGCGATATTTTTACCGGCCATGTGCTTTTTTCATGCCTTGGGACCACGCTCAAACAAGCAGGCTCGATTGAAGCACAAAGGAAAGTCGATTTCGAATATCAGTATGAAATCGCTAAAATAGCTGCTGAAAATCAGGTCAGTCATTACCTGCTGGTTTCATCCAGCGGTGCCAATGCGAACAGCAAAAGCCCCTATCTAAAGATGAAAGGTGATCTAGAAAATGCAGTTTCATTGTTACCATTCAATCGGATCAGCATACTGCAACCTTCACTGCTTATCGGTGAGCGTGAATCCTTTCGTTTAGCAGAAACTGTGGGAAGTTGGGTGCTGCCTGTTTTATGCAAACTGCCACCTTTCAAAAAGTACCGCCCCGTATCAGGTGATGATGTGGCTAAAAAAATGGTATCGTTGAGTTTGTCGGCAGGTAACACTAAGGAGGTCTTTCGACTGGATGAAATATTCAGTTGATTATTTTGTGTCAATAAACGCCCTAATAATTTAATTAACCTGAAAGATCAGACTGAAGCTCACTAAATTATCGGACAGCAGACTTCATTGTATTACCTTGTTTCAAAATCGGTTGTTGATTCATAATTTAAGTATGAATGTCGTCTGACCCGCTTGTTCAACCCTTTTATCTAAAACTAATTAAGCTTATAAATAGTTCGGATATAATTAAACTCATACTTAATTAGAGTGAATTTTTCATGTACCCAGCTGTTAAGTCTTTCGCCAGAGAGAGCCCAACGATGATTCTAACCCTCTGTTATGTTTTAATTACCATAATCGGCACGGGTTATAGTTTTTTCTTTTATCGTGAATTTGATATCAATATCATTAAGTTTGCCGACTTAAGCGATTTTCTTTTGGCGGCCATACTCGAACCTCGTTCGCTTGGCTTCTTTGCCTTTATTGTTGTTTTGATGTTGGTTGCCTATTGGTTTGATGTGCTGTTAAGAAAACGTTTCAATTTTTATCGAAATTTCGTTGAAAATCGTCTGAAGTCTAAATACTCCGATCCTCTGGTAATGATAATTGTCGTTCTGCTATTCACTGTTATATTGATGCAAGATTTGGCGGTAAAAAATGCCGATGCGATAAAGCATGAAGGCAAAGATCAGTACCAAGTCAGGTTCCCGGAAGTTGAATCAGATGAATCAGTTAAAAATCTTGAATTATTAGGCAGTACCTCTAGGTTTGTTTACTTCTATGACCGGAAAACCAAACAGTCGGTGGTCATTTCTCCTGAAAACTTGAGTTATATGAGTAAACCAGTGATTCAAAAGAAACCACCTGAAGAAACTGTGTTAATTCCAAAGCAATCGAAAAAACTTAAAAGCCCAGACAAATGATACAAGAGGTCAGGATACACAAGCGGTCATTACCCTTTAAGTCTATACTTACTTAACCACTGGAGTAAAACCATGAATACTGCCTACCAAGTTGCCATCATTGCTGCAGGGATTTTCTTCTTCAATGGGTTGTTAACCGGTGTATGGAAATACCGTCAGATTGCAGCGAGTGACCAAGGCAGGGCGCACCCCTATGTGGATATAGCCCATCGATCGTCTTTACTTTACAGCTTTGCAGCCATACTCATAGCCACTTTTTTAGAGATCAGTCAACTCTCTGATAACTTAGAGCTGGTTGCGACTGTTATGCTGGTGGCCTATTTTTTCTTCGCCATAGCCAGTTATATGTACCAAGGGTTTCTGGGAAAAACCGGCAACCAATTAAGAACCATAACCACTGCAATAAAATGGTTTATGTGGTCGCTGATTGTGGCAGAGATCGGCGGCTTTGTGATCATTTTTTACGGTGTTTTAGTGGCGATCAGCGCATAGAAAAGATATTGAGTGATAAGATAAAGGGATAAGCTTGCTGCAGTCAGCAGATGATGAAAAACAAAGTCTTTAACAACACTTAAAAGGAGGTTGAATGTCATTTTTTAAAACCATGCGCAAAGGCTTGAAAGGCGCCATGAAGGCAGTTCATTCTGATAAAGTCAAAACCAAACGAAGTGATTTGATGATTACCCTTGCGTTTTCTCGTCTGTGCAAAGCCATGAGCCTGTTTAGGGCGATAGCCCCGTTGCCCCTTGTTCCTTGCAATCTCTCGACTGATGGTTGATTTGTGACGACCTGTTTGTCGAGCAATTTCAGAAATACTGGTACCTATTTTGTACAGGCTGGAAATGTGGTAACGTTCTTAGATAGTAAGATGCGTATGTGAGTGATTTGTCATCAATGAACTCCTTTGTAAAATAAAGCAAATGCAACGTTACGCATCTTACTTTGTTTAGACAACTTCTAAATCGTTGCAATTACAAATGGAATTCAGGGTATTATCAATAGGCATCAATAGACTCATAATAAATGGTTAAATATCATAGGAAATTAAGCTATCAGTAAACTAAAGCGCGTATTGTCTGACGAATTAAAGTTACTTAGCTTTCGTCAGTTCAAACCAGATACATCTATTTTCAATTATTACTTAGCCTTTGGGCTTGGTTTTACTTGGCTGTGTGGAATTGGCCGGTATTGGGATAATCCAAAAGCTCATTTATGGCAGTACCTTGGTTTAGGTTCAGTTGGGTATATTTTTATGCTGGCGCTGATTTTATGGCTGGTCATTTGGCCATTAAAGCCAGCGAATTGGCGTTATAAAAATGTCCTGCTGTTCGTTTCTCTGACTTCACCGCCGGCCATTTTATATGCCATACCAGTTGAGCGTTTCATGCGCTTTGAATCTGCACAAGCTGCCAATGTTTGGTTTCTTGCAGTTGTGGCTGTATGGCGAGTTGCGTTGTTATTTAAATACCTCAGCAACTCAGCGCGTTTATCAGGTCTTTGTGTTCTGGTTGCAACGCTCTTACCTTTAACATTGATAGTTACTGTATTGGCAGCTTTGAATTTAGAGCATGTTGTTTTTAAAATTATGGCAGGCCTAGAAGATCATGAGAAATCTGCAAATGACAGCGCCTACATGACAATGATTATTATGACTTATTTTTCAGTTGTGGCTTCGCCAGTGCTGTTAACCATTTATGGCTACTTTATATACAAAAGGCAGAAAACAATCCTATAACAAATCAGTGATATTCTGACCCCAGTAAATTTAATCTTTTTTCTGAGTTACCTTTAACAAATAATTGATTGAGCTTACTGTATATTGTTTTGATGAAAAATATATGCTTACTTTTGTTGCTTGGTTTTGTTGTTGGGGTCAATGCGCAAGCGGATTGGGAGTTAGAGAAGGATAAAGCTGAGGTTGACATCTATTCACTACAAAAACCCGACTACAAGTTAAAACATTACAAAGCCGAAACTCAGATCAATAAAGATGCTGACACCATTCTGGCAGCCTTGCAGGACACTGCGGCTTGTGCACAGTGGGTTCATAACTGCGTTTCCAATAGCATGGTTGATATGAGCGATGTCAGGAGGCGCATTTATCACACCATCATTCACTCGCCATTGTGGTTCAAAGACCGGGACTTTTACCTGCAATCATTCGTGGTCTATGACCCAGCTGAGCGCTTATTTACCATCAGTTTTGTCTCAAAACCACAACACAGTCAAGTAAACAATGACCAGGTTCGAATCACAGATGTAGAAATGACTTGGACCCTGCAATACGTTGCAGATGATGTGACCGCGGTGAGTTACCAAGTATATATTGATCCTAAATTACCTATAAAAGCCATCAATCACGCGATGATTAAAAAATCAATCTTACAAACTATGTTAGGCTTAACTCAGCTGGTTGAAAATCCCATTTATGCCAGCACAAAGTATTCTGAGTCAGAACTTGAGATGTTGACTGAGGATTAACAATAGAGCCCCGCTTCAACAAGCAGTATAATAAATTCAACACAGAAACCTAGACCGAATGGGAGCGTTTTTATGAGAACTGTTGTTTTGAGCATCTTACTGTTGGTAAAAATCACCGCTGTGTCAGCAGCCTCCATTCCTGATGACAGCCAATCCATACAAGCAGCACGCAAAGCTTTCAATCAAGCCATTGCTGAGCATGACATCGACTCGATGCGGTCATTTCTGGCTGAGGATTACGTCATCACCATCAGCACTGGGCAGATTCAACGCAGCCGAGATGCGCACATCGAAAGCTTTGTTGCACACTTTGAGCAATTTCCAGATGTGGTGTATGTGAGAACTCCTGACGACATCAAAATCAGTCAAGCCTACCCACTGGCGATTGAAAATGGTACTTGGACTGGTTCGAGATCAACAACATTTGGCACCCTTAACAACGGTGGTTCATATACTGCAGCATGGAAACGAACTGACAAAGGCTGGTTGATTTATTCCGAACTTTTTGTGGCACTTGATTGCCAAGGCGAAGGTTGTTGAGCGCGTCAGTGTCATTCACTTCTTTCAAGGTTTTTTTTAAGTTCTGGTGAATCTGTGGAGTCTGTTTAGCATTGAAACCGCGTAAAATAATTTTGTTTTCGGCACAGTTTTTATTGTTTTCTGCTGCGTGTTTGCGTTTAAATAAATAACTGCAACAAGCAATGACTCAACCAACCTGGAGCCTGTCTGTGTCACCTTATATTCTGATTACTGGCTATCGCCAACAATTGGCCCAAGCGATTTATCAACTGGGCATCCCGTATTCAATTGTTGCTGAAAAGCCACTCAAAACCAGACCTCGCGGCGTTGATGAAATTGTTATCACGCCTTTCTCTGCTATAAACAAGGAACAGGACGTGGCTGGCTTGAACCTCAAGCATCGACCAACCCATGTGATAGCGGGTACTGAGTCAGGCGTATTTCCAGCTGCTGTACTGAGGCGAATTTATCAAGCACGCAGCTCGTCGAAATCATTGCTGGTTCGGTGTACTGATAAAACAGCGATGAAAAAATACCTGCGCAAACATGATATACCGATGGGTGGTTTTGTGACCCACCGCAATGGTTTAACGGCTGAAGAACTGGTTGATAAGTTGGGGTTACCAGTGGTGGTTAAAGACCGAAAAAATTCGGGTGGTCGCAATGTGGTCATAGCGAAAACGATTGAAGAGTTGCGTTCTTTACTGGCTCCGCAAAGACTGTATGAACAATTTATACAAGCCAGAGAAGGCAGCATCGAGTCATTTGTTCAAGACAAAAAAATCATCTTTTCCAGCATCACTGAATACCAGATGCTTAAAGTGGCCAATGTGGTTCCTGCTGGATTTTCAGTTGAAGAATTAGACTGTATAAAATCTTTGAATGAACAGGTCATCAAAGCGATGAAGATCAAATGGGGGTTGACTCATCTTGAGTACTACCGCGACGCCAATGGCTTGTTGTTTGGTGAAGTTGCTTTGCGACCACCTGGTGGTTATATCATGGAACTGATTAAGCGCGCTTATGACTTTGATCCTTGGCAGGTGTTTGTCAAATTAGAACTGGGTTTACCTGTGGATGAACTGCCGAGTCGTGCAGCTCGGGTTTGTGGTGCGGTTTTGTTGCATCCAGGCGCGGGATTGGTAACGGCTGTATCTGTGCCCAATGTAACTGACTATCCGACCCTTTCCAAGGCCACCATCAAAGTCAAAGTGGGCGACCAGATTGCGCCGCGTCATGGGGTCGGAGAAGACGTTGGGTATTGTATTTTCTGTGCAACCAACCAAGCTGCTGTGAGACAAGACATCAACAAAATGTGTGCAGGCAGCCCAGTGCAAATTAAGCATTAACTGGTGTTACTGAGTCGTACACAACAACCACTTAATTGACATCAAATAATTGATCAAAGATGATGTTGTTTAAGTCAATCTGATGAATAATAGCGGTTTAATTACTTCAGCTGTAAAGGTTAAAATAATGAATTTCAGGTTAAAAATAATTTCCGTTAAGTCTATCAGAGAGATACCAGGGTATTGGAACAATGATGATTACATGAACTTGTTGGAAGCCATGGATTACTCAGATGCAAGAAATTCGCAGCCTGAAGATTTGCTGGAATTATTGTCTATGGCCTGCAGTGATCTTGAGCCACATGAGTCGGCAGAGGTGTTATTATGGTATCATTTAAAAGATCAATTGAAAGCAGGTCAAATTGAAAACCTTTCGCATGTGATGACTGAAGACGATGAATCAGATGAAAACTCAAATATAGCCTTACATTACCCATTGTTTAACATCAATCAGTTGCTTCATAAGTGTTATAACGGAACTTTTCCAAACGCCAAAGCCACTCAAGTTGAGATTGAGTTGGAATTTAAGCCCGCTTCAAAACTTGCTGTCAACAATGAGTTGGTGTTAAAAGCAGTCAGTCAAGCACTGAGTCACAACAGCCCAGTGGTCAGGTTGTTTGAAGATCAATTGAAGGGTAGAGAGCGCTTTGCTGATGCAGATAAAGTCATTTGGGAGCTACATCCCAGCGTCCCAAACCAGTACACACTGATCACCT
The DNA here is from genome assembly GCA_964352015.1 of uncultured Marinicella sp. Taxonomy (GTDB): domain Bacteria; phylum Pseudomonadota; class Gammaproteobacteria; order Xanthomonadales; family Marinicellaceae; genus Marinicella. Next base: position 405,138 of record CAYGPU010000001.1, read on the forward strand.
CTGATTATTGGATCAATCGCGATGACATCACTGAAGATGAAGTTTCCGGTTCAATCAAGCTGTTTGAGGACAAGTGAGAAGGACTCACTGTCTCCTCAAAAATCTTTGAAAAATCACCTGTCTTGCACAAAACAAGCCTTATAGTGTTGTCGAATGATTAATGTGAATGTTAATAACAGGTGTCATTATGAGTAATTTGTTGAGAATGGTTTATGTCAGTACGGCTGCCAATCCAGTTGACGAAACGGGCGGTAATATTCAAGTCGATGTCGGACGCATATTAATGCAATCAAGAAAGAACAACCCCAAAATTGAAGTTGGCGGGGTTTTGTACTTCAGTAACAACTATTTCTTTCAATGCTTAGAAGGTGAGCAAGCGGTGGTTAATCAGCTGTACCAAAAGATTTCAACTGATCCACGCCACATCGACATCCAAACGCTGACAGTCAAACACATCCAACAACGCCAGTTTGCCAATTGGTCGATGAAGTACGTGGCTTCAAAAGATCGAGTGAGCCAGGTGTTAAAAAAATATGGTATGGCCGAATTTAACCCTTATGAGTTTGATGATGGCATGATTGAAGAGGTTTTGGGTCTGTTCACCAACGAGACTGACAGCACATCAGCACCCGATCAAAATTACAGCAATCAAGTCAAACCAGTAACTGATAAGAAAAAAGGTTTTTTTGCCAGGTTATTTGGCTAGTTCTGGAATCAATCTGTAGGGATTAATTGGCTTGACCCTAGAAAATATTTCATTAACAAAAGGGCAGTTTCTCAGCCATTGTGTGCGTCATGTTGGTATGATGATCAGCCAATTGAATGAAGGTCTTGCTATGGCACTTAAGCCAACCATCTACAAACTGCGCATCGCCATCTCTGACTTTAACCGTGATTACTACGATTCGGTCAACCTCACGGTCGCTCAGCACCCGTCGGAAAACCTAGAAAGGATGATGGCCAGAATTGTGGCTTATTGTTTGAATGCACAGGAAAACATCACTTTCACCAAAGGACTGTCGGAAATTGATGAGCCGGATATTTGGGTCAAGACACTGGATGATCAAATTACCTTGTGGATTGACATGGGTGAACCTGCACCCGATCGAGTTAAAAAATCCAGCCGCCTTTCACCTGAAGTCATTGTGTACAGCTTCAACAGCAAATCTGACACCTGGTGGGAACAGAGCAAAGCCAAGGTTCAGCCGTTTTCCAATGTTAAGTTTTACCAGTTAGATTGGCCACAAATACAAACGCTGGCGAGTTTCGCTGAACGCAACATGGATTGGTCGCTGAGTATCAGTGGCGACACCGTGTATATTGCCGCAGGCAATGAAGCCTGCGAGTTGACAGTCAATGAGTTGAATGAGCGCTGAACTCAGCAAACGCCTAACCGTTTTCCTAAAACTTCAGCTAAATACTGTGCCACATTCTGGTAGGTCAGTTCTCGATATTTATGGCCATTGTTCTGGTCTACTAAGCAGTTGTTCGTTACGATTTGAGATGGTTATAATGTTGGGTTTAATTACTTCTAATGATTCATCAATTAATGAAACATCATCCCAACATCGTTATTTGGGCTTTTCTCAGTCTCAATTATTCAGCCTATTCTGAAGTCCTCCCACCTGAGGCACAACAGAAAATCATCAAGACAGTTTCAGGGCCCATTAAACATTGTGATTTTATGGAACTGGGCACTTGGGGTTTTCAAGTGTTTGTTGGTATTCAACTGGAAAATTCAGACGCTCCCTACATTCGATTCAATATAGCACATACAGAACGCGACCCATATGATAAGTGGTGTAAGGACAAAAGTGATGTGAAGATTCGTTACCGAATCAAACGTACCAAGAAAAAATTCGATACCACCTACTGGGCTGAAGACATTGAAGAAAACAAAAATAACTCAACAAAATAATCAATGTGGGTGTTATCTGAGACATATTAACAAGTATAATTAACTGACCTTATTGATACCTTGAATAACATGACCGCGGAAACATTAACCATCACCCAACCTGACGATTGGCATGTTCACCTGCGCGATGGGGACATGTTAAAGCAAGTCGCCCCTTATACCGCACGTCAGTTTGGTCGTGCCATTATCATGCCCAATCTCAATACCCCAATCACCACTGTGGCCATGGCCGCTGGTTATCAGGCACGCATCTTGGCCGCGACCCAAGATTACCCAGATTTCAAACCATTAATGACCGCCTATTTGACCGATACCATTGATGCTCAGGAGTTGATAACAGGTCATGAGAAAGGTGTTTTTACCGCGGCCAAACTTTACCCAGCCAATGCCACCACCAATTCGACTTTTGGGGTCAGCGACATCAAAAAAATATACCAGGTACTTGAGGCCATGCAGAAAATGGGCATGCCCTTACTGGTGCACGGTGAAGTGGTCAGCAGTGAGATCGATATTTTTGACCGTGAAGCGGTGTTTATTGAACGCATTATGCAACCTATGTTAAAGGATTTTCCGGATTTGAAAGTGGTTTTCGAACACATCACCACCCAAGACGCTGCCGATTTTGTGGCATCAGAGGGCGTTAATATCGCCGCCACCATCACCGTTCACCATTTACAAATCAACCGCAATGACATGCTGGTCGGTGGTATCAAGCCACACCTGTATTGTCTGCCGGTTGCTAAGCGAGAAGTGCATCGACTGGCACTGAGAAAAGCCGCCACTTCTGGCAACCACAAGTTTTTCCTCGGTACCGATACCGCACCACACGCAATTGGGGATAAAGAGAGTGCTTGTGGCTGTGCCGGTATCTTCAGTGCCCCGCAGGCGCTAGAAAACTATGTTCAGGTGTTTGAAGAAGAAAATGCCCTGGATCAATTTGAAGCCTTTGCTTCATTGAATGGTGCCAGCTTTTATGGATTGCCGACTAACCAAGCAAAAGTTAAACTGGTTAAAGCAAGCCAGCAAGTACCGGACAGTGTCGGTCAACAAGACTTGGCGGTTTCACCTTACAAAGCCGGTGAAAAATTGGCTTGGCGTATAGACACAGATTGAATATTAAACGCTCAGAGGAAGTTAATTAAATCATGAAAACAGCACAAACAATGAATTTTGCAGCGGCACAAAAAGACATGCGCCAGGCCTATTTCAACGGCGGAACAGGGGTCTTGGTCTCAGGTTTGGTGTGGTCTGTTGCGGGTGTTGTTGCGCTGTTTTATTCAAATCAAACGAGCATGTTAACGCTGTTTTTTGGTGGTATGCTGATCCATCCGTTGGGTTTGTTGATGGCCAAACTGCTGAATCGTTCAGGCAAACATCAAGCTGATAATCCACTGGCCAAATTGGCCCTTGAAAGCACCGTTATTTTATTTGTCGGTTTGTTTTTGGCTTTCGTTGTTGCCAGGGTTCAAGTGGATTGGTTTTACCCCATCATGCTGCTGACAATTGGTGTGCGTTATTTGCTTTTCAACACCTTGTATGGCGCCAAGATTTATTGGCTGTTGGGCATGGTGTTGATGGTTTCAGGTGCGCTTTGTATCGTCTTACAGGCAGATTTTATGCTGGGTGCTTTTATTGGCGGTGTCACAGAAATTATCTTTGCTGTGATCATTCTGGTTCAAGCAAAAAACCGCTAAAAACTGGCGCAAGCTGTATTGCTTTTAATCTTTTTGCTCTGCATCATGTTGTTTGCAATCGTGCCTAATGCCTTTGAGAAATTTAAACATCCAAAGCAGCAATAAAATAATGCCAATTAAAACCAGCGCCACCAGCATAAAAAAGTACCCGCCCCCACCCACTGGTGCCATGGCATGAGATGCTGTGCTAAACAAAAGCGCAAAGCACAGCGTTAACCTGGTTAAAACATTCATTAATTGCAGCACTTGAAAAGTCCGTGAACTTGAATTGTAGCACGCCAATTGGTCACACCAGCTGCAGCACTTAACAGCTTGATATCAACCGGTTCTTATGAACAGTGATCTAGGTGTTCTGCTTAAGGCGTATGAACTCCATATACCAATTGGTTTTCCAGGATATGCCTTCATCAAATGAAAATGCTTGCTCCCACCTGGGGTTATTGACATCCTCAACAATCCATTTAAAGCGGACTTTTACAGTTTGATTATTGACTTTTTCTGTGGCATAAAATCTTCCGACACCATTTTTAAATTTGCCAATAACAGGTGTGCTTAACGACCCAGGTTCTCGACCATCTAGCCACCATATTGACCATTCAGATTTTTGATCATCAAAAGATCTTACCGCGATTGCGCGGTATGAAGCATTGGGTAATTCGAGTAGATTGTCTTCAATGTTGCCATGGCCTCCCAGAACTTTTCTGGTTGAGGAAGTTCCAGTAAACTCAATCCATTCATTTTGCTCGTTAAAACTATCTTTTAATTTTCGATGTTTGACCACCCAATCACCAACCTCAAAATCAAAGTTTTGAGCTGATGAAGTGATTAAGTGATTGGTGTTGTTATCGGTTAATTTTTTCCGAATAATCATGATTTTGTCCTCTAAATTAATGGTGTTTTTAAGATTTATTGAGTGAAATTATATATACTAATATGCCATTTTATGACATATTAATTTTAATGCGTTCTGACATTAATCAACATTTGGAAAGGCTTGATCAGTTAACTGTGCTACTTAAATCTGACGAATTTCTAACCGTCAGAAAATTGGCTTCCAAACTGGGCGTCAGCGATCGGACTTTGCACAGAGACATTCAGTTATTGCGCCAACGGGGTATTCCTGTTATGACCGACAGAGGCAGGGGTGGCGGTGTCAAAATTCATGGTAGTTGGCAAGTTGGAAAAATTCAGCTTTCAGATTTTGAAGTCATGGATATTTTAATTAGCTTGGCAATTTCAGAAAAAATGAACTCGCAACTTTTCATGTATGACTTGAAATTTATTCGTTACAAATTGCTGAGTCAACTTGCACCCAAACAAAAAATTAGAATCAATTTGATGAGAAAAAGGATATTAATTGGTAGTGCAGCTTCGCCAACAGTTTTGACCTCGTTTGAACAATCAACTGTCAAGCCAGCCATGCAATTAGACAGTGCATTTTTAAATCAAATGGTATTAGAAGTTGAGTATTCAGATGGGAATGAACAAATAACAACAAGACTGATAGAGCCACATTATTTATACTTAAACTACCCGGTTTGGTACATATTTTCTTGGGATCATTTGCGCTTGGATTACCGAACATTCAGATGTGACCGGATATTAAAAATAAGCAACACCGAGTCGGAATTTAAAGTCAGACCACAGCTTGAATTTATGCACCTGCTTCAAGCAGATGTTCCAATCAATCCTTAAAAACGTGTGTCATATGTTAGGGATAATGCCATTGTTACTGGTTCAAAATTAAGAAAGATTTCAAAATTGTAAATCCAAATACTGGTTGCGTTTAAGATCAATTTGCATAATCTAAAAACTTCCTGCGTTGCTGCCCCGATGCATTGGAATTAACTTTGTTGGGGTGTTTGATGTCTTTCCAAGTGGTCACCATTCTGCCGGCATTGAGGTGAGGAAAGTCCCTGTTGTCTGGTGTATCAACGCCGATAAAACTCAGCAAGGTGGATAAACTCCCCGGTTGGCTGACATCAATGCTCAAAAAATCTTTTCGCCCAGAAAAATATCTCAGGACCTGTTGCTGATGCTGTTGGTAGCAATGCGATAAATGCTCATCGGATAAAGGGTTAGGTGTGGTTGATAATTCAAAGGTTTGATTGAAACAACGTTTCATGATGGGATTAAAATGCCCTTCAGGACTGAGGTTTTTTTGCATTTTTTTCAACAGCATTTGCATCGAAGAAATCCATGTCTGTATGTCTCGATCTAAGTACACAAACTTGGAATCCGGAAATAATTGATCCAATTGGCGGTAATCACAGTAACAGGGGGTGTCAGAGAACACATCAGCCAGTTCAAAAGTCCGTTGGGTGAAGGCTGTGTGCGCGACTTTAAAGCCATGTTCAAGTAAAGCGACACTGACGCTGGTGGTACCAGTTCGGGGCAAGCCAATAATAAACAGTTTATTCATTACTTCGAAGTCATCAGTGATCTTTGTTTATGTGTTCAGACAGTTTAATCTTAACCTCAGCCATGTGGTCAAATCAATTTTCTAAGAACTTTATGAATCCAGAACTGTGTTGCATTGAATGAGCTGATTTGAGTGAATCAACACACAAAAAAAGCGCCCCGGAGGACGCTTTGGTATCAATTCAACTGGTTGCTAATTGATGTAGAAACTGTTGATGTTGGCTCGCCATTTAGGGTCTGCCATATCTGGCCAGTTGTCTTTGTCAAAACCTTCGGCATGTTCAAGTCGGCCTTTAGGTTGGTTGATTTTATAAACTTGGTTTTCGGTGTCCAGCTGCAAGGCTTGCATAGGCACCGCGAACAGCTTATTTCCGATATTCATAAACCCACCAAAATCCAGCACTGCATACTCGACTTTTCCATTGGTTGAATCAATCATAAAATCTCTGATTTCACCAAGGTTTTCGCCTTGGAAGTTCCTGACTTCATTACCTCTCAACGAATCGGATGATAATATCGTACTCATGGTTTTTCTCCTTTTTTGGTTTATAGAATAAGGATAGACATTTCCCTTAAGAAAAGCACCCTTGCCATGTAATTAATTGATATTAAAGCATAAAACACATGAGTATGCCGTGAAAACGGTGTTAAACGAAATATGTACAAGTGTTATAAAGCGCTCAATGTTGTTGGTAATTATACCTTCCCGGTTACCTGATGTTTTGTGGGTCTCTACCAGAGCGTAGGCATCATCATTATTGAAAATCAGCACAATCAATCTGACTGTACCTATTTCCTGCTTAAACTGAATACTGGTTTTATAGTAGAATCCAGTTATCAGTCTAGTCACTTTTGAAGCATAACATCGAACACTAAAACCACCCATTGAATAAGCCATGAATCAAATCATTAAAACATACCGACCAGAGGTTGATGGCTTGAGAGCCATTTCAGTGCTGGCCATTTTATTTTTTCATGCTGGCTTTGAGTGGGCCAGTGGCGGGTTTATTGGGGTTGATGTGTTTTTCGTTATTTCTGGGTATTTGATTACCCGTAATATCATGCATGACATTGAGCTGAATCGCTTCAGTTTTTCGCAGTTCTATGTGCGCAGAATCAAGCGATTGTTCCCCGCACTGTTTTTTACTTTGGCGGTGGTGTTGGTGGCAGCTTATGGCTTGTTCTCACCGACTGATTTAGAACGGCTGGGTCAGTCGATGCAGTATGCGGTTGTCTCATTGTCGAACTTTTTCTTTTGGACAGAAGCCGGTTATTTCAATGAAGCCTCTGAGTTCAAGCCGTTGTTACACACGTGGTCACTGGCGGTCGAGGAGCAGTATTATCTGATTTGGCCGGCCTTGTTGGTGGGCATATCCTTGATTAAGAAAAAAGGCACCTTGCTGGTGTTTTTGTTGGCAGCGATGGCTGGCTCCTTGTTACTCAATGACCTGTACCTGCAGAGCCACCCATCAGCGGTGTTTTTTTTATTGCCTTTCCGGGTTTTTGAATTTGCGTTGGGTGGCTTGTGTGTGCTGTTATTTAATTTACAGTATGCCAACAAGGCTTTGAATGAACTGGCGGTTATTGTAGGTTTGGGTTTGATTGTTTATGCTGTGTTGCAGTTCGATCAGTCAACTCTTTTCCCAGGGTTTGCAGCATTGATACCTTGTGTGGGTGCTGCTTTGATCATTGTCTCCAGAGATTCATTGCTGGCGAAATACCTGCTGAGCAATCAGGGTATGTTGAAAATAGGTCTGGCTTCATACTCAATATACCTGATTCATTGGCCGTTGTTTGTGTTCTATAAATATTGGCATTTCACGCCGATCTCGTTATCTGTGACATTGGTGCTGTTGGTCGCTTCGGTGCTGTTGGGTGTTTTGATGTGGCGCTTCATTGAACAGCCTTTTCGCAGCCACCAACATGGCGCCAGTACAAAATCGTTTTGGCTTAAGTTTGTGGCGCTGATTGCCCTCATTTTCACCTTGGCATTGATCACCCAAAAGAATCAAGGGTTTCCCCAAAGGTACCCAGCTGAGTATTTCATCTCTGGCGAAGAAATCAAACAAGAGCGAGACCGTTATTGGGCTTATTTGGACGAAGAAATCAATCAAAAAACCAACACAGCTGAGCAAAAAAACGTGGTGGTAATGGGTAATTCCCATGCCGTCGATTTAATCTATGCACTGCAGGAAAACGGTGCTGAGCTGAACATCACATTTTATAACTCTTGGCACCAGTGTTATAACTTCGGCACAGGCATCACACCTCAAGACCAACAGGCCTGTGAAAAGCGCTTGAATAATCACCTCAAAAACAAGGCCTGGCTAACTGCTGATGTGATTTATCTACATGATCATTGGCCAACTTTAGACTTACCCGATTTAAAACAAAGGCTGCTTGAAATACGCGCCATCAGCCAGGCGCCAATCATTATTTTCGGACCCAAAATGACCTATTTTAAACGGGTGCCTGACATCATTCTTTCACACATGAGGATGTCTTCAATCAATGAGTTTGCTCAACAGTTTTCGCATAAACTGTTCATCAACAATTTGAACCGCCAAGTCAAGGCGATGGTTGATAGGCTGGAGATTGAAAATGTGTCCTACATTGACATCCTGTCGATTCAATGTGGAGAAAACATCGATCAATGTGAAATCGTCTCTGCACAAAACAACCAGTTTTTATATTTTGATTACAGCCACTTCACCCTGCAAGGAGCCAGGGAGTTTGGGGCGAAATTAAAAGCAGTTTATCCAGAGCTGTTTTAACGCTGCTGGAAAATAGCAAAACAAGTACAAGCATGATTCAAATAAAAAGTCCGCAACAACTGAAACGACTGCGCCGTTTGGCGTTGGCAGCACAGGGATTGGTGCAGCCACAAGCCTTTGGGCGCGGCTTAACTGGTGCACGTCAAGCGATCGACCACATTGGTTATGTGCAGCTGGACACCATCTCGGTGGTGGAACGGGCACACCATCACGTGCTGTACAGCAGGGTGCCAGGGTTTAAGCCAACTATGTTGGATGAGTTGATGCAAGCTGGTGATATCTTTGAATACTGGTCACATGCGGCGGCGGTATTACCGATGGCTGATTATCGTTACTCCTTACCCTATAAACTGGCCATCAAAAGCGGCCAAAGCCATTGGTATAAAAATCCTGATCACAAGCTGATGCAACATCTGTTGTCACGCATCCGCAGTGAGGGCCCATTGCGGTCCAGAGATATAGAAACCCGCAATCAGAAAAAAGCCAAAGTTGCCGGCTGGTGGGATTGGAAGCCGGCTAAAAAAGCCTTGGAACAGTTGTATATGCAAGGTGACCTCATGGTCAGTCAACGCGATGGCTTTCAAAAAACCTATGACCTCACCGAGCGGGTACTGCCTGCTGAAGTCGATACCAGCCTGCCCAGTCCAGCCGCATTGGCTTTGCATTTACTCAATCAGCAACTGTGCTGTCATCAGCTGGTGTCTCTCAAAGGCCTGACCTATTTGCGCCGCAACCCGGCACTCAAGCTGGCGATGAAAAACTTGGTCAATGACAGGCTTTCGAAGGGTGCTTTGATACCCCTCCAATTACCCAATGATGAGGTTTACTTGATTGAAAGCGATGGCTTGGAAAAGCCACTGCCACGCAGCCGTGAGCGACTGGTTATTCTTTCGCCATTTGATAACAGCGTGATTCAGCGTGATCGGCTTAAAGCGCTGTTCCAGTTCGATTACCAAATCGAATGTTATGTGCCAGCAGCCAAACGCCAATACGGTTATTTCAGCCTGCCGCTGTTGTACCGCGAGGAGTTCATCGGTCGTATGGATTGTAAAGCACACCGCAAAGACCGCCACCTAACCATCAATTCACTGCATTTAGAGCCAGGTATGGTAACCCGCAGTGACTTTGATGCCGCCGCCTTCAGTCATGTACTGCGCAACGCCTTGTTGTCATTTCGAAATTTCCAACAATGTGACAGCCTATCGATCAGTCAAGTCCAACCCAAGCAACTGACACAAATCATACAAGCTGCTTTGCAAGACTTGGGTTAACAATCAAGTCAGCAGACCCAATCGTTTGAAAACAAAGTAAGGTGATGTTCAAACTACTGTGGTCCTGAGTGTTTATTTAACGGTATATTTGCGCATATAATGACATCTTATGACGAACCATGACATGACATCAACATGATATCCGAAACCCAGATTGCCGAGTCACTGCCTGATCGAATCAGATTAGATCGACGCTACGATGTCGAATTGTTGAGGCGTGATGTCAGCACCATTGTATCCAGCCTGACCCAACAATTTTATATTTACTACAGCGCAGTGCCACTGGCCTTTGATGTGAAGACGCCAGCGGAGCATGATTGGGAAGCGGAGCCGATGCTCAGAGGCTGCCCCTACCTACAACATATTTTCAGTGGCCTCGAAACTGAGATCACCAGCATCCGCTTGATGCGGCTGGAGGCCGGCGCGGAGCTGAAAGAGCATACCGATCCAACTTTGGATGCAGCGCACCGTGAAATTGTGCGCTTGACGTTGCCGGTGTTTTCCGATGATCAGGTGTTGTTTTTACTCAACGGCACCAAGGTTCCGATGACCCCTGGTGAGTTGTGGTATATGCGGTTGAGCGATCGCCATTCTGTGCACAACAACAGCCCCAACGAGCGCATCAACATGTCAATCGACGTGACTTGGAACGAATGGCTGGCGAAGTGGCTGGCTTTGGGTGACAGTTGATCTGCCGACTACTCTAATGTTCTGAAGATTCAGATTAGATTCATATACAATAACTCACAATAAAAGCACGTCAATGGAGAGAAATAACATGAAATATAGAAGAATAATCAGTGGATTTTTGGTTTTATCAGCCGTGTCTGAAGTTTCAGCAAATGACTCGAATCATGCCTTGGAGTTGGGTATTTCTTATGTAGATGCCAGTGGTTTTAATGCCTTTGGCACCGACAATGCAAACAATGGCTTTGAGCAATTAAGGCAAGATAATTCGGCGCCATACATCGGTTATCGGTACACGAATAATAACTGGAGGGTTCGTTTTGGTTATCAAGATTATGGCAGCTTTAAACGCAATGGAACATCGCCTAATTCTGATGTCTTTGGTCAAGGTGGGATTAACCTACCCGTGGAAACTCCTTTTGAAGTTAAAGAAGAGATCAGCAATTTTAATCTGGACCTAACTCGTTTATTCGCAATCAATGATCAATGGACTTTCGAGGCAGGACCCAGCATCAACTTTGTCAAACAGCGGGCTGCAGTTACTAACACCTCAAATCAAGTACGCCTCTTAAAAACCAATCGAAGTAGTGAACAATTGGGTACATTAATTGGCCTGAATTATGCTTTCAATGATCAATTAGATGTCAGCATGAATTATCGATTTAATCAAGCATCAAACATAGATCTTCATAGCTTTGGAGTTAATCTAGGCTGGACTTTTTAACTTTGTTCTCAGCAACAATAGGGACCTCCAGCGGGCTACCTGCCATAACACTGGGACCTCGTGCGGCCCGCCCGCAAAAGATTGCCCTTAGGGTTTCCAATTGGGACCTGTGCAGTGGTCATAGAACCGGTGCTTTGTTGTTAATCTGATTGTTGGGGGATGCGGGCGAGCCGCCCGCGGACCCAGTAAGGTGCCTTGGGCTGCCACAAAGTCCCTACAGTTGGTAGCTGGGCTTTCGCTCAACCTAGCTTGACTATCAGGTACATGTTGAACATCAATTTTCGTTACAGGCCAGTTTTCAAAAATGCGGTCATGAGTTATTAACCCAAGCAAATTTTCAGCACATTAATAAATTCTTATATTCCCTAAATCAGGCCTGCTGGGTTATGATTTTGTGGTGGGTATTCAATACCTGTGCAATACTGATTTTTTTAAGGGATTCTTAAGTGACCAACGAAAAACCTGATTCAGCAGCTGAAACCAAAGTTAAGGTGAGACCTGAAGTTGTGGCGGGTTTACCTGGCGCATCATCAAAAGTTCATCGGGTTTTAGCTAAAGCGGGTATTGATCCCGATCGGTTATCAATTCTGAATTTGGGGCGCCCACTCAAACTACTTAAAAACAAAACACCTCGCTGGGTACATCGCATGGCGGTTGCTTATTTACTGTGGCTGTTAATGATTCTGTTAGCGCATTTTGGCATCGAGCTGCCGATTTATTTGAACGCGCTGTTTTCTTTGCTGGTGGGTTTGATGATCATTCAGGTCGCCTGTCAGGTGCTGGTGACCACCACTGAACGTTTTGCGGCACGCATGCGTTGGACGCATTATGTGGCGGGTACCGTGGCGGAGATCCTGTCTACACTGCCTGAAATTGTGGTGATTGCCTTTCTGGTACCGGTCAGTCCGTTGACTGCCTTTGTGGTGGCAATGGTGACGATTTATAACAATGCGCTGGTGTTCAGTATTTACTCGTATTTCTTACCGCATGACCAACAGGGTAAGTTTCTGATGCCCAAACCGATTACCGATTCTGGGGCTCAAATCCTGATTGCTGGAGGGGTACTGGGGCTGGTTATAGGCTTATCGATGCTGACTTTTTCTTTGGACGGCCACCCCAAACAATCCTTTGGAGTGGTTGATTTGTTGGTGTTGGCGGTGCTGATGCTGGGTATTTTCGCGGTCTACTTATACAAACTGCTCAGCGGCCTGGGAGCTGAGGAAGAGGAGGTACAAGCCACCCTTCAATTAACCGCAGAAGAAATCGAATTGCGACAGGAACTGGTGTTCAAACATGTAAAGAAAAGCAGTCTGCCGGTTATTTTGTTGTTGTTGATGCTGGGTGTTTTAGGTGCCTTTCTGGGTGGTGAGCGGGTCGCTCACTTCGCAGAATTGACCATCGATGGTTTGGGTCTGAGTGGCATTGTGGCGGCGATTATCCTGGCTGGCTTCGCTGGCATGAGTGAGTATGTGATTTTATGGACTTCACACCGCAAAAAAGAATACGGCATCGCGCTGGCCAATGCCTTTGGCGGAATCGCTCAAGTACTGTTCCTGATTGTGCCGTTCACCTTAATAGCGATTGCTTATTACCAAGGATTCGTCAATCCTAATCATGCTGATCTGCCGCTGTTGTTTTCCGTGCCTAACATTTTATTGTTGGTATTCCTGTTTCCAACTTTACATACTTTGGCGGCGCTGCTGAACAATGACCACACCATGGACATTCTGGATACCGTTATCATGTTCAGCATCGTTGGTCTGTTGTTGATGTTATTGGTTTCTTACGGCGTGGATGGCACACCAATCAGAGGCTGATAGGACTCGATGCGCATCAACCACAGACCCAGTCACATTCACAGGAAAAGGCATCAACCGCTGGGGCTCTTGGAGTTGGTTGCTATTGCCCTGGGTGGCATGGTTGGTGGTGGTATTTTCACCATTCTGGGTGTCTCTGTCGCCATGATTGGGGTTTATACGCCAGTGGCCATTATTCTGGGTGGCTTGATTGCAGCGCTGGCGGCTTATTCGTACATCAAGCTTGGGGTTTACTACAAAGATGAAGGGGCCACTTATTCTTTCTTCAAGCGGACCTTTCCTGGATCTGCTTTTGCTGCATCTTTGATTGGCTGGTGGGTGGTGTTCGGCTACATCAGCACGCTGGCGCTTTATGCCTATACTTTTGCTTCTTACGCCATCAGTGGCTTTGCTTTTGCTGACAGTGAGTGGCTGCGAAAAATGGTTGCAGGCGGTGTCATTCTGGTGTTTGCGCTGATAAATATCTGGAGCGTCAAAGGCATGGGCAAAATTGAAGACCTCATGGTGTATGCCAAACTGTTGATTTTAGCCATCATCTCATTTATTCTTATTAACAACAGTCAATCAAGTCTGCCGGTGCTGATTGAAAACAACGAAGACATCAGCCTATTGGCTGTTTTAATTGTGGCCTCGATTACTTTTGTGGCTTATGAGGGATTTCAACTGGTCATCCATGCGGTCAATGAAATGGAAAACCCTGAAAAAAACATTCCCAGAGCTATTTATACGGCTATATTCCTGGCTATTTTGATCTATGTGGTGATTTCAGTGGGTGCCATCATGGCCATCCCCTTTGATCAAATCATTCAAAATAAGGAATACGCCCTGGCTGCTGGCGCCAGTCAATCGGTGGGCCAATGGGGTGCTGACTTGGTGATACTCGGTGCACTGCTGGCATCAAGCAGTGCCATCAGTGGCACCTTATTCGGTGCTTCCCGGTTGATGTCAGTGATTGCCAAAGATGGTTACCTGCCAACTGTGTTCAGCGAACGGGTTAACCACATTCCAGTCAAAGCCATCATGATGATGTCGTTGTTGGCTTTTTTGTTGGTGCTGGCTGGCGGTCTGCAGCTTATCCTTGAGTTTGGTAGTGTGACTTTTTTATTGGTGTCTTTACTGATGGCCTATGCCAATTTCAAGATTCGAGATTTGACTCACTCATCACCCACACTGACTGTGGTGGCTTTTTTGGGTCTGTTGACCGGCACCTTATTGATTTTTTATTACGAGTTCAATCATCAGCCACAACAGATGTTTTTTATTGGTGGCTTATACTTGCTGTTAACACTGGCAGCTTGGTTGTATGCAAAACGACAGGTAAACCATGTTGCGAGTTAATCCATGCATGCAATCAGATGCGTCTGTGTGTGCCGCTGTTATAATCCTTAAAACTGCAACCGGTTAAATGTCTATTTTTCTGTTAACCCACCCCAAAGAATGCCTTAAAAAAAGCAACACAGGCAAGCTGGTGCTTGATGTGTTAGAGACCAAGGCGAAGCTGGTTATTTGGGATCGGGTCACCCCCGATACTGAGCTGCTGAAGTGCATTGATGAGGGCGCTGTGGCTTTGTTGTATCCATCAGCCCACAGCCAATTGGTTGTTCAGGCAAATGCATACCAAAACTACATTGTGATTGATGGCACCTGGCAACAAGCGCAGAAAATCTATAATCGAAGCCCCTATTTAAAAGCCTTGCCAGCGGTTAAAATTTCAGTCAATCAGCCCTCTGCCTTTCACTTGAGGCGCAACCAAAAACCCGGGGGCTTGTGTACCGCTGAGTGCGTGATTGAAATCCTCAAAGCCCGGGGTGATACAAAGTTGGCAAGTAACTTACAATCGACCTTTCTGCGACACATTGGATCACCCGGTCAGGAGGCTGCTCAGTGAAATTGCTTGTTGGTTTGTTGGTGTTGATTGTTTATGACCAACTGGGCCGCTGGTTGATTGCTGTGCTGGGGTGGCCAGTGCCTGGCTCAGTGCTGGGCATGCTGTTGTTGTTGATCAGTTTAGTGGTCTTTAGCAAGCCGCCAGCACCCATCAAACAATCCGCTGAGTTTTTACTGCGGCACTTGTCTTTGTTGTTTGTGCCGACCGGGGTGGGCATCATGTTGTTATTTAAGCTGATAGCCGATGAATGGTTGGCGATGTTGGTGGCTATGGTTCTCAGTACTTTGATTGCGCTGGCGCTGACCGCATGGACCATGCAAGGCTTGTTGCGAATGTATACATCAGGGGATGATCATGATCAGTGAGGTACTTGCCTATTGGCAACAAGGCTTTCCAAGCAACCCACTGTTGGGTTTGGGGTTGACGCTGGTGGTGTTTTATTCGGCCCAGTGGCTGTATCGGAAATTCAATGCCCTGCCGCTGCTGCATCCGGTGTTGCTGTCTATTGTGTTTATCATTGTTGTGTTGTTGTGGTTTGAGATTGATTACAGTGATTACTTTTCAGGTGCTCAGTTGATTGATTTCTTTTTGGGGCCTGCAACCGTGGCCTTGGCTTGGCCGCTTTACACCCATTTCGGCGCTATCAAGAAAATTGTGTTACCGGTGGTTATGTCTGTTGGCCTTGGCATTTTGGTTGGCGCCACTTCGGCCATTTATTTGGCCCATTGGCTGGATGCCAGCCTGTTAACTCAACTGTCGCTGGCACCCAAATCGGTGACCACACCGGTGGCCATAGCGGTGGCTGAAAAAATCGGTGGTCTGCCAGCGCTGACCGCTGGCTTGGTGATCATCACCGGGGTCTTTGGGGCCATGTTTGCAGCAGCCCTATTCAAGCTGATGGGGATTGAGGATGAACGCGTCAAAGGCATCGCCATGGGGGTTTCCGCTCACGGTGTTGGCACTGCCAGGGCCTGGCAAATCAGTCACACCATGGGCGCCTTTTCAGCTTTGGCGATGGCACTTTCTGCCTTGCTGATTGCTTTCATCTTACCACCGTGGCTTAAGCTGTTGGGTTTGATGTGAAGCTGTTTAGCGATTGTTTGCTTGTACTCATAAGCCGCAAACTTAAATAAACCAAGCCACCATTAATCAATAATATCTCATAGCCAAACTGATAACCACCGAGCCACTGTGAACCATAGTTGGCCAGTAAATATGACAGTATTGGGGCGGTGATGGCAATCCATGGAATCCAGCGATCATGGGGGGTTCTGTTGCTGAACACGCCAAATGCAAACAAACCCAGCAGCGGACCATAGGTGTAACTGGCGGCTTTCAAAAGCGCATCAATGGCGTTGGTTTGCATGTGGTAATAAAACACCACCACCAAGCCAAAGACCAGCAGTGAAAACCCGAGGTGTATCCATTGTCTTGAGCTGGATGGCGCGTTTTCATCCTGATCTAGAATATCCAAATAAAACGAGGTGGTCAGTGAGGTCAAGGCCGAGTCGGCACTGGAGTAGGCACTGGCTAACAAGCCCAACAAAAACACCACTGCCAATTCAACTGGAAAATGGTCTAAAGCCAAGGTTGGAAACAGCAAGTCGGTCTTTTCAGGTTCGGCAATATTGAATGCTTCGGCATACAGGTACAGACCAGCGCCGAGCAGTAAGAACAAAAAATTCACCGCCACCAAAATCACCACAAAACTGTACATATTCTTTTGTGAAGACCTGAGGTTCTTACACGACAAGTTCTTTTGCATCATGTCCTGATCCAGACCCGTCATAACAATCACTATCAAGATACCGCTGAGAAACTGTTTGTAAAAATTCTGACTGTCTGTCCAGCCCTGATCGAAAAAAAATATTTGACTGTAGCTGCTGTCCAGCATGGTTGTGATGCCACTGCTGATGGAAAAACATTCGCCTAAATTGCTGGCCAAAAATAACAAAGTACCGACCGCAGCAATGATCATGAAGGCGGTCTGGAGCATGTCACTCCAAACGATGGTTTTAATCCCGCCTTTAACCGTGTAGGCCCAAATCATCGCAATCGAAATCAACGCAGTAAGCCAGAACGGCAGACCAAAGTGTACCAAGATAAAAGTGTGCAACACCAAAGCCACCAAGTACAAACGAAACGCACAGCCAATCACCCGCGACAGGATGAAAAAAGCTGATCCAGTTTTGTGTGCGTGCCAGCCAAACCGTTCCTTCAGATAGGTGTATATGGTGATGTAACCGCCACGGTAATACAGCGGTAGCAGCAGCTGTGCGACGATGATATAACCTATGATATAACCCAACACCATTTGAAAATAAGAGAACTGCGAACCGGCCACCCAACCAGGGATGGAGATAAAAGTCACCCCAGATAAACTGGCTCCGATCATGCCAAAAGCCACCACTGGCCAAGGCGATTGGCGGTTACCAATAAAGAAATCTGAGTTCGAAGCCTTGTTCGCAGTCAGTCGAGCTATCAGCATTAAAAAAGCAAAATACAGCCCCGCCACCAGGGCCAAAGTCATCGGTTCGATACGCATGGTGGCATTGTACTATGAAAAATTCGAGTATTAAGCGACAGTTTTATTGTGTTAATATTGATGTATGAAAAATGGATTAATATATTATTTTTGTCGGTTGGTAATTGTTAGTTGGTTATGGTTGAGTAGCATTGTGTTAGCCAATCAACAGGTCGCTGATCAAAGTGAGTATTCAACACTTCAATCAGGGTGGCAAACAAAGCACCTCAAAAATGGCATATCTCGAATTGAATTCGACCACATCGATAAGACACATTATTATCAATTACAATTAATTGGTGTTGAATTAGATGGTCGAGAAATAGAGTTAACTGAGCCTGAATTGATTTATAAAAACAACTATTTGGTTAAAAAGTGGTTGCCTTTCTTACAAGAAACATGGGTTGAATTTCAGGGAGGATCAAAGTGGGTTTTTGAAATCACAGGACCAGACTTAGCAGCCAGTAAACTTAAGCTTAATTTTGAGTTTAAAACGGATGGTAGAGGAGGCATCAGTGTGGGGGATTCATTCAACTTACTATTTGATCAAGATACGTTCGGCAATCCTTTAGAACAAGCCGGGGCACATAACTCACTCAGTAAACCAGGGATTTCGTTAAGTTTTTCGGATGCACACTGCCTAGATGTATACAGGCTCAATGGTTATCATAATATTTCTGAAGCATTTGAGTTTGATTTAAAAAAAGAAAAGCTTCCTATTTATATTCTTAACAATTCTTTTAAAAATGGTGGTTACAAAAAAGATTGGTATTTGTCCAGGTTTTCACAAAACAATGGATTAACCCAATTAACAGTTCCTACCAGAATGAATATCAATGGAGTTTTGAAAAAGGAGATTGCGGCATTTCAGAAAAGTGATTCGGCTGAATCTTTTTCAAAGGTTAGTGTGAATCAGTTGAATGATTATTTCAAATATAAAGAATCTTGGATTCCCATAGATGTTAATGACAGAGTCAAAAAACTTGCTATACAAAACAACAAAAACCCTGAAAATATTGCAGCGTTTCGTCAGGCGCTTTCAACTGTTAAGCTGCCACTGTTAGATGAGCATGGAAATAAGCCTATAATAATTGATGGTCAATACATGTACGTTGTTAGCAATGGATATGGTAATGGCGATAAGGTTCATGTTTTTATAAACAAGCATGATTCATGGGAAACCGATCAAATAATTGAAGTTAATCAAATCAGTCATAAAGAAGGTATTGGGGAAGTTCACAGAAGTATTGCTGGTATACATTTTATTAATGATTTAATGGTGATTGGGTTAGAAACTTATGGGTACAGTACTGACCCTAAAAATTATCAACAAAATCAAAGTACTGGTGAGGTCTTGGTTTATAAAAAAATAAATGGTACGTGGCAACAATATCAGACGTTGGTTTCAAAAGTAGGTGAGTTGGAAGATGGTTTTGGTGAAGTCTTGGCAGTGGGAAATAAAACAATCGCGGTCGCTGCTAATCAATATGGCTCTGATAATAAAGTTAAATTGAACGGGTTGGTTCATATGTTTGAATTCGAATCAGGAAAATGGCAATTTCACAGCGTAATTGAACCTCCAGAGCATGCCAAAAATGCTAACTATTTTTCTAATCAAGGCTTTGGAGGGCAAATTGAGTTGGTTGACAATGATTTGTACATTAAGTCTATTGAAGAGGGTTATTCTAGCAATGATCAAGTGCCTAACACTTGTCCTTATTTTGATTCATTTGGAGCCATTTACCATTACCAGAAAACTAATAATAATTGGAAACTGGTTCATGAAATCAGAAGTCATGGTGGTTCAAGCAATATTTTTGGAGATATGATAGCCGATGAAAAAGGTTTGTATTTTTTAACATCAGAAACTGGTTTTGATAATAATACAACAGAGTATTTCATTCATTACCAAGCTGGTAAGATTGTTGATAAGCAAAAATTAATCAATTGATAAGTCGAATTCGCTCGATAAATTATTCCAAAATTTGCTGATTTGTTAAGTCTCAGATAGATTGACTGTGCATGAATGGTTTGAACAGTATGGGCATAATGATGATGTGATCGTTATTTTGACATTTTCGGGTGGTGTACTTATGCCATAAACTTACTCTTTTGATGTAATGAAGTGGCTGAAAGACAAGAAATTGAGATGAATAGCCAAACAAACCTTAAAAGGAAAAACTTGGCAACACTATAATTTAATTAAACTGAAAGAACATTAAGGGTTTTCAGTGGAAACACTCGATAAACAGCCAGCAATAAATGACTGGCTTAGTTGCTATCAGACTTTAAAAGGAATTAATCCAACCCTTTGAGCATTTCCTTATAATGCGCGGTCACTGGACCAAAATCAATTTGATGCAGAAACGAAGTATAGGCCAGAAAGCTCAGCAAGAATCGCAGGTCTTTGGCCCAGGGGGGCAGGTATTTAGGTGCTTGGCACAAGCCGATTTGAGTCAGGTGATGCAGCACCGGGATGTCTTCGATGTCTAATTTGCCACAAAACAGCAAACGCAAACAATCGGTGCGCCCACTGACCACTATGGTGCGCAGAAATTTGTGCACCCTGATTAAACCCTCAAGGTAGACAATGTCCTTTGTGAAGGGTGCACCGCCGGTTAACACTCCACCTCTGAAGACCCTGCGGGCATTTTCATAGGCCTGATCTTGGTTATGGGTTCTTTCCAAAAAGTATTGGTAAACTTGAAGAAAATCGGCGCCTTCAACAGCCATTTGAATGGCCAACACCCGATCGGCCAGTCGCTGTAGACGATCGATGTCCATCGAACCAGTAATAAACTCAGCAAACACCGCCAGCCCCTCTTGGGTTTTGGTGGTGCCTGGGTGCCCTGCTTGGAGGATGGGTAAATCTGTTTGTGCCATGCCATTGAGTGATGTGGCGACATGGATGTGGGCCTCATGGTTAATCAACTGTCGGGTGTCATTGTCAGTAAAACAAGCGTTGCGCCGAATTCGGATTTGTTTGGCACTGGCCAGTGCATTGGCAGACAATTCATCAACCACTAAAATTTCCGGCGCGTCATCACCAAAAATTTTCAGTACTGCTTTTTTCATGTCTTTAGCGACCGCATCTGCCAAAAAACAGGCTGGGTCAGGGGTTCCCATATCAATGTGGCTGAATGTTTTAATTAAGTCGTCAATTTGTTTGGCCAGATCAAACGGCGTGCTTTTTTGGTCGACCAGGGTGTCCAATGGGGAACCATACAGTTTTCTGGAATAGGAGTAAAAATCAGCGGTGCCGCATGACATCAGCATGTGTGCCGTGTTTTCGATGGTCTCAGCGGTACGCTCAAACCAGTTGTTAACCACACAGGAGCCGTTCATGAAATGGCGTGCTTCTTTCAATGCATCAAAAACTTCAGTTGGATTGAAGTCAGGGTATTCAACTTGAGGTAATTGCTTGGCTTGTTTGGCAAAGAAATCATACCTGACTGCTTCAGACCAGCTGACATGAGCCAAAATCCTGATCGGCTTGGTGGCCTGATACAGCAAGTGGTTGATTTTAATGATGTTGCTTTTGTCCAGCACAGGTTTTTCTCCTTCTTGTTGTGTTCAGAGGCAAGTTTTCACTCTGTTGTAAAATTATCTGATTATCACACTGTGACTGAATCATTATATTTTGTCACTGCAATAATTAGTTTTGATGCACCCTAGTTGAGAGCTGAAATTGAGGTATTTTGTAACATTATAGTGAAAATCGTTCATGATAAGATATATGGTGTTTAAGCTTTCAAGAAGATATATGTGCAGAGGACTAAAATTTTTAGGCTTGATGTTGTTGTTATCCCAAGGTTGTACCAGCAACAAACAATTCCACAACCAACCCTTGTCTGAAGCATCCAAGCGCTTGACCCTACCAGAACGTTTTGAGCAATATGGACACAATGATGAATTCACCATCATTTTAACTTTTTCCGGTGGCGGTACTCGAGCAGCAGCCTTTTCTTATGGCGTGATGAAAGGCTTGAAAGAAAAATCTGTAAAACTCAATGCCAATAATGAAGTTGACATGTTGTCATTGGTGGATGTGATTTCTTCGGTTTCTGGAGGCAGTTTTACCTCAGCTTATTATGGTTTATTTGGTGACAAGTTGTTCACTGACTTTGAAACAGATTTTCTCAAAACCACATTGCAGAGTCAGTTGTCTCGTCGTTTATTGATTAACCCCATCAATTGGTTTCGGTTCATGTCCAATGGGTTCAGTCGCAGTGACTTAACCACTCAGTATTATCAAAAGCACATTTTTGATGAAAAGACCTTTGCCGATTTTCGGCCTGAATCACCTGCCATCATGATTAACGCCACCGATGTAGCAAGCGGTTCTGGTTTTACATTTTCTGACGATCATTTTCGCTGGTTGTGTTCAGATTTAGATTCATTCCCAGTGGGTAAAGCGGTCACCGCATCCTCAGCAGTGCCAGTCCTGTTTTCGCCCGTGTTGTTAAAAAACCATGGTGGCTGTAAGCCTTTTGAATATCAGCTCAACCAGGTGCATGATGACGTTAGGTATAAACACCAGGCTTTGCGCATCAGAAATTTTAAAGACAAACAAAAACACCCGTACTTGCATTTGGTCGATGGTGGTGTGGCTGACAATTTGGGTGTGCGTGCCTTACTGAATCAAATTTATCGCCAAGATGATAATTTTTGGAACGCGCTAAAAGCCTATCGATTGACCAACACCAAAAAGGTTTTATTTGTGGTGGTTAACGCGGCCGCTACATTGAACCCACAATTGTCATTAACAGCTAAAACGCCAGGCATTTCAGAAACATTGAATGCCGCCACCACCATCCAATCACAAAATTACAACGCCGATACTTTAGATTTGCTTGAGTTGAGTGCGCCCAAGTGGGCTGAACAAGTTAAACAAGGTCGCTGTGCTGAATATTTTGTCGCTGGCTGTGATGATTTTGAGTTTTATTCTACCGAGCTTAATTTCAGTCATGTGGGTGAGCCGGATGCTTCTGAATTGGCAGCCATCGTAACGGCCTTGCAATTGCCTGATGAGGAGGTGGATCAATTGATTCAAGCCGGTGAGCAGTTGGTACTTGAATCTGATGTGATTCAAAAGTTTATCCAAGACATTCAAAATTAGTCGGTTTGAATGCCAGTAAGCCTATCATTTTAAGGGCTAAATCCTGGCGGCACTGAATGACCGCCAGGCTGGTTTTTTTTCCACCTCATAGTTCAGTATAAATTGCTGACACCGCTGTCAGATACCTCAGTTATGGTTCCAGCATATGCATTGTCTGTGGCATTATTGGAATGTGCATCGGTGTTGAAAAATAGGCCAGTTACGTTATCATATAGTTTGTTGAAATGGATTTGATTCAGTGACACTTCATCTGTCATGCTGAGTCCAGAACCTAACACTATGCCGGTTTCAAAGTCGATAGAATGGTTGCCTGTAAATGAGTTTTTATAACTTTTTGTCGCGCCAGTGGCTAAACACCTGACACCTGAATCTGCCAAGATGGCAAGTCCAACCCTACCTACCCTCAGCGAATTGCTTTGTATGTTATTTATTGATGAGTTATTCATCCGCAATGCGGTGTCACCTGTGTCTAAAATTTGGTTGTTGATGATGCTGTTGTGGTTACTTTGCATCACGTGAATGCCAAAATCTTGGGATTTCCAGATTAAATTATTTTTAACCACATTGCGATCGCTGTCATCGCCACATAACTCAATGCCAATGCGGTTTTTGAAGAACTCATTGTTAATAACTTTGTTCTTACTGGCGGTTAAGCCTGCCAGGTGATTGGCGATATTAACCCCTTGCGAAAACATGTTAATAAACTTATTGTTACTGATATTGGCTTCATTGCCTGAGGAAATGATGACCCCATTGCCCGAGTCATAAAAAGTGATGTTGTTTACTACCAGCCTGTCGCTTTGTGTGCTATTAATACCGACCCAAAAACCGTTGATTGCACCGTTTCCTTTGATGCTTACATTGTTTTGATTATAAATGACGATGCCTGCCAAATCAGGGCTGCCTGATAAAGTATGGCCATTCATGTCCAAGGTCACATCATTGGCTTGTATCTCGAGTGCATAGTACCCGCTGGTACAGTGTAAATCTGCGGTCATTACAGTGTCTCTGGTGATGATGTCTCCACAACTGAGGGCTTTACTTTGTTGGGTGTAAAAAATTGCAATCATGCCAATTGTTATTAAAATCACTGTTTTGTAGTTCATAGATAATTCCTTATTTATTGAGAGAGTTATGACTTAATTCGTTAATGCGATGAAATTCATGACACAGAGCAATCTATTTATTGGCTTTGATGCATTCAAATAGGTGTCACTATTTGCTACTGAGGTACACAAGTTTCATGCCGTTGAATTCAAAATGATGGTGGGTGAATTTGATTTTCAATTTGTAAATGTAAAATGCTAAACTGAATTTGAATTTATAAATATTTTTAACCATGTCTGAAAAATCACAATTCCAGTTACTCACTGAGCGTCGCTTCTTACCGTTCTTTTTGACCCAGTTTTTTGGCGCCTTCAATGACAATGTGTTCAAGAATGCCTTGGTAATCATGATTGCCTTCCGGGTGGCAGAAGACCAAGTTGATATTTTGACCAATTTGGCTTTTGGTTTATTTATCCTGCCATTCTTTTTATTCTCTGCTTTTGCTGGACAGGTGGCCGATAAATTTGAAAAATCGGTGCTCATCAGGAGAGTTAAAATGGGTGAAATTTGTATCATGCTACTGGCTTCAGTTGGATTTTATTTGAACAGCATTCCATTGTTGATATTTGTGTTGTTCTTGATGGGCTCGCAATCATCCTTATTTGGCCCTGTTAAGTACGGATACTTACCTGAAAAGTTGAACAACCATGAATTAATGGGCGGCAATGGATTGGTTGAAGCCAGCACCTTCATTTCAATATTACTGGGAACCATTTTGGGTGGCGTGCTGATTGCCATACAATCATTCATCCCTATTTCTTTGGCGGTGGTAACTTTTGCCACTTTAGGTTACCTGTCTGCCCGTAAAATTCCGTTGTGTGAAGCTGCTGAGCCAGATATGCAATTGAACTGGAACCTGTGGCGTGCGACGGTGAATAACTTAAAAATTCTGCCCGAGAAAAAGGTGGTGTTTCTGTCGGTGTTAGGCATCTCTTGGTTTTGGTTTTTTGGGTCAGTCTTTTTGGCTCAGATGCCCAATTTCAGCCGCACTGTGTTGGGTGGTAATGAAAGTGTTGTGACTTGGTTACTTACGATGTTTTCCATTGGTATTGGACTGGGTTCTTTGTTGTGTGAAAAGCTCTCTGGTCGTCGTGTTGAGATCGGACTGGTTCCCGTCGGTGCCATTGGCCTGGCTTGGTTTGGTTTTGATTTGTACTGGGTCAGTTCTCAATGGCAAACTGATGACGCACTTGTAATGGGTTGGCTGGCTTTTCTTGGTCAGGTCGGGGCTATTCGGGTGTCAATTGATTTGGCCATGATTGGGGTGTTTGGTGGTTTGTACATTGTGCCATTGTATTCTTTGGTGCAGGAGCGATCAGACGCCAGCCAAGTGTCACGCATCATTGCAGGAAATAACATCATCAATGCCTTATTTATGGTGATAGCGGCCCTGATGGGCATGCTGGTGTTGGGTGTGTTGGACTGGAGTATTCCAGAATTGTTTATGATTACCGTGTTTTTACACGTCATTGTTTGTATCTATATTTTCACCGTTGTGCCTGAATTTATCTTGCGCTTAATTGCTTGGTTTATGGTGTCTATGATTTATCGAGTTAAGTACAAAGGGTTGGAGAAAATACCATCAGAAGGTCCAGTGGTGCTGGTTTGTAATCACGTCAGTTTTGTTGACCCTGTCATCATAGCTGGGCGGGTGCGTCGTCCCAGTCGGTTTGTTATGCACCATAAGATTTACAATAAGTTTGGTATGAAACCATTGTTCAAAGCCGCTAAAACCATTCCCATTGCCAGTGCCAAAGTCGATCCTGAAATGACCGAGGCGGCATTTGCATCGGTTCGAGCGGCCTTGGCTGATGGCGATGTGGTGTGTATTTTTCCAGAAGGTGGGTTGACCCCGGATGGACAAATTAGTCAATTCAGAAAAGGCATTGAACGCATCATGGCAGAAACGCCGGTGCCGGTGGTGCCGATGGCTTTGAATAATTTGTGGGGCAGCATGTTTTCACGCTATGCCCAAAAAGTGGTGAAACGCATGCCTAGAAAGTTTATGGCCAAAGTGGAGCTGATTGTTGGTGACCCGGTGCCACCGGAGCAGGTAACGGCTGATTACCTCAGAGAATTAGTGATTGCATTGAAGGGTCAGGCCGAGATTGCCAACCCCATACCTGAAGAACAATTATCAGACCCTGTTGAAAACACCGATTCCAAAGCCTGATTGATGTCAGCAATGATGTCATCAATGTGTTCCAGACCTACGGATAAACGTATCAGGGTTGGGCTGATTAAATGGGCCAATAACTCTTCTTCACTGTAAGTTGAATGGGTCATGGATGCAGGGTGTTGAATCAAGGTTTCTGCATCACCCAAACTGACCGCGCACAGAATCATTTTTAAGCTGTTAACAAATTGGGCTGATTGTTCTCTGCTGGCGTTCAGTTCGAAAGCTATCATGCCACCGGCGCCACGCATTTGTCTCACCGCCAAGGCTTGTTGTGGAAAGTTTGCCAAGCCTGGGTAAAAAGTGTGTTTAACGTGTATTGATTGAGCCAGGTATTCAGCCACTTGCTGGGCATTCTCACAGTGTCTGTCCATACGCACATGTAAAGTTTTCAAACCGCGTAACAGCAAAGACACATCAAAACCGGAAATTACCGCCCCGGTCATGTCTTTTAAACCAAACATGCGAATGTGATCAATGTCCTCTTGTGAGCCAGCCACAAAGCCAGCGATCAAATCGCCGTGACCACCCAAATATTTAGTCGCAGAATGCATCACCAAGTCGGCCCCCAGGGTCAATGGGTTTTGTAGGTAGGGTGTGCAGTAGGTGTTATCAATCATCAGTTTGCAATCATATGACTCGGTGATTTTGCTCAGTGCTTCAATGTCTATCAGGCGCATGTTGGGGTTGCTGGGTGTTTCAGAATAAACCACTCGGGTTTTTTCTGAAATGTGCTCGGCCAAAACGTCAGCATCAGTCAAATTGAGGTAAGTGATTTTGATACCAAAGTTTTTTAAACCATGTTCTAAAAAACTGAAAGTACAGCCATATAAGCTCAAATCTGCAATGATTTCATCGCCCGGCTTGACCATTGACCACAGGGTGGCGGTTATGGCACCCATGCCTGAAGCTGTAGCCAGTGCGGCTTCAGCTTGTTCCAGTTGGGCCAAGCGTTGTTCAAGTATCTGTTGTGAGGGTGAGCCAAGGCGTGCATAAATGAATCGATCGTTTTCGCCTTGGAACGCGGCACCCCCTTGTTCAACTGTATCAAAAGCATAGGTAGAGCTGACATAAATGGGTGGCACCAATGCCCCTTGGTTTTGTTTGGGGTCATAGCCAGCGTGAATGGCTAGGGTGGCAAAATGTTTAGCAGCTGTGGTTTTCATATCGATAGATTCAATAGTTATTGCGATGCCTTTATTTTAGGTTGTGGCTGGCCTGTAACCAAGTTAGAATACGTAACAATTTCATTACAACCTCAATCTAAATTATCCTAAGTTAATGAATATAAACAATAAATTAAATGTACGGAAATACTTACACCCATGAAACTAGCCATCACAACTGAAAATAAGCTGGGTATCACTGACGATGTTCTGTCATTGTTGAGAAGTCACCAGGCTGACTTGGTTAAGGTGGAGGTCGAAGATGGCAAGATATACCTGCATACCCAAGAGTTGCAAAAGTCTATTCAGGGCACCATTGCTTCACAGTTGATGAAAATACCTGGCATTAAATGGGTTAACCAGATTGATGTGTTGCCAGGTGTAGAAACTCAAAACATGTTGGCCTCTTTGATGCAAGTAATGCCAGATCCGGTGATTGGGGTTAACACCAAAGGACAAATTGCCTACGCCAATCGCAAGGCAGGAACACTGTTTAAACCACACACCGAAGACCATAAAATCCCCACTCAGATGAAACAGATATTTGTTTCCAAAAGTTGGCCGGAAAAAGTCGATGCGGCTGCCAATTCAAATTTACCCGTTACCATAAAAACCATTGCTGGAACCATGTTACTGGAAGTTCAGGGCATCAAAAACCAAGCAGGTCAGATGAATGGAGCGATGTTGTTGTTCAGGGATTATGACAAAATCAGGGCCAGCAGTTATGTGATGCAAGGGGAAGAAATTGATGGCTTGGAAAGTTTGGTTTATCAATCAGAAGCCTTCAAAGCCATTGTCCAAAAAGCCAAAACGCTGGCGCATGTGGAGGCACCATTGAATATAGTCGGTGAGACAGGAACCGGTAAAACCCTGCTTGCCCACGCTTGTCACAGCCTCTCGCAACGCAGCAATGAGTTGTTTACCCTGATTGATTGTCAAGCCATGAAAAGCGATGAAATGGAGACCCTGTTGTTTGGTTTGAATGAGCGACCAGGTGTATTACAGTTGAATCAATCGGGTAGTTTATTCTTTTCACACATTGAGTTCATGGCTCGACACATCCAAACCAAGTTGCTGAAATTTTTTGCGCAGAACTCTGAACACAGTAAAGTTCGGGTGTTGGCCTCATCAGCACAGAAACTACAACAATACCAACAAACGGGAAAATTGATTCCTGAACTGGTTTTGATGTTGGACGTGCTGCGTTTAGATGTGACGCCGTTACGGGACAGACCGGAAGATATTGAGCCCTTGATGCAACATTTTTTGCATCAGTTCAATCAACAACTTGGACAAAACACAGTGTTTTCATTAGATGCAACGGTCAAAATGAAACGTTATTACTGGCCAGGTAATGCCAGTCAATTGCGGCATGCCATCTACAAAGCCATCATGACCGCCAAAGACAGCACCATACAAGCCAGTGATTTAGATCTAGAAGGTGCCATCAGTTTAGAGGCAGATTTAGAAGGTCTGACCTTGAATGAGGCGGTCAATGAATTTGAAAGACATTTCCTTCAGCATTGGTATCAAAAATACCCATCAACCAGAAAATTAGCTCGGCAATTAGGTGTATCACACACCACCATTGCGCAGAAAATTAACAAGTACAACCTCAAACAGCAACAAAACTAACAGAGATATTTATGAAAATTATTGATGCCCATGGTGGCAGTTTAATCAACCTTATACCTGATAACCAAGTCAAGCTTGAACGTCAAAAAATCGCCAATGATCTGCCTGATTGGAGCCTGACAGACAGACAACTGTGTGACATTGAATTAATCTTAAATGGTGCCTTTTCACCGCTAAAAGGATTCATGACTCAGGCAGAATACAATGCGGTACTCAAAGACATGCGTTTGCCAGATGGCACCCTATGGCCAATGCCCATCACTTTAGATGTGGATGAAAAAACCATGCAAGCGGCCAAAGCAGCTGGGCAGTTAACCCTGCGAGACATGGAAGGGGTGGTGTTGGCTATTTTAAAAATTGAAGACGCTTGGCAAGTGGACAAACAAGCCGAAGCATCAGCAGTCTATGGCACCACAGATTTGAAACATCCGGCCGTTAATTATTTATTCAATCGTTCAGGCGATTATTGTTTAGGCGGCGAATTGTTGGGTTTACAATTACCTACCTATTATGACTACAAGCAACACCGTCATACGCCAGAAGAAATAAGGAGCAAGTTCAAAAAACTGGGCTGGTCCAGGGTGGTGGCATTCCAAACGCGTAACCCCATGCATCGAGCACATCAAGAGTTGACTTTTCGGGCGGCACAGCGCGTTGAAGCCAACTTATTGATTCATCCAGTGGTTGGTTTAACCAAGCCCGGAGATATTGATCACTTCACCCGTGTGCGCTGTTATGAAAAAGTGATGGACCGTTATCCTGAACGCACAACAGCATTGTCTTTATTACCACTGGCCATGCGCATGGGCGGTCCCAGGGAGGCTTTGTGGCATGCCATCATTCGTAAAAACTTTGGTTGCACGCACATCATAGTTGGTCGAGACCATGCGGGCCCCGGAGATGACTCCAATGGTGAACCCTTTTATGACCCTTACGCAGCACAAGATTTATTGAAACAGCATCAAGATGAGCTCGGTATTGAAATGGTCGAGTTTGAAATGATGGTGTATTCACAAGACAAGGCCCAGTATATTCCGGTGTCTGAAATCGAAGAAAAAGAAAATATATTGAATATTTCAGGCACTGAATTGCGCCGTCGATTACAGTTGGGTTTAGACATTCCTGAGTGGTTTTCTTATCCTGAAGTGGTTGAAGAATTACGTAAAAGTTACCCGCCCAGAAACAAACAAGGCTTTACTGTGTTCTTAACTGGCTTATCAGGTTCAGGAAAATCAACCATTGCCAATGCCCTCAGGGTTAAGTTGATGGAAATGATCAATCGTCCAGTGACCTTGTTGGATGGTGATGTGGTGCGCAAACATCTGTCCAGTGAGTTGGGCTTTTCTAAGGAACACAGAAACATCAACGTACAGCGAATTGGTTACGTGGCCAGTGAAATCACCAAGAATGGTGGCGTGGCTATATGTGCGCCCATTGCACCGTATGAAAAAATGCGTGCAGAAGTTCGTGACATGATTGAACCATTGGGTGGTTTTATTGAAATTCATGTCTCAACACCCTTAGAAGAGTGTGAAAAAAGAGACCGCAAAGGGTTGTATGCCTTGGCCAGAAAAGGTGTGATTAAAGAGTTCACCGGGATCAGCGATCCCTATGAAGAACCCAAAGATCCTGAAATGAACATCAATACCATGGATTTCACACCGGACCAGGCTACACAGCGCATTGTGTTGAAATTAGAAGCCCTGGGACTGATAGCCTAAAGAGTGACTCAATGACTGAAGAGACAATCAAAAAACCGACTGCATTTTTAATCGATTCGTCGGTTTTTGTGTTCCGTAGCTATTATTCCATGTCACCAGAGTTGGTTGATGTTTATGGCAACACCAATCATGCTGTGTATGGATTTGCTCGTTTTTTGATTCGTTTTATCAAGCAAACGCAGCCACAGTTTATTGGGGCTGCTTTTGATGAAGCCTTGAGTACATCATTCAGGAATGAAATTTATCCTTTGTACAAGGCCAATCGCGATCCTGCGCCGGAGGATTTGAAACTACAGTTTAAACACTGTAAAAGACTGGCTGAACTGTTAGGCATCTCGGTGTTTGCTGATAACAGTTACGAGGCTGATGATTTGATTGGTACCCTCCACCAAACCTATGCTGAGCGTGGGCATAATGTCTGTGTGGTGAGTGCCGACAAGGATTTAGCGCAATTAGTCAGACCGACAGACTGGTGGTGGGATTATGGTAAATCTAAACCATTGGGATTCAATGCATTGACTGAAAAATTTGGGGTCAGGCCAGATCAAATCTGTGATTTTTTGGCCTTGGCCGGAGACCAGGTGGATAATATTCCAGGTATCAAAGGCATAGGCACTAAAACAGCCCAAGTTTTGCTCAATCATTTCAATGATTTAGATTCACTGTTGGCCAGATACAGGGAAATTGAATTTCTCAGTATTCGTGGTGCCAAATCATGTCAATTGAAGGTTAAAAACAACCAAGAAATGGCGAAATTGTCCAGACAATTGTCACAAATTGTACTTGATGCACCGTTAGAAAATGATGATATAATGAAATTGAGAGTAAGCCAAGAGCCACTGATTTCATTCATCGAAGAAATGAACTTTGGACCCATGATTAGAAGAGAGTTATTGGAAGCAGCAACCACATGACAGCTGAACAAAAAAAAATTCTGGTGGTAGATGATGAACCAGATATATTGCAACTTTTAGAAATTTCATTGTCCCGTATGGGCTTTAAAGTTTATAAGGCAGAAAATATTGGTTCGGCCAAATACCAACTATCTAAAACCAGTTTTCACCTGTGTTTATCTGATTTTAAACTGCCTGATGGTAATGGCAGTGAACTGGTTGAACATGTCAGCCTCAATTACCCCAACACCCCGATAGCTGTTATCACTGCGTTTGGTACCATTAACCATGCTGTAGAAACCTTGAAAAAAGGAGCTTATGACTTCATTACCAAGCCAATCAGCCTAGATACACTCAGACAGTTGGTAATTACCGGTTTACAACAGTATGACAATGCCGGTGATGATCAAGAAGCAAAAAAATTGGGCATTCCTATAGCGTATTTTCAAACACTAGATGCAGCCATCAATAAATATGCACAAAGCCAAGTACCGGTTATTATTTATGGTAAACGTGGCAGTTGGAAAGAAAAAATTGCCAGTCTTATACATGAAAGCGGAGCCTTGAAAGATCAAGAGTTGACCTTTATTGATTGCGCTAATCCTGTTAATGGCCTCACCCCTGACAACCAAGGTACATTGATTTATCACAACGTTGAACAACTGAAACCTGAACAACAAACCACCTTGATTCAGTTCATTAAATCACTGACTGATCAACAACGCATCATTGTTACCAGCAATTGGAGTGAAGAGGAATTTAAACATTCATTGGGCATCAAAAAATCATTGGTGCGTGCCATTTGTGTGGGTGAAATTGAAACTCAATCATTGACTGGCCTTAAAGATGAGTTGATAGAAATCTGTAAAGCCAGATTAGAACAGTTGGCAGAAGTCTGGAATAAACTGCCCTGTAAAATACACCCTACTGCCATGGCGAAATTAAAACAGCATGATTTCCCTGGCAACATGAAAGAACTTGATTTGGTGTTATCAAAAGCTGCGGTTAACTGCAAAAACCAACTGATTCGTGAAGAGGACATTCAATTAGAAAACACTGGTTTCCAACCACAACTTAACAAAGAGATGAACCTGGAAAAATACATTGAAGAAATTGAAATCCGCGAAATCACCAACGCCTTGGCCAAAACCAACAACAACAAAACCAAAGCGGCAGATTTACTCGGCATCAGTTTCAGGGCATTGCGTTACAAAATCAAGAAATTGGGTATTGATTGAGTTTAGGCCTGTAAAGGTAACGGCATAAATAAAATACCTGTGTTGCAGCACAGTGGAAAAATCAGTATTCAGTTCCTTAGGCTAAATGTAATGAATAAAAGGCAGCTGAAAAACACAGCAACGCAACCAATGAACCAACCATAGGTACTTTAAACCAATAGCGTTTTGACAGCACGGCGTAAGCCATGGCGATAATCGGTAATAAGGCAGTCAGCCACAGGCTTTGTTGCAATACCGACATGTGATTAATCGCCATTGGAATATAAAATAACGGCACCCACAACACCCCGAAAGAATGACTGTAATTAAACCCCAGCCACGCTTGCCACATGCTGGTGTGTTTGGTCAAAACAGGCGTTGTTTGTTGCATTGCAGTGGTGACCTTGTCATCGAAGGCGTTGAACTTTTTGGTGTTCAGTACATACAAAAAGTGAATCAAGCCCAAAACACCCAATATGATTGAACCAGTGATGATTAAAATTTGTGCTGTCATGATGACACTCCAGAGGCTTTATGTGGTTTGAATTGTTGGCTGGTCATTTTACCGATGTGAATTGGTTTGTATTCAATGATGTCAAATTCACGAATTTGAGCCATGTCTTGCCACATCATTGCATACCCTTTGGTATGTTTAAAAAGGCTGACACGGCGTTTGAATTTATCAGCTTCAGTTGCAGTGGCCGGCCTCAGCTCACCAAGCTTAACCAACAGACGCATGGCTGGAGGCGATGTGAACTGACCTTTGAATAAAGATTTTAACCAAAACCACTTACCATCATTGACAGCCATGATTGTCGCATAGGGGCAGTGATCGATATTCTTTGGGATGTTTTTAGTGAATTTCTGAAAGAACCAACCTTGGTTTTTATTATTTAATACCACGCTTCCTATAGGTGTCACGTGGGGTTGACCCTGTTCATTAATTGTAGCAACAGAGCAATAAACCGCACCAGAGAATAAAGGTTTCACTGTGTCGGTAAATATTTGGTCAGTTATTTTCATACATTCTCCTGAATAAACATACCTTGAGGTATGTTAAGTAATAATGTAACATACCAAAAGGTATGCTTCAACGACTTATTTGGTAAAGTTACTTTTTTGAATCAATATCATTCCGCTCATAACAGTATTAATTAAACACCGCAACTCTATGACCAATAACAACAACAGCCATTTAGCTTGGCTTAAAATAGGCGTTAAAACATTAGACTCAGCAGGTTGGCGCGCATTGAAAATAAATGATCTTTGTGAGCAACTGGGCGTAAGCAAAGGCAGCTTCTACCATTGGTTTAAATCCAAGCGTGACTATGATTTTCAAGTACTGGCTTATTGGAAATTACGTTATACCCAAGGATTTATTGATCAGGCAGAGAAAGGACATAGCAGTAGAGAAAAACTGTCTTTACTCGGCAGACAGTGTATCAATGGTGCAATCAAGGGTAATCGGCTTGAGTTTGAAATCAATGCTTGGTCATTTCAAGATGACGAAGTTAAAGACTATGTGACGACAGTTTACAAGCAGCGCCATCAGTATTTAGAACAGTTACTTCAAGACATCTATTCAGACCCTGTCTTGGTTAAAAAACATGGATTAATACTTTACTCGTTGGTGGTGGGTGTGGATTTGTTTTACCGACAACTTTCTAAACAAGAACTCGAGTTGATTTTTTCAGACTATTTACAGTGAATAAAAGTATAACGAATCTTCACAAAATTATTTCCGTTTTCTGCTGGCTGAAAGTTACCAGGCCTGAGTTTGATGTTTATTAGGTTGGTGTAAAACGTTACTTTGTCCAATAATTGATATGCTAAACCAATCATTGCAGGTATGTTTTTATTTTATTTTGTGAACTGGATGATAAATATACATTCACTTTTTTCGATAAAATAGATATTCTGTCAGTAAATAAGAAGCATCGTTCTGACGGTGTTTGTGCATATCTTCAGGTGAAATTTATGAATAATGAGATTAAAAAGTATACTGCTTTGACTGTACTGATGATGACATCGGCCACATACCAGGCCGCTGCAAAAGGCGGTCCATTTTCAGATGAGTTCGTTGACAATGTTGACTTATTAAACAACAACACCAGCCAGTGGTCTGTATTGGGCAGTGACCTTATGGATGAACGCGCAGTAGAAATTTCAATTAATTCAGGTCTGTTAACAGTTGTGCCAGATTCTTTCAGCTTAAATGCTTGGTTTGAAAATGATTATGGTCCCTTGGTCTATCAATCTGTTACTGGAAACTTTTCAGCTGTCATCAGCCTACGGGTATCAGCCGAAGCTGACATCGATTCACCACCAGATTTAGGTTATAACGCCGGTGGTTTTGTTATCAGGGACCCTTCAGGATCACACAATGGTGACGAGAATTGGGTGATGTATAACATGGGAGGACAAGGTCAAAATGGCGTGACTTACGCCCGTGAGATGAAAAAAACGGTTGATTCAACATCCAACCTTTACCTGACAGAACAGATTGGCCTGGAAGAATACCTATTGGCCTGCCGTGTTGGTGATGCATTTTATTTTTATTATTGGGCTGATGCCATTGCAGCCTGGCGTCAAGAAACTTTCTACAATCAATATGATGTGGATGGGGTCATTACAACCACTTGGCGCAACTCAGGTTCGGTGACACCAGAAATATCCGTTCCAGGGCCGGGACAAGCCAGCGTCATGTTCTTTAATCATTCAGGGATGCCAGCAACGGTTCAATTGGGCATCATGGGACACACTTGGATTAACAGCAATGATGGTATCAGAGCAGATTTTGATTTCATTCGATTGGCAAAAAACACACCAAAAACTCAAGCTGATTGCACAACTGAATTTTTAAATATAAATCAAGGCAATGATTTGATTTTTGCCGATGGTTTTGAAGTTCAGCAGAATAGACAGCCTTAAACTGTCAATTCTGCTGTGCAAAAAAAGCTATGCATTGATGCGTCGAAATGGTGACTTTTTGGGAAAATGATTCATCAAGAAATTCATTTGATCGGCGATGATGTTTTTATTCTGTAAAAAAATATATTCGGCATAGTTGGGGGCAAATGGTATCGCAAGTAAGCGCATATTCGCCTGCAAAGGGGTGCGGTCGGCCTTGTGGTTGTTACAGCGTTTACAAGAAGTGACCACATTCGACCAAACATCCTTGCCGCCTTGTGATACCGGTGTGACGTGATCACGTGACAATTCATGGCGTTGGAAAACTTGACCACAATATAGGCATAAATTTTGATCGCGTTTGAATAAAGTTTGGTTATTTAAAGGTGGAATGTATCCTGCTAACTGCTTGTGGATGTGGCTGTTATAACCTTTGGTGCCAATGATGGCAGGGATGTCGTAGTAACTTTGTGCGCCTGATTTGGCGTTGATTCCGCCGTGCAGACGGGTCAGTGTAGTGCCAAATTGGTATTGCACCATATCTAATGCAAATAGTTTGGCGACTTGTTCACAATTCAGCCATTCTAATGGCATGCCCGATGCATCAGTTCTGAGGGTTTGATGCGACCCAAGGTTGTGATAAATAATCAACTGGCTCCTCAAGTGGTTTATACAATTACAAACCACCTGAGAATAAAATGCAAGGCTTAATGTTCACTGTCATCTAATAATCATATCCATTTCACAGAACTTTAATAAATCGAACAGTCAAAAAAACTGATAACAACAAATGTGTCAACCACCGAATAACGTCGTGTCGGCGAAGACCGTTATCAAGCCACAAGGATGTGGTGAATGTATGGATTGCAGGGAGCATTTTCTTACCAGTGCCTTGCTGCATGAAACATCAGTATTCACATCATCATATTATTAGTTTTTTCTATGTTTCACCGGTAAGACAGCAGCCGACTGAGCCTGTTGAAGTCCCCATCAAAGCTGAAAGCTCAGTCAGTCACCTGAAAATTTGATAGATTCAGTGCACTACATTATTTTTAATAATTCTGTCTAACTGTGGTGCCGGTAAGAGCCAGTATTCAGTGTGCTTCTGAGGCAACAGAGCTACCAATGTATATAAAAGGTCGGGATATCAACTTGCGATATAATGACCATTAATTGGATGAAATCATGAATGTTAAATGAAGTTAATCACAGAATTTGATGACTCAATAGAAGCGCAAATTGTCAGTAACTCACTGCGAGAAAAGGGCGTGATGACCGTAGTTACAAGTGCCGATTCTCAGCAACTCGGTCGAGCCAAAACGGGTGCCATTGACGTGGGTTTGTGGGTCAAGTTCAATAACAGCAATGAAGGCTTTTTAACAACCTTAATAACCTAACCCACCAACATCCCAGCCATGGTCGCTGAGAACAAGGACGCTAAGGTACCGCCAAGCAAGGCTTTCATGCCAAACTCTGACAGAGTTTTGCGTTGACCCGGCGCTAGGGAACCAATACCTCCGACTTGAATACCGATCGAAGCAAAGTTAGCAAAACCACACAACATGTAAGTGGCCATGAGGATGGATTTATCGTACATCAGGTGTACTTCATTGGCAGTGTTTTTCATGTTGGCCAGGTTTTCGTAACCAACGAATTCACTGGCAATGATTTTAACCCCCAATAATTGGCCTAACAGGGTGATGTCTTCTTTGGCCACCCCAATCAGCCACATCAAGGGTGCAAACAGATAGCCCAGTAAAAATTCGAGAGACAATGCGTCGTATCGAGTGTTGGCAGCAATGATTTCATTCAAACCAACCCAGCCACCGATGGCACCCAGTCCATAATTAATCATCGCTAAAAAGGCAAAAAACACCAACAACATGGCGCCTACATTCAACGCCAGTTTCAGCCCTTCGGTGGTACCATTGGTGAGGGCATCTAGTACGTTTGAACCCACTTCATCGTGACTGATTTCAATGTTGGAGTTAATCTCCTCGGTTTGTGGCATCAGTATTTTAGCCACCACAATGGCACCAGGTGCGGCCATCACAGATGCGGCCAATAAGTGCTTGGCATAAAACTGGCGCATGACCTCGTCTTCACCACCAAGAAATCCGACATAAGCGGCCAACACACCACCGGCTACAGTGGCCATACCACCAATCATCACCAATAGAATTTCAGATTTGTTCATGGCTTCCAGGTATTTCTTGATCATCAGCGGCGCCTCGGTTTGGCCCAAGAAAATGTTACCGGCGACGGATAAGCTTTCAGCCCCGGAGATTTTTAAAGCTTTGGTCAATAACCAAGCCAAACCTTTGACAATTTTTTGAATGATGCCCAGATAGAACAGCACCGATGTCAGAGCCGAGAAAAATACGATGGTGGGCAGAATCATCACCGCAAAAGTAATTAATGGCGACTCGATTTCACCCTTACCAAAGGAGCGGAACAGAAAGTTGGTACCCTCTTTGGTGAAGTCCATGATGAGGATAAAGAACTTACCAACGGCATCAAAAATAGCGCCAACAAAAGGCACATACAATACGCCGATGGCAAGAATCAACTGCATGCCCAAGCCAATGCCAACCACTTTCCAACTCACAGCCTTGCGGTTGTTGCTGAAGGCATAGGCAATGGCCACCAAAGTCAGCATGCCGATGGCACCGCGCATCAATGACTCTAATGAAAACCCTGCTGTTGCAATTGTGTCCATGTTTTACCCTTTATTATTAGCAATCCGGTCGATTATAAAAGGTAATGAATAAAATAGCAGCCTCAAAATCATTGAATGATAAATTCATGACTTGAGCAAGGACCTAATTATCAGGTGATTGTTGTTTCAAAACATCTTCTTGCGTATCAACAGGGGTGATTTTCCCTGCATAGATTTTCCATAAAGATTGATCAGGCGTCCAAACATAAAAGGGCATGTCATATAAATAGCTCATATAAATATGAAATTCATTAGGCGTAGGATCGTTCAGATGCGACACAACTTGACTCTCAACTGATTCAATCATTTCCCCATTTAAACAAGATTTAGTATGCGCTTTGTGTTGTATTATTTTATTGCCATTTTCATTTATGATGAAGCGATGATGTCCACCCAAAACAGTGTAATTCGGTTTATTACTGGCAGCAAGTAAGTATGTATATAAGTAATTTGTTTCACCCAGAGTCAATGGTAAAACAACTGAATTATAGGTGTTGGAACACAATAATAAATCGGCTTCCAGTGCAGTTTTGGTGGCCCTGAAAATTGATTTCTGCCAGTCAGTTAACTTTACAGGCTTGTCGCTGTAGTCTTTGTATGAATTTTTAATAATTTTATCAGTTGAAATGTTAATTTGATAATAAATGCCTTCAGAGAACTTGCGTTTACCAATGTATGAAAGTGTCCAGTGTGATTCACTATTTTCTACAATAAAGCCTTTTAGCTTTTTATCTTTTAAATCAGCGCCACGAGCTATCATGGCATCTGTTCCTTGTTCGGCAGCCCAATCCTGTTGTGATAACT
The DNA here is from genome assembly GCA_964352015.1 of uncultured Marinicella sp. Classification (GTDB taxonomy): domain Bacteria; phylum Pseudomonadota; class Gammaproteobacteria; order Xanthomonadales; family Marinicellaceae; genus Marinicella. Next base: position 444,323 of record CAYGPU010000001.1, read on the forward strand.
TGTGTCCTAAAAATTCTCTGAACTCTAGTGAGTTGTCTAAATGGGTATACTCTTTTTCAAGCTGTGCACTCGATTCAGAACTAAAGAAAAAACATAAACTGAAGAACGTAAGAATAATGGCTTGAAGGTGAGGTTTATTCATTTTTGATGCGTCCAATGGGATTATTTAATAACTTGTATGACTAAATTCTGACCTTGCCAATACACCAAGTCAGCCACTTCTTGGGTATCCCAGAGAACAAACTCTGCCACTTTTCCTACTTCCAGACTGCCTTTGGTCTCATCAATCCCCAAGGCTTTGGCGGCGTTGATGGTGACGCCTAAAATGGCTTCTTCTACCGTCAGTCCAAATTGGGTACAAGCCATGTGTAAACACTGCAACAAATTAGTGGTGGGTGCTGTTCCGGGGTTTGAATCGGTGGCAATGGCCATATCAACTGCGTATTTTCTGAACGCTGCAATCGGCGGTTTTTGGGTTTCTTGCAGGGCATAAAAAGCATAAGGCAATAAGGTGGCAACGGTGTGCTTTTCAGCCATTTTACGGACGCTGTTAACCGAAGTGTACTCAACGTGATCTGCGGATAAACCACAGTAGTCAGCCACCAAACCAGCACCTTTGAGGTCGCTTAATTGATCGGCATGAAGTTTAACCGGTAAGCCCCACCGGGCAGCCGCGTCAAACACTTGTTGGGTCTCTGCATAAGTAAAACCAATGCCCTCACAAAAAGCATCGACTGCATCAGCCAGTTTATGTTTGGCCACGTGTGGAATGATTTGTTGGCAAATTAAATCGATGTAACCGGCACGATCATCACGGTATTCGGGCGGTAGGGCATGGGCAGCCAACAAGGTGGTTTTAACTTCAACGCCGGTCTTCTTACCTGCAGCCTTGGCGGCTTCCAGCATTTTAATTTCGTTGTCAAAATCAAGTCCATAACCTGATTTGATTTCCACTGTCAGCACACCTTGAGATTTTAAATGTTGTAAACGAACACACGTGGATGCTGTTAATTCATCTAAACTGGCTAGACGGGTGGCTTTCACGGTGGATAAAATACCACCGCCTGCTTGGGCAATTTCCGCATAGCTGGCTCCGGCCAAACGCAGAGCAAATTCGTTGGCTCGTGAGCCAGCAAACACCAGATGGGTGTGACAATCAATTAAGCCCGGTGTAACGAGTTGACCTTCGGCATCGATGCTTTGATCAGCTGTGAATTGTGCGGCTTGAGAAGTGGGGCCTACCCAGGTGATGTGTCCTTGGTCACTGGCAACGGCAGCGTTCTTGACTAAGCCAAAAGGTTGTCCGTTGTCAGCACAAGTGATTAACTGTGCGTTGTGAATCAATAAATCACAGCTTTTTTTCATTGTTTTCGATGACCGATTGGCCTACAGTTCAGGTTGGAGTCATTATCTAAAAATTAGTCCCTGATGAACAGTTATTTCTTGAAATCTGCATTGTTACCACATGGCTGGCAGCACAATGTGCGTGTGACCACCGAGCAGGGTGTGTTTAAAAGCATTGAACCTGATGCCAAACCGAAAGCCAATGAAAAGGCATTGGGTGTACTGATTCCGGCCATGCCGAATGCCCATTCACATGTGTTTCAACGCGCCATGGCTGGTTTAAGTGAATACAAAAGAGCCGGGCACGACAGTTTTTGGTCTTGGCGTGACTTGATGTATCAGTTGGCTGATGAGTTGGACAGTGAAACCTTGTATCAAGTGGCGAAATCCTGTTATTCCGAAATGCGCGAGGCAGGCTATGCATCGGTGTGTGAATTTCACTACGTGCATCGAGCCAAGGATAATGGCTCAGATTTTAAATCGCACTCTGAAGTATTGCTTAAAGCGGCGGCTGAGGTCGACTTGCCCATCACTTTGTTGCCGGTACTGTACGCGTTTTCTGCGGTGGGTGATGCACCGTTGAAAGCCGAACAAAAGCGCTTTGAATTGACAGTTGAGGAGTACATTGAATTATTTAAACACTTACAGACACAACTGCGAGCCAAACAACAGCTGGGGATTTGTTTTCATTCCATCAGGGCAGTGAATCAACAGCAAATGCAAGCGGTTATTGAGGCACTGCCTGATGATCTGCCCATTCACATTCACATCGCTGAACAGCAAGTCGAGGTTGAACAAGCCATTGAACACTATGGCATGAGACCGGTGGTATGGCTGTATAAGCACTTTAAAGTCAATCAACGTTGGAACTTGGTGCATGCCACGCACTTAAATGATCAAGAACTTCAATTGATTGCTGATTCAGGTGCCGTGGCTGTATTGTGCCCCCTGACAGAAGCCAACTTGGGCGATGGCATTTTTCCCATGCCGGAGTTTAAAGTTCGAGCAGGTAAATGGGCCATTGGTTCAGACAGTCACATTGAAATTCAACCACAGCAAGAGTTAAAGATGTTGGAATACAGTCAGCGACTGCATAACCAACAACGCAATGTATGTTGTGACAGCAAACAAGTCCATGTGGGTACCTGGTTGTGGTTACAAGCTGTGCTGGGTGGCAACCAGGCCTGTGGCTTGCTCGCCAACGGTATTGCAGTTGGCTGCTCATCACAGGTCATTGAGTTGCATCCAGAATCAATGACTGCAGCTGAAAACACCTTGGATGGCTGGATTTTTTCTGATCGAGTGAAGGCATTGACTCACAGTTTATAAAAACCAAATGAAAGTCCAGTATTGGACTTTTAGCGCCAGCAATTGATGGTGAAAGGTGAATTCTGACGCCCTGTAAATCTGACAACATGTTAGAATGCTTGGCATGAAAAAAATTCCTGATAACATTGTTTTGGTCGGTCCTATGGGTGCGGGTAAAACCACTGTTGGAAAACAAATGGCGCAACAATTGGGTAAAACCTTTGTCGACGTGGACCAGGAGTTAGAAAGTCGTACCGGGGTTTCGATTAACTTAATCTTTGAAATTGAAAAAGAAGCCGGTTTCAGGGCGCGTGAAACCGCCATGTTAGCAGAGTTGTTGGAACGAAAAAACTGTGTCATTGCCACCGGTGGTGGCATTATCATGATGCCTGACAATCGTCAGATATTGAATCAAACAAACAGCTTGGTGGTGTATTTAAAAACTGAAGTCAAACACCAGCTGAAGCGACTCAAGCGTGACAAACAGAGACCTTTGCTCCAAGGTGGTGGGCGACGAGAAAAGTTATTGAACTTGGCGCGTGAGCGTAACCCTTTATACGAAGAAGTCTCCGATGTGGCTTTTTCTAGTGGACGCACCAGTTCCTATGGTATGGCAAAAAAGATTGTCGCTCACTTAAAACAAATTTGTGAGCAAACCCAACAACCCAAAAACCAAAGAACCTCATGAATGCTGTAACTCAGGTGGACATCACCTTGCCCAATGGCACTTATCCCATCATCATCCAAACTGACCGGTTTGACCTTTCATCCATACAACCCATGTTGGTGGGTCGAAAAGTCATGATTGTCAGCAACGAAACAGTGGCACCACTTTACCTGCGGGAAGTCAGTGAATTATTCAGCGAAAGTCATGTTCATACTTGTGTGTTGAAGGATGGAGAACAGTATAAAAACACCGCCAGTTGGCAAACCATATTGGACGCTTTGGCCAGCCATCAATTCAACCGCTCTGACCTGTTGGTTTCTTTGGGTGGTGGAGTCATTTGTGACATGACTGGTTTTGCTGCTGCCAGCTGGATGAGGGGCATAGATTTTATTCAAATGCCAACCACCTTACTGGCCCAAATTGATGCTTCAGTGGGTGGAAAAACTGGCATCAATCACCCGCAAGGCAAAAACCTCATTGGCGCTTTTCATCAACCCAAGGCTGTGATCATCAATGTCAGCAGTTTAAACACTTTGCCGGTGCGAGAATTCAATGCCGGTATTGGTGAGGCGATTAAATATGGTGGCATCAATCAGGTGGGTTTTTTTCATTGGTTAGGCCAACATGTTGAATCCATAAAACGCAAGGATACAGACACATTACTGCAGTTGATTTCGCAGTGTTGTCAATTCAAGGCTGACATCGTTGAACAAGATGAAAAAGAACAAGGGGTTAGGGCACTGCTGAACTTAGGTCATACCTTTGGACATGCCATAGAAACAGTCACTGATTACCAGTATTTGCACGGTGAAGCAGTGGGTTTGGGTATGGTGATGGCCGCTGAGTTATCACATCAATTGGGTCATTGTGATGCCGGTATACGAAAAATGCTGGAAAACTTGTTGCAAGCTTTTGATTTGCCAATTATGCTGGGTTCAAATATACCTGCAACCACCTTACTGACAGTCATGAAATCAGATAAAAAAGTGATCAATGATCAACACCGCCTCATTCTTATGCGAGGCTTGGGCGGCTCATTTATTGCTGATGGCGTCAAAGATGCTGAAATTCTCTCGGCCATAGAGTCTTGTTTACCGGCATGAAGCGCCGAGCCCCAAAAACTGCCACAACCAAGGCAATGACTGCAATTTCACTGATGTGCTTATTCGTGGTCACCGGTTATGCAGTGGCGCAAACCGAAGTTGATTCGAAACCCACCGCTGAAAACGAGATCATTTGTTATGCAGCGCAAAATAAATGGGTCTGTGCGCCAGCTGATCAAAAGCAACAAGCCCATGACAAAGCCATGAAACTGGTTGAACAAAATAAATCCTCCGGCATTGATCAAGACAACATCGACAACAGTCAAGTTGAAATCAAAACCATGGATGTTAACAATGATTTCAATCAACAAGTTCAGCAATCACCCGCTGAAAATGTCAGTCAGCAGACTTTGATTGATCAACAAATCAAAGACTTTATTCCACGCCAAGATGTGAATGACAAAAAGGCGGCGGCAGCCAATAACCAGCAAAGCCCTGCTGATGAAGTCGTTGAGACCGTCGCTGAGGAGGTAGTCGAAGTTGAGTTGCCAACAACTGAAGCTGTGGATGCTGCTCAACAGCCACTTAACAATGACACTAAAGGGTTTGATTATTGGCAAACAAACCACGCAGAAAAATGGTCATTCCAAGTCATTGGTACTTCTAACAGACATCAATTGGATGAATTTTTAAGTCGATATGATTTGCTTGAAAGTGACCACACCATTGTTAAAACACAAGCCAACTCAGCTGATTGGTGGGTGGTCTTGGTCGGTGTCTATGACAGTCGAGAACAGGCTTTGAGTCTGCGCAGTCAGCTACCACCTGAATTGGCGAGTCAAGCTTGGGTCAGGCAAGTTAAAACCATTGTAGGCGAAGCAGACTGATCTTCGCTTGATCGGACTGTGATTTTATTTTGATAACCAGGTCCTTTGTATATTCAAACATACCATCAAGGAGTCACCAAGCATGAAAATCTTTGTTCACTTATTGGCACTGCTGGTTATGACATCACATGCTTCGGCAGCTGATCAAGCCCAATCAACAGCAGAACATAATACGCCAGCATGGTCTTTGATTGATGCACAAAATAATCCCCACTCATTTCCTCAGCAAGCCATTGATAACCAGCAAGTTACCGTGCTGTTTTTTTGGGCCACGTGGTGTCCATACTGTAAACAACTGATGCCACTCATCCAAAGTGCCCTGTACCAATACCAAGACCCATTAAATCTTAAGGTTTATGCCCTAAATATCAATGAAGATGCTGACCCACAAGCGTATCTAAACAGTCAGGGTTATACATTTGAGCTGTTTCCGAAAGCCGAAAAAGTGGCTGAAATGTATCAAATATTCGGCACCCCTGGGATTCTCATCTTTGACCAACGGGGTGAGTTGGTGTTTGATTTACGCACCGTACAAACTCAGCATTTGGTTAAACAAAAAGCTTCGCATGGGGACAGGTCTATACGCTTAGCACCTTATTGGGCAGCGGAGATCAGAAAAGCATTGCAAGATTTAGTTACCAAGCCATAAAATCAAAGCATGAAAGCTAAATTCACCATTGAGAAAAGTTGTTTATTGCTTATTGATGTCCAGGGGCGTTTGGCTGAAATGATGCACCAGAAAAAGCAATTGTTTCAGCACATCAGTCTGATGATTAAAGCGGCCAAATTATTCAACTTACCGATTCATTGGTTTGAACAATACCCCAAAGGTTTAGGGCCAACGCAAGCAGACATCAAAGCCTTATTGGTCGACACCCAATACCATGAAAAAATCACCTTCAGTGCTTGTGGTGCAACTGATTTTATTGATCAATTGCGCCACTCAGGTAAGGACCAGTGTATTGTTACGGGTATAGAAACGCACGTCTGTGTTTACCAAACCGTTTTGGATTTGCTTGCCAATGGATTTGACGTCAAGGTCAACCAACAAGCCGTTTCATCGCGCGATAAAAGCAATAAAAAATTGGCCTTGAATAACATGCAAATCCAGGGTGCAGAAATAACCAGCACTGAAATGATCTTATTTGAACTGATGCAAACGGCTGAACATGAACATTTTAAGCAGGTTTCTCAGTTGTTAAAATAACCCAATCATTGACTGTTTTAAGTTGGAGTTCAGCATTCAAAGCATCAGCTTTGTGCTGTGAAAGGTGGTAAAAAGTCGTTATAATGAGTCATTTACCCAAACACCACAGTTAACATGCAACTCAATCAAGATTTCATGATTTTGAACCGCAAAGGTCAGTCTATGCTGTCGCAAATTTCTGGCGAAGTTCAACCCTTGGTGATTCATGAACCAGATGTTTTGTTGCTGTCCTATTTCCTGTCAGATAATGACATCGAAACAGCAACCAACCACTTCGTTCAAAATGCTTGGGTCAAAGCTTGGTTGCCTCACATTCAAAGCCAAGGCGTTAAGCAACGCATTCAACAATTTCAGGATGCTCAGGTTTTTGCTGCCAGTCAAGCGCCCAATGATGGTTTGACCTTACTGCCGTTGGAGCTAACTGCGACAGCTGAGAGCACAGAATTACCAGCGCATTTGAGCTTGAGTCGGCATGCAGCCATTTCATTACATGCAGATGGATTTTTTGCTTGTTCACATGTCGATCAAGCCCCTCGTCTGTTACCAACAGCGTACGTGGTTTTGATGTTGGCTTTTGGTGACGGTAAGACCTGCGAAGAAGTCATCGAAGAAAAAAGTTTTTTATTCGGTGATGACTTAAAGCCAGTGCTTCACACACTGTTGGCACATGGGTTTTTAGTTGAGCGTAAAAACACCGGTAAACAAACTGCAGAAGCTCAATCTCAATATGCTTCGGTGCAAGCAGAATCAGATTTGCAGTCCTGGCGTGACATTGAACCAGATGGGCGTATTCCTGTTTATTTTGTGCCGCACATGGAAAACCACTTTCCGTTGGCATTGGGTATTATTTACAGTGCCTTGCAAAACCACAACAACGGTGAGTTGTTGGATAAATTCCAATTGATACCCATCACATTTTTAAACCCCAATGATTTACTCAATGGACCTTATCGAAAATTCAGAACTGGGGTGTGGTTGTTCTCAAATTACATGTGGTCGATGGATGTAAACTTACAAGTCAGCCAAGCAGTCAAAGGTCATGACAAAAAGAATTTAACCATTCATGGTGGCCCCAGCACCCCTGAATACAAACAAGCCAGCGCTGATTTCATGGCAGCTCACCCTTCGGTGGATATTTCAGTTCATGGTGAGGGCGAAGTGGCCATCATTGAAATATTCAAACAAATTTATCAAAGCAGTGAAGGCGAAGTCACTTATCAACAAGAACCTTTGGCCGAAGTCACTGGCATCACCTTTCGCGATAAATTACTCAGTGGCTTGGTCAGAACAGCCGGGCGCAAACGCATGGCTGCACCGGACGAAGTACCATCACCTTATTTATCCGGATTATTTGATGTTTATGATGGCCGGGTTGAAGCGGCTATTATTGAATCTAATCGGGGCTGTCCTTTTGGTTGTACTTTCTGTGATTGGGGCTCTGCCACCAACCAAAAGGTCAGAAAGTTTGATATGCAACGGGTTAAGGATGAAATTGAATGGATTGGTAAAAATAAAGTGCGGGTGATTTGGATTGCCGATGCCAACTTTGGTTTGTATGACCGGGATATTGAACTGTCTCAATTCATTGTAGACAGCAAAGAAAAATACGGCTACCCACAAGAAGTGGTGGTTAACTACACCAAAAATTCGACCTGGCGCTTGGTCGAAATCATCAAGATATTTACCGCCGGTGGTATCATCAGCCAAGGCATTATTTCGATTCAAACCACCGATGAAAAAACTTTGGATGTGATCAACCGTAAGAACATCAAAACTGAAAAATATGATGAGTTGATTAAGATTTTTTATGATTTAAAATTACCACTTTCTACCGACTTAATGATTGGGCTACCGGGCATCACCGTTGAAGCGTTTAATAATGATTTACAAAAATACATCGATTTGGATGTGTCAGTTAAAGCTTATCCAACCCAACTGTTACCCAACAGTCCGATGGCAGACCCTGAATACATCGAAAAATATCAAATCAAAACTGACCAGCAGGATTTTGTGATTTCATCCTACAGTTTCACAGCACAGGATCTGGATTGGATGAAACGCATGTATAAAGTCTATATGATGGCTGACGGTTACTCTGTGTTGCGTTATGTGATTCGATACTTACAGTGGGAACATCAAATCAGAGCCATCGATTTTTTGCAAGATCTATTGAAGTTTGTCAGAGCCAATCCGCTAAAATATCAGCACATTTCTTGGGCAGTGCGATTTTTCAACCAAGACAAGTGTATGCCGGGTGGTTGGACAGCGTTTTATCAACAAATCGAAGCATATATACAACAACAATATAACATCAGCGCTGATTCTGGTTTACAAACCATTCTTCAGGTTAACCAATTGTGTATGCCTGATGATGCCATGCAGTACCCTTTACAGGTTAATTTAGCCCATGATTTCACTGCCTACTTTTCAGCCAAGTCCAGTGAAGCGGCGCATAAAGACAAACCTTTGACTGCTTATCCCCCGGCTAAATTTCATGTTTCTGATCCAAACTCGATGGTCAGTATTGATTTGGATTACTTGCAATACGATTCACACCAGTATTTTTGGGAACTACACTCTGATGTGGCCAGACCGAAGTCCATATCTGAATTTGCTGAGTGATTTTAGCCTGTCTAGATTTACTGACTTTTGGCACTGACAATGTTGGCGGTAATTTGCTATTTTAATAATAACAGACCTCTGCATAAGTCTGAGTTAATGAAAAAACGAATTGAAAGGCCAAAGTTCAAGGCAGGAAACGCTAGTAATAGCTGGGCTATTGATTGATTTTCTAACGCAGAAATTTAGCTTTTCAAACTTTTTTACTTGATCCACGACTTATGTAGAGGTCTCTATAAGGTTCAAATTTTTTGAACTGGCTAATGAGTGGTAATTAAAATGATTGAAGCTTTTATAGGCATCTTAATATTGTTGGTGGCAATCAAAGCCCTGTTTTGGGTTTTGCTGATTTTATTCAGCCCGGTTTTACTCATTGGCGGCATGTTGTTATCCATCGTCATGTTGGTTTTCTTTGTTATTGGTGGGGCATTTGTTTTGCTCTTTAAGCTGTTGCTGCTGCCTTTGTTGCTGTTGTTGTTGCTGCCCTTTTGTTGGGTTTCTTAGACTGACATATCATCACTCAATAATTAACAATGGGCATGGCCAAAAAACCATGCCCATTATTTATTTTATGAGTCTATTTTAAACTCAATGGTTTGTATCGCCTCAAAAGGTACGGCTTTACCCGCAATCGTTTTGGGGTGAAACTTCCACTTCTTAACCGCTTTTTTGGCTGCGGCATTGAATGTCCTAGCAGGTTCAGCATCAATCACATTAACCGCACTGACTGTACCAAATTCATTGACAGAAATTTGGACTTTGACCCAACCTTCGGTTTTATTCACCAAGGCGGCCTGCGGATACATCGGTGCGATGGCGACCTTAACACCACCTGGGTTATTGACTTCATACAAGCCGCTGCCTACAACGCCAGGTAAACTGATTTCGTTGAGCACACTCAAGCGATTGTCTTGGGTGCCTGCAATCGGCGTTTTGATGATTGGATCACTATTGACCTCCACATTTAATACTGGAGCAGCTGGTGGTTGTTTAACTTCCTGTGGCACAGGCTTTTCGATTTTATTTGGTGGCTTAACTTCAGGCACCTTAAAATCTTTTACAAAAGAGAAGTTAATGTTGGTGTCAGAACCAGTAATCGCCGGTTTGCTGTCATTTAACAAACTCAACATGCCGATAAAAAGGGCGGTGGTGATGATAAAACCAAGCACGCCAGAAATCGAAAATCTAATCAATTGTTTCATGATACTTCTCCTTAAAATTATTGTTGTTGTAAGAAGTATGACTTTTGGCCTATGTAAAAGGTTCCAATTTAATTACTATTTATTTCGTAGGCTCAGGCTAGTGACTGATTTTAAATTCAAATCGGTGAAAATATTCATCCGATACTTTATTTTCAGGCATGTTATCTAGTTGCACCCTCCAGTCTATGACTGCGGTCAACACTGACATTTCAAATATACCAGCTGGGCCAGAACCGATGATATCAACTTTATTGACGGTACCATCTTTTTTCAGATGAATCATGGCTTCCACCCAGCCTTCCGTGCCTGCTGATAAAGCTTCAGCTGGGTATTGTGGATCTGGGCCAATGACGTTGTATAAACCGGGGAGTTTGACTGCCGCTTGACTTTGGCTGCCACGTTTAAGGAGTATTTGTTGTTTGGCTGGGGCAGCAAAGGGGTCTGTTTGGTCGCCATCGGCCTGTTGTGCTTGGATTTGGCTGAGCAATGATTTGTGATCTATTGGTAACTTAACTTTTCGTTTTGAAGGTAACTGGTGATGTTTTTTTTGACTGTCTGAGTTGATTTCTCTGGCCGGTTTAAGTCCCGGTGGGGAGCTGACTTTTACCTGGGTGGTCAGATAATTGTTATTTTCCGGTTGTTCGGTGTTCAAAGCAATCAAAGCCATCATAAAAAACACCAAGCCAATGGTCACTGCTGCACCCAATAGGCCCGCCACAATCATTCGTTTAAGTTTTTCCATCAGTTCATTCCTTGGGTGTTTTTATAATTAGATACCATTTAGCCACCCAACTCATTATATTAGTCAGTCAATCTGAACATAATCTGAATGTTGATTCAGTTAATCTGCAGCAGTCAATACAGTCTATGACAATCATGGTTATTAGGTTTGTTATAATACAAAGCCCATCAAGATTATAAAAACTCAGTGGTTCAAATCATCCGCTTCAACAAACCATTCCAAGTGCTTTCACAATTTACCGACAGTGAAAACCGCAGGCATTTGGGAGATTACATTGATCAACCAGCGTATTATGCAGCTGGTAGGTTGGATTATGATTCTGAGGGCCTGATGTTATTAACCAGTCATGGTCCAACACAACATTTAATCACCAGCCAAAGCATCAAGAAAACCTACTTAATTCAGGTTGAAGGGCGTCCGCAAGCTGCACAATTAGCACAATTGCGAGCGGGTGTTAAAGTCAAAGATTATGTGGCCAAAGCCATTAAAGTGGAATTATTAGCCAAAAAACCGGCTTGGGTGTGGAAAAGAAACCCGCCCATAAGATCGCGAAAAAACAGTCCAACCAGTTGGTTGTTGTTAACCATCAACCAAGGTAAAAACCGTCAAGTCAGGCGCATGAGTGCGGCGGTAGGTTTACCCGTGCTGCGATTAATTCGGACTCAAGTTGGGCCATTTAAGCTGGATGGTTTAGCACCGGCTGCATGGAAATTTGAGGAATTCAATAACAATTGAGTAACTTTTTGAGAAGCAGCTCGTTATAGCCATATATCAAACAAACAGAGGTCATTTATGAAATACATTTTAATCTTTTTATTGGTCGTAGCTGTTAGCGCACAAGCGGGTGTTTTTGGCAGTGAAAAAGTAGCAGCGGGCACCAACTCGCCTGAAAAAGACTATGATTCTGTCAATGGCAGCATCACAGTGGGAGATAAAGCCCATGTCGATAACCTGGATACGGTTAATGGTTCAATCAAAGTTGGTGAGCAAGCCATTATTGGTCAAGCTGAAACGGTCAATGGCAGCATTAAGTTCCAAGATGGTGTTACAGCAGAACACGCTGAGACAGTGAATGGCTCTATAGTACTGGGTTCTGCTTGTATCATCAAAGATCATGCTGAAACCGTCAATGGCTCTATTTCTGCCGGTAAAGGTTGTGTGGTTGAAGGCTATTTGGAAACAGTCAATGGTAAAATATCAGCCGTTGGTACTGAAGTAGATGGCAACATTCAGACTGTCAACGGTAACATCACTTTAGATGAAGGCACTGTGGTTGGAGGTGATGTGGTGATTGAAAAATCAACCGGCTGGTTCAACACCAACAACAAAACCCCTGAAGTTTATATTGGTGAGAATGTAGTGGTTAAAGGTGATTTGATCTTTAAGAAAAAAGTAAAATTATTCATTGCAGATTCCGCCAAAGTGGGTGATATCATTGGTAAAGACATCATTGACATGTGATTAAGTTTCGTCAACCAAATTAAGTTCAGAAATATCAGCGTTATCTAAGGCTTGCCATAAATCGGCAAGCCTTTTTTGTGCCACTGGATGAATCAAGTCAGGGGCTAAATCTTGTAAGGGTTTGAGCACATATTTGCGTTTCATTATCTCACGCCGAGGCACTTGTACTGTGCCATCATCAATAACCAAATCATCACAAAGCAGTAAATCTATATCTAAAGTCCGGTTTGAATAACGTGGTTTTTTACGATCCCTGCCATGCAAGTCTTCTATTTTACAGAGCCATTTTTTCATTTCATGTGGATTGAATACTGAGTGGATTTTGACCACTAAGTTGTAAAAGTCATGGCCATTGAAGCCGAAAGACTCAGATTGGTAAATGGCCGAGACATGGCACGGGTGAAATGAGTTTTGAAGATAGTTGATGCATGAGTTGATGTTTGTTATGCGATCGGTATTACTGCCAATGCCTAAGAAATAAACATGTGGTGTTAAATCATTCATGAAACTGGCCACGGTTGTTTTGTGGTGGCGATAATCAGCATATAACAAACAGCCGCAGTGGCGATTAAATAGGCAAACCACTGCAGTGAAGCCGTTTTTTTCATCGCCAAATAACCCATGATGATATACACCAACAAAGCCAATAATTTAACCAGCAGCCAGTTGCTGTTGAAAAGGGTAAATCCAGCTGCCCATGCCAGTGCAATACCGGTGATCAACAACAGGGTATCTATGACATGAGGCATGACTGTAAGTAATGGCATGGGTTGAATGTTGAAATAGCGATGCCGCCAATACCTGAATTGGAAAAAAGTGATGCTAACAATAACCAAAAAAACATGCACATGCTTGACAATAAAGTACATAAAGTTACTTTTTATTGGAAAAGATAAACTATAATTGTAACAGCATTATAATCAATAAAAACTTAAAAAAGAGCGAGTAAACCCATATGAAATTCCTGATTCACACATTGTTACTATTGGCCGCTTTCAGCGCCACAGCACAGACCACTAAAGTACTGATTGTTGGCGACAGTTGGGCAGAACAACAGTGGAATGATGGCATCCATGATCAAGTATTTGCTGACAGTGGCTACCCACAATTTATCAGTTTAGGCGATGTGGTGGCCATCAGTGGTTCAACAGCTGCCGATTGGGTGGTGCCCACTGAGCTGCAAAAAATCACCGATGCCTTGAATGCCAACCCAAGTATTGATACCGTGCAGCTGACTTTAGGTGGCAATGATTTTCTTGATCAATGGAACATCGGCTTAACACCGATGGCAGTGACTGCCATCCAAAATCAAATCATCATTGATTTACAAATCGTGGTGGATCACATATTGGCTCAGGATATTGGCATTGAAATCATCTTGAGTTTTTATGATTACCCTAACTTTGTTGATACCACCGGTGGGTTTACCGGTATCTTCTGTGCCAACTTGCACAGCGATCTGGGTAATCCCACAGCGCTGGAATTGAACACCATCGCAACCTCTTTCGAGCAAGCTTTTGCCTCCTCAGCAACATCCAACCCCAAAGTGTTCCAGGTCAGTCATTCAGGTTTGATGCAAAACTATTTTGGTTTTGCTGATGCCAACCCAGTGATTCCACCCGGACAAATACAACCTCCCGGTGATTTAAGTTTACCCAGCCCAGTGCAGTCAATGCGCTTGAATGCGGGTGTGGTGGTCGATTGTTTTCACTTGGGTGCAGAGGGCTATGATGTGTTGGTGCAAAATACCTACGACCAATATTTTCAATACCGCTTTGATACCATCTACAAATCACTGTTTGAGTAACAAGCAGGTGGCTTGAGCCGCCATGCCTTCACCACGGCCGGTGAAGCCCAGTTGTTCAGTGGTGGTGGCTTTGATGCTGATTTGATTCAACTCAACAGCAAGAATTTCTGCCAGTCTGGTGCGGATGGCCAGTACATGTGGGTTAATTTTCGGTTGTTCAGCAATCAGCGTGCAATCTAAATTGCCAAGTTGATACCCTTGTTCAGCGATTAATTGCTGACAGTGGCTTAAAAATACCACGCTGTCACAGTCTTTCCAACGTTCGTCAGAAGGTGGAAAGTGTTGGCCTATATCGCCCAGTGCACAGGCGCCAAGCAAGGCATCACAAATGGCATGAATCAACACATCTCCATCCGAATGAGCCACAAAGCCATGGGTAAAAGGGATTTGTACATTGCCTAAAGTGATGAATTCACCTGGGCCATAAGCATGCACATCAAAGCCATTGCCGATGCGCATTACCAGTTGTGATTGATTAACCATTAAAGCCTCCCTTGTTGTTCTAAGATGGCAGCAGCGACCGCTAAATCCTCGAAGTTGGTGATTTTTATGTTGCTGCTTTTACCTATGACCATAAGGGGTTGTTGACCTTGTGACTCAATGGCTGAAGATTCATCGGTGATGCTACCGGCCTCAAACACCGTCAGCGCTTTGAGCAGATCGCCACAACGAAACATTTGTGGGGTGAGGGCGGCATACAGTTGATTTCGGTCCAGGGTTTTGTCTACAGATGTGCCATTTTTTGAGCATTTAATGGTGTCACTGATGGGTTTAACCAACAAACCACCTTGTTGCTTTTGTTGACAAGCTTCTATTAAGTCTTGGATTTCTTGTTGGCTGACACAGGGGCGGGCGGCATCATGCACCAATACCCAGTCCTGGGGATTGGCATGTAAGGATTTGATGCCATTGCGCACTGAATCATGACGCTGTGATCCGCCAGTGGTGGTGTGGATAGTGTGTTTCGATTGGATTTTGGACTGTTTGTTCCATTGCGTGTCTTCAGGGTGCAATACCACAGTGATGCTGGTCACATCTGCTGCATCGAAAGCTTTGATGCTGTGGTTTAGCACCGTGTTGTTGCCAATCATTTGATATTGCTTGGGCACTGTCTCAGTGCATGAGTTATCAGCGAAACGTCGGCCGATTCCGGCTGCGACGACAATGACATGAATGTGGTTATCAGCAGTTGTGTTCATGATCAGTTGCCATCATCCTCGGATTGGTTGATAACCTGGATGAATGTTTCCCCTTCTTTGACCATGCCCAGCTCTGCACGTGCGCGTTCTTCAATGGCATCCAAGCCAGTTTTTAAACTGTTGACTTCAGCTTCTAACTGATCATTGCGTTGTTTGAGGTCTTCAATTTCAGCTTGTTGACTGGCCAACAGAATTTGCTTCTCTTTCAGTTCTTTGCGACCGCCATCGCCAAATTGCTGTTGGAACAAAGCCCAAAGAATTAAGATTGCCAATATGATGTTCAGCCACTTCAAAAGAATTAACTCTATAATTAGACGATGCATATTGTAACATTGTGGTGATAAAATGGTTAATAACTAAGTAATTACAAAACCATGGCAAAAAAATGATTAAAATTGAGGGGCTAACAAAAGCTTATGGTCAGTTTATGGCAGCAGATGCCATAAACTTTACCGTAAATGCTGGCGAAATATTTGGTTTATTGGGTCCCAATGGGGCGGGCAAATCTACCACCATCAACTGTATTTCTGGATTACTCAAACCGACCGAAGGTGAAGTTTCAATCAATGGATTTTCGGTGTTAAGCCAGGCCATTGATGCCAAGTCTTCATTGGGTTTGGTACCACAAGATTTGGCATTGTATGAAGATTTAAGTGCCCAAGAGAATCTTAATTTTTGGGGACAAGCCTATGGTTTGTCTGGTGAAAAACTGAATCAGCGAATTCAAACGGTGTTGCAACAAGTGGGCTTGGAAAGTCGGTCTAAGGACATTGTTAACACCTATTCTGGTGGCATGAAACGACGGTTGAATTTTGCTTGTGCGATATTACATGAGCCCAAAGCGCTGTTATTGGATGAACCGACTGTTGGGGTTGATCCTCAATCCAGAGAACATTTGTTGGCTGCGGTTGAAGCTTTGAAAGCCCAAGGGACTGCTGTTTTATACACCACGCATTACATGGAAGAGGCCGAACGTTTATGTGATCGCTTGGCCATCATAGACCATGGAAAAATCATCGCCACCGGCACTGTTGATGAGTTGCGAAGTCAAATGGGCGAAAAAGACTTGATCACATTACAGGGTGATTTTGCCGCAGTGGATCAGTCGGTGATTGCGGATTATGAGTTGATAGAGTGGCAAGCGCATACTGTTAGGTTCATGGCTGAAAATGCAGCCTCACAATTATCTGAAATTTTATCTCGATTCAAGTCGGGTCAAATCAAGCAAACCGCTGTGCAACAAGCCAACTTGGAAAGTTTATTCATCAAGTTAACGGGTCGGGAGCTGAGGGATTAAGTCATGAACCTATTGACTATGCCAATTACAGTAGCTGGTTTGCGAATCAAGCGTGTGGTGCGCGAGAAATGGGGTTTGATATCATGGCTGGCTATTCCGATTATCATTGTGTTTCTGATGAGTTTGATCGCTGGCACCGGTGATGGGAAGTTAACCGGAAAATTGCTCATCACTGACCAAGATGATTCCACCGTATCACAATTTTTAGCCGGCAGTTTCAATCAAGGGCCATTGGCAGAAATATTCACTGTTCAACAAGTTTCAAACAGTGAGGGTCAGAGCTTGATGGATGCCGGTGAAGCCAGCGCATGGATAACCATTGGCGCAGGTTTCGGTGATGCTTTTCTGGACAACCAGCCCAGTCAATTGAAATTGGTTAAAAATCCAGCACAAACCATTTTGCCGCAGTTGGTGGAAACCGCTATGAATTTATTGGTTGATGCAGCCACTTATGTTCAAATTGTGTTTGATAAAGAGTTGGCTGTGTTGAAACCGATGTTAAAGAATCAACAATTCAATGACGCTGATTTGGTGGTGCTTACTTTAGGCATTAAACAACAAATTGATCGGTTAGAAGAGACCTTGTTTCCTCCACAATTGGAACTCATTAAACAACAAGTGGCAGCGGTAGATACAACGACCGAGAAACCCCAACTCACTTTTGGTTTGTTGATGTTCCCTGGTGCCATCTTTATGGCGTTGATATTTTCAGCCAATTCTTTGGCTGTATCAATTTGGGATGATGCTAAAAACGGTGTGATTCCGAGACTTTCATCAACGCCTGCTGCATTGGGAGCTTATTACAACGGTCAAATCATGGGTGCTGTGCTGGTGTTTACTGCCATCGCTGTTTTACTGGGTGTTTTAGGCAGTTGGTACTTTACTTTACCTTGGTATAAATTACCGCTAATGGCGCTTTGGTTGGTGTTTTCTGGGTTGGTTATTTATCAATTATTCGTTGCCCTAGCGATGCTAATGCCCAGCGCCAAAGTGGCTAATATTGTGGTCAATGCCACCACCTTTCCGTTGTTGATGATAGGCGGCAGTTTTTTCCCCATGGAAGCGATGCCTGACTGGTTGGCTGCGGTGGGTCAGTTCTTGCCTAATGGATTTTTACTGATGGGGCTGAAAGATTGGTTGGTGCGTGATCAAGCTGTGGCTGAAGCCATGCTGATGCCAATGGTCTTGGGACTGTCCATGTTGTTGGTTCTGTGGTTATTCAACCGTCGTTTAATCAAGCAGTTAATTCATAAGGTGTGAGGCAGTTCAAATGAAAAATATATGGTTCATAGCTTATAAAGACTTCATCTACACTTTGAAAGATAAAATTGTGTTGTTGTGGTTGTTTATTATGCCATTGGTGTTTTTTGCTTTCATTGGCACCACAACGCAGGGTTTTGGTGGCGGTTCGGGTGAAAAAAGTACCTTGGCAGTCTGGTATGAGGGTGATCAACAAGACTCGGTTTTTCAACAAATCAAATACCGTCTGGAGGCCGAGGATTACCTGTTGCGCGTGTTCAGCACCGAACAACCACTGTATCAAGACAAGTGGAGTTTCGATAATTACGCGCGGCAATTGTGGGTGCCCAGTGATTTAAAAACCCAAATGGCTGACAGTGAACCACAGCAAATCAAGTATTCAATTGATGACGAGGGTATGGGTGCGGATTATCATCAATTTAAACTCAGCAAAGCCATCTACCAAACCCTCGGGGATTTGTTGATTTTGAAAAAAGTCCAAGCCGAAGACTGGCAAACACTGGATTTTACTGCCGCCAATGAAGTACCTAGGATGATTGAATTGGATGTCAGCTCAGCAGGTGAGCAACGAGAAATTCCATCCGGATTTAAACAGGCCGTGCCTGGAATCTTGGTGATGTTTATCATGATGATAGCCTTAACCAGCGGTTCACTTGCCTTGTTTCTTGAACGAAAAACCGGAGTGCTCAAACGCCTTTCGGCTGCACCCATCAGTCGCCATCAATTGATTTTAGGTAAATGGCTGGGTAAATGGATGCTGGCAACGTGTCAGTTGGTTTACGGTATGGTCGCTGGCGCTGTGTTATTTTCCATCCATTGGGGCCAGCATTGGTTGATGATTTTTTTGCTGTTACTCAGTTGGTCTGCAGCCTGTGCTGGGTTTTCAATTTTCATGGGTTCCGTGGCTAAAAATGAGGGTCAAGTGAATGGGATTCCATTGATTGCTTCATTGCTTTTGGCTGCTTTGGGTGGTTGCTGGTGGCCAATCGAAGTGGCACCAGCATGGATGCAAAAACTGGCGATGTTTTTACCCACCGGGTGGGTCATGGATGCTTTACATCAGTTGATGTATTTTGGTGGTTCTATGGTCGATGTGTTGGCTCATCAATTGGCCTTGTATGCACTGGCTTTGATTGCCTTGTACTTGGGTTTTACAAAATTTAACCATGAAGTGAAATAAACCGTTCTTAACTTGAGTTATACTGATTGTTTTCATTTCAGGTTTTTAAAAAATGCGTTGGAAAGGTCAAAGAAGAAGTACCCGCGTCGATGACCGTCGTGGTAAGGGAGGTGTGGTTCGTGGTGGTGCCAAACTGTCTGGAGGGATGATAGTTATTGCGTTGATTTATGCGGTGGTAACCGGACAAAACCCACTGTCATTACTGGGTGGTATGCTGCAACAAGGTGGAGGCTCCAGCCAACAACAAGTACAAATTCCCAAACAACAGTCTGCTGCTGAACAAGAAAATGCTGAATTTTCTTCAGTTATTTTTGCTTCAACTGAAGACATATGGACACAAGTTTTTAGCCAATCTGGTCAACAATATCAACCGCCATCTATGGTGCTTTTTGATGGTCAAGTACAGTCACGCTGTGGCATCAATTCCGAGGCAGTTGGGCCGTTTTATTGTCCTGGTGACAGCAAGGTTTACCTGTCTTTGGGCTTCTTCAAACAGTTAGAACGGATGGGCGCGCCGGGTGATTTTGCTCGGGCTTATGTCATTGGTCATGAAGTGGGACATCACATCCAGAACATCACTGGCACAGAACGTCAAGTCAGAAGTTGGCAACAACAGGCCAAGTCAAAAGCCGAAGTCAATCAATTGTCGGTACTGATGGAGTTACAAGCAGATTGTTTAGCTGGTGTTTGGGCACACCATGCCAATAAACAACAGAACATGCTAGAGCCGGGTGATGTTGAAGAAGGTTTAAGAGCCGCGGCATCGATTGGTGATGACACCATTCAACAACGGGCCGGACGCCGAGTCAATGTAGAAGCTTTTACTCATGGCACTTCTGAGCAACGGGTCAAATGGTTGAAACGTGGCTTACAAACTGGCAATTATGACACCTGTAACACCTTTTCAGCCGGTGCTTGATACCGATTCTTGAGATTTAAGTTAATTCATGATACAAAAAAACCCCTGGGATGAAACAAACCAGGGGTTTTTGTTGTTGGTGTTTAAGGGCTGAGTGTTACTTCTTAACTTTCTTAAACTTCAAAGTGAAACGGTCGCTGTTGCCAGTGACTGATTTTCTGCCCACTTCATAACGCAATTCGTCATCAGCTCGGTAATGTAAATCTGAAAAACCTACTAACTCAAAGCCAGAAGCTTGAATTTCTGCAATCGCTTTAACTGGATCAAAACGTCTGCGATTTTCATTGTTTTCGTCTTCCATATGACGTCTGGTGTGATCAACAACGCCATAAATGCCACCCATTTTCAATGCATCCCAAACAGCCTCATTCAACGCCATGCGACCATCTTCAGCGAAGTTATGGTAGTTTCTGAAGGTTAAAACCATGTCAGCTTTACTGACACCCAAATCGGCATTTTCCAAAGAATAAAATCGCGCACCTTCTTTGCGGTATAGGTTCGAAGCTTCAGCTCCGACTTTTACATCAGATAAGGCTTCGTTGTCTTTGATCATCGATGCCACTCTACCTGTGCCAATGGCTACAATTAATTCACCTTTTTCTCTTAACACAGGTGCCAGTATTTTGCTGTACCAACCGCCACCAGGCATCAGTTCAATCACTTTCATGTCGTGCTCTAAACCGAAAAATTCCAGTGTTTCTACGGGTCTGCGGTTGCGGTCTCGGTCTGTATCTGCTTCAGTCCGAAGTTCAGATTTCAGCGCTTCCTTGACCATGTCGGTAGTTGAGTGTTGGTGGTTATCAGCTTGTGCAGTGAAGGCAAAACCAGCTATCAAAGCGGCTGTCAGTAATTTTTTCATGAAGTCTCCCATAGATTAAAAAAGACTGATTCTATCATTGCTTTGTAGAATATATGTGAAAGGTTGGTACTTTGGGTTCAGTCTTCGGAACTGATTGAATCAGGTCCTTTGCCGGTGGTTTTTTCATATTGCCCTTTGCCGACTCTGCGGTATTGGGTGAAATCATTGTTGGCGATGTTTTTTTCACTGAGTGTAGAGCG
>CAYGPU010000002.1:0-113345 GCA_964352015.1 uncultured Marinicella sp.
AGCAACCTGTGTTGCTTTAAATCTGGTTCAGGTAAGAATGATATTTCAACCATCTTTCTTTGAATTGCTCTGATTTCATCTTTAACCTTGGCATTGTGGTATTGTCTTTTCTTATCACGCCTGACCCTTAAGTCATCAATCATTTGTTGTGTTGTCATTGTAGCCTTCTCTATTTTGATTAAATGATCACTGAACAAACCTAACACCTGACTGCTGTCGGTTCACCTGTAGTAAGTCAGTGGCCATTGGTGTATTATTCTTTTCTACGTTTCTTTTAAATACAGTAAAATTCTTATTTTATGTAGGAAAATAACAACACCAATGACCAAAATGTTGATAAAAAAATCCTTAATCATTATCGTTGCGCTATGTGCAGTTATCTATCTTTCGGCATGGGCAGTTGTCGCGTATGAACATTATGATAAAAATAGAGTAAAGATTGTTACTGAACTTTCTGGAATAAAGTTAGAAATGAATCAAGATGATTTGATATTCTATAAAGGTCAGCCAAACTCCAAAAGTTCTATGACCTTATCGAATGTAACTGATAAGCAGCTTTTCCAGCACATACGGTATTTAGAAAGCTCATTCACAAAAATTAATGACTCTGATGACTTTGATATAAACACTGCCAAACCTGTTACTGATCCCGAAATATTGAAATTATTGGATGAAACAGTAGATCATAGTCATCTTATAGACTCTAATTTTTCAATAGGTGATTTAATAAGATTAGCTAAAGGTAGAGGATTAATTGATCCAAAAGTTGATAAAATACCTGAAAACTTGTTTGACCCTGCTAGAAAATACCCTTTACGTGACAGTTGGTTTTATCATGACCACGCAATGACAACCATAGTTTCTATTGTTAACGGTAAAGTAAATAGAGTAACACAAGTAGGCAATGAAAAATGCATTGACTGCATAAGAATTGGTTCTATCAAATATGGAGATAATTACAAAAAAATAATTGAACAGTATGGTGAACCTTCAGGTTTTTCTAAAAGTGATGATTTAACTATTTGGAGATTAGAGTTTGAAAAATATAACACATATTTTGCTTTAGAAAAAAATATGGTTACTGCTGTTGGGGCATTCGTAGAAAGTATTGATTAATAGAGATTGTATTCTTGAGTTTATTATTTACCCTAGTTAACGAACGTTTTATTTTAAAACCAATAATCATAATTACACTTCACTTCGTTTAATTATAATATTTAGAGTAAATTTTTTTTATTATAGTTCAGTAACTAATTATTACTACCTCGGAGGAAGTGGTAGTTTTTTCCCAATTGATAGGTTAAATAATAAATACCAAAAATTAACTTTTTTTATTCGCCCCTTGGAACCTGGGTGTTGATCAAGGTGGTATGCACTTTCGATGTGTAACCTTAATTTTTTTTCTGACTTAAACACTTTAAAAACTACTTGATAGTAACGCAAGTTTCCATTTGAATCTTCAAACTCACATGCACAGTACTTTCCATAATGGCCGTGATAGCAATAAGTATTTGGTAAATCTATAATAATATTTGGAAGCATTAATGATAATTGATATCTATCCTTACAAAAAACTCTTATATCAGATTTTTTTTCTTTATAAAGCTCATCTACTGTATGGATTATTTTATTTCTATCTGTAGTGAAAACATGGTGAGAAAATGTTATGTAACATTCAAATTCGTCATCTGTTTTTACTCTTTTATAAACATGTTTGAAA
The DNA here is from genome assembly GCA_964352015.1 of uncultured Marinicella sp. Classification (GTDB taxonomy): domain Bacteria; phylum Pseudomonadota; class Gammaproteobacteria; order Xanthomonadales; family Marinicellaceae; genus Marinicella. The sequence continues at coordinate 1,721 of CAYGPU010000002.1, forward strand.
GCGTTCAAGTGATTAAACTCATAAGCAATGCTATCTAGTTGGAAAGAATTCCAGTATTGGTATTCAGTATCAGCTAAATGAAAGAAAGTATTTGAAGGCAATTTTTTTGAATTTTTTAATATTATAAATAACAAAGGCTCCAACTAGGGAGCCTTCGCTGAGTAATAAATTACTCAGTATTCAGATCACCATTACCGGACATCGCCTCGACCCAAAGGGTTGTGTGGTGGCGTATTTATTATACGTCTGCAAACACCATGTTTGATATTATATGGTAACCAAAGGTTGTTATCAATGATTTTATAGGAAAATTAAGAAGTTAAGATTAATAGGTGGTTTCCCCAAAGAACTTACTAAATTAATTAAAAAGCTCTTTGGGGTATAGTAGGCTTTAATAGTTATAATGGTAATTCCAGCACCTACAACCACGCTGGAAAACAGTTAAAAACATTTACTCTTATATAAATCTTTTCTTTTCCCATCTAATCATCTCATCTCAACTCAGCTCTATAACACCAAGTAAAAAAAGGTGCTTTAAAACATTGCTGTGATTAGCTTTGGGCATGATAGCATTAAGTAAAAAATGGCAAATCATAACGGCTTCAATTTAACAATCTTTGAGGTTCTCAGTGGTGGCGGTATTTCTTTTTGTTGCCAGTCTAAAACCCTATCTTTAACAACCGCAATCAATATCAGTCCTTTTAACTTAGTCAGTGGAAACCTGTCCATTCTTGAAAAGTCATAGCTTGGAAACACTGAAAACCAAAAGGCAGCAAATTCCTGCGATTTAGTCACCCTAAACCCGCCTTTTTTATTAAACTTTTTAATTGGGAAATATTTGGTTAATATCGCGTTTTGATGCTTAGTCAATTCTGCAAGGGTGAACTGTAACAGTAGTTTAGGCTTTCCAAACTTTTGTTCAAAACGGTGGCCATAGTAGACCACCTGATATTCACCCTCACTGATTAAAGGCTCAAAATCCCACTTCATGACAAACCGCCTTGATTGATTTTTTGTAATGCAGTGGCTCGATCCCTAAAGTGACCATTCACAAACAACACATTAGCAAAATAACCAACATCATCAGATTGGTAGCTTGTTAAGTAGCCATTGCCAACATCAAATACCAGTTCAAAGTCATTTGAACCAAGCCACTTCCACAGCTTTACATCTGGGGCAATCTCTAGAACTAAAGAACGCGTTTGCTGAGTTTCCATATTACTGCCTAAGCCACTCATGAATCAGCACCATTGAAAACTATATCTTTAGTGTTTTTTGATTCGCGTTTGGTGTCTTTCGGTTTATACGGTCTAACAGGCCATAAAGAACAATCTGAAATTTCACAATTTCTTATTTCGTTCGCTGGGTGTCCATCAAACCCACAGCCCATGCAATCGAAACATTTGGCGTTTATAGCAAGTCTTAAGCTTTTGATATTTTCCGCAGCTTTTTCAATTGGTGTTGGTATTTGGGTTAAACCCATGCTGTAAGGTGTCTGGCATACTTTTCTATTTAACCCAGTACCTTTGTGAGGGGTTAGTCCTTTTAATTCCTGAGAGCTGTCCTTACGGGGGTTGAAATCACCAATTTCTTGATTATTTGACACTGCCAACCTCCGTACAACTATCTACATAATTAAGAACATCTTGATATCTAAAGCCAACAGCCCTTTCAGATATTCTTATCTTTGGCAGCTTGCCTGCTTTAACTAGCCGGTTAACGGTTGAGGGTGAACAATTCAACAGGTCACAAACCTGCTTTGTTCTCATAACAATATTACTATTTATATTCATATTTTAAAGTCCAAAAATAAAAAAAACTTAAGGTCATGAGCTCAAGAAAATATCAAGAGCACATGACACCATGAGGCAGTAAATTAAGGGGGTTTTAAAAATGAGATGGATGTCACGAGAACGCCTAAAAGGCGAAGAAAATGTTGACCTACAGATAACAAGTAGTTAACATAATGTTCGTGATATAAGATTTCATTTTATATCGCTATAAATTAAAGAGGAAAAACTAATTTATACTTTGTTGCCAGCAGCGTGCAACTTCGAAATTTTACGTTGCTGGTAACAATCCTTAATTTTTTAAATTTACTATTTAACCACAACTTCTCGTTGTGTCTGCCAGTTCGCATCATGAACATCGGCATATATTGCCTTTATTTTTAAAGCTTAAATTCTTAAAGCTTCAAACACATTCATGTTGCAACAAAAAGTATTATCTCGTAGTTTTTCAGCCGCTGGCAAGGATAAAATGGCTTAATTTTTTTTGCTAGATGCAATATCAATAACTTAGCAAATTATCGTGGTTTTTATGTCAGACCGTGAACTTGATTAGGTTTATTTTTTTTCTAATTTTTTTAAAAATAATGATTTTCAGGTATAGCAATTAGATAATACGGCTCATGAAAAACAGCTTTAGACGCTTGTTGATATTTGATTTTCTATTGATGACTGTGTTCAATTAATCCAAACGGCCTGCGATTTCAGTTGCTGTTGCATTGTAATATTTCATCAATGACTTGGGGTCGTTATGACCGACCATTCGCGCTAAATCTAGTACGTCAATTTTTCTAGCAAGGTTTGTTATTGATTCATGTCTTGAGTCATGGAATCTTAGGTTTTCAATTCCAGCTTTTCGGACTGCTTTTCTAAACAATGTATCAGATGATCCCTTGGTTACTGTGAACATACAGGGCAATACCAGTTTAAAAAGTTTAACAGCCTCAAGTGACAAAGGAACATGTCTTTTGTCACCGTTTTTTGTATCGTGCAAGGTTACGAACCTTTTGTCGATGTTGACATCGTTAATGGATAACCCGTGAATCTCACCTCTTCGCATGGCTGTTTCAAGTGCTATCAAAAACATGACCGCAACTTCGTGTTGCTTGGTTTCGACCTTATCAACAAATCCTAATGTTGTTATGATACTTTCAACCTCAGTTTGACTGATGCGTCTGTCTCGGTGTTTAGGTTCCTTTGGGCGTGACACGCCGTGAACAGGGTTTGAGGTTATCCACTTCCAGTCTTTGACCGCTGTTTGAAAGACTGCTGATAAAAGGTTCATCTCTCTGTTTACTGTTGAGTTAGAAACTTGTTTAAGCCTCTGGTTTTTCCAGTTGGTTATATCATCAGATGTCAATGCTTCAATTTTAACTTTTGAAAATGAGTGCTTGCTAAAACTTTTGAGTCGAATAATTTCCCATCGTTTACCTTTCTTTAAGGGTGCAACTTCATCTGAGTATCTGTTAAGCAAGTCTTGAACGCATTTATTTTCTGCAACAAACTTTATAGGGTCGATAAACTCTAATTCTTTACTGCTCCCCCAGTCTCTGGCTTCTGATTTTTTGTCAAAAACTTTTGATGTTCGTCTGCCATGTCTTTGGACTTCGACACGCCACTTAGTGCCGTGCTTGCGAATATGTGCCATTGAAAATAACCTCGTGCGTAATATATGCGGGAATAATTATAAAATGCGGGAAGGCGTATGACAAGTAATGAATCATTTTGAATCGTTAAAAACCTAATATAAATGCAGCTATATTTAACTTTGATGTCTTATGAAGTAATATGATGAGATATGAATATGTATAGTTCGATTCCGCCTCCGGGCACCATTTTAAAAGCCATTACATAACCAGTCAAAATGTCCAACATGGACCTTAAACCATTTCATTGCATAGTATTGGTTCAGGCTGATTGCTTTTTATTCAAATCCATTGATAAAGATTAAATCCATTCCTAAGGTACCATCGGTGTTCAGGTTTTGCGCTTTGATGTCTGTACTTTCTGACCAAACATACATAGCAAAGCCATCGCTGCTGACAGTGCTGTTTAAACGCGAGTCGGTGTTGGTGTTGCTGCCAATTTCAACCACTTCAGGGGTCCAAGTGAAATTGCCCCCACTGTCCACTTGGGTGCCTTCAATGATGTCATTGTTGAAACCAAAGCTGTTAATCCAGGCGACCATGGCTTGATTATTGATGATGGCTGTTTGCACGAAGATGCGAGAACTTGAGCTCAGAGGTACCAGTACTTGACCATTATCGCTCCATTGTCTGGTTCCTGAGGCATTAAACTTTTGTCCATAAATGCCCGTTTGCGATTGGTTGTTGTTGAGTTCGGTCCAAAAGGTATAGATGGATTCGGAATTGGTGTCAAATGCCGACGCTGGTGACACCCGAAGTTGTGATGGATTGGTTGAGGTCTCGAGCCCATTGTGGGCAAAGTATTCTGTGCCTGATGAATCTACCCTTTGAACACGGCAGTTAAGGCTGGGTGAGGCGGTGTACCAAGAAAAAATAGCGCCGCCGATGTCATCTGTGATAAAAGATGGAAAATTGCCAAATTGCAGGCTGCCGTTCACCAAGTCAAAAACAGGCAATGGATTGATGCCCCACAGGGGTGCACCGTCAGCTGAGGCCAGTTTTTGCGCCCAAAGGTGTTTGGGTGCAGAAAAACTGGCGGATTCAACCATCGAAACAATGGCGGTGCCTTGGTCACTGGCTTGTAGGTCGCTGGTAATTAAGGAGCTGCCAGCTGCAGAAAGCGTAACGCCGTTGCCCCACAAGGCTGTGCCAGCACTGTCGAGTTTTTGCACGATAACATCAGCATCTCTGGTCCATGCGACCACCACTTGACCATCGGAGGTGCCGGTGATTTTTGGGTTGGCTAAAAAACCACTGCTGCTGTTTACTTGAATGCCGGTTGTTCCCCACAACAAGTCTCCGGCTGGGTTGATCTTGTTGGCGCTGATGTTCTCAGTACCACCACGGTCATCTCTGAAAACCAGCAAAGCATTGCCAGATGAGTCTATGGCTAAGCCATAATCCTGTGTGGAGCTGTAACCCCGATCTGCAATGAGGATGCCATTGTGCGGCCATTGTTCAACGCCGGCAGCATCAATGCGTTGTAAATAAACATCATAGCCGCCAGCTGCATTGTCATACCAACTGATGTAGGCACCACCATCATCAGTGGCAATGATTTTAGGTTGTACCTGCTCATTATTCCGGTCAGCAATGGTTAGGTTGTTCATTGAATCATTTGACCACTGTGCATGGGTCATGATAGGAAACAGGAGACCGGGAAACAGGAGACAGGCAATTAATCTGTACATGTTTTCTTCAACAACAAGTGATTAAGATTTAAAAGTATAACACAGCTGTAAATTGTGCAAATCAACAACTGCATCATTAAATTTTTTGAATTAACAGGTTCACAAAAAATGTATGTTGTTGAGTCTGAAAGTGTTTAATAACTATTTGATTTGGATTGAATGTTGATTTAATTCGATGCCACTGATGTCGAACTGCTGAACTTTTAATTTTGAATTGTTCCAATCAATGGTTAAAGTCGAAAACGACTCAACGGTGATTAAGTTTCCTACTCGGTGACGATTAAATTCTTGGTTGCCTGAAAAGGAATGGGTTAAGCCACTGGAGGTGATGTCAATGATTTCTTGGCCTTGCCACTGCAACACTGAAATTTCAGATAAATGACGATCACCACTGAGGATGATGGGGTTACTGACGCCAGATAAAACCAGCAAATCAAGTAAGCGTTTGCGTTGATTGGGGAAATTAGACCACATTTCATAGCTGTGGTCTTCGGCAATGACTTGCAGGCTACTGGCGATGATGTTGATGTTGGCTGATGATTGGTTCAACTCTTTTCTCAACCAGCGCCATTGTGCAGCACCCAGAATTTGGCCATTTTCTTGCGCCACATAGTTTTTCTCTGCACCTTTGGGCGTACGTTCCAAGGGGTCTTGAAATGTTCGGGTGTCTAAGTGAATGATTTTCACTTGATGAGGTTGCTGGCCAAAAGTTTCACTGCGGTATATTCCCGGGTGTTGATTGACGGGGTCATCACTGGCAATGTCCATGAAGTCTAAAAAGTGCTGTTTGGCTTCTGTTTTGAAATTAAAAGTTCGGTTGCCATCATTTTGACCGTAATCATGGTCATCCCAAATACCAGTGACGGCTATGTTTTTGCTGAATGATTGGTAGTAGGGGTTGGCTTTTTGTTGTTGGTATTTCGCTGCCATCAATGCCATATTTTCAGTGTCGGCATATATGTTGTCTCCCAACCACACCCACAAGTCAGGATTCTGGGCTGCAATGATGGGCCAATATGACTGATCCATGTCTTGTTTGTTGCAGGAACCAAAAGCAATGGTTTGGATGGGTTTATGTTGGTCGTTGCTTGGTTTGATGGGTTGTGAGCAACCGGAAACCATAAAAATAATACATAACAACCAAAAAATTCGCATGCTGGTAAACTTTTATAAGATAAATGACTGTTAACGATAACATGGAAGAGTGATTTTTAAGTGAAAAAAAAGAGTCAATAAACAATCAAGCGCTGGAATATGTTTTGCTACAATTTATAGACTCAATTCAGATGCGAAAATTATGAACAAAGCGATTAAGCACCAGCCTAAAAAAAACAGGTTTACAGTTAAAATTGATGGTTTTGAGGGTTACATTGAATATCACAGAACAGCCAGTGTGATTGATTACACCCACACCATTGTGCCCAAAGCGCTTGGCGGACGTGGATTGGGCACAGACTTGGTGAAGTATGCTTTGGCTTATGCTCGGGTTGAGCATTTAACCGTCATACCAAGTTGTTCTTTTGTGGCAGCCATGATGGAAAAGCATGTGGTTTATCAGGATTTAAGGGCGGAATAAGTGTCATGCAAATAAATGATTCTGAACGCCTGAGTTATGCGTTGATGGGCGCTGATGACGCGCAGTTGTTGTTTGAACTGGACCAAGATGTTGAAGTGATGCGCCACATCAATGGTGGCAAAATGACGACCATGCAGGAAGTACACGAGGTGTTCTTACCCAGGATGGCCAAGTACACCAATTCAGAGCAAGGCTGGGGTTTGTGGAAAGTCCACATCACCGCAACTAACACCTACATTGGCTGGATTTTAGTCCGCCCCATGGATTTTTTCAGTGACCAGCCCCAATGGGACAACTGGGAACTGGGTTGGCGATTTAAGCGTAATTCTTGGGGGGTTGGTTATGGCACAGAGGCAGCTCAGCACATCATGTCTGTTCTGGCAGCAAACACTTCAGTTAGAAAATTCTCAGCCATTGTGCTGCCTGAAAACCAAGCCTCAATCAATATCATGCGCAAACTGGGTATGCGGTACATAAAAACCGATTTACACAAAGACCCACTGGGTGATATGCAAGTGGCTTATTACGAAGTTTCAGTGGCTTAAATTTTCGAACAATTTAATATCGGCTGCAATGGCTTTGATGTCATCAGCATATTTCTCAGCCAATAATTGGTTGCCAGCGGTGGCGATTTCTAAATGCCTTTGGGCTTGATTTAAATACACTGTTTTTTGCTTTGGCTTGATTGATTGGTGTTGTGATTGCAACCACAGGTATTGGCCATAAAGCGCATATAAACGGTGATGTTTGGGGTGGTCTTTGATGGCCAGTTGAATCTTTTCAATGTATGCTTTGTGCAGCTTGATGGGTTGCTCAGGGTGTTCAATGTTCCACTGGGTTTCAGTGACCAATGAAGTGGCCATTTGTGCATAACAGACATAACCATCAATGGGACTTTGGCTACAGGAATCATTGCGCTGCCATGCTGCGCTTAAGTTGCCTTGTGGGTTTTGCTTGAGCAACCAATCATTCAGCGCCATCATGTTGTGATAATAACCCCAGTGGCTGTCTAAATTAATGTCCGAGGACACCGATGATTCAAGGCGGTCAAGTTTATCTTTGATGGCTTTCAATGGCGTAGATTGAGTGGTGCTTTGTGCCAAGTAATAAGTGACACCTGAGAGCATGGCACTGATTTGGTTGTATTGATTGGTCCATTGAGCCGGTTGATTGGCTATCACTTGATCGAATGCTTCAATGGCTTGGTCTAAATAGGGCTGTGGGTTTTTATCTTGCAAAACCAAATAATCACTGAAAGTCCAATACAATGTGGCCGTTGCTAATTGCGCAAAGTGATTGTCAGGTGATGCAGACATGGTGTGCCTGACCAGTAGTTCTGCTTGGGTCAATTGTTGGTCAGCTGGTAGTCCATGTTGATACCTGATGTAGGCATGGTCAGTGTAGACCCTGACCAAAAAGCCCGGTAAAAACTGGGTTGAATCGGCATGTTGGACTAAGTCCGTAAGCAGTTCTGTGGCTTGATTGAAATAAGTGTCGGTTTGATTGCCAGAGTAGCGGCTGTTGTTGGCTAAATTATACCAAGCTGTGGCCAGTGCCAATTGCGAAGCATAATTGTTTGGCATGCTTTCGACTGCCAGTTGGTGGTGCTGTACGGCTTGCTCAAAAAATGAGGTGAATTGTTGGTTGCTGTAAAGGTGCCATTTGCCCTCGGTGCTCAACAGGTGACCTTTGAGTTGTTCGGCTTGGGCTTGGTTACTGGTTGTTTCGTTAAGCCATGGGTGGTCAAGAATGGATCGACTTTTGGCCAACAATTGAGCCGGTGATTGGCCTTGATCAAGCCAAGACTTGGCCAACTGAGCATAGGCGTCAGCAGCCACCAAAATGGCCTCTGCAGTGTCAGGTAATACGGTTAAATACTCATCACAGTTACTGATGGTGGTTTGCTTTGATTGTTTTTGAAGTTGTAGCAGCAGACTTTCAGTTTGACACAGTTGTCGATAGACTTCGGGGTGTGAACGGGCTATTTGTTTGGCTTGATTCAACTGATTGTATGATTGGGTCAGCAATGGCATGGCAGAATCAGCGGCTGACGACAACAACAGTTGGTTGGCCTGTTCTCGACTGATTTGAGCGGTCAATAACAACCGTTCGATGGGCCACAACAGCTCACTGTCAGAAGAGGCCAGTTGTTGCAAAGCCTGCTCATGATTGCCTTGAAAATAATACAACAAACTGGAAATAAGCGGATTCTCTAGCTCTGCTCCCTCAGTTTTTTCCAACAATTCCAGGGCTGGTATGAAGTATTTATTTTGTAACCTTTGGCGTTGTTCTTTTCTTTGTGCCGCTGAGGAAAATTTTTCTAGTGTTTGGACCTCATTTTGATAGAGAATCAAATAATTTTTAGCCAGTTTAAATTTAACTTCAGGGTTGTCAGGAAAAACGGCATGGGCTTTAAGCAACAACGCCTGAGCTGCATCAAACCTGCCCAAACTGATGCCCGCATCAGCCATCGATGTGAAAGCCAAGTTTTGTATGGCCGGTGGTTCTGTTGCGACTTGCTCCAGCAAACTATCAAACTTAAGGTTTAGGGCCTTGAAATCTGGCTTGATGTTGCGTTTAGGTAAGGCATAAATTAACCTCGATTGGTTGCTGATATCATCTGCGCTTTGCCAGTACTGTTGGCTGGATGCTGCACCTTTGAGCAAAGCTTGGTTTTGGTTGTTCTGTTGAACCGAGTTATTGATCAAAAACACAGTAAAGCTGATGATGACCAGCAACACAGCAGATTGCCATTTGTAGCGTTTTACCTTTCGGCTGAGCAATTGACCGACACCCGCTTTGACCACTGAAACCACATCACCTTGTTGGAATCGATCTAAATCAGCTATCAAGTCCTGCATGTCAGGGTACCTGTGTTCGGGGTTATTAGCCAAACAATGGGCAATGATGGCGGTTAAATCTTGAGTGACCCAGCTGGTTGATTGATGCACTTGGGTTTGAATATCAAGCAAGTGCTGCATGACTTGGCCGAATGAAAATATATCGCTGCGATGATCAACCTGGCCGGGTTGAGCATTCAATTGTTCAGGTGATGCAAAAGCCGGGGTGGCGAAAATGTAAGGTGAGTTTGGGTGTTTTGCATCATCCGTGGTTGCAATACCAAAGTCGATGATCACTGCCCTGGGCTGTTTGTTCAGCATCTCAACCAATATGTTGGCTGGTTTGATGTCGGCATGTACCACTTGCTTTTGGTGTATGTATTGCAGGGCCTTGGCTAGGGATATAAACAGCGACATGACTTGGTTTTGGTGCAACGCATGCTGGTGCATAAACTGGTCAATGTGCACACCCGGAATAAAATCTAGCATCAACCATGGACGTTTTTGTTCGTCTATACCGGCATCTAATATTGACACGATGTTGGGGTGTTTAAGATCGGCTAAAATTTGCATTTCGGCCATCATTTGCTGTTTTTGTGTTTCCCCTTCAATGCTTTGGTTCAATACCTTAATCACCACTGTTTTTTGATAGGTGCCATCGTCGCGATGGGCTAAATAAACATGGCTTTGCCCACCGCTGTCGATTTTATGGTCGATGCGGTATTGCGCTTGGCTTTGGGTGTTTTTGGGTGCTTGTGGATCAGGTAATGCGGATGCCAATATAACTTTGGTGGCCTGGTTTAAATCATCTGAAATCAGCGCCACTGTGGATTGTGGCTGCTTGATGTGTTGTTGATAGAGCTGTAGCAGTTGTTCGTCAGTCAATGCCGGGTTGTCTTCAACCAATTGGTCCAGCAGCGCATAATCGACCTCAGTTTCTGAGTTAGTAAGAGCCGATTTTTTCGTTGGTTCATCAGCCATACGTGTTCATGAATCCAGCGACAAGGACATCATCAGTTTGGCTTTTTTCCATTCCCGATCAATGGTCCTGGGGCTGACATCCAAAGCGCTGGCTATTTCTTCAATGCTCATGCCGCCAAAGTATTTATACAAAAAAACAGTTTCTAAGCGCGCAGAGTATTCGCCCATTTTTTTTAATTGGCGTTCTAAGTCAATCAGCCAGATGGCTTCGGATCGATCCACCACCAAGGCATCAACTTCCTCGGTATCGTCCTCGCTTCTGTTGGCTACTTTTTCTGCTTGGTTCAACAGAATCTGGCGCATGGCTAAAGCAGAAGTGGCGAAAAAATGACTGCGGTCATTAAACACACGATTGTTGTGATTCAACTTAATCCACGCCTCGTTAACCAATGCAGTGGTATTCAACTGGTGTTTGTTGACTTTGAACTTTTGTGAATGGGCAATCTTTTTTAAGTGAAAATAGACGCTTTCAAGTTGTTTTTGCTGTTCGGCAGATAAGTTTCGACTGTCTGCATTGAGCAATTGGGTCAGTTGTTTTTGGTCCATATAATGAGTCGACTGGCTGCGCTTCAGTGAGTTTCATTATAATAACACTGTGAAGTGGGTTTTGGGTCAAATCCACTTCACATTTTTCATCCAAGTGCTGTTGACTCATCTGTTATAAGCCAAAACTGTCAGACCAAATCAAGTCAGTAGAATCGGGTGCTTCAATGGCACCGACATCACAAAAAGCAAAACCATCGTTATCCCCGTCCTCTGGTCTGTTGCGTTGCATCAAATCCAGTTCACTGCACACCTCGGTGCTGTCCAGTGCCGGTGAATTGACTGTCGGTTCAAAACCAGGATAGCGATCAGCATGCGCAGCAAAACCGCTTAGCATGGGGTCAATTTGCAGGGTATTTGAGACATTGTTGAGTAATTCGCAACTGTCATCATCGGTGATGTTGTCACGGGTGTTGGGTGGTGGGGTTGTGCCCAATGTGCCTGAGCAATTGTCACCGTTAACTGGGTAAGCAATGATGTTGCGTGATGGAATCAAACGGCCAGTGGAGAAAATATGAATGTTGTCACCTGACAGACTGGCACTGTTGTGAATCAGGGTTGATGAACTTAAACGCAGCAACGCATCATCAAACAAACTGGTAATCGCTCCACCACGCTGTGCACTGTTAAAGGCAAACAGTGATTCTCGAACATAAACGATGGAAGAAAAACTAACTTCCAAGCCGCCTGAATTGGTGCCAGCTTGGTTGTGTAAAAATAAGTTTCGATCAACGTAATAGGTTTGACTTGCAGCTATGGCGCCTAAGCCCACTGCGCCGATGCTACCAACAGCTGTGTTTTTGATGAAATGGTTGTCAGTTAAAACAGCATTGTCTGTCGCTTCATTGCGCAAGAACAGGGCGCCAGCGGTGCCCGCTGATTCATTGTTTTCAAAGTGACTTCTGATCACTTCTATGCCAGTTCCTGAACCAGGTTTGACCAGTCGGTATCCAGATATGGCGCCACCTATTGAGTCAGCGCTGTTGCTGACAAAAATGCTGTCTGCGATTCTGAGGCTGTCAGCACTGGTTTCATTGAAACTCAAAGCACCTCCCTCATGCGCTTGGTTGTTCTCAAAAATCATGCCATTGAGTTCAATCACTCCCAAGCTGGCATTTGAGCCAGTGAAGTAAATGGCACCACCGGGGTTGTTTTCGCCGGCTTGACCACCGGTCATTTTAAAGTTAATCATGGCAAAGTCGTTGTCGTTGATGGAATTGGGTGCCACTCGCATGATGCGTCTGTCAGCCGCTGCAATGATTTCTATTGGATCGGCACCGATGCTGGTGGTTATCAGCATTGAACTGAACACCGGCAATGCGCTTGCCAACTGAATGGGACCAGCTACTTGAACAATGATGAGGTCTTGCACTCCTGACTGGCCAGCAGTACAGCCGTCGACACTGAAATTGACATTGGCAGAGAGGATGGCGTCACGTAAATCACAGTTACCATCCAGTTCTCCCAAGTCTTGGTTGTTATCGACAATGATGGTGGCTGCATGGCTGGTGTTTAGGCAAGTTGCCAAGCTGTAAATTAAAAATAGAATGGTTTTGGTTAAGTTGTGCATTGGTTTTTCCGGTTTTTACAGGCTTTAACCGGTCAAACTGCAATTCACGCCATTTATTTTTGTTTAATTTTGCATGCTCAGCCTGCCACTGGCAGTCGGAAGGAAAACTGGGTGCCTTTATTCAGCTGACTGATGACTTTAATTTTGGTTTTATGTAAGTCCATGATTTTTTTCACGATGGCCAAACCGAGACCGGATGAAGTTGGGTTGTAGTCTGAACTGTTTTCAGCACGGTATAATCGGTCAAAAATATGCGGCAATTCTTTTTCACTGATACCGCGCCCAGTATCACGGATGATGACATTGAATTGTTCACCCTTTTGCGCCAACTTGAGCAGCACTCGACCATTTTTAGGGGTGTGTTTAATGGCATTGCTGATCAGGTTCTCCAGTACCCTTTGCATCAATCCAATGTCTGCTTTAACGTCGGTATTGCCATCCAATAAGTCCACTTGCAAATCAATATTCTTCTGCTGCGCCATCATTTTAAATTCCATGCTGACATCCTGCATCAATTCGGACATGGAGAAAGCTTCTATGGAGGGTTTGATGGCTAATGAATCTAGCTTGGATAGTTCGAACAAGTCATTTACCAAGTCATTCAATCGGATGCAGTGTTTACTGGCTGTGGCCAAATAGTCATCACGTTGTGCTTCATCCAGGTGTGCTTTTTTAATCAACAAGGTATCCATGTAGCCTTGAATCGAGGCCAGTGGTGTACGCAGATCATGCGAAACATTGGTGATCAGGTCACGCCTGTTTTGGTCGGCCGATTGGATTTGTTTGATTTGCAATTTAATTTTGCGTTGCATTTGTTGGAAGGTTGATTCTAATACATTGATTTCATCTCCGCTGACTTTTATATGGGCTTCCTCACCGGTCATGTGTTGTTGAAAGCCCCGGACTTTGGTGGTCAATTGAGTCAAAGGCTTGGTCAATTGATTGACCACCAAGATGCTGATCAAGTAACCCAAAAGTAACACCGCGATGATGCTGGCCAAGGCTATTTTAAGCACAAAGTTTTTACTGATGTCTTGGGCCAAAGCTTCATAAGTTTGACCGCCTAAAATGGCATACACATAACCTTCATGTTGGTCATTGAAAGTCACTTTGGCAGCTGAAAAAGCTTTTTCATTCAGTGGACTGCGTGGGTCTAGATTAACCAAGGGGCGATGTGAATCTGGTTGGAGAAAAGTTTCAATGTTGGCCAAGGGTATTTGCGTCTCAAGCTGAGTGTCTGGAGGTAAGTTATGACTGAGGATGCGACCTTGGGTGTCAAGTAAATAGACTTCGACAGTTGGGTTTATCACCATGGCGCGTTGAGCCAGTCTTTTGATGGCCGCTTCATTGTGTTGACCGTTTTCGATCAATTGATCCTCATCTGCTACGTACATGGCTATCGAACCATTCAACCGTTGGGTCATTTCAAGGTTGTATTGCACCGAAGCATAGCGAGTAATGAAAGCCAACACAATGCCAATCAGGACAAACAATGCCATCAGCACCAGAGAAAGTTTTTTAGTCAGAGAATTCATTCAGTTGATGTTGTTTTGATGAGTGGGGTTGGGTTGTGGGGCTATGAATTTATAACCCACTCCCCAAATGGTTTTGATGAATTTTGGGTTGTGGCTGTCGCTTTCAATTTTGGTTCGCAAGCGATTCATGTGCGAATTAACTGTGTGCTCATAGCCCTCATGTCCATAGCCCCAAACTTGATCCAGCAGCTGCGAGCGGTTGAACACTTTGTCAGGGTGGCTGGCAAAAAAGTGTAATAAGTCGAACTCTTTGGCTGTTAGCGTGATTTCTTCACCATTAATTTTCACTGCGCGCTGATCGGCATGAATCTCTAGGCCATTGAAGTTCAAGGCAGGAGCGTTCGCGTTTTGATAGCCTTGGCTGGCATCAAAACGCCGCATCAAAGCCTTAACCCTGGCCGCTAATTCAATCACGCTGAATGGTTTGGTTAGGTAGTCATCAGCGCCCAATTCCAAGCCCAAAACGCGATCCAATTCAGTGGATTTAGCAGTTAACATTAATATAGGAACGTAGTTAGACTGGCTTCTGATGCGCCGACAAACTTCTAAACCATCCATCGACGGTAATTTCAAATCAAGGATGATGGCACTCCAGTTTTTAGCTGCTGCGAGTTTCAGTCCTTGTTCACCATCATGCACCAGCTCAACATGTTGACACAATTCAGACAGGTGTATTTTGATTAATTGAGCGATATCAAAGTCATCCTCAATCACCAAAATTTTTTTATTTGGCATGCGTGTAATCTCCCCAGACGATTCTTGGTTGCTGTTATTGTGATTGAATATATGAAAGGAAAAAGTCATCAGAGCTTACATTTAATTATTTTTAATTAATAAACAGACTGTAGCCTAAGGAATAAGCCACAGTCTGTCAGATGGTCAAGTAACCGAGTTAAAAGCCCCCAGTTACTTGGTTAAATCACTCAGTCATAATTGACAGGCGCCGTTGAAATCAACAGGTCCCGAAGTTAAGCGAGTCAGGGGTTCAGAGCCAGAACCAAAGCCTTCAACTACCGAGTCATAGTACAAGGTTGCTTCGGTGCAACTGGTGAATTTAATTTTAATTTGTCCCCAGTTGATTCTCACCACATCATCGGCATTGAAAGCTTCGCCGAATACAGCACCCGATGTTTGAATGGCTTCAACAATGGCGGTATCGCCGACCACAGGTCCCACTCCGGTTAACCAAATTTGTTCACCAGAACCATCAGCTGCATAGTGATACCAAGAAACCATGGCACGGGCACCTGATCCATCGGTGTCTTGGGTGACATCTAACACCAAACCATGGCCGTCTTTAGCTGGGTTGTACCATGAACCACTGTGGCCACCATCTACAGCTCTGGAAAGCCTGATTTCTGCCACTGCTGAGCCAGATATGCTGAAATCGGCTGCAGTGGTATCAAAACTGATGCCCGGACCATTGCTGCCGCCCAGAAACACTTGAGGGGTGCCATCTGGGTTGCCGACTGAGCCATTGAAACCGGGATGTAAAGCAATTAAATCGGTCGTGGCCTCACCTGTATCAGGTGCTGCTTGGTCAAAGAAAGCGGCATCACTTTCGGTGTTGGCTTCGGTACCGGCATCCCAAACTTGGCTGCCATAAACCTTAATTCGAATTGGGCCTGCGAAATCACCTTGGTCATCAAATATGGGGTAAGCAACTGGGTTATCATTAGCAATGAACGCATCATTGGAGGGTAAAACCATCGCCGCATAAGACAAGTATCGGTTACTGGTCGCATCCAAATATACCATTTCGGTGCTGCTGAAACCTGGATCAAATAAAGGCGCGCCGCCAAAGCCTTCAGGGTTGAGAACAACTTGACCAATGCCTGCTGCGGATGCTTCGAAATCAGCAGCCAAGGCACCAAAGTCTCCGTCTTCTGCCATGCGTTCAATGCCCGTTGAAGCCGTTTCGCCGGCATTGAATGAATCAAATGAGCCATCATGGTAACCCAGCCAAACCGGTGTTAAGTAGATACCACCAGCAGGTGCTTGATTTTTAACCGTGACTCTGACCGGTGTTTTGTTGTTTTGGATGGTGATGCGCATGATTGGAAAGATGCCTTGGGTAAAATCCCCTTTAACTGGATCAATAATGGTTCCGGGCGGTACGGTTGCCCCTAAAATATTAACTGGCGTGGCAGCTGGGTTACCAGCAGAGCCGTTAAATCCAGGGTGGGCTTCAACCAAACCGGTTGTGGCTTCACCGGTATTGGGTGCCGTTTGATCTAAGAAAGCGGCATCAGTTTCGGTGTTGGCTTCGGTGCCAGCATCTAAGACATCAGAGCCATAAACCACAAATGATATGGGCCCGGTGAATTCGCCATTGTCATCAAATAGTTGGTGAGCCATGGGGTCACCATTGGCAATGAACGCATCGTTGGATGGTAATATCATGGCGCCATAGCTGAAATATTGGTTGCTGTCAGGGTCTAAATCAAACACTTCATAACTGCTCATGCCTGGGTCAAAAACAGGGGCGCCGGCGAAACCTTGTGGATTCAAAATCACAGCATCTTGACCGCCTGCGGATGAAAAGTCAGTGATTAAGGCTGCGAAATCACCGTCTTCGGCAAATCGTTCAACACCCATCGATGCGGCAGACCCCGTGTCATAGAGGTCAAACGAACCGTCATGGAAACCCACCCATAATGGGGTGAAGTATAGGCCGCCTTGTGGGCTTAGATTTTCAACCTTAACTTTGACCTCCAAAGCCTGTGCTTGGGCCGTCAATAAAATGGCTGCTGGTAACAGCAGCGAACGCATGTTGCTAAATTTCATGGGTTACTCCTCAGTCTTCAATAAGTGAGTGGTCATTATGAATTTGAGTTATCACAGAATTGTCACGGCTTTATGTTGATTTGTTAAAATCGATACAGAACTGATGGCTTGTGGTGCTAAGATGTCAGAAGTTGAATTGACCTCAGTGTATTATTTAGATTCATGCAAGAAAACGACCAACAAACCATTGCACAAATTTCAGTGGCTGAAAATGAAGGCAGTGCCCATACCTTTCCAGCCGAAGTCTATCAGCCAGGCCTATTTGCTGTGCTGGATAAGACCGCTGTATTACATACCAGTTGGCAATTAGCTGCTCACAGCAGTCAGTTATCCACCGCTGGGGATTATGTGGTCCACGAGGTGGCAGACCAGCCGATTATCGTGGTTAACACCGGTGAAGGCATCAAAGCTTTTCACAATGTGTGCCGGCACAGAGCCGGCCCGTTGGCTTTTGAGAATGGGCATGCGAAAACTTTGATGTGTAAATACCATGGTTGGAATTATCACCTCAATGGCCAGTTGAAAAGTGCGCCAGAAATGCAGACTACCCCCGGTTTTGATGTCTGTGATTATCATTTACCTGAAATCAAAACAGGAACTTGGCAAGGGCTGGTTTTTGTGGCGCTGAATGCAGCTGTTCCAGCTTTGCAAGATTTTCTGGTTGGTATTGAGGAGACCATCAAGCCGATTGATATTTCAAAAATGACATTTTATCGTCGCGATGAATTTGTATTGGATTGTAACTGGAAAGTTTACGTCGAAAATTACCTAGAGGGTTATCATTTACCTCATGTCCATCCTGGCCTGAATAAACTCCTTGATTATAAAAGCTACCAAACCGAGCTGGCAGAATGGCATTCATACCAGTTCAGTCCACTGGATCAAGGTGGAGGCCCAGACAATCAAATAAGCTATGGTGAAGGCAAAGCTCATTACTATTTCATCTACCCAAACACCATGTTGAACATACTGCCGAATAGGTTGCAGACCAATCAAGTGTTGCCGATGAAAAACAACCAAACCAAAGTGATATTTGATTATTATTACCCCGATCAAGCAGGAATAGAGACACTGATTGAACAGGACCAAAGTTTCAGTGATGAAGTGCAAGATGAGGACATCATGATATGTGAGGCGGTACAAAAAGGCTTAGATTCAGGCAGCTATGACAAAGGTCGGTTGTGTATGAAGCGAGAATCTGCCTTGTTACATTTTCAGCAGTTAATCAGAGCAGCCTACCGAACAACCACAGCTAAGCAATCAATGCCATGAAAACAATACACCTGATCAGACACGCCAAATCCAGTTGGGACAATGCTCGGCTAAGTGATGTCAATCGTCCTTTGGCTCAACGCGGTATTGATGACTGTAAAATCATGGCTCAGCAGTTGATTGAGGCGGGTTGGAATCACAGGAATATTTATTCTAGTGAAGCGCAAAGGGCACAATTGACGATTGCTGGTATTGCCAAGTCATTACCGCAGATGATCATTGAATGGCAAATTGATCCGAAACTGTACACCTTCAGTGCGGATGTCTTGATTGATTGGTTAAGTGAATACAGTGATGAATTTGACGCAGTGACATTGGTGGGTCATAACCCAGCTTTTACCGATTTAATCAATCAAATGACAACTGCCAATTTATCAAATTTACCGACTTGCGCTTATGCACAATTACATTCGGATGTTAATCTTTGGCAAGACATAGAAGCTTCAGACTTTCAAATGACTCGGTTTCTGAAGCCCAAAATGTTTAAGTAGTTAACAGTTGTCAATGTTGTCAGTTCAGGACCCATTCATTTATAGTTCAGTTTGATTATTTAAGATACATAAACGTATTAATGAATGGAGCGTGTTTATGAAAAACATAGGTTTGATAGTTATTTTAATGTGGGTTGGCTTGGGCGCTGTTCAAGGCAAAAGGCTGGGTTTGTTTTTTGATGCACAAGGAAAAATGATTAGCCCGGATGATTACTTGGTTCATCAAGCGTTAAAAGATGATGAGGATGGTTATAAAAATGATGCCATGTGGCGTTTAAAGGAAGCTGCAGAATACGGCAACAAACACGGTCAATATTACGCTGGACTCTTACACCTCCAACAAGATGACTATATAAATGGTTATGCATGGCTCAAGTTGTCTGGTGAAAAATTCATGAACAATGCCAGTTTATTACCTGTTGTTAGCCAGACCTTAAAGCAGCGCAGTCTGACGAATCAGGCTGAAGAAAAATTTCAAGCTCTCAGTGCCAGTATCAATTTTGAATCTTCGATTGCAAAGCGGGTTGAGTGGTTTAAAAGGCTTAAATTTGCTGGTAGCCATATAGGCGGTTATATTCCGGTTTTCTGGCGCACTGAGTTACGTGATGGTTTGATTGTTAAGGATTTCGATTTGCGCAAAGAGATCAAATCTTTCTTATATGATTACCGGTACCAAAGAGGTGATGTGCGGTTAACTGAATTAAAACTAGACGGTATTAATTTGTAGCACCCGTGACGGTTAACTCGGCAGAAACATCCGCCGAGTTAATCTTATGTAGATCTTTAATATTCCTTGAGTCGCCTCATTGCGCATTGTAAACTGATTGTTTTTTTTGGAATCATATTCATGGCCACAACTAATTTCAAAGGCAATCCCATCCAAACGCAAGGTGATTTCCCACAAGTGGGCGATCAAGCCCCTGCCTTAAAGCTCATCCAAGCAGATTTGTCAGAAGCCACTTTAGACAACTTCAAAGGCAAACAGGTTGTTTTCAATATTTTCCCCAGTGTTGACACCGCTGTTTGTGCTTTACAACTGAAAACCTTCAGCCAAAAAGCGGCTCAACGTGATGATGTGGTGATGTTGTTTGCTTCTATGGATTTACCGTTTGCGCTGAACCGATTTTGTGCTGCTGAAGGTGTTGACAATGCAGTCACAGCCTCAGATTTCAGGTACCATTCTCTGGCAGATAATTATGGCGTTAAAATGACCGATGGTCCATTGGCAGGCTTGTATGCCAGAGCCACTCTGGTTTTAAATGCTGATCATCAAGTGGTTTACAGTGAGTTGGTTGATGATGTGGTCAATGAGCCTGATTATGCTGCTGCTATGGCGGCACTTGATTGATTCAGAACATTAACAAGACCCGATCAGTCAAAGCGGTTGTTTACTGGTTTCAGTATTCAGCCGTTTTTTTCTTTGATTAAAAAGACATCCTTGTCATGTGGTCCATACTTTGCTATTGAAGTAACTCAACAGTTTGTTTAAATCAATGACATCCATGTCTGTTTGTCCTTCGTGTGTCAATATGAAATTAATTCATATCAACGTGATCTATTTTAAGTGCTGAGTTGAATAACAGTTATCCAATTCAGGTCTAAAAACAACAAAATAAGGACAAAGATCATATTGGAGCGTTAAAAGCATTGATTCTGTGACTATAACTGAAAAAAAATATGCCGCGATTCACAGCCAGTTAAATTTTAATTAAACCAATCAAATCCATGCGTTTTTGCTTTGTAAATGCGACTTAGCCAACATAAAGCTTGGAATTTTGTCTTTAAACTTGATTATTTAATTTGCTGATTTAAATGAAAAATACCACCCTGTCTATATTTTTGCTCGGGATTGTATGCCTGACCATTAACGACCATGCCGAGGCACAAGAGACGCCTGATTTCGATGTTTTGGTGTTCAGCAAAACCGCGGGATTTAGGCATGGTTCTATTCCTGAAGCCAAAGATGCTTTACTGGCAATGGCCATTGCCCAAGGTTTTACCGCTGACTTTACTGAAGATGCCACTGATTTTAATGCAGTAAATTTGGCTGGGTATGAAGCGGTGGTATTTTTATTGACCAGCGGGGACGTGCTGAATACAACGCAACAAACTGCGTTTGAGTCCTACATTCAAAATGGAGGCGGGTACATGGGTGTCCATTCCGCCAGTGATACTGAATATTCCTGGCCTTGGTATGGCCAGTTGGTCGGCAGTTATTTTGATAACCACCCAGCGATACAAAATGCCACCGTAATAGTAGAGGACAACACCCACCCTTCCAGCCAAAGTTTGCCGCAAACTTGGCAGCGCAATGATGAGTGGTATAATTTTCAAACTAACCCCAGAGATGATGCCGCACTGAATATCCAGGTGTTGTTGACCTTGGATGAAAGCACCTATAATGGCGGTCAAATGGGCAGTGATCACCCCATCAGTTGGTACCATGAATTTGATGGCGGCAGGTCATGGTATACGGGCATGGGACATACCGATGCCAGTTATGCCGATGATGACTTCAAAGCGCATTTATTGGGTGGTTTGTTGTATGTAGCTGGGGTGGCGCCAGCTGACCCACTGGTGGTGGATGACAGTGGTCAGTGGTTTAAGCTTAAAAACACCGATCAGCCCTTTTTCATGGCAGGCGTGGGTGGTCCAGAGGGTTACTTGTATGAAACTGATGCCCGTAAACAAGACATTGTAGATGAGCTGATTAATTCCGGAGCCAATGCCCTTTACATGCATTCAATACGTTCTTTTGAAGGCGATGGCTATGATTTTGAAGACCCATTTAACATCAATAATGATGCCTCCAGTGGCGTCAAACCAGGGGTGTTTGCCAATTGGCGCGAGTACCTGTTGCAATTGGATGCAGCTGGTATCGTCACCTGGCTGCATGTGATTGATGACACCGCCAGGCCTTGGGGCTGTGATGTGCCATTGAATCAAGATGCCAAAGATTACATTGCTGAGCTGGTCAGCAGTTTTCGTGATTTAAACCATTTGGTTTGGCTCTCTGGTGAAGAATATTTGATGGGCAGTTGTTCAAATGCAGAAGACAAAGCCTTGATGGAGGCCATTGCGGCAGAGATTAAGCTGCATGATCCGATACACCCAATCGGGGTGCACCACAATAATGGCCAAGCCATGCAGTTTGGTGGCGACCCGAACATCAATGTGTTTGCGCAACAAATCTGTGGTAACAGCAATGACCGTTCTCCTGAAGGTGTGCATGCGCGTGCCAGTCAGGGCGATTGGGTTTATGTGATGGCCGAATGCCATCCATGGCACTTGAATTTGCTGCACAACAATGACCGCAGCAACATCCGCCAGTCCAATTGGGGTACCGCACTGGGTGGTGGGTACACCTTGTTGTATAACGCCTATGAATGTGCTGAGACTGGAAAGTTGTGCAGTCGCAATTCAGCAGGTGATCCAGCCACTGGCAGTGATCCGCATGATCCATCTGCTGCTATTTTGGGTGATTTGAATCGATTGAAAAATTTCATGCTCAGCAGTCGCTTCAATGAACTGACGCCTGATGATTCGATGGTCACTGGTGATGCCTTGTGGTCTATGGCCGATGAAAACGCTGGTTTGTATGTCACTTATGCCAAACAAAGCCCACAAACCATGGGCGTCAGCGGCTTATCCAATGTCAACCACCGTTTGAATTGGTTTAATCCATTAACTGGTGAGCGGGTGACTGAAGAGGCTTTAGGTTCCTTAAGTCCATTTACAGTACCAGTGACCATGGGTGCTGAGGCAGCCTTGTTTATAGAGCGCATAGGGCCGCAAGAAAACCGTGCACCCATGGCTTTTATGGATAACTACCAAACCCCCATCAACCAGAGCTTAACGGTCAACGCCCCCGGTGTTTTAATCAATGACAATGATCCAGATGGTGACCAGTTAACCGCAGTATTGGATAATGATGTGTCTGCAGGTAATTTATCATTGTCCTTGAATGGCAGTTTCACTTACACCCCCGAAACAGATGATTCTGGACCAGTGACTTTCAGTTATTTTGCCAATGACGGTGCGTTAAACTCTGCAAGCACAGTGGTTAACATCCAAATCGGCACACCCACCATTCAGGCTGTATTGATTGACAGTGACAGCGACATGCAAGTTATTAACATCAACGATCAAAGCAGCCTGGATGTCAACGCCTTAGGAGTCAGTAATTTCTCAATTGAGGCCACTGGAATGCCAGAAAATACGCTCAGTGTCCGCTTGCAATTGACCGGACCGATTGAACAAAATCAAGTCGAAGGGGTGGCGCCTTATGCCTTGTTTGGCGATCAAAATGGAAATTTTGCTGGTGCTGCGGTGGTGTTGGGAAATTACACCATTGAAATGACCGCCTACAACCAAGCCAACGGCGGTGGTGTTGAGTTGGCCAACAGCAGTATCAATTTTTCATTGGTTGCCAACGATGATCTGATATTTGCTGATGGCTTTGAATGACCTTACCTACTTTAATCTGACTCAAACAAACCACTTGTCTGGCAGGTTAGGTGGTTGGTAGTCGGCTAAATAGGCGATGGCTTGTTCAGGAGAGTCACAAATGTGATACAACTGACGGTATTCAGCTTTGGCAAAATTTTCAGCGTAAATGTGCTCGAACATCTCGAACAAGTGATTGTAATAGCCTTCGGTGTTGAGAAAAATGATGGGTTTGTTGTGGTAGCCTAATTGTTTTAATGTCATCACTTCCAGCATTTCTTCCAAAGTACCAAAACCACCAGCTAAACCAATAAAACCGTCTGCTAAATCAATCATTTTGGCTTTGCGGGTGTGCATATCAGGGGTGATGATGAGTTCGTCATCAATGGTATTGACCACGCCTTCAATACGCAACGCTTCAGGTACCACGCCGACTGTTTTACCTTGGTGATTTTTGATTGATTTGGCCACTTGGCCCATCAAACCAACCATGCCACCGCCATAAACCAAATGGATATGATTCGCTGCCATCAAAGCGCCCAAAGCTTCTGCATGATCAAAAAAAGCTTTTTTGATGTGGTCTGAAGATGAACAATACACTGCCAAGTTAGCTATTTTCATGGTTTTATTTAATCTGTTTTTGGGTTAATCGGCTTGTGGATTAATGCGAAAAGTCTTGATGGTTACTGGCCAGCTGACTTGCTTGGTGTCATCCGTTCCCCAGGCTGCTTGCAATTCTTTCAGCACCAGTTCGCGTGGGTCAGTACCGTTTGTTTCCAAGTACTTTTGGGTCGCAGACCAAGTGCCTAAGTAGCCAATCAGGTGTTTAAAAGTCCACTGTTTTTGCATCGTACACTTGGGAGATTTAATCGCTTCAAAGGGAAAATCTATTTGGCTGTAGGCCTGTTCAATGTGCCGCCGTTCAGCAGGCCAAAAATCACCAATGATGTCGGTATAAAACTTTTGTACGACGGCATCTACAGCTGGCGAAATTTGATGCAATTCATAGCACCATGCTGCTAAAACTGCATTGGGTTTTGCCACCCGTTCGACTTCCTTGAAAAACAAATCAAACTCAAACCAATGTAAAGCTTGGCCTACGGTTATTAAGTCAACACTGTGGTCTTGTAAGGGACTCTGGTGTGCCAGTGCCACTTCATACTCAACCCGGGGGTAGGTGGTGGCATGATAAATCTGTGATTCACTGGCATCGGTGCCTATGATGTAACCAAAATAATTGGTCAAAGCCACTGCAACTTGACCATTGCCAGTGGCACAATCCCAAGCCATTTTGTGTTCTTTGCACAAGGAGGCCAGCCATGCATATAAATCAGTTGGGTATTCAGGCCGGTAGATGCTGTAATCTTCGGCTTGAACGGAAAAATGGTCTTTAAATTCAGTGGCTTTGGTCATGCGCTTATCAGTTTTTTTGGGTTTTTTTTAAGCTTCTGTATAAGAAACGATTCGGGTGGATAATCTTACACAAATCTGCTTCAAGTGGCAAAGCTTCTGCAACAATCATTGCGTACAAATATTGCGCGAGAAAGGGGGCAGAGGTGAAGCCCCGGGAACCTAAACCATTCAGTACATACAAATTACCCAAGGCTTTTGCTGGCGGATACTGTTGCCAGTGACGACCGTGGTGTAAATCTTGGTAATCTGCTTTGAATTGGGTTTGATCTATGAGCGGCCCGCAGATAGGCAGGTGATCTGCGGTGGTGGCGCGAATCGCGGCATGGGCTTTGATGACTTGAGCTTTTTCCAATACCTGTTGTAGCGGCAGTCCTTGCCACAATTGTAGGTTTCTTTGCCAGTGGTCATCATGTAACTGTGCAGGATGGTACCATTGCGCTGGATCTAAGTGGTCAAAGGTAGCACCACACAACCAGTGTTGTTGGTCTTGATTGGGAATAACGTAGCCTTGAGCCAATTGAATGTGCTTTAAAATTTGATCGTTGGGTGGTTTGATGGTGGTGGTCATGCCGTGCTTGGCGGTTAAACACAGGTCATGAGAGGCCATCAGCTGTTGGGCTTTGATGCCATTGGTGAGAATCAACAGTTCAGACTCATTAACCAGCTTTTGGTTGTTATCCAATAACCGCCATTGACCTGTTGCGGTGCTATCGATCTGATCAACATCACAACGAATCCATTGATCTACATTTAACCTCAAACGTGCAGCCAGCAATTGAGTATCTACATAACCGGCTCGAGTGAATAAGACGTTTGAATCACTTTCAATGGTGATTAAATTATTGGGTAGCTTACTTTTTTGAATGGCGTCAGCCCATTGTTTGTCTTTGGCCAAGACCAGGTCTTTTCTCACCCCTATGGCATGCCATTCTTCGGTTTGATAAAAATGCAAAGCGGCTTCAAAAGCACGCAGATAAAAAGCCGATTCAGGGGATGGCTGTGCAGTTAACACCGGCATCACCATTGCCAGGTCATTACCAGATGCAGCTTGCATCGGTTGCTTGTGTTGATCAACTACCGTGACATGATGTCCTGATTGTTTGAAAAAATAAGCCAAACACATGCCGGCAATACCACCGCCCAAGATGGTCACTGATTTATTCATGGTGTCTGCTTTGGACAATGGACACCACAGGTGTTCGGTGTTGTTAATCACATTGGGCTGTCGAAATTCAGCGGTTATCATTTCTCTTTTCTTACCAAAGCCAGGTTTTTTGACCACTTCAAATCCATTGTCCTGCAATGCCTTTCTGACTTGGGAGGCTGCTGTGAATGTGGACAAAGTAGTTCCTACATGAGACAAACGGTTGATCTCAACAAATAAGTCATTGTGCCACATGTCTGGATTTTTACTCGGAGCAAAGCCATCCAAATACCAAGCATCAACTTTTGCATTGAGCTGGGACAGGCTTTCAGTTGCATCACCGAAAGCCAATGTTAAGGCCACATCGTGAGACATTTGAAAGGTATGTAAGCCACTGCGAAACACGTCATCAAACGCATGCCAAATATTTAACAGTTGTTGGCTGAATGTCTCCAATTCGGGGAAACAGCGGTGTGCTTGCGACATGTCTTGATGGCTCAGTGGGTATTTCTCACAACTGATAAAGTGTAGCTTTTGTGGCCTGTCGGTGCTGTTATGCCAAGCTTGCCATGTGGTTAACAGATTTAAACCAGTGCCAAAGCCTGTTTCGGTGATACAAAAGCTGGCTTGGTTGGACTGTTTCTGCCAACGTGTAGGCAAGTGATTGTGTTGGATGAAGACATAATTGGCTTCAGCCAATCCGCCCAGATCATTAAAATAGACATCATCGAATTGCTTCGAATAGGGTTGTTGGTTGATTTGTTGGCTGGCCGTGGCATTGAGGTATTGCAGCTGCCATGATTGATTCGTCATGACCACATTATAAATCTATCTGAGTGAATGCCAATCAGAATGATTATTCAGATTGAAAAACGAGGCGATTTTGGGTTGTCAGGATTTAATGCTGGTTTGCATCATGCCTTGATTACATTCAGTGCACACATACTCATCAGGTTTGAAGGGTGCGGTGTTTATTTCGTAATTAAGTACTTTGATGTAGATGGTATTTAAATGACAAGCAGAGCATTTGAATTTCACAATATTGTGGGTGGTTATGTATTCTGTCTTGCCCATTAGGTCGGTGGTGTTGAAGTTAATAAATTTATTATCCAGCTGATGAGTCGGAATGTGAAGTGATTTTTGCGCAACTGTTGCTTTTGCAGGTGATAAAAAATAAATTGGCTCATGTTTGGGCTAAAATATCTGCCACATGACAAAAAACGATCACAAAATTAACATTCCTGGTTACCGCATCATCCGTAAAATTGGTGAGGGTGGCATGAGTGTTGTTTATTTGGCTTTTCAAGAATCTTTGAAGCGTGAAGTGGCTTTGAAAGTGATGCGCCCCATCATCACTGATGAAGAAAATGTGGTCAGAAGGTTTGAACAAGAGGCTGAAATCATTGCCAAGCTTTACCACCCAAATATCGTCAATATTTATGAAGTAGGGCATGTGGATGATGAGGTGTTGTTCTATTCGATGCCTTATTTGCAGCACGGCGATTTGACCAGTGTTGCCTACCAAAATGATGATGAGTTAAAGCAGTTGATTGCTGGTATTTGTGATGGCTTGGCTTATGCACACACCCAGGGTGTGGTGCACCGTGACATCAAACCAGAAAACATCCTGTTTGATCAATTTGGAAACGTTCAAATTGCTGATTTTGGCATTGCCTTAAGTACCGGTCGCCGGCGTTTCACCAAGGACAGTAAAATCGTTGGTAGTGTCTATTACATGAGTCCTGAACAAGCCCAATCCAAACACGTTGACAAGCGTTCAGATGTTTACGGCCTGGGTGCCATATTGTATGAATTGCTCACCGGTGATCCAGTATTTGAGGAGGAGAGTGATTTATCCATGATGATGGCACACCTTTCCAACCCAGTACCTAAATTACCTGATGAACTGGCCCATTGGCAAAATGTGATTGATAAGTGTTTAGCAAAGTCACCCAGTCAACGCTATCAAGACATGGACAGTTTAAAACAAGCGGTGTTGGCAGTTAACGCAAAACACGATTCCCCAAAACAACGCATCGCGGTTATGTTGGCAACCATGGCTTTGTTTTTGACTCTGGTTGTGGTGGTGTTTTGGTTGATTAAGCCGACCCAAACCAGTCAACAGGTCGATTTGAACCAATCAATTGAACAAGCGGATGATTCGTTAATCCAACCAACGACAGAAACAAGGCCACAAAACAGTCCACCGACTGTTGCTAAAACTCAAACTGTTGTGGTCAATCAATTGAGTGATTCTGAGGTCAGCGAACTGCTGAGAAAAGCGAAAAACAACATTGCACAAAAACAGTTGACCACACCACTTGATAACAATGCTTTGGATCAAATTTTGCTGTTATTAAAAAACATTCCCGATCACCAAGCTGGCTTGAATTTGTTGTCAGATGTGATGGCTGGGTATTATCAATTGTTGTATCAAGCGGTACAAAAAAGTAATTTAACATCAGCCGAAACTCTTGCTGAGTCTGTATCAGAAGTTAGACACAGAACGATTTTAGTTGATGAAGCTTTGTTGCTTCAGTTAGAAGAAAATACCGATTTAGAACGCAGCTTATTGCTGGGTGAAGTGGTGGCTCAAGTGGCTGCTGCAAAAAAATCCTTGAATCACCAGCAAGCCCAACAGCTCATCACCCTGCTTGATCAAGTGATACCGGGCCAAGAGCTGGTTGATGATTTGCTTGATTCAATCAGTACCATGCTCAAACCAGGTCAAATCCTGATCGACAACCAAGGGGTCAAGACGGTGGTCATTACCCCACAGTTCAACAAAAGCACCTTGAATTACGGACTGGCTGTAACCCAAAGCGAAATCACTTTTGCTCAATACGATCGATTTGTAAGAGCCACTGACCATCAGTTACAGCGTTGTAAAAGTAAGCTGAAAGCCAATTTAATTTTTTCTCAACGGAATTACACCAAACCTGGCTTCAAGGTCACCAACGACATGCCTGTGGTTTGTGTTACTTGGCACGATGCCAATCAATTTGCCAATTGGTTGAGTCAAAAAACCGGTCTCAGCTATCGTTTGCCATCAGCCCGCGAATGGAACCACATCAACAAACTGAGCCAACAACCTTTTAAATGTGGCAGCGCCAATTTAGCCGGTCAAGAATTCCCAGACAAATCACTTGGTAGTTCTTGGGTGAATTGTGATGATGGCAGTCCCTACATTGCGCCCATCAACCGATACCCCAAAGATAATCTGGGTTTGTCCGGTATGGCAGGTAACGTCAGTGAATGGTTGGCAGGTTGTGAAAAATTAGGTAAATTCAAAGCCATTTTCCACTCAGATGATTTATGCGATAACAACCCGGTGGTTGGTCGCTCATGGCTTTCAGGCAGTGATGATAAGGGTGCTGTACACAAAGTGGATTTTGATCAAGCTTGGACCCACATTGGCTTCAGGTTGATTCGCGATTTAAGAAAAGAACAGTCCAATTAACCCAACAATACGAGCTTAATTTTATGAATTTTGATGATGTAAACGCAGACAATAAAACCGAACAACAAGTAGCTGAGAAAGCTTATTTCGATGCCACTGAAGCCCGAGTGATGGCTTGTTTGATGGAAAAGCAATTGACCACGCCGAATAATTACCCGCTGAGCATGAACTCCTTGTTGTTGGCGTGTAACCAAAAAACCAATCGCGTTCCGGTGATGAACCTGACAGAAGGAGAAGTGGGGCATACAGTGAATCAGCTAGAGGCTCGCAAACTGGTCGGTGTTGATTATGGCGGCAGAGCCACGCATGTGACTCATCGGGTGATGACTGAATTTGATATCGACCGAAAACAACAAGCTGTGCTGGCGGTGTTGATGGTCAGAGAACCTTTGACCTTGAATGACATCAAGACCAAAACCGGTCGAATGGCAGACTTCTCTGGCGTAGATGAGGTGATGGCAGTGATTGAATCATTGATCGAGCGCGATCAGCCATTGGTCATTCGCATCCCCAAAGGGCCGGGCAGTCGCGAGGATCGCTTTACCCATTTATTGTGTGGTGAAGTTGATGTCAGTATCCCATTGTCCAAAGTCAAGGCCAGTGGCACCAGCAGAAATGAGCAAACTTCTAGATTGGATGAATTAGAAGCTCGGGTGGCTCAGCTGGAAGCACAAATTCAACAACTGTTATCCAACAGCTGATGGGATTTCATCATTAAAGTCATATCGACCCAAGCGCAAAGCATTTTAACCATGTTGTTTGCGGCTTTGGTTATCAGCACCTCAAGTGTGTGGGTGAAGTTAGCAGACATGGGGGCTTCGGCCATAGGCTTCTATCGCATGCTGATTGGTGGCCTGATTTTGGTATCGGTTTGTTTGATTCAAAGCAAACCCTTGTGGCGTAATGTGGGTTATGCCAAGTGGTTGCTGTTGGGGGCGTTATTTTTTGCTGCTGATTTGTGGTTATGGCACCGCTCCATTCAATTGGTCGGCCCCGGTTTGGCCACCGTTTTGGGCAATGTGCAAGTATTTTTCATGACCCTATTTGGCTATTTGTTCCTCAGTGAAAAAATCAGCTGGAAGTTTTTTCTTGGCTTGATGTTGACCTTCATGGGACTGTTCTTATTGGTCGGATTACAATGGGCTGAGTTGTCTGGTAACTACCGTTTGGGGGTGTTCTACGGTCTGGCCACTGCTTTGGCCTATACCGGCTTTATGCTGTCTTTGCGCCATGTGCAATCGATGCCACAATCGTTGTCGCCAATGGCTAACTTAGGGGTGTTGTCCTTGCTGTGTGCAAGCATCTTAGCAGCGGTGGTATTGTTTGAAGCAGACACCTTTGTGATTGCAGATTTACAATCAGGGTTTTCGGTATTGGCCTTGGGGGTCTTGTGTCAAGTGGTGGGTTGGGTTTTAATCACCAAAACCATGCCCACTTTACCGACTTCTATTGTGGGCTTGTTGTTGCTGTTACAACCGGCCATGTCGATGCTTTGGGATGTGTTGTTTTTCAACCGACCCACGGGCTTGATGGATGGTGCGGGGCTGGCGATGGTGTTGTGTGGTATTTATTTGGCCACCTTAAAAAAACGAACGCGTAAGAATGCCACCCCAGAAAGTAAGGTCATCCCATGAGTATGGCAACCTGGGCGCTGCTGCTCTATGTGCTGTTGCTATCTGCAGCTAATATTTATTTGTGGTTGGGCATATCACAAGGTGTTTCCGCTGTAGCAACTGGCAGGGTAGTCGGTTTGGTTATCATGTTGGCTGTCGCAGCTGTTTTTGCAGATAAATTCAGCACCAAGCCATTCGCTTCTTCTTTCATCAGTGCTGTTGCTGTGATTGGCATGACACTGCTGTTTTTTAATTTACTCAACCGTTGAGATTATTATGCCCTTGAATGATTCGATCTCAATTCAATTATGGCCCTCAACAGACCAAGAACTGATTGCCGTGTTTCGCTGGTTTAACAGTGAAAAGTCGGTGCTTTACTGGAGTGGGCCAGGTGTGACTTACCCTTTACAAATTAAACGCTTCAAGACTGAGTCCAAATTTCATAAGAGCCATGCCTATGTGCTGAAACAGGGGCGTGAAGTGTTGGCATTTGGGCAAATATACAACCGCTTTGATCACTGTCATTTGGGCCGTTTGGTGGTGTCTCCAAAACACAGGGGCCAAGGTGTTGGCTCATTATTGATTGATGCTTTGCTTAAAGAAGGTCAGTCTTTACTGGGGCTGTCAAAAGCGTCTTTGTTTGTGTTGGCCGATAACCAAGCGGCTTTGAGGTTGTATCAAAAGTCAGGCTTTGTTGAAGCTGAATACCCCCACGCAATTCCGCTAGAAAATTGTTTGTACATGACTCGTGCTGAAAAACAGGATTAACTGTGGAGCTTGGTGGTTACTTTGATTAAACTGTGGCTTCCATTTTCTCAGGCTGGCTAATTTATGACCACAAATCAATCAGTCAATGCGGCCTTGTTCAAAGGCATCGCCCTGATGCTGTTGGCAGCTTTCGGTTTCAGTCTGATGAATGTGCTGATTCGATGGACCTCAGGTGAATTGCACCCCTTTCAAATTGCCTTCTTTCGTAATTTATTTGGTTTGGTTTTTATGCTGCCATGGCTGATTAAGTTTGGCTACCGCAGCTTCAAGACCGATCGCATCGGTTTGTTTGTTATTCGTGCCTTGTTGGGTTTATTTTCGATGTTCTGTTATTTTTGGGGCATCACGGTATTGCCCTTGGCCAAAGCAGTGGCCTTGAGTTTCACTGTACCTTTGTTTGTTACCATCGGTGCGGCTTTGTTTTTAAAAGAAGATGTTAACTGGCGGCGTTGGGCAGCGGTGTTGGTCGGTTTTATCGGCACCTTAATTATTTTGCGCCCCACCATCGATGGTGATTTATTTGCTTCTTTGGTGGTGATTGCCTCTTCGGTGACCATGGCCGCTTCGGTGTTGATTATCAAGAACTTGTCCAGAACCGAAGATGCCAATGTGATTGTGATGTATATGGTGTTGTTGATGACGCCTCTGTCACTGCCTGTTGCCATGACCGTTTGGCAATGGCCGTCCATTGAAACTTGGTTGTTGGTGGCTTTGATGGGTTTTTTGGGTAGTTTTGCGCATCTGATGTTTACCCATTCTTTGAAAATGTCAGATGTCAGTATAGTGATGCCGTTTGATTTCGCCCGCTTACCTTTCATTATAGTCATGGCTTGGTTGGTGTTTGACCAATCTGTTGACCAATGGACTTTGATTGGTGCCGCCATTGTATTTGCTTCAGGGGTTTACATAGCGCGACGAGAAGCACAACTGAATAAGCGGCGGGCCATGCAGCCGAAAATATCTTGAACCGATGAAGTCACCAAGTCATGAAATTCACTGCTGAACAACAACAAGATTTCCTCAAAGCCTTACAACAGGAAATGCCATTCGGTAAATACCAAGGTCGAAAATTAATGGACTTGCCAGGACATTATTTGGCGTGGTTCAGTCGGCAGGGTTTTCCAGATAATCAACTGGGTAGACAATTGGCTTTGGTGTTCGAATTAGATCACAATGGCTTGCTATCTGGTCTTCGACAAAAAATCAATCGGGCCAAACAGTCAAAAAACCAGTAACCTTTTTTCACTCTTTGAAACCTGAAAACACTTGGTTTAACAGCTGGCTGAACTTGCGCCACAGCAGGTAAAATCCTGAAGCAATCAGCGCATAACAGCCCAGAGCAATCATGACATTTATAGCTGTGTTGACAGGGTTTAACTGACTCAAGATATTGGTGGTGAAAATCAATCCATACAACAATAAAAATACCGCTGTAATCATGCACAAAAGTGCCCAGGCTGCACTTTTGGATCGGGCGATTAAATCCAGTTTTTGAGGTGGTTTTTTGACTTTATCCATACTTGTCCTTGTTCACTTGACCTTATATTTTAGTTGGGTGGTGTTGTGCGCCTTAAACTTGTCTCTGCGGGCGCGCCTGCGCATCAACCTGGCCAGTTTAAATCCTGCCGGTTTGGTATTGAATTTGTAATGATCCACCATTTCCTTGGCAATACTTCGCTCTTTAATCATGAACAATGACTTGATAAATAACCACATATACATCTCCTGACAAAACTCATAATTAAAATACCACAGGGCCGTTAATTTCGTGAGTGCCAGAAGTGTTGTTTGCTTTGAGTCCATCCATATCAGCCGTCATCAGGTGAGCGACTTCGGTTTATTGAGCACGCAGTGGCTGTCGATGTTTTCTTACACGCCAGTCAGAAATTGACTGTATTCAAATGCCTTTTATTTTAGGAAAATACCTATATCGTCATTGACCCAAGCATAAATTGAGTTCGGCAATGGCAACATCGGTTAACGGGAGAAAAGGTATCATGACAACACAAGAAATTATTGGCAAAATTAAAAAGACAAGGCAAAGCAATACGGCTAAATCTAACTCTGGGTATAAGCAGCGTTTACATGAGATAAGAAAAGAGTTGGCGCTAAATTCACTTAAGGAATCACCAAACTTAGAGACATACAGTCAATTAATCACAGAGCTTGAGGAAGTTAAATTAAAGTTGAAACAAGTGAATGCCTTCGGTGGCTGAATGCAACAAATCTGGGGGGATTGGAGAAACACATGATGACAGAACAGAAAAACATCAAAGCCTTGATTCAAACGCAACATTACTTGGAGCGTCCAGATATAGAAATACTGGACAAGATTCAACAGCTTAAAGATGAGATCGTCAGAATCTCACACCAGCCTGAACCTGATTTAAAATTACACCGGTTTTTAATGAATCAACTGAAAAGAGCACAGCATAAACTATCGGAGTTCAGGAAAGCCAATGACATAGGCTGAGCTTGAATCAATTCGTTGCTAACTTAACCAGAACTGATGCAGCGTTGTTCAACTTGAATTGCTTGTGCATTGAAAAGGTAAAACGTTTATGCCAAAAAACCTGCGCCATTTCTGACACAGGCTTTTTAATACTCAATAAAGACATCAGCTTTAGTCATGAGCTTCATGCAACCCCTGCTCAGTTCCAGCCGCCTGTATCCCAGTTCATCTGATCCCAGTTCCATGCCGAGTTGTTACAGCTGATTAATAAGTTATCAACCCCAGCTGCGGGCATGGTGCCTGCGGTGTTGTTGGGCAGACAATTTTGTTGTTGTGGTGTGCTTGGTAAGTTGGTGATTTCAACCGACCAGCTATCACCAATAGCCACCTCTGTTTTAAAAGTAAACACACCGCTGGTGTTGATCTGCAGGTTTTCAGTATCATTGCTGGTGTTCAACTGTAAAACCAGCCCCGCATTGTTGATGCCAGTGGCGGTGCCTGAGACCAAAGCGGTTGCTTCAAAGCCAGCTTTAAAAATCAAGTCAGTGGCCAAGGAATGGCCACTGCTGATTAATAGTAATAAAATGATCAATGCTTTCATTGTCAGGCTCCTTATTGCGTTTCAAATAATGAACCAGCGCGCCAATCATAAGACCCAGTTGATGAACGACTGCGACCACCACTCACTGAGGATGCATAACCGGAAGCTGAATTTAAATTACCTCCTGATACATGAGAGGATTGATTGGAAGCAGTGTTGCTTACGCCTCCACTGATACTTGAAGCTATTCCATAGGTCTGATTATCATTGCCAGCCAATATGGATGAGTAATTTGAAAAAGTGATGTTATCAAGGCCCGCTACTATGACTGACATTTCACCACCAGTTTGGTTGTTTTTTCCACCTAGAACACTGGCATAGTTTTGGTTTGAGATATTTGAATAACCAGCTATTATGGCTGCATTATCATCGTAAGAGTTGCCTTTCCCTAAAACTATATTGTGCGAGCCTCTGTGAACATTATCACCCCAAAAACCATTGGCTGTAATACAGCTACTTTCGTCAGTAAAAATGGGGTTTGAACAAAATGCTGTTGCTGAAGCATCGTATTCGTTGTAGCCAACTATTAAATTACCCAAACCATTTTTCGATAAAGTATTGTTACTGCCATTGGTGACTTGCACATTGATACCTTCAAACACAGCGGTATCATAGCCATCGTAAGTACCTAGGCTTAAGAATCCATCGAGGCTCAGCACCGTGTTGGCTGCGATTTGAATCAGGGTAGTCTCGGCCTGGTTGAGGGCACTGCCAATTTGGAACACAGAATTATCCAGTGTGTTGTAATCATTGAGTAACTGATCAATTGAGTTTTGTTGGCTCACGTTGGTGTTGGCCTCGGTGGTAACCACTGCTGACAGTTGGCTTAAGCCTGAGGTGTTGGCAGCGGTGTCAGGTATGAGCTGATTGATTGAGTTGCTGTGGCTTGAAGCCCTTATGATCAGTTGTGTGATGGATTCATTGGTGGATGAATTGCTGAAACTGTTGCTGATGTTGCTGCCACCAGTGACCGAAGCACCTGCGGCCGATGCGGTGTTTTGTTGGCCACCGGTGACACTGGCATTGGTGCCTGAAGCGGTGTTTCTGACCCCGCCACTGACCACCGCATAAAAGCCTGACGCGGTGTTGCGATCACCACCCAAAACATTGGCGTAAGGCGCGTTGCTGATGCCAGAGATGCCAGCCACGATTGATCCGTAGTCGTCATAGGAATGACCGCTGCCAACAATCAGGTTATGTGAGCCGCGGTGCACGTTGTTGCCCCATGTTTCGTTGTTTGTTTCACACAACTGTTGGGTGGTGAAAGTTGGGTTGGAACAAAAATCCAACGAAAAGGAATCAACTTCATTGTAACCCACAATCAAATTACCCAAGCCATTAACTAGTCCATCGGTGTCACCACTGCCATCAGTGATTTGTACGTTGATGTTATTGAATAAGGCGGTTTCATGACCATCGTAGCTGTCCAAGGATAAATAGCCATCAAGTTGCAGTACCGAGTTATTTTGGAGGGCATCTGAGTCAGTTTGAAGTTGTTCAATGCTGGCTTGTTGCGAGCTGTTAATGGATGTGGCTGTGTTCAAGTCAGTTTCCAGTTGGGTTATGGTGCCCAGCTGGTTAGTGATGTTGTTGTTTGCAGTGGCTAAATCGGTTTGTAACTGCGTGATGTTGTTTTGTTGGGAGTTGTTAACCCCCACCGCTGTATTCAAATCAGTTTGTAATTGAATCAGACTGGATTGTTGATTGGCTATCAGGGTGTTGGCTGCAGCCAGATCAGTTTGTAATTGCGTGGATGTGCTTTGTAAACCACTCACCAAGGCTTCTAAGGCATCCAGTCGGTTGTTGTTGGTGCTTAAAACAGGCTCAATGCCATCCAGCCTGGCATCGTTGTCATCCACTGCCACTTCCAGTGCCGAAAAGTTGGCATTGACCTCTGCCGCGATGGCCGGTTGATTGGCAACGAACGTATTAGGGATGCTGACATCAGCAGCCACAGCGGCCTGGACCCAAAGGGCGCTGATCACGTATAAAAGTACTCGCATAGGTTTTCCTGTGTAAAATTAATCATCAATAAGGCATACAGGAAAATTGGTGAAATCACTTCATGGCATATAAATAAATTTAAAAAATGGTGTTAGATTCATTGAATCACTGATCTTCTGAAGTCATCAAGCATCTTATTGGTTGCAGATTCTACATCATTTACAACCTGGGGTCGTTTTCTTACTTTTATTTCGATCTGGAATGGCTTCTTATTGTTGTTAACTTATTTGATTTAGAAATGGCCTGATGAAACTCAACAAGCAAACAGCAGTGATGGCTTAGCTATTCTGGTCTGTTGTTACAAGTTTGTTGGTATACCTTTGGTGATACGCCATATCTTTTTTTGAAACATTTTGAAAAATACGTCACAGAGTTAAAGCCACAATTGTCAGCTGTGATACTGACTTGATTGCCATTTTTCAGGGACACTGCAGCTTGTTCGAGGCGGTATTCACGCAGGAGGTCCAATGGGTTTTTGTCTATTAAGGCTTTCAATTTTCTTTGTAACTGACGTTCACTGACAGCCATCATGCTGGCCATTTGGGGACGAAGAAAATAAGGCTCTGTGTACATTTTTTCGATCATTTGCATGAATTTATCTACGAATAATTGGTCATTTTTTGGTAGCCCAGAATTCATCGATATTTTTCCAGATTTCAAAGCTGCGCCGGCTTTCTTGGATAGGATGTTACGAATGACCAGTATGTTTTCCAATTGGATGATCAGTTCTTGAGCATCAAAAGGTTTGGTTAAATACACATCGATGTTTTCACGCCAACCTTTAATTCGGCTCTTTTTATCATTCAAAGCCGTTAATAATATCAATGGAATGTGAGATGTTCGGGTATCCGACCGCAGGATTCGTGACACTTGAAAGCCATCCATTTCTGGCATCATGACATCGCAGATGATAATGTCAGGCACCCATTTTATGGCTTCAGCTACCCCCGCCTTTCCTCGGTCTGCCGTGATGCAGTGGTATCGATGTTGTAAGGTTTCAGCGACTAAGGTTCGCATGTCTGAATTGTCATCAATGATGAGCACAGTCTCATTTTCTTTACTGCCATAATATTGAATTGATGTGCCGCCTACCTCATCTGAATAGGGTTCTCTCAATAATTGGTTAATTAATGTTTTGTTTGATTCAGTGGTTTTTGTTTCAGCAGTGAATTCGATGGTCTTGAACCTGACAGCAAATGTACTGCCTTTCCCTGGCTCACTGACTACTTGGATGCTTCCATTATTTATTTTCAACATTTCTTCTACCACAGACAAGCCTATCCCAACACCTGCTATGTCTTGGTGTGATTCCAGTCTGGTGAACCTATTAAAAATTTCGCTTTGTTGTTGCTTATCCAAGCCACAACCATTATCAGTTACTTCAATATCAATACAGTCTTCATTAATGCAGGAACTGACAGTAACTGTTCCTCCAATATGGGTGTATTTTAGGGCGTTTGAAATCAAGTTGCCAAAAACAACATCAATCAAATCCTGAGTGCCATTGATGGCCGCGTTGTCATTGCGCAAAAGTGTTAAGGTGATTTTTTTATGTTTTGCCAAAGTCTGAAATGAAGAGACCAGAACTTCCAAACTGGTGTGTACTTGTTGAGGAATCAAAGTGACTTCTTCTTGCGAGCTCATTTTTGCCAATTGCAGTATTTGTTCAATCATGGTGAGCAAGCGATTGGCATTTCTGTTGATCATTTCTAATGATTGGATGTTGTCTTTGGGTAACGGAGCGGCTAACAATTTATTAATTGGCCCCAAAATTAAGGTTAATGGGGTTCGAAATTCGTGTGAAACATTGGCAAACAATTCATTTTTACGTTCCAGTAATTCTTCGACTTTGCTTTTTTGAATTTGCAAGGCTTTGGTTTGTTTATCAACCTCAAACCTTAATTTTTTAGTCACTGCCGCATTGGCTTGATTTTTTCGATAAATATAAGCAAATAGCAGGGCGAATCCTGTTAACACATACAGGCTATAAGCCCACCAAGTAAACCAAGGTGCAGGTAATACTTTGATCTGCAGTGACTTGCCAGTTTCATTCCAAGTACCATCTTTGTTAGCGCCTTTTACGGTGAAAGTATAATTGCCAGGGGCCAAATTGGAATAGCTGATTTTTCGGTCATTGGCACCAACCAGGTTCCAATCTGGATCCAGTCCTTCCATCTTAAAGGCATAACGATTGCGTTTTGAATCAGCAAAATCCAAGGCGGTAAATTCAAATCCCACCACGTAATCTTTGTGGCTCAGTTCCAAGTTTTCTAATTCATTGATGGGTCGATTGATCACAAAACCTTCAGTTTCAATACCAGGTTTCACGGCTTTGCCGAAACGGGTCAATTGAGTCAGTGCGATGTTCGGTGGGTTGGTATTGGTTTTGATGTCTTTTGGATAAAACGCATTGAAGCCATTTCTGCCACCAAAGTATAACTTTCCTGAAGTCGATTGGTAAGCTGATCCACTGATGAAGTATTCATCTTGTAAGCCATCACTGGTATGGAACACATGGGCGCTGTTGGTTTCCATGTTAAGCCTGGCTAGGCCATTGCTGGTGCCTAACCACAAACCATTGTCTGCTCTTAATATACTGAAAACTGTTATCTCAGACGGTAAACCCTGTTTTTCATCATATTTGATGATTAAATTGTCATCCTTATCAAACTTATACAAGCCATGTTTGTTTACACCAACCCACAGGTTTTGCCTGTCATCGGCATAAACGGAGTAAACGGCTTGTTTTGGTAATTGTGATTGAATAGGGGTGTGTATGCCTAATTCATTGTTATTATTCAGCACCGCTACCCCCATTTCAGTGGCAAAATAATAACTTCCATTTGAGGATGTATAACTGTAAAAATCCTCCATTGATAAATTGTCAGAGTCAGTAACGAATTTTTTAAACTGGTTATTGAACAATCTATAAAGTCCTTTGTTGGTGCCAATCAAAAATTCTTGAGACCCTATTTCAACCATGAAATATGTGGTTGCGTTGATGAAATCACGTTGGGAATCGTCAATCAAACCAGAAACTGGGTCAATCTTATTGATGCCTTTGGCAGTTGCGATCCAGCGATTTTTTTCAGAGTCTTGGAATGAAAACAAAGGATGATAGGGATTGTGCGCATTTATACCTTCGTTATTTAAATCATGCTTTTTACAGCTGCCATTACTGGTGTCCAGCTCAATCAAGCCTGACTCGGTTGACAACCAAAGCGTACCTTGGTCTGACTCATCAATGCCATGAATTCGTGGGGAATCGGTGCAGCCATTTTCGTACAATGAGTTATTCTCTAGACCAAAGGCCAATGACTGGGTGCTGAAATAACTCAGACCACCATTAAAGTCACTGGTTATCAGAACCCCAGCCTCATCTAACAGCATCGCGATAATGGTATCACCTGAAATCGAGGTATTGTCTTTGACCTCATTCTTGAATTTTGTGATCGCTGATGTGTCTTTGTTAACCTTAACCAGTCCATTGCGCAGCGAACCCAACCAATAATGCTCACCATCAGCTGCTATGGTATTGATCCTGAAGTTTAGCTTGGTTCTGAGGAAAGGTTTAAATTCATCGTTGTCCTTGCTGTCTTTGACATAAAGCCCGATATCAGTTGCAACCCATGTTTTGTTGTCCTGATCAATATACAGGTCATTGATGTAGGTATTTAATAAGCCTGCAATGGTAATTTCTTTAAACCTCTTTGAAATTTTATTGAACTCATACAGATGGTATTGAGTAGCAACCAGTAGCCTGTCATCAGAGGTGGATTCAATGGCAGTGACTTTCGCTGTCTGGTCATTATTTTCAAGTGATGGTAGTTTAAATCCCGAAACTTGGCCTGATGTGGCAAGGGTATATAAGAACGCTTCTCCACCGATCCAAATTTCGTCATCATCTTGGTGTAGTTCGGTGATGTTTTTGGCTTTGATTGTTTCCACAGGTGAAACTTTGTTGTCAAATGCGCGATACAGGCCTTTGTCTTTGGTGCCCAACCACAATCCTCCCGCATGATCGACCAACAATTTCCTGATATTTTTGATGTCAGTTTCTGGGTAGATCGTATCCATCGACTTAACTTCATAACCATCGAAGACCACCAAAGCTGAATCACTGGCGATCCATAAAAAGCCATGTTGATCTTTTGCAAGCGCCCATACCCGATCCTGATGTGGTAAATCAACTTGATTGAACCTCACATCGGTAGCAGAGCAAACAATCGAAGTTAAGATGAAACACAATAAAACCAGTGCTTTAAAAGGAAAAGTTTTATTTATGATGGATATATTCTATTTTAAAGTCTGAGAATTATACTTCAGAAAAAAAAGGTTTTGAAAACTAGTAACATTTTTAAACACGAGAGCTATTAACAAAAGCATGAGTGTTTTTAAATGCACGCATGCTTTTTGTTTAAGCCATCATCATATCAATAAAGGTTATGTAGAAAAAATTAATTAGCTGGTAATAACCCAGGTCGACAATCATGGTTAGTATCAGTCACAGTACAATACTCAAGGTCTGAGCAAGCCACATTTGCATTTGTGAACATAGGCGATGCACATTCATCTGAAACCTCGACGTCACAATGGATTGGTGCAATGTCTTCCCAAATGAAATCAGGATCTTCCCAGATGATATCACCAGTGGAGTAGATTTCATTTTCAGGGATTTCATAAGCAGATACAAATGGTGGGCAGGTCATGTCAGGGTTGATATATGCATATGCGTAGATTTTGCTGGTGACCGGATTTCTGTTTTTGAGACGGGGGCCTACATTTGTCGGTGAAAACACTTCATGAATACATATGTATTCAGGGAAGCTGATGGGTTCAGGCGGTAAGTAAGGCGTGGCTTTGGCATGACTTAACAGGCTTATTACAAAGGTAAAAACTATGGTTAATGTGTTAGATAACTTCATTTTTTTCATGTCAGTTTAAAATTCTGTGTACTATACCCAGCAAAAACTGGATTGACAATCTGTTGGCCGAAATATTCTGCTTTATGTCCTCAGAGGACAATTTATTTCACCCGATTAAGCCACAGAGGGTAATCCGGTATTTAAGAATGATCAGACCGGTGCCATCCTGTTAACATGGGTGATTGAAATGGCGATGAAGCCTTCTGATCTAAGAAAGGTAAGCCGCTTAAGGTCAAAGAGCAGCATCCAAGTTTTATAAAGAAAATTAATGCTTGCGTAAAAAAATGAAATCATTAAAAAAACCACAGTGTACTTTTCCAAAGTGCCCAACATGGAGCGCAGATAAGTCGACTAAGGTTTATACGGTTGAAGAAAGCTGCAACAATCCAGTCCGAAATTTTATTCCTAAAACAATACTTCAGATAAAACCCCGCTTTATTCATAACTGTAATCAGCTGATTATTTCATTCAACACTTTGTAAATATCATTTAAATTCAGTTTGTTAGCAAATGAATGTCTTTCACTTAAATGACTGCCCTAGACCAGCAAGATTTCTGTTTTTGGGATTTGTAATGTATTTTCCGACCTAAATATGTAGGTTTTTGTCCTCATTATTGTCACTGATTTTTGTGTAATTGCCTAAGATTGATCCCGTCGATTAATACTATTTAAATCGAATTTTTAAATCAATTTACTTAACTAATTATTGGAGAATATGATGAATTTTAAAACAATGATGCTGATAACAACCATTTCCTTAACAGCTTTACCTGGAGTTTCAAGAGCAACGCCATGTACAGATGCGATGCAAAATGTTCAAGATGAATTGAATGATTTGAATGCTGCATACGCGTCTGGTAACTTGAAAGCCATCGAGATGGCACTCAGAGAGTATTTCAATGCCGTTGAAGGCGCAAATACTGTTTGTGAGCATAGCTGGATAGGGAACTGATAGCGTATTGATATCATTCATAGGAATGACTTGGCTAAGTATATATACATTTAAAGTATGCTGAAACCCGTGTTAATCCCATGAAGATGTCTTGTCAATTGCAACCTCTCAGGTTTTTAGACATGAGAGGTTGCCGCTTTTAATATGAAAAAGCAATGTTAAATATACAGTTATTAGCGCCAGCTATCAGTCTGAGTAAGCGTCAAGCCGGTTAATTTTGAATGATATGCTTTTTCCCACAAGAAGTTGGGCATTTGATGTGATCGGTGCTTCCAGAATGGCTATGCCCACATCAACCATGACATCGGGCGTAATTCTGGTGATTATGCCATTGGCTTGGTAATCCCAATCGCAACTGATGTGTGTCATTGATGAGTTGATTGGTTTGTTTGGGCCAATGTGCCTATATCAGTGCAGTCCTCAGTGAACACCCATGGCAAGACATGCTCGCTCCAATTGAGTCGTTAAAGAACAATTTAAAATTAAATGACCCATTTATGGTTCTGTTTACGGTGGTTTAATTAAGCCAATACTGGACAGAACTATGTCATCATTAAAATCAGTTAAAAAAACAATATTTTCAGTAGTTTCTTTAGTCGTCATATTTTTAATACCCGCGCAAGCAACAGCGAAATCTGAGGATAATATTGAAATGATCAATCAATTAAAAAATTACCTATCTTCAGAGAGTAAATTCAATACAAAAGGCGGCGGTTTGATCCAGTCTATGGGCAGTGATGCAGACTGCAATATCAATGTCAATGTTGCCAACATCCAATTGGTCATAGATTCTGGTGCTACAGAAATTCGCTT
The DNA here is from genome assembly GCA_964352015.1 of uncultured Marinicella sp. GTDB lineage: Bacteria > Pseudomonadota > Gammaproteobacteria > Xanthomonadales > Marinicellaceae > Marinicella. The sequence continues at coordinate 45,032 of CAYGPU010000002.1, forward strand.
AGCAAATAATGCCAGTTACAGTGAGGACATTTTTATCAACGACCAATCATTAATCATCAAGGGCGGTTATGCCAATTGTGATGAGGCCAATAATGACAATCCCACGAGTACGCAAACGCTGATTACTGGCACCCACTCAAACCCTGTTGTTAGCATCAGTGGCGCATCTGACACCCATGAAATCAGACTTGAAAATTTAATCATCACCCATGGTAATGGCAGTGACTTTTTTCCGGGTGGTGGTATTTCAACTTTAAATTCAGATGCCAACATAAGATTGAAAAATGTACTGATAGAAAGCAATACAGGCATAACTGGCGGTGGTATTGCGCTGGCCAGTGGCGCCAGTAACTTAATTCTGGAAGACAGTTTAATCAGAAATAATCAAGCAGACCACGGCGGTGGCATACATTGTACCAGTGAAGATGCCAGTGTTTTGATGCTTGGTAAAAGTGGTGTGGTAGGAAACACTGCTGCGCAAGATGATTCTTTTGGTTTTGGTGGTGGCATTTTTATTGACCAAGGATGTTTGGTCACCATATTTTCTGGGTCATCAGCGAACAACACTGAATTTGGCGTGGTTTCTAATGTGGCCAAACGACATGGCGGTGGTATATTTTTGAACTCTGGTGGTCAATTAAACCTTCAAGGTCAGCAAATATGTGTTTTAGGTGTCTGTTTTGGAGATCCAACAGAACCCGTAAACATAGGGCATAATTTAGCAGAAGACCATTCATTTTCTGATATATATGGACATGGTGGTGGTCTATATATTTCCGGAGGAGCAGATACTCAGGTATCAATGTCAGGTGTCTATTTTAATAACAACATTGCACACTTTCGTGGTGGGGCCATATACACAGAGTTAAGTGTTGATATCGTGATCAACCGTGAGTCAGGCCCATGTTGGGACAACAATCGATGCAATTATTTCAAAGCCAACGCGGCGTTAAATGCTGGTTTTGATGTTGATGAACTAACCTACGGAGGTGCCATTTATAACCAAGGAAGTATACTCGATATAGCACATACCTACTTTGAGGATAATCGAGCTCATATCGGAACAGTGCTTTATGCAGGACAATTTGATTCAGAAAATACCTTCAGAAACAGTGTCTTCAATAACAACGGTAACTTAGGCATCGGTTTGTTAGATGATAAGTATGTGTTTGCTTTACATGACATATTTGCTGCATTGAACCTCATTAACACCACCATCGCTGATAACAATGCCACTTCGGCGGTCATAGGACGGCTGGTTCAATCCAATCTGCCTATAAATATCCAAGCTTCAATCATTGATGATGCCAATACTGGTTTTGTTATTTCCAATGAAGTGTCTGTTTTGGCTGATATCGATTGTTTGGTTGCACATGAAATGCTCTCACTGGGAAATTCAGCCGTTAATGTTCAGGTAACAGACCCTGAGTTTGTTGATCGTGATAACCGTGATTATCATTTGAATGCTGCCACCTCACCTGCGGTAGACTTCTGTGCACAGCCTTTGTTAGATGATGGTGTAAGCGATATGGACAATCAACAGCGTGGCTGGGATGATAATACCGTACAAAATTACCAAAACAATCCGAACTACATTTATGATGCCGGTGCCGATGAAACATATGACAATGACGTTATTTTCAAAGATGGCTTTTCACTTTGAAATGCTGTGGAATCATAAAATGGTGCCGGGAGTGGAGCGAAGCCAATACATAAATCAGTGTTACTTAAGAGAACAGCCAGATTAAGTTATCTGGCTGTTTTTATAACAAAACTGGTGATGCTTAATTAACCACAGGAGCCTCAAAACCATTGCGGTATATTAAATCATTGCCTACTTCGCAACTGACATCAATATCAGTCACATCGGCGCTGTTTATGCTTGAAGTGGCGTTGATAATCTGACAAGGCTGAATCGGGTTATTGGGTAGCAGGTCGAATTCAATATCATAGCTTTCAGTATGGACCAATGGTGTGTTGAAAACATAAGCACCATTTTCGGTGATGATCTTGTCATCCGCGCCCATATTGGTCAGAACAAAGTAATTCCCAGCTAATAGCCCATTGACAGTACCGCCAATGAAATAGATGTTTTCAAAGGTGTAATTGTTGTCATTGGTGCCGACTACACTGTTGCTTGTCATTGAGTTACCTGGCAGATCAGTAATACCTGCGGTGATAAAACCAAACGCAATGCTGCCATTAAATTCAACCAAATTAGCCCCGCTGAATTCAACATCATAAGTTGTTGGTGAGGTGGTGGTGGTTTGGATGTTATTGATTGCGCTGGGATTGTTGCTGAAAAAATTACTGCTTTGCACGTTGTTAACGGGTTCGGTAAATGTGTACCGCAGGGTTACACTATCCGCAGATGTCGGGCTGGTAGCGGGGTTCAATCGAGTAACAGATTGCAGTAATGGAGCAACAGCATCCACCAGAACATTGGCAGTACTGCCTATTGCATTTAAATTTATGTTGGCATCAAGTCCACCATTGCTGGTGATTGTTCCACCATTAAGGCTGAGCGAATTGATGGCTATACCATCGCTGTCAAAATCACCAGATTGAATTGCATAGTTGAAGGTTAAAACACCACTGCCGGAGCCGTTTTGATATGCTGCCAATACATTCACAGAACCGATGGTGACTGAAAGAGCTGGGTCTCCATTGACAGTGACATCCTTACTGAACTGAACTGAGAAATTGAGGTTTTCATTGAGTATGTATGTGTCTGAGGCTGGTACATTAACCATGCTTACAACAGCAGGTACAGCTGTGATATTTAAAGTGGCCAGATAATTTCCATTGCTGTTTTCTACACCATCATTGACTTCAAAGCTGAATGAAGTATTGGTAGTGCCATTTTGGATGTATTGTAAATTACCGGCATCTAGGTTTGCTTTTGAAACCATGTCACCATTGTTGAGTTGTTCGCCGGCATTGAAGGTATCGCTGTTGTTAGCGTCCACATACAGTGTGCCTGCCAGGGTTGTTGATGAGACCAAAACGTGGTTAATTGGATCGGCATCGCCATCGTTGTATGAAAAATCTGCGGTTGAAAATATGTATGTTTGTCCTTCGGTCGGGTTGGCGGTAAAGCTTGTGGCCGTTGGCGGGACATTCGGTGTGCCAACACTTCGGATGCGAATGGCATTGAGGGTGGTATAGGTGCCTGCCGATAAAGTAGTTAATGTGATAGATCCATTGCTGGGTGTTACTGCATCCCAAGTCAACCAGTTGTTCAGACCATCAGTTGCGGTGTTCCAATCATCTCCTAAGGCGGTGGTGCCCAGTCTGTTGCTGTCAGCAAATTGTCCTGCGACTTTGAAGTCCGCAACACTTGGAAACAGTGTTTCAACAGCGACCAGGTCAATTGCATAGGTACTGCCATTACTCAAGCCATTGAATGTCACAGAACCATTGGTGACACTGTAAATACCATCATTGGCGGCGCCAACATTGAGCCAGTCAACATTGCCCGCTGTCCACCCGCCTGAATTGTTACTGTCCACTCCACCCAGCGCATGGCTGAGTGTGGCAGCGCCAGTCACTCCAGTGTCATCATCAATCAGAGCAACATTGGTGTTTTGGTTGCTTTGGAGTGAGTTCCAGTTACCACCTGGGTTTTCAAATTGGCTGAAATCAATCAGATAAGTTTCACTGAATGCTGAGTGCGAAAGCATAAGCAGTAAAATTGTCATTACCAAGTTTGATAGGCACCGCTTGATAAAGGTGTGTGTTGTTTGAATCTGATTGAATTTGTTAGACTGAGATAGTGCAGTCGTTAATGACATGCTGTTTTTCACTTTGTGTCCCCTTTAATTTAATGATTGAAATTAATTATAAAACAGTAAGCAGTCTTAACGTAACTGGTGTAAATGACTTGGTTTGATTTTTTAAGGGTTTTTAGTGGGGAAATAAGAAATTATTTGGTATAAGAATCAACTGCATAAATGTTTTTTTATAGATATGTGGGTCTTTGGGTCCAACCCACTGCTGCGTAAAATGCCACGAATACTGAATATGACATGCTGAATATGACATGCCAGTCATCGCTTTAAAATCGCTTTATAAAATGTGAAGAGGGTTCTTCCAAGAAACGAATCAGGGACAGTCACTCCGTAGGAGTTTTTTTGCAAGCTCATCAGAGATTTACTGCAACTAATTTTGAGTAAAAAGTAAGGTAGCTTGGGCTGAATACAGCGAAGTCCAACATGAGATGTTTGGATTTTGAAGGTGTTGTGGAGTGCTGTGGAACCAAAGAATGTTGCCGGGAATGGACGCTAACTGATCGATAAGATATTGATTGTAAACATTAATAAAATTTATATTTAAAATATAACATCATTTGTAACAACAAAAATGCAGAGTGATAACTTATCTGTCAGGCTGGATAAGCATCAAGCCGGTTAATTTTGAATGAAATGCTTTCGCCCACAAGACGCTGGTCATTTGATGTGATCGGTGCTTCCAGAATGGCTATGCCAACATCAACCGTAACATCGGGCGTAATACTGGTGATTATGCCATTGGCTTGATATTCCCAGCCTTTTATGTGGTTCAATGATTTGGTTCTATCCGGGTTGCCTGAAAACATGGTTTCCCAACTTTCTTCTTCTGAATACACGCCTACAGACAATTCAATTTCAATTTGCTGCTGTTTCTTTAACAGTTCTCCATAAAAGTGATCCATAACAAAATATTGATTATTGTTAATTTCAATTGTTGCAATTAAGTAATCGCCTTTGGTTTCTTTGAATATTGCTATCATTTTTCTTTTATGCCACTTAAGAATCGAACAAAGTGTTTCAAGCCGATGGAAATACTATAAAAAATTAAGAATATGACAAATAAGCCCAGCAGAATACAGAAAACTGCTGATACATAGCTCATCCAATCATATGGAAAAGAAACCAATAATATTTTATAAAGTTTCCATGTCCAGCCAAAGCCAAATATCGGCAACGCAAATAATGCACTGAGCAACATGCCGATAAAAACGATTAATGATTGAAATCGATCTTTTGATGATAGCCTCTTGGCTTTTATGGCTTCCAGTTTGGCTTGATATTCATTCATGTGCTATTCAAAAAATATTTATTAGGTGGCAGTTGTGTGATCGAGTAGTACACCATCAATATCTAGTTGGTTAATGCATTTAAATATTATATCCTCGCTCAACTCTGAAACAACAATCATGTTGTTGCCATAATGAAGACGAACCTTAGTGCCATTGACGTAATCACCAAATTTATTAATCATATCCGGAGTAAGAAAGAAACAAAACCTTTTTGAGCCATCATCGAATGTTATGTCAACTTCAACCGCATGGTCAGATTGATCAACGGAATCAATTATTTTTACATTTGAGCGGTTGAATTTATTTGATTGCATTCTTGTCAAGCTCCCATCGAGATGTATATTTGAAAATCAATTTAGATGAGTTACCTGATTGAACTGTCAAATCATTAACTAAGTTCACCACATCTGGATCATCCCCGGCGCATGACCTATAAATCATTCTGATCATTCTATCTGCAATGGGTGAGATTTCAGATCGTCCATGTTCCCAATTTCTTATGGTGCTTTCGCTTATTCCAAGCACGGCTGCAAAAGTTGCCTGAGTGGCTTGAATATCGTTTCTGAGGTACTTAAATTCTTTGGGTGATAGTTTAGATCTCAGAGAAATCATGTGACTGGCAATGGTGTAGTGCAAATTGTTAGGTTGGTCAACACTGATGCTGTCATCAATTTGATAGCCATTGGATAGCCAGATATTATCAAGTCCGCTTTCTGTGTAATGGTGCATAGACTCTATCCTAAGAAATATCGGTTTCTTTCCTCATGAACACAAGGTGTTTCAAATGTTTCATTTTGTGTTCGGTGTTAACGAGAAACTCTTCTTTAATATTGTAATCTGGGAAATCGGAAATAATTTCAGTACCGGCTATTGATAAGGATTCCCAGTGTTTATCTTTGGATTGCTGAGAATCAAATATGCTTCTGACAAATATCATATTTTCTTTGGCTTCAACTGAAACTGCTCTTAATCCAACTGGCACTGCGTCCAATAAAGCCCTTTGTGCTGACAACCTTAAACTTGTATCTATATTCATAATTCAATTATAGCTTACACCGTCAGAAATTAACGGCGCAAAACCATGCTTTTTAGGTGTTTGAATTGTTATGAAACCTGATGATACCATTTGCCTGAAAGTGTTTTAGTGTGGATATAAGAATATTCCTAAGCAACCGAATCGGTTTGATTTTAAGTCTGGTTTTAACTCCCCCCCCCCATACAGTTCTGTTAACGTCACAATGCCAGATTCATTGATACCCATTGTTGCTTGACCATTACCAATCAGGTATTGGCTTATTTGTGTTATTAATTTTTGATACTATACTCTTAACCAAATTACTGAGTTAATTTATATGCCGTTTGTACAGAAAGTAAAAATAATAAAAGATAAACTGGATGATATCGACGAAACAGAAGTTGCTATGTTTTTTGATGTTGGGCATATTGCTAATGAAATCAATTCATTGAACAAACTTTTTTACTGGTCAACTTATGGGGAAAATGAAATAGAACCTCATCACCAATGTAATACAACGTACTTGTGTATGTTTATTAGGTTGCTGTCTGGTAAGTTGAATGAAGCAAACGAGTATATTAAAAAGCACATGAACAGCAAACCAGAATTGAGGCAATATATAGGTCAATTTAGTGAAAAAGCAGTTGCGGCAAAAAAAGAAATCAACAAGTATTTCAGTCGCACTAACCCAATTAATTCTTTAAGAAACAACCAATCATTTCATTACGGTAACGATTTAATTGGAAATCATAACGAAAAACTTGATGATGAGTTCGTTTTATATTTATCTGAAGATGATGGGAACAGTCTGTATTACCATTCTGAAGTAGTTAAACTGATGAAAATGATGGAATTGATTTCTTCAGATGATGTTAAGTGGGACAAAGTTGGTTTACATAAGATATTTGATTCATTGATCAAGGACGTTACCCGTCTGACACATCTTTTTATGGTCACTCTTACAGAGATAATGATTGTTTTTACAGATAAGCATAATGATGCTTTTATCTTTGAAAAGGATCAATTATTGGTTGATAGAAATGTAATTTCATTAAAGGAATTTAAATTACCTTGGTTTTATTATCGTGATGAAAAACCATCTAGAAGTAAAGAGCATGAATGATACTAAAATTAGTAAATAATTTCTGGAATTGAGCCGTACGTTTTTTTGGTTACAATTTTTTTTTGAAGTGGCGGCGCAAATTAATATTATTCAATCTGCAACCGCCACCAGTGTTACTTTTATATTTACGGTTATCTGCCCAACTAATCTGGGACACACACCTCAATCTACAAATTCTTACATGCTCATCAGAGATTTGCCACAGATATTTCTAAGCCATTTGCTCAAAATAATGTTTTTACATGGAGTTTTGTATGACTTTAGCCAGAAACCAACAGATTTGTGTCGAGGAAACACCGTATTACCACATTGTATCTAGATGTGTTCGACGCGCCTTTCTCTGCGGTAAGGATAAAGTATCAGGAAAGAGTTTCGAGCATCGCCGTGGGTGGCTCATAGATCGCATCAAACAAGTCACTTCTGTATTCGCTATTGATGTATGCTCTTATGCCATCATGTCGAACCATTTCCATATTGTCCTGCGAGTTAATTCAACAAAGGAATGGAACGCCACCCAGGTACTGATGACTTGGTGTTCATTGTATTCACTTCCAGTGCTGTGTGATCGTTATCTAAAAGGTGAAATTGAGACCGAAGCTGAACTCAGGCGGGTGAAAGAATATGTCGCTGAATACAAAACCAGGCTGATGTCTGTTTCTTGGTACATGAAGGCGATTAATGAATACATTGCTCGGATGGCCAATGAAGAGGACAAATGTTCTGGGCACTTCTGGGAGTCCAGGTTCAAGAGTCAAGCCTTGCTTGACGAAAGGGCATTATTGACCTGCATGGCTTACGTTGATTTGAACCCTATTAGAGCTGCTATGGCAAGAGACTTGAAAGGATCTGATTTCACTTCAATCAAAGAGCGTATTGAAAACAATTCGACTTGGCTTTCTGGCTTTGGTAAAGACGATAATGACCTGCCCTTTTATCTGTCTAACTACATCAATCTAGTTGATGAAACAGGCCGTTGTTTACGTGGCGATAAAAGAGGTTTTATTTCTGAAAAAACAGCCAAAACCATTGATGAAATTGGTATCAATCCTGATGATTGGTTAGATGAGCTCAAAGGCTTTAAATCTATCGGGTTTTCGGCTGTAGGAACCGCTGAACAACTCAAAGAATATTCAAAGAAAACAAAACGCAAATGGACCCTAGGAATTAAGCTCAAACCCGCTCTGGAATAGCCTAAAACCGCTAAAAAATCCATTAGCAGATTATGTCTGCAATCGTTCAACTCGAATTGAATCTGTCAAATCCACTTCAAAACCAATCTCACCTCTGACCTAATCACCTATCTAGTGAATTAGTAGCTCAAATCAGTTATTTTTTAATCAGAAACATCACTTAAAAGTTAGTTTGTGGATTCTATGTAATGCATGTCCTAGATTAGTTATAATGACCTGCCCTTTTATCTGTCTAACTACATCAATCTAGTTGATGAAACAGGCCGTTGTTTACGTGGCGATAAAAGAGGTTTTATTTCTGAAAAAACAGCCAAAACCATTGATGAAATTGGTATCAATCCTGATGATTGGTTAGATGAGCTCAAAGGCTTTAAATCTATCGGGTTTTCGGCTGTAGGAACCGCTGAACAACTCAAAGAATATTCAAAGAAAACAAAACGCAAATGGACCCTAGGAATTAAGCTCAAACCCGCTCTGGAATAGCCTAAAACCGCTAAAAAATCCATTAGCAGATTATGTCTGCAATCGTTCAACTCGAATTGAATCTGTCAAATCCACTTCAAAACCAATCTCACCTCTGACCTAATCACCTATCTAGTGAATTAGTAGCTCAAATCAGTTATTTTTTAATCAGAAACATCACTTAAAAGTTAGTTTGTGGATTCTATGTAATGCATGTCCTAGATTAGTTCCTTATTTTTAAGTACCTTTGCTGCAGCAAGTAAACGTTCTCTTTCGCTGTCATTTAAATATCTGATACGGCCTTTGGGTTCAGTGGGTCTGCTTACCTTGATCATTGGTGATTTATCTAGCCATTCCCATTCATTTACTGCAATTTTGTAAACAGGCGAGAGAGCAGCCATGTACCGAACTACTGTTGATGTTGAACGTTGTTTTCCATTCTTCATTTTCTCGGTAAGTAACAACTCTTTCACTTCAGATATTTTTTTAGCGGTTACATCAAATAACCTGAAGTCACCCAGTTCATTTTTCCATCTGTTAAGCTGCATTTTTTGTTTGGCATAACTTTTGGGCTTGTTGTGCAATTCGGTTTGAATGTATCGGTCAATCATATCGGCAAATGTATGACGTTTTGATTCAGCTTCTTTCAGGTGCTTACCGTCTCTTATTTCTGATTCACGCTTAGCAGCCCAAACTTTCGCATCTGTTTTTCGATTAAATGTAGCTGATTCGGTGGGATGTCCTTTGAGGCGGATCTTAACCTGGTATGTGTTACCTCTTTTGATTATGGTAGCCATCTCAGTCTATCTTCAAGTGTGATTTGATTAAATCGTGGATGCGTTCAAAGCCCTGCAAGCTGCCAGTGGTTTGACGAACTTCGAAAGTGTCACCATCGGTCATTAGTTCGGCTTCACACTCATGGGCCTTAATTGGAACCCATGCACAGACTTCAAGACCAAAACCATTTTTCCATCCTGTGTTTTTAACGGTGATTGAACTATGACTGTCTAAATGACTTAGTACATCTATAGCAACATCCATGGCATATTCGCCTGGTGTGCAGATGTTTAGATACTTTAAGTGCGGACTGCCTGTGAGTTGTATGTTTGCTGACATTCTTAATGATTCTATTCAGTAATGGAATTAATTATATAGTACAACTAATGGTAACAAGTGGTAATAAGGGATAAAAAATCCCTTTTATAATTACGTATATAGTTATTTAAGGGTAATTTGGGACAATAGAGGGACGTTGGTATTGTAAAAGGCAGCATTTTGTCTTTTTTTAAGAGGTTTTCACTTGTTACCAAGAATGGTTGGTATTTATGGGTTATTGTCCCAAAACTGTACCCAAAGGTGAAAGTGGTCAGTTTTTGAGTTTGGGTCGTGGAGTAGGTGTTGCCGCCTTAAGTTGTTGATTTGGAACCAAAGAATGGTGCCCGGGAATGGAATCGAACCATCACGGTATTTCTACCGGGGGATTTTAAGTCCCCTGCGTCTACCAATTTCGCCACCCGGGCTTTTTTGCTGGCTCATGCTTCGTGAGTTCAGCAATCTCTGCGTCGAAACTTCCTTAAGCACATGCGTGCATGCAGAAGTTGTCTCCTTGATCTTGCTAACCTCACTGTGCATGAGCCTAGCAAAAAACTTTCCTTTTGATGATTGCTTATTGAAAGCATCATATCCTGCGTCGAAACTTCCTTAAGCACATGCGTGCATGCAGAAGTTGTCTCCTTGTCTCTGCTAATCTCAAAAAACCCTGAGCTTAGCAAAAATTCCTTTGGCTGTTTTCAATTGAATCTTGAGATTCTGTTGAAAACGGCTTTGTATTTTAGTTTAAAAATATGTGCTGTAAAAGGTTTTAATTCTTTTAGTTCACATGTTAATTAAACGCCATTTAAAACATGGAGGCTGAACCCGGAATCGAACCGGGGTACACGGATTTGCAATCCGCTGCATCACCACTCTGCCATCCAGCCAGCGCCAGTTTTAAAGGGTCTTTCTTTCGAAAGTTGGGTTATTCTCGCTAATTATGAGGTGCAAATCAAGCATCTTTGCACATCTAGTAATCAGTAGAAAATAAAAAGGGCTGTAAATGTTGTGTTTACAGCCCTTCAAAAATCTGGAGCGGGAAAGGAGGCTCGAACTCCCGACCCCAACCTTGGCAAGGTTGTGCTCTACCACTGAGCTATTCCCGCTTAGAGGGTGCACATTTTAGCTTTAATGTGTTTATTGTCAAATAATTTTTCACAGAATTGGGTAATTATTTTTATGCTTCACGCTTTCATTAATGGCCAAGCTGCTCTGAGGTACTCGTACATAGAATAAAGCGTTAGGCCTGCGGCGACATAAAGCAACACCAAACCTATGTTATACACCGGAATAAACCACAAGTCGGCCTCATAAAGTAGAAAGCCAATGGCGGTCATTTGGAACACGGTTTTAATTTTGCCTATCATGGCCACATTCACAGCACTGCGTTTACCCAGTTCTGCCATCCATTCTCGTAACGCTGAAATGGTGATTTCTCGCCCCACTATGACTGTGGTGGCGATCACCATGAAAACAGTTGGGTGGTCTTGTAGTAAGATAATCAGTGCGGTGGTGACGGTTAATTTATCGGCCACAGGATCTAGGAATGCACCCAGTTTCGATTCGGTTTGGTATTTTCTGGCGAAGTAACCATCGAGAAAATCGGTGATACTGGCTGCTACAAACACCCAACATGCCACAAACCTCGACCATTCAAAGGGCAAGTAAAAAAACACAATCATTACCGGAATCAGTGCCACTCTGAGTAATGTTAATGTATTGGGCAAATGTTTTATCATGAGTTTATTTTTTATAGGTAAGCCTATTTTAACCACCCAAGCGGTAAAATGTTGGCATAAATTAATAAGTTAACAACAATTAACTTAAATATTTCCAACCAAATTATCTTTCTTTGCGTCTATGTGACATGAAATCTGAAAAAGTATACATCGAATATTTGGTTTTAAAAGCTCAAGCAGGAGAAAAACTACCAGCGGAGCAGCAGGTGGGCGATCAATTGTTCTTCACCTTGCGACCTAAAATCAAAGCATTTGTATTGAAGATATTGGGCAGTCATGAGGCGGTGGATGATTGTGTGCAAAACACCCTCTTAAAAGTTTTTGGTAAGTTGAAGCAGTTAAAACAGGTCAAAGCGGTGCATACTTGGCTGTATCGAATTGCTTATTCAAGTTGTATGGACCATTGTCGAAATCAATGCTCAAAGACTGATACTGAAGCCGAAGCGGTTGCTGATTTGTCTGAGTTGGATCAACAGCTGGATGTCAAAACTGCAATCGCCAACCTGGCTGAAGCTCAACAAGCCATCATCTTTTTATTTTATTACGAAGGTTTCACTGTGGCTGAAATGGCCTCTATCTTGAATCAACCGGCTGGCACCATTAAATACCAGTTATTTATGGCCAGGGAACAAATCAAACAACAACTCATTCAAACCAATCTAGCGGAGTCTAACCATGAATATTGATGAACAAATCAAACAAGCTTTAAGCGAAGAAGTCAAAGACATCAAGCACAACAACGATGTCATCGACGCCAATCCTTTTAAACAAATGAAGGCCAGTTTCAGTGGGAAAATGGGTTGGATATACCTGTTGGTGATGCTGTTTTCCACGCTGTTTGCTGTGGGTATGGTGTATTGTGGTTTCCAGTTTTACTATGCCCAAGAAACCAAAGAGTTAATAGGTTGGGGGATTGGCATCATTGTTTTGGCCTTGTTCACTCAGATCAGCAAAATGTGGTATTGGTCTGAAATGGGTCACAACCGGGTGATTCGTGAAGTCAAAGTCTTAGAGCTGCAAATTGCACTGATGAACGAAAAACTTAACCGCTGATCATAAATATAAATTGCCAGTCACCACAAACTCAACCGCGATGGGCGCCTCAAGATTGTTGGCTTCAATGTCAGCTTGGTGGTAATCACAAATCAACTTGGCAATATACAGGCCCAGACCCAAATGTGGTTCTGGGTCTTTTTTGTGTCTGAACGAGGTCAATGAGTCAAACAGTTGGTGGCGTTTTTCTGTTGGAATTTGAGAGCCGGTATTGATCACTTTCAGTTGGTAATTCTCGTTTTCATGGCTCAGCAGTAATTTTATTTGATCTGACTCAGTGGTGAAGTCCAATGCATTTTGTAGTAATTTATCAATCATTTGAGCCATCAACTCCTGTGAACCCTTGATCATGATTGGACCTGTGCTGCCATAAAAACTGATGTTTTTGGCTTGTGAGCGATAACCTTGGGTTAACTCATTGAGTAATTGATTGAAGTCAAAAATTTCAGGTTCAGTTTCAGCAATCACCTGTTTTAATTGGCTCAGGGCGCTCAATTGGTTCAAGATGAATTTCAATCGGTGGTTGGCATTCAATGCCCGCACAACAAACTCATTATCAGGCTGTTCCATTTGCAGGTTTTCCAATGACGTGTGCACAATGCTGATGGGGGTTTTCATCTCATGTGACAGTCGACTGCCCAATTGTTTCAGGTAATCTGTGTAGTCGTTGATTTGGTGCAATAAACCAGACATGCCCCGGGATAAGTCACCAATCTCATCTTGTGCCTGATTAGACGGTAATGCAGTGTGGATTTGACCTTGATCGTCTAACACGGTTTGTAGGTTTTTGTTCAGCCGTTTGATGCGCCATGCCAGCACCAGTGCAAACAAAAAATAGGCCAACAATAAAACCAACGCGATGATAAAAATCCACAATACTGAACGGATAAAAGTCTGAATCAAGGCGGCTTGAGCGGCATTGTGTTTAACGGCTAATTCAATTTCACCGGCATTAAAAGCTTGGTTGACACGCTGGCCAAAAAAATGACTGCCATCGGCTTGACTTTGATCAAAAGCCAGCTCATAAATCAACTCAGTCACCCAGTTGCTGTCAGGCGGTACAGACTCGGTTTTTTCGGTTTGGTAATAAGTTCTGCTTTGTGAGTCTTGTAATTTTATGCCGCCATCTTCAGGCGTGATTTGTTGCAAAAACGCTTGCCAGTGAGGCTGTGGCTTGAATATGGCTTGTAATTGAATCTGATCACTGTCTTGATGCCCTGTGGCATAAGACGTCTCTGGACTTGTGTGGTTGATGGCGACCAAGCCCAGGCGGTTTAATTGCTGACTCATGAGTTCGATTTCAACTGCATAGCCCGAGGCGGTTTCATGCCAGTAAGCTTGGTAGTTATTTTGGCTGAAGGGTTTGGGTACCGGTCCTTCTGCTTGGCGATTGATGGTCAGTTTAGTGATGCCGCGCGCTTCACCCACAGCAACCATGAGGCGGTCGCCAGTTTGATTGGGGTTGGCGTAAATGCTGTTGTCTAAAACCTCAACCCATAAATACCACTGTTGTTGATGGCTGCCCAGCTTGAATTTAAATTCAGGTGTGACCTCATACCACGGCACTTCAGTCCATTCATTGGGGTTGCCGTCTGCTCTCACATCAGCGCTTAAAACTGATGGAATCAGGCCGGTTAATTCATCCGGTCGGTCTGAATTGAATTGTTGGACGCTGTTGACAATCAGTTGTGCCTGATTGGCTGCCGCTTCCAGCATGTTGTTTTGAAAGGTTTGGTTCAAAGATTTAAAAGCTTGCCACACCACCCAAGGGAAACTGAGGCTAAGTACAGCAATGAGGGTTATTTGCCATTTGAGTTTCATGGTTTGGGTGTGTGATTGATGTTATCTAGGCTCAACTGCTCAAGGTTTCCAACGGTAGCCCATGCCATGCACCGTGTCAATCTGATCAAAACTTGAGTCGGCTTTTTGGAATTTTTTTCTGATTCGTTTGATGTGTGATGTGATGGTGCTGTCATCCACATAGACATTGGCATCTGACATCAGTTGATCACGGGTTTTAACCTGTCCTGGGTATCGTGCCAAAGATTGCACCATCCAAAATTCAGTGACGGTTAAGTCTATCAGTTGTTGTTGCCAAAAAATTTGTAGGTTATCAAGCAGTATTCTTAACTGGCCATTTTCAATGGCAGACTCATCAGCTCCCGTCTGATTGGCTTCCTGGCGTCTGAATAAACTGGCCAAACGGGCCAATAAATGAGGCATGGATATGTCTTTACTCAAATAATCATCTGCGCCCAGGCGTAAACCTGAGACCACATCTATTTCATCGTCTCTGGCAGTCAACATTAATATCGGCAAGGTGGCTGATTGGTGGCGCAACATGCGACACAGTTCAAAGCCAGCATCAGCCTGATGTCCCAAGCCTACATCTAATATAACCAAATCAGGCAGCTGTTGAGCAAAATAGGTTTCAGCCTCAGCTTGGTTGCTGATGCCAGTGGTCAGGTATCCATGCTTTTCTAATGTGGCTTGATAATTGGCCAATAAATCGGCTTCATCCTCGACGATAACAATCTGTTTGGGCTTCATGGGCTTGAAATTATTCGATTCATTCAATTAATAGTAAATTATTGACAACTTTTGTGGTCAAACATTCGGAATTGTTACATTCATTGTATAATGTTCCGTCTTCAATTGAAATCAAAGTGTACATTAACCCAGCAGCGTATTACCATGATTTCAGGGCCATGAGAAAACTTCCTATCAAGGTGTAGCTTGCAATTAACGGTCATGCCATTGATAAAAGCCACAACACTGAGTTGGCGAGTTCTTATGACCCCTAACTGATTGAATTTACTGGAATTAGTCTGTGCCAGATTGTCCGTAGATATGGTTGTCAGCACTTGATATAGAGTGGCTTAATCTGCGAGCTGATGCCTTGCTAGAAGCAATCTGGCTGAGACTGAAATTTATGGTAATATGCTGCTTGGTCAATAAGATAATTAGACATGAGGAAGTTCTTAAAATTTACCTGGTTCATGACCAAACTTGGCTTGTTATTTGCTTTGTTGGGTGTGGTTTTTGTTTATGCTCTGTATAAATACTACGAGCCAGAACTGCCTTCAGTTGAATCCATCAAAGAGTATCGTCTGCAGGTGCCTCTGCGGGTTTTTACTGAAGATGGTAAGCTGATTTCAGTGTTTGGTACCAAAAGACGCATACCTGCATCGATTGACCAAATTCCACTGCAAGTTAAACAAGCTTACATAGCAGCAGAAGACTCAAGTTTTTATTCACACCCTGGTTTTGACATCAAAGGCATCCTTCGTGCGGTTTGGCAAATCGTAACCACTGGTGAAAAGCAGGGTGGCGGTTCAACCATTACCCAACAATTAACCCGCAATGTGTTTTTAACTTTAGATCAGACTTGGACGCGAAAAATCAAGGAATTGTTCTTGGCGGTTAAATTGGAACGCACCATTTCCAAAGATGAAATTCTTGAGCTGTATTTAAATAAAATTGCTTTGGGTCACCGTTCTTACGGCGTGGCTGCGGCAGCTGAAGTGTACTACGGCAAAACTTTAGATGAATTAACGCTGGCACAGTCTGCGATGTTGGCTGCACCACCCAAAGCACCCTCAAGAATCAACCCCGTTACCAGCCCAGAACGTGCTTTGCAGCGAAGAAATTACGTGTTGGGTCGAATGTTAGAGCTGGGTTTTATTGACCAACAACAACATGATGATGCGGTGACAGAGGTGGATGAAGCTTACGTGCATGAACCGGTGGTTGAAGTCAGCGCGCCGTGGGTGGCTGAAATGGTCAGAACAGAAATGATTGAACGTTATGGTGATAATGCTTATACCGATGGTTACGATGTAATCACCACCATTCACTCTGAGAAACAACTGGCTGCTGAATTGGCTTTACAACAAGGTTTACATGCATACGATCGAAGACATGGTTATCGCGGTCCGATTGAACGCTATGATTTGTCAACATTGCATACCGTCAGTACCACTGTTAAAAATCAAAGCGATACTGCTGATGCCCAAGTGGTTAATTTAGAAACCATCACTGAAGCTTTGAACGGATTTCCAAAACCTGCAGGTTTACAAGCGGCATTGGTGTTGGAAGTTGATGCTGAACATGCAGTGGCCCGCTTGGGTGATGGACAAGACGTTGCTCTGGTGTTTGAAACCAGTCAATGGGCAGTGCCTTATATTGACAATTACCGTGTGGGTGACAAACCAAAAGATTTGACAGAAATACTTAAGGCAGGTGATGTGGTGATGGTCAAGCGGGGTGAATCAGGTGAGTTTGAACTCAGTCAAATACCTGCGGTACAAGGCGCGCTGGTCAGTCTGCGCCCGGATGATGGTGGTATTTACGCACTGGTCGGTGGGTTTGACTATTACTTAAGTAAATACAACCGGGCCACTCAGGCCAAACGCCAGCCTGGTTCAGGGTTTAAACCGATTGTATATTCGGGCGCTTTAGAGCATGGCTTGAATGCAGCCAGTATCATCAACGATGCGCCGATTGTGTTTGAGGATGATCAGTTAGAGCGAACTTGGCGACCTGAAAATTACAGTGAAAAATTCTTTGGCCCGACCCGTTTGCGAGAAGGCATTGTGAGTTCAAGAAACCTGGTTTCGATACGGGTACTCAGAGATATAGGTATTCGCAATGGGCGCAATCATATTTTGAAATTCGGCTTTAATCCTGATGACGTCCCCAGTGACTTATCGATTGCTTTGGGCAGTCCCAATGTGCCCATTATTGACATGAGCCGGGCTTTTTCTGTGTTTGCCAATGGTGGTTATTTGATTCAGCCTTATTTAATTAATAGCATCACCAATCAAGCTGGTGATGTGGTCTTTAAAAGTAATCCTGTCCAGGTTTGTTCTGACTGTCCAGAACCAACAGCCTTGGCCATGGATCAAACCAGTGAAACAGATGAGTTCGTCGAATCAGATTTACAAAATTTAACCGCAGATCAAGGCTTGGCCATTGATGAAAATCAACCGGTTACCATCAAGCCTGCACCCAGGGTGATACCTGCTGACAATCAATTCATTGTTGAAACATTCATGAAAGACGTGATTACCCGAGGCACTGGTAATAAAGCCATGGTCTTAGAGCGTCGTGACTTGGCGGGTAAAACCGGTACCACCAATGATCAAATGGATGGCTGGTTCAATGGTTATCAACGCAATGTGGTGACCAATGTATGGGTGGGTTTTGATACCCCGCAACCGATGGGTCGTGGCGAAGTGGGTGGTCGTGTCGCTTTACCTATATGGATTGATTACATGAGGGTGGCGTTGGCCGATGAGCCTGCTTACCAAAGACCCGTTCCTCCAGGCATCATTTCAGCCAGAGTCAATGCCGAAACGGGTAAGTTGCTACAACCTGGTGACACCAGTGGCTTGTTGGAATATTTTAAGGTAGGCCAGTTGCCAGAGGAGTCAAGCACTGAAGACAATCCAGATTATGATGATTTGTTTTGAACTGTGTGCTTGTCTTCACATTATTGATAATCTATGCAACTATATTAATCCCAGTGGGCTAAAATAAAAAACTAATTTTTATTCTGTTTGAGTAACGTGTTTACGCATCATGTTTAACCATCAAGTGACCGCATTGTTAAACCAATCCAATCTGGGTGATGCATCAGCGCTCGATGATGTTTATAAAATTCTCTATCAAGACATCAAAGCGATTGCTGGTTTTCAGTTGCAACAAATCAAAACAGGTCAGACCATCACCCCAACTGTGTTGGCCCACGAATGTTACCTTAAAATGTATCAAACTGAGCGGTTGACAGTCGAAAACCGGCGACACTTTTTGAATTGTTTGGCTCGAGCTATGCGGATGTATTTAATCGATGTATTGCGTGCCAAAAACAGTCAAAAAAGGCAGGCACAACACGTCGCTCATGGACTGAATGAGTTGGTCGGCACTGAGGATGTTTCATACAACTTGATAGAAATCGACTTGGCTTTGAATAAAATTGAAAAAATCGACCAACAATTGGCAGAAATCTTGCACCATAAACTGATTTTTAACTTAACTTTCAAAGAAATTGCATCGGTATTAAGCCTGTCAGAACGGCATGTGATGCGTTTATGGAAGCAAGCAAAAGCCATGTTAACTGTCATGTTAAGTGACACCGTTTCTGATGAGTGATATCTCGATAAATCAATGGAAACAAGCCAACGAGGTCTACAAGGACCTTTTGGATTTGACGGTTGGTGAGGCCATATCTGAGCTTCATGGCATGCAAGATTTGTCAGATGAGGTTAAGAGCTTGGTGTTGGCTTTGGTCAGCTCAGGCAGTCAATCCAGTCAGTTTTTTAAACAGCAAATTGGCAGTTCATTTCAGCCACCCGAATGGCAACAGTCAATGTATGCTGTCGGCGATGAACTGGGTGAATATAAGATTACCGGAGAGTTGGGTCATGGTGGTATGGCCAGTGTTTATCAGGCACAAAGAAAAGACACTGAAAAGCAAAAGCCGGTGGCCATTAAAGTTTTTAATCGCACCCAATTAACCCCCATACTACTCAACAGATTTGCGGTTGAGCAAGAGATTTTGGCAGGTTTATCTCATCCTCATATAGTTAATATGCACCATGGTGGCAGCAGTCAGTCAGGTGCGCCATATATAGTTATGGATTTGATTGAACAGGCTCAGGACATAGATGATTACTGTCAATCTAATGCAGTAGGGCAGCGTGAAATCATTCAATTTATACTTGCTTCAGCTCACGCCATTGCCTATGCACATCAAAATTTAATCGTTCACCGTGACATCAAGCCTTCTAATTTATTGATAGATGTCAATCAACAGTTAAAGGTGGTCGATTTCGGTATAGCTAAACTGATGGGGCAGCAGGATGCGCCACAAAAAACCACCATTTTAGCCCTCACGCCCTCTTTTGCTGCGCCGGAACAAATCAATTCTGGACAGATTTCTGTTACCACCGATGTATTCTCTCTGGCTGCAGTCTTGTTATCACTTTTAATCAAAGCCTTACCGTTGCCTGAAGACCGGTTGCTTAAATCATGTGCCAATGATCAAGCGCACATCGAACAGTTGCTTAAGTTAAAAATAAAAGACAAAGACTTGCGGCATATTTTGAACCAGGCATTACAGCAAGACCCGCACAAGCGTTACCGCAATATGGATTTGTTTGCGCAAGATTTAACAGCTTGGTTGGCACGAAAACCTGTCCAAGCTACCCCTGACTCTTGGTATTATCGCATCAGTAAATTTGCGCAGCGCAGAAGTGCTTTATTTGCTGCTTTGACTGCGCTGTTGGTGATGTTTTTACTTGGGGTTGTGTTGCTGGGTTGGCAGGTGGATAAAACCCAAACTGAAGCCAGGAAAGCCAATGAGGTTAAAGATTTCATGTTAGGGGTTTTTTCAGTGGTTAATCCCGATGAGGCCGTTGGTGAAAAAATTCTGGCTAAAGATCTGTTGTCGCAAGCCTTTGCGGAAATACAAGCCAAGGATTTTCAAGACTCAGACAGCAAGGCAGAATTACTGGTGGCGATGGGTCAAGCGCAACTTCAGTTGGGTTTGAACCTATCAGCCAGTCTATCATTTTCCGCTGCCTTGAAACTAATGCCTGATAATGTATCGGCGCAATTGGGTGAACTGAAAATCTTGGTTGGTAATGATGATTTTCAAGCTGCCAGCTATAAAATAGACCTACTTGAGGGTTTGTTAACAGTGGATGATTCTCTTAAAGCCGACTGGTTGTTACTGAAAGCCAAGCTGGCTATAGATCACAACAAAGACTATGACTTGGCTCGTAATCAAACTTCTCAAGCACAAGAAATCTTCTTCGCTGAACAAAACTTTAAGGGTTATTTAACTGCTGCCAGACAATTGGCCAACATCATGTATATACAGTCCCAACCAGAGGCAGCAGCCAGTTATTTAGAGCAACAGTTGGCATTCGCATTACAGTATTTTGCACCCACACAAACCGTGGTCATGGCGATTAAAAATGATTTGGTTGAACTGTATAATGATGTGGGTGATTACCCTCAGGCCAGCAGGCATTCAAGACAATTGATTGATGACGTGATTGCGGTTATGGGTGATAAACATCCTTTTCTTATCCAGGCTTACCTCAGTCAAGCTGGTACCCAGCGAGCGACCGGTGAACTGGCTGCTGCTAAACTCAGTGCCAACCAAGCACTTTCACTGTCCAAAGAGTTGAATGGCGAGAAACATGAGTCCACTGCCAGAGCCATCAATTTCATTGCTGTTTTACATTATGTAGATGGTGAGATTGAGCTGGCTTTAGACAACATGCAGCTGGCAGCTCATTTGTTTGAACAAATTCTCGGTGATGATCACCCTGAAACATGGGATGTTAAAACCAACTTAACTGCGTTACTTAATATGTCAGGTCGTTACGATGAGGCCATTGCTACAGTCGAGCCGGTGTATCAAAAACAAGTGGCTGTCTTGGGAGCAGGTCATAAATCAACCATTTATTCACAAACCATATTGGCCAGGTTGTATGGCGATGTGGGTCGTTTGTCAGAAGCGCAAGTTTTGGCTGAAGACATGCTATTCCAAGCCATTAATGAGTTAGGTATGGCGCATCCATTGACAGTTGGTGGACACTTTACCTTAGCAAAAATCTACCAGTACCAAGGTAAGTTTGACGCCGCCATTAAGCTGATCAATACCGTCATCAACAGCGAAAGCTGGGATGACAACAATGAACGTGCCATTGGCGCCTATAACACCTTGGCAGATTTGTATCTGGATGAGGGTGACTTAAGTTCTGCAATTGATTTTAAGGAAAAAAGTCTGGCTGTGGCAATCAATCTATTGACTGAGGATTCCCCCAGGGTTTGGGGTCAAATGTTGAACAACCTGGAATTGTATTTGACCTTGAAAAATTCCGAAAAAATGGATGACTATATCACCAAGTTGGCTGAAGTCTTTAATCAAAATGAAGTGGTTAGTGAAAAGCTGTTAACGAGATTTGAGCAATTAAAAGCAGATGCTGAGGGTATCAATTGATGCCCGATCAGCCATCAATTATTTTGGCATCCGGTTCAATATATAGAAAGCAGCAGTTGCTTTCACTGGGTATTCAGTTCACTGTCCAAAGTCCAGGTGTCGATGAAACTGCCATGGTCAATGAAAAACCAGCTCAAATGGCTCGCCGCTTGGCTCATTCCAAAGCAATGAAAGTTAAGACTCAGAACCCAACAGCTTGTGTGATAGGTTCAGATCAAGTCTGTGCTTTTGGGCAACAGGTTTATGGTAAACCCGGGACGGTTGAGCAGGCCATAAAACAGTTGGAAACATTTTCCAACAACTGTGTCGAATTCTTTACAGCCTTATGCGTTCTCAATGATACCGGGCAGCCACTGGTTCACGTAGATGTCACTCAGGTCAAATTTCGTGCTTTAAGTACACAGGAAATCAAGCGGTACATTGAAACTGAACAACCTTTTGACTGTGCCGGAAGCTTTAAAGTGGAATCATTGGGCTTGAGTTTATTTGAATCTGTGAGCACAGAAGACCCCAGTGCATTGATGGGATTGCCATTGATCAAGCTGTGTGAATATTTGCGTTTCAGTGGTTATCAAATACCGTGAACCACTGATGATAATTCTGTGGCTCACGAATTAATGGACTGAAACTGATTATTTAAAAGCCATCTGCGAAAATAATATCGCTGCATTCAGCGATTTGTTCAGCTGAAACTATAACGTGGAAACGGGCCAATTCCTCCATGGCTTCGCCACCTTGATTAAATACCCCCCATTGCCCCCTGGCTTGGTTGTAATACACACCAGTTTTATATGGGTAGACAATGCCACTGTCATAAGTGACTTGGAATTGAGCACATGGCGAGTTATTTAACAATGGGTGATCAATCAAGGAGGAATCTATCAAGATATTGGCATCGCTGGTTCTATGTATAAAAGCATTGGCACTGCTTGCTTGATAATAAACGTTGAATTTAGACATCCATGGCATGTCGATGAAATTAGAGTTGTATATGTTCCATCGGCCTGTAAAAGGATTATAAAATACACCCACAGGGTTGTCATTGTAAAGCCCTTCCCAGAGTTGAGTGACTGATAATATTGCGTTGGGGTTGTCGTTCAGGCCGCTGCGGTCTAATTCGGTGAAGCTTTCAGAGGCTGAAATCGCATCCTCAGCCGTGTGGACATAATTTTGGCTGCTGGGGGCTGGATTCCACACATTAAATGCGGCATTTGTGTCCATTTGAGTGAGCTGGTCCTGGTTGAAAATTATCCATGTTGGGTCATTTCTATAAATCCCTGGGTTGGCATCATTGTATACGCCGTTAAAAACATCTTTTCCATTAGGATTTAAATTTTGCGTGATTTGTATTTTGGCAAACTCTTCAGCGTTGATGGCAGTATTTTCTATGGCGTTGAGGGTATTCGGATTACCTTTTAAAAAGTCTAATGTGCGCATATCACCGGCTTCATAGGCACCAATGTCTATAGCAACACCACCTGAACCCGGGTTGCCATTTTTTATTCTGACTAAGCCATCGGCATCAATCAGAGGAACACTGGCTACTGCAAATAGTGCCAAACCATTACCTGCTTCAATGGCCGGTGAGCCAGGATTTAATCGAGCATTGGTTAAACTTTTAATCTTCGGATTATCAGCGATAAAGTTAGGCCCAGTGATGTAATCAGGGTCACTTAATTCATTGTTAAAAAACAAGTTGTTGTCGTTAACGATATTGATGGTGCTGTCAGATAAGCTGTAAAAATTTAGGATAACTGGAGCACCACTTAAAGCCACAATATTATTGTACAGCTGAACGTCAAGTTCGCCAGAGCCTGTTTCTTGAAAATTAAACCCATCAAAGGCATTGATTATGGTGTTATTAATGGCATTTATTGCAAGTTGTCCAGCAGCAACTTCAGCCATGAAACCTCGGTAATCATCGTCTATTTGATTGCTGTAAGTGGCATTGTGGGCAAAATCAATCCTGCTGCTGCCAGTCGATTCGGTGCTTTTATTAATGTACACGCCTGCAGTCCCGCCACCAATCAATGTATTGCTTGATATATCCAGATCTAAGCTACTTTCAGATATCCCATAAAGCCCAATACCAACAGATGCACTGCCTATAGATTTAATCTGATTGTTATAGATTCTGCCTGTTATTTTGGATGTAGATGGGCTGTTAAAATTTCCACCATTATTGATTGAGATACCTCCATTGCCACTGCCGATATAATTGATTTGATTGTAAGCTATGTTGAGTTCTAATTGATTTTCGCCCCCCAAGTTGTTGACTCTAAGTGAGCTAGATGGCAGAGAATTCTCAATAATGTGGTTGTTGATTATGTTTAGTTTTGTGCTTTCACCAGGAGAATTGCGAGCTATATAAGAGATTCTTCCACTGCTGAGTGTTAACCCTGAAATGGTGACCTCTAAATCGCCCTGTGAAGTACCAGAAATATCAATCACATTTCCTGCGGAGAACACGGGTTTAAAACCAGTGCCAGCGACAAGTGATATGCCGTTGCCGGTAGTCAATGATTCATTTATCGGTCCATTGGTTCGTATTTCAATCACCTCACCTGACGAAATGGCCTCAGCACAGGCCGTCAATGTGGTGTTACACGGGGCACTTGTGTCGGGCCAAATAACCACCGCCGCGCTGAAATCAGCGTAAACAGTAAGGGCAAATATAATTATATATTTCATAGTGTTTCCATGATGTTTAGAGTGTATATCTATTAATTCGTATCCCCACCAAAATTTATGACAAAGCCATGCGATTTAATTGAGGTTTTTACCCATAAAAGGTGTCGCTTTGAACATTAAGTTCATCAGTGACTGCTTGCAATTGGTTTGGTGTGGTTGTTGATGGAGGCATCAGCGCAAAAGAGGCCAAGCCGAAACTTTCATTACAAGTGGGTGGCTTATTTATAAAACCCAAGATCCAGCAAGAATTAATATTCAAATTAACGTTTTACAACGACCTAGAACACCTTGACTGACTTGTGTTTTGAACAGGGTGATGTCGACAAAGCCACAGAACTCGGGGACAAAAGCTTCTAAGCTTTGATAGATGTTTTAGGCATGGAAGCGCTAAGAACTGTGTTTCAAATCACTAAAACTGGACTTTATTATTTAACCATCAATGAACACGAAAAAATGTAAGACTATATTTCAATGGCAGCACAAAGCATGTAAAACAATGACATACAGTTCATTTAAGATCAATTAAACACTTTAAGTGAACTGATTGAGAAACAATTAAATGAATGACTTTTCTCGGCTTACTCTGACTCGCAGCACTGTGTGCTGAGAACGATAACATGATACATTGAGCCGCTTAACTGCTGCATTTAAGTGCTCACCAACTGCCGAGAGCCTTCAATGGCATGTAGACTCACGGTTCGATTCAATTAATCTCAATCATTCAAAATCATCAGCAAAAATCAAGTCGCCGCTGCACTCCTCTATTTGTTCAGCTGACACGATGACGTGAAATTCAGCATTATTGGCCATGTCTTCAGTATTTTGATTGAATATGCCCCATTTGCTATTCAAGCCTTCATAGTAAACCCCAAGTGGGTGTGTATTGATGGTCAAGCCTACATGGGTTACTTGAAATTGTGCGCACGGTGTATTGTTAAGTAACGGGTGATCTATGTAGGTGATTGAAGCAAGCGTATTGGCAGTAACTGCTTTGTGTACAAATGCATTGGCGCTGGCTGTTTGATGATACACATTGAATTTCGCATTCAGCGGCATGGCAGTTAAATTACTGTTGTTGATGCGCCATTTGTTTTGGAAAAGGTCGTAAAAAGCACCGACTGGGCTGTCATTGTAGACGCTACCTGCGCTTGAATCCCAAAGTTGAGTGACAGATAAGATGGCATCAGGCTTGTTATTCAATCGACTGGCGTCAACTTCTGTTGAGCTTTCAGATACATTGTTGGCGGTGTGTACAAATGTAAAGTTAGAAGGGGCTGGGCTCCAAACATTGAATGCGGTTCCCGGCGTCATCTGAACAAAATCCTGATTAAATATGCTCCAGGTTGTTGAGGGGTTAAATACACCGAAATTTGAGTTGTTGTAGGTACCCGAACCGCCGTTATTGGGGTTCCAGTTATGCATAACCTGCAGGTTGGGGTTGGCTTGATTGTTGATGTTTTGATTTTCAATACTGTTTACGTGTGTATTGGTGTTTTGGAATGTATCTAATATACGTATGTCACCAGTTTCATAAGCGCCGATGTCTACTGAAGCACTGCTGGCCAACATATCTCCTTTTTTAACTCTCAGTAAACCATCCGCATCGATTTCAGGACACCAGAACCGCTTTCCTGAAAACTGAAGCCATCGTAAGCGCCGATAACGGTGTTATTGATTGCATTGATTTCAAGTTCTCCTGATGATACTTCCGTTACCAAGCCGCTGTAGTCGCTATCAATTTGATTGCTGTACATGGCATTGTGAGCAAAGTCAAAATCACTGCTGCCAGTTGAGCCTGCTATTTTTTCTATGTACACAGCAGCAGACTCACCGCCAGTAATTACATTGCTAGATACATCTAAATTTGAAGTGTTGGCAGAAAATTCATAAATCCCTATACCTACAGATCCCGCTCCATCTACATCGATTTGATTGTTATAAATTCGTCCGGTCATATGACCCGAACCAGGAATAAGGGGGTTGTCAGTTCCATTTAAGATAGCAATAGCTCCAGGCTTTTGGATGTCATTTGGAACTAACTCGAAAGTGTGTTGAATTCGGTTGAATGCAATGTTGAGGTTTACATCACGACCATATGTATTGACGACAAATAGTGAAGAGTCATTGGCAGTGCTTACTGTCATGTAATTGTTGGTGATGTTGAGGGTGGTACTGGAGCTGGTGTCAGTAGAGCCCCTGTATGATATGTATGCACCAGTAAAATCCATGCCTGAAACAGTAATGACTACATCAGTTGTGGATGAATCATTAACCAACAAAGCTGAGGAGTTGGTGAATAATGGTTTGTATCCTGTGCCTGCTACCAGTGATTTAGCATCAGGTAAAACGATCACATCCTCGATGGCATCATTTGAACGTATTTCAATAGTCTCACCTGTTGGGCTGTCACTGATGCAAGCTTGTAAAGTGGTGTTACAAGGGGCGACTGTGTTGGGCCAAATAACCACCGCCGCGCAGAAATCAGCGTAAACAGTAAGGGCAAATATAATTATATATTTCATAGTGTTTCCATAATGTTTAGAATGTATATTTATTAATTCGTAATCCCACCAAAATTTATGACAAAGCCATGTAAGTTAATTGAGGATTTCAGCCGTAAAAGGTCTCGTTTTGAACATTAAGTTCATCAGTGACTTTCTGTGCCTGCTTGCAATTGGTTTGGTGTGGTTATTAATGGTGGTTTTCTCCCATCAATTTG
Organism: uncultured Marinicella sp.; assembly: GCA_964352015.1. Lineage (GTDB taxonomy): Bacteria > Pseudomonadota > Gammaproteobacteria > Xanthomonadales > Marinicellaceae > Marinicella. Next base: position 72,212 of record CAYGPU010000002.1, read on the forward strand.
TCAGCCAACAATTCAATCAAAACAATCAACAAAAATTTAATCAAATACAGCAACAAAGTTGGCATTTGAACTGGCCATTACTGGCAAAGTCGGAATTGGTTGATAGTTTTGTGGCAGATTGGCAGGTTGTTGATGGCGGCATCAGCGCAAACGTGGCCAAGCCGGAACTTTCATTACAAATGGGAGGTGCATTGATAAAACCCAAGATTCAGCAAGAATTAAAAATCAAATTAATGGTCAGTCAAGCCATGGAGGCTAAGGGAACTTTTAAACTGGAGTTTTCAGATCAACTTCAACAAATTTACTACCTATCTGATGAATTACAAGTCTCGGATTTGAGACATGTGATTGATTTAAATGCTTTGCGCTGGAAAATCGTTGGCCACAATGCCGCTGATTTGGAGGGTGAGTTTATAACATGGTCAAACATTCAAGTATTGGATGCCTTGGTGATTCGTTTCTATTTCCCTGAGGCCACTGAGTTAAAACTCGGAGGTATTGAGCTTAACCAAACGCAGGAAAATCAATGGTCCAATAAGCCACAAGTCAATTGTCAATCGGTTGCACTCTCTGCAAAAACATGTTTGGTTACCAATCAGATGCGCTACTTAGACATCCAACAAAATAGATCAGTCAGCAATCAATTAATTAGCTTTCAAATCATCAGTGGCTTACCTGCATTAACTTGGTTGCTACTTGCTGCTGGATTAATGATTTTAACTTGGCTGCTCAGGTTTGATTTCAATCAAGTTACTGTATTTGGTTTTGTCGGAATATTTATTGGAATTGGATTAATTCATCACAATTGGGTTACCGTATACTTAAATTACATCCGATGGCCACTGTTGCTATTGATGCTTGGGCTGTTATGGCAACAAAGACAGTATATAAAATGGCCATCAAACCCAGCTAGGCCAGTTTGGGTGTTCACCGGCATCATTATTTTGCTTTTGATTGGTCTAAATCCCAGCGCTATAAAGTTCCAGTTATTATCAGATATACCACAGTATCTTTTGTGGGCTTGGGTTCAACAATTATTGATTGGACCATGGGTCAGTGGTTATCTATTCAGACAACTGAATGTTTCTAAAGGGTCAGTGGCTTGGATTGTGGCTGTGCTGTTTTCTGGTATCCATGCACCCAATCATGTGTTGATGGTGGCTACGTTATTGGGTGGTTTTGCTTGGTCATATGCTTGGCTTAAATACCAGAACATGTATGCCAATGCATTTTCACATGCCTTATTGGCCTTGGTTTTTTATCAAGTTATGCCCGATGCATGGTTGGGATCGGCCAGAATCGGCGTATTTTTTTAAGACAAATAAAGCTTCATGCTTTTAACTTTTTGGCTATTCTGGCAATTCTTTTACCTTGGGCTAAACACAGTTGTTTTTCATTCTGATCAATGCCGCGGTTAGACTCCATTTCTGCCCAATGCGTTGCGCCATAAGGTGACCCACCTGATTGGGTATAGAGTAAGGATTTTTCAGAATAGGGCAAACCGACTATCACCATGCCAAAATGAAGCAGGGGAATCATCATGTTGATTAAGGTGGTTTCTTGACCACCATGTAGTGATGAAGCGGTGGCAAAAACACCGGAGGGTTTGCCTTCCATGGCGCCGGAAAACCACAGGTTGCCGGTGGTGTCGATGAATTTTTTTAAGGGTGAAGCCATGTTGCCAAAATAACTCGGGCTGCCCAAAATCAGGGCATCACAGTCAATCATATCTTGTTCAGTGACTAGGGCATCATTGGGTCTTTCGGCATCAGGTAAATCAGATTCAACTGTTCTGAGCATCGCTTCGCAACCGTCCACAGACTCAACACCACGAGCCATCAGACGGGCCATTTTTTGTGTGTTACCACGTTTAGAATAATATAAAACCAGAACTTTAATCATTGAATAGACTCAATACATTTTCAGGTGGGCGGCCCACAACAGCATGGCCGTTATAGGATACGATGGGTCGTTCCATGACTTTGGGAAATTGGCATAATTTTGTTATCAATTCAGTTTCACTCAATGCCGTGTCAGCGAACCCTTGTTGCTTATAGTCATCTTCAGCTGTTCTCAGTATATCTCTGATACCTGAGTTTAATTCAGTCAACAAGTCTTTGATTTGTGATTCACTTGGTGGGTTTTCCAAGTACTTAATTACGCTAAAATCAGCTTGTTGTTGTTCCAAAATGGCCAGAGTGGCTCTTGATTTAGAACACCTTGGGTTATGGTAAATGACAACTTTAGACATGTGGCAGTGGTTTGATAAGGTCAAATAAAGCGGCTATTTTACGTTATAATGCGTGAATTGTCATGCCAAGAACCTTCACGCGCAGAACTTGTCATTTCATGCAAAGTAAACATCCAATCCATAGGCACATGTTATAGGTCCAGCTAAATTGATATGAGTAAACACGCAGAAACAATATTAAAAATTGAGTCCTTGTTAATCGATTGGGGTGCCTCTGATGTTCAGGTTATAGACAACAGTCATTTGCATGTAGGGCATGCTGGAGCCCAGTCTGGTGGTGGTCATTTTGCCGTGCAAGTCAAGGCCAAAGCCTTTCAGGGCTTAAGTAGAATAAAAAGTCACCGTTTGGTTTATCAGCAGCTGGATGAATTGTTTGCCAATGGATCAATTCATGCGCTGGAAGTTGATGCTGTTGCTGTTTAATCAACGCAACCACTTAACCTGTCTAACCCAACGGTCTGAATAAAAAATCAACAATCAATTGAAGAAAATCATGTATAAAATACTGTTCACATTATCAATCCTGTTGTCTTTAGGGGCCTGTAAGCAATCGACCGATGCCGCGATAAAAGATGACTCTAAAGTGCTTGCCACAGTCGGTGATTATCAGCTGACTGAAGCTTATTTGACTGCATTCTTAAGCACTCAAGGCATGCCTCAGCCCACAGAACAACAACTGACCCAAGGGCTTGATGCAGTGATCAAACAAATGTCCTTGGTTCATCAAGCCAAACAAGCTGGTCTGACCTTAACTCAACAACAGCTTTTTGAAATTGAACAAGCCAAACACCGTGCCCTGGCTCAAGCAGCCATTAACCAGCACTTGGCCAGCAACCCGATTTCCGATGCTGATATTCAGGCAGAGTACCAACGCATTACTGAACAACTGAAGGGAGAAGAATACCATGTCAGACATTTGTTGTTTGAAGACGAAGTTGAAGCTTTAGGCGTTTTAGATCAAATCAAAGCTGGAGAAAGCTATGAGAATGCTGAAACAGTCTATCTTATGGCCAATCCTCAAGTAAAGAATGTGGGTGACATTGGTTGGGTGAATATCATGCAAGTACCAGAGGTTTTCCGATTGCCATTGCGATCCATGCAAGCAGGTTCAGTCCATCCCAGAACCTTGGTCAGTCAGTTCGGGGTACATGTACTTTTTCTTGAGGGCAAAAGGCCGTTGGTGGCTCCGGCACTTGAAACTGTAGAAGCAGGTATTCGCCAAACTTTAAGGCAACGAAAAGTTGATCGCTACCAGCAGTTGGCTGTTATAAAAGCCAAGGCCAAAGTTGTTGAATGAAAGGGTAGATCATGTATTTTGGACATAAAAAAAGCCTCATCAGAGGCTTTTTTGGTTTTATACTGAAGTCAGTTCAAATCCATGAAGCTGCGAAGTTGTTCGGAACGACTTGGGTGGCGCAGTTTTCGCAAAGCTTTGGCTTCAATTTGACGGATGCGTTCTCGTGTGACGTCGAACTGTTTACCCACTTCTTCTAATGTGTGGTCTGTGTTCATGTCGATACCAAAGCGCATACGCAACACTTTAGCCTCACGAGGTGTGAGTCCAGACAACAAGTTGGTTACGGTGTTGGTAAGACCATTTGCGGTGGTTGATTCCAGTGGTGACAGGATGTTGCTGTCTTCAATGAAATCACCCAAGCTTGAATCTTCATCGTCTCCAATGGGCGTTTCCATGGAAATAGGCTGTTTGGCAATTTTAATTACTTTACGTACTTTACCCACCGGCATTTCCATCACTTCAGCAATTTCTTCCGGTGTGGCTTCACGCCCTTTTTCTTGTAACAACTGACGTGAAACACGGTTCAATTTATTGATGGTTTCAATCATGTGTACCGGAATACGGATGGTTCTGGCTTGATCTGCAATTGAGCGCGTGATGGCTTGACGAATCCACCAAGTGGCATAGGTTGAAAATTTGTAGCCTCGGCGGTATTCGAATTTTTCTACCGCTTTCATCAAGCCGATGTTGCCTTCTTGGATTAAATCCAAGAATTGTAAGCCGCGGTTGGTGTACTTTTTGGCAATCGAAATCACCAAACGCAAGTTGGCCTCAATCATTTCTTTTTTGGCACGTCTTGACTTGGCTTCGTTGACCGTTACACTGCGGTTAATGGCTTTGATTTCTGGTATCAATAATGCGTAAGCTTTTTCAATTCTGACCAGTTTATTTTGTAGCGCAATGATTTCGTCTTTGTAGATTTCTAACATGGTGACTGAGTCACCACCTTCTTTAATGCGGTTATCCACCCAGTTTAAGTCGGTTTCGTTGTTCATGAATGAACGAATAAAAACTTGGCGTGTCAGTTTGCACTGGGTAACGGCGATATCAAGGATGCGCCGTTCTATTTTGCGTATTTGATCTTGTGAAGATTTAACATCAAAAATGATGTCTTGCATGGTAATCGGTGCAAACTTAAATTCCACCAAAATGTCTGCAATCTGACGCATGTAATTCTTTTGTTTTTTATCACCTATGCCTGATTTTTCAACTGATTCAGTGAATTTATTGTAAAGTTTTTGTACGGCTTTAATGCGGTTGGCAACACCTTCCATATCTAAACCTTGGTCAACTTCCTCTTCTTCCTCTTCATCTTCATCAACTGGGTCAGTGGGTTTCTTAACTTTTGGAATGACTGCTTCTGTGTGCGGGTCATATATAGATAAAATGAACTGTTCAATTTTCAAATCTGAATTCAACATGTCTTGGTTGTATTCGAGAATGGTTTTAATGGTTTGCGGAAACAGAAAAGTTGATTCCATGATTAAATGGTCACAACGCTCAATTCTCTGTGCAATGGCAATTTCGTCTTTGCGTTCTAACAATTCGACGGAACCCATTTCACGCATGTACATTCTGACTGGGTCAGTGGTTCTTCCAATACTGGGGTCCACAGCAGACAACACCGCTACGGCTTCTTCCGTGGCTGTGTCATCATCTTCTTTGGCTGTCGAGTCATTGAGGATGATACTGTCTTCATCGGGTGCTTCCTCAAGAACTTGAATGCCCATGTCGTTAATCATTTGAATGATGTCTTCGACCGAATCTGTTTCGATGATGTCATCAGGTAAGTGATCATTTACCTCGCCATAAGTGAGGTAACCTTGCTCTTTACCCTTGAGAATCAATATTTTGATTTGAGAAGTTTGTTTTTCCGTTGCCATATTTTATTTTCTACTGGTTGGTTTTCTGGCGCAGTAATTGCACCAAAGCTTGCTTTTCAGCATTGTCTAAGCCTGATTGCATTTGTTTGTTTCTTAAACGTTCAATTTCAACTTTTGAGGCCAATTGATTGAGGTAATTAATTATATCCTCAAACTCCAAGGTTTTTTGCTCATCATTTAAGTGATCATGTAATCGCATCAAATGACCCAAATAAGGACTGTAATCTGAATCCCTGAAATGTTCTAACATTACCGCTGATTTGATTTGGGGGTTGTGGCGTTGAATTTCAACGATTTTATCAATTATTTCAACACCTTTAAATGATAATCTGCTTAAGTTGAGCTCATTGGGTATATTTGCACATAAATGCGGCGCATTTAGCAACAATCCAATCAACTTTCTGAGTGGATTATCTCCTGTGGGTCGTTTTTCGGTGTGGGTGGCTTTTGGTTTTTCATTTATCGACAGGGCCATGCCTGAAATTTCGCTGATTTGTTGCCCCATCATCTTTTTAAAACTGCCTTTGGGTAATTGATTGAGGTAAGGTTTAGCCTTTTCAAGCAACTGTGCTTTGCCATCAATGCTGTTAAGGTTGGTGTTGCGACTGATGATTTGCAATAGAAAATCAGATAGAGGGGTGGCCTCGCTGACTGCCTGAAGAAACGCTGTATTGCCTTGTTGCATCACAAAGCTATCTGGGTCTTCCCCTTGAGGCAAGAATAAAAAATCAATTATTTTGTGATCAAGGTATAAGGGCAGTGCGGTGTTAAGTGCTTTTTCTGCCGCTTGAACGCCGGCTGAATCACCATCAAAACAAAACACAATGCGGTCCCACACTTTAAACAAAGCACTGATGTGTTGTGACGAAGTGGCCGTTCCTAAGGTCGCCACAGCATTGCAGATGCCGTGCTGGTGCAGCGCAATCACATCCATATAGCCTTCAACTACCAGGATGAATGATTCATTGCTGTGTTTGCGTGCCAAGTGTAAGCCGTACAATTCATTGCTTTTATGAAACAGATCGGTTTCGGGTGAGTTCAGGTATTTGGGCTTTTGTTCTGCTTCTACGGCTCGTCCGCCAAAAGCAATGACTCGACCACGTTTGTCATGTATCGGAAACATCAGACGGTTGCGGAATTTATCATAAGTCCGCTGCTGATCATTCTGCGTGGTCAGGCCGGTGCGTTTCAACAGCTCATGTTCGCTTGAGTCAAATCGCTTGATCAATGCGTCCCACTCGTTCAATGCATAACCGAGTTGAAATGTCTTGCAGGTTTCGCCCGTGATGCCGCGATTTTTCAAATATTCAATGACATTCAATGCAGTCTTTAACTGTTGTTGAAAAATGCGAGTGGCTTTTTCTGTGACAGCGTATAAGTTGGTTTTAGGTTTGTGTTCGCCGTGAGTGGCTGAGCTGGGTACTTGCATGCCAGCTAACTGCGCCAAATCCTTAACTGCATCAACAAAATCCAAGCCTTCGTATTCCATCATGAAGCCAATGGCGCTGCCGTTTTTGCCACAACCAAAGCAATGATAAAATTGTTTTTGTTGACTGACGGTGAATGAGGGTGTGTTTTCCGAATGAAATGGGCATAAGCCTGAATAGTCTTTGCCAGATTTTTTTAACTGCACACGAGCAGCAACCACATCATGAATGTCAATGCGATCTAATAAAGTTTCTATGAACTCGTTGGGTATGGATGCCACGATCTGTTACGTGGATTTGAAGGTAATTATAAGGCCAAGCTGGTTTATGACAAAGCCGCCTTGACTATTTGACTGACTTGACCCATGTCTGCTTGACCAGCCACCTTGGCTTTGGTTAATCCCATGACTTGTCCCATGTCTTGCATGCCGCTGGCACCAGTGTCAGCGATGATGGTGTGAACGATGTCAGTCACCTCCTCGGTAGATAACTGAGCAGGCAGGTATTTTTCCAGGGTATCAATTTCAGTCAGTTCCTTCTGTTGTAAGTCTTCTCGGTTGGCTTGAGCAAACTGTTCAGCGGCGTCCTTGCGCTGTTTAATCATTTTTGTCACAATCGAAAGCACATCAGCATCGCTGAGTTCCCGGCGTTCATCAACTTCAATTTGTTTGATGGCAGCGGTCAACATGCGAATGGTGCCAAGGGTTTCTTTGTCCTTGGCTTTCATGGCCGCTTTCATGTCATTAATGACTGTGGTTTTTAGTGACATGACTATTTCCTTACTCTTGATGCTGGTTTCGATGACAGGTGAATTGTTTTGAATCTTTTAGAAATTCAAATCAATACATTCTGCGTGGAATGCCTTCTTTAGCAACCCTTCTTTGTAAACGCTTAACTGCAGCAGCTTTTTTGCGTTTTCTTTCTTGGGTTGGTTTCTCGTAATACTGACGTTTACGTGACTCTGCTAATACACCGGCTTTTTCGCAGGCGCGTTTGAAACGTCTTAATGCGAAATCAAACGGTTCGTTGTCTCTAACTTTTACACTAGGCATAAGTTTGTTGTCTCCAAATGGTTGCCTTAAAGGCTGAATCTGTGTGTTAAAGCGGCTCAAAAAGCTGCTCGGAAAAAGACCGCGTATTTTAAGGCTTTTGAAGTTAATTGCAAAGGTAAAATCAGTTTTTTTTGAGGGGCGCTCAAAAGAGCACAGCTGACAGGTGTTTTCAGTCTATTGGACTGGTACTTGAGGACCCTGCAATACAGTGGTATTGTATGCTCAGATAAATTAAAATCAAGCCCACCGATGGGGCGCCAATGAACACCACAATAAACAGGTTTTTTTATGTCTGAACTCAGCAATAGGTATGAGCAAGTTAAACTTCGAATTAAAACGGCTGCACAGCAGGTCAAAAGACAGGTTCCACCTGTTTTATTGGCTGTCAGTAAAAAACATGGTGTGGATAAAATCAAGACTTTGGCTGCTGCAGGACAGCGAGACTTTGGTGAAAGCTATGTTCAGGAGGGGGTTGAAAAAATCAGCCAACTGAAAGATTTGTCATTGGTTTGGCATTTCATAGGCCCCATTCAGTCTAATAAAGCCAAACAAATTGCCGAGCACTTTGACTGGGTTCATTCTGTGGATCGGCTTAAAGTGCTTAAACTCTTAAACCAACACCGGCCAGATGACCTGCCACCATTGAATTTACTGTTACAGTTAAAAGTAGGTGATGAAGAAAGTAAGTCAGGTGCCAGTTATGATGAATTATTCGAGCTGGCCAAATTCGCCAATGCATTAAATCACGTTGTGCTCAGGGGGTTGATGTGTATTCCGCCTCCGAGCGAAGACTTCAGTGAGCAGTGCGGTTATTTTCAACAGGCAAAAAAGGTATTTGAGGATTTGTCAGCCCAATACAGTCAAGTGGATACCTTGTCTATGGGCATGAGCGGTGATTTAGAAGCGGCCATCCAAACCGGCTCAACAGTGGTCAGGATTGGAACCGATCTCTTCGGTCCCAGACCTATCTAAAATCTGTGAGTAATCAGAAAACTGTCCAGTTCATTTTCCACCAATCCAGAAATTCATCAAAATCAACTTGTTCATTTTGATCAACATCAATGGTGGCAAAACCACGTTCGGCATTGTCACGACTGGCCTCTGGTGCCAAAACTTTCAGTAGTTGGGTGAACTCATCTATGTCAATGAGGCCGCTACCGTCTTTATCAAAGAAATCGAAGTGATCTTTGATTTCCGCTATTTCTTCTGAGCTAATATCTGACATGTGTTTTAATGGTTGTAAATTAATACCGCTATTATATCGCTAATTGATTTTATTTTGCAGCTAATTAGCCTGACATTCCTTATCTGAAGATGGTTACAAATTTAGTCGATTCGTGTATTGAAAGACCGCTGGCTTATAACCTCGTGAAATGGGTTGTATTATCCCACTGGATTAATATGTTAAAATCGCGCCACTTTTTTGAATGGAATGTATCATGGGTTTCAAATGTGGCATCGTTGGCCTTCCTAATGTAGGTAAATCGACTTTATTCAATGCTTTAACCAAAGCTGAAATTGCAGCCGAGAACTACCCTTTTTGTACCATTGATCCTAACGTCGGTATTGTGGAAGTTCCAGATCCTCGGCTGGGTCAATTGGCTGACATAGTCAAGCCGCAAAAAACCATTCCTACCACCATGGAATTTGTCGACATCGCAGGTTTGGTTGCGGGGGCTTCAAAAGGAGAAGGTTTGGGCAATCAATTTTTATCACACATCCGGGAAACTGATGCCATCGCACATGTCGCCAGGTGTTTCGAAGACGATGATGTGGTTCATGTCGAAGGTAAAATCAATCCATTGTCTGACATTGAGACCATCAACACCGAACTGGCTTTGGCTGATTTAGAATCTGCGGAAAAGTCACTGCTCAGAACACAAAAGAAAACACGTTCAGGCGATAAAGATGCGGTTAAAAGAGCTGCCATCTTAGAGAAAATAGTCAATCATTTGTCTGAAGGTTGGGCGTTAAGGACATTGGAATTAAGCAAGGAAGAGTGGGAAGCCGTCAAGGAATTCAGCTTCATCACTGCCAAACCCATGATGTATATAGCCAATGTTGATGACCAGGGTTTTGCAGACAACCCCCTGTTAGACCAGCTCAATGAATTCGCTGCTACTGAAGGCGCATTGGTGGTTCCAGTTTGTGCTGCCATTGAAGCTGAAATTGCATTATTGGATGAAGAGGACAAGGCTGAGTTCATGGCAGAGATGGGCTTGCAGGAAGCGGGATTGAATCGAGTGATCAGGGCAGGTTATGAATTGTTGGGTTTGAACACGTACTTTACCGCTGGGGTAAAAGAAGTACGGGCTTGGACTTTTGTTCAAGGTGCCACAGCACCACAAGCAGCAGGTGTGATTCATACCGATTTTGAGAAAGGCTTTATTCGAGCTGAAACCATGGCTTTTAACGATTTTATTCAGTACCGAGGTGAGTCTGGTTGTAAAGAAGCCGGGAAACTGAGGTTAGAAGGCAAGGAATACATCGTTAAAGAAGGTGATGTGCTGCATTTTAGATTCAACGTTTAACCAAGCCAGTCTTTTTTGAAGATAAAAAAGCTCAGGACAGATGTCCCGAGCTTTGGTTTTAAAGTTTTTGTTTCAGTGTTTGATTTAGTTCATTCAAAGCCATCAATAAAAATGATGTCAGAATAATTCCCATCTGTAATTTGGATCACTGTTGAGGAAGTTACGAAATATAAATTACCTTGTTCGTCTTCGCCAAATGATCTGACGTTTCCTGGCGCATTAAACAGCACCTCTAAGTCACTCCAAGTGCCAGCATTATTAACACTCCAGAAAACTTCACCCGTGCAAAAGTCGCCATACAGGTAAGTACCCTGCCAGGTGTCTTCAGGACCTCGATACGGGAACCCCCCAATGACAGAACATCGACCTGAGCTGACATAATCGATGATCGGATCAACTGCGTTGACAACGGTACAACTTTGGCCAGGGGTTTGGATGAAGCCTTCCCGGCAAACCCAACCGTAATTTTCACCACCTGTTGAAGTGGCTGGTTGATAATCAACTTCTTCGCGTGCGTTTTGGCCCACATCGCCGATGAATAAATCTCCTGTGTCGCGATCAAAACCCCATCGGTAAGGGTTTCTTAGGCCCCACGCCCATATTTCGCCACAATCATTGTTGGCGTTGCTGAACGGGTTGCTGGCAGGGATGCCATAGTTAACCCCTTCTCCACAGGCGTCGCTGACATTAACTCCAGGGTTGTCCACATCTATACGAATCATCGACCCCAGCAGCGCCCTGGAATCATCATTGCCATCAAAGGCAGCATCAGCAGTACAAGAAACGGTATTTACGATGTCATCTGGGTCTTTGGTTTGACCGCGATTACAAGGATCATCACCACTGCCGCCGTCACCCATGCCAATATACAAGTAGCCATCAGCGGGGCCGAAGTGTAAATCACCGCCATTGTGGTTACTGAAGTCTTGATCAATACTGATGATTTTAAGGCTTGAGTTTTGATCAGCCACATTGGCATCACCAGTGCTGACAGAATACCTGGCAATGATGGTATCACCCGATGTATCGGTGTAGTTGATGTAAAAGAAACCATTGTTTGCATAATTGGGATGAAAAGCCAATCCCAATAAACCTTGTTCACTGCCGTTACTAACTAAGGAGGAAACATTTAAAAAAGGCGTTTCCAAAGTGGCACCGTTTTCGATGATTTTTACTCTTCCGCTTTGTTCAACTACAAACAGTCGGTCGCTGCCATCGCCTGCGTTTCTCACTGCGACTGCACCTGAAAAACCGCTCTCAATGGTGGTTAATACTGGGTCGAGAGGCGCAAGGGTGCCTGCGTGAGAGAATGTTGCAACTGCAAACATTGATAAAGCCATGGTTAATGGGCGGGTGTAAGATTTAAATATGTAATTTTTTAAAATCATGTTGTTGTTTCACTTAATTCGTTTTACTTTAACACTTCTGTTGCCATCGCCTTTTAACTGCCAAGAACCCATCATGCCAGGTTCAATGGTAACTAACTGGCGGCCGTCATTTTTCAGGAAAATTGAACCGCTTGAAATGCGTTTCCAGATTTGGCCATTATCTAGCTCATAATAAGTGTCACCTAATTTGTCATCATAAGTTTTTTCTAATTTCGCTCTGATTTCACGCCTGTCAGTGCCTTGCCTTCTGGCCTCAAAACCAGCCTCTCGTTCTCTGATTTTACGGTCAATTTTGGCTTGTTCATTACTGATCCAATCATTCAGAGCATTCAGTTCAGTTGTTGATAATTTGTTCAACCCAGTGAGTTGCTTTTCTTCTTCAGTCATTTGACTTAAATCAGGAGATTTAGCTACCACAACAGAACAGGTTGAAAGTATTAACATCAAGAACAGCTTTTTAGTCATAAAATTACTCAATTTAAGAAGCAGACAAATATACAACAATCTTGACTCGATTTCGCTGAAATATTGCTTATCCGGTCACAAAAGTAGTTATTTTTTGATGAATTAATGTTTGTTATAACAAACTTTTAACACCATAAATTAAAAAAACAGTAAAATGCAAAGCAGAAAACCACAAAAAGAAAAAACGTAACTCAATCAATAGGTAACAAAGTAATGATAAAAAACAAAATTGTTTCGACACGATTGCTGCTGTCAATCGGCTTTATGATGTCGGTACAACTTTCTCATGCTGTGAAGTTGTCGATAGATAATTCAACTCCAATCAATTTATCTGCTGACGTTAATTATGTCATTGCAGATCAAGTCATAGAATTCAGTTCTGCTGACCCTGTCATTTGTCGAAAGCTCAATGCCACTGTTGGCGCTTTGAATGCTGAGATCATTGATCCAAATGGTGACGGTCTAGTTATGCCGTTATTACAAAACGTCAGGTACAACGTGCCTTCGCAAACAACCAAAGCCAATATTAACAATCCCAGTGGTGTTTGTGTAACTAAAAATAACAGCACATTTAATGACATCATATTCAACAATGCTTTTGAACTCGAAGTGCCGACATTCACTTACCAGGGTTTAAGTGATTTGGTTGTCAGAGGGCAATCCTTGGACTACCAAATCAGCATTGAAAACCCCAATAACCAGGCGCTGATGTTTGATTTGGTCGAGTATGTCTCAACCAATTCAATTACAAACAGCGCTTACTTCGAAAGTCTAGATCTGTGGCAATGTCTCAGTCACAATGTGGCGGGTGTAGATTGTAACGAAGACAATGCCGATAATCGCTTGTTGAATGCTTCAATTCCGGCTGGTCAAACGGCGCTGATTGATGTGTCAAGAACGGTTGGCTCATCATCTGTATTGGGTCAATCAATTGAAATTTTGACAGCCATGTTCATTAAAAATGGTCAGGGTGAGATTATTGGTACTGAAGTCATCAGTCATCAGCCGACTGTGGTTAACAACAATGCACCAGTTTTGGTGTGGGCTAACAGCGCTGATATTGATTTTATAGAAGATGAAAATCAGCCGCATACTTTGAGTTTTGATGTCTTAGACAGTACCGGAGTTGATGTAAGCCCTGGTTACTTAGCAACTGCCATTGGAGCAGTGAATGATAAGTTAGATATAGATGGCATCAATGTGGTTGAAAATGACCCAGGCGAATATACGGTGTTTTTTGATGTCACGCCAAAAGCCAATCAATTCACTTCTGCAGGTAATACTGAGACAATATTCGTGCAGATTGAAGATGAATTCAATGCGTCTTCTAATTTATTGATGCTGGCAGTGAATATAGAGCCCATCAATGATGCACCAAGTTTTACGCCCACTTGTCTTGATTTCACCATCAACCCAACACCCGTGGGTGGTGAAACTGAAATCACTTGTAATGTCAGCAATGGTGTCAGTAGGGCCACTTGGAATTACTCAGATTTTATTGCTGAAATTTCAGCCGGTGGCCTGAATAATGACACTGAAGACAATCAAAGTGTTATTTTTGAAGTAAATCCACTTTCAGGCCTTGCTCTTCAGGGTCCCATAACTATTGGTAATGATCCAGGTACATTTATTCAAAATGATTTGGAGTTGATACTGGCTGATGGTGCCAGTGGTTCAGGAAGTTTTGAAATCCGTGCAATAGATAATGGTACGCCTGTAGGTGAAACCGATGTGTGTCCAGCTTTGACTTTCAGTGACCATTGCAACACATCAGCATACAGCCAAGAAATTGTGTTCAATCTTTTGGCGCCAGTTTATTTTGTCAGTGGTACCATTGATGATTTACCCGATGGTGATGAGCTGGGTGTTCGTTTATTTGAAGCGGGTACCAATAACCCATTGGGTGGGAATTTGTTGGTTGCAGGTTCAGGTATAAGTGGTGGTCAGGCGATTGATTTTTCATTCCCCCAAGCACTGAGCAATGGTGTGAATTATGATGTTCAAATCACCATTTCTCCGCTCAACAGAACCTGTACAATTACCGATGGAGCAACAGGCACCATCAACGACATGAACGTCAACGATTTGGTGATTGACTGTGAGCCCAATCCCAATTAATACCCTATAGTTAAGGATAAAAGCAGCTTAACGGCTGCTTTTTTTTATTTTAAAAATGACCCCTGAACGCTTCAAAAAATTAAACCAAGTGCTGCAAACCAGACAGGCTGATTTAACTGTGGTCATGGATTGGGTGCATAAACCGCATAATTTTAATGCCATCATCCGCTCCTGCGATGCTGTGGGTGTGTATGAGGCTCATTATATTCCGGTTAAATCTGGTTATCGGCCGTTAACAAACACCGCCAAGGGTTCACAAAAATACGTCATGGCACACAAGCATGAAAACTTTGTTTCAGTGGCCAAGGATTTGAAAGCCAAGGGATATCAATTATTGGCTGCGCACTTTACTGACCAAGCTGTTGATTACCGAGAGGTTGATTACACCCTACCAACTGCGGTTGTAATGGGTGCTGAGTTGGAGGGTATGTCTCAAACAACTGCAGATGAAGTGGATCAACACATCATCATACCCATGCAAGGCATGGTTCAGTCTTTGAACGTTTCGGTGGCTTGTGCATTGATTTTATATGAAGCGCAACGACAACGTCAGGCTGCCGGAATGTATGACCGTCAATCTTTAGATCAAGCTGCTTATGAGCAAACCCTGTTTGAATGGTGTTGGCCCAAAATTGCAGCCTTGTGTCGCAGCCAAGGTAAACCCTACCCAGCATTAGATGAATTTGGTGAGTTCATCAGTTTTTGAAACCTGTCATTATTGCGTATTTGATCCAATGCATATGGAATGGGTTGAATGGACAGTTCTTTATCACCTGCCAAATCATACCACCTGTGTGATAAAGACTGGATATACCTTAAATGCTTGGGATTTCGCACGTACTTTTGAGCCAACAGGCTCACCCTCACAGGGCTGCTGGCACATTCATTCATCATATTGATGCTATCAGCTGTGACGAATAAATGCTTGGCTTGCTTCAACAAGGCTTGATAAGGATTGGCTCCATCCTGTTGATTGAACCAATAAGTATCATCTGTTTTTAATAAGGTTTTGATTCTATTCAGTGCGGTTGGATTAAGTCTGGGAGAGCCACAAACCGAAATGGTTTGTGCTGGGTAAAGTTGTCGGATTTTTTCTAGTTCCATTGGCAAACCCTGGTGTAAATAGTCGTTTGCTGGGTTGCCAATAATCACAGCAATGGTCTGTTTCTGTGTTGCTGTTTTTTCGGTGGTCTCAAACCAGTGTGGACTGAAGGGGTGAATGCTGCCTGTAAATGTGATGATATTAGGACCGGTTATTTGATCATGTTCTGGAATCAGTAACATATCATATTTGTTGGCGCGGTCTTTGGGGTTAAGTATTTGAATGTGTTTAAGCTCAATGGCAGCTTTTCTGTATCTTTGGGCTATGTATTTGCCAACCGCTGCTGCTTTTCTGCCGGTACTGATGATAAGTTGAGGTGGGTGGTTAAAGTCTGGTTTCTGGCTTTGCCATTGATAACCATATTGAAAGCCGGGCATGACTCTGGGGGCCAAAGTTTCCCAAGGTTGAAGCAGGTTAAATTTAATTAGACTGGTATTGATGGCTAAACTTTGGGCTAAAGTCATGCTTTGAATTTCATGACCTTTTTGCCCCTCGGATAACACCCAGCATAGATTTACTTTATTCAAAGGCATACACAGTTTATAATACCCCACTCATTGTATTAACCCGTTAGCATAATACAAGCCTTTCAGGGATTTTAGGCGTCCCCTGAGTGGGTCCTGACCAGGCAAGTTTGGATATTCTGTTGAAACCAGCGACAGCCGCAAAAACCTTCTGGATTTTTTATGCAGGACAGGATTTGGTTGTTGTAAAAACTGTTCAGCAGGGTTTGTGAAGTCTAACCACCCATCGGATGATTGTTGTTGAGCGAGACAGCCAACTGACTGATGAATTGTATTTTAGTGAATTGAATTTTAGGATTGATTATGAACCAACAAGCCGCCAACACCGAAAAAGTTTATTACGTGAAATCCAGCGATTTACCCATTTCTTGTCCGGGCAAAGACATGGCTGTGTGGAATTCGCACCCCAAAGTATTTTTACCGATTGAAAAAACTGGCGAGGCTGTTTGTGAGTACTGCGGCGCAAAATACATTTTGAAAGATTGAGTCATCATTAAACCACCTACATTTTGTCTGCTATGTTGAGCATTCATGCTGCCTGATTCGCCAACCAATTCAGTCACACAATTAACCATCATGCAAGTCTTGCCTGCCTTGAAAGTAGGTGGGGTCGAGCGCGGCACGGTTGAGTTTGCGATTTATTTGAAACAACAAGGTCATCGGCCCATTGTGGTCTCAAGTGGCGGTCCGCTGGTGAATGAATTGTCAGCACGTCAAATTACTCACATCACCTTAAACGTCAATAAAAAATCTCTCAGCACATTAAGCTCAGTCAAAAAACTTAACCGCTTATTAATGGATTGGCAGGTGGATGTGGTTCACGCCCGTTCGAGAATACCGGCTTGGCTCAGCTATTGGGCCATCAAGCGGATTAAATCATCTGCCAAACCAAAGTTTGTCACCACTTTGCATGGTTTACACTCAGTAAGTCGTTACTCTTCAATCATGGCGCGAGGAGACGCTGTGATTGCAGTCTCGGCCACTGCCAAAGCTTACCTTGAGCAGCATTTCAGTGAATATTTAAAATCTGAACCTAGACTTATTTTCCGTGGTATTGACCGACAGTTTGCTTATGGGCACCAAGCTGATTCAACTTGGTTGTCAGGTTTTCAGGTCAAAATCGAAGCCACAGAAAACCTCAAAACAGTGTTGATGCCGGGTCGGTTAAGCCCAATTAAAGGTGTTGAACACCTGGTTGCTTGGCTGGAATCTACGCCTCACAGCTGTAAACTTTTGTTGACAGCTGATCATGATGAGTCCAACTACAGTCTAAAAATTAAGCGGTTATTCGATCAACACGGACTGACTGATCGAGTTGTTTGGTTGGGTATTGAGCGTCACATGGCAGATTTGTATGCCAGTGTGGACGTGGTGGTTTCGGTGAATAATAAAGCGGAGAGTTTCGGCCGCACCGTTTTGGAGGCCTTATCTGTTGGAACCCCAGTGGTGGCCTTTGCCCAGGGTGGGGTTGCAGAAATCATGTCTGAACTGTTTCCTCAAGGGCAGGTGACTGTTGGAGATGATATTCAACTCGCTCATCGAATTGATGATTTTCTGACGGAAGCGCCAACCGTTAATCCGCATCAACAATTCAGTAACCAATCGATGTTTGAAAAAACCGTCGCAGTTTACCAACAATTGATTGCCGCCAAAAATGTCAATCAGAGGGGCTGAATAAGATGCCTGAAACTCAAAACAAAAGCAATCATCTGAATACAACGCGTGATGATTTAAACCGCAGTCAATTCGCCGTAGTCACTTTGTTGGTGGCAGTTATTGCCTTGTTACCATTTGGGCGACTGTCCGAAATTCCCATCATTGTGTTGATGCTCTGGGGTCTGGTGTTGTTGTTCAGGTGGTTCAAAATCCTGACTGGACTTAATGGTTTTAAGCCATTAACTTGTGCTTTTTTGGCCTATTTGGCGCTGACTTCAATTTCGGCGTTTGATTCATATTGGTCTGAAAAAAGTTGGTTGATTGCGCTGGCATCACTTCGATTTTACTTAATGGGCTTGGTGGTGATTTATTATGCCAACACTGCTTTATTGCAGCAGGTACTTAAGTGGACCACTGTTTTGATGGTTGTTTGGGCGGTTGATGCCTTGATTCAAAGCATTGTTGGACATAATTTACTCGGCCAAAGCTCATACCCAGGTAGGTTAACCGGGATGTTTGGTCAAAATGTTAAATTAGGCCCAATGCTGGCTTTGATGTTGCCATTGGTGATGATTCAGATGTGTTGTTATCAGGCTTGGCTGCGTTGGCTGGTGGTGGCGTTGATGGTGCTGGCGATCTTACTCAGTGGCACGCGATCAGCCTGGTTGATGATGGGCTTTGGTTTGATCATGTTTTGGTGGCATCACGTCAAAGGGCGGCGTTGGTTGTTAATGTTGAAAACCGTAACATTAACCCTGCTGGCAATGGTGGTGTTGTGGTTTAGTTCGAATGATTTTCAACAACGCATGGACCGTTCCTTGGTTTTATTGCATGCCGATGCACATTCCATTGATTTTGCTTTAGCTGACCGCTTACCGATATGGAAAACCGCCATCAATATGTATGTCGATCATCCAATCAATGGTGTAGGCGCAAGGGCTTTTCGACAGGTTTATACCCAGTATGCAGAACCTGGAGATGTTTGGGTGGCTCAAGCCGGCGGAGGCTTACATGCCCATCATTGGGTGTTGGAGCTGTTGGCAGAAACTGGTACCATTGGATTAATCCTGATGTTGTGGTTAATGGTGGTGGTGATACGATACGTAAACACAGATTTTCGAAGTGATGGGGTGTGGCCTTTTGCGGTGGCCTTGATGGCGGCCATGTTACCGGTAATTTCTCTGTATTCATTGTTTGCATCATTTTGGTCAATTTGTTTGTGGTGGTTGTTAATTATGCTGATTGCTGGAGTGAAAAAAGATGTCTGAGTCACCCTCCAAGTCATTAAAGAAATCCCCTGCACAGTCAGCAGTTAAGACGCCTGTGAGTGCGGTGATAACCTGTTTCAACTCTGAAAAAACCATCGCCAAGTGTTTAACCAGTCTGGCATGGGCAGATGAAATCATCGTGTTGGATTCTTTCAGTGAAGACCAAACCATTGAAATCATTCAACAACTGAGCGAAAGTTTAAATATGGAAGTGAAGTTAAAACAACAGTCTTTCAAAGGCTTTGCCCAGCAAAAGCAAGACGTGATTGATATGGCGCAATATGATTGGGTGATGCTGCTGGATGCTGATGAATGCTTAACCCCTAAAGCCATCAAAAAAATCTGTCGGTGGCAAGATAAAGTACCCCAAGCCGATGGTTATAATTTACCTCGAGTAGAATGGGTGTTTTGGCATTGGGCGCATCCATGGGTTAAGCGCAATGAATTCATTCGCTTGTTCAATCGGCATAAGTCAGTCATGAGTCAGGACTTAGTGCATGAATCGATTCAAGTCGATGGCTTGGTTAAAAGGCTGTATGCGCCGTTCAAGCATTATGGTGAGACGTCAATCCAAGTAAAGTTGGAAAAAATCAATCGCTATTCAGCTTTGGCTGCGCAGCAAAAGTTTAATCGTGGCAAACGCTGCAGTGCGCTGCGTCTGTTTTTGTATCCGGTGTTTTATTTTTTTCGCCAATATTTCATCAAGCGGCAAATATTCAATGGTGTGGCTGGGGTCATCAATGCCACATTGAACAGCTACTATGCTTACCTGAAATACGCTAAATTGTATGAACTACAGCAAAAGAAAGACTGATTTTCAAGTTGCTATCGGTCAATGGCTGGCCAGGCGTAAGCTGACCACTCAGATGCGCATCGGGCGCATGCTTGGTAGGCTGTTCTATTACCTGCCGAATAAACGAAAATCCATAGCTCGAACTAACATTGAGATTTGCTTTCCACAACATTCAAAAGCGCAAGCCAAAAAATTGTTAAAGCAAAACCTGTTATCTACTGGGCAAGGGGTGGTTGAGATGATGGCGGCTTTGTGGACTGCTGAAGAAAAAGTGCAAACCCGGTTTGATGTGATTGGTTTGGAACACTTACTTGAGGTGTTGCAATCAGGACAAGGGTGTTTGATGCTCAGTTGTCACACCACTTCTATCGAGTGGGGTATCAGAGGTTTAAACCACCAGCTTAAACAACTCAAAAGGCCAGTCGGTCATATGTTGGCTCGACAACATAACAATAAATTGTTGGAGGCCCACCTAGAACAGGCGAGGCTGGCATTTGTTGAAAAGCTGATTGATAAAAAGAATGTCCGCAGCCTACTGGCATCGATTAAGTCAGGCCATCCAGTTTATTATGCACCCGACCAGAATTTTTCCTATCAAGTTAAGTTTACGGATTTTTTTGGTCGACCAGCTGCCACCACCACAGGTACGCACAAATTGGCACAAAAGGGCGTTAAAATCATTCCTTGGTTTTGTTTCAGAACCGGTCCTTGTCAATGGCGGATTGACATACTGCCCGAAATGCAACAGTTGGCCAGGTTAAATGAAGCAGAGGCTTCAGCACATATCAATCAATTATTTGAACAACAAATCAAGCAACACCCAGAACAATACCTGTGGGTGCACCGCCGCTTTAAGAATCAACCTGAAGGCTTGCAAAACCCATATCTATCAAAGTAATTGATTGCGAGGAAAACAAAACAATTATGTCATTTCGAGTAGTTATGTCCGTTGAAACTCACCGAACAGCGTATTCTGTGCAGTCCACAAGTAATGATGCAGCTAGGAATCAATGAATTATGATAATATTAAGCTGTGCATCATTGCGTCAATAGTGCTCACTTAATCGAAAAGTTTGGCTTGTCATATGAGGCTTGGTGAGGGTTTGAGTTGTGCGGTGTATTTTAATTTCTGGAGGTTGAACAATGAGTGACGAACAAGAGATAAGAGATTTATTTAATAATTGGATAAAAGCCACCACTGAAGGGGATTTACAATTGGCTCGTCAATGCATAGCGGATGACGCGGTTTTTTTGGTGCCTGGGGTTGGGGAGATGGACAAAGAAACATTTGCTCAAGGAGCTGCGGGAGGCTCACCCGAGGACTCTCCGATTGATTTTGACCTCGATAGCAAGATTCGTGAAGTTAAAGTGTTTGGTGACCAAGCCTATCTGTGGATTGAATCGACCCTATTATGTGCTCCTAAAAATGGCGACCCAGCCACGAAAATGGCGGGGCATTCCCTTTCTGTTCTGGCCAAGCTTGAAGGTCGCTGGCAGATATTTCGAGATGCCAATACCATGACAGTGGTTGAATGAGTGAACATAAAAGAATGTTCAAGTACGTTCTGCTTGCAAGCTGTCCCCGCCGAATCAATCTCTGCATAACTCAAAAATAATCTGCACAGTGATATTAATACTTGAGCTTGATACAACAAGCAATGACAAGCTGAGAAATTGTTAAACCATGAATAATGATAAATTTCGACAGCTGATTGAAGCAGCTGACCTAACAGCGCTGAAGGCTGAACTGGCCTCCAAGCCTGAATGGGCCAATCAGAGCATCTCCTGGTACCTCAATCAGTCCAATCAATCGGATCCGCTGCATTATGTTTGTGCCTGTGTGTTCAATGACTGGCTGGTAGAAGCCCAAGCAACTGAAGTGGCGAATCTGCTGATTCAGCATGGGGCGTTGATTGACGGGACACCAGGCAGAGAAAGCCCGTTGATTGGAGCCACTTCGCTGGGTGTTGAGACGGTGGCCAAGTTACTGATTGATGCCGGAGCCAAGTTGGAATCAACTTCGGTTTTTGGGGCAAGAGCTTTGCATTGGGCAGCTTCAGTGGGCCTGCCATCGACAGTTGAATTGCTTATTCAACAAGGTGCTGAGATTGAGGCAAAATGTACAGAGTTTGCCTCAACACCTTTGTTTTGGGCGGTATTTGGATTTGGCCCCAATGGCCCGAATAAAAAAAGGGATCCACTTGGTGCAGCGCACATGTTGCTTGAGGCTGGGGCCGAGGTTCATACCACCAACAAAGAGGGTGTTTCTGCGCTAGAATGTGCACAAATGGCAGCTTCTAATGAAATGTATGAGCTGTTGTTGCGATATACCAATCATTTATAAAGGCACTGACGGCTTGAGTTTGGTTGAAACAGCTTACTTCCAACTACAAGCTGCAATCACCCCAATCAAGGCGCAATGGATTTTGGTGCCATATTTTGTGGTGAAGGTTTTGCTGATGGTGATTTTATCAAAGAATTTCTCAATGCTGCCATCCAGCCCTTCGGCATAAAATTTCATTTGTAGTTTGGGTTTATCCACCGACTCATCTAAGAAGGGTATATCTGCCAACCAATCCTGTATTTCTTGATTAGGGATGTAAAAATCTGTCGCAGGTCCAGTACGGGCTTGGAATTCAGCGGGAATATCAACAGAAGTCCTTTTCTTGATCATCAATAACACATCTCCTGCACTGACGTCAGAAGGTGAGTTACGCAGGATTTCGACCGGTTGAGTTGATAATGGTTCTGTCCTTGGTGTTTCAACAGGTTCGGATTCAACAGGAGTGTCTTCAATCAAAGAAGGTGGTTGATTAGGTATTTCTACAGGTGATTCATCAATGGCTGGTTGCACTGGGGGTTGAACGATCGGCATGCTGTCAGGCTTGTCATCAGCAATGAGTTGGGGTTCGATCAACTCCAATTCAATGACCTGAGTGGACGCAAACAAATCCAAGCGCCAAGGCTTGGGTAACAACAAAAAAGCCACAATCAAAAACGCAGGAATAAAAGCATGTTTAATCCAGTGCTTAAGTTCAGTGTGGCTGTGCCAATTAGTTTGGTTGGTTATGGTGTGCAAGAATGGTCAAATTATTCAATGCACACATTATAATTGAGGCCCGTTAAGCAGATGTAAAGTCAGGGATATGAATAGCCAGTTTTTTGCTGCTTATAGTTTGATGTTAAAAAACTTGAACACCACCCAAGCAGGGCCAATCAACAGAAATTGTAGGTCTTTAAAAAATGAAGGTCGTTTGCCTTCGATGTGGTGGCCAATGAACTGTCCCACCCAAGCCACCACAAAAACCACCACGGCGATGATGAGCAATGGCCAACCCAATGATTCCAGCCAATAAT
Source organism: uncultured Marinicella sp. (assembly GCA_964352015.1). Taxonomy (GTDB): domain Bacteria; phylum Pseudomonadota; class Gammaproteobacteria; order Xanthomonadales; family Marinicellaceae; genus Marinicella. Next base: position 95,324 of record CAYGPU010000002.1, read on the forward strand.
TTAGCCACAGGCAGGCCGCAGAGAAAACCAGCATGGTGGCAAAGACTCTAAAGCTCTTGATCAGGTAATACAGCATCAATAAGGCCAGGCTGATAACTGCTAGATTCATCATGAAAGGAATTTTAACCACCCACAATGCGGCAGAAATAGACCAGAAAATCAGTGGCACACAGACATAATGAATTAATTGATTGGCGCGGTTGAGGTGTGACTTGTGGTATTCAGTCATCAAGTATTTCATCGATTCATTGTGCATAATTTAAGCTCCAGTCATTTAATTTATCCGGTAAAGTCTTTGCCGGTGATTCTGCGGTAAGCCTCTTGGTATTTTTCAGCTGTTTTATTGATCAATTCCTGCGGAACATGTGGCCCGGGTGCCTGTTTATCCCAGTCCAAGGTTTCCAAGTAATCTCGGATGAATTGTTTGTCATAACTTTCTGGGCTGCTGCCAACTTGGTAATTGGCTTGGTTCCAGAACCTAGATGAGTCAGGGGTTAATACTTCATCCATCAACACCAGGTTGTCATCTTCATCCAGTCCGAATTCAAATTTTGTGTCAGCAATGATGATACCATTGTTTAACGCGTGTTGACTGGCTTGACGGTATATTGCCAATGAGACACTGCGAAGCTCCGTTGCGCGTTCAGTGCCAATCAGGTCGGTCAATTGTTGGAATGAAATGTTTTCATCGTGGTCTCCCACCTGGGCTTTGGAAGATGGGGTGAACAAGGCTTCGGGTAATTGTTCGGCTTGTCGAAGATTTTCAGGTAATTTAATACCACAGACTTCGCCGCTGCTTAAATAATCTTTCCAGCCTGAACCAATGATATAACCCCTGACAATCGCCTCACAGGGCAGAGCTCGTAACTTTTTAACCACCACTGCACGTTGAATTAAGTCATTATTCGCAGTCGGAATGACTTGTGCCACTGGTATTTCAGTCAGGTGATTCTTTATAATAGGACGCATCATTTGGAACCAAAAATTCGAAATTTGAGTCAATAACGCCCCTTTGTGCGGAATGGCATCAGGCAAAACCACATCAAAGGCACTGAGGCGGTCACTGGCGACCATCAGCAAGTGTTGCTCGTCGATCTGATAGACATCCCGAACTTTACCTTGGTGGATGCGTTTGAATGGAATTTTTGGTGATTCAGTTTTCATGCGTGGTGCAAAATGTGCGATGCAGCTATTTTAGCTATGGATAAAGGCCTAAGCAAACAAATATAGGTTAATTATATGGGTATTATCATAGGCGGTATTCTGGGATTTAAGTTTGGTAGTTATCCTGGCATGCTGTTGGGCGCTTGGATAGGTCATTGGCTGGAACGTCAATTGACGGGTAAGTCAAATGTCAGTCAGCAAAAGGAAATCCAAGAAAGCTTTTTTAATGCCTTGTTTCTGACCATGGGTAAACTGGCTAAAGTAGACGGCAAGGTATCGTCCTCTGAAATTGAGCGAACCGAAGGCATCATGCGACACATGAATCTGACTGGAGAACTGAGGCAGCGCGCCATCAGTCTATTCAATCAAGGTAAAGAAGATGGCTTTGATATAGACCCTGCATTGCGACAGTTTGGGCAATTCGCCCGCAGGTCACTGTCGTTGAAACAAATATTTTTAGAAATGCTGGTCGATGTGGCCGAAGCCGATGGCGAAATTTCGGCGGCTGAACAGACATTGATAGAACGCACCTGTCAGTTGATTGGCTATCCTGTACAGTTGTTGATTGCGATGATGAAAATGCGGGGATTCGCTGCCACAGGTGGTGGTTATCAACATCAGTCACACAGCAGCCGCCAGCAACAAAGCCGTCGTTCGGTCAATCGCCAATCACCATTCAACCCGTACCAAGTTTTAGGTGTTGAACAAAACGATGACAAAGCCACCATTCGCAAAGCCTATAAGCGGTTGATGAGCCAACACCATCCGGATAAGTTGGTGTCCAAGGGCTTGCCACCAGAAATGATGAAAGTGGCTGAAGAAAAAGCCAAGCAAATTCAGTTGTCATGGGAAAAAGTCAAAGATTTAAAGGGTTGGTGATGTTGACATTCTCAAGCGGCAATGACAAACTCAAGGTTTATCCTTTTACCCCATTTAAACCATGACTGATATCATCATTGCGCCGTCTATTTTATCCGCTGACTTTGCCCGTTTAGGAGAAGAAACCGAGGCTGTACTGGCTGCTGGTGCTGATTGGGTACATTTTGATGTGATGGACAACCATTATGTGCCTAATTTAACCATTGGACCTTTGGTGTTAAAGGCCTTGCGAAACTATGGCATCACAGCACCGATTGATGTGCATCTGATGGTCAAGCCGGTGGATCGTATCATTGGTGATTTTGCTCAAGCCGGGGCCAGCATCATTACTTTTCACCCCGAAGCCTCTGAACACATTGACCGTTCTTTGGCTTTAATTAAAGAACAGGGCTGTCAAGCGGGTTTGGTGCTTAACCCTGCCACGCCAGTGCATGTTTTGGAACATGTGATGGATAAGTTGGATGTGATATTATTGATGAGTGTTAACCCCGGTTTTGGTGGGCAATCATTCATTTCCAGTACTTTAGATAAACTCAAAACTGTCAAGCAGTTAATCACAACATCAGGTCGTGATATTCGCCTCGAAGTTGATGGTGGGGTGAAAGTTGATAACATTGGTACCATTGCCCAAGCAGGTGCAGATACTTTTGTGGCAGGATCAGCCATTTTTAATACCGAAGATTATGCCAAAACCATCACCAATATGCGTCAAATGATTCAGCAGCAATTCAGCCAAGTGAGTTAAACTGTAAGCATGAAAACAATCGCGTGTCTTATTTTGCTGTGCCTCCTCAGTTTCCAAGTTGAAGCTGAAGCTGATGATGGTGTCAGTCTGAATGATGCGGTCAACCAGGTGAAGACCGAAGGCAGGGTGTTGTCTGCTAAAACCATCAATGGACGGCATGAAATCAAAATATTGACTCCCAACGGGACAGTTAAAACCATCAACAAAAAAGCGGCTAACCCGAATATAAAAATCAAACCTCCAAGACCAGAGTTCTACAACAACGGTGGACAGTCAATGCGTGATCGCAAACAGAATCCAGCGATTCCAGATCGTTTTAACCGCCAACAAAAAGTCATGAAGCTCAATCAGCGTCAACTGAATAGGAGCACATTGGATTTGCAGCCCATGACCAAAGACAGAAAAGCCAAGAGCAGAAAACCAAACAATAAAAAAGATAAAGACAATTAAACCATGCGCGTATTATTGATTGAAGATGATGACAACCTCAGAAATACCCTGATTAAACGTTTTGAGGAAACAGGCTATGTAGTGGATGCTGCAGACAATGGCGAAGATGGCCTGTATAAAGGCAAAGAATATCCAGCTGATGTGGCGGTGATTGATTTGGGTTTACCGCGAATTTCGGGTATGGAAGTGATTCAAACCTTACGCCAAGATGGGGTGGAATTTCCTATTATTGTATTAACCGCACGTGGTTCATGGCAAGACAAAGTCATGGGATTGGATGCCGGTGCTGATGACTACTTGGTTAAACCATTTCACTTTCCTGAATTATTGGCACGTGTTAATGCCTTGGTCAGACGGTCTACAGGTAATGCCACCCCTGAAATTGCCTGTGGTGGCTTAACCATGAACATGAGTTCACAAGAAGTTAAAGTTTCCGGTCAGACCCTTGATTTGACGTCTTATGAATACAAGGTGTTGGAATATTTACTTCACCATCAAAACGAAGTGATTTCTAAAACCACTTTGACTGAACACATTTATCACCAAGATTATGACCGAGACAGCAATGTTATTGAAGTTTTTGTGGGGCGTTTGCGCAAGAAACTGGCAGGCATTGATCCTGAAACTAAATACATTGAAACCTTGCGTGGCCGAGGTTACAGAATGCGCTCAATTGACTGATTGATGGCTTCTGTGACTCAAAGTGTGTCACTGACAAAACGGGTTTTGGTCACCTCAAGTGTGGCTTTGTTGTTTGCCTTAGGGGCCATTGGTCTGGTTATGGACCAGGCTTTCAAAGAAAAGACCTTGCATCTGGTTAAGGAACGACTGGAAAGCTATGTGCTGGCCATCATATCTAACACCGAAGTTCAGGGTGATACATTAATTTTTCCAGAATATTTTCCTACCCCAAGAATGGAACAACCTGGGTCAGGCATGTATGCACAAATAATCGTTGGTGAACAACAGTGGGAATCACCATCGGTTTTGGGTCAGGAATTGCCAGAATTTGCCGCAGTTGAGGTGAATGAAAGGGTTTTTGCTGCGCCTGTTGAGTTCAATGGAGAACTGTTGTTCAGGATGAGTCAAGGCTTTACCTTAGAAGGAGAAAATGGTTCCATAGAATTGACTTTAGCGGTGACTGAACACGCTGGAAACTTTTATCGTGAGTTGGCTGAGTTTGAAGAAAACTTATTGACCTGGTTGGTAGCCATCAGTTCTATTTTAGTTTGTGTGCAATGGATTATCATGTATTGGGCTACCAAGCCTTTGAAAAAGTTAATGTCAGATTTGTTGCGCTTAGAAAAGGGCGATGAACTAATATTTTCAGAAGACTATCCCAGTGAGTTAAGGGGCTTGACCACCAGCTTAAATCGATTGATTGAAAACGAAAGAAATAACCTGTCTCGCCAACGCAGAACCTTGGGCGATTTGGCGCATTCTTTGAAAACACCGCTGGCTGTTATTCATTCGGAATTAGAGAACAATGGAGTGGATAAAGAGTTGATTCAACAGCAAGTCATGAATATGAATGAAATTGTTGCGTACCAACTCAAACGAGCTGCGGTTGCCGGTCATCGTACATTTGTAACTGGTGTGCCGGTGATTGATGTGCTGGATAAAATCATCAAAACCTTGAAGAAAATACATCCCAATCGGAATATTCAAGTACACACGCAAATAGCCCCTGGCGCCGAATTTTATGGTGAAAAAGGTGACTTGATGGAAGTGCTGGGAAACCTATTGGAAAACGCCTTTAAATGGTGCGATCAAAACATCGATGTGTTGGTTAAAACCTTGTATATGGAAGGCCGGAAAAGAACTGGTTTGGTGATTGAAATAAGCGATGACGGCCCAGGCATTCCAGTCGGAAGACGGCTCGAATTACTGAAGCGGGGTGTCAGAGGAGATGAACAAGTCAAAGGTCATGGCATTGGTCTTTCAATCGTTACAGACATTGTGGAATCTTATCAAGGTGAGTTAGAAATCAAGACCCATGAAACACTCGGAGGTGCTTGTTTCAAAGTGATTCTTCCTCCTTAAAACCTGCCATATTGATTATAAAAATGAACTGAATTAAATCATGAAAAAACTTTTAGACATCATGCAAAAACTGCGTGACCCAGATTGCGGCTGTCCTTGGGATATAGAACAAACATTTTCCTCTGTAGCTCCTTATACCATTGAAGAGGCCTATGAAGTGGCTGATGCCATAGAGCAGCAAGACATGATTGGGCTGCAGTTAGAGCTCGGAGACTTGTTGTTTCAAGTGGTTTTTCATGCGCAAATGGCCAATGAAGCAGGACATTTTGATTTCAATGATGTGGTCAACACAGTCAGTGATAAGATGATCAGCAGACATCCTCACGTGTTTGAACCCAACTCGCCGCGTTTAACAGCCGAACAACAGACTGTCGCATGGGAACAAGCTAAAAGTAAGGATAAAGACAGTGTGCTTGATGGGATAGCGAACAACCTACCTGAACTGCTCAAAGCGGTTAAGTTGACCAAATATGCAGCCGTTACTGGCTTTGACTGGCCAGAGGTCAGCCATGTATTCGATAAATTGGATGAAGAAACTGCTGAACTTAAAGAAGCCATTGGCGAACAAAATGCTGAACACATTGAAGAGGAGTTGGGTGATTTATTGTTCGTAGTGGCTAATTTAGCCAGACACTTGAAAGTTGATCCTTCATCGGCATTGCGTAAAGCAAACCATAAATTTGAAAGGCGGTTCAGGGCTGTTGAAAAGTTAGCTAAGGCACGTCAGCCTAAAAAAGAAAACTTTGACCTGAAGGTTCTGGACGAACTCTGGAATCAGGTCAAAGTTGAACTCAAACAATAAAATGTATAATCAGAATGAAGTATGCCTAAAGTGTGTGTGTGTGAAAGACATACCATCTTCGTCAGTTAAGAATTAGGTATGCCTAAAGTGTGTGTGTGAAAGGCATACCATATTCGTTACATTTTCAAGTTCTTATAATGAGCTTTAAATAAAATATCGCGGCTCTGGTTCGTTATTATTACTCCCTCTTCTTCTTGAATTGAAACAACTCATAGGTTGTTCCTTCTTCAACAGTCATGTGACAAATAACTTCCATGTGTGTGTAGTGTGTAATGAAGTTATTTGTCATCATTGACATATGGTTTATTGACTTGATTCTGCAGCACAAGTCAATAATTGATCGTTAATGTAAATTTCTATATCAGCTAGATTGGTGTTTGCGTTCGCTGTGTTTTGAATGCCGAAAGCCAAACCATTTTTACAATTTAATTCAAGCTGTATGGTGGTCGTTGTATTCACTTCTTGCTCGACGAGTAAGCCGCCACCAGTTCCTTCTCCAGTTGCATCAGTTGATTCACCACCTGTACCTTCACCAGTTGCATCAGTTGATTCGCCACCTGTGCCTTCACCCGTAGCATCAGTTGACCCGCCACCTGTTCCTTCACCCGTAGCATCAGTTGACCCACCACCTGTTCCTTCACCAGTGGCATTTGGAGTAGACAATTCAAGTAAGCTGTTTTTTGCAATCAATTCAATGTTTCCTTGAATGACGAAACCCTCGACAAAAACAGCTTCATTATTTAACGTATATATGCCTTTTACATATTGTTGATCGGTAGTATATAAACGGATTTCTGCAGCAAACAGGGTGGGTGCAAAAAGACTGAAAAGTAAAGAAATCATTAACAATCTGAACCTGTTCAACTGACTAATCCCTGTACCTTCAGTTTCGGCTGATCTAGAAATGCCTGTGCCTTCTGTTTCGGCTAGAGATTGAACCATGCAGGTTCCTTCGCTTTCCGCTATATGAGAGATACCAGTACCTTCAGTTTCTGCAAATTTCATTTTATGCTCCAGATTTATTATTAAGTGTTATGTTATTCTTCAAAGTAAAACAGACCTAAACCAATTCTTGATTCATGTTTTGGTACCTGAATCGATTCATATTTTTTTTCAATGGCCTCAAACTCAGGATAAAAGGTGTTGTAATAATGATGTTTTAATAATTCATTCACTTCAATTCTGAATTGTTTTTTGTGTTCTTTAGGGATTTTTATAGAAAATAAATTACTTTGAAAGTTAGTGTCTTGCTCATGTTCAAAGTTATGTTCAATGGTATTGGTTATTCGGTTAATGGTGTTTGCTGCAACTTCTATTTTTGTTGGATTGGTTGAGCTTTTCGGAATGAATGTTCTGTTTATCAGATAAACTTTGTCGCCTCTGACTTCAACACACTTTGAAAGAATTAAAGCATCTAAAACCGGACCGTGACTGATGTTTTTACCAAATTTCTGTGTCAAAGTTTCAAAAGAAAGGCCTTTGCCACTTCTTTTAAGGGGTACTGGTTTGCCCTTTTTTTCACAGAAAGGAGGGTGAGAGTACCAGTGATCTAAAATATTGCCTTCTCTGGAGCGATTCTGTTCAATCCAATCTATTTCAGTTGAGTTGCTTTTGAGTATTTTTGAAACCTCTCTTCGATCCAGTCCAGTCTGATAAGCAATCGATGAGATCTTTCCTCGACTGTTTTCCGATTGCTCGTTGATGTATTTTTCCGCTTCCTCAATAAACAGTTCTTTCACCAAGGAGTGGAATGAATTGAACTCAACCTTTTGTTTCACTAATATCCTTACCAATGGTTGCAAGCATGTTTTAATAAAACCAAGCCAATAGACATTGAATGACAAGTTGTTAGTATTGGGTAATATTTGTTTCATGATTCATATCCTTTATCAAAAAACCAACCTTGAAAGTTTTTATAGCCTTGTTTCAGGCCCAAATCAAAGTCTTTTTGAGTTTCCACACCTTCAAGTACGGTGTTGATGCCCATTGATGCGGCAAATTTTGCCAGCCCATGGGTAAAAGATTCGGTGTTGTTGTTTCTCGAGAGGTTCTGATTGGCGACCTTAATCACATCAATCAGTCCCATTTGTAGTAATTCCCAGTGAGCAAACCCAGAGCCAAAATCATCTAAGGCCATCCAGCCACCTTTGGATCTGAAATATTGGAGTAATTCTATGGCACTTGAACCCAATGGTGGCATGGAATGAATTTCAACTATCTCTATACATATTGTGCTCGGATCAATCATTTGACTATCAATCATAGACCTTAAGTTTGTCCTGAATTCATGACTGAGTAGGCTGATTGGCATCAAATTAACACTCAAGCGATTGGGCTGCTTGGTCTCCAGTATGTGAGGCAGTTGATTGAATATATTTATATCCAAATCAACTTTTTGTTGTGATGTGAGTGATTTAAAGAAATGCTCAACATTGATATGCCCAAGCAAGTGTTGTGGCCTGTAAAGCATTTCAATCCACCTTTGACTGTTCATGTCAGCACCCACTATATGCTGAAATTGGAATCCCAATTTCTGGCTGATAGTGGTTTTGAATGCTGCTAAATTCATAAACATGGTCAAGATTGAACAGGTTTATTATAGACTGACAAATCTATGCCTGTAAACAGTTATGTGAAATAAATAATAAAATTTATGTTTTACGGGGCTTTTGCTTTGCTTGATGTGTTGTAATGAAGTGCGGCTGTGATTGCTTGAAAGTCAAGTATGGCTGGCGAATCGTGATGTTTAGGCAACCTTAATAACGGTGGTTGTTTGGTGTTTAGTTGGTTTGAGTTTGTAGGTAATCTACAATTGATTGATTGGCTTCTGGTAGTTGGTATTGAGTTAAATCAGTTTTATTCACCCACTTCATGGCTTGATTTTCGGCGGCGCATACCTTTGGATCAGGGTTGATTTCGTGAAATACCAGTAATTCAACAGTCAAAGATGAATAGTCATGGTGGATTTGTAGAATTTGTTTGGGCGTTGTGATGGCGTAATTCAATTCTTCTATTGATTCCCGCTTTAAAGCTTCGATGGCGGATTCGCCCATATCAATTTTGCCGCCAGGAAACTCCCAAAAACCTGCCAGGTGTTGGTGTTTTTTTCTTTGTGTTAATAAAATGTCGCCTTGGTTATTTTCTAACACCAAGACGACAACTTTTATAACCGATGAGCTGGATTCTTTAGCTGGGGTGTTCAGCTCAGGCGCCCGTGACATTGTTTGTATTTTTTGCCAGAGCCGCAAGGACATGGATCATTTCTGCCGACCTTTTCGCCGTCTCTGATAAAGGTTTCGACTTTTTCAGCTTCAGGTTGCTTGGACTGAGATGGAGATTGGTGTTGGAAAGTTACATTTTGTTCTTTTTTGTGTTCTAAGGCGCTGACATCTTGTTCCTCTTGAACTTTAACTCGAGAAATGATTCGAGTGGTTTCATATTTAATCTTATCCAGCAGGTCTTTAAACATTTCAAAGGATTCACGTTTGTATTCTTGAATCGGCTGTTTTTGCGCATGTGAGCGAAGGCCTACACCTTGACGCAAATGATCCATTTGAGCCAAATGTTCTTTCCACAATTGATCAAGGGTGTTGAGGTAGGCGGCTTTTTCAAAATGGCGCATAACTTCACTGCCCGTCATGGCTTCTTTTTCTTTGAAGAAGCGATCAATGTGGTCATGAATTTTATCAGTTAAGCCATCATCATCAAGATCCTCATCACGTTCTAATATCCGTGATATGTTGATGTCAATGCCGAATTCAGTTGACAGAACACGTTCAAGTTGTGGTATTTGCCACTGTTCTTCAACACTTTCAAGCGGTACATGCTGACGAATTACATTTTCAAACACTTCTTCTCGGGTGTCTTCAATATAATCGCCAATTTCATTGGCTTCTAACAAGTCAGTTCGTTGTTGATAAATGACCATTCTTTGGTCGTTCGCTACATCATCGTATTCAAGTAATTGTTTGCGGATATCAAAGTTATGCGACTCTACCTTTCTTTGGGCGTTTTCAATGATGCGGGTGATCCACTTATGTTCAATGTATTCATCCTCTTTCATGCCGAAGCGTTTCATGTTATCCATCATTCGACTCTGGCCAAAAACGCGCATCAAATTGTCTTCCAGTGAGATGTAGAAGCGCGATGACCCAGGATCACCTTGGCGTCCAGCTCGACCTCTTAACTGGTTGTCGATACGTCTTGATTCATGCCTTTCAGTACCAATTATGCGCAGTCCACCGTTGTCTAAAACCATTTGATGACGGACTTTCCAATCGGCTTTCAATTGTTCTTTTTCAGCATCACTGATTTGACCTTTGCCATCAATTTCAACCGCTAAATTACCACCCAATACAATGTCAGTACCGCGACCAGCCATGTTGGTAGCGATGGTGATGGCGCCTGGTAAACCGGCTTCAGCAACTGTTAAGGCTTCCCGTTCGTGTTGTTTGGCGTTCAACACATTGTGTTTGATTTTTTGTTCTTTCAGTTTATTGGATAAAAACTCAGACACTTCAATAGATGCGGTTCCAACCAGCACAGGTTGTTTGCGTTCATAACATTCTATAATGTCTTCAATGATGGCATCGAATTTAGCTTTTTGACTGAAGTAAACCAAATCTCCTGCATCTTCTCGAATCATCGGCTTGTGAGTTGGAATCACAATAACTTCTAATTTGTAAATGGTTTGAAATTCATAGGCTTCAGTATCGGCAGTACCTGTCATTCCTGATAATTTAGGATACAGCCTGAAGTAGTTCTGAAATGTGATGGATGCCAGGGTTTGGTTTTCTTTTTGAATTGGAACATTTTCTTTGGCTTCAACTGCTTGGTGTAATCCGTCTGACCAACGCCTGCCTTCCATGGTTCTGCCAGTGAATTCGTCAACAATCACAATCTCGCCTTGTTTGACAATGTAATCGACATCATTTTCGAATAAATGATGTGCTTTAAGCGCTGCACTGACATGGTGCATCAGTGAAATATGCTGTGAGTCATAGAGCGACTCATCGGCTCCCATCAAGCCATTCTTTTTCAGCAGGTCTTCGGTGTTTTGCATACCTTGTTCTGTGAGAAAAATTTGTTTTGATTTTTCATCGACTGAGAAATCACCATCAGGCTCGGGAATACTTTGTTTATTCAGTATGGCTTGACTGATTTCTTTCTGATCAGGTTCAGTGGTGGCACGTTGTAAAAGTGGAACTATTTTGTTGATGCGGTTATAAATGTCAGGTGATTCATCCACTTGTCCAGATATGATCAGTGGTGTTCGGGCTTCATCAATCAAAATTGAGTCAACCTCATCGATGACTGCGAAAAATGGCTCGCGTTGTACTTTGGCGTCTAAGCTGAAAGCCATGTTGTCGCGCAAGAAATCAAAACCCAATTCATTGTTGGTTGCATAAGTGATGTCACAGGCGTAAGCCGCACGCTTGGCTTCATGGGTTAAGTTGGGAACTACCACGCCCACACTCATGCCTAGGAAATTATACAAAGGCTCCATCCACTTGGCATCACGACTGGCTAAGTAGTCATTGACAGTTACAACATGAACACCCTCACCAGCCAAAGCATTGAGGTAAGCGGGTAGGGTACACATCAATGTTTTACCTTCACCGGTTCTCATTTCAGCAATTTTTCCACGGTGCAACACAATGCCACCAATCAATTGAACATGGTAATGACGCATTTCCATGGTTCGTACCGAGGCTTCTCTGACCAAAGCAAATGCTTCAGGAAGTAGGTCATCAAGTTTTTCACCTTGAGCCAATCGGTCCTTGAAAGCTTGTGTTTGCAGAGGAAAGTCAGCATCATCTAATGCTTGGTACTTAGGCTCTAAAGCTTCGATTTGATCGGCGATTTTATCAAGTTGTCGAATGTAACGTTGGTTTCTGCTGCCGAATACTTTGGTGAATAGTGAGTTTTTAGCCATAATCTAATTTGTTTGTGCATCCTGAATAAAACAATGTGGTTTCAATCAGGTGAGATTCAAGTAAAAGGGCAAATAAAAGTGAATTTATTTGCCCTTGAAAATAATATTTAGTTCAAATGTTAAGAATTAACGAAGGGCAATGGATTAACCTTATGTCCATTCTTCAGTATTTCAAAATGTAAGTGTTCAGAAGTGGCGCGTCCGGTTTTGCCCATCACCGCAATGGCCTCTCCAGCCGAAACCTTTTGTCCCAATTGCACATGGATCGATTCGGCATGAGCATAGCGTGTCATGAAGCCGTTACCATGGTCAATTTCGACCATTTGTCCGTATGAGCTGCGTTTCCCAGCCCAGACCACTACGCCATCAGCAGCAGCCAGAATGTCTGATTGGTAGCCACCAGAGTAATCCATACCAGGGTGATTGGCTTGCTGGCCTGTAAATGGATCAATGCGTTTACCATAATAAGATGAAATCCAGCCTTTGGCTAAAGGCATGACATGTGGTGTGGCACTGTGGTCAATGTCTTGTTCGTTTAACAGTTGGGTCAAAACATTGAAATTTTCTTGTTGTTTGATGAAGTTATCTTCTAGGTTGAATAGGTTGGCGTAAAGGATTTGCGGGGTGTTGAATTCGCCAGTGAGCTCAAGTTCAGCACCACCTATACCGGGCTCTTCGCTTAAGTTGAATTCATCTTGATTGATGTCAGTTACCTCAGTCAAACGACTGCCCAATGCATTTAATCGGGTAGATTGAGCCATCAATTTACCAATTTGTAAGGTCATTGAATCAATGTCGTTTTGAACTGATTTTTTGTGTTCAACCAGTTCTTGTTGACGCAAATCAACCAAAGCTTGCAATTCTCTGATCTTAGCTTGATCACCGTTTGAGTCTGCTAAAAAGAACTTTCCAAATATAGCACCGCTGGTCAGAATCAATAAAACAAGAACCGTTGCGGCTGCAATTATTTTAAATTTGACACGTTGATCACTCAGGGCGTATTGAACAATGCCGGTTTTCTCGTGTTTGATTATTGTAAATTTATTCATAAAAAAAACTTGCTTACTTCATTTATTAAGATTCAAATATCCTGATGCGAAAATCAAAAGGATTTCATTCCATCACCGCCAGTATCGCTCAGGATAAAAGTTTATCTGGGCTGATACACCGTGCCAACCAGCTTAAAAAGCTGAACGATGAACTTCAATTGCGTTTACCTGTACAAGTCAGAGGCATGTGCCAACTGGCTAATATCAAAGGCGAAACAGCTGTTTTCATATGTAATACGCAAATGGAAGCCAGCAAAATTCGTATGTACAGCCGGAGCATTTTACAGACAATGCAGGAAGATTTCAAAATATCTGTCAAGAAACTACAGTTAAAGGTTGAATTAAAGCGCTGAAATCGACGACTTGGCTACTGATTGACCTGCTGGTTCTTGGGTAAAGTTATTATCAGCGATAGTGCTGACTTGTCTGAACTGTCAGTTTATAATGCTCAGCTACCCTACAATATAAATCAGTCTATGAATTTAGAAGCTCAAATTAATACCGCTTGGCAAGCCAAATCCAGCCTCAGCGCAGTCGAACTCAAAGCCCAATATGGTGCAGCCATTGAACAGGTTTTAATCGGTCTTGAGACAGGTCGATTGCGTGTCTCTGAACCGAAAGGTGAAACTTGGCAGGTTAATGAATGGTTGAAAAAAGCGGTGTTGTTGTACTTCAGCATAGCTGAAAATCAAGTGATGGCTGGAGCCACACATAATTATTGGGATAAAGTGCCGTGTCGTTTCAAAGACGCCACTGCAGAAGAATTTCGTCACACGGGGGCCAGAGTGGTACCACCTGCTACCATACGACGCGGTGCTTTTCTGGGCAAAGGTGTGGTTTGTATGCCATCGTATGTCAATATTGGTGCTTATGTTGATGAGGGCACAATGGTTGATACTTGGGCTACAGTCGGTAGCTGCGCACAAATTGGTAAAAACGTTCACTTATCCGGAGGTGTGGGCATCGGCGGCGTGCTTGAACCTTTGCAGGCGGCGCCCACCATCATTGAAGATGGTTGCTTTATCGGTGCCCGCAGTGAAGTGGTTGAAGGGGTGCGGATTGGTAAAGGCAGTGTCATCTCAATGGGTGTGTTCATTGGTATGAGTACCAAGATATATGATCGTGAGACTGATGAGATCAGTTATGGTTATGTGCCCCCGGGTTCGGTGGTGGTGTCTGGAACTTTGCCGGCTAAAAACGGCAAGTACGCTTTGGATTGTGCGGTCATCGTTAAAAAAGTTGATGAAAAGACTCGATCCAAAACCTCGATCAATGAGTTGTTACGATCATGATTATTTATGGTATCAAGAATTGTGACAAAGTCAGGGCTGCGCTCAAACAGTGTCAACTTGATGGCGTCAATGCTCAGCTACATGACTTCAGAGTAGATGGTATTGATTTAAATTTAGTCAACGCCATGCTGAAAGACATTGAGATGTCAGCATTGCTCAATAAAAGAAGCACCACTTGGAAACAATTGGATGATGCTAGCAGGGTTGGCATAGACTCCACCTTGTTGGTAGCACACCCCACTTTAATCAAACGGCCAGTTATTTTCAATGACGGTCATTACCGAATAGGATTGTAAGCTATGCAACCTGAAGTCATCACGTTAGCCAAGCAATTGATTGAAAAACCATCTTACACGCCTGACGATGCCGGTTGTCAACCGTTGCTGATGGATCGCTTAGGTGGCCATGGATTCCAAGGTGAACACCAGCGTTTTGGTGAGGTGGACAATGTGTTGATGTGGCATGGTGATCAAGCAGGCCCTGCTTTGATGTTTTTGGGTCATACCGATGTGGTACCACCTGGAGATTTAAAGGCCTGGAGCCACGATCCTTTGTCTGCACATGTTGAGTCTGGCATGTTATATGGCAGGGGTGTGGCTGATATGAAAGGTTCGATTGCTGCGATGGTTTTGGCGATGGAAAAGTTTGTTGGCCAATACCCCAATCACCCAGGTAAAATTGCTTTGATGCTAACCAGTGATGAGGAGGGTGTTGCACTTGATGGGGTGAGGAAATTCATGCCGCTGATGGCAGAAAAACATCATTTTGATTATTGCTTGGTTGGTGAACCCAGCAGCTCTGAAGTATTGGGCGACACGGTCAGGGTGGGGCGTCGCGGTTCATTGCATGTCAGCATCAAGATCATCGGTCAACAAGGTCATGTGGCTTACCCTCAAAATGCCGCAAACCCGATATTTTTAGCTGCCAAAGCCATCGATGAAATGGGCCGTTTTCAATGGGATTCAGGCAATGCAGATTTTCCCGCAACCAGTTTTCAGATATCGAATATAAATGCCGGTTCGGGCGTCACCAATATTATCCCGGGTAGATTAGATATTACCGCGAACTTCAGGTATTCACCCGAATCAACCCAACAAACTTTGGCCAAGCAATTACAGCAGTTACTTGATGCCCATGATTTGGACTACGAGTTAGATTGGCAGTTATCTGGTGAGCCGTTCCATTGCAAAAACGAAGCTTACAAGCAGGCTTTGAAAGCATCCATTGAAAAAATAACAGGTCTTGAACCCGAGTTCAATACAGCAGGTGGTACATCAGATGGACGGTTTGTGGCGCCACATGGCATTGCCACCATGGAGTTGGGTCCAATCAATAAAACCATACACCAAGTCAATGAGTGTGAAAAAGTCAGTCATTTGGTGCAGTTAGAAAGTATCTATTTGGATTTGATACAACGTCTTTTATTAAAATGAATGCGTTGATAGAAAGGCGCTTGTCAGTGGCACCAATGCTGGATTGGACCGACCGACACTGCCGATTTTTTCATCGCCTGATTTCTGATCAAGTGCTGTTATACACCGAGATGGTTACTACACCTGCAGTATTACGTGGTGACAAAGAAAAACACTTGGGCTTCTCACCTGAAGAACATCCAGTGGCACTGCAATTAGGTGGTAGTGATGCGCAAGACTTGGCTACTTGTGCCAAGATGGCTGAAGACATGGGTTATGCTGAAGTTAATCTCAATGTCGGCTGTCCCAGTGACAGGGTACAGAAGGGTCGCTTTGGCGCTTGTTTGATGAAAGAGCCTGAGTTGGTTGCAAGTTGCTTTGCGTCGATGCAATCTGCGGTTACAATTCCAGTAACCATCAAGTCACGTATTGGTGTAGATGATGATGATTCGTTTGAGTCTTTTGAACGTTTTGTTACCACAGTGAGTTCGGCCGGCTGTCAAACTTTTATCGTTCATGCGCGCAAAGCCTTATTGAAAGGTTTAAGCCCTAAACAAAACAGGTCAGTGCCGCCTTTAAAGTATAGCTATGCTCATGATATCAAGGCCAAATACCCTGATTTGAATGTGGTGCTCAATGGCGGCATAGAAACTGTAGAGCAAGCCGTTGAGCAACAACAACATGTCGACGGGGTGATGGTTGGGCGCGCTTTTTGGACTGCGCCTTGGTTGATTCGAGACATGCACGAAGCCATGGGCTTGGGTCAAGTTTCAAATCAACAGCTGCTGTCCAGAGATGAAGTTTTGTTGGCTTACACAGATTACTGTCAAACAATGATTCAACAAGGCTTAAGCTTGCATTGGTTAATCAGACCTATTTTGGGTTTGTATCATGGCTTGCCAGGTAATAAAAAATGGAAGTCACATTTAGTCACAGAAGCACCACGCCGCAATCAAGATGTGGGTGTTATTAAAGAAGCCAGAGAATGGGTGAATTATGCTAGTTAAAAATATTGCTGACTTTAAAAAAGTCCAAGAATTGAAAAAATTTAACATCAAACAAGAAGTGGCCATGAAAGCCGCCTTCATGGTCAGTCCGGTGGGATTTTCGTTGAATAAACAAACCGCTCAAGACAATGAATACATGCAGATGGATGCCAAAGTGGATGAAAAGTTGGCCATTTATCAACAAATGCACTTGGCCAGAACACTGACTGACTTTGGGATTCCGGTGATTACTTTTCCCGGTTCCGAAGACACGCCTGATGCCGTATTTCCGAACAATGCTTTTGCCACCAACCACAACCGCCGCTACATTGTAGGTTCAATGAAATACCCCAATCGTCAGCTGGAGACGAAGCGTCGAGACATCAGAAAATTTTTTGGTGGTGTACTTGGTTACGAGGAATATGAAATTGAACACCACCGCGCGATTGCTGAATTGACTGGTGTTTTGGTGCCAGATCGTGGCCGCAATGTGGGTTTTATCGGCATGACTGAGCGGGTTGATGAAGCCGGAGCGGTGGAGCTGGATGAAGGTTTTCAATTGGAATTAACCTTTCAGTTTGATTTGGCTGAAGGTGAATACCACACCAACGTAGTGATGGCCTGCTTGGCCAGTGTGGGTTGTGTTTTACATAAGGAATCTTTTGCTGACCCTGATGTGGTGCAGGCCATTGATGATTTTTATGAGGGTCGCATTCTGTATCTTTCAGATGAGGAGAAGATGGCCTTTTGTGGTAATTGTATTTCTATCACCGATCGTGATGTGTTGTTCAGTCAAACGGCTTTTGATACCTTGTCTGGTTCGGCCAAAAGAACTTTGAATAATTGGGGCTTGGATATACACGGTGTTGATGTTTCTGAGCTGGAAAAAGCTGGCGGCTCTTTGCGCTGCATGATTGGCGAAATCTTCTGAGGAAAAACCTGAGAGTGAATCTCTGCGTTGTCTTTAACTTTTGATGCCATCACGTGCTTGCTCACGCTCAGGCAGTCAAAAGTTTTAGACGCCTTGACCTTCACACTCAGGTTTTCCCTCAGCTAGCTGAGGATATAATGAATCCTTCAAAGCCAAATTAGCCCTCAGTGAGCTGATAAAAATCTCTGCGTTGTCTTTAACTTTTGATGCCATCAAGTGCTTGCGCACGCTCAGGCAGTCAAAAGTTTTAAACGCCTTGACCTTCACACTCAGGTTTTTCCTCAGCTAGCTGAGGATATAATGAATCCTTCAAAGCCAAATTAGCCCTCAGTGA
>CAYGPU010000002.1:113445-278505 GCA_964352015.1 uncultured Marinicella sp.
CTAGCTGAGGATATAATGAATCCTTCAAAGCCAAATTAGCCCTCAGTGAGCTGATCTGACTTGCATTGGTGATTGGTTTTGAGGCGATTAAATACCTGCATATGCGCACACCTTCAACACCAATCTCTGCCGTTTGACCTTCAAGCCCTAATTTGCCCTCAGCGAGCTGTGTTTTAATCTATTCAATGGGTTGGTAAAAGTGAGCTGGTTAACTGATGGCAAAAACCCTGTTCAGTGATCCTAAATAATCAAAGATTTATTCAAGGTTTTGCTGCTGATTAGACATGATCAGGTCTTGCTCTTCAGCTTATATTTCAGTTTTTGTTATTGAGTCAATTGGGTTCAATTTGAATGACTGATTGATTTAAGCCATTGCATTAGATACTGGCCATGTTTGAAATGGACCCTGAGGCATAAAAAAGTTAAAAAAAACTTACCGCAACGAATAAAATATGTTATTTTAATGGTGTATTTTTAAATAGAGGTGTGATAGGAATGAATAAAAAATATTTGATTTCAATGGTGGCTTTGGTCACCGCAGGTGCGGCTCTTGCACAAACTTTTCCGGGCACGGGAATTGGAGATATTCCTGACAGAGGAGCTGCTGGTTGTGGTCCTCCATCAGGTCCAGCCTTAGATATTACATTTGCAGTTGATGGGGTTTTTCCGCCATTATCTGCTGTAGAAGTGGATATCAATGCCACTCATTCGTGGGTTGGTGATTTAAATGTATCATTGATAGCGCCGGATGCCACTGAACATATTATATTCGCTGGTACTGGTTCAACTACACCGACTGGTTGTGGTTCTGGAGATGATTTATTGGGCGTTTACAATTTCACTGACCAAGGAACTGACGATTGGTGGGCACAAGGAAGTCCATATCCAGAAGGTGAGTATCAAACCACAACAGCTGGAGATGATCCAAGCGGTGGTGCTGCTACGAGCTTGGATGCTGCCTTTGCGGCTGTGGCCGATCCCAACGGCACTTGGACGCTAAGAATTTCAGACGAAGGCGGCGGTGATACAGGTGCAGTTACAGCAGCCAATCTATTCTTGCTGGGTGGTCCAAATCCTGATGTGATTTTTGAAGACGGTTTTGATACTCCCGGCGTGCCACCAGTTTAAGGATTTAATTTTTTCTAAGCAAAAAAACCCACAACATTTTGTGGGTTTTTTTTATTCAATTAAGTCAGACACAGTGAACACTCATTAAGGCCTTTATAATGGTGAAAATCAAGTAGGTTAATTCAACATTTGAATGGTCAAATGAGTCGAATGTCACTATTTTTAACAGATGGGTTGACTTTTCTCCACCAGCTCTATAACTTTACTTTTTTCTAGCAGGAAAACTCAACAGTGCAGCTCAGAACCTCAGTTATCGGTATATTATTTGTGGTGGTATTGTCCGCTTGTGAACAAGCCAATGAAACAGTCAATCAGCTTGAAACTGTACAGTCAGCAAATTCACAGGCATTGACCGCAGCTCAGCAACACTTTTTAGTGGTTAACCACAACTCAGGCATTGACTTCAAACACCACAACCAAATGCAAGGAAAGTACTGGCCGCATGAAATATTAGGAGCTGGGGCGGGTGTGTTTGATGCCGATGGGGATGGTGATTTGGATGTGTATTTCCGACAGGGCTCCAGTGATCAGAATAACCAGTTTACTGACCAGCTTTATTTAAACCAATGGCAAGAAAGCAAACAACTGAAATTCATCAATGGCACAAAGGCCTTTGGGTTACAAGATTATGGCTATGGTATGGGTGTCACTTTTGGAGACATAGATAACGATGGCGATTTGGATCTGTTCTTAAGTAACTATGGGGCTGATGTGATGTTAAGGAATAACTCAGGTCAATTTGAAGTTATTAATGGTCCGTGGCAAACCAATCAATGGTCAACATCCGCGACTTTTATTGATTATAACCGCGATGGTTGGTTGGATTTATACGTGGGTAAATACAATCAATATAAATTGGGTCAAGACATCACTTGTTACAACAATAAGTCACAGGTTGATTACTGTTCACCCAAGTCTTACCCAGAAGAAAAAGATTCTTTGTATTTAAATCGGCAAGGTATTTTTGTTGATGTCAGCGAAAGCGCGGGTATTTTGTCAGAAAGTGGTTACACATTGGGTGTGGTGGTTGAAGATTTTAACGCCGATGGTTGGCCGGATATACTCACAGCCAACGACGCCACCAAAAATTTATTGTGGACCAACCAACAAGATGGCAGTTTTATCAATGAAGGTCTAAAAAGAGGCATAGCTGTTAACGGCAAGGGCGAAATGGAAGCCAGCATGGGCATAGGCATGACAGATTTGGAAAATGATTTGGATTGGGATTTTATCATGACCCATTTGGCAACAGAGTCCAATACTTTGTATGTAAATGATGGTCGAGGCTTTTTTATGGACCAATCCAATGTCAGTCGGATGGTGTATTGGAGTAAACCTTATACTGCTTTTGGTGTGGGTTGGTTGGATGTTAATAACGACTCGTTGGAGGACTTGATTGTCATTAATGGAGCAGTCAATACCCTGCCAAAACAACGACAAGCGGGCATACAACTGCCGTTGCGACAAAAACAACAGATTTTAATACAACAGTCTGACCAAAGATTTGAAGCATTGGTCGATGATTCTTTTGCCTTGTTAACTGACTTGATGGTGGGTAGGTCGGCAGTGTTTGCAGACTTTGATAACGACGGCGATAAAGAATTCATTGTTACAAGTAATCATGGCCATGCAGTATTTGTTGATAACCTCAGTCCAGTTAATCAATGGCTGGGTTTGGAGTTAATCAATCATAATGGGGCCCAAGCCTTGGGTGCAAATGTGGTGGTGACTTTTAATGATGGCAGCCAACAACTCAAAAGGTTTCATAACGATGGTTCGTATTTATCCGGTAATGACCCAAGAATTACGCTCAGGTGGTCAGGCAAAAAACAGGTTAAACAAATCCAAATATCCTGGCCAGATGGCAGTCAAACAATGTTGGATCAATTTAACAGCAACCAATATCAGCAGGTGATACAACCATGAGAAAGCACGCATTACTTTTTGGCCTACTGCTGTTGCTTTCAGGCTGTGATAACTCCCTGGAGCAGTTGACACCGATTGACGCATTTCCAGAGTTTATATTGCAAGACATGGACGCCAGTGTGCTGGCACATTTGAAAGAGTTGGTATCTTCTATTAAACTGAATAGTACCCAAGA
Organism: uncultured Marinicella sp.; assembly: GCA_964352015.1. Taxonomy (GTDB): domain Bacteria; phylum Pseudomonadota; class Gammaproteobacteria; order Xanthomonadales; family Marinicellaceae; genus Marinicella. The sequence goes on from CAYGPU010000002.1 coordinate 116,675, forward strand.
CAAAAAACTTTACTTTGAAGGCTGGTTAGATTTAGCGCATGCACTGCATGGTTATGAGCTGTACATAGCTGCCGAAATGGCTTATCGAAATGCACTTTTATTCAATCAAAGAAAGCCCGCAGTTGAGTACCAGTTGGCTCATTTATACCGGTTGCAAGGCAACTACAAGCGCAGTAACCAGTTACTGAGGTCAGTTATTTCTGAGGATGAGGATTATGTGCCTGCGTATAACAATTTGGCAGAGAACCTGTATGACCAAGGCTTACTTTCAGAAGCCAAAGAAGCGATTCAAAAGTCATTACAAATTGATAAAAACAGTGCTTATGCATTGCAGATATTAGCTAACATTGATGGTCAAATGAATCAGACAGATGCGGCCATTGCGGCATTACAACAAGCGCTGGTGATACAACCTGCTGCCACCAAGTTGTATGCAAACTTAGCCCAGTTGTATCAACAACAAGGTCAGACAGAAGCCGCCAATGCAGCCAGAGAGAAAAGTGGTAATGGTACATTGGCGACCAGTGACCCCTGGCTAAGTGAAGTGACCAGTGGGCTTCGCGGTTACAACCAATTCATTGAAAAAGCGCAGCTTTATTTAAATAAAAAGGACTACCAAAAGGCGTTGGATTGGGTGGCTAAGGCAGCATCAGACCGTCCAGACAGCTTCACCACTTTGATGTTCTCTGGGGTGTTAAAAGTCAGGATGAATCAATCTAAACAGGCATTACTGGATTTCCGTCAGGCTTATTTACAAAGACCTGATGATTTTAAAGTCAATTTAAACTTGGGTACCGTATATAAAGAGCTGGGAAAATACAGCCAGGCCATCAAATATTATTTGAGGGCGATTGAAATTGATGGCAGTCATTTAGCTGTAAAACTCTCTTTGTCGGATGCCTATTGTTTAGACAATCAGTATGTTAAAAGTATGGAATTGGTTGAAAAACTTAAAAACACCCCATTAAGGTCACAGGCTTTGTATGCAGGTTTAAAGTGCCAAATTCAGCACAAAAGATACAGTCAAGCGTATCAACTTGTGAAAGATAACATTGAAACGATGGGAAACAACGATGCTTTTATGGAGTTCGCCATTTTACTGCTGGCAACCACACCAATTGATGAGCAACGCAATGGCCAAACCGCTCTGGCTTGGTTAGAGAAACTGATGGGCAAACAGAACACCCACAGGCGCCAACAATTGTTGGTCATGGCATTGATGCAGGCCAATCGATTTGATGAGGCGCAACAGGTACTGAATAAACTCAAGCCAAGCCCGGATCTGTTTATTCCCAAACAATCTTTGCAACAATTATTAAGCAACAAACAGCCTTTTATTCTGAGTCAGTATTGATTTTCAGCAGCGTTTGGTATTGAATCATCTCACTGCACCAAAACTTCGCTATAAACCACAACTTGGTTTCGGCCATTGGTCTTGGCTGCGTAAAGTGCTTTGTCGGCTTGGTCAATGAGCTCAAATACATCTTTACTGGAGTTGATCACTTGTCTGCTGTCTGAAAATGCCACACCAATTGATATGGTGGTTTTCTCTGATTGTTTTTCTGTGTGTGCTCTGATTTTTTCAGCGGTTTGCATGGTGTATTCTTCTGTAGGTTTGGGCAGAATGATTAAAAACTCTTCACCACCATACCGAGCTACCAGATCACGTTTTCTTTTGATTAATGTTAACAAGGATTGGGCAAATTTAGACAGCAACTGGTCTCCAGCCAAGTGGCCAAAGGTATCGTTGTATTTTTTAAAGTGATCCATATCCATCATGATAACGGCAACTTGCCCAACGCTTTTTTCAATTAAATCATTGATGTATTTATCCAGAAACAGTCGATTAGACAGTCCTGTTAAACTGTCTTTATGCGCCAGATCTTGGAGGGCTTGGTTGGCCTGTTTAAGGGCTTGAGTTTTTTCATTGATGGTGGCTTTTAAAGCGATTTTTTGTTCTTCATGAATTTTCTCCCGCCACTTTAAAAACAATTTCATACCTAAAAACAAAGCAAGCAATGACACTAAGACCCAGAGAAGCTTGGCCCAAGTGGTAAAGTACCAAACGGGTTCAACTGTAAAGGGCAAGGGTTGACTGGAATGGGTTTGTCCATTTATATCCAGTGCCCTGACTTCAAACTCATATTGACCTGCAGGTAAATCCAAAAAACTGGCTTGGGTATTGTTGCTGTAGGGTGACCATAGATTGTTATGGCCTTTCAGGCGGTACTGATACTGGGTTGTAGCAGTATTTTTGATGTCAGTAAATGAAAATTGAAAGGTCAGGCCGCCATCACCTGAGCCAAAAATAAACGAATCAGTCATACTGATGGGGATATCAATGAAAGCCTCACCTTGGTGTAGGTTCAGTTGAGCAGATGTGATGAGCATCTGACCGTTCGGAGGTGAAGGCTTGATAGGATGTTGGGTTAAGTAACTCAGAATAACCCCATTACCAGCTAGCTTGATTTGTTCAGATAGAAATTCTATGTCATAAATGCCATTTTGAATATAGGCTGAGGCATCAATTTTTTGCCATTGATTTTTGCTGTCCATTCTGAATACTTGCGTGGCACTGTTGGCCCAGAAATTATTGTTGCTGTCTATTCCCATGGATGAAAACTCTGCGGCTGGCAGTATGTCAGCTAACCCCATCATATCTGTTTCAATGAACTCATCATGAGTGTATTGGTAATATTTATCGTGGGTTACTGCCCAAACTTTTTCACCTAGCCCAGAAAAAAGCCTTAATTCGGTCATGCCTTCAGGTGTGATGTTGGCCTGGTTACTCATGTCAATGGTAGCCTCCACATCATCAAAATTTGGATTGAGTAAAACTTTAGTAAAACGACCATCAACTGTGGTGATGAGTAAAGTGTCTTTAGCAACTTCGATCACACTGCTGGGTTTGCCTTCAGCCACCACCCAATTTGACCAATCATTCCCATTGCGAATCATGAGCCGTGTGTCCAGCTCGGTATGTAAATAAATATGATTGGGTATGTATTTAGACGGCTGAAAAACCCTGGGGTAAATCACGTCTGTGATGATCTCTTTTTCTCCATTGCTAATCAGCTGCACATAATGTGAATCAGCCAGTAATATTTCATTGGTATTCAAAGGCCATAGATTCCAAGCCTCTTGACTGGTCCAGTCCAACCGTTTGAACTGTTGTTGAGTTGACTGATTGGAGTCTTCAACAAAAACCCCGGCTCTGGAGGTAGCATATAGTTGATTGTTCCAAATCTTTATATCAAATATATCACTGCTGATCCCGGTATCACTGCCTTGAATTCGCCATGGGCTGGGCCAAGTTAAGTGATATATTTTAAGGTTTGATAAAATCAATAAACCGCCATCATTGGCTTTAACTATGGCTGAAATTCGGTCATCAGATAATTTAAATGATTCAGCGGTGAGGTTATTAAAATCAAGGAAAGTCAAGGTGCCACTTTTACCGCCCATGGCAACTTTGTTATCAGTTAAAGTCAATGAACTGCCATAGCTGCCTAATTCAGCCAGCTGAGACTCAAAGCGGATTGGTTTGATCTGGTTGTCTTCAATCACCCGCCAGTTTTCACTCAATGAACGGATAAATATCTGTTTGTTATCCAGAACCTCTAGTTCATAAATCAAGCTGTTGTCTTCGAGTTGAATTGCACTGTTTTGCCACGTGTTGTCTACCAACTCTTTCATGCCACTTGATCGGTCTTGCAGCAGGGTTTTATTCTCAAAGCAAGCAATATCGCCTAAGCGACCTGCAAATGCCCAAGAATTGATTTCACCCGAGTCAGGTTGTAGTGCGAACACGTGATTCAAAGCACGAAAAAAAACGCGCCCATCGCAACTGGCGATGCTCCAAATACTGGCAAACTGAATGGGGTTTTCTTTGGGGGTTAAATCAATGAACTCATAATGACCATATTGATTGCGGTTAATATATCCAAAAAAATCAAACCCTCCAACATAAACACGGTCCTTTTGATCAAAATACAGTATTCTGGTTAAGTACGTATTAGGAATGAGCAGGCTGTGCCAGCGACTGCCATCATAAATTTTTACACCATCGTCATATGAAACGTAAAGTACATTGTTGTGATCTTGAGCAAGGTCAAAAAATGTGATGTAGGGTTCTGCAGGTATATTGATTTCACTGATGGGAGGGCTGCCAACAACTGCAGCTTGAGCATGTTGTTGATAACCACAAGATACAAAAATACAAAACAAAGCCAGCAGCTTAATCATGTTTGTTGTTTGAATGGATTTGTTCCTAAATTCTGTCACAAATATAAAAAATATGTCAATTGCTTAAACTAATTAAAGAATAGCAGATTTCTAAAGTAAAGGCTTATTTTTTCTGCTCCCTTGTGAATTCAAAAGATTAGATATTAACAACCTAATCAATTGATCTATCTGCATTTTGACTTTGTTGGCATGATTAATTTACATTTGTTGACCTGAAGCGTGAGCAACACTGCGTATAATTAATTGCTTTAAGGAATGTCGGGTATGTGGACTTGAAAAATAAATCTATCATGTTTTGGATGGTGTTGACGCTGTTGGTAATAGGTTCATTACCCTTCTTGTTGTCATGGTATCAGATTACACAGTCTAAGGAGGCTGTGGTAGATCAAGCGCAGAAAAACCATTTAATCATTTCTCAAGCAACTGCTGAACGAATTGCAACCTACATCAATAAATACCAAGATGTGGCGAAAAATATCGCCATGGACCCTGGTGTCTATATAGCACCTGATGCCACAGCAGCATCTGAATCTTTGAAATCCGGCTTGATGTTACACCATGACATTCAGTTGATTGGCTTGTTATTAAATAAACCAGGTCAAGATTCACAGGTTATTCAGCTGGCAAGGAAAAATGAAACCAGTGATATTGAATTCGAATCTATAAAACTTCAACTGATTCAGGAAACCCAGTTAATAACTCAAAATGGCGTCAAGTATTTGGGTATAAAAATTCCATCAGCCAGGCCCACTGTGGATGTTATATTGTTGGTTAGTATGGATACCAATAAATGGCTTAATCCCCGCATTTTGGGCCAATCAGCCAGTCTCAGTTTGGTTGATAGTGAAGGCCGGCTTTTAGAACATTCAGGTGATGCCTTTGTGCCCGTTTCTTCGGCCTGGTTAGCGATGATGAAAAATGGAACCATAACAGGTGTGGCGGATCGTTCAACCGATCAAACAAAAGATAAATTCATCTCTGCGTTTGCCAAAATAGAACAACAGCCCTGGTATGTTATTTCGAGACAATCGGTGGCATTTGCAGAACAATCAACAGCAGCCATGAGTCGGACTGCCTGGAGAATATTTGCTTTGGTGTTGTTGGCTATGCTGGCACTTTTGACCATGGCCTACTTTTCCTTGGTGAAACCCATAAGGCGGATAGTAAAGGCACAGAATGCCCTGATCGGAGACAACAACACCAACTCGGACTGGAAAGGCGGAGAAGTACAGGCCTTGGAACAAAGTTTTGATGCTTTAACCAAACACATCAATGACCGCAATGCATTGGGTAAAATATTCGTCGACAGGTACCAAGTGATCAGTCCCATAGGAAAAGGCGGCATGGGTACGGTTTTCTTAGGTTGGGACCCTAAACTCGATAGGCATGTGGCATTGAAAACATTTCCCATTGGTAGACAATTTGATAGCCGTGAAAACATGAGTCAGACTTTGGTACAGGAAGCCATTACAGCAGCGCGTATTTCTCACCGTAATGTGGTTTCAATATACGATGTGGTGTCTACAAAAACCACGGCTTTCATTGCCATGGAATACATCAAAGGTGAATCCTTGAGTTCTTTGTTAGACCGCAAAGGTTCACTGAACTTGCCATTAACTTTATCGATAGCTATAGCCGTATTGCGAGGCTTGCAAGCGGCTCATAAAATGGGATTTGTACACCGTGACATTAAACCAGCAAACATATTATTAGACGTCAATGGTGACATTAAATTAACTGATTTTGGAACGGCAGCATTGGTCAGTGGTATAGGTACTGATAACATCACTGGCACCTATGGATACATGGCTCCTGAAACATATCAGCGCGGTGAAGTTACGGTAAAAAGTGATTTGTTTGCGGTTGGTGTGCTGATAGCAGAATGCTTGTTTGGCGTGAACCCATTCAAAGCTAAAAAAGTTCACCAAACCAGATCAAATACGTTAAACAAAAAAGTGGTTTTCCCACCTCAAATCAGACAGCCTGAAGCCGAAAAATTATTCAAAGCTTTTGATTTGTTGTTAGATAAAAACCCAAACAAACGACCCAATTCAGCCACAGTGATGGCAGAGTTGATTGTGCAAACCACACCTTGTGCGATTAAATGGGACTCAGAACAAGCGGGTGTGAGGATTCAAAAAAATGAAAAAAGAAATGAAGATGAAGATACCATTGTTGCTCATTCTTAGTTGGTTTTGCCAAGCTGTTATGGCGACATCGAATGAATCAGAATTGGTTCCTGCCGATGTGGCCAAATGGTCATTCGATGGTGGTGTCTTTGAACCGCGACTTGGTGAATCACCCGATAATCAAGCAAACTGGAATCAAGTGCTGATAAAAAGTACCCAAGGCGAGGTCAGTATTCTCAATTCGAAGCAGTCAGTTGGTCCAGCCAGACAAATAAAAACAGTGACCACCATTCAGGTGGACAGAACCGCCCCTTTGATTGAAGACCAATGGCAGGGCGCATTGGTTCAACCCAATGGGGTAGTCATCGGACCTGCGAGTGAAGTTTCTATCATGGTCAATGAAGCACAAATCAGTGAAATCTGGGTGGATGGCGAAATTCAGCCTGTCAGTGGCATGTCTCAGAACATCCGTTTCCACCAAACAGCAGAGACGTTGCGGGTGGTGGCTGAGGATGAATTTAACAACACCAGCCAAAGTGAATGGGTATTAATCGCAGATTTTGCAGCACCTGAATATGACTGGCGATTGTTGGAACCTGCGATTCAAGCCAATGGACAATGGTTCGCTGGTGCTCAGGCCGAATTGCGTCTCAATGCAACGGACAACATGGCAATGGGCACAGTTGAATTGAATAATCAAACTGTTGAATGGACTGATAAAACACTGCAAGTAAAGATGGGTGATGAACTGCAAGTCAGTGATGCACTGGGCAATCGTGCAGGTGAGAAACTGGTTTGGGAAGTTGATTCAACTATTCCCATTGTACGCATCACTGTTAATGGTGTTTCACAAGAAGGCAAAAAGAATTTTGTGGTCAAGGCTAATGAATTGATTGACTTGACCACTTTGGATGAGGGCGTTGGTATACAAATGCAAAAATACAAAGGGAAAAGTAGGAAATGGCAACCACTGCCGAAAAAATTTCGATTCACCAGTAAAGGTAATTACCGCATTCAAGTGTACAGTGAAGACCGGGTAGGAAACACACTTGAAACAACCCTGCAATTTAAAGTTAAGAGATGAAGAGATGACATTAATACTCAAGACATGGTTACTTATCATACTGGCAGGCACACAAAACGCTGCCATTGAACAAACTGATATCATGGTGAAGCATGTTGTTCAGCCTGGTGAAAATCTGCATTCAATTACCCGCAGCTATATTGGTACTGATATCTTGTGGCAAGATAACTGGAAGCTAAACCCACAGATAGAAAACCCCCATCAATTAAAAGTGGGCGAAGAATTGACCATCATCAAACAACGCATCATTCCTGCTGAGAAAGCCAAAGTCATGAATGTGGTTAATCGCGTCGAAAAGAAACCAAGTGATGGGGGATGGCTGTCAGCCTTTAATGGCGATGAATTGGTCCAACAAGATGGGGTGAGAACCTACGAAAAATCATCAGCTTTGTTAGAGTTTAATGATGAATCAAATTTGAAAATTTTGGAGTTTTCACAAATCTTTTTGCAAAGCCGGAGTACAGGATTAACCGGAACTGACAGTGCCACTATTGAAGTGATTAAAGGCGATGCAGAGCTGAATTGGGAACCTTTGTTAAATGACCAAACTGAAATTATTATAGTTACGGGTGGGACGATTTCAAAGCCAGGTGCTGTGGCAGGTCAAGTTGCAGAATTACGCACCGGTCTCACCGAGTCAGGTAATTCAGTGATTTCGGTTTATCAAGGAAACAGTGCAGTGTCATCTGCTGGAGCTGAAGTTAAAGTAAAACAAGGCATGGGTTTAGCTGTTAAACCAGGCCAGGCTCCACCTGAACCCAAACCACTGTTAAAAGCACCGATTATTTCCAACCAAGTCAAAGCCACTTATAATTACACCAATCCTTGGCTTAAGTGGTCAACAGTCGATGGTGCGGCAGAATATTTGGTTGAAATTTGTGGTGACATGAACTGCCAGATTGTTTTAAAACAAGCCAAAGTAAAATCCACACAGTGGCAAATTGATGAGTTGAACCAAGCAGGTGAATATTATTTCAGGGTGGCTGGTAAAAGTATGGATGAGCTGGTTGGTTTTCGCTCTGAGGCACAAAAATTTGAATTCACTGCAGCTGGTAAAGATGTTGATGCGCCCTTGATAGCTATAGACCTCAGTGGTCCCAGAAGCCATACCAATCAGCAACTGACAGTTGGCCCCAATACTCAAATAACTGTTTTCGCACATGATGAGCTGTCTGGATTGGCTGAAATTAATTTCAGCTGGGACGGGGATGTGTGGCAGGTGTACACCAATCAATTGTTAGACTTACCAAGTGTTGACTCAACTTTGCACATACGAGCAACTGATCACTTGGGACTGTCAGCCGAGAAAAGTTATGCATTCATCAGTCAATAGATTGATGTATCGGAATTCATACCATGCCTGTTTAAGTGACATTAAACAGGACGTTACAGAATTAAAAAAGCCACTTCATTGAAGTGGCTTGAATGGACTGATGAAGCTAGTTTAAGCTTCGCGGCTGGCACGTTTTCTTTCGTGCTCAAGCAGGTGACGTTTACGAATTCTGATTTCTTCAGGAGTCACTTCTACCAACTCATCATCTTCAATGAATTCCATTGACTGCTCCAGCGTCATGGTAATGGGTGTCACCAGGTTAATCGCATCATCTTTGCCAGAGGCCCGAACATTGGTCAGCTGTTTGCCTTTCAGTGGGTTAACCGTCAAGTCATTGTCACGTGAATGGATGCCTACGATTTGGCCTTCATAAACATCAACATTGGCGTTGATTAGCATGCGACCTCGCTCTTGTAGGTTCCACAGTGCAAACCCCAATGCTTTGCCAGTGCCATTTGAGATCAACACACCATTTTTACGTGAACGCTCAATGGTGTTCAGCTTTCTTCCGTAATGATCGAAAACATGGGTCAAAATACCTGAACCAGAAGTGGAAGTTTTAAATTCTGATTGGTAACCAATCAGACCGCGTGCAGGGATGACGAAATTCATCCGGACACGACCCGCTGTGTCAGGCACGATGTCTTTGACTTCGGCACGACGACCGAGTAATTGTTCCATCACCGAACCTTGGTGTTCTTGTTCAATATCAACCACCAGGTCTTCATAAGGTTCACACAATTCACCATTGATTTCACGGTAAATCACTTGTGGGCGAGAAATGGCCAGCTCAAAGCCTTCGCGACGCATGGTTTCAATCAACACCGACAAGTGTAATTCACCTCGACCTGACACTTTGAACTGATCTGAGTTTTCAGTTTCTTCAACCCGCAACGCCACGTTGTAGGTGGTTTCACGTTCCAGACGATCACGAATCTGACGTGAAGTCAGGAACTTACCACTTTTGCCTGCAAAGGGTGAGTCATTGACACAGAATAACATCGAAATGGTGGGCTCATCGACAGTTAACGGTGGTAAAGCTTCAACATGGTCACGGTTACAGATGGTGTCTGAAATGCCAATGCCATCAATCCCAGAAATTGCCACAATGTCACCAGCTGAGGCTTCATTGACCTCAACTCGGTCTAAGCCTTTAAAACCGAATATTTTTAAGATACGTCCGTTTCTGGTTTTGCCCTCAGCATCAATCACACTCACTGGTGTGTTGGATTTAATCGTGCCTTTTTTAATGCGACCAATACCAATCAAACCCAGAAAGCTGTTGTAATCTAAGGTAGAAATTTGCATTTGAAAAGGCGCTTCTACATCAACATCTGGAGGACTGACTTTTTGGGTGATGGTCTCAAACAAGGGTCGCATGTCACCTTCGCGGTTCTCATCATCTTCTGATGCATAGCCATTGATGGCTGAGGCGTAGATGATTGGAAAGTCCAATTGTTCATCGGTGGCGCCTAAAGAATCAAATAAATCAAAAGTTTGGTCAATAACCCATTGGATGCGGGCGCCGTCACGATCCACTTTATTAACCACCACCACTGGGGTAATGCCCATTTCGAAAGCTTTAGAAGTCACAAAACGGGTTTGTGGCATCGGACCATCAACAGCATCAACCAGCAGCAGTACAGAGTCAACCATACTCAAAACACGTTCAACTTCACCACCAAAGTCGGCATGGCCTGGGGTGTCAACGATGTTAATTTTGAAACCTTCCCATTCAATTGATGTGTTTTTGGAAAGAATGGTGATACCGCGTTCTTTTTCTAAATCACCTGAGTCCATCATCCGGTTAGGATCATCGGCACGGTCGTCGAAAGTTCCTGACTGTTTGAGTAAGCAATCAACCAAGGTGGTCTTACCGTGGTCAACGTGGGCTATGATGGCGATATTTCTGATTTTATCTGTGGACATGAAAATTACTGTTGGAGCTATAAAAGGCGCGCATTATAACGTAAGGAAGTGGAGTAAATACTTAAAATTACCCTCTGAATCGTTAAATAGCGTGATAAATTTGCAGAATATGACCTTTTGCATGCTTGTGGTTTGATTAAATGAACCTATTATTAGTTTTTAAATCTAACTGGTCAGGTTAAATTAAGGTAATTTTATGAAAAGAGTTTTGTTATTTGTAGCCACCAATATAGCCATTTTGGCAGTTATTTCGGTGGTCATGCGGGTGTTCGGTTTTGATGGGTATCTGACTCAAAATGGCCTGGACTACCGGGCCTTGGCGGTGTTTTCTTTGTTGTGGGGGTCAGTTGGCTCGTTCATCTCCTTGGCCATATCAAAGTGGATGGCTAAAAAGTCCATGGGTGTGCAAGTCATAACACAGCCGCGCAGTGCTGATGAACAGTGGTTGGTCGATACAGTCAGAAGACAGGCTCAGGAGGCCGGAATTGGCATGCCAGAAGTGGGCGTGTTCCAATCCCCCAGTCCCAATGCCTTTGCTACTGGGATGAAAAAGAATGATGCCTTGGTGGCAGTCAGTACGGGTTTATTGCAAACCATGACCAAGGATGAAGTGGAAGCCGTGTTAGGCCATGAGGTGGCCCATGTCGCCAACGGTGATATGGTGACCATGGCTTTGTTACAAGGCGTTTTAAATGCGTTTGTGATTTTCTTCTCCAGAATCATTGGTTATGCCATAGCCGCTGCATCACGTGACAGCCGAGGTGGTGGTTATACCATGGGATCTTTTATAGGCACCCTGATTGCACAAATTGTATTGGGCTTTTTGGCAGCCATTATCATCAATTCGTTTTCTCGTTGGCGTGAGTTTCATGCTGATCAAGGAGGTGCCAGGTTGGCGGGTAATCAAAAAATGATTGATGCATTGAAAGCCTTGCAACGCAGTTCCAGAACGGAAAAACTGGAAGGCGAGTTTGCGGCATTTGGTATTTCTGGTGGCCGATCGACCATGGCTAAATTGTTCTCAACCCACCCGCCTTTGGAAGACCGCATTGCCGCTTTGGAAGCAGCACAATATGGTGACAACACTGTAGTCAGATAATGACATGTCAGATTGATTTGAATCGAGCGTGGTCTATTTAGGTTGCGCTCGCACATGCTGAGCCAGTATGCGTTTGATTTCAGCTTGAATTTCTGGTTTTTTGCGCCAACCATAAAGTAATGTTCTGGCAGTCTTGGCCGTTGTTTGTAGATCAACACAAGGGCTGAGGTAGTCACGTTCGAGCACAAAGCCGTAAAGTTGTTCTTCTAAAGCCGAAATCAACCATGGTTCATGAACTTGAGTATCAGGCAGCGGTTTTAATTCCGGCACCCATTTTTTTATGAACTGTCCATTTGGATCATGATCTTTGGCTTGTTTTGTGACGTTATAAATGCGCACTGTATTAACGCCCATCAAGCCGGCTTGCATCTGAAACTGCGGGTAATGAATGCCTGGTTCAAAATCCAGAAATAGCCGAGCCAAATGCTTGACACCGCGCCGCCAGTCTAAGTGTAAGTTATGGCATAAAAAACTCACCAGCATAGCCCGCATGCGAAAATTAATGTAGCCTGTTTGTTGTAAGCAGCGCATACAGGCATCCACCAAGGGGTAGCCGGTTTGACCCGTTTTCCATTTCAATAAATCAACATCTGCTGCTCGGCCTTGGCGGTAAGGGATGGCCTCATAACCACGATTCAAAGCTGCAAATTCCATACGACTTTCAGATTCAAATTTTTGTATGAAATGACAATGCCAATGCAGCCGAGAAGACAAACCCACCAATGCGCGTCGCCAGTAGGGTCGCTGCCAGTGACTGAGCAACTGTTGGTACATGTCTCGCAGGCTGATGTTACCCCAAGCCAAGTAGGGTGACATGCGTGAACAGCTGGACCAACTGGCCTGTGGTTTTGAAATCAATTTGTGGTAATCTTGACCCCGCTCAGCAAAAAAAGAATCCAAGCAAAGCTGAGCAGCTGTTGAGCCACCCACCTGGAACTGAGGATCATTTTGTTGCCACTGCACGGTTAAGCTGTCATCTGACTGATCTTTAAGGGTTTGCCACTGGATACTTTTTAAATCAATGACTTGTATTTCAGCACGCATGGTTTTGTTCCAAGCCTGGTCCCAGTACAAGCGGTTACTCAAGCCACGGATGACAGCACCTGAGGCAGACTGGTGCCATTGAACTTGGTTGTGGTGACACCATTGTTGCAGGCGTTGGTCGCGTTTGAATGTTATGTCAAGTCCAATTTCTTAGTGGCTGAAAATCTCTTTGATGGTAAATTCATGCTGAATGCGTTTCAGGGTTTGCGACAGGCTTGCTGTTGATATGTGGACATCAGCATCAAACGGCAACAGTTGCTTGCGTATGTCCATCAAAGATTGCCAAACAAAGCGCCAATGGCGCAGGTCATAATGTGGGTCAGCTACCAGCATGGGTTCAAATACATACAGCAGCAATATAGGCCTACCTGCTTGGCTGGCTGCCAATAAAGGTTCGTGATCAACCAACCGCAAATCACGTTTTAACCAAACGATGCTGATGGTTTTTTTTGTTGAAAGCGTTGTCATTAGCGTTCTTATTGAGCCAGTTCATGGGTTCACATTGAATCGCATTATGTTGCCTTAACGAAGATAAAAAACAGATGAAAACCAAGCTGTATTTCAGGCTATGCCCAGTGGTATTGACAGCCGAAAAGACAACCAGACAGCCTGGTTGTCAAATCATTAAACAGTTGGCTTAAACGATGAATTGATTTAAATGTTCAATTTCAGGTAAGGATTGAGGTTCTCTGACCGGTAACAACCTGGCTTCTGTTTTCAGTCTCTCGGCTTCTTGAAGAAACTGTTTGTAGAGTGAAGTTCTGAGCATCGGTGACAAAGGTTGAGGGTTGTCTATATCCTGACTGAAGGCTTCATCCAATGACAATTCCGGACATTTGCCATCATCATTGATGTGTTGCCAGCAGGCTTGTTTCAAGCAAAATTTGTACCACGGTAAGAACTCTGCACCATTGTCAGCGATGAACTTAACACTGTCGATGATGTATTGAACCTCAGGTTCATCCATGATGTAATGAAAGCCAACCCTACACCAACCAGGTTTGATACCGTGATAACCTTTTTGAATCAAAGCGCGGTATTGTTCTGAAGTTTCTTCATCGATGCCAAGCAGTTGATGCCCGTAGGGTCCTGCGCAGGAACAACCTGCCCTTGATTGGATGCCAAACAAGTCATTGAGTAACACGGTTACGAACTTAGGGTGCAGGTATTTTCCTGATGCAGTTCTGATGTTGAATGAAACAATCCCAACACGATTTTTGGGGTCTTGGTCACCTAAGATTTCAATCCTTGGGTGTTGTTGCCATTCTGTGAATGATTGATTCAGCCATTTTTGTTCTATGTCGTGAATTTGCTTGACACCAAATCGATCTTTGACTTCAAAGCACAGCGCAGCACGCATGATTTGTAAAACTCCTGGGGTGCCGGCTTTTTCTCGTTCTTCGATGTCTTCAATGAAGTCATGGTCATGTCGAGCCACATAACTGACCGTGCCACCACCAGAAACAGTCGGTCTGAGAGCGGTCTGATAAATGGCTTTGTTGAACACCAACACACCAGTTGATCCAGGGCCGCCCAGAAATTTATGCGGTGATAAGAATACGGCATCATAATAACCCATGGGGTCATCGCTGGGATGCATGTCAATTTCAACATAAGGCGCACTGGCGGCATAATCAAAAAACGCCAAAGCATCATGCTGATGTAACAGTCGGGCAATCTGCCTGGTGTGAGAAATCAGTCCAGACACATTGGAGGCTGCAGAAAATGAGCCAATTTTCAAGCGGCCTTGGTATTCAGGTTTTTTGAGTTGTTCTGCTAACTGATCTAAGTCGGCATGACCGTGCTCATCAAGATCCAGTTCTACCACTTCACACAAACCATCCCGCCATGAAATTTCATTGCTGTGATGTTCATATGGACCCACGAAAATCACCGGCGATTGAGCCATGATTGACTGTAAATCACAGTTTGCTGATTGTTCTATTTGTGCTCGTGTAGCTGGTGGTAAATAGGTGCCAAGAATTTGTTGAATCTTGGTGATGGCACCAGTGGCACCAGTGCCGGTACAAATGATGCGGTCGTTTTCATTGGCACCCAAAGATTTTTTGATGCGTTTTTCGGCATCATGTAATAAGCGAGTCATGGAACGACCAGTCATGTCATCTTCGGTGTGGGTGTTGGCGTAATGACGTTGTAGTTTCATTAAATATTTTTCAATGAATGTTAAGGTTCGTCCAGAAGCAGTGTAGTCGCAATAAGTCATTAAACGCTGACCAAATGGGGTGCAAAAAGGTGCATCCACACCAATGATGGCTTGGCGTAAACAGTCAGGTTTTAAATTTTTGTCAGTAACGCTCATAATCTTTGTGTAATGAATCAGTTGAGCATTTTAGGTTACTCAGGGCGGTAAATACAGCTGAATATAAAAATATTAGATGAAACTAAATTATCACCACTTATAAACTAATTCACTGCAAAGCTTTAACCACATCTAATGTCGCTTTGGCTCGATTCAAGGTATAAAAATGAATGCCAGGTACACCTTGGTCCAATAACTGTTGACAAAGTTTAATGGTGAATTCAGTACCAAATTGTTGGATGGATTTTCGGTCGTCGCCATAACTTTGTAATTTATACTGTAACCAACGTGGCATGTCGGTACCACAAAAACCGCAAAAGCGCTTGATGTTACTGAAGTTGGTAATGGGCATGATACCTGGCGTGATGCTGGTTTCGATGCCTGCTTTTTCACAATGGTCAACAAAATTAAAATAGGCGTCTGGGTTGAAAAAGAATTGGGTGATGGCTCGGTCGACACCGGCCTCTGTTTTTTGCTTGAAATATTTGATTTCTGATTCGAATGATTCTGTTTCAGGATGTATTTCTGGGTAACAGCCAACGGTTATATTAAACGTGTTGGGGTATTTTTCATGGATGAACTCAATCAATTCATTGGCATAGCGAAAATAACCCACAGAACCCATTCCTGAGGGTACATCTCCGCGCAGTGCCAAGATGTCAGTGATGCCATTGTCCAAATATTTCTGCAATAAATCCTGAATCTCCTGCGGTGTTCCGCCCATACATGACAAATGCGGTATGACTTTGGGTGTTTCATGGGTTTTCAGTTCAAGCACGGTATCAGCCGTGGCTGAGATGGTTGAACCTCCGGCACCAAAAGTAACAGAAAAGAAGTCTGGTTTCAGCTTCCTGAGTTTGGCTTGGGTATCCAATAGGATGACTTTTTGTTCATCAGTTTTGGGTGGAAAAAATTCAAAGCTGAGTCCAAAATTTGGCTTATTCATTTTTGTTATACTCCATCAAAAAAGCCAGGCGCTTGCCTGGCTTTGAAAGCTTCTTAAAGGAGTCAGACCCCTTTTCTAAAGAGATGTTTTTGAAAAGGGGTCTGACCCCTTTAAAAAAAACGTCTTCACAAAGCATCTTAGTATCTATAGTTTTCAGGCTTGTAAGGGCCTTCAACTTCAACACCAATGTATTTGGCTTGTTTGTTAGTCAAAGTGGTGAGTTTAGCGCCCACCCGTGCCAAGTGTAATTTAGCCACTTTTTCATCCAAGTGCTTAGGCAATACAAACACATTGTTGTCATACTTGTCACCATCTTGGTACAGCTCAATTTGCGCCAAAACTTGGTTGGTGAAAGAGTTGGACATCACAAAGCTTGGGTGGCCGGTGCCACAGCCTAAATTAACCAAACGACCTCTGGCCAACAAGATGATTTTTTTACCATCATCAAATTCAACGTGATCAACTTGGTCTTTGATTGAGTCCCATTTGCAATGCTTTTCGAGTGATGCCACATCAATTTCATTGTCAAAATGACCAATGTTACACACAATGGCTTGATCTTTCATGGCTTGCATGTGGTCGAAGTTGATGATTTGATAGTTACCAGTTGCTGTTACAAAAATATCAGCGTCAGCAACCACGTCTTCTAAAGTGACCACTTGATAACCTTCCATAGAAGCTTGTAAGGCACAAATAGGATCTGCTTCAGTGATGGATACGATGGCACCCAAAGCACGCAATGAGGCGGCTGAACCTTTACCTACATCGCCGAAACCACAAACCACGGCTTTTTTACCAGCAATCATTACATCGGTGGCACGTTTGATGGCATCTACCAGAGACTCACGACAACCATATAAATTGTCGAATTTAGATTTAGTCACTGAATCATTGACGTTGATGGCAGGAAAAGGTAACTCACCTTTCTTGGCCAAATCATATAAACGTTTAACGCCGGTGGTGGTTTCTTCAGTCACACCTTGGATTGATGCCAAAGTTTTGCTGTACCAACCTGGCTTGGTGGCCAAGCGTTTTTTGATGGAAGCAAACAAAAATGTTTCTTCTTCAGATTCAGGGTTGTTTAAAACACTGGCATCTTTTTCTGCTTTGCTGCCCAAAATCAATAACATGGTGGCATCGCCGCCATCGTCTAAAATCATGTTGGGTGCGCCACCATCAGACCATTCCATGATTCTGTGGGTGTATTCCCAGTAATCTTCCAAAGATTCGCCTTTAACTGCGAAAACAGGAATGTCTTGATCAGCCATGGCTGCTGCTGCATGGTCTTGGGTCGAGTAGATGTTGCATGATGCCCAACGCACATCGGCACCCAGGGCACGCAATGCTTCAATCAGCACAGCTGTTTGAATGGTCATGTGAATAGAGCCGGCAATTCTGGCACCTTTCAGTGGCTGGCGGCCTTTGTATTCTTCAACGATTTGAACCAAACCAGGCATTTCTGTTTCTGCAATTCGGATTTCTTTGTGACCAAATGCTGCCAAACCAATATCGGCAATGGCATAATCTGGTTTGATGTTTTTAACGGTTTCTGTTGTCATAGTATTCTCTTAAATTGTGTGTTTTTGAGGGTAATGTACTAATAATTAATTAAAGTCCAGCTTCTGATCGCAGTAAGTCTGCTTTATCAGTGCGTTCCCAAGTGAAGTCGGCATCTTCGCGACCCATGTGACCATAGGCTGCGGTTTTTTGGTAAATGGGACGCAATAAATCTAAGCCAGTGATGATGCCATAAGGGCGCAGGTCAAAGTGCTCCCTGACTAATTTTTCGATGGTTGCTTCAGGTACTTTATTGGTACCGAAAGTGGTGACGCTGATTGATGTGGGTTCAGCCACACCAATGGCATAAGAAACTTGAATTTCGCAGCGCTCAGCCAAGCCCGCAGCGACAATGTTCTTCGCCACATAACGACAAGCGTAAGCTGCAGAACGGTCAACTTTTGAAGGATCCTTACCGGAAAAAGCGCCACCGCCATGCCGTGCCATACCACCATAAGTATCAACAATGATCTTACGGCCAGTTAAGCCGCAGTCACCGACCGGACCACCAATAACGAAGTTACCGGTTGGGTTGATGTGGTATTTGGTGTTGGCATCAAGCCAGGCTTCAGGTAATACAGGCTTGATGATTTCTTCCATCACCGCTTCACGCAAGTCAGCCAATGAAATGTCTGGATCATGTTGAGTCGACAGCACCACGGCATCTATGGCCACGGGCTTGTCATTTTCGTAACGGAAAGTCAGCTGAGACTTGGCATCAGGTCGCAACCAATTAAGTTTGCCAGCGCGTCTGACTTCTGCTTGTTTTTGAACCAATAAATGAGAGTAAGTGATGGGTGCAGGCATCAACACATCTGTTTCATTTGAGGCATAACCAAACATCAAGCCTTGGTCACCAGCGCCTTGTTCTTCAGGGCTTTGGCGGTCAACACCCATATTGATGTCATGCGATTGTTTGCCAATTAATGACATCACTGCACAGCTGTTGCCATCGAATCCCACGTCAGAATTGTCATAGCCGATATCAATGATGACTTTTCTGACCAATTCATCCAAGTCAATCCAAGTGTTGGTGGTGATTTCGCCAGCCACAATCGCGGTGCCGGTTTTAACCATGGTTTCGCAAGCCACTCTTGCTTGTGGGTCATCTTTGATGATGGCGTCTAATACGGCATCAGATATCTGATCAGCGACCTTATCTGGGTGGCCTTCAGACACAGATTCTGAGGTAAATAAGAAGTTGCTCATTGTGCTATATATCTCTCAATACGGATAAAGAGATATATTGTAAGTTTTTTTCTGCATTTGTCCACCGAAATTACAAAATAATGGCTTTTTTTACTTGTATTTACTGCCACAAAACTTATCATGCAGGTCAGTTCACAGTTATTTATACCCAGATGAAGCAATTGAAAGGAATCATCGCCAGTGTCATTTTTGTGCTCAACACCGTGTTGTTGGTCAGTGTTCTGCTGTTGTTTGCTTTGTTGAAACTGATTTTACCAGTCAAATCTATTCGCATTGTCTTATCCAAAATTCTGGTGTGGATTGCTGAGACTTGGATAGGGGTTAACAGTACGGCTTTTCGCTTGATTCATGGTGAAAAAATTCAATTGGCAGCGTTTCCTGAGTTATCTCAACAAGAATGGTATTTGGTTATTGCCAACCATCAGTCCACTGCTGACATCCCAATTCTGCAAGCTGTATTTAACAAGAAAATACCGTTTTTAAAATTCTTTATCAAACAAGAGTTGATTTGGGTGCCTTTTTTAGGCTTGGCGTGGTGGGCATTGGACTTTCCCTTCATGAAAAGGCACAGCAAAGAATATTTGGCCAAGCACCCACACCTGAAAGGCAAAGACATGGAACAAACGCAAAAGTCATGTGCTAAATTCAAAACATTTCCCACTTCAGTGATTAATTTCATTGAGGGCACCCGATTTACGCCCGTTAAACGCCAAAAGCAAGCCTCGCCCTACCGATATTTGTTGAAGCCAAAAGCCGGTGGCATCGGTGTGGTTTTTGGCAGTATGGGTGAACAAATGAGACAGCTGTTGTTGGTTACAGTGGTCTATCAGCCGCAAGCGCCAACAGTGTGGCAATACTTCTGTGGTGATTTCGACCAAGCGGTGGTGAATTGTGAAAAAATCGTTATTCCGGATACGCTATTGAACAAAAACTACCAAACAGATGAAAAATTCAAGGCAGAACTCTTTAAATGGAGTGAAAACTTATGGTATAAACAAGATAAGAAGATAAAGGACTTTTATGAGCGAACCGACATTTAAAATCACTTTCAAAGGCAAAATCGCCAGAGACGCCAGTGTGGAACAAGCCAAACTTAACTTTGCTAAGTTGTTTAAGTTGCCTGCTGCGAAAGTCGATATCATGTTTGATGGCAAGGAACGAACGCTCAAAAAGGAGCTGTCTTTAGATAAAGCCAACCACCTGAGGGCGGTACTGAAAAAAGCGGGTATCCGAGTCAGTATGGTAAAAAATGTGGTAGAAGAGCAGCCACAAGGTGTGGATGATTGGGAGTTGAATGAACCGGGCACGGTTATCCTCAGACCAGTTAAGGCACCTGAAAGACACATTGAAACCTCGCACATCAAAGTCGATGTGGATTTTGACAAACTAGAAAACAAACCCCAAGCACCACCGCCAGAAGTAGACATTGATCACATTCAGATTAACGAGTCAGAAGAGCCGATAGTGACCACCAAAGAAATCGAGATTCCAGATTTTAATTTCAGCCAATTAACCATGGAAGAAGTGGGTTCAATCATTGTTCAACACAAAAAAATTAAAACACCAGACATTCCTACCGATGATTTAACTTTAGATGAAGTTGGAAAACAGTTGGTGGAGAAGAAACAAATCCCTGAACCAGAAATTGATATCTCTGACATTTCACTGAATGTTGAATAAATAGATTCGCATCAACACACAGTTATTGAATGATTTAACCTTATCTTAATTGCTTTAAAGCTACACTGCTTTTAAACATTATTTTATAACATTAATTTTATAGGGATATTTCGATGAAAAAATACACATACTTTTGCTTGCTGGTGCTTTGCACGTTCAGTGTATCAGCCGTTCACGTCAATCACCGAGGCTTGGGTCAAGTGTTATTGGTTCCCTATTACACAGTTAATAATGACCTTAATACGCTGGTCAGTGTCACCAACCCAACAGACACCAGCAAAGCCATCAAGGTCAACATCAGAGAAGGTCTCAATGGTTATGCGGTGTTGTCATACAATGTTTACTTAAGTGCTTATGATACCTGGACATTTGTTTTTGTGGGTTCGACTTCAACCGTTTCTGGATTCAGCGGTCAAGATTCGGTTAGGCAGTATTCGTCAGATACTTCATGTGCGCCATTTTTACAAAAAGCAGGACAAGAGTTTTTGCCTTTTGAATTGACCGATGGTCCGCAGGATTTGAGTCGTGCCAGAGAAGGCTATATTGAAATCATAGAAATGGGTGAGCTGCAAGGTGATTTCATCGCTGCTGCACAACATGGTTTTTTTGATGGCGTGCCGGCAGATTGTGCTGCCTTTGAGGACGCTTGGGTTAGTGGTGGCGTGTGGGATACTGAATCAGGTGGTGATGTTAATCAGGATTTAACCCCAGGAACAGGGGGATTGATGGTAGAAACTGATATCATCAATGTGGCAGAAGGCATCAACTATTCGATACCCGTCATTGCCTTGGCTGATTTCTTTGCCGCAGATGCGATTAACCATGCTGATCCAGGTGATACTGGCTTGTCATTGGATGCAGCGGCGCCAAGAGCGACAGTTCTGGCCAATAACAAAGCCTATGAATTGGCCTTCGAGTCAGGCATTGATGCGGTCAGTGCGGTGTTGATGGCTGATGAATTGATTGGCACTTATGCACTGGATTCAATTGTGGCGGGAAAAAGTGAAACGGTGTTTACCCAGCCGACCAGAAGGTTTTACTATGCCGATTCATTTTTTACAAATCCACCACCTTACCCTGTATTCACGTCAAATTCAGATGTAGGCCAGTGTTCTCTTGAAAATTATCGAGGCACTGATGTAGTTCAGGATATATTTGACCGAGAAAGCCAAGTTGAAGTTTATTATCCTCCTAATATAGGTGTTAGTCCACCACTTCCTCCCAATGAGACCTTGTGCGGCAGTGTTTTTGTACAATCAATAATTCGTCCAGGAGTGGCTGCAGGTCCACCCAGAATCACTCAGTCCAATAACTTCGGTGTGCTGACCAGCCCAGCAGTGGCTCATGCCACAGAAAATGGTTTTATCAGCACGCGTTTTCTAAATACCAGACCTTTGGTTGGAACCGATATTAACTCAGGTCAATCAGTGCAGTTGATGGGTTTACCGATTATAGGTATTACCCTACAGCAATTCACCAACGCGGGTGCTGCTGCTGGCTTGTTAGCTCAGTATGGTGGTGCACACAGGGTTAAATCCAAGATGAGGTTAATTGAACTATGAAAACAATGATTTTAACTTTTCTGCTTATACAGGTATTCCCTGTCTCTGCGGTTTACGTCAACGAATTGGGTATTGGCGATGTTTTGTTGGTGCCTTATTACACGGTTAATAATGACCTCAACACGCTGGTCAGTGTCACCAACACCACTGAAGACTTCAAAGCAATAAAAATAAATGTAAGAGAAGGGCTTAATGGTTATTCTGTTCTTTCATACAATGTGTATATGAGCCCATATGACAGTTGGACATTTGCTTTGGTGCCTACTGATTCAACACTCGACGGATCTATTGGGCAAGAATCCGCCTATCAAGTGACCAGTGATAACAGCTGCGCACCTTTTTTACAAAAACAACGTCAAGAGTTCCGGCCTAATGAAATGGTTGATGGCCCACAAGAGTTAAGTCGAGCACGAGAAGGTTTTATTGAGATCCTGGAAATGGGTGAGCTACAAGGTGAGTATGCTGCGTATGCTCATCACAGTTCCGGCAGTGGAATTCCAGCCAACTGTGCTGCCTTCGAAGTTGCTTGGCAGGCTGGGGGTGTTTGGGATGTTGATATCAGTGAGGATGTGCAGCCTGGCAGTGGTGGTTTGATGGCCGAAGCCGACATTATTAATGTAGCAGAGGGCATTAATTACTCCATTCCGGTGGTGGCTTTAGATGGTTTTTTTGCTGAAGACAGCATTGCTCATTTCAACCCTGGTGACAGCAGTTTATCTTTGGATGCAGCTGAAGCCTTGGCCATTGTGATGGCAAACAATAAAGCTTATCAATTGTCATTTGATCGTGGTATTGATGCGGTCAGTGCGGTGTTGATGGCTGATGAGTTGGTAGGCACTTATGCATTGGACAGCATTGTGGCGGGTAAAAGCGAAGCGGTTTTTGTGCAACCGACCCGCCGGTTCTACACATCCGATCAAGGTAATAACAACGTTGCACCTTATAATTTAAACAGCGATGGATTACTGTGTCCGACTGTTGATGATTCGTTCGATTTAAGTCAATATGGTGGCACCCGCGTAGAATGGCTGGTATATGGTCGAGAAGCGCAGATTGAAATCAGTTATAACTTTGCAGATCCACCTCCCCCGCGTCGTTACAACGCCATTTGTGACAGTGTCTATGTATATCAATTTCTGAATCCAAACGAACCTTGGACTGTTAACAACCCAGCAGCTATCACGGGTTCAAATAACCATCAAAACCTCATCAGATTAATCGAAGGTAGTTCGTCTGTCAACACCACTGAGAACGGGTTTTTCATCATGAAATTTCAAGAAACCAGGCCTTTGGTAGGTACTGACATCAGTAACGATCAAACTATTGAGTTGATGGGGTTGCCGATTCTTGGTATCAGCTTACAAAAATTCACCAATGCTGGAGCAGTTGAGGGGCTATTGGCTCAGTACGGTGGAACACATAAATTTAAATCAAAAATGAGCCTGCAAGAACAACAAGATTGAGCATTGTGAAATTTTATGTTTGTAATTGTACCGAGTAAACTCAGCACTTCTGGGATGCGTTAGCTGGCTCAAATTGATGTATTACATCCAAGGTGGAGGTCGCAAATCTTCACCTTTTTTTATACCCATTTGTTATATAGCCATCTAAACGTCTTGACATCCGATATAAGCGAGTTATCATATAGCCATTTAGACGGCTATAATATACATGCAAGTTACTCAACACATCAATCACACCGTGCCCATTTCACTCGCCGCGTTGTCATGTGTAGATGAGACAGTTGCTGTTGAAGTTGAATGTACATTGTGGGGTGACTTGTCTAAGCCAGTGATTGTGTTGATGGGTGGTATATCAGCCTCCAGATGGGCATTTGAATGTGCCGAGACGCAACAACCAGGCTGGTGGCATCAAGTCCTCAACCATCAGTCTTGTTTAAGCCTCGAGAATTACTGTTTTCTGACCTTTGAATATTTTGCTTTTGATGAGCACATCATCAACCCACCTTTGGTGACCACCAACGATCAGGCCACTGTACTGCATGAAATTCAAACCAAGTTGAATTTACCTCAATTCCATGCTGTCATAGGATCTTCCTATGGGGGCATGGTTTGTTTGGCGTTTGCTGCACAGTATCCTGCGGCATTACAGCGTTTGATTTGCATTGCGGCTGCAGATTACAATTCTGTTAAAAGTCAGGCTTTGCGAGGTATTCAAAGACAGCTCATTCAATTGGGTCAGCAACAAGGACATACTGACAAAGCATTCATTGCATTGGCCAGGTCATTGGCGATGATCGGTTACCGCGGCGAGCAAGAGCTGGAACAACGTTTTCAGTCTCGACTACCGGGCCAGGCCTTACATGATGTATCGGCTTATCTGCAACACCACGGTGATCAATTTGCAGATAATTTTTCAGCCAGCCGTTACATACAGTTATCCCAATCAATTGATCATCACCAAGTTGATGTCAGCAGCATTGAAGCCAGAACCCAGTTAATCGGCATAACAAGCGACCAAATGGTACCCGTCCAGTTGTTGCAAAATTTACACCACAAATTACCTGCCGACAGTTACATCAACATCATTGATTCACACTATGGCCACGATGGCTTTTTGTTGGAAGGACAACAATTGAATCAAATTTTTCATACATTTTTAAGTGAGAATAAACATGACAATTCTGAACGAAACTGCCGCCGTGCGAGCGGGTATTGATTGCGATGCACAACATGGCGCGGTCACCCCACCCTTGTACTTGTCGAGTAATTACGCTTTTGCAGACTTGAATGAACCCAGAAAGTATGATTATTCAAGGTCGGGAAACCCGACACGTGATATTTTAGCCGATGCCTTGGCTGAGTTAGAACAAGCAGCGGGTGGCGTGGTGACTTCGACGGGCATGTCAGCTGTTTTGCTGGTGACACAACTTTTGCCCAAAGAAGCGCATGTGATAGCGCCACATGATTGTTATGGCGGCACTTTCAGGTTGTTGACCACCTTGCATGACAAAGGCATACTGAATGTATCGTTTGTTGACCAATCAGATCAAGAATCAGTTAAGCAGGTATTACAAAACAAGCCAGATTTATTGTGGATTGAAACGCCGAGTAACCCATTGCTTCGGGTGGTTGATGTGCATGCCCTCTGTGAATTAGCCGGCCCTGACGTTTTGAAGGTTGTGGATAACACCTTTTTATCACCGGCACTGCAACAGCCGATCACCTTAGGTGCTGACCTGGTGGTGCATTCAACCACCAAATACATCAATGGTCACAGTGATGTGGTAGGCGGTGCGGTTTTAGCTAAAACTGAAGAACTGGCCGAAAAGATTAAATGGTGGGCCAATTGTATTGGTATCACTGCGGCACCTTTCGATTGTTTGCTAACCACCAGAGGATTACGCACCTTGAATGTGAGGATGAAACAACATTTGGAAAATACCGAAAAAGTCTTGGATTTTTTACAACATCATTCAGCCATTGAAAAAATTCATTACCCAGGTTTAAAGGATCACCCTGGACATGAAATTGCCAAAAAGCAACAACACCATTTTGGCGCGATGTTGTCATTTGAGCTCAAAGGTGGTTTTGCTGAGGTTAAAACCTTGGTCAATAACCTCAAATATTTCACTCTGGCAGAATCACTGGGTGGGGTTGAATCATTGATCTGTCACCCAGCGACCATGACCCACGCAGCGATGGCTCCTGAGGCACAGGTCAATGCAGGCATCAAAGCAAACTTAATACGCCTTTCTGTTGGCATTGAAAACGCTGATGACCTCATCGCAGATTTGGAATATGGCTTGAACCGCTGCCAAATTCGACCGCTTGAAAATAAAAAGACCAAGGACCATTCACATGGCTGATTTAAAACACAATCCAGATTATCAGCGAAGGCCGAATGTACATAAATTTGGTGGCTCCAGCTTAAAAGATGCGGCTCACATCTCTCAAGTGGTCAACACCATCAGAGACCAAGTCAAAGTAGGTGACTTTGTGGTGGTATCAGCCAACGGTCAAGTCACTGATTTCTTGCTGGCTTATATTCATGGCAGCCAACAAGCGTTGGTGCATTTGACAGGTTACCTTAATCGGCTGGTAGCGTCGGTGTTGATTTCACCCGAGAAGATGCTAAGAAAGATTAATCAAGATTTGAATCAGTTGTCTTTGCAAGGACAGCAGTCATTGCATCATCAGCATGAGATTTTAGCCTTGGGTGAACTGTGGTCGGCGCAACTGTTGTCAGCTAAGTTATCCGAACAGCAACTGCCCAACCAATGGTTGGACGCCAGAGCATTTTTGCTGGTGGATGAACAAAACCAATTGGCCAATCGAGCCGTTGCCAGGACTCAATTGTTACATGCATCAAAATTATGCAGTGATTCAGCCGCTGGCATCTTATGCCATGTCATTACGGGCTTTATTGCCAGTGATTTAAGTGGTGAGAGCATAACATTAGGCCGCAATGGCAGTGATTATACGGCGACCCTGATTGCTGATTTGGTGCAGTCAGATACGGTTTACCTGTGGACAGATGTGGATGGTGTTTATACTGCTGATCCCAATGAAATCAAACAGGCTAGGCCCATTGATGAATTAACCATCAGTGAAGCACAGGCCTTATCGGAGCTGGGGTCCAATGTGCTGCATCAAAAAACCATAGCTCCCATACTGCAACAGTCTACCCGGTTGGTGATAAACACCTGTGGTTCTGCCTCGGCGGGCACTTGGGTGTCCAGGCCTGACTGGTCTGAGCCTGTCAATACTGCCCTTGCAGCCATTACAACAGGTGGCAAGGTAAAAACACTGGCACACAAAAGTGATTTGGTTTTTCTGGCCGTCAACCAAGTTAATGAACTCAAAGCTCGCCAGTTCCAAACCCAGTTAACCGTGTCTCAAGTTAACAATTACGCCAATCATTTTGACAAGACCCAACACCAGCTGAGTTTTTATGTTGAAAAAAATGAGTTATTCAAAACCACTCAATTAATTAAATCAGCAGGACTTCAGTTGGCAACACAACTGTCAGGTATCAGCTTAATCAGTGCGGTGGGGCAGGGCATCAGACAAAACCATCAGGTGGTCAGCAAGATTTTGAACCGTTCGGCACGGTTCAATGTTCACAACATTCACTACCCAGCCAATGACCACACGTTGTGTGTGCTGTTGCCTGATGAGCAGGCTGCCGAATTCCTTGAGGACTTGCACCATACTTTCTTTGGTCTGGAACCGTCCATTCCAATTGTGGTTTTGGGCTATGGCAACATCGGCCAACAATTTTTAAAAATTCTTAAAACCAATAAAGACAACATTGAAAACAAGGTCAAACAATCTCTGTCGGTGGTGGCTGTGGCAAACAGTCGCTGTTATCAATTCAATCAACAGTGTTTATTGCATCAAGAGATTGAATTGAACCAGTCGAATCAGCAAGGCGAGTTGATACACAGGCTGCAAGCCTATGCAGGAAAGCCCTTGGTGGTGATTGATTTGACCGCCAGTGAATGGGTGGCCAAACAATACTTGGGTTTTGCCGAGAATGGATGGCATTTGATTTCTGCCAATAAGGTGGCTGCCGCCAATCGAGATTGGGCTCAATCCATTGCCTACAAGCTCAAGCAAAACAACCGCCAGTGGCGCAAAAACACCACAGTTGGCGCAGCCTTGCCCATTCAGGAAGCCATCAGACAAGTCAAAGCCAGTGGTGATCAAATTAAACAAGTTTCAGGGGTGTTCTCAGGATCATTGTCTTGGTTGTTGGGTCAATACGATGGCGCCACTGAATTCATGGATTGGGTCAAACAAGCACATAAAAATGCTTTCACTGAACCTGATCCTCGTGAAGATTTATCCGGTCATGATGTTTATCGGAAAGCCTTGATCTTAGCCCAAGAATTGGGTTTTGAGCCGCCACAGATTCATTTTAAGCCGGTGATACCGGATGAATTTTTATCCGGATCAATCGATGACTTTTGGCGCAACCAAACTGCCATTAACCAACACATCAAATCATTGTGGCAACAAGCCAAGCAAAAGGGTCAGCAATTGCGCTATTTGGCTGCAGTCAACGCCGATGAATTGCGCGTTGAGTTAGTTGCTGTAAATAATGACCATGCGGCAGCAGGGCTTAAGCCTGGGGACAATATTTTTATCATTGAATCTCACTGGTACAGTGATAATCCTATGGTGATTCAAGGCCCAGGCGCCGGTCGAGAAGTGACCGCAGCTGGGGTGTTGACTGATTTGATTGCAGTGCTTCAGTCTGATTGAGTAGAGTTTATCTCATTGTCTGATGTTTCTGGT
Organism: uncultured Marinicella sp.; assembly: GCA_964352015.1. Lineage (GTDB taxonomy): Bacteria > Pseudomonadota > Gammaproteobacteria > Xanthomonadales > Marinicellaceae > Marinicella. Next base: position 145,075 of record CAYGPU010000002.1, read on the forward strand.
GCGTTGATTTTTAGTAATGCTTGGGTGAGCCAACTGTTTTTGGCCAATATGATGATGGCTAATAATGTCTGAACTAATTCAGTGGTTAAATAGGTTTTCTGTATGTGAATGGTATCAACGGTGCCAGAGAGTTCAGGGTTGGCTTTAAATATCATATTATTTAAAAACCAATAGCTTAAATTAATAACGGAATTGACCAGTAATGCAAAGCCAGTTGTAATAACAATAATTCTCAGCAGCGCACCATGATTGATTTCAATTTTGTTTTGATTGGGTATATCTGCTGTCACGAGCTGCGCGATCTTTGGAGAAAAATACCACAGTAATACGAAGCCAAAGACTGGGATACAAATTGATATAACTGAATCAATTAAAAAAGTATCATTATCTATCAAATACACTAAATGGGAAATAGAGTTTTGCATGGAAAAAAGTAACAAAAAAAGTGCCATCAATCTGATGACAATGGTTACATAATCTTTTGTTTTCATAGAAGAGTCCTTGTTAATTAATTTTATGCTCAAGCAATGTTTCAAAATAGGGCAGACATTCATCAGCAATGCGCTGTTCTTCCTTGCTGAGTTTATTCTCTTTCGGTTTATACTCAGAAAATCCGGTTGATTCAATCACGCGGTTGTACCAATGTTCTGCCCAGATGCCATCCGAATCGCGATAACCTTTGGGCCAAGAGAGCATCGCGGGATCAAAGGGCACATCCAAAGCTGTACAGAGTTTTTTTAACATCCCTTCTGGATCCATCAAGATGTCTTTGGATTCGAGTATCGGTGGGGTGGTGCCGGTGCGTTGTTTAATTCGGTTAAACAGCTTAACTTGTTGTGGAAAACCCAGATCCTCCGGCGTGGCACGGTGGTGTTTGCGTAAATAAGAGGCGAGTACATCGTTGGGGTGTCGAATCAAAAAGCCATTGCGTAAATGATCGACAAAATCCAATTCAACATCGTCGGTGATGTGGTGACTCATGTGTTTTTGGTAATAGATTTGAGTCGATTCATTGGCTTCTTCTGGTATGCCTTGGGTCAGTTCTTTAACGATGGGGCGCCAATCATTGCCTTGTACCAGTCTGATGGCTTCGTAAGCGGCATGTTTCTTGCCGGTGGTGGCCAAGTAGGGCCCGTACAAGGGTTCATCCACCACCACGGTATCTGGTCGATTTTCCCAAGCCCGCATCATGGCGGTTGAAATATTGCGTGGTCCTGACCACATGGCGATTCTGATTAAGCCATCATTGCTCATGTTTTGGCCTCACTTTCAATCAAGGCCATGTATAAATCTTGAAGTCTGCGAATCATGTCACGCTGTTTACCATCACCAATTAAGCGACCATCGACCTCATTGACTGGCGTGATGCCAGCAAATGTGCCAGTCACAAAAGACTCATCAGCGCCATACACATCGAACAGTGAAAAATTCTTTTGTTTCACTGGAATGTCATTGGCCTCGCACAATTGAATGATTTTTGAACGGGTGATGCCGCCCAAACAAAAATCACCTGTTGAGGTCCAAACCTCGCCTTGGGTGACGATAAAAAAATGCGTTGAGTTACAGGTGGCAACAAAGCCGTGCGGATCGAGCATCAAGGCCTCATCCGCACCGGCTTTGGCGGCTTGGATACAGCCTTGAATACAATTGATTTTTGAATGTGAATTCATTTTCTGGTCTTGTACATCAGGGTAGCCACGCCTGACATGGGTGGTGAATAATTTAATCCCACCTTCAATTTTGCGCGGCGATGGGTTTTTGTATTCTGCAATGATGACAATGGTGCTGCCAGGAATGGTGCACCTGGGATCCTGATAAGGGGTGATTTTTTCGCCACGGGTGACCATCAACCTGATGTGAACGCCGTCAGTCATGTCATTGGCTTTAAGTGTGTCCAGTAACCTTTGGGTTAGCTCGGTGGGTGTCAGCCCAATATCCATATCCAATGATTTAGCGCCTTGATAAAGCCGCCGCAAATGATCTTTTAAAAACACCACCACGCCATGATGCAAGCGCAAGCCCTCCCACACGCCATCGCCCAAAATAAAGCCGCTGTCAAAAACCGAAACAACCGCTTTTTCTCGTGGCAATAACTCGCCATTGACGTTGATTAAGATGGAACGATTGCGTTCGTCCTCAATGTACTCATGTGTGCCTTTGGTCACTTTCATTGTCCTGTGATAAAACAGCTAAAATATTAACAGAAATTCAATGGTGGTGAGTTGATAAATTTATTTCAGTGCTTCAGAAAAACTTCAGTCAGTGCTATAACAGGTTCTTTGATTGGTTCGGAGAGATGCAGTGCTGAAATATATTTTGCTGGTTATCTGTCTGCTGGGGTGTTCGCAACAGCGCATACAAACCATTCAACAACTTCAAACAGGCAGCATCGATGAGGTGGCCAGCCAATTCATCAATGATTTATATCAGGATAAGCAAGCCAGGGTATTTAGGCTTGATTTGCCGCCCAAAGCCGTGCTCCCAGATCACTTGACCGGTCCTCGGGTGATTGTGCTGTTAACTGATCTAAGCGGTCAGCGCATAAACGATGGCAGTCGCATAGAGGCCAAAGCCAATCAGGCCTTTTACCTCACCAACACTTTCTCGGCTGGATTCAAGAATACCTCAACACACAGCGCTTCTTATTTGGTCATTTCATTGACCCAGCAAGCAGCGGATGATCAGCAGCCTACATGCCCCAATGCCACTTTTGATGCGCTGTTAGAACAAGGGTCGGTAGCGGTTTGTCAAAGTCTGCAAAGTCAATCCCAAGTAGGCGTCGAAGCTGAAAAAACACTGGTATACAGTCAGCAGACATCGCAAGTTAAACCACTGTCTCCTCAATCCAAAACTGAACTTGAAGTCGGCGATTTGATGATATCTTTTTTGCAATGATTACATGATTTTTTAACCTCACTGCGCCGCTTTTGATTGCAGCCTGGTATAAAGTTCAGTGGTACATTTAATCGGTTGGGGTGGCTGGCAATGAAGTCAGGGTCACCACCAAGACTTTCATTGGATAAAAAAAGTAAGTTACAATCAAATGATGTATGTACACTTAAGAGCTCACAAATTATGAATAAAGTTCCCTTGTTGGTATGGATGTTGGTGTTTTTGCTGGTGTTGGTGTGGTCTGCCATTGAACCCTATGACTATTTGACATGGTTCTTGGAAGTCTTTCCAGCCCTGGTTGGGGCAGTTGTGTTGATTTATTTTTACCTGAAAGGCATTGCCTTAACGCCTATATTGGTGGTTCTGGCCCTGGTTCACTGTGTGATTTTGATGGTGGGTGGTCATTACACGTATGCTTTGGTGCCTGGCTTTGAATCATTCATGTCAGGTATTTGGCCAGAACGTAATAACTTCGATAAACTGGGTCATTTAGCCCAAGGGTTTGTTCCAGCCATCCTTTGTCGTGAGTTGGTTATCCGGCTGGCGGTTTTTAATTCAGGCGCTTGGCGTGGATTTTTTGTGGTCTGTTTCTGTTTGGCATTTTCAGCATTTTACGAGCTCATAGAATGGTGGGTGGCCTTACTCAGTGGTGAGGATGCAGAATCATTTTTAGGCACCCAAGGGTATGTGTGGGACACCCAGTCAGATATGTTTCTGGCGTTGGTAGGTAGTGTCATGGCTTTGCTGCTGTTGAGTCATTGGCACAATAAACAAATAACAACAATTAAGGAGTCACTATGATTGAAATCATCATTCCAGTTTTTTTACAGGTTTTACTGACTTTCAGTATTTTATTCACTGTCGGTTTTCTGCGTTTTCGCAGCGTCTCACAACGTACAGTTCACCCCAAGGATTATGTGTTGATGACCGGTCAAGATCAGTGGCCAGTGATGATACAAAAGCTCGGTCGTGCTTTCCATAACCAACTTGAAATGCCGCTGTTGTTTTATGTTTTGGCCATTCTGATATTGGTCACTGAGGTGCAAGCTCAAATGCTGTTAAATCTGGCATGGGTCTATGTGGGTTTACGCTATTTACATGCCTTGATACATATTTTTTACAACAAGGTTATTGTCAGATTCTCAGTGTTTCTGATATCAAGTCTGGTGTTATTGGCGATGTGGGTGCTGTTTATTTTTGAGATCAATTCAAGACTTTAAGCATAAGTTTCTTGGTTATTGCTTGAAAAGCTATAATCCAATAGATAATATAATTTCCATGGAAAAGAATTGTAATTTAAATTATAAAAAAATAATTGGAGCCATCAAGTTAGGGTTGATGACAGGTGTGTTCACAGTCCAACAAGTTAATAGTGAAAACTCGAATCGATTTTATATCAATCAAATTAATGGTTCTAACGGATTTGAGATAGTGGGAATTAGGCCTGCTTCAGATAATAATTACAGCTTTAATCTTGCTGGCCCATTTGATTTTAACTTAGATGGCAAAGATGATTTTCTGATTAGTTCATACTCACGTACCTTTGGGAGAGATGATCGATTTAATATTTTATTCGGTCAGTCACAAAACTTTACACATCCATTTAATCTCCAATCATTAGATGGAAATAACGGAACATCTTTACAGTCCATTGGCGAACCTTCTTTTAGGCGTGTCTCCCCCAGCCGGATCGGTGACATAAATAACGATGGTTATGAGGATTTTGCAATCCGAGTAAATGGCGAAGAATCGTTAGCAATTTTTAACCAGCAGGCTCCTTTCGATGCTGTGACAGAAATAGAAGAATTACCGACTCAAGGCACGCTCAGTGCAAGAAGAGGGGACACCGGAGAATTATTAACATTCAAGGAAATTGGTGATATTAATGGAGATGGTTTCAATGATTATTCAATCATGGATCCAAGTTATCAAGAGCAAGTGCTAAGCTGTTATTCTGGTTATTACACACCTTCATGGTCTGGTGCGCATTACATTTTTCTGGGTTCAAGTAACCCACTGCCTCAACATATTGATTTAAATGATTTAGATAATGGAACAACCAATTCTCATAGAATTACTGGATCAAATAGTCCACTTGGTGGTCAAGGCTTAGAATCTTTATTTGATGCTAAAAACCTTGGTGATATAAATGGTGATGGGTTTGATGATATAGGTTTGGTTTCTGATGGTTCTGATGGGTGTCCAGGCTATTATTATGATTATGGTGCATATGGTGGCAGTTCATACATAGTTTTTGGTGGTAATAACCTTCAGTCATTGCCTTCATCAACTCAATCAATTTCAGCAAAACAAGGTGTTATATTAAATGTTAATAGTGATCCATTGAGTAATATAAAATTATTCTATGCTGGAGATATTAACGCTGATCAAATTGATGACATTGGCTTTTGTCACACGCGACAGACTTGTGGTGTTGTTTTTGGACAGTCAGATGGGCTAACTCATGAAATTGATATTCAAACTCTCAATGGAAGTAACGGCTTTTTGATGAGTTTTCCGGCTTCATATCCATTTACCTCAGCTGCAATAGATAAAAGTAAAAGATTCGATTTTAATGGCGATGGTATAGAGGACTTGGCATTTACTTACTTTAATCAACGTGACTCAAACCAAGACAGATTGGATGAGGTGACCATTGTTTTTGGATCAACAAAACCTTTTATGCCCGTATATGATTTACCTCATATTTCTGCCAGTAATGGGTTAATAATCTCACTTCCGCCTATAAATTCAGGAAATAACGCAAATACCAGATCCATTGATGCGGGTGATATTAATCATGATGGTTATAGTGATGTGTTTATTTTAGCGACTGATCCATCTGCTGGAGTATATTCTTGGGTCGTTTATGGCAATGATGCCATTTTTGAGTCAGGTTTTGAAGTTAAGTTGGTGTCAAAATACACCGATGAAACTGAAGATTGATTTTTCGCTGAGACCGTTTGGTCAAAATGCTTGAGGTTATGTCTGTGTGTCAATGTAATGCGGCTACAATCAAATGAATTTATGTTTCGGAGGGAGGGCAATAAAATGTTTAATTTCATCTGTTTTAAACCCCAATGCCATGGGTTTTTGTATTTTTGGGATTACGCAGACATCGTACAATTCTTCAACCACGCCTTGTATCAGCAATTGGTGGGCAACTTCTCCAGTGGTTATGTTGATGACCATTAAGCCACATTGGTCTGGCAAGTTTTTTGCTTTTAAGCGATCGCGGAGAAAGTCGCTATTGAGCGATTTTTTTTCTCTGAGCTTAGATAAGCCTACAACTGCGAAATCACCATAAAAGCTTAAGCCTCTTAAATAACCAGGACAGAATGTCATTGGCTCAAACTTGCCGGTATTTAAGTTGATGTTGCCAAATTCGCCAGTTCCTGAATTCAGTAACCAAAGCTTGTCTTTGTACCAGCGTGGTGAATGTGGCATGTTTAAGTTTTGTGCAATGATTTCATTATTGGGTACATCAATTGCCACGCCATTTTCAGTGCTTTTATTTCTCCAGCCCTGACGTTCATCAGAAGTGGAAAAAGCAGTAACATATTTGATGTCACCATCTTTTATGCACACTCCATTCAGGTGGCAGTGATCTTCGGGCACTATTTTTTTTATGAAGCTAGGTTTCCAAATAGGTTCGAAGCTATAGCGAATACTGGGTCTGGCAAGGCAATTGAACTGTGTATTTACGAATACAGGTCCGACTTTATCTATCACTACATCGTGGGTATCTAAATGACCGGTTGTGTACCCTAGCTGAGGGATATAAACCGCATCATGTCCTTGGTGTTTTTGTCCTTTTTGTAAAGCATTATCAAAACGCCATAACTGATACAGACTGGCAACCCAAAGTGCCTGGGTTTCTGGATCTAAACCTATCCCCATACAACGTTGGAAATTTCGTTCAAACAGGCTCATCTCATCATTAACCTCAGAACCCAAAAAAAATAACTTGCCTACCTGATAAGTTGAAAACGTTAAGCTGATGTGATTTTGATTTAACCACTGTCCAAAACCCGTAGAGTAATTGACTGACAGCTGCTGACTTGCTTTGATCATAATAGCATTTTATAAAACTGAGACATTTTTTGCAATGTAAGGATAGTTCTGTGGGTTTTTTTCATTGAGGCTTGTGTGATTCAGTTTGTTTTATTGAATTCACATGGTGTAATCGGTATTGTATAATGATGGATATAAAAAAAACATATCTGGCAATATTGGCCTCACTCAGTTTAGGAACAGAACCAGCTTTAGCACTTAAAAGCTATGAGCTGTCGCTGAATCAGATTAATGGCAAGAATGGTTTCAAGATTAGGGGTTTGGGATCATCGACAGATCGCATCAGTGTCGGAAGTTCTGTAAAAACGGCTGGTGACATCAATGGTGATCAAATTGATGATTTAATGATTGGAACTTTGACCCATGCAAGTTATTTTTTGTTTGGTAAACAAGGAGGAATCAAACATCCCTTTAATCTTTCAACCTTAGATGGTAGCAATGGATTTGTGACGCTATCACAAGGTGGTATTGAGGCTTATAGCACAATCAATGATTTAGGTGATCTCAACAACGATGGCATTAATGATTTCAGTGTTTTGAATGAGTTCAATGATTATAAAGTGGTCTTCAGCAAAACCAAATATGCTGCTGATCCCATCCTCTTGAATCTCATTAACCACCCCGAAGCAATGAGCATTTATCGTAGTAGCGAAAATGGTTTGGGAGGTATGAAAAAGCTGGGAGATATCAATGGAGACGGCATCGAAGATTTCAGTGTCTCAGACAGCGCATACGGTGGTTTAACCTATAAATGTGATCCCTACTATCCTTCAGGTACGCATTCGGCTAAGGGCGCAAGTTATCTTATTTTTGGTTCAGATGGTCAAACACCACCAACCATTGATTTAGATCAATTGGATCAGGCTTTGCCGGCCAATGTGGTTCGAATCATAGGCAAAGGCAATTTGGGGGGAATTGGAGAAGGTGTATTTCAAGCCAGTGCATTGGGTGACATCAATGGAGATGGTCTTGATGATTTGGCTGTGACTTCTTCCGGAAATTGCGTGTGCAATTGTTATTATAGAAGTGGCAGTGATTCGTATATTGTGTTCGGTCAAAAAGCCTTGGAAAATTTCCCCTCATCAACAGAGCTCACTCAAGAACAAGGATTCAGATTGACAACTCGTGCGCCTAGACCTTCTGGCGCTTATCGAATCTATCCACAAAAAGTAGGGGACATAAATCATGATGGAATTAACGATATTGGTTATTGTTTTGTTTACAATAACACGGTTGATGTTCATCAATGTGGTGTGATATTTGGTGATTCAGAAATCGGTCCTGGTGATTACAATCCACCTAATGGTACCAATGGGTTTGAGATTCATTTGGAAGAAAGGCTTGAAAATCTTGTTTTTCACAACCCCAGTCATACCCTTGGTGATTTCAATGGTGATGGCATCGATGATGTGTTGTTGCATAGAAGTGGAAACTATTGTGGTTTTGATTGCCAACCAACATCATCGGCACTGGTTTTTTGGGGTTCGGATCAGCCTTTTCAGAGCATTTATAGATACCATGAACTTGATGCCAGTCAGCACTTCAGAATCAGCCCGGCCACCAATCTCATTAAAAATGTTTCAGCTGCTGGTGATATCAACCATGATGGCTTGAGTGATCTAACCATCGGATAACCTTCAAGCTTTGACGAGCGTGGTACGGCTTATGTAATCTATGGCTTCACCGATTTGATTTTTGACAATGATTTTGATTAGTTTTGTTGCAGTAATTTATGAATCAAAGCCTGACGCATCAACACACCGTTTTTGACTTGCTCTAAAATCACTGATTGGGGGCCGTCGGCCACTTCATCTGATATTTCAACGCCGCGATTTATCGGGCCTGGGTGCATAACTATCGCATCCTTTTTGGCCCATTTGAGGTTGCTGCTGTTTAACCCATAGCTGTGATGCCAGTCACTGAAGTTGATTGCTGTGTCATCACTCAAGCGCTCTTTTTGAATGCGCAACATCACCACCACATCACTGCCTGTTAAAGCGTCTTGCATTGAGTTGGCTTTGAAGCTTTGAGCTGATTCAGGGATAAAACTGTCCGGGCCATAAACTTGAATGTCAGTGGTGCCCATGATGCCTAGACCGTCAATCAATGAGTTGGCTACCCTGGAATGTTTGATGTCGCCGATGATGGCTACTTTAATCTTTTTAAAGTCTTGTTTGTGTTGCCTGATGGTATAAAGGTCTAACAAGCCTTGTGTGGGGTGTTGGTTGGTGCCATCTCCGGCATTGATAACGCCGGTGTCATGCCCCACCCAATCGACTATTTTTTCATGGATGTGGTTGTCAGAATGGCGAACAATGAACAAATCTGTTTGCATGGCATTCAGTGTCAGCACCGTGTCTTTGATGGTCTCGCCTTTTTGGGTTGATGAATGAGCCATAGACAAGGCCGTGACGTTGACACCCAAGCGTTGGCAGGCCAGTTGAAAAGAAGTCAGTGTGCGGGTTGAGTTTTCAAAAAACAGTGCCATCGCTGACTTATCCGTATGCCATTGCTGGGTTTGTTTGATGGGTGTTTGTTTTAAGGTTTCGGCGCTGGTAAATAAATTCTCCAAGTCATTTTTGGATAAGGATTTAATATCAATCAAATGATTCAGGTTCAGCATGGCGTTAGCTCTGGGTTTTGTGGTTGGTCGAACCAAGATTGGAGGATGATTTGTGCAGCCATGGCATCAATTTGCGACTTGTCCTTGGCTTTACGCAAATTGGCTTGACGTGAATCTTTGAATTGTCGCTCCGCAGCAAATGAGGTCAGTCGTTCATCCACCAAGTGAACCGGTAAATGAGTCTCTCGGTGAATTTTTTTACCAAATTTTTTGACTTGGCGGGTGATGTCTTGTTCTTCACCAGCCATGTCCAAGGGCAGTCCAAGCACAATTTGGCTGATGTTCCATTCTTTAATTTGTTGCTTTAACTGTTGCCAGAAAGCGCCATCGTTTTGCACCGTACACAATGGGCTGGCGATTCGAGTCATGGTTTGTCCAACTGAAAAGCCAATGCGTTTTTGGCCAAAATCAATGCCTAATATAAACTGATGGCTTGATTCAGGCATGGCCAATGTCACCACTGAGCTGGTGGGCTTGAACCCCTATCAACGCCAAAGCCTGGTCCCAGCGATCATTGGCGTGATCAAAAATCAACTCGTCTTTGGCCGCTGTAATCAGCCAATCGTGATTCGCCACCTCTTGTTCTAATTGACCTGCGTCCCAAGTGGCACAACCCAGTGCCATCAGCCAGTTTTGTTTGAATTGGTTGTTGGCGATGGCGCGGATGATGTCCTTTGAGGTGGTTAGGTTGATAGAATCAGAGACTTGGATTGAACTTTCAAACTCAAGTTCGGCAGGTTTGTCAGATTGGTGCAAAATAAAACCACATTGGGTGTTCACTGGGCCACCTTCATAAACGGTCTGCGCTGGTTCAAAGGATGTGTTTTCATTGATTTGTAAGCTTTCAAGTATTTCATTGAACAGCACTTCACTGGGTAGGTTGATGTTGATGCCCAAAGCGCCATGCTCATTGTGCTCACAAATCAAAATTACGGCACGGTGAAAACGTTCATCTTGCATGTCGGGTGTGGCAATCAATAATTGGCTGGTTAAATTCATGGTTTGAATTTTAACTGATTTGCGGCTGAAACCGAACCAGAAGACAGCTTTAAAACAAATAATTTTTATTTAACATTATATTCTGTGTGGCTTTACTTTTCTCGAAGCAAGTGTCCCGGTAAGAATTGCCAAGTTCGGGTGATGTAGAGGATGTCCACCTGTTCTTCAGTGACTGGTAGTGGGTCAAAAGGTTGGGCCAGCTCAACGATGTGTTTGGCAGCATCATCTAAGAATTTATAGTCAGAGGCCTTGATGATTTTAATTTCATGGATGCTGCCATCTCGGTTAATCCCCACTGAAAGCATGACATTACCTATGAAAGATTCTTTCTTGGCTTGTTCGGGGTAGTTGAGGTCACCGGTGCGCTCGATTCTTTTGACCCAATCATTGATGTAAGGAGCGAACTCGTAAGCTTTGGTGTTACTTGATATGTATTTGCTGCGCGGTTTTTTGGCGTATCTTTCTATTTTCTTGGCAATTTCATCTTGGATTTTGGCCAGTCTTTGCTGTTTGCTCAGCTGTTGATCATCTGCTTGTTGGTTTTTTTTGTCTAATTGTTGTCGGCTGCTTTGGGTTTTGGTTGCAGCAGTTTGGGTGGTGATCAGGCGGTTATTGGTTTGTTTGGTTTGTTGTTTGCGTTGTTCTTCAGTTTGCTGTTTAGCTAAACCTTCCTCAATCGGTGAGGTGGCGCTGAAGGGGTTGGTTGGGCGACTGAGTTGTTCTTGGTCGCCGCCACCGATTTGGTTGTTTTCGGCCAAGTAATCTGCCTCTTCAGGGGCTTCAAGGTTAGATTTTTTAGCCAGTATCACATCCATGCTGAATACCACATCGGGGTTTTTATCGCTGTAGCTGAATGATATGCCTAAGATAACCACTGACAAAGTCAAGACGGCCAAGGTGAATGTCATGACATTCTTGTCTTTGGCAGTGATTTCAGGTTTCATAAAATGTCTTGTTCAATGCAATCAAACAAATCTCCGGCAATATCCAAGCCATAGATTTCATCCAATTCACGGATACAAGTTGGGCTGGTGACATTGACCTCTGTCAGGTAGTCCCCAATTACATCTATGCCAGCAAAAACAATCCCCATCTCCTTAAGCTTGGGGCCAACAATTTCTGCAATCCGCCAGTCATTGTCGGACAGCTCAACACCTTGCCCCGTTCCGCCTTTGGCCAAGTTACCACGAAAATCACTGGCTGATGGAATTCTGGCTAAGGCATAAGGAACCGCTTGGCCATTGATCAATAAGATTCTCTTATCTCCGGCAGTGATGTCGGGGATGTATTTTTGAATCATGGTGGTTTTTGTGCCATTTTGTGTCACTGTTTCCAGAATGACACTCAAGTTCTTGTCTTTTGCACTGGTTTTAAAAATTGAATTACCACCCATGCCATCCATTGGCTTGACTATCACCTCATTCATCTCTTGGATATATGATTTTAGGATGTCGATATTTCTTGAAATGATGTTTTCGGGTGTGCATTGGGGAAAGCTCTCGGTAAAAAATTTTTCATTGGCGTCGCGCAGTGCTTGCGGTTTGTTGATGACGTGGGTACGCTCAGAGCTGGCATGCTCAAGCACATAGGTGTCCATGATGTATTCCATATCGAAAGGCGGGTCCTTGCGCATCAAAATCACATCAAAATCATGCAGTGATACCAATTGCTCAGGAGTCAATGAAAACCAGTCCTGGCGCTGGTCTCGAACGGAAATCAGCTGACTTTTTGCCTGTGCTGTACCGCCGGCAATAAAGATGTTGTCTGCGGTTATATAATGGCTTTCATAACCTCTTTTTTGCGCCGTTAACAACATGGCAAAACTGGAGTCTTTATGAGGCTTTATGGTTTCTATTGGATCCATAACAACGGCGATTTTTGGCATATAAACTCAAGCAATAATTGTGAATTGTAAGGAATTATAATAAGCTAATGCGTTGGGTTAAATAGCACAAGCTAAATTAAACTAAAATAAATCAACCTGTGTGAGTTGAGAGTTTGATTTAAAATTGCGTCGGTTGTAATTAAATCAGCATTGAGGGTTGATTTACTTGATGATTTTCACACAAACAGTTACATTTGGAAATTGTTGGTTTACAAATCGACTTATTCTGTTCGTTCAATGTGCTTGATATTTTGATTAATTGAATAAATTTGTTTTGTAATCGAATGCAAAATGGGTTATTTTCTTGGTTATGACATACTTACACGGGTAACTTCATGAATATTATAAATAATGATTCTTTGCATGTTGCAGAAAAATAGTTTGGAGAAATTATGAATTTAGAAGGTTTAAAGGTGATGGTGATTGATGACAGTAAGACCATTCGCCGAACCGCAGAAACTCTATTAAAAAAAGAAGGGTGTGATGTCATCACTGTTGATAATGGTTATGAAGCCTTATCGCAAATTTCTGATTTAGAACCTCATATTATTTTTGTTGACATCATGATGCCACGATTAGATGGTTACAAAACTTGTGCCTTGATAAAAATGAACAGCGAGCACAAGTCGACACCAGTTATCATGCTATCAAGCAAGGATGGGTTGTTTGATAAAGCCAAAGGTCGAGTGGTGGGAGCTGAAGAGTATTTGACTAAACCATTCACCAAAGAAGAGTTGATTGAAGCCATCGAAACACACGTTAAAAGAGATTAATTTCAATGAGTAGACAAATCATAAAACCATTTGAGCTGTTGCTCGAATATGAAAAAAGAAGCGTTTCTCATGCTCTAGGCAGTGCCGAAGAGGAAACAGATCTGGGAGATTGGTCGGGTATCGGCTTTAAAGTCGGTGACATTCATCTGATTTCTGAAGTTGATGATGTGAATGAAGTGGTCATTCTGCCTGAGTTGGTGAAAATTCCTGGTATAGATGCTTGGGTTTTGGGCTTGGTGAACATCAGGAGTAACTTAATTCCAGCCATTGATTTACGCAGTTATCTGACTGGAGAGCCTTCCAAGTTAACCAAACACTCAAGGATGTTGGTCATCAATCAACCAGGTGGTCAAGCAGGACTGGTGGTCGATGAGGTTTTTGGTCAACGCCATTTTAAACAAAGTCAATGGGAAGATGTAGAGGGGGGAAATGACTCTCGTATTTATTCTTATTGTGATAAATTTTTCAGCCATGATGATGTGGTATGGAATGTCTTTGCTATGGAGCAGTTAGTGCAAGACACCAAATTCCAAAACGCGTCAATTAAATAAAAACGAGGTAGAAATATATGAGCAGTTCAGCTGTAGATTTGGATCAAAGAACTCGAACGTTGCCGCTCTGGCAACTGATGATACTGGTGATATTGGTATTGGCTTTCTTTGCACACACATATTGGTTGTCTACGACACAAGAGTACCGTGCGGCGCACATCACGGAAACTGATAGAATCAATGTTAAGGCCGTGCAATTAGCGCAGTATGCCAAACAAGCTTCATCTGGAGATATTGATGCATTTGATGAATTGGTAACAGACCGCACCATCATTCAAAACACGGTGAATTCATTGCGTAACGGTAATGATCAATACCCGGCTTTGTCTACTGAGGTACGACCTCGGTTCGATGCTTTGGCTGATAAGTGGGAGACCATGAACGCCAATGCATTAACCATTATCAACCAACAAGACCGAATTGAAGAATTAACTGATATTTCAGATAAATTTGCCTCTGAGATTCCAATTTTACAAGCCAGCTCAGATGCGGTGGTTAAAAGATTGGTAGCCATTAATGAAGACCGTGGCTTGATTTACTTGGCCTCACAACAACTGGTATTGGCTGACCGGATGTTGCGTCGCATGAGTGAAATCTTACGTGGTGGTGCTGCCTCCATTCAAGCTGCTGACAGTTTGGACCGTGATGCCAGGATGTTCCAAGAGGTCATGACTGGTATGTTTAACGGCAATGATCGAATCAAGGCTGTGACCGATGACCAAGCGATTGAATCGCTGGGTCGTGTTTATGCGGCCTTTGACAGTGTACAAGCAGATATCACCTCTGTATTGGGAGCAATGGAACTGTTTGACGCTCAAACCGCCGCCGCTGACATTGAAATTGATACGGAGTCATTTGTCGAGGATGCTGAGTTACTCAAAGCACAATTAGAAGATCCCGAGGAGAAACAATGGTTCCCATCTAATACAGTTGGTTGGGCGATTGCGGGTTTGTTGTTTTTGTGGTTGTTGTGGATTTTCCGCACCTTATCTAAAAACGATCGGGTTCGAGCAGCTGTTGCACAAGATCAAAACGAAAGAAATCAACAAGCGATTTTGCGATTACTTGATGAAATGGGTTCACTGGCTGATGGTGACTTGACCGTTAATGCGACGGTATCGGAAGACATCACAGGCGCGATTGCTGACTCGGTTAACTTCGCGATTGAAGCTTTGAGGTCGTTGGTGAAAACGATTAATGATGCATCAGTAGGTGTGGCATCGGCGGCACAAGAAGCACAGGCCACAGCGATGCATTTGGCTGAGGCTTCGGAACATCAAGCCACTCAGATTACCAATGCCTCTGCAGCGATTAATGAAATTGCAGTCTCAATTGATGAAGTATCGAAAAACTCATTAGAATCAGCCGACGTGGCACAAAGATCGGTATTGATTGCACACAACGGCGCTGAGGTTGTACGTGACACAATTAAAGGCATGAATAACATTCGAACTCAGATTCAGGACACCTCCAAAAGGATTAAGCGTCTGGGTGAAAGTTCACAGGAAATTGGTAACATCGTTGAATTGATTAACGACATTGCCGAACAAACCAATATTTTGGCTTTGAATGCTGCGATTCAAGCAGCCTCATCAGGCGAATCCGGTCGAGGGTTCGCGGTGGTTGCGGACGAGGTACAGCAATTGGCTGAGCGAGCCTCAAGTGCAACACGACAAATTGAGGGCATTGTAAAAACCATTCAAACCGATACCAATGAAGCTGTTCGATCAATGGAACAAACAACCTCAGAAGTGGTGGGCGGAGCCCGCAAAGCCGAGGATGCAGGTGAAGCCTTGACCGAAATTGAGACAGTATCTAACGATTTAGCGGAATTGATTCAAAACATCTCCGAAGCAGCCCGTCAACAATCGGTTGCTGCGACCAATATTTCAGGAACCATGAACGTGATTCAGGAGATTACCACCCAGACTTCGGCAGGTACGCAACAAACCGCCGAGTCGATTGGTAACCTGGTGGAATTGGCGACTGAGTTGAGGAAATCGGTAGAAGACTTTAAGTTACCTGACGATGAATTTTTCTAATAGAAAATATGCTGCTTGATGTACAAAATGTATAACAACCAACCTTATATTCAAATTTCCCCATTGACTGAGGAAGAGTATTTACAGTGGTCGGGGTTGTTAGCAGAGCGACTGGGGATTATTGTGCCGATGGAGCGTAAAATGTTCCTGCAGTCTAAAATATGGTCAAGGATGCGTGAAATTGGTTATCAAGATTACACCAAGTACTGGGATTACATCAATTCCGGTATTGAAGGTAATTTAGAGTGGTCTCAATTGGTTGATCGATTGACCGTTCATGAAACTTCATTTTTTCGTCATCAACCTTCTTTCGAGTTGGTCAAAGAAGATTTAATTGAAAAGATACTGAAGGCCAAAGAAACCCTGAGGTATAAAATTTGGTCTGTCAGCTGTGCCACTGGTGAAGAGGCCTATTCTTTAGCCTTGTTGGCACATGCAGTGTGCCAAGACAGTGTTAAGAAATCCTATTATGGGGTTACAGCTACTGATGTCAGTAGTCCAGCTGTGGCGTTGGCCAAACAAGCTTTTTATTCGATGGATAAATTGGCCACCATCGATAAAACATTGCATGATGGATTAGAGACCTTGAATCATGAAATGTTTACTGTTAAAGAACACATAAAAAAACGCATGGCCTTTGGGGTGTTCAATTTATTAGATGTGAACAAACCTTCAAACATCAAGTACGACGTGATTTATTGTCAAAATGTACTGATGTATTTTGAGCGATCTGTGAGAGAGCAAATTTTAAATGGTTTGGTCGAACACTTAAATCACGATGGGTTGTTGGTGTTGGGTCAAACAGAAATTAATTCCTGGTCCCATCCTAAAATGAAACGTGTCAACAAGAACAGAACTTTGGCATTCAAATTGAAATAATATGAGTAATATAGAACAAATAGATTTTTCAACTTTAACCTGGGTAAAAACCGAGCTTGACGAAACATTGAATCGAGCCAAAGATGCTTTAAAAGCCTATGTTGAAGATTCCGAGGACACCAATCAATTGCAGTTTTGTGTTACCTATTTGCACCAAATTCAAGGTACTTTGAAAATGGTCGAATTGTATGGCGCAGCCATGGTAGCTGAAGAAATGGAATGGGTTGCTAAAGACTTGATTGAAGGTAATATATCGGATGTAGATGCTGCCTATGATGTGTTGATGCAAAGTATTTTACAGTTGCCAGATTATTTAGAAAGAATCGAATTGGGTCACAAAGATGTGCCCATAGTATTGCTACCACTGGTTAATGATTTACGTGCAGTTCGCAGCCAGAAACTACTCTCAGAAAGTGCGCTGTTTAACCCTAATTTGGATTTGGGTGTGCCTGATAGGGTGCTTGAAAATGATGTGTCATTAAAAGGCAATCAACTCAAAACTGCCCTTTTAAAAATCCGGTCGATTTATCAAATCGCTTTATTGAATTGGATCAAGAAGGATGATGATAAGGGCTTGAACAACATGCAGTTGGTGATTTCAAAATTACAAATGATTTTGTCACCAATCTATTTAAAGCAGTTGTTTTGGACCTATTCAGGATTGCTTGAAGGCCTTGCAGATAAAGGGATTGAAGATAATTTTTCAATCAAACAAATAGCCGGTAAAGTCGACCTTCTGATTAAGGAATTGATTGATGGCAGTTCACACACCAAGTCCAGCAGTCGGGCCATCACTCGGAATATGTTGTACTACATAGCCATCAGTGATGATGGTGGACGCATTGGTCAAGAAATCAAGTCTTTCTTTAATTTAAGTCAATTCATTCCTGATCAAGATGAAATTAAGCATGCAGAGGGCAGCTTGTCAGGGAAAAACAGGGAGTTGTTACAAACTGTATCGGATGCCATTAATGACGATGTTCTGGTGGTGCAAGAATCACTGGATTTATTCATTCGTAACAAGTCAGCTCAAGTTGATGAATTGTCACCTCTGTTAGAAAACTTACAGAAAATTGGCGATACACTGGGTATTCTGGGTCTAGGTGTGGCTCGTGATTCGGTGATTAATCACCAAAGCCAATTGAAGTCTTTGGTTGAAGAAAAACAACGTCCTTCAGACGACCAATTATTGGATGTGGCAAAAACACTGTTGATGATTGAGTCACAGTTGGGTGATCACATTCAGTCCTTAGGTATGACCAATGAGTTGGTCAAAGGTGATGATAACAGCATTCCTAAATCTGAGCAAAAAGCCATATTGCAGGCACTGGCCAAAGAATCAATCATCAACTTACAACAAATTAAAACCAACTTTGTGGCATTCATCGAATCACCGTGGGATAAAAATCAAGTCAAAGATAACCCCAGATTGCTGAATGACATTGCTGGAGCAATGAAAATTCTGAACTTGGCAGAAGCAGGGACGCATGTTGATGACATCATTGGCTATGTAAATTCTGACATTCTGGGCTCAGAATCAAAACCATCAGCCATACAATTGGAACAATTGGCTACGGTTATTTCGTCTCTAGAATACTACTTGGAGAATTTAGACCAGGGCCAGCGCATTCGAGAAAGCTTGCTAACTGAAGTAGGCCAACAAATCAAAGCCTTGCAGCACCAAGCCTCACAAGACGTTAAGTTTAACGAAAAACTGGCAGCTGAAAAAATCGAGCAAGCAGCTGATGAAGGTACAGAATTAGCTGCAGAAACAGAAACAGATTCAGAAATTCATTCAGCGGATGAAGCGGTTGAGGAAAGCGACACTGAATTGGAAGGTGAAGATTCAGTGGCAGTTGAAGTTGAGACAGCAGAAACAACGGAAGAAATAACATCAGAGTCTGATGCTGAACAACAAGATCAAGCAGCGACTGATATTCCTGAGTCAACCTTGGTGGTTGATTTCAGCGGTGATGTTGATGATGAAATCAAAGAAGTGTTCTTAGAGGAGTTTGAAGAAGAGTTGGCCAACATGCAGGACAGGCACGCCTCTTGGAAGCAAAACCCAGAAGAAAACGAAGACAAATTAACTGAAATAAGAAGAATTTTTCACACATTAAAAGGCAGTGGTCGTCTGGTTGGCGCAGAAGCCATTGGTGAATTTGGCTGGATGATGGAGAGCATGTGCAATCGATTGATTGATGGTGCGATAAAAAATAATCGTGATTTCCGGCAAGTGCTTGAGTCAGGTGTAACCATGGCTGCTGGCTTGTTTACTGCATTACAAGATAAATCAGTCGTTCCGGCCGGATATGATTTGTTGTTATTGAATGCAGATAACGTAGCCAATGGTAGAGATTTACAAGTAGCCAGTGAGGCAGAAGCGGTTGCTGAGGTTGTAGAGGATGAAGTTAATGCAGTTGAGTCAGTCGATGAAGATTTGTCGCAAGCTGAAGTAGCTGCCACAACAGATGACGGTGAAGATTCGATTTCGGATCTGGCTGATGAGTTGGATATTGACTTAGATCTTGATACTGACTTCGAAGTAGATCTCGAAGCTGAGGCTGATGAGCTGAATGAAGCCAGTGAAGACGAAGAGTCTGAGGGTTCTGAGACAATTGACGCCGAAACTGAAGAATCAATAGAAGCTGTCTCAGAACATGAGGATACAGGAACTGAGAAATCAGATGAAGATGAAGACTTAACACTTGATTTCGTTCAGTACGACATAGAAAAACTCAAGACAGAGCAAGCTGAAGAAAGCGTAAAAAAAGAAAATGTTTCTGCGGATTCATCGTCGGATGAAATGACGCTAGATAGCAGCGAAGATGATATGGCTTTGGAATTCAAATTAGATGATCTTGAGTCAGAAGAAACAGATGAATCCGATGGCTTTGAAAATGACACCAATGATTTAGATGATAATCGGGTTGAAGGTATTGATTTGGATGAAGATGAGATCATAGATTTAGAAGCCGAATTGGCGGAATTTGAAGGTGATGACGATCTGCTGATAGATGAAGAAGATAATGACGATTTGACTTCAGATGATGGTATTACGCTTGATATGGATGATGACGGCATCAGCTTGGATGATTTAACTTTTGATGAATCTGACGCTGAAGACGAAACTGAAGAAGATGAGACAGATATATTACTGGACTTGGCTGATGCTGATGATTCAGATGACGAGATTGATGATGAGTCATCAGTTGATGCTTTAGACTTGGAAGAATTCAATTTAGATGATGACTCAATAGAATTAGATATGAATGCTGATTCTGATGAGAAAGAAAAATCGGCTTCTGAAGTGGTAGCAGATAATGATGAAATAGACCTGGATGTCGACCCAGTCTTCATTGAAATTTTACAGAAAGAAGTGGGCAGTCATTTATCTGAAATGAACCAGTTTGTTTCTGATAGCTTAGAAAAAGAACACCCCAAAATAAGTGATAATTTTATTCGAGTGGTACATACATTAAATGGTGCAGCCAGTATGGCATCGGTTGATGGCATCACCAAAATGACCACGCCTTTAGAAAAAATGTCGATCATGTTAATGGATCGAAAACAAACCTTGACTGCAGAAGATTTAACACACATAGAATCTGTTATTAAGCACTCAAAAAGCCAGTTAAACTTGTTGGGTACAGGTACGTCTTCAGTGGATGACAGCATTGGAACCTATTTTGTCAACCGCATCACTGAACTGAAAGCAACTGTTGAAGACAGTAAAGATGCTGAAGACTTGGTTGTTGAAAACAATCTTTTAGAAGAGCAGCTTGAATCTGAAGCGATTGAGTTAGATGATTCAGTTGGAATGGGTGAATTAGACTTAAGTGAAGAAGAGCTGGTTGGCGAAGAAGTTGTAGCTGAAGAAGAAGTCGTAGCTGAACAAGAAGCAGCTGAAGAAGAAGCAGCTGAAGAAGAAGCAGCTGAACATGAAGCAGCTGAAGAAGAAGTTGTAGCTGAACAAGAAGCAGTTGTCGAGAAAGTTGAAGTTGAGCAAGAAGATGCGCCAGAACCCTTTCAAAAAATGGTTGAAGCTGAAATCACCGAAGCCACTCAGGCGGCCACTGAATTAGAGTTAGACGAAGAGCTACTTGAAATTTTCAGTGAAGAAGCTACTGAAATTTTCGATCGTGCTGATCATTTATTGGCAGAATTAGAAGAAAAACCCAACAGTCCAAAAATTATTCAAGCCTTACAACGTGATTTGCACACTTTGAAAGGTGGTGCAAGAATGGCTGGACTGAATCAAATTGGTGACTTATCCCATCAGTTAGAATCATTGTTTGAATCAATTGCAGAAACCAATCATGAAGTGGTGCCAAGTCAACAGGAAATGATGTCGCAAATCATGCACAAACTGCATGAAATGGTCAATTCTGATGATTATGGCTTAACTACCAGTATAGAAAAAGAAACTCAGCAGTTAGAAGCCATGTTGTCTTCTGAGGGTGCTGAGCTGAAAGAAATTTCACAATTAGACAAAGAGTTTTTTGATCCTTTGGCACAGGTTGATTCGCCTTTGGTTGATGAGGTTGAATCAGCAACCCAAGGCGCAGAAGAAGCCATAGCACCGAAGAAAAAAGCCAATGTGTTATCAGGTGGACAAATTAAGGTTAACTCAGAATTGTTGGATAAACTGGTGAATTTTGCTGGTGAGGTGAGTATTTACCGTTCACGTATGGAACAACAATCAGCTGAGTTGAAGTTAAATATTGATGAGTTGGAAAATACGGTTGAAAGGGTAAGAAGACAGTTGCGTGAGTTGGAGCATGAAACTGAAGCTCAAATTATTTCAAACTACCAAATTGAAGGTGATGAATTAGAGGAAGATTTTGATCCATTGGAATTAGATCAATTTTCAACCATCCAACAATTATCACGATCATTGTCAGAGTCGGTATCGGATTTAACCAACATTCAAACCTACTTGCAAGAATCAGCGCGTTCTTCTGAAACCTTATTGATTCAGCAGTCTCGTGTGAACACCGAACTACAAGAAGGATTGATGGAAACCCGATTGGTGACATTTAATTCTTTGGTACCTAGGTTAAGAAGGGTGTTGCGAACAGCTGGACAAGAACTGGATAAAACCGCCAAGCTAACGGTCAATGGTGCTGAGGGTGAAATGGATAAAACAGTTCTAGAGGGTATTCAAGCGCCTTTGGAACACATGATCAGAAATGCCATGGTTCATGGTATCGAAGACAACCGCAAAAAAGCCAAAAAACCAGAACAAGGTCAAATTGAGATTGAGTTGAGTCGGGAAGCGACTGAGGTGGTCATCACGGTAAAAGATGATGGTGCAGGTATCAACACCAAGATATTGAAGCAAAAAGCCATTGACCGCGGCATCATTTCAAAGAATGACAAGCTTTCAGACCAAGACATCGCGCAATTAATCACCCATTCTGGTTTATCAGCAGCCAATGAAGTGACCAAATTAGCCGGTCGTGGTGTTGGCATGGATGTGGTAAATAACGAAATCAAACGCTTGGGCGGTAGTATTGAAATCATATCAGTCCAAGGCGAAGGCACCACTTTTGTGATTCGCTTACCTTACACATTGGCATTGACACAAGCCATTATCGTACAGGTCGCAGATCACCGTTATGCCATTCCAGCATCTGGTGTACAAGGTTTGATTCGGATGAATATTGACGAATTCAGACGTCGGATTTTAGAAAATGATTTAGGCTATGACTATGCCGGTGAGCAATACCAAGTTCAAGAGCTTAACAAATTATTGAGTGTTGACTCTGAAGCCATGATTGAGGGCAACCAAGTTCCATTGGTGATGATTAAGTCTGGTGATCAAGGTGTGGCACTTCGAGTTGATCAAACCTATGGCGGTCGTGAAATCGTGGTTAAATCTGTAGGTACGCAGGTTGCTTCGGTACCTGGTATTTTTGGTGCAACCATTCTTGGGGATGGTGCGGTGGTATTGATTTTGGATATCATTCCTATGCACAGAGCCTACTTACAGAAACTCGAAAAACTTGAGTCGGAAGGTGTTGAGGTACTTGCAGAGGTTGAAGAAGATCGCGTCACAACAATTATGGTTGTTGATGATTCAATCACCATGCGACGTGCGGGTGAAAGGATGTTGGCGAGAAATGACTTCGAAGTGATGACAGCCAAAGATGGATTGGATGCCTTGAATAAACTTCAAGAACAGAAACCAGATTTGATGTTGTTGGATATTGAAATGCCACGAATGGACGGCTTTGAGCTAGCCACTCAAATGAAAGCTTCTGAGCGCTTTAAGGACATTCCAATCATCATGATTACCTCGCGTACGGGTCAGAAACACAAAGACCGTGCCAAAGAAATTGGGGTAGAACGGTATTTGGGTAAACCATATCAAGAGATAGATTTATTGGACAACATCAAAGATTTATTACAATTAGAAGATGCATGACAAACCAGTTGTTGGATTAATCCACATCGGAGAACCGCAACCCTCTGCACAATTTCTAATTAACCAGTTAAATTTAACTGGCTATGGAACCAAAACATATAGCTTGGATGAAATTTCAACTATAGATGATGACATACAAACGTTTATTTTGAATTTGTTTGATAATGATTTTAATTTGGATGATTTGATTGGTCATTTAAATGACTGTGATGCCAAAATAATTTTTAACGATGCCAGAATTTCAAATGAATTGGTTGGCTGGAATAAAAACCGCTGGTTGCGTCACTTGTTACATAAAATCGATCAAGCCAATGATATTTTACCCAGGTCGATGATGTCTGATGAACAACAAGTATCTGGCGTGGATTTAACTAAGCATGGCATAGCTGCTGTTTGGATTTTGGCCGCTTCAATTGGAGGGCCTGAGTCGCTGATTAAATTTCTGAAAGAATTTGATGGTGATGAGCCGATTTTGTTTTTAATCGTGCAGCACATGGACAGTGAGTTTGTTGCCATGATGCAAAAACAATTGGATAAAAATCAACAGATTCCCGTCAGACTGGCACAATCAGGCAATCAAGTGATTGCGGGGCAAGCTTTGTTGATACCGGTTGATGAAGACATTGTGATTAACACCGATGGTATGATTGGCGTAAAAGACATCAACTCAAAACGTTTGACTACGCCCTGTATTGATGATGTTTGCTATGACATGCTGGAAAACTTGAACCAAGTGAACATAGCAATTTTCAGCGGCATGGCAAAAGATGGTGTTAAAGGTGCCACCAATGTATTTGAAAATGGGGGCAAAGTGGTCACGCAATCTGCCGAAAGTTGTGTGGTATCTGCCATAGCAGAAGAAGTGAGAAAACTAAAAATGTCTATGTTTGACGGTGAACCGGCAGCCATGGCAGAATACATTAAACAAACATTAACCAATTAAAAGGTAATTAGCATGGAAAATGAAATCCGAGCGGTATTGATACCCATTGAAGAAAATCGAAAATTGTTGTTGCCAAATGCGATGGTAGCTGAGGTGTTAGGTATGCGTACCATCGATGACATTGATCAAGACGTTGATTGGGTTTTGGGGACTGTTTCATGGCGTGGCTGGGACATTCCTTTGATTGATTTTGCTGTATTAACTGGCTCAGAAGCCAAGGCAGATGTGAAAAGCTCTTACAACTTGGCGGTTCTGAAAAGCATTAATCATCCAGAAGACATGCCTTATTTTGCGGTGTTATCACGTGGTATCCCAAAACTTCAATTGGTCTCCAGGGGTGACATGCAACTGCATGAAGAAAAAACCATCAATCACAATGCGATAGCTTCATTGGTGTCCATCCAAGATGAAATGGCTGATATACCCAACATGAATTACTTGGAAACCAACCTCATATCCATCACCCAGTCGGCGGCTTAAAGTCCCCGTATAAAGCATGTAAAGCGCCCATGATAACTGGGGCCACGGTCTCGGTGCGCAACACCCGCTGGCCCAATTGTACGCCCCAATATTCACGGGCTTCAAATAACTCAATTTCAGTCGGTGAAAACCCGCCCTCA
Source organism: uncultured Marinicella sp. (assembly GCA_964352015.1). GTDB lineage: Bacteria > Pseudomonadota > Gammaproteobacteria > Xanthomonadales > Marinicellaceae > Marinicella. The sequence continues at coordinate 169,786 of CAYGPU010000002.1, forward strand.
GGGCCAATTATAATGGTCTGCTGCTGATGAAGGCTTGGCGGCAGTTGATTCAGAAAGTGGCCAGCATCGGGTTCTAAATAAATGGCTTTTGCAACAGTTTTAAGCGCTTCATTTATGCTTTGAATGGGTGACACTTGCATCAAATCAACTCGACCGGATTGTTCACATGCGCTGATGGCCACCCCTTGCCAATGCTGCAGTTTCTTGGCTTTTTTGTGTTCAGCTATTTTTTGCGAACAAAAGTCAGTCATCACCGGTATGATTTTCATGCATCCCAGTTCTGCTGCTTTCTGAATGGTATAGTCCATGCGATCGCTGCTACTGATGCCTTGAATCAATGTGGTTTCTAGCACTGATTTATTGGGTTGTTGGTTTAAAGCTTGAATTTCATGTAACACCACTTCATGTTTATTGATGGCAGCGATGGCTGCTTTATACTCGATGCCAGCCGGAATGAAAAAATGTAAGCCATGCTGCACTTTTAATCGCATTACATTCCTGATGTAATGGGCTTTTTCGCCAACAATATGAACAGTTTCTTTGATATCGCCATGTTCTAAGGGCAAATAAATTCTAGATATTCTCATGGTTATAAATGAGCTACTGGTGACAGTGTGAAATAAAATGACCTATAATAATAACCATCATAACCCAAAAAAATACCAAGCTATCATGAAAACTAGACAAAAATTAAATCACCCCCATGCTTCGACTCAAGGTTTTACCTTGATGGAAATTTTGATCGTGGTGGTGATATTAAGTATCCTGGCCATCACGGTGGTTCCACAGTTCATGGACGCGCCGGACAAAGCCCGTGTGGCTAAAACGCAAGCTGATGTGAAAAACATAGAAACTGCACTCAGTATGTACAAGTTGGATAATTTTTCTTATCCCAGTACTTCTCAAGGTTTGGATGCGCTGATGCAAAAACCATCAGGCACTCCTGAGGCCAGAAACTGGAAACCAGGTGGATATTTATCCCAGTTACCCAATGACCAGTGGGGCAACCCATACCAATACCTTAATCCTGGTAATCACAGCGAGGTTGATGTGTACTCTTTTGGTGCCGACGGCCAACCTGGCGGAGATGGACTCAATGCTGACATTGGTAACTGGTAAAGGTTTTTACCTTATCCAATGACACCCTGTCGCTCACCTCGAGGCTTTACACTGCTGGAAATTTTATTGGTGGTGTTAATCATCAGTATCATGTCAGTGCTTGGGGTTAACGTCATCAACAGCCAATCAATTGAACGGGTGATTCTGAATCAAGCACAACAATTCAGTGATGATTTAACTTTTGTCTGTGAGAAAGCCGTGTTAGACAATCAGGCTTTTGGGTTTGAGTTTAATCTCGAAGGTTATCAAGTTGTGCGATACCAACAACCCCAGTGGTTGTTGGTTGAATCCCAAGCCGCTCCTCAATTTAATGCAGGCATTACAGTGGATTTATTGTTGGATGGATTAAGCCAAGACCTGACTTCAGTCACCACTGCAAAGGATGAGCCTCTACCGCACATCATTTGTCAATCAGATGGCTCATTCAATGCTTTTGAATTGCGTTTCAGTTCATCAGAACAGCTTAACAATCAAGCAACCGGCACTGAGTCAGCATACTATGCTTTGAGCCCCGAATCACCCTGGCAAATAACCGGAGCCTGGCATCAAAACTAACAGCCACATACACAGCCTCCATAGCTATAAGGCTTGCAAAGGTTTCACCCTACTAGAGGTTATGTTGGCTTTGCTGATCATCAGTATTGGTCTGGTGGCTTTGGTGCAATCAGCACAAACTGGTGCCCAGAACACCAGCGCACTGCGCGATAAAACGGCGGCTTACCATGTGGCTGATCAGGTGATGATGCTGTTGTATCAAAAAGCTGATTTACAAATTGGCAGTCATCAAGGCCAAGAGCTATTCGCTGGACAAGACTATTATTGGCGCGCTGATTTGCAAACCACCGACAACATACACATCAACCGCATTGATTTGGTGGTTGGTTTGGACCGCAAGCTGGATTATGCTGAAGCCCGTTTAACTGGCTTCACCAAACGTCGATGAACCCAGTGCTTTATCATAAGATCAGCAACAAAGCCAACTTGGTTAAGCAACAAGGCATGACCTTGCTCGAAGTGTTGGTGGCCACTGGCATCTTGGTGGTGATTTCCAGTATGGCTTTTTTGAGTTTGGACACATTTATAAAGTCTAAACAAACTTTGCAGCAAACCACCGATGAATTGAATCAATTCAACCTGGCTCAGTTTCAGTTACAAAATGACATTCAAATGGCAATCACCACCAATCAAGCTGTGGCGATTTCACCCTCACCTGAATTCATCGCCAACAGCCAGTCTTTTACCTTGTTGCGATTCCGCAGCGCCACAGTGCCCAATCAGCGCAGCAGACAAGATGGTAATCAACAAGCGCGTCAACTGCTTGCCCAGCAGAATTTAATCAGGGTGCGGTGGTATGTACGCGATAATCAATGGTACCGTGCCAGCCAAAGTGCAGCCATCCCATTAAGCAGCAATCAATGGCAAAGCAGGCCCATGCTGGCATTAAAGTCACTGAATTGTAGCTATCAGAACAGTGTTGGACAGATGCAATCGGTCTGGCCCAACAGCCAAACACAAAACGCCCAGTTACCTGAAATGGTTAATTGCCAAGTACAACTGACCGATGACCGCTCAAGTGTATTGAAACTGGTGCCTTGGCAAAAAGCGGGGTGGTTGTGATGATGACTCGAGCACACAGTCAAGGCATGGCAATGTTGATGGCACTGGTGATGTTAGCGATTGCCAGTAGCTTGGCCGTTGGTATTTGGTACAGCAATCAATTGTCATTGGCCAGAATCAGTAACTTACAAAAATCATACCAAGCCAAACACTACAGCCAAGGTATGTTGTTGTGGGCCAGTGATATCTTGCGTGAAGATTATGCCCAAGATGACAATCAGCATGACAGTTCACTGGATGCTTGGCAACAAGGCATCCAAGGTATGCTGGTAGAGGATGCGGTGCTGTCTGGCACTTTGCTGGGTCTGAATAACCGCTTTAATGTGAATAATTTAATCATCAACGGCGTGGTGTCAGAACCGCATCTGAGTTATTTCAGGCGACTGCTGTTGGGTTTGGAATTGGATGTCACTTTAGCTGATAAAGTGCTGGACTGGATTGATGCTGATCAAGTCCCTGAGCCGAATGGGGCAGAAGATTTTGTCTATTTGTCAAAATCACCAGGCTATAAAACCACCGGCGGTTATTTTAAACACATACAGGAATTGAGTTTGTTGGATGGTCTCAGCACAGATGATTTTGCTCGACTGAGTCCTTACATCAGTGCATTACCGGTACAAAATGTAGCTACCCGGATGAATGTTAACACCCTGCCGCCGGTGATGCTCAGTGCGTTGGACATTCAAATCACCAATGAAATGGCGGTGCGCTTGTATCAAGATGGTCGAGCAGATTTTCTTAAGTTGGAAGATTTTTTCCAAGATGAAGCCATTCGTTATCTGCCTGGTCGTGATGCTGTACAAACTGAAATCAGAAAACTGGCCTCCACCCAAACTTTATTTTTGCAAGCCAGTTCCTTGGTGCAGATGGAGGACAGCAGTTTGGTGATGTATGCCTTGTTGGCGCGCAGTAACGCTGGAAACGCTCGGGTGATATCTCGTTCATCAAGCCCCTATCTGCCTTCTACTTTGGTAAAATAATGATATGAAATTAGCTTTTTTAGCCAGCGAAACTGAAAAATCACAACGCTCTTTGGCCAAACTCACACAACGGTATGGTCATCACAACCCACTGGATGCAGATGTTATCGTGGTGTTGGGAGGTGATGGTTTCATGCTGCAATGTTTACATCAATTCATGCATGAGGACATCCCTGTGTTTGGCTTGCGCCGCGGCACTGTGGGTTTTTTAATGAATGATTACGCTGATGATGATTTGTTACAACGCATCAGTGCGGCCCAAGAAACGGTGTTGCGGCCTTTAACCATGCTGGCCACAGGTGTGGATGGTCGGGTGTTTGAATCCCTGGCGATTAATGAAGTGTCTTTACTCAGACAAACCAAACAATCGGCGCACATAGAAATCAAGATTAATGGTCTAACCAAGATTGAAAACCTGGTCGGCGACGGCGTTATGGTAGCAACCCCTGCGGGCAGCACCGCGTATAATTTATCCGCTCATGGCCCGGTTATTCCTTTGGGCAGCGATATTTTAGCCCTCACACCCATCAGTCCATTTCGACCCAGACGGTGGCGCGGTGCCATCATTCCAGCCCATGCAGAGGTGACGTTTTTGGTGAAAAACCATCAAAAAAGACCGGTGTCTGCCACTGCCGATAACACCGAAATTAGAGATGTGGTTGAAGTGGTCATCAAAGAAGCCAAACAAGTTAAGATCCGTGCTTTATACGATGCCAAGCACAACTTAGAAGATCGCATCATCAACGAGCAATTTTCCTGATTTAAGTCTATGTTAACCTTGGCCATATCATCCAGAACCCTGTTCGATTTAAATGATTCACACCAAATTTATTTAACCGAAGGCATTGATGCTTATCGCAACCACCAGCTGGCGCATGAAGATGAGCCCTTGGAACCAGGGGTGGCCTTCCCATTGGTGAATAAATTGCTCAACATCAAACACCCAGAGAGTGGTGAGGCTTTGGTAGAAGTGGTGCTTGTCTCGCGCAACAACGGTGACACGGGCTTGCGTATTTTTAATTCAATTGAGCACCATGGTTTAGACATATCCAGAGCGGTGTTCAGCAATGGCGGCTCACCTTATGATTATTTGTCTGCCTTGGGTGTTGAACTGTTCTTATCAGCTCATCATGCCGATGTGATTGGCGCCATAGAAGCGGGTTATGCAGCGGCGCATTTAATGACGCGAAAGGCTGCCATTCAAACCGATGACCAAGTCAGGGTGGCTTTTGATGGTGATGCGGTGTTGTTTTCCGACGAGTCTGAACAAATTTATCAGGCAGCTGGTTTAGAGGCTTTTCGGCGCAATGAACATGATTTGCGCCACCAACCCTTGAATCCAGGGCCATTCAGCGCTTTTTTGAAAAAGCTGCACACCTTACAAGAGATTTTCCCAGCCGGTGAGTCGCCGATCAGAACAGCTTTGGTCACTGCGCGTTCAGCACCTTCTCATAAGCGGGTGATTTTGACCTTACGCGGTTGGGGCATACGCATCGATGAGGCCCTGTTCCTCGGTGGTCAAGACAAAGCCAAATTCCTGCAATCTTTTAAAGCCGATATTTTCTTTGAAGACCAGCTCACTTATGTTAAAACAGCATCCGAACACACCGCCACGGGCCATGTACCTTATGGTGTGACTAATAAGAATAATAATACATAAAACAAAAAACAAAGGAGTACTAAGAAATGAGTAAACCACTAAGCATGATACTGTTATTAATCTTGACTTTTAATTTACACGCAACAACGGTCAGGTTTGAAACAAATGTAGGAAATATTGATATTGAATTGTTTGACGAACAAACCCCAGTGACTGTGGAAAACTTTTTGAACTACGTTAATGATGGTGATTATGATGGCACAGTGATTCATCGATCAGTGCCTGGTTTTGTTATTCAAGGAGGTGCTTTTCGTTACAATGGAAGTGGTAATTTTCAAACTGTCGCCACAGATTCTTCAATTATCAATGAATCTGCAATATCAAATACACTTGGGACCATTTCGATGGCCAGATTACCTGGAGCTAACACCGCCACCAATCAATGGTTTTTTAATTTAACTGATAACTCAGCTAACTTAGATGCGAGTGGGTCAGATGCTGGTTATGCTGTTTTTGGTCAAGTCACCGAAGGTCTTGAGGTTATCAAGCTAATTGAATCATTTTTGAGGGTCAACTTTTCATCTAGTAACTTGGGACAAGTCACCAACGAGTTTCCAATTTATGGTTTTTTTTCAGGCAGTGCGGTTACTGTAGATAACACAGTTAAAATTAACCGAGCTTATGTATTGTCTGATGCGTTCCAAATCAATCCGGGTTTATCGGGCGCATGGTTTAACCCCGCGACCAATGGTCAAGGTATTTATCTAGAGGTTTTACCCAGTGTTGATACACTGATCATGGCTTGGTTTGCTTTTGATACTGAACAGCCCGATGCCTCGGTGCCATCAACCATAGGTGATGCTGGTAACCGTTGGTTAACCGCTTCAGGCAGTTTTCAAGACAACCAATTTGTGGGTAATGTGTTTAAAACCAGCGGCGGTTTGTTTGATGACCCAACTGGCGTCAGTACCACCGACATCGGCGATGTCACCATCAGTTTCACTGATTGTGCCCGCGCTGTGATGAGTTATGTGTTGGAGGATTCTGGCTTAACTAACACCATCAACATCCAAAGAATCTCAGGGGCAAATATTGCGCTGTGTGAGCAACTGGCTAATCTGGCCAATCAAGGTGTTTCGACGCAATAATTGATTTCAGTTTGCTTGAATATTTTTTCAGGCTGCCAATGATCTATAGCCCAGTTCAGCAAAGCTGACTGGGTTTTTTGTTGTAATTTGGGCGGGTTTTGTTGTAACAGCTTCAAAGCCTGCCAAGTGGTGGTGTAGGGGTCTTCATGGGTGATGGCTTGGGCATGGTTTTGTTTGCTCAGTTTATCGCCACTGGCATTGATGATGACTGGGAAATGGGCATAGTCTGGCTGTGGTAAGCTGAGCTGCTCAATCAAATACATCTGCCTTGAGGTTGATTCCATGATATCAATGCCACGCACCACCTCAGTGATGCCTTGATCAGCATCATCCACCACCACTGCCAGTTGGTAACAAAATAAACCATCCTTGCGTTTGATGTTGAAATCACCTGATTGCGCTGCGATGTTTTGGCTTTGAGGGCCTTGAAATAGGTCCTTGAATTGAAATTGTTGGGCATCGGTTTTCAGCCGAATTGAATGTAAGCCTTGAGGTTGGTTCTGGCGGTTTCGGCAAGTACCTGGGTAGCTGCTGTGATCACTGAGCTGCTTGCGGGTGCAAGTACAAGGGTAGGTGAGGTTTCTGGCTGTTAACTGCGCTAAGGCTTGTTGGTAGGCGGCTTGTCGATCTGGATGGGTTTGGTACATCACCGCTTCATCAGAGTGTAAACCAAATTGAGCCAGGGTTTTGATGATCTGAGTATCAGCACCTGCTACTGTTCGGGTCTCATCGATGTCCTCAATTCTCAACAACCAGACCCCATTATGGGCTCTGGCTTGGAGGTAACTGACCAATGCGGCCAGTAAGGAACCGAAATGTAAATCGCCGGTCGGTGAGGGTGCAAATCGCCCCCGATAAGCTGCTTTACTCAACTTGCTCCATGTGTTCACTCGGTTCTGCGATGAAGTTACCTTGTACAAAATTAACTGACATCTTCCACATGATGCTCATGGTTGAGGCATCTTCAATGAATTCACAGATAACTTGCTTGCCTTGATTGTGGGCTTTGTCAACGATGCTTTTAACCTTCTCTTGGTTTTCTTCGTTGTTGCCCAAGTCTTCCATAAAGCTCGAGTCAACTTTAAGTAAATCAACAGGAAAATGTTTCAAGATACTGAATGAGTTTAAGCCTGAGCCGAATTTCTCAACCACAATTTTACAATGGGTGGCCTTGATGGATTTGATGATGGGCTTCATTTGTGCCGCATATGTAACCAATTCACTTTCTCTGATTTCGAAAGCCAGCTTATCACCAGAAACACCTGTTCGCTTGAATTGATCAGCCAACCAATTGGGGAAAGTTGCATCAGTCAGGGTTTGGTGAGATAGCTTAACAAACAGCATCACTTCATTATCGGATTCTTTGATTGATTGCAAAGCTTTATTAACCACCCAGTGATCAATTTCAGTGATGAAACCATACTTGGTTGCCACTGGAATGAACTGTTGTGGATAGATCAGTTGATCTTCTTCGGCTTTGAGTCTGATCAACACTTCGTAATGTTCTCTTTCATCGCCATCAATGTTCACTACGGGTTGGTAATGAATCACAAATTTATCATTTTCCAAGCCATCGGTGATGCGATCAATCCATGCTTTAGAAGCAGCCCTGGCTTGTTTCTCTTCTTCAGCTGGATCAAAGATTTTGACTTGGTTGCCACCATCTTCGAACAAGGCATTTAAGTTTTCACTCAAGGTTTTGATGACTTCGGCATCAGATTCACTTTGTGGGGTCAGTTGTGTGACCGATATGCTGGCCGTACAGTTTACCGAAGTGTTGCCGGCACTGAATATCTGATCGGATATCATGCGCCGTAACTTTTCTGCCACTTTTTCAGCATTCTCAATGGAAGTCTTGAGCTTCAAGATAAAAGTCGTGTCGGCATATCGACAATAAACCACATCTTTACCCAGCTTGCTTTCTAAAAACTCAGCAATACTGACAATGAACAGATCTAAACTGCCGATGCCCAATTCTTTTTCATGGCGATCAGCTTCATCTATACCAACCATCAGTAGACTGTCGCCGGCTTTGTTTTTAGCGGCATCCACAGATTCCGAAAGCAACTGATGGAAGTAAGTGCGGTTGTAGAATTTAGTGAGTAAATCTTTGTTTCTGATCTCAAACAATTCTTTCTCAACTTCTGGGTCTACAGAAGGGATGTTGATGATGAACTGAGTGCACTTTTCACCATTGATGGTGGCTTTTGAAACGTTGACAATACCATCAAATTTTTCACCAGTAGAGGTTACCAGTTTAAATTCCAAATCATCTTCAGGCATGATGTTTTTATTGATGTCACGTAAGGTTTGTTTGGCTCGGTCAATGTCTTCCTTAGCAATCATGTTCAAAAAAGGTGTGACTTCCAACTCTTCAAAATCATCGTATTTAAATAATTCTTGATAGGATTGATTGGAATACACGTGCATGCCATCATGGATGTAAGCAATGGCTTGTTTAGATGAATCTAACAGCAAATTACAGCGCTTTTCGGTGTTTTTTAATTCTAAACTCAACACAACGTTGTGACGGCGATCATGTAAGGCTGTGACATCCCTGAGAATCACGTGTTTCATGTGCTCGGGTAATTTAGAAGTACAGTAAGAAGAGGCGCCCGCTTCAATCGCTTCGGTGATCAAGTCAGTATCAAAATCATCCAGTAAAGCAATGACCGGCAAATCCACGCCCATGCGTTTGATGTGATCAACCACGGTTTGACAGGGTAAATCATTTTGTAGTTGCTGACACAGCACCAGGTCCAGCGGTTTTCTCTCTAAAATGCCGACCAAATCTTCTTCATTGGTGCAGCGTGTAGGCCTGACAGCTATTTGGTAGTTTCTGAGTAATGACAGGATGCGTTCAGCTTCCTCTTCAGATTGATGGATAATCAGTAAATTGATTGATTTTTCAGCAGCCAATATGTTGTTCCTTTGCTCTGTTTATGGTTATTTTTTGGTCGATAGTCGTGACTCATTCACACACATTAATGAGCCATTTTTAGTCACATAGCTCATCATTATAATGCCATTGGGTGGTGCTGAACAGGGTTTGTATGGGCTATTGATACATTAATCATCAAACAGCTTTACTTGACCAAGCTGGTTTTGCTGTTTTGTCCAGCCAATTCTTTAACCAATTTAGGCACCAAATAACCGGGCAGCTGAGCTTGGAGTTGTTGGTGAATGTCAATGGCATCGCTTTCTGCCACAGTAAAGTGAGCTGCATTTTGTACCGCATCCATTTGGTGCAAATAGTAAGGCAAGACACCAGCAGAAAATAGTTGGTGGGATAAATCAGCCAGCACTTCAGAACTGTCATTGATGTTTTTCAACAACACACTTTGGTTCAGTAACGTAAATCCGGCAGCTTTCAAAGCAACGATGGCTTGGCGCGAGGCTTTGCTTAACTCTTGGCCATGATTGATGTGCAGGACCATGACTTTTTTGAGCTTGAGTTGTTCACCCCATTGGATGAATTCAGTGTCTATGCGCGATGGCATGACCACCGGGATGCGGCTGTGGATGCGCAGTGTCTTGATGTGAGGTATGGCTTGAAGTGCGTCACTCAGTACTCGGATAGATTGGGTTTCAAGGGTTAATGGATCGCCACCACTGAGGATCACTTCATGGATACTGGAATCGTTTGTGATGTAATCCAAGCTGGCTTGCCAGTGATTGCGTGGCGCAAAGCTTTGACTGTAAGGAAAATGACGGCGAAAACAATACCGGCAGTTGACCGCGCAACTGCCACTGGCAATCAACAGTACCCGTCCATGGTATTTATGAATTAAGCCTGGCACTTGGGTGGCTTCAAAGTCGCCAACCGGGTCGTTTTGATAGTCAGGTGTTTCAATGTTTTCCGCGTGAGTGGGTAAAAATTGTGCCAACACTGGGTCGGCCAATCCTTTTGAGGTATCAATCAATTGCAGCATGTCATCGGTAATTACATGAGCAAATAACTGTGTGGCTGCTGTTGAGTACCCATTGATTTGGTTTAAGCTGTTGGTCTCATTCAAAGGGTGTTGGTGGCGCAATGCTGATTTGAGTTGCAGCTGCCAGGTGTTGGTTTTTGATTGATCTGACATGTTTAAATTGCGTTTGTCTTTGGTTGTATTTAAACCAGGCATTCTATCATGACCATGGCTTGAATTTTTGTTCTGCCAGACTACATTTTAGCTGCTACTGCAAAATAATTGCTGTGCTATAATTTGACACTTTGAAGACAATCATCGAGGAACATTCATGTCGGTTTACAGCACATCACAATTCAAAAACGGTTTGAAAATCATGTTTGATGGCGACCCTTTTAACATCGTCGAAAACCAAGAAGTTAAACCAGGCAAAGGCCAGGCTTTCAATCGCGTTAAAATGCGTAACTTAAAAACCGGAAGGGTGATTGAAAAAACCTTCAAATCCAATGAAAAAGTTGAGTCTGCTGATGTGATTGATACTGAAATGCAGTATTTATACAATGACGGCGAATTTTATCATTTTATGGATCCTAATTCTTTTGAACAATTCGAAGCCAGTGTGACGGCTGTCGGTGACAATGCAAAATGGCTCAAAGAAGAGGATATTTGTATGGTTACTCTATGGAATAATGTGCCTTTGAACGTTGATCCGCCGAATTTTGTTGAATTAAAAATAACAGAAACAGATCCTGGTATGCGCGGTGATACATCAGGTGGTGGCAGCAAGCCGGCTAAGCTGGAAACTGGTGCTGTAGTCAGTGTGCCACTGTTTGTTCCGGAAGGGGAAATCATCAAAGTGGATACCCGTTCTGGTGAATATGTGAGTCGTGTCAAAAAATAACCCTGAAACTTGGCAGTTTGATGGCCCGTTGAGCTTGTTGCAGCAACGGGCTTTTTTATGTGCTGCCATTCGTCGATTTTTTGCTGCAAGAAAGGTGCTTGAAGTTGAAACCCCAGTGCTGTCATCAGCTGCCAATACCGATGTGCAAATCGAAATGTTTTCCAGTCAGCCCATCGATGCAGGTAATGAATATGCCTACCTGCGTACTTCGCCAGAATTCTTTCATAAGCGCTTATTGGCCAGTGGATCTGGTGATATTTTTGAACTGGCCAAGGTGTTTCGTCGGGGCGAAAGAACGCCATTGCACAACCCGGAATTTACTTTGTTGGAGTGGTATCGGCTGGATTTTCAAATGTTTGAGTTGATGCAGGAAGTCGTTGAACTGATTAATTTTTTACGCGCTGAACATGGTGATTCTGATTTACAAGTTGAGTCTGTCAGTTACCAGCGGTTGTTTAAGCGTTGTGCAGACTTAGATCCATTTGACAGCAGCTTAAGCGAGTTACAACAGCGTTGTGAAAATCACGGCTATGCAGGCAGCCCTTTGAGCCGCACTGAAGCTTTGGATTTTATTTTTTCCATTGTGATTCAACCCCAGCTTGAACATGCGGATCAGTCGAAGCCAGGACTGATGGTCTATGATTTTCCAGTCGAGATGGCTGCTTTGGCGCAAGTCCATCCTCATCACCCAGATCGGTGTTTGCGTTTTGAGTTTCTGTGGCAAGGGGTGGAGTTGGCTAATGGTTACCAAGAACTCACTGATGCCACTGAGCAACTGCGGCGTTTTGAACAAGACAATCAAATTCGAATGCAACTCGGTAAGTCTGCATTACCGATTGATGAAAACTTATTGGCTGCGCTTAATCAGGGCATGCCACCTTGTGCTGGTGTTGCACTGGGGGTTGAGCGCTTGATGATGTGTTTATTGGGTTATGAAAGTATCGATCAAGTCATGGGTTTTGTGGCTGAAAACAGTTAAGCCACTTGTTGGTTTGATTAGCTCACAACCACCAAGTAGCCACGCTGGCAATCAATACCGCGCCGATAACGTTTAATTTAAAACCTTGCTTGATCATACTTTGGATGGGCACCCTTTCAGAACCAAACACAATCGCATTGGGTGCAGTGGCCACCGGCAACATAAAAGCACAGCTGGCACTGATGGCAGCCGGTATCATGATTTTCAGTGGATCAACGCCCATAGCCTCTGCAGCTGACATCAAAACCGGCATCAAAATGGCTGTGGTGGCTGTGTTACTGGTCAGCTCAGTTAAGAAAGTGATGACCAGACAAATGGTCAAAATCAAAACAAACAAATGCACATCATGTAAAAACATCAATTGATCTGCCAGCAAGGCACTCAGTCCGGTGCTTTTAAAACCTGCAGCAATCACCATGCCACCCGAAAATAACAGCAACACGCCCCAAGGTATGGTGTTCGCAGTTTGCCAGGTCAAAAGCTTATTGTTTTTACCGTCAGATATCAAAAACATCGCCACCACACCCAACAAAGCCACCGATGCATCGTTAGCAAAGGGTAAGTCCAACCAGATCTTCCAACCGCCGAAAGGTGCGGTGCGCGTCACCCACAACAAGGCAGTGATGGCAAACACCCAAAGGGTGCGTTTTTGTGCGGTGTTCAAAGTGCCTTGATGTATCAAGTCATGATCGGTTTGGTGTTGGTTTTTGACTTGTGATATCAACAGCCAAACCATCACTGGGAAAAACAACAGCACCATCGGAAAAACTTGTTGCATCCAACTCAAAAACCCCAGCTCGTTGCCAGTACCTGCTTGGTAGTTTTGAATCATAATCAAATTGGGTGGGGTGCCAATGGGTGTCATGGTGCCGCCAATGCTGGCTGCATAAGCAATGCCCAGCAATAACAAAGTGGCAAAGTGTTTGTCTTGATTGTTGCTAAGAACAGCAATTGCAATCGGTAATAACATCAGTGTGGTTGCTGTGTTAGAAATCCACATACTCAGTATGAAAGCCGTTAGCATAAACCCAAGGATTATTTTTTTCGGATTATCAGTGCCAATGGCGGTCAAGATTCTGTGTGCTAAATATTGGTGAGTGTTACTTTGTGACATGGCAGTGGACAGTAAAAAACCGCCAAGCAAAAGAATGATGAGCGGACTGCCATAGGCTTGCGCCACCTCTGTGGGACTGATGACGCCTAATAATGGAAACAGTGCAATCGGTAACAATGAGGCCACTGGAATGGGTATCCATTCGGTGACCCAGAAAATCGCAGTGGTGCTGGTAATCAGCAAAGTGATGAATTGTGCTGTGTCAATCAGACCTTGCCACTTGAGTGCAAAAACCAATAGATAAACGATGATGAATGGGCTGAATTTTTTCAAAGACATGGGTTCGATACCGTTGCGTATGTTTTGAGGTGAAAAATTAATGAATTTTTAATATTTAAGCTTGTAATCTTACCGCAATAAAATTTATGATGTTAGGGTTTATTAATTTGGGGACACAAATGAAACTAAAACCAATCCTTTTAACTTTAACATCTATTGTTCTGTTACAAGCATGTAGCAGTGGCAGTAACTCACCCAGGGCAGTCGACGCACCGCCAGCCACCAATCCTGGTGGTGGACTGGTGACTGGTGTTATTGAGGCCACATTCAATCCGGCATCAGGAGATCCAACACAAGTACCTATTCCAACCAATTTGTTTTTATCTGGCACCACTGATTTGACTTTGAATATTCCAGTGGCCGATCCAACTGACTTTTCAGACCCTTTGGTGGCTTTGAATGGATTAGACGGTTTCAGTACAGTGGCTCCTTGGTCAACTAACTTTTCAGTTCCGGTAGCAGCAGCTTCTGTTGGTCCTGGCAGTGTTAAGGTTTATGAAGTGGCCCTAAGTGGACCTGGTGGCGGTGTTGTAGCGGTTAATAATGAATTGACCTTTGGCGTTGATTATTTTGCCGCAGCCAATGGCAGCAGTATAGCTATATTGCCACTTAAGCCCTTGAAACAACTAACTTCCTATATGGCAGTGATTACCAATGGCGTGCAAGATGCTGACGGCAATGCCGCCACACCTTCACAGACCTATTTCCTCTCTAAGAGAACGTCACCTTTGGTTGATGCCAGTGGTAACAGCACGGATCCATTGTTAGACAATGCCACAGCAAGCGCTTTAGAGCCCTTGCGACAATTGACTAATTCGCAAGAGGCAGGTGCTGCTTCACAAGGCGTTGACCCAAGCAGCATCGTTCTTTCTTGGACCATGACCACACAGTCAATCACACCGGTATTATCGGCTGCGAAAAACATCAGTGCGCCGGGAGCTTCAGCTTTATTTCAAACGCCATTCACAACCGCGGCTGTCGGTGGCGCAGGTATTGCTGATATCTATGTTGGCTCAATGGCTTCCCCTTATTACTTGACTGCGCCAAGTGCCTCCAATCCGATTGCGCCTTTGAATCAATTTTGGAAAGCAGCGCCGGGTGCCTATGTGGCTCCTTTTGATGCGTTTGGTTTGGACCCTACTTCTACCAATTTGACTTTCGCCAATCCAATTCCGGTGCCTACCAGCATGCAAAACTTACCTGTTTTAATGACTGTGCCCAATGCCGCATCAGGTCAAACCAGACCAGAAGCAGGTTGGCCAATCATGATTTTCCAACATGGAATCACCAGAAACAGAACGGATATGTTGGCAGTGGCTGACACCATGGCTTCTATTGGTTTCGCAGTAGTGGCCATCGATTTGGCTATGCATGGTATTACCGATCCCACCAATCCATTTTATGTTGCACCAAGTGCCAATGGTACTGAGCGCACATTTGATGTTGATTATGTTAACAACACCACCGGCGCTCCAGGCCCTGATGGTGTAATTGACAGTTCCGGTGCTCATTTCATCAACTTGGCTAATTTACTGGTTTCTCGTGATAACTCCAGACAAGGCATTGCTGATTTGTTTACTTTGACCGAGAGTATTCCATTTATGGACATCAATGGTGATGGTGCAGGCGACTTCAATGAAGGCAGTATCACTTTTGCGGGTCAATCTTTGGGTGCCATTACCGGTACCGGCTTTTTGGCTTTCGGACCTAACATTCAAAGTGCTTTGCTTTCAGCGCCAGGCGGCGGTATAGCTAATCTGTTGGTTGGGTCACCTACTTTTGGACCTTCAATCATCGGCGGCTTGGCTGCGGCGGGTGTAGAGCAAGGCACCACCGAGTTCAACCTGTTTATACTGGCAACTCAAACCACAGTTGATTCAGCTGACCCCATTAACTTGGGTGGTTTTGCAGCCTTACAAAACAATATTTTGTTGCATCAAATTAATGGTGACCAAGTGGTCACTAACAGAGTACCAGGTGCGCCGCTCTCAGGAACCGAGCCTTTGATCGCAGCCATGGGACTGACGTCTTATTCTGAATCTGCATTCAATCCAGAAGGTTTAGATGCAGCTGTTAGGTTCACAGCCGGTGATCATGGCAGTCTATTGAGCCCCGAAACTTCAGCAGCGACCACCGTAGAAATGCAATCGCAGATGGCAGCCTTCCATGCAACTGGAGGAACCACCTTGAATGTTACAAACACCGATGTGGTTCAATAAGGAGATGGAAATGAAAAAATTAAATAAAAAGATTCAAACAATGGCTCAAAACAGCAGAAAGTTGAAATTGAAACCATTGCAGTTAGCAATGATGGCCACCGCTCTCGGTGCTTCAGGCTCTGCCATGTCAGTTGAACTATTTAACAACGGTGACTATTCATTCAATATAGACACCACCGTGTCTTTGGGTGCCTCATGGCGAGTAGCCGAACGGGACGATCGACTGGTCGGTAAAGCCAACCTCAACCCATTTGTGGGTGTGGATTTATCTACAGGCACAGCATCAACTTTGGCACAAAGAATCGCCGCTCCTGGGCGTTGGTCAATTAACTCTGATGATGGTAATTTGAATTATGATCAGGGTGACTTGATTTCAAATGCACTTAAATTCACTTCGGACTTGTCATTTTCAGGTCCAACATGGGGTGCATTTATGCGGGTTACGGGATTCTATGACTTTGAAAATGCTGACAATGACAAGCTGTCCAGAACGGCCAGAGAATTTGTCGGTGAAGATTACCGCTTATTAGATGCTTATGTTTATAAAGATTTTGATATTGGTAATCAAATCGCATCGGTCCGTTTGGGTCGTCAAGTTGTCAGCTGGGGTGAGTCAACATTCATTCAACAAGGTATCAACATCATCAACCCTGTTGATGTGTCAAAAATTCGAGTGGCTGGTGCTGAATTGAAAGAGGCCTTTTTGCCAATAGACATGATTTCGTTTTCGACCAGTATCACCGATAACCTGTCTTTAGAAGCGGTCTACATGTTCGAATTCGAACAAATCGACCCAGATCCAGCGGGTACTTACTTCTCTAACAATGATTTTGCTACTCCTGGTGGCGAGTATGTGGCTTTGGGTTTCGGTATTGTGCCAGAATTTTCTGACATTGGTGCCATTTCTCAATTGCCGTTACCGCCGTCTCTCATCAATGCCACTCTGGCACAAGTTAATGGTGCAACCATTCAAAGACTGGCTACGCCAGCCACCAGTGATGATGGGCAATATGGTTTGGCATTGAGGTATTATGCTGAACAACTGAATAACACTGAGTTTGGTTTATATTACTTGAACTACCATTCAAGACTGCCTTTGATCAGCGGTATTGCTCTGGGCCAGCCAGGTGTCGGTTTGGGTGTGACGTCACCCAGTTCAGGTTCATATTTTACTGAGTATGCTGAAGACATTAACTTGTATGGTTTGAGTTTTAACACCACCATCAATTCATTGGGTGTTTCATTACAAGGTGAGTTGTCTTACCGTGATAATGTGCCATTGCAGATCGATGATGTGGAAGTTCTTTTTGCTGCTTTGTCTCCATTGAACACAGCCATCCCTGCGCCATATGACCAATTTGTCTCGCAATTGGGTAATTACGCTCCTGGTGAGTACATTCGCGGTTGGGAAAGGCATGAAGTATCGCAATTACAATTCACTGCGACTAAATTGTTTGGTCCAAATGAGTTTTTTGGCACCGATCAAATTGTGTTACTTGGGGAAGTGGGCTTTACCCATGTGTGGGATTTGCCTGACCAAAGTGTATTGCGTTACAACGGCCCAGGCACAGACACTGGCGGTGGACCCAGTTTGTTACTAGGTGGAACCAGTAGGAATCCAATAACTGAAAGTGCGGATAATTTTGCCACATCTTTCTCTTGGGGATACCGTTTGGTTACTCGATTTGATTACACCTCAGTAGGTGGGTCTTCTTGGAATCTTTCTCCTAGGTTGGCATTTAACCACGACGTGAATGGCATCACGCCGGGACCTGGTGGAAACTTTCTTGAAGGCAGAATGTCTTACACCGTTGGTGTTGAGGGCATATACCTTGAAAAATGGAGTGCCGATTTGAGCTACACTGGATATTCAGGTGCGGGAATCTATAATCAAATATTTGACCGTGATTTTGTGGCATTCAACGTTAAATACTCGTTTTAATAACAGAGGGACAACATATGAAATTATTTAGAAAAACAGTTCTATCCACCTTGATCGGGATGACAATGGTGGCTGGTTCAGCGCAGGCCGGTCCAAAACCGAATGAAATTGGTCGATTAACAACTGATTTAACGCCAGTGGGCGCGATTCGTGCCGGCAATGCAGAAGGTACCATTCCAGCATGGACTGGTGGAATTACTTCAGCTCCCGCCGGGTATAAAGTGGGTGATCATCACCCTGATCCATTTGCTGATGATAAGGTGCTATTCACCATTGATGCTTCCAATTACAAAGAGTATGCAGAAAAACTCTCTGTTGGACAAATGGCGATGTTTGAACGTTACCCAGAAACCTACCGAATGGATATTTATCCAACCCGAAGGTCAGCTTCATTCCCAGAAAGGGTGTATGAAAAAACCATTGAAAACGGCAAGACTGGAACTTTGGTTGCTGACGGCGAAGGTGTGGCTAATGTGGCAGAGGGTTTTCCATTTCCATTTCCAGAAAATGCCTATGAATTGATTCTAAATCATAAGCTGAAATACAAAGGTTCTGGTGGGGTACGTTACAACAATCAAGTGGCACCTAATAACAGTGGTAATTATACTTTGGTTCGTTTGCGCGAAGAGTTATTTGGTAAATACTATGTGCCAGGTAACACCATTGAAGACATTGATAACATCTTGTTGTATTTTTACCAAGTGGTTGAGTCTCCAGCTCGGTTAGCAGGTCGTGTGTTGTTGGTCCATGAAACCATGAACCAAAAAGAAACACCGCGTCAAGCTTGGATTTATAACCCAGGTCAACGTCGTGTCAGACGTGCGCCAAATGTCGCTTATGACAACCCTGGAACCGCATCTGATGGCTTGAGAACCAATGACATGACTGATATGTTCAATGGCGCTATGGATCGATTCACTTGGGATTTCACTGGAACCAAGGAAATGTACGTACCTTATAATTCTTATAAGTCACACAGCTTTGACTCTAAAGTTGAAGACATGGTCAAGCCAGGTCATTTGGATCCAAGTTATATGCGTTATGAACTGCATCGCGTGCATGTAGTTGAAGCGAACCTTCGTGATGGTTTTAGACACATCAACAGCAAAAGAACTTTCTATTTAGATGAAGACAGTTATCAAATTCTGTTAACTGACCATTACGACAGACGCGGTGAGCTGTGGCGTTTTTCAGAGGCACACAGTATTAATTACTATGAAGTACCAACATTTTGGTCAACCATTGAAACTCATCATGACCTACAATCTGGTCGCTATGTTGCGGTTGGTTTAGATAACCAAGATCAGGTCAATACATTCAACACGCCTTTGAGCGAGAATAACTACACACCAGACGCCTTACGTAAACGCGGAAGACGCTGATCTGTGCTAGTCAGTTGAAGTTTTAATACGATGGCTGTGAGGACACAATGTGCTCATGGCCATTTTTTATGGGTGAATTATGAAAAAAATGTATTTTAAGTATTTAGTCTGTTTGTTATTGTTAATCAATATCAGTTTAGGGTCTGCACAACAACCTGCTGAGGTTATGCCTTTGGCTGATAAGTCATTGGTGCTTTCAATCACCAAAGTGGGTACTTCATTGGTGATGGTTGGGGAACGTGGACACGTATTGAAGAGCAAAGATGAGGGACAAACTTGGTATCAAATCAAAGACATTCCAGTTGAGATCTCATTAACAAAAGTGGTGGCCCACAATAATCACGTTTGGGCTGTAGGACACGATGCTGCCATCATCCACAGTAAAGATGCGGGTGAAACATGGGAGTTACAATTCTATGATGCTGAACGAGAAGTGCCTTTCTTGTCAGCCTATTTTATTAATGAAACTACAGGTTATGTGGTAGGGGCCTATGGCACCATCTTTTCTACCACTGACAGTGGTAATACTTGGGATGAAAGTTTAGTTGATGAAGAATTGGATTATCACCTCAATGACATTACAGCAGATGCAGATGGTAATTTGTATATTGCTGCCGAAGCAGGGTATTTTTTTAGAAGTTTTGATCAGGGTGAATCTTGGGAAGCCATTGAGTTGCCTTACAATGGATCAATGTTTGGTGTGGTGACGTTGGCAGACCAAGTGGTTTTATTTGGTTTGCGAGGTAATATACAGGTTTCTCAAGACCAGGGTGATAACTGGGATGAAGTTTATACTGACTTGTCTAACAACCTGTTCGGTGCCAGTCAGCTGAGTAATAATAAACTTTTAATTGTGGGTGCCAATGGTGCTCGTCTGGTCTATGAAGACCAAGCTGTGAAAATATTTCCAGGTGCCGATTCAGGTGATGATTATGCTGATGTTTTGGTCTTAGGCAAACGAGCTATACTGGTGGGTGAAACCGGTTATAAAATTCAATCCATCACTGAGTAAAGGGAGACATTATGAACCAAAATATTAAAAAAAGTGGATTCGCAGCAGCCTGCGAATCGATTATATTCAGCAGTAAAAAAATAATTTTATTGCTGTTAGTGGCCATGACTTTTGTGATGGCTTATTTTGCCAGTCAACTTAAAGTTGATGCTGGTTTTGAAAAACAGCTGCCACTTGACCATGAGTACATGCAAACCTTTATGGAGCATGAAAAATTTCGAGGTGCCAATCGCATACTGGTGTCATTGATGGATGACAGTGGCAACATGTTCAATACACAATTTTTTGATAAATTGGAACGTGTGACTGATGCCGTGGTGTTTATCCCGGGTGTCAATCGAGCCAGTGTAAAATCTATTTTTACCCCCAATGTTCGTTTTGTTGAAGTGGTTGAAGACGGTTTTGCTGGTGGTAATGTGATACCCGCCAATTTCAGTCCGTCGGAGAAAATGTTTGAGACAGTTCGAGGCAACATAGTCAAAGCGGGTGTATTGGGCCGCTTAGTGGCTGAAGATTTTAATGGTGCGATGGTTTGGGCAGATTTGCAGGAGCGGGACCCACAGACGGGTGAGAAAGTAGATTACCAAGACATTGCCAAGCAATTAGAAGCGATTCGCACCAACTTTGAAGGCGAAGGTCAAACAGTTCACATCATTGGTTTTGCTAAAATTGTTGGTGACATTGCAGAGGGGGCTAAATCGGTTCTTTATTTCTTTGCTTTAGCCATCTTCATCACGGCTGTTTTGTTGTACTGGTATTCGAAAAACTGGAAACTGACTTTATATCCCATACTCTGTTCACTGGTTGCTGTTATTTGGCAATTGGGCTTATTGAAATTAATGGGCATGGGTATTGATCCAATGAACATACTCACGCCGTTTCTGGTGTTCGCCATTGGTGTCAGTCATGGTGTGCAGATGATATCTGGATGGACAGACCAAATGGTTCATCAGCCGGCACAAAAAAGAAATCCTGAATTAGCAGCCAGAGGGGCATTCTGTGCACTGTTAGCACCCGGTGCCATCGCTTTATTATCTGACACCATTGGTTTTGCAACCATATATTTCATTAACATAGAAATCATCCAAGAATTAGCCATCACTGCTACAGTAGGTGTGGCGCTGATTATAGTCACTAATTTGGTGTTGTTACCGCTGTTGTTATCTGGGGTAAAAATGAAAAATTACGATGCGTTTTGTGCCAAGTTTGATGATAAAAAATCATCGTCTGGGATTTGGAAGGGCATAGCAGGATTTGCTAAAAACCCGCTGGCCACTTTGGCAGTTTTGGTGACCATTGGTCTATTTACCTTTGGTTATTTCAAAAGTCAAGAAATGCAGATTGGTGATTCCCAAGCTGGTGTTCCTGAATTAAGACCCGATGCCCGTTACAACCAAGATGCAATGAAGATCAGTGGTGAATTTTCTTTGGGGGTGGATATGATTAATGTCATAGCCGAAACATCACCCAACGCCTGTACTGAAAGCTATCAAGCCATGCATAACATCGATCGCTTCGCTTGGCACATGTCTAATGTAGAGGGTGTACAAAAAGTTATCACCTTGCCACAATTTGCTAAAATTATTACTGCAGGTTGGAACGAAGGTAACATCAAGTGGCGGGAAATGTCACGAAACAACTATGTGATGCGACAGTCATTATCGGGAATTGAAACCGATACCGGGTTATTAAACCAAGACTGCAGTGTGATGCCAATCACCATTTTCACTGAAGACCACAAGGCCACTACCATCAACAAAGTAATTGCTGCAGTGAAAGCTTATCAACAAGAAACTCCATATCAAGTTGATGATACTGGTGCGTTGTTAGACGGTGAAGTTAAGTTCAGATTGGCCACCGGTAATGCTGGTGTTATGGCTTCTACCAATGATGTGGTTAAAGGCGCGCAAATGCCGATGCTCATCATGGTTTATGGCGCCATTATTTTATTGTGTCTGATTACCTTCAGATCAATCACTGGCACCATCAGTATCGTCTTACCATTGGCTTTGGTTTCGATACTGGCTTATGCTTTGATGGCCTATTTAGGTATAGGTTTGAAAGTTAACACATTGCCGGTTGTGGCGTTGGGTGTTGGTATTGGCGTTGATTATGGTATTTACATATTCAGCCGCCTACAATCTCTGCTCAAAGAAGGCTTTAATTTATATGATGCTTACCGAGAGACCTTAAAGTTAACTGGTAAAGCTGTGTTGTTTACCGCGCTAACTCTGGGTATCGGAGTGGGTACTTGGATATTCAGTGACTTACAATTCCAAGCAGATATGGGTATTTTATTGGCATTTATGTTTATTTTGAATATGGTTGGCGCTTTGGTCTTATTACCAGCTCTGGCTTATTGGTTGATGCCAAAATATCGAAAAGGGATATAATACTGGTTTTCATGTAAAGAGACTTTTACATTGATCATGAATTCAGTAAATCAAATTAGAAGTACACCAATATGTGGTTCATACCATAGTTGGTGTGCTTTTAATTATCCTGTGAGGAAAACTGTTGGTTTTACTCTAAAAATTCAGATTGATAGATATCTTGATTAAGATTCATTTATGACCATCACTTCTATATTACGCATCAATCATGATGGTGAGCCTCAGTGCTTATACAGTTATGATTCACAGAGTGAAAAATGCGACACCACTGCAGTCAATCAATGGTCAAGCGAATCCTTACAGCAAGCTGATTTACTTATTATAGTGCCTGCCAGCTGGGTGTATCACACCCAAACCCATGTGGCATCAAAAAACACAGAGTTATTGACCAAGTCAATTCCATTTGCCATCGAAGAAGAGCTGAGTAATGAAGTTGAAGATAATTACTGCGCATTCAAGTTGAATGATGATGGCTCACAAAGTGTAATTGCCATAGAAAAACAACATTTAGATCTACTCAATAATCAAATTGAAGCCCATGGTTTGCATGTTAATGCCATATACAGTGAAGTTGATTGGCTGCCAGCTGAGCCGGATGATGTCAGTATTTGGAGTGATTCAGAAACTGCTTTACTTAGACTGGGTCAAGATCAAGCCATGCGTGTGGCTAACTCACAAATCAACCAATTGTTACCAGTATTTGCCAAAGACAAACAACAAATCATTTGTAATGAAGATGCAGTCACTGATTATGCTGATTTGCCGATCAAGAAAAGTTTAACCGCAGCAGTCTGTTGCCGTTATTTGTTAAATCAAAACCCCATAAATCTGTACCTTGATGAGATCAAATCAAATCATGCTGAGTCTGGTTCTCAGTCATGGGGCAAGATTAAGATATTGGTCGGAACGCTGGTCTTCAGTTGGGTTTTGGTTCAAGGCATTCAATGGTATGGGTTAAAACAATCGATTGCAGACATCAAACAACAACAAAAAAACTTATTCACACAAACTTACTCCAATGCAGCCCCATCTGAATTGGTTGATCCTTTTGCGGCACTGCAATCTAGATTGAAAATCAAAAATGCCCAGTCAACTCAAGCCCAAAGCATGTTAATTTCAGCGGTAGATAAATTAGGTCAAACATTGAGACAACAGCCGTCTGTTAAATTGAACGGTTTGCGCTTGGTTGATCAAAAAATGGAACTACAAATTGTGGCCCCAAGTATGACAGTTATCAACGATTTCCATCAGGACTTGCAACAATTCGCCAATAATTATTCGGTTCAAATAGGAGTCAATGAATTGGGTGATGACAACACTTTTAAATCAATCCTAACCATGGTGCCCAGATGACAAAATCAGCCGATAACAAGCACCGCGCTAGAGAAGCAGTCAAGGGTAAGTTGGCAGCATGGTTCAGTGACTTAAGTCAGAGTGAACAAAGGTTGCTTACTGTGGGTGGGTTATTGATTGCTATGGCTTTGGGATGGGTATTGGTTTATCAGCCTGTGGTCAATCACATTGATGCTCAAGTTTCGGTCAAAGCCCGATTACAAAATCAGTTGAATCAAATGCAAGCGATGACAGGCACAACAGTCAATAACTCAGTTACTGAGGTACTACCAATTCCAGCAAGCGTCACATTTTCTTCCTGGGTTGACCAGCAATTGCGGCTGGTGAACTTGCAAGAAATGGTCAATCGGACTGAACCGATAGATGAAAACAGTTTATCAGTCTGGTTACAGGGCGCGCCGTTTGATCAAGTGATTGATTGGCTACAAACCATGTCAACAAAGTATGCGGTTCAAGTCGATCAGATTGACGTCAATGTGGTTGATGCGACTTTGGGTTTAACCAACATCAGAATGAGGCTAGTGAAGTGATGTTAAGTACCAGTGATAGATTGGGTAAATTAATCAAATTTGTATTTTTGCTGCTGATATTGGCGGTCATTGCGGTTGCAGTTGTCCCTTTAAATTTATATTATGAGCAGGTAAAGAGTCAAGTCAGGCCTATCGACTTGTCTGGTATCAGTGGCAGTGCAGTTAAAGGCAGTGCTGATTCACTGAGTTATTTGTCGGCACCGCTGGGACAGACTGAATGGTTTTTATACCCCAATTCACTGACTGGCTTAGGTGGAAAAGTGAGGGTCTATAAACCTAATTATGACCTCACTTTTAATTTGAAAAAGATTACCCCAGAATCACAATCATTCAACCAAGTAATTGGTTATTTAGATTGGCAATTTATCAAGCCGTTCTTACAATTGCGTTATGGTCAATTTGAGGGTTATGCACAGTTCAACCTGCAACAAGTAGCGTACAACAAGGCCAATGGTTTCGATCGAATTGAAGGCAGTATCACACTCCAAGATTTTAAATTGATAACACCTGCCAAAAAAGATTTGGGGGAGGTTAGATTGGATTTTGAGACCAAAAAAACCGGCATGATAGTGGGTAATTTCAGCAGCCGGTCAAATGCTTTGAATGTGTCAGGAGCTCTGATTATTCAACCGCATCGCTGGCAGTTGAACTTAGACATCATTCCAAAAGCTGGCAACTTTGAATTGGATGCTGTGCTGAATTCGGTCGGCAGCGCCAGAAGCGGTGGCGGCCGCAGATTGAATCTAGCTGGGTTTTATTGAAGCTTGTTTGCTGAATAAGATCCACAAGCCAAAAGCGATGATGGGTAAAGTCAATACATGACCCATGGTCATCCAGTCTAAAGCGATAAACCCACGGTTGGCATCAGGTTCTCTGAAAAATTCAACCAAGAATCGTGCGGTACCATAACTGAGTAAAAAGGCTGCAGAGACTGTGCCTCGCTTCTTCGCATAATGAGCAACAATCCAAACCACGACCAGGGTGATTAATCCTTCACCCAATGCTTCATACAATGCTGATGGATGGCGAGCAAATACATCCAGCTGGCCCATTTGGTATAACTCTTGCCATTGAGCAGGCTCCATGTTGTTTGGATGTAAGTGAGCAGGTAAAGCGTCTGGAAAAATCATCGCCCATGGTTTTTGTGTCAGACGACCCCACAATTCACCGTTGATGAAATTACCTATCCGGACGGATAAAATACCAGTTGGAACCAAGGGCACAATGAAGTCACTGATTTCAAAGAAGGTCTTTTTGCTTTTATTTTTGAAATACAGCATGGCCAGCAGCACACCCACTAGACCACCATGAAAAGACATGCCACCTTCCCATACCCGAAAAGGCAACAGGGGATCTTCCAATAATGAGGTGTCGTTATAAAACAAAACCCAGCCTAAGCGTCCCCCAGCAATGATACCTATGGCTCCATAAAACAAGAAATCTGATAATTGCTCACTGTTCCATGAACCAGGATAGTGTCTCAAGCGGTACTGCCCAAGTAAATAATAAAAGCCAAAACCAATGAGGTAGGTAACGCCGTACCAATGAATACTTACGGGCCCCAGAGTTAAAAAAATTGGATCAAAATCTATGACTGGAAAATGGTTGGCCATGAGCTTCAGAGTTCATCTATATCAAACAACTCATTATATTCAGCGAAGACAAGCTTGTCGCGGTTAAATTGAAGCTGAGTTAAATTCTTTATGATCGCAAAAAGCACTGAACATCTGAGCTTTCGACACTCAAATTATGGTTGCATTATGTTAAGATAAAAGAGAAGCGTGTTGGGACACGTTGTAACACCATTATCCGGTTTGAGCTAAGTGACCGGGTTGATAATCCAGAGACTGAAACACAGGTCTGGTCATACAAAAAAAAGAGGAAAATTTATGAATCAAGAGATAATTCCACTGATAGTGGGTGGTTTTGGGTTGCTCATGGCATTGGTCATTTATGTGATGGTCAGTAAGATGCCAGCAGGTGAGGGCAAGGTAGCAGAAATAGCGCAAGAAATCCATGAAGGAGCTATGGTATTCATGCGTCGCGAATACAGTCTGTTGTTGATATTTGTGGTGGTCATTCTGATTGGCTTGTATGTTGGTTTTGGTGATTGGCACACACCTTTTGCCTTTGTATTGGGCGCATTTTGTTCGGGTATAGCAGGTTATTTTGGTATGTTTGCAGCCACCAAAGCCAATGTCCGGACCACTGTTGCTGCCAATGAGCATGGTGCTGCTAAGGCCTTATCTGTCGCTTTTTACGGTGGCTCTATTATGGGCTTAACGGTCGCAGCCATGGGTTTACTGGGCTTAGGCACTTTGTATTTATTGTTTGGCGGTGATCCGCATACCGTTGAGTCGATTCATGGTTTTGGTATGGGTGCATCAGTGGTGGCACTGTTTTCTCGTGTGGGTGGTGGTATTTTCACCAAAAGCGCGGATGTAGGTGCTGACTTGGTGGGTAAAGTGGAAGCTGGCATTCCAGAGGATGACCCAAGAAACCCGGGTGTAATCGCTGATAATGTTGGCGATAATGTGGGCGATGTAGCCGGCATGGGCTCTGATATTTTTGAATCATATTGTGGCTCAATGATTGCTTGCATAGCCATAGCCTCTACCATGACGGTTGGCTTGTATTCGCAAATCGCAGAACGGCAGCAAGACTTGATGTTTTTGCCGTTAGCGTTGGCGTCAACGGGGATGATATGTTCAATCCTGGGTATTTTCTTGGTTAAAATGTTCTCTGGTAAAAAGCCTGATGTCGCGTTGCGATTTGGAACCATGGGTGCCACAGTGTTATTTATTCTTGCGGCCTATGTAACCACTTCATTGTTATCGATTCAAAGCATCGTTTGGCAATGTGTGGTCTTAGGTGCAGTGGGCGGCATGTTGATTGGCTTGGTCACAGAATATTATACTGGTGGTAAGCCTGTCAGAGAAATTGCCAAAGGCGGCGAAACAGGACCAGCCACAGTGATGATCTCAGGGCTTGCAGTGGGTATGGAGTCAGTGGTTATTCCTGTATTAACATTGGCGGCGATCATTTTTGGTACATCATTAATTCTGCCAGAAGGTGCTGGTGTCTATGGGGTAGGTATTGCTGCCGTTGGTATGTTGGCTACGGTGGGTATTACCATGGCCATTGATGCCTATGGCCCGGTTGCAGATAATGCCGGTGGTATTGCAGAAATGGCTGGTTTGGGTGCTGAGACCCGAGCAATAACCGACGGCTTAGATGAAGTGGGTAACACCACTGCTGCCATTGGAAAAGGTTTTGCTATTGGTGCGGCTGGTTTGGCAGCATTGGCGATTATCGCTGCGTTTATTCAAGTCATCTCAAGTCAAGTAGAAGGGTTTTCATTAGACATTGCCAACCCTCAGGTTTTGATGGGTATGTTTTTGGGTGGTATTTTCCCATTCATAGTATCAGCAATGACTATGCGAGCAGTTGGGGACGCGGCTTTTGATATGATCAAAGAAATTCGTCGTCAGTTTAGGGAAATTCCAGGTTTGATGGAAGGGACTGCAAAACCCGACAGTAAAAAATGTGTGGACATAGCCACCAAAGCAGCCCTTAAACGCATGATGGCGCCTGGCGCTTTGGCCGTGTTGGCACCCGTGGTGGTTGGGTTTGGATTAGGTGCAGCTGCCCTGGGTGGTATGTTAGGTGGTGCATTGATTACCTGTGTGTTGATGGCTTTGATGATGGCCAATGCTGGTGGCGCTTGGGACAATGCCAAGAAGTTTGTTGAGAAAGGCAACTTAGGCGGCAAAGGTTCAGATGTGCATAAGGCAGTGGTGGTTGGTGATACTGTTGGGGATCCATTCAAGGACACTTCAGGACCTGCGATGAATATTTTAATCAACGTGATGGCGATAGTGTCATTGGTGATTGCGCCATTGTTGGCACAAATGCCATACGGACTGTTTGGATAAAATCATCAAGTCATTGACCTAAAAGCCCCGAAAGGGGCTTTTTTTATCGCCAAATAAAACAACTTAAGTTAAGATTATTAATTAATCTAATGTGTGCTTGAGGAAGAAAAAAGTCAAATCTTATGAGTTATCACATCAAACAGTACCTGCCGGGTGACATCATATTCCATGGTGGTGACAGCTCAGATTGTGCTTACATCATTGAACAGGGACAAGTCGAAATCTATATTGATTACAATGATTCCATCATTGACATCCTCAGTGAAGGTGAACTGTTCGGTGAAATGGGGGTTTTAGATCAATCACCACGCTCAACATCAGCTCGAGCGTTAACGCCATTGACTTTACTGGAAGTTAAAACCCAACAAATCACCAATCGATTGTCCGAAAGTGACCCCATTGTTAAAGCCTTGATGGGTGTGTTGTTAAAACGGTTTAGGTCAATGATACCCAATCAAGGCAAAGGTAAAAATAACAACAGTTTACTGGATCAAGTGGCATCGGTCATCGAACAAGCTGGGCTGTCTAAATTCAAGCTTGAAAGTGAGTTGCGCAGCGCCATCACCAGAGGTGAAGTACAAACTGTTTTTCAGCCAATCAGCGACATCCAAAGCGGTCGCATCACAGGATTCGAGGCATTAAGCCGGTGGACGCACCCGGAAAGAGGTTTTATTTCTCCGGTTGAGTTCATTGCTTTGGCTGAAGAAACAGATTTAATCATTGAAGTGGGTGACTTGGTATTTAATCGCGCGATTGAAATGCTCACAAAGTTACCAGAACAGGTGTTTATAAACATCAATGTGTCATCTAAGCAATTGGATGATGATCAATTTCTTAATCGTGTACTTAAAAAAGTAAAAGCCAATAAAGTCAGTCCACAACGACTCAAATTAGAAATAACTGAGACCATGGTTGTGGATTTTGAACTGGCCAAGAAATGGTTGGATAAATGCAGAAACATCGGCTTTCCAGTTTGTGCAGATGATTTTGGTACCGGTCATTCGGGGATGCAACAACTGGTTGAGTTGAATTTTGATGTGCTTAAAGTTGACCAAGTATTTATCCGAAATATGTTTAAAAACAGTCGCTACCAAATCATTTTAAAAACCATTGCTGACATGGCTAAAAACTTGGATACTAAATTAGTGGCAGAGGGCGTGGAAAATGAGCAAGAATTTGAGCTACTGAAAACCTTAAATTTTGATTTTGGACAGGGTTACTACTTTGGAAAGCCGATGTCTGAAGAAGAAGCCTTGTTGTTAAACTTTTAGACTTATCTAATAAAAGAACTTCATTTTTTACATTTTATTGCTTACAATATGGATGTGGGTAAGAAGTCGCTACATCTATGGGATATGGTCAAAGTCCCGGTAGCGACACTGGGTGAATTCATTCTTTGAATGATGACACCTTTGTTGGCCGGGCTATAAGGCTCGGCCAACCTTTTCAGCCATACATTTCCTCTCACAATATCACTTAACACAACAGAAACTGAACAGCTTGATGACATTCAGATTCGGTTCATTGATGTCAATATAAAATTCATACATACCATTCAACTGGAGATTATGATGAATAAATTAGTTTTAGCTGCTTTAATGACCAGCCTTCCTTTGTTAGCAACAGCCAACAGGTATCAAAACAATAACATCCAATATGGTCAAGTTATTGAAGTCCAGCCTATATATCAAACAGTCTCAATTCCTGAAGAGCGTCAAGTTTGTGAGCAACGAAGAAGCAACCGTTACAGTCACTCAAATCGCAACAATCAAAACAACGCAGGTCGAGCCATCTTGGGTGGCATCATAGGTGGCGCGATAGGCAATCGATTTGGGAGCGGCAATGGCAGAGATGCTTCTACCGCCTTAGGGATACTGATTGGCGCTGGTGTAGGTGCCAGCAAAGGACACCAAAAAGCACGGCATAATTGTTATATTGAAACCAACTACTATGAAGAAAATCGTTTTATGGGATACGATGTAACTTATGATTTTAATGGCAGTCTGTATCACACCCAGGTACAAGAACACCCTGGTGATCGCATCAGGTTAAGAGTCAATGTTGATGTACTCGATTGATGTTAATCACTTTTAAAAAGGCGCGCTCTGCGCCTTTTTTTTGTTCAGTTGTTTAACTTTATTTGATGCAAGTCAATTTTTTAATGGCTTGTCA
Organism: uncultured Marinicella sp.; assembly: GCA_964352015.1. Taxonomy (GTDB): domain Bacteria; phylum Pseudomonadota; class Gammaproteobacteria; order Xanthomonadales; family Marinicellaceae; genus Marinicella. The sequence continues at coordinate 200,372 of CAYGPU010000002.1, forward strand.
CACAATTGTCATGTTAATTGAACCTCATAACTAGCGCTTCGGGTTAAAATGTTATTGAATAGTTGTTTAATCAAAATTATCATTGGTTGAATAATAAGCAGGGTCACTAACTTTTTTTAAAATGGTTATTGGCTCTTAATGGTAACCTATAACTGAATTGCTCATGACTGAAGAACAACGCTTGAATTTTGATCAAGCCAAAAAACTGTTGCTTAAATACTCTGATCACAAGTTTGTGATGAAAAAGAAAAACAATATTTCTGGTAAGGAGTTGCTGAAACTTTCCCAAGCTGCTGGTGAATATCCTTATGATGAAAAAATCGAACTGATTGATTATGAAACAGAGAAGCATTTGTTGCAGACCGAGCTGTTAAAAGTTCAGAGCTGGGTTAAAGAAACGGGTCAAAGAATAGTTTGTTTGTTTGAAGGCAGGGATGCGGCGGGCAAAGGGGGGACCATCAAAAGATTTATGGAACACCTCAACCCACGTGCTGCGCATGTGGTTGCTTTGGAAAAACCCACTGAGCGGGAAAGAGGTCAATGGTATTTTCAAAGGTACATAGCAAAGTTACCCACCCGCGGTGAAATGGTGTTTTTTGATCGCTCGTGGTATAACCGTGCTGGTGTTGAACGGGTGATGAAGTTTTGTACTGAAGATGAGTATGAGGAATTTATCAGGCAAGTGTTTCCATTCGAACAAATGTTGGTTAACTCAGGAATCATTTTGTTTAAGTTCTGGTTTTCCGTTACTCGACATGAACAATTAAGGCGCTTTCACAGCCGTAAAAATGATCCACTGAAGCATTGGAAACTCAGTCCAGTTGATGTGCAGTCTTTAGATAAATGGGATGACTACACCAAAGCCAAGAAAGACATGTTTTTTCATACTGATAACCCACTAACACCTTGGACAGTGATTAAATCCGATGATAAAAAGCGAGCCAGAATAAACTGTATGCGTTTCTTTTTAAACAGTTTGGATTACCCGAATAAAAATAAAAGCATTGTCAAAGAATATGACACAAAAATAGTAGGCTCAGTGAATAAAATGTATCCTTATGCAACTTTAAAGGCCATAGGCAGTGAAGGATAAAAAGATTGTAACCATGGTAGAGAAATGCGAAGCCATTCTGCAGCAGGTTGAAAAACATGCAACCTCTGTAAAAAAAATGCATGATCACATGTATGAATTAATTGAGCATAACAAGAGCCTGCAAAATGATTTGCAGGCCATTCAGCAAGAAGAAGTTCAACAGCAAGTGATTAAAATGGCCAGCAAAGCGGCCAAGAAAGCAGCAAAAAAGAGTCTTGCGAAAGCCAAAATCAGAGAAGCCCTCAAAGAACAAACACCTGATCAAACAGACAAATACTGAAGACAAATACTCTTATTATGTTGAGTAACTGATGAAATGGCTTGGCTGATTCTTCAACCAAGCCGTTTTATTAAAATGATTAAATTAATTCTTCAGCAGTTTTAATGATATTTTCAACTGTAAATCCAAAATACTCAAACAGCACTTGGCCTGGTGCCGATTCACCAAAACAATTTTGCGCAATTATCTTGCCATCTAAGCCCACATACTTATACCAGAAATCACCTTGTGCTGCTTCCACGGCCAAGCGTTTGGTGGTCGATGGAGGCAACACTGAGTCTTTATAAGCTTGGTCTTGTTGCTCAAATGTTTCAGCACACGGCATGGATACCAATCGGACTGAGTGGCCTTGTTGATTAAGTAATTTGGTTGCCTTGGCTGCAATACCCACCTCTGAGCCGGTGGCTATGATGATCAGTTCAGCTGATTTTTCAGAATCAATTAATGTGTATGCGCCTTTATATATAGCCTTAATTTGCGCTGTGGTTCTTGGCTGGTGATCCACCCCCTGTCTGGTGAATAATAAACAACTGGGTCCGTCCATTTTCTCAACTGCGCACTGCCACGCCACCACAGATTCAACCGCATCGCAAGGGCGCCAGACATGCATGTTTGGTATCATTCTTAAGGTGGGTGTTTGTTCAACTGGTTGGTGGGTTGGTCCATCTTCGCCCACACCAATGGAATCATGGGTGTAAACAAATATATTTCGAATTTTCATCAAAGCAGCCATCCTCAAAGCATTTCTGGCATATTCTGAAAACATCAAAAATGTGGCACTGTAGGGAATGATGGCTCCATGCAATGTCATGCCATTGGTGATGGCACTCATGGCAAATTCTCTGACCCCATAAGACATGTAATTACCAGAAAAGTCACCACCATTAATGGATTTTGAACCCGACCAAAAAGTGTTGTTTGATGGGGTTAAGTCGGCAGAACCGCCAAAAAACTCTGGCAATAAAGGCCCCAAGCCTTCAAGCGCATGTTTAGAGGCTTTGCGGGTTGCCATTTGCAAGGCGTTTGCTGCGGTTTGTTGTACATAAGCCTGGACAGTTTCAGACCAGTTTTCAGGTAATTGGCCTTCAATGCGTCTCAGTAGCTCAGTGGCCAACTCAGGGTAAGCAGCTTGGTAGGCATCGAGTTGTTGCTGCCAATTCAATTCTCTGTCTCGACCTTTTTGTTTGGCGTCCCAAGCGGTGTAGACTTCTTTAGGAATTTCGAAAGGTGCATAGGACCAATTCAAAGCTTGACGGGCTGCCTGAATTTCCTCGGCACCTAAAGGGGCACCATGGCAGTCATGAGAGCCTGCTTTATTAGGTGCGCCATCACCGATAATGGTTTTGGCGCAGATTAATGTGGGTTGCGTGGTGTTGGCTTGGGCGGCTTCAATAGCGGCTTTAACTGCTGAAGCATCATGGCCATCAACGTCACTGATCACATGCCAATCGTAAGCGCGAAACCTGGCTGGTGTATCATCAGTAAACCAGCCATCAACTTCACCATCAATTGAGATGTTGTTGTCGTCATATACAGCGATTAACTTGCCCAGTTTTAAAGTGCCAGCCAGCGAACAAGCTTCATGCGAAATACCTTCCATCAAACAACCATCGCCCAAAAATACATAAGTGTGGTGATCAATTATCGGATGACCGGATTGATTGAATTGTGTACTGAGTAGTTTTTCTGCCAACGCCATGCCAACAGCATTAGCAATGCCCTGTCCTAGTGGGCCCGTGGTGGTTTCAATGCCGGGTGTATAACCATATTCAGGATGGCCTGGTGTTTTAGAGTGTAGTTGCCTGAATTTTTTCAGGTCCTCAATACTTAAGTCGTAGCCTGATAAATGAAGTGCAGAATAGGGCAGCATTGAGCCATGGCCATTTGACATCACAAAACGATCTCGATTAAACCAATGTGGATTATTGGGATTGTGTTGTAAGAAATCATTGAACAACACCTCGGCGATATCGGCCATTCCCATGGGCGCGCCAGGGTGCCCAGAATTGGCTTGTTGAACGGCATCCATTGCGAGGAATCTGATGGCATTGGCCAGGATTTTTCTGTCAGTCATGGTAATTTTTTTTTGGTTGGTTTTGAATCGCCAAATGGCATCCTTACGGGAACTGTATTTTATGGACAATGGTGTTCTTACACAATGAATATTAACGATTTTCAATATTTTGGTCAGTAGTGTACTTGTTTTTTTATGTTTGAATATACGCATGCACAACGACCTTCAAGGTCTTGTGCATAAATACTGGCAAAAGCCGACGGCTTTTACTCTGAATAAAGATATGCTCAGTTATGATGTATCAAGTGAAATGCGTTGCTGAGCTGATTGTAAAATTTGGTGGGTCCAGGCTGATGTGATCATAGGCGTCATTATCAGTGCTTGATATATAGTCACTTAAGCTTTATGCTGAGATTGATTATGAACAAACAGATGAATGGTGAAATCTGCGTTTTTAAGCTGCTGGGTTAAGTTATTGATAAAAGGCTCATTAATTGCTGCATTTGTTTTTAACCTTAGTGTGTTTGCTCTATAATATTGATGATAATTAGCAGAGTAAAATAATTGTGAGGAATTTATGGCTAAGAAAAAAACTTTGAAAAAATCAGCAGCAGCTGATAAAAAACCAGCTAAATTGGCAGAAACTTTAGTCGGTTCTGCAAATGAAATTTGGTTGGCAGGCTTGGGTGCATTTGCCAAAGCTCAGTCTGAAGGTAAGAAAATATACGATAAACTTATTGATGAAGGTAAAGATTTTGAAAAGTTATTCAAGTCAGTGCCACAGAAAGCTGTCAGTGATGTTAAATCAACCGTCAGTTCAACGGTCAGCACAGCCAAGAAAAGGGCTTCAGACAGTTGGGATAAATTGGAAGATGTGTTTGAAAAGCGAGTAGAAAAGTCTTTGAAAAGTCTGGGTGTGCCAACCAATAACGAATTGGGTGACCTGATGAAGCGCATTGATAATTTAACAAAAGAAGTATCGAAACTAGCCAAGGACACAGGTAATGCAGCCAAAAAACAAGTGACTAAAACAGCTGCGGACGCTGAGAAAAAAGTTAAACAGGCTGTTTCCAATGCTGCTGTAAGCGTTCAAAAAACAGTAGATAAAGCTGCCGATGATGCCAAGAAAGTTGTGGCTAAAGTAGCAGATGCTGCCCAAAAGTCAGTAGCAGAAACGACCGCTGAAGTTAAGAAAGCACCGGTTAAGAAAGCTACAAAAAAACCAGCTGTCAAGAAAGCGCCGGTAAAGAAAGCAGCGGTAAAGAAAGCGCCGGCTAAGAAAGCAGCGGTAAAGAAAGCAAGCGCCACAGCCAAAAAAGTCAGTAAAAAGAAAACAACTAAGAAAACAGCAGTAACTAAAAAATAACTGCTCAAATTTTAGTTTAAAAAAACCACCCTCAGCGGTGGTTTTTTTTTGTGCTCACGGTTTTAATCCAAAACGGGAGCTTTTTTAAGTGATGCGGATAGACCGTTCTAACGCATCTAATGATTCGGTCAGATTTTCAGACCAATGAGAATGGGGATGCTTTTGATCGATAAAATCTTTGATGCTGCGATTGGTTTGTTGCAAATTGGTTTGTTTTAGATATAACCCATGGCGTGCCAAGATGGGGGTAATTTGATCTTGTTGGTTGATCAAATGTTGTCGAGTTGACTGGTAAGCATATTCACACAGCTGGTCGCGTTTTGAATAACTGAATAAGTTGGATTTGAATAAAGTCTCATCGTTGGCATCAGGTTCTGCCAATATAATGTCAGAATGAGGGAACAAACTTTCGTACTTATCTAACCCCGATTTGAGTCTGGATTGAACTATTGATCTGAATGTTTGTGATAAAACCAAAGGCAGACCTCCGCTGATTAAACCTTTCTCATCAAGCTTTAAAGTTCTCTCAAATGGCACAATGGGGTTCACGGCAAACAATAAATGGGTGTCCTTTTTCAGCGCGGCCGATGCGTTCATTGTTCTGCGCAATGCCCCGTCAACATAAAATTTTCCGTTGATTTTAACTGGAGAATATAAACCGGGAAGGGCTGAAGAGGCTTGTACTGCTTTAGAAATTGGCACTTGGTTGTTATCGTGGTTTCCAAAACCAGCTATTTTGCCGCTGTTTAATTCGCAGGCAACGATATAAAGTTCTTTCTTTAGTTTTCTGAAGTCATTGGTGTGTCCATGTTCAATCAGTATGGTTTTAAGAAAATGTTCAAGTTTTTCATTGTTGAACACGCCTGCTGGGAGGATTTTGCCGGTCATTTCAAGCAAATCCACCACACTGGTTTTTAGCGGGTTTTGGGCCCACTTGACCAATGTTTTACTTAACAAGCTTGGGGTCTTGGCTAAATTCAGTAAGTAATCTTTGTACGCAGGTTGAAGAAAGTGGTCAGGATTGAAGGGCGTCTCATGTTTTTTGCTGAAGGCAAAAATTTTTGCCATCAATTTCAAATCAATGCCACTGGCTAGCCCAGCCGCAATGAACGCACCAGCACTGACACCCACATAAACATCCAATTCTGTGATTTTAAGTGGCGACAGTGAGTCTTCAATGGCACACAATGCACCTAACTCGTAAAAGCCTCCCAATGGTCCGCCACCAGCCAGTGCCAGGCCAAATATTTGGTTGCTCTTGATGGGTTTTTTTGCGGCTTTAATTGTAATCATGTGGGTATTATAGTCATGTACTTTATTTTGGCTATGCTCAAATGTAAAATTATTTAGATAGTTAAATTTTGACAGTAAGTTTTGATTAAAGGTTAAAAAACTGTCAGTTGTGTGCTATAAATCATCATCTAAATATGAAAAAAGGAGGATTCTTATGATAAAGGTATTATTGGTTGATGATCACGACATTGTTCGCACTGGAATCAGGCTGGTGATTGAAAAAATGTCAGGTATCAAGATTGTTGGTGAGTGCAATGATGGATACCAAGCACTGGAGATGGTCGAAAAGGAAAAGCCGGATGTGGTTTTAATGGATGTCAATATGCCGCGCATGAGCGGTTTAGAAGCCACCAGAAAAATAACTGATATCGATCCCTATGTGCGCATCATCATCCTCACTATCCATGCCGAAAACCCATACCCAAAACAATTATTAGATGCCGGTGCCAATGGCTACTTAACCAAAGGGTGTGCGGCCCAAGAACTGGAAGACTCTATTAAGAAGGTGTATGCGGGACAGCGTTATGTGGGCGCTGATATTGCCCAACAAATGGCGCTTTCTATGTTGCCAGGTGGGCAACGAGACTCTCCTTTTGATGGCTTAACCAGCAGAGAAATGGAGGTTATGATGTTGTTGGTTCGTGGTAAGAAAGCCAAAGAAATCGGTCATATACTGGGTTTAAATGACAAGACAGTTGCGACCTATAAATACCGCATCCTCGAAAAGCTTGGAATAAAGAATGATGTGAAATTGACCCACATGGCCATCAGACATGGTATTTTAGACCCCAAAGAGATTGGTTTGATTGATTAGTCTATTCAATGCTGAGTGCTTACAAGTTTAAAAAGGCTTGATTGCTGACAGTCAAGGGTTATAATGGCGCCCACTCTGAGTGAAGCACTTCAAAGCTCATTCCTGCTTTTGTATCTTGGCATGTGTTTGAATGGGGTGTTTTTTATGTTGTGATCAAACATGTCATTAAAAATATGCCTAGAACTTGAAGATTTATGCAGGTTAGAAAATCTTGAATAGAATGGATTCTCTTTAATAAGTCGATAAAAGTGTAAAAAAGCTTAATTAGTGCTGTTATCTGTAGGCGATTTCCGATAAAATTGCCCGTCTTTTTTAGTGCCCTGAATTTTTAGAGGTAAATTATGGTAAAAATTAAATTAGTTAGGCATGGCGCCAAGCGTTCTCCTTTCTATAAGATTGTGGCAACCGATTCTCGTAATGCTGGTGATGGTAAAGCATTAGAGCGATTGGGTTTTTTCAATCCTATGGCCCGTGGTCAAGAAGTTAGATTGAACTTGGATATTGACAGAGTCAATCACTGGGTCAGTGAAGGCGCTCAATTATCTGAGCGTGTTGGAACTTTGATCAAGCAGTCACAAAAAACAGCTTAAATGCAGCATGACAAATGACAGGATAGTGGTAGGTAAAATTACCGGTCATTATGGTGTTAAAGGTTGGTTGAAGGTATTTTCTTTCACTCAACCAATGGAAAATATAGCCAGCTACTCCACATGGTATGTGGGTGGCCAAGCTATCAAAGGAATCAAGTCCAAACGCCATGGAAAAACCATGGTCGCTTTGTTCAAAGGCTGTGACAACAGAGAGACTGCGCAACAATATATTGGTGCTGAAGTCCAAATCGACAGTCAGGCACTGAAGGTATTGCAAGATGGTGAATTCTATTGGCATCAACTGATTGGATTGAGCGTCTGTGATGCCGACGGTCGAGAGTTGGGTCTTATAGACTCACTGTTTGAAACTGGTGCCAACGATGTGATGGTGATTAAAGACCAACAGCAAAACGAGTTGTTGGTACCTTATATACAGGGAAAGTATGTCACCCATATTGATTTGGCTAAGCAACAGATGGTGGTAGATTGGGAAGTTGAGAAGTGAATGAACCTTAACATCATCACTTTATTTCCTGATATGGTGAGCAACGCCTTGAGTTTTGGTGTTATTGGCAAAGCCATAGAAAATGGCTTATTAACCATTAACTGTGTCAACCCACGTGATTTTGCTGAAAACAAGCATAACAGGGTAGATGACAAGCCATTTGGAGGCGGTCCAGGCATGGTTATGATGTATGACCCATTGCATCGCGTGATGACAAGCTTGGAGCAGCAGGGCCAAGTCGGTGAGGTGGTTTATTTATCACCACAAGGTAAACAACTGAACCAAAGTTGGTGTAATGAGTCGGCAAAAAAAAGCTGTTTGACATTGGTTTGTGGTCGCTATGAAGGTATAGATCAACGGTTTGTAGATCAATACGTAGACCAAGAAATTTCTATTGGTGATTATGTCATCAGTGGAGGAGAAATGGCCGCTTGTGTGGTCATTGACGCCATAGGACGCCAAATTAAAGGTGTGCTTGGTGACGATGAATCAGCTGAAACTGATTCATTTATGAATGGTTTGTTGGGCATTCCCCAATACACCCGTTCAGAACTATTGGGGCAATCAGGCGTCCCAGAAGTTTTGTTAAGTGGTCATCATCAAGCCATCAGTGCTTGGAGAGAAAAACAGGCCACGGCATTAACAAAATTGAAAAGGCCCGATTTATTGGCAGGCACCTCTGAGAGCAAATAGGCTACTCATGTACCCATAAAAATGAATGATTAAGAGAATAAATCATGAGTGACATTATTAAACAACTAGAAGCTGCTCAATTACGCAGTGATTTACCCGCTTTCGGACCTGGCGACACAGTCGTCGTTGGTGTGAAGGTTATCGACGGCGCTCGCGAACGTGTGCAGAATTATGAAGGTGTTGTGATTGCGATTAAAAATCGGGGTCTTAATTCAGCATTTACTGTAAGAAAAATCTCTTACGGTGAAGGTGTAGAGCGTGTTTTTCAAACCCACAGTCCTATGATAGATAACGTCAGCGTTAAACGCCGCGGCAAAGTCAGAAGAGCCAAGTTGTATTACTTGCGTGGATTGGAAGGTAAGGCTGCTCGAATCACCGAGAAGCTGGACGTTAAGAAGTAATCACTGAAAGAGAGAATTATTATGTCTAGAGTTTGCCAGGTTACTGGAAAAAGAACCACCGTAGGAAACAACGTTTCTCACGCGATGAATAAAACCCGCAGAAGATTTTTGCCTAACTTACAGAGCCACAAGTTTTGGGTTGAGAGTGAAAATAAATGGGTTAAATTAAGGGTCTCAACCAAAGGTATGAGAATCATTGATAAAAAAGGTATTGATGCTGTTTTGGCAGAAATGCGTCATCGCGGCGAGAAGGTGTAATTATGAGTGCAAGAGATAAAATTAAATTGGTTTCAAGTGCTGGTACAGGTCACTACTACACAACCGATAAGAATAAAAAAAACACGCCTGAGAAAATGGAAATTAAGAAATATGATCCAGTTGTCAGAAAACACGTGGTTTATAACGAAAAGAAAATCAAATAATATTTGATTCAATGCGTTTGTAACTGAAAGTTTACAAACATAATGTCTATCAAGTTCAGGATTCACAGCAGGGTGCTCATTGATATTGAGTTGTTGTGATTGAATTTGGTATTGAAATAACCCTTAAAAAAATAGGAAAATATAATGGCAAAAGTCAGTGTAAAACAGTTGCTGGATGCAGGTGCTCATTTCGGGCATAACACCAGATATTGGAACCCCAAAATGGCCCCTTACATCTTTGGAGCCAGAAATAAAATTCACATCATCGATTTAAGAAAAACCGAAGAAATGATGAATGATGCCATGAATTTCATGGGCAAAATTGCATCAAGACGCGGTAAAGTTATGTTTGTTGGTACCAAAAGAGCTGCCAGCAAAGCAGTCAAGGAAGAAGCCATGCGTTGTGGAATGCCTTTTGTTTCTCATCGTTGGTTGGGTGGTATGTTGACCAACTATAAAACAGTTAAAGCCTCTATCAATCGCTTAAAAGACATTGAATCTATGCAAGCAGATGGCCGCATTGAACGGTTTGTTAAGAAAGAGCAGCTGAACATGGAACGTGAAAGGGTTAAATTGGAAAAAACCCTGGGTGGTATTAAGGACATGAAGGGTTTACCTGATGCTTTATTCATTCTGGACACGCGTTATGAGTCTATTGCTATCAATGAAGCGAAGAAACTGGGCATTCCAGTGGTTGCTGTGGTTGATACCAATAACAGTTTTACTGACATTGACTATGTGATACCAGCCAATGATGATGCCATGAAAGCCATCAGACTGTATGCTGGTACTGCAGCTGACTCAATATTGGAAGGCAAAGCCGCCATGCAAATCAATGTTAAGGAAGAAGCACCAGCCAAACCAGCTAAAGAAGTAGAAGAAGCCAAAGCCAAAGCCGTAGATGAAGCTGGTCCAGCTATTGTTACGCCTGAAGTGAAAGTGTCTGAAACTGCAGCGGTTCCAATGGGTGACAAAGTTGAAGCGCTTGCTGAAGAAATTAAAAAAGCAGCCGCGGGTGACGAAGTAGAAGCTACTGAAAGTAAGGTAACTAAGAAGAAAACCACTACCAAGAAAACCACCAAGAAGAAAACTACTAAGAAAAAGACTACTAAGAAAAAAGTAGTCAAAAAAACTGAAGATTGATCAACTAAAGTTACACAAAATAAAAGTCTGGTCCTTGCGAAAGGGCCGGGCTATTTTCACATATTGAACGAGGAAAAAAACATGAGTATTACAGCTTCAATGGTAAAAGAATTACGCGAGATCACCGGTGCCGGCATGATGGAATGTAAAAAAGCATTGGTTGAAACCAATGGTAATATAGAAGTAGCAATTGAGAACATGAGAAAATCTGGTGCAGCCAAAGCTGCTAAGAAATCTGGTCGTGTTGCGGCTGATGGCATCATCAAAATAGCTGCTTCAGAAGACAACAAAACGGCTGTATTGGTTGAAATCAATTGTGAAACTGACTTCGTGGCTAAAGATGAAAGCTTTTTGAACTTTACCGATGTTGTTGTTACAGCTGCTTTGTCCAGCAAATCTGCTGATGTTGAATCACTGATGTCAATCGAAGTAGACGGTAAGTCTCTAGAGCAGTTAAGAACTGATTTGGTTGCCAAAATTGGTGAGAATGTACAGGTACGACGTTTGCAATTGGTTGCAAGCACAGAAGGTACTGTAGGTCATTACTCACACGGCAAAAACATTGGTGTGGTTGTCTCTGCAACCGGTGCTGATGAAGAGTTAATTAAAGATTTGGCCATGCACATAGCTGCAGCCAATCCTGAGTATGTTGCAGAAGATCAAGTGCCAGCTGCACAATTAGAAAAAGAAAAAGAAATACTGATTGCACAAGCACAGGATTCAGGCAAACCTGCTGATATCATTGAAAAAATGGTTGGTGGCAGAATCAGAAAATATTTGGCTGAAATTACGCTCAAAGGGCAGAACTTTGTCAAAGACCCAGATGTCACTATTGAGAAATTATTGGCTGCGAAAAACGCAGATGTGGTAGAATTTGTTCGTTTTGAAGTTGGTGAAGGTATCGAGAAGAAAGTCGATAACTTTGTTGAGGAAGTCATGGCTCAAGCACGTGGAAACTGATTCGATAAAATATAAAAGAATTCTGCTGAAACTCAGTGGAGAAGCATTGATGGGCGCTGAGGATTATGGCATTGATCCTCAGGTCATCAATCGAATATCAAAAGAAATTGCTCAAGTTCATCGTTTGGGCATTGAGATCGGTATCGTGATTGGAGGTGGTAACATCTTCCGTGGTGCAGGTTTAAGTAAATCTGGAATTGATAGGGTTACCGGCGACCACATGGGTATGCTGGCTACAGTCATCAATTCGTTGGCTTTACAAAATGCTTTGGAAAAACAAGGTATTAAAGTTCGGGTTATGTCTGCCATTGGTATTCATGAAGTATGTGAGGATTACATTCGTCGTCGCGCCATAAGACACTTGCAAAAAGGCAATATCACCGTTTTTGCCGCAGGCATTGGAAACCCCTTTTTCACCACCGATTCAGCAGCCAGTTTAAGGGCGATTGAAATCAATGCTGATATCGTTCTGAAAGCCACCAAAGTTGATGGTATCTATTCAGCAGACCCAGTTAAGGACTCCAGTGCATTTAAATATGATCATTTGACTTATGATGACGTTATTGAAAAAAAACTGGCTGTCATGGATACCTCGGCAGTGGTTTTATGTCGTGACAGAAAAATGCCGATTCGAATTTTTAATATGAACCAAGAAAACGCCCTAATGGATATTGTAAAAGGCAGTAACATTGGTACCATAGTGACCGCTGATTAAGGAGCTCCTAAATGATAGATGAAATAATAAAAGAAGCTGATAAGCGAATGAGCAAAACCATAGAAGCTTTGCACAATGAATTGAAAGGTGTCAGGACCGGCCGGGCTAATGCCAGTCTGTTGGATGGTATAATGGTTGATTATTATGGTTCGGCGTCAGCTTTGAATCAAGTAGCCAATGTCGCAGTCCAAGATTCCAGAACACTCACAGTGACTCCCTGGGAAAAAACCATGATTGAGCCAATTGAAAAGGCCATCATGTCATCTAATTTGGGTTTGAACCCAGTCAGTGCGGGTATTGTTATCAGAATTCCTTTACCACCCTTAACAGAAGAGAGAAGAAAAGATCTGGTTAAACTGGTTGGTCAAATAGCTGAAAACAGCAAGATTGCTTTGCGCAATGTCAGGCGTGATGCAAACACACAACTTAAAACACTGTTGAATGACAAAGAAATTACTGAAGACGACCTGCGCGGTTCTGAGAAAAGTGTTCAGGATGTGACTGATAAATTTGTCAAGCAAGTGGATGACGTAATAGCTGACAAAGAAAAAGAGTTAATGGAAATTTAATTCATTGATTCAGCTGCCAAGATAATTCAATGACTATAAAGCACATCGCCATAATCATGGATGGAAACGGGCGATGGGCTACCTTAAGAAGAAGACCGAGGACTTTTGGACACCAAGCTGGGGTGAAATCGGTTAGAACCACCATCGAAACCTGCGTAGAACAGGGCATTCCTCATTTAACATTATTTGCTTTCAGCAGCGAGAATTGGTCTCGACCTGCCAAGGAAGTAAAGAAGTTAATGGACTTGTTTATGCGGTCTTTGAGTAAAGAGACACCAGAGCTGCTAAAGCAAGGTGTGCAGCAAAATTTCATTGGTGACTTGACCAAGTTTTCCCCTAAGTTACAACAAAAGATGACTGATGTTTCCGCCATGCAACCCGAACAGTTGACCATGACTCTAAATATCGCTGTTAACTATGGTGGTAAATGGGATGTCGTTCAAGCGGCACGAAAGCTCAGTGATGACATTCAATCACAGAGAATAAATGCTGAAGAGGTCAACGAACAGAACTTCAAGGGTTACTTGAGCTTAGCAAATCAGCCACCAGTTGACTTGTTAATCAGAACCGGAGGTGAACATCGAATATCGAATTTTCTGCTTTGGCAAATTGCCTATGCTGAAATCTTTTTTGAAGATGTGTTGTGGCCAGACTTTGATGCCAAAGAGTTGCAACGAGTGATCAATCAATTCCACTCCAGAGAACGCCGCTTTGGTATGATAAGTGAACAAGTTAAACCCCATGTTATATAAATTAAAAACAATTTGTTTTTTGTCGATGACAGGTGCAAAAAAAGGAATCAATTGATGCTTAAACAAAGAATAATTACCGCACTGATTTTAGCCCCTATACTGATCTTTTTGGTTTTGTATGGGCATGTGTTCGGTTTTGCTGTATTGATAGGCATCATTCAATTAGCGGCTTCTTATGAGTGGTTAAAAATAATCAAGCTCAATACCCGCTTAGCTTTGAGCAATGCGTTGGTATTAACTGTGCTAACAAACTACCTGATTTTTGTTTGGCCCTTACCCATTGAATGGATTGCAATGGGTTATGTTGTTATCTGGTCATTGGCTGTTATTTGGTTATTAAACCACCGATGGGGTTATGCAAATACCCAGTTACAGTTGTTTGTCAAAGGCGTTCTGGGTGTATCCGCCATAGTGCTTTTCAGTTTGGCGATTAACTTTGTTTATGTCCAAGTCAACGGTGTTTGGTTAACTATGTCGATATTTTTACTGATTTGGGTTGCTGATATCGGCGCTTATATCAGTGGTAAAACATTTGGAAAGCACAAATTGGCTATCAATATTTCACCCGGAAAAACCTGGGAAGGGGTTATTGGAGCCACTTTTTTTGTTGCTGTCTTTGCCTACCTGTCTTCCTCTCCATTAGGCATGCTATGGTGGCAGGCTATTTTAGTTATGATACCTGTGGCTTGGTTTTCTGTGGTGGGTGATTTAGCCGCCAGTCTAGGTAAACGACAAGCCGAAATTAAAGACAGTTCAAACTTGTTGCCTGGTCACGGTGGGTTTATTGATCGATTTGATAGTTTAATAGCAGCCACCCCTTTGTATGCTTACTTACTTATTTATGCACTGTAGACTCTGATATGAAACGATTGGCCATTCTCGGCGCAACAGGTTCGATTGGTGACTCAACCTTAAATGTGGTTCGCAGACACCCAGAAAAATTCATTGTTTATGCACTTTCAGCGCATAAAAATGTGGATAAAACCATTCAACTGGTTAAAGAGTTTAATCCTGTGCATGTGGTAATCACCGACCAAGTGGCTTATCAAAATGTTAATCAAGTATTAACATCACATCACACCCAAATTCACAGTGGCGCATCAGTTTTGAATGATATTGTGGTTGATTCCCAAATAGATATGGTGGTCGCGGGTATAGTAGGCAATGCCGGCATGGCGTCAGTTTTGGCCGCTGTAGGTGCCGGTAAAACATTGTTGTTGGCGAATAAAGAGTCAATTGTTGCGGCCGGTGAACTGGTTATGCCATTGGCACTGCAAAACAAGGCTCAAATCATACCGTTGGACTCGGAGCACAATGCCATCTTCCAATGTCTTGGAGATAACTACCAAACAGGTGTGCGTCCAGCAGGGGTTAAAAGCTTGACGTTAACGGCTTCTGGCGGGCCTTTTTGGCAAACTGCTAAAGAACAATTCAATACAATAACACCAGCCCAAGCGGTTGCTCATCCAAAGTGGGATATGGGCGCCAAGATATCGGTTGATTCAGCCACCTTGATGAACAAAGGTCTGGAAATCATCGAAGCCCATTGGTTGTTTAATATGCCCAACGAAGCAATCAATGTGTTGGTTCACCCGCAAAGTATTATCCATTCAATGGTTAATTTTATTGATGGATCGGTGCTGGCTCAAATGGGTTGTCCAGACATGCAAATTCCAATTTCACATGGTTTAGGTTTGGGGCAAAGGTTGATTAATGATGCAAATTTTCTTGATTTATTACAACAACAGCAACTGACATTTTTTCAAGCGGATGTGAGCAAGTTCAGGTGTTTACAATTGGCCAGAGACGCCATGGTGCTTGGCGGAACAGCCCCAGCTGTATTGAATGCAGCTAATGAAGTCAGTGTGTCGGCATTTTTAAATGGCCACATTCGTTTTGACCAGATTGGTCAAATCAATGATAGAATATTAAATGAAATTCAAGCAATAAAGGTTGATTCTTTGGCGCAATTACAAGACCTCGACATTGAGGTCAGACATAAGACTCAAGCACTTATAGATCAAATTAAATAACTATGATGACAACGATATTAGGCAGCATATTTTGGCTGATTATTACCTTAGGCGTGTTGGTGACCTTTCATGAGCTGGGGCACTTTTGGGTGGCGCGCTTGTTCAAAGTCAAAGTACTGCGGTTTTGTGTGGGCTTTGGAAAGCCTATTTGGTCCCGTTATGACAAGCACGGAACTGAGATAGCTGTGGCGCCCATTCCGTTGGGCGGCTATGTGAAGTTGTTGGATCTTCGTGATTGCGATGTGCCTGCTGATGAAGTTCAATATACTTATAATCAAAAACCCTATTGGCAGAAAATGTTGATCATGGTTGCAGGTCCTGCTTTCAACTTTATATTGGCTTTCTTTTTGTATTGGTTGATGTTCGTGGTAGGGAAAAACGAAATACAACCCACGCTGGGTGAACCCACTCAATTAATGCAGCAAGCTGGTTTTACAGAAAAAGATCAATTAAAGAAAATTGATGGTCAAATCATCAGAACCTGGTCAGATGTGTCATTGAGCCTTATCACGGCGGGTATAGACAGGCGTGATATTGAGGTTGAGGTTGAAACTGGTTTAGGTACTATAACCACCCGTACACTGCCACTTTCATCTGTACCCGATGGTGTGGCAGAAGAAAAATTGATTGAATACATTGGCCTACAAGCCTACCGCATTCCCCTGGCAGCTAAAATGATGGCGCTGGATGCCAATTTACCAGCTGCTAAAGCGGGCTTGCAGGCAGGTGATGAGATTGTGCGAATTAATGATGAAGTGATTGCAGATTGGTATGACGTCGTTGAAGCAGTCAATCAAATTAAACAAGGCCCTATTGAAGTGGAGTTTATGCGAAATCAGCAACTTCAAACCATCACAGTCCCTGCTTTGATGACAGATCCTGATAACCCTGAGCGAAAAATTCTGGGCATTCGACCGGACTCACCACCTGAATCAGCACGTGCTTATTACAACAGCTTGTTTTTTTCTTTGTCTTATGGGCCGTTAGAATCAATTCCAGAGGCGTTTCTGCAAATAGGAAAAATCACCAGTAAATCACTTGAGATGATGTGGAAATTGGTGACAGGAAAAGCTTCAATTAAGAACCTATCTGGACCCATAACCATTGCTCAAGTGGCAAATGATTCAGCAGCTCGTGGGTTCTCATGGTACCTGTCATTTCTGGCTTTGGTGAGTCTGAGTTTAGGCATTATTAACTTGATGCCGATACCGATGTTGGATGGAGGACAGATGGTGTTTCTTACCTTGGAAAAAATCAAAGGGTCACCGTTGAGTGAACAATTTGAGATGAAGGCACAGTTTATTGGGATGTTTATGTTAATTAGTTTGATGTCTTTAGCTTTTTATAACGACATTTTAAGGTCAGTGTCTTAAAATACAGGAAAAAATAATAATCAAATCTATATGCGAAATCTAATCTTACTTTTGGTGCTTTTGTCGTGCAACGTAAAAGCAATGGACCCATTTACGGTCAGCGATATCAGAATTCTTGGTGCTGATAGAATCTCACATGGAACCATATTTTCATACTTGCCGATTGAGCGTGGAGATGTGGTGGACAGTGATGCCATCCGTGCAGGTATCAAAGGTGTGTTTTCAACTGGCTATTTCCATGATGTAAAAATGTTTAAAGAAGGCGATGTTCTGATCATTAAGGTTCAAGAACGTCCCGCCATCGCCACCATCAGGATTGATGGTAATAAAAGCATTAAAACAGAAGAGCTGATGCAAGGGCTGAACAGTATTGGTTTGTCTGAAGGAGAGGTTTTTGACAAGCTGGAACTAGATAAAGTTAAAAATGAATTGGTTCAGCAATTTTTTTCGCGGGGTAAATACAACGTTGAAATTGATACCAATGTAAAAGAGTTGGATCGAAACAGGGTATTAATCAATATCAACATTGATGAGGGTAAGTCGGCCAAGATAAAACACATCAAAATCGTTGGCAACACAGTATTCACTGATGAAGAGTTGATTGAGGCCTTCGAATCAGACACCACCAATTGGCTGTCATGGTATTCACAGGATGACCAATATTCGAAAGAAAAATTGAATGGTGATTTAGAAAAGCTCAAGTCTTATTATTTAGATCGAGGCTATGTCAATGCTGAAGTAGAGTCTGTGCAAGTGACCATCAGTAATGATAAAAAGGACATTTACATCACCGCCAATATCCAAGAAGGAGAACAGTTCAAATTTGGTAAACAAGACCTGACTGGAGACTTGATTTTTGATAAGGACATCATGGAGAAATATTTGCTCACCACAGAAGGGTTCACTTTTTCTCAAAATAAAATAGAACTGACCAACACCACACTCAAAGCAGTGTTATCAAATCGTGGTTATGCCTTTGCTGAAATCCGACCAGTCACTGAAGTTAATGACGAAGAAAAAACTGTAGATGTCACATTCTTCGTTATGCCTGGTAAAAAAGTATATGTACGTCGAATAAACTTCAGTGGTAACACAAAAACCAAAGATGAAGTGCTGCGCAGAGAAATGCGTCAGTTTGAGGGTGCTTGGTTTTCCCAAGCTCTGATAGACCGCTCAAAGCTGAGGTTGCAACAAAAACCTTATTTTGAACAAGTTGATATTGAAACTGAGCAAGTAGCTGGTACTGAAGACCAAATCGATGTCAATGTCAAAGTCAAAGAGCGGAACTCAGGTCAGTTTACTTTTGGTCTGGGTTATTCTCAGGTCAGTGGATTGAATTTTTCAACCAGTGTTTCATTGCAAAACCTATTGGGTACGGGCAACACTTTGTCTGTGGCCGTCAATACATCAGACTTCTACAAAAGGTTGAACTTATTGTATGAGGACCCTTATTTCACTGATGATGGCATATCCTTGGGTTACAGTTTGAATTTCACCAACATCAATCAAGGTGATGCCAACATTGCACAATACAATTCAACCAATGGCAGTATTGGTGTTCAAGCCAGTTTTCCAATAACAGAGTTCGATAGAATTTACACCAACCTTTCATATGAAAGAATTTCTTTACGTGCCAATCAAAATTTCACTGCCCAAGCGATTGTTGATGACTTACTGGAATTGGGTGGTTATGCGTACAGTTGTTTTAACCGCATCACGCGGCCAGAAGATGATGATGATTTGCCGGTGTTGACAGAACAATGTTTTCCTAATGAAATCATTCCACCTGCAACTGGCGCTGTTGATGAATCAATTCAAGTACCAGTCCAATACCGACGTGCTTTCAGTTTATACAAAGCACAAGCCCGGTGGGCCAGAGACAGCAGAAACAGATTTTTCAACCCTACACGAGGTGCATTTCACTCAATTGGCTTTGAAGCTTCATTGCCAAGCAGTACAGCAGAGTTTTATAAAATAAATTGGAAAGAAAATATCCTGTTTCCATTGACCGATAAATTGACCTTGTCATTGCGTGGAGAAGTTGGCTACGGTGATGGTTATGGCGATACCAGAGGATTGCCATTTTTTGAGAATTTCTTTGCCGGTGGTGTGAGTTCTGTTCGTGGTTATGATGACAACACTTTAGGTCCAAAATCGTTGATAGGTGGCGAGTTACCCTCAGAAGCTAACATCCCCACTACATCGCGGTCTGGCGATCCAATTGGTGGATCATTCAAAGTGATAGGCTCGGCTGAAATTGTATTCCCAACGCCTTTTGCTAAAGACACCAGTAATGCTGCCAGGTTGGCATGGTTTTTTGATGTGGGTAACGTGTTTGATGATGTTGACTCATTTGAGGCCAGAGAACTCAGAATGGCAACCGGTGTGGCTTTGAAATGGCAGGCACCTGTTGGCCCAATTGTGATTTCTTATGCATACCCGTTCAATAATGATCGGTTTGATCGCACCGAAAGATTGCAGTTTACCTTTGGAAATACCTTTTAATTGATGAATATAGCATGGCCATTTATTATCTTTGTTTGCGGATTGGTTATGCCAATAACCGAAACGCGTGCCGAAGGTAAAATTGGTTATGTTGATATGAATGCATTGATCAATCAATCGCCACAAATATTGGCGGCCAACCAAACCTTGACCACTGAATTTGAAGATCAAAACAATCGAATTTCTGAGCAAGAAGCGGATTTACAGTTACTGGAAAGTACCATCAGCAAGGAAGGTAATTTCATGACTCCAGATAAACTGTTGGAGTTACAAGAAAGGGCCAGGATTTTAGAGCGTCAAGTCAGGCGTGCCAAGGAAGACATGAAAGACGCCATCACCATCAGAAACTCACAACTGGTTGATGACGTTCAAAATCAAATAAAAAAGGTGGTGAAAGAATATGCTGAAGCCAACGGATACGATGCCATTTTAATCAACGCTATTTTGTATGCCAATAAGAAAATAGACATCACTGATGAGATTTTACAGAAGCTCAGAACTGATTATTCATCTGAGGAGTAAGCTGACTGATGAAAACCTTGGCAGAATTAGCAGCATCACAGCAGTTAACCTTTCAGGGAAATGGTGATACAGAATTATACGCCGTTGGTACACTAGAACATGCCACCAAAAAGCAAATCAGTTTTTTGGCCAACCCAAGCTACACCCAATACTTAAACAACACCCAAGCCGGGGCTGTTATCCTCAACGCTGAAATGGCAAAGGACTACCACGGCAACGCGTTGATTGCCGAGAATCCATACCTGATTTTCGCTTACGTTGCTCAGCTGTTTGATCAGTTAAACAATCAATCCAATATGCAACAGCCGAGCATACACCCATCCGCAGTAATTGAAACCACTAAACCAATGGATGACTCTGTTGCAATTGGTCCATTCAGTTTTGTTGCATCAGACGTCAGTATCGGTGCGGGCACAATCATAGAATCGCATGTTTCAATAGGTCCAGGGGTCACATTGGGTAAAAATTGTCGAATCAAATCAGGCGTCAAGATTGAAGCGGGTTGTCAATTGGGAAACCGTATCATTTTGCACCCTGGGGTTGTTATCGGTGCTGACGGGTTTGGCATGGCCAGAGGACCACAAGGTTGGGTTAAGATTCCTCAAACCGGTGTGGTGAGGATAGGTGATGACTGTGAGATTGGTGCCAACACCACCATTGATCGGGGTGCTATTGAGGATACGGTACTTGGCAATGACGTCAGATTAGACAACCAAATTCAAATCGGTCACAACGTTAACATCGGTGACCATACGGTGATTGCAGGTTGTACAGCCGTTGCGGGTTCTGCTGTGATTGGTAAAAACTGCCTGATAGGTGGCGGTGTCGGTATAGTTGGGCACATTAAAATTTGTAATGAGGTTATTATCCAAGCCATGGCATTGGTTACTAACAGCATCAAAAAACCGGGTTCATACAGCTCAGTTCCACCGTTACAACCCACCAAGCAATGGCAGAAAAATGCAGTAAGAACCAAGCAACTTGATAAAATTGCGCGTAAAGTCAACCAATTGGAGAAAAAGATAAATGACTGATCAAGACAGAAGCGTTGGTATTGAAAAAATTATGCAACTCTTGCCACACCGCTACCCATTTTTATTGGTTGATCGCGTGTTGGACTACCAACCCGGTGAGTGGATAAAAGCCATTAAGAACATTACTTTCAACGAACCTCAGTTTCAAGGGCATTTTCCAGACCATCCTGTGATGCCAGGCGTTATGTTGGTAGAGGGTATGGCTCAAGCAGCGGGTATCTTGACTCAATTATCACGTGATGGTTTAGCCAATGATGCATTGTTTTACTTGGTTAAAGTAGACAATGCTAAATTCACTCAGATCGTTGTGCCAGGTGATCAACTGACATATGAATGCCACATTAAAAAAGTAATTAAAAATATGACCCTGTATAGCTGCAAAGCATCAGTTGCAGGTAAAGTGGTTGCTAAAGCTGATTTACTGTGTGCCGAGAAAAGCAAATGATTCACCCAACAGCCATCATTGATTCAACGGCACAAATTGGCGAAAACGTTAAGATTGGTCCATACAGTATTGTTGAAGCAGATACCGTTATTGGTGACGATTGTGAGCTCAAATCACACGTGCTGGTTGCCAGACACACCACCATGGGCCGCGGTAATAAAATTTATCCATTTGCATCAATTGGAGAGGATCCACAAGATAAGAAATATGCCGATGAAGCAACAACTTTAGTTATTGGTGATAACAACACCATTCGTGAATATGTTACCATCAATCGTGGCACAGTCGATGACCAAGGTATCACGCAGGTTGGCAATGATAATTGGATCATGGCCTATGTTCACATCGCCCATGATTGCGTGTTAGGCAACCACACCATTTTGGCTAACTGTAGTTCTCTAGCAGGTCATGTACATATCGGTGATCATGTCATTTTAGGCGGATTTACCAAATTACATCAATTTTGTCGCGTTGGCGCACATGCTTTTTCAGCCATGGATTCTGGATTTCAAAAAGACTTGCCTCCGTTTGTAATGGCCCAAGGCAATCCTGCCAAGCCCAGAGCCATTAACTTTGAAGGTTTAAAGCGTCGTCAGTTCAGTAAACAACGCATTGCTGCGATAAAAGCTGCCTATCGAGTGTTGTATAAATCAGATTTAAAACTGGATGAGGCCTTAGTTGAGCTTGAACAAATGGCTGAAAGTTCACAAGATGTTAGGTTGATGGTGGACTTTATCCAGCAATCGTCCCGCAGCATCATTCGTTGATGTCCGACCGGCCTTTAAAGATAGCTGTGGTAGCAGGTGAAGCTTCCAGCGACATGCTAGGGGCCAGTTTAATAGATGATTTGTATGCTTTAAATCCTGCAGTGCAGATTATCGCTGTGGGTGGTGCAAAAATAAAAGCATCGGGCGCTGAGGTGATTCAAGACAATGAAGTGTTTTCAGTGATGGGTTTGGTTGAAGTCTTGAAAGACTTGCCCAGATTGCTGAAAATAAAAAAAACAATTGTTGAAAAAATAGTGGCCTTTAATCCCGATGTATTTATCGGAGTTGATTCGCCGGACTTAAATTTTTCGATTGCAAAAAACCTAAAAAAACATCACATACCAGTGATTCATTATGTCAGTCCTTCGGTTTGGGCTTGGCGGCCAAAACGAATTTTTAAGATGCAAAAATTCATTGATTTATTACTGACACTGTTTCCATTTGAAGTGGAAATATACCAAGCAACCTCAATACAAGCCGCTTTTGTTGGTCACCCTTTGGCGCAAAAGATTCCATTACAAGTTGATAAGCAGGCTGCTAAACAACAAATCAAGGCTACAGGGAAAAAAGTCTTGGCGCTTTTGCCTGGTAGTCGGAATCGGGAAATTAAATCGCTCATGCCGGTGTTTGCAGCTACGGTGAATCAAATGAATTTGGCTGATGAATGGCAAATCATCAGCAGCAATGTCAATGATGAAAAAATAGCACTGGTTAATTCGATTGCAGCAGCGCATCAACTGAACATAAAGTGGGTCGATGATGCCACTGATTTACTGCAAGCTGCAGATTTTGCCTTATTGGGTTCTGGCACTGTGGCTTTAGAAGCCATGTTGTGTAAAACGCCGATGGTTGTGGCCTATCAAATATCACCCTTGACATGGTGGGTAGTGAAGACATTTAAAATGATGCAATTGCCTTATTATTCATTACCCAATGTATTGCATGGTGATTTTCTGGTACCAGAAGTGATGCAAAAAGATTTAAATGTTGAACACCTGAGTCAAGCTTGTATTGAGGTGATGAACAACCCCAATCAAGCTGAATTATTGACCTCATTTAAACAAATACATCAAACCTTGTTACCTGAAAAACCAGATCAAGCAGCTCGACAGGTGTTGAATTTTGTGGCGTCCAGATGTTAATTGCTGGAGTAGATGAAGCGGGTCGAGGGCCGTTGGCTGGTCCGGTTACCGTTGCTGCGGTGATTCTTGATCAGCCGATTGTGGGTTTGGATGATTCAAAAAAGTTGTCAGAGAAAAAACGGCTGGCGTTGGTAGAAACCATCAAAGCAAAAGCCATGGCATGGACTGTGGTTCATATTTCAGTGGATAAAATTGATCAAATCAACATATTACAAGCCACCCTGCTAGGCATGCAACAAGCCGTCAATAGATTGTCAGCCACACCTGATAAAATTCTGGTTGATGGCAACAAAACACCAGATTTTGGTATTCAAGCTGAAGCCATCATCGGTGGTGATGGTATTGAACCGGCTATCAGTGCGGCCTCAATTTTAGCCAAAACTGCACGTGATCATTTGATGGTTGATTTGGATGCCACATTTCCTGGTTATGGGTTTGCTCAACACAAGGGCTATGGGACCCAACAACATCTGGCAGCCATCAATGAATTGGGCCCCTGTATCCATCACCGCAAAAGTTTCGCTCCAGTGAAAAGGCTGTTACAAATGGGGTTGTTGTGATCATGCGTCATCCCTTCATTCATTTAAATGTGCACACTGAATTTGCGATTGTTGATTCAACCATCAGAATTCCTCAATTGATTAAGAAAATCAAAGCCCTGAACATGCCTGCGGTTGCAATTACGGATATGAACAATGTTTTTGCAACGATTAAATTTTTCAATGCAGCCAGGAAAGCAGGTATCAAACCCATCATTGGGGCTGATGTTTGGGTATCAAATCCGGATAATCCTGATGAAGTTTTTGAAATCACCCTGTTGTGCCAAGACCGTCAAGGCTACTTGAATTTAAGCCAAATCATTTCACACGCTCAATACCACCGCAACAACAAACATCAGCCTTGTATCAGTGCTGAGTTTATTTATCAACACCATGCGGGATTGATTGTGTTGGCAGACAGTATGTTCAGTGATGTGGGGCAACTCATCATCAATCAAAAACTTGAACTGGCGGTTGATGCCATGCTGCAATGGAAGCAAATCTTTGGTGATCGTTACTACATTGCGATTGCTGAAATCAATCGTCAGAATGAAAAGTCAATTAATTCCGCAGCCATATATATGGCTGCTCATCAAGATGTTCCGATGGTGGCATCGGGGCGTTGCCGTTTTTTAGATGAAGATGATTTTAATGCCCATGAAGCCAGAATTTGTATCAACCGAGGTAATGTACTGGCTGACCCCAAACGACCCAAAGATTACACGGGTGAGCAGTATGTAAAGTCTAGTGAAGAAATTGTTGAACTGTTTCAACAATTCCCGTCACTGGTAGAAAATAGTTACTTGATTGCACAGCGCTGTAATCTGGACTTTAACTTCAAAGACTACTACTTGCCAGAGTTCCCCATTCCTGAAGGGCAAACCATCAGCAGCTATTTCGAAAAATTATGTCGCGATAGTCTCAATCAGTTTTTAGACCGTTTTGGTCCCGACCCAGATTACACAGTACAAGACTACCACGAACGTTTGGACCATGAAATTAAAGTGATTTTGGACATGGGTTTCCCTGGTTATTTCTTGATTGTTTCTGATTTTATCAGGTGGTCCAAAGACCATAAAATTCCAGTGGGTCCTGGACGAGGTTCTGGCGCTGGATCGCTGGTGGCCTTCGTGATGAAAATCACCAACCTGGATCCACTTAAGTATGAGCTGCTGTTTGAGCGATTTTTGAATCCTGAACGTTTATCTATGCCAGATTTTGATGTGGATTTTTGTATGGATCGACGCGATGAAGTGATTGCCTATGTATCTGATAAATACGGTAAAGAAAAAGTCAGTCAAATCATTACTTATGGTTCAATGACCGCCAAAGCAGTGATCCGTGATGCGGGCAGGGTATTGGGCTATCCTTATCCTGTGGTTGATGGGATTGCTAAACTCATACCCAATGATCTGGGTATCACATTAACTGAATCTCTGAAGAAAGCCCCAGAACTGGCAGCGCTCTATGACGAGGATGACGAAGCGCAAGAAGTGATTGATTTATCCTTGAAGCTAGAAGGCTTAAAAAGGAATGTCGGTAAACATGCTGGAGGTGTTGTTATTGCGCCGAGTGCCATCAGTGATTTTTGCCCGGTTTATGTGGAGGAAAGCTCACAGTCAGTGGTGTCACAGTTTGATAAAGACGATGTAGAATCGATTGGCTTGGTTAAATTTGATTTCCTGGGTTTAAGAACGCTTACCATCATTGATTGGACGCTTCAGTCGATAGAAAAAGAAACCGGCAAGAAACTGGATATAGATACCTTGCCATTGGATGATAAGAAAGTTTTTTCATTGTTGCGGTCAGCCAAAACAACATCGGTATTCCAGTTAGAGTCCTCAGGCATGCAAGGATTGATTGGTCGCTTAAGACCTGATAGGTTTGAGGACATCATTGCTTTGGTGGCATTGTATCGTCCAGGGCCACTTGATTCAGGCATGGTTGATACCTATGTCAAGTGTAAGCATGGGTTGGATACGCCCAATTACCTGCATGACACATTGACGGAAATCTTAAAGCCAACTTATGGGGTTATTTTGTATCAAGAACAAGTGATGCAAATTGCTCAGGTTTTGTCTGGATATACCTTGGGTGGTGCTGATATTTTACGTAAAGCCATGGGTAAGAAAATCCATGAAGTGATGGCTCAACAAAAACAAATTTTCATTGACGGTGCGGTTGAGAGAGGCGTAGATGGCAAGTTAGCTGCAGATATATTTTCACAAATTGAAACCTTTGCTGGTTATGGTTTTAATAAATCACATTCAGCTGCCTATGCTTTGGTTTCATACCAAACCGCTTATCTAAAAGCCCATTATCCGGTGCATTTCATGGCTGCGGTTTTGTCTGCTGATATGGACAACACCGAAAAAGTAGTTAATCAACTGTTTGATATCAGAAGTTTTAAAATTCAAGTTAAATCGCCAGATGTTAATGAGTCAGTTTATAAATTCAAAGCCAAGGATGGTGCCATTATTTATGGCATGGGTGCCATCAAAGGGGTCGGTGAAGGTGCGATTGAGGAAATCGTTGTGGCTCGTGAGCAAGCTGGAAAGTTTGTCTCATTCCAGGATCTTTGTACCAGAGTTAATCTAAGGAAAGTCAACAAAAGAACGCTAGAAGCGCTGATTCGTGCGGGTGCATTTGATCAATTGCATGATAACCGCAGGCAACTATTAGACGGTATGGAGCAAGTGGTTAAAGCCGCAGATCAACTGAGTAAAGATCGAGATTCAGGTCAGTTTGATTTATTTGGCAATGCCGCTGGTAATTCATCGTATCAGTCCATTCAGCTACCCACAGTGACTGAAGACAGCCGCTTGGAGCGCTTGTTGGCAGAAAAGACAGTCACAGGGACTTTTTTGAGTGATCACCCACTTCGTTATGCGACTCAATGGTTGGCACATGTCACTACCTTTGACTTGGCCAAATTTCATCAGATGCAAATCAAAAATTCGAAACCCAAAGACTACCGAGTGTTGGGTTTGGTGACTGGTGTTCGTCCAGGGTTTAAAGGCAAAATGAAGGTCAGAATTGTTGACCAGTCTGGTTTTTTTGAATTCAGTTTAAGTGAACAGCTTTACTATGAATACCAGTCTATATTAGAAGCCAACTCGATGATTTTAGTTGAAGGCACGGCTGGTTTAAAAACATTCAAAGGTAAGGATGGTAAGCCTGACAACGAAATTTTTGTTACCTCAGTCAGTAACCTCTATAGCGTAGAAGAGGCTGTGGCTTTGTATTGTGATCGCATTTGTTTTGTCAGCTCGGAACACAGTCATGATTTACCAAGTGAAATCAATGCCTTATTGGCCAAGCACGGCAAAGGCAAAGCTCAACTGTATGTGCACTATAAAATATCAGATCAGAAAGTTAACCTAAAATTATCAGAACAACACAAAATCAGACCTTCCTATTCGTTGTTAGAAGAAGCACTCACCAAACCATCGATTCAAGAGATTCTAACTAAAAATTAGTCTGGGATTCTAACGTCGACTTAATTTGAATCCGTTATCTGCAACTTGAAGGTCATACTCAAGATTGCGACCAATTAATTTGACATCCTGCAAGACACCAATCTCATGGGCAATGCGGGTATTTTTCTGCCCCCAAGTAATCCGCGGATTTTCAGTAACCACACCTAAATGAAGTGTTTGAGGTGAATTTTTGAACAGCTTTAATTGATGTGATTGTTCGGCCATTGAAATTTCGATGTCCAGTTGCTCATCGGCCCCTCGATAACTACAGTGAAAGATAACTTTGGGTTGACTGTACTCAAAAGCATGTTTTGCAAGCCACAGGGTCAAAGCACCATGAGGGATCAAGTTAGTTGCTATATCTATGCCTTTGTAGCGAATGATGAGCATCAACAAGGCAAATGCAAAGGCCATCAGTGAGAACAACAAGAAGAAACCGCGAAAAAAATCGCTGATGCTGAATTTATCTGGTGAAGCGTCAGGGATATAAACCCACAGCAAGACCCAAAACAGTGCAACTAAGATAAAGAATGACACAGATTTTCTGAACACTTGAGTAACTCAAATAAAAGTATGATTTTAATCGATTACCCATTTATTTTAACTTTTAATCCATCAGTATGTTTAAATCAGCTGCTAATCAAAGATACATGACTTTTGTAATATTACATCGAACCTAGATGCTGTTAGAATCAATGGGTTAGTTATTCAGGTGTGGTATGAAAAAATTATGGGTTTTATCGGCGGTGATGTTGTTGCTCAGTTCTGTGGTTCAAAGTGAAAGTATTTATTTGATTCGTCATGCAGAAAAAGCAGATGATGGCAGTAAAGACCCAATGCTCACAGTTCAAGGTCAACAACGGGCACAAAATATAGCTGACATGTTGTCACAGGCCAATATCCAGCACATCTATGCCACTGATTACCAACGCACACAACTCACAGCAAAACCCTTAGCAGATTATTTGGGCATCAAAGTGACCTCCTATAACCCAAGCGAATTGACAGCCTTTGCAGAACAATTGAAGCAGCAAAAAGGCAATGCACTGGTAGTAGGACACAGCAACACCACCCCAATGTTAACCCATTTGTTATCAGGAAAACCTGTGGTCAATCTGTCAGAAACTGATTTTGACTATTTGTTTCAAGTGGTTATTGTCGGGCCGCATAAAACTTTAACTATTTTAAAAAGTTTGCCGATTCAAAGTACTGAATAATTCTGTATTATTTCATCAGCTGAATGCAAAAACCTTAACCTGCAGTCATTGGGCTGATCATGGTCAGCACTTCGGTGATTTTGTTGGCAGGAAAACCTGAAATCTCGGCATGCTGCTCGATGTAACTTTTATCTTCAGCCAAATAAACACAAAAAGTCTTGTTTTCTGTGACAAATGACTCCAGCCACTGCACCTGCGGGCCTATTTTATTCAAGGCATCACAAGACTGGCCAGAAGCTTCTTTCAATGCGTTTTGATCCAATGAGCCAATGCTTGGAATGTCTCTCTCAATAATAAATTTTTTCATGGTATTTTTCCTTATTTTTAAAAAGTGACTTCAGCTTATGCCAAATAGGAGTGCTCCATCCAGTGCAGAAGTTTTACCTGCGGGTACAGAAACAGTACTGGATAGATGCTTTTATGGGTGTTAGCATAGTTATGATTGCTAGATAAGGGCTTCCTCAAGGTGAATGATTCAGACCAAGTAAAATACATCAGTTACGGCCAATATTGTCCTTTGGCTATGGCCAGTGAAATTTTGTGTAATCGATGGACTGTTTTGGTTATGCGTGAATTGTTGTTTGGTTCGACCAATTTCAATGACATCAGCCGCGGCGTACCGCGAATGTCTCGCACCCTGTTATCCAAACGCCTAAAAGAATTGGTACAAATAGGCGTCATCAATAAAACCAGTAACCTCAAAGGCACGCAGATTAATTACCAATTGACTGATGCCGGTAATGCCTTAGAACCGGTGATCATTGGTATGGCAGGTTGGGGTCAAGAGTGGTTACAAACAGCGCCCTCCTTAGAAGATTTAGACCCACGCTTTTTGATGTGGGACATCATGAGAAATGCCAAAAACATTGAAATACTACCCAATCCTTTTATTGCACATATCCACTTAAGTGATGTGGAAGAGGGGCTCAACGATTATTGGTTGGTGTTTGAAAATGACTGTGTGGATCTGTGTAATAAAGATAATGATTACGATGTGGATGTGCAAATCACCGTTAATTCAAAAGTACTGACTGAAGTCTGGATGGGTTGGAGTGACTTTGACCAAGCGGTTAAACAGCGCAAGATGCAAATCACCGGTGACCAGCAATACACCTCAGTGGCCAAAGATTGGTTGGGTCAAAGTATTGTGGCGGGGATAAAAAAACGCCCTGCGAGAAAACGCATCAATTATTGATGCCATGTCATCTTTGATGTTTTAACTATTGAGCTGAGCTTAACTTGTGAGTGCTTTAAAAATATCTGCCGTTTTGGCATGATCACGTTGGCCATCTTCCAACCATGTCTGGGTGTGCTTGGTGATTAAGTTTGCCAGTAGTTGGATGTGCTCTGGTTCGGCATTCAGGGCAGGGACATAGCTGAACGTTTCACCGCCGGCTTCAACAAAATATTCTTTATTTTCTTCCGCAATTTCTTCTAAAGTTTCCAGACAATCGGCAGCAAACCCGGGGCAGATTACCTGTACATGTTTATGTCCTTCATTCGGTATAGCTTTAAGCGTATCCATGGTATAAGGCTTGAGCCATTCTTCTCGACCGAAAATTGACTGGAAAGTCACGCGGTATTGGTCTTTGTTCAAGCCCAGTTTTTCCGCCAGTAACCGCCCCGTTTTATGACATTCGCAGTGGTATGGATCACCATTGATTAGATACCTTTTGGGTACACCATGGAAAGACATCAGCAATTGATCCGGCTGCCCATGTTCAGCCCAGTGTTTGGTTACACTGTTGGCCAAGGCATCAATGTAGGCTGGGTGATCGTGGTAGTGATTGATGAATCGGGTTTCTGGAATCAAGCGCCAAGTTTGCAGTTCTGCAGTGACTGCATCAAAAATTGAGGCAGTGGTGGCTGCAGAGTATTGTGGGTACAGAGGTAAAACCAGTAACCTGTCTACATTTTGTTGTTTGAGTTTGGCCAGTCCAGACTTGATAGAAGGGTTGCCATAGCGCATGGCCAATTCAGTGACTATTTCAATGTTGTTTTGTTTGAAGTGTTCGTCGATGGCCAGGTGTTGAGCTTTGCTGATAGCCATTAATGGTGATCCCTCGCCTGCCTCATCCCAAATACTGGCATAGGCTTCTGCGGACTTTTTAGGTCTGATGTTCAGGATAATGCCATTAAGAACCAACCACCAAACCCAGCGAGGAAAGGTGGGTTCAACCACCCGTGGGTCAGATAAAAATTCTTTTAGGTATACTTTCAGTGCTTTTTTGGTTGGTGCATCTGGGGTGCCCAGATTAACCAATAAAACGCCAATTTTTAAGGCATCGCCATGTTGGTAGTCTGTGGTGTTTTTGTATTTCACTGGGTCTGGGTTCCGATATCAAATTTGCTCATATTTTAGCCATTACTGGTGATAATGGGGTGAAAGAAATAATCGTTTTAAACCCAAACCTTCAGTTACTCGTTGGGCTCAAAAGGTTCAACATGGATGGAAGCATCGGCCACATTAAACTTGGCAACCAACATGTCCTCAACGGCATGAGCGATGTCATGTGATTCGGTGATGTTTAACTCAGCATTCACGGCTATGATTAAATCCACGGCTTTGCTGTTACCAATCCACCTTGAACGCACTTGTCGAACTTGTTTAACGCCTTCAACTTGTTGCGCTGCTTGGGACAGTAATTTGGGGTCAATAGCAAAACCATCGACCAGTATGGGCACCACTTTTTGGAACAAACCAAAAGCGAAGTATAACACCAACAAGGCCACGCCAACTGCACACAACTTATCCAGCCACACATAGCCCATGGCTGACAGTTGCCAACTGACAATCACCAGTACTGTAGTCAGTACATCAACCAAAGTGTGTTGTGCATCGGCAAATAATATGTCAGAGTCTAGTTTCTTCGCCCAATGGCGTTCCCACATGGAAACAGACAGGTTCAAAAACAACACCAGCAACATCAATCCAAGGCCCCAAGCTTCACTGATGATTTCCTGGCTTTCAGCTCTTATAGCTTGTAGTATCAATTCAACGGCCAATACCACCAATAAGGAAGCCAGGCCAAACACTGCCATGGTTTCAAACTTTCGGTGACCGTATGGATGTTCTTTGTCAGCCGGTTTCCCAGCCACCCGCATCACCATCCAAATAACCACATTATTCAATACATCAGTCAGTGAATGAATGGCATCGCCTATGATGGCCAATGAATTGGTGGCCAAGCCGACTACCAATTTCAGCACCAATACAACGACGTTATACAAGCCTTCAATCAGGATGATCTGTTGTACTTTTTTATCTTTATTTATGGTTGGCTGCTTCATGTTAGTCGCTATTTTAACGCATCAGATTTACAATCTGGTCATTGTTCACTAAATCCCAGTCATAAAGTTCAGTCAAACATGTTCCAATTGCTCACCCTATTTTTTGCCTTGTTGTTGATTGCTGCGCTGATCAATCGCTTTTCAGGTTTACATCAAAACATCAGTCTGCTGTTTTTGACTCAGCCACTGATAACCGCTGCTGCGCCGATGATGGTGTTTATTGGTGGCATCATTTCAAAACAAATGGCACCCAGCCCCTCATTGGTGACCTTACCGCTGTCATTGATGATTGCCGGTACTGCGGTGGCCACCATACCGGCAGCCTTTTTAGCCAAATCATTCGGCCGTCGCAAAGCCACCATGATTGGCTTCAGCTCAGGCATTGTGGGCGGATTTCTGGGTTTGATGGCGGTGTTGAACAACTGGTTTTCAGTTTTTGTATTGGCTGCTTTTGTTATGGGTTTCAGTGGTGCCTTTGCGCAACAACTCAGATTTGCTGCGATTGAGTCTTTAGCGGACAGTAAAGACATTCCGAAAGCCGTTTCGTTGTTGATGTTAACTGGGATTTTTGCCGCTTTGATTGGTCCAGAGTTGGCTTTTGTCAGTAAAGACTGGCTGGCTGGTGAACAGACATATGCCGGCACATTTATCGGTATCATTGTGCTGGCCTTTTTAGCCATCCTGTTGGTGTCAAGATTCAAAGCACCCGATATCATTG
Organism: uncultured Marinicella sp.; assembly: GCA_964352015.1. GTDB lineage: Bacteria > Pseudomonadota > Gammaproteobacteria > Xanthomonadales > Marinicellaceae > Marinicella. The sequence continues at coordinate 233,047 of CAYGPU010000002.1, forward strand.
AGGCCTCAGTTGAAACCGAAACCAGGCCCTTGGTCGAAATCATCAAACAACCTGTGTTTATTGTGGCGATTGTGGCTGCAGCGCTGGGCTTTGGCTTGATGAGTTTTGTGATGACAGCCACGCCTTTGAGTATGCATCAACTACACAACCACTCCTTGGAACACACCAAATGGGTGATTCAATCGCATGTGGCTGCCATGTATTTGCCTTCCTTGTTGACCATCTGGCTGGGATCGAGAATCAAGACCAAGTACTTCTTGTTGGTGGGTACACTGATGTTTATCGGTGTGGTGATCATTGCCAGCCAAGGCCATGAGTTGTTGCATTATTGGTGGGCATTGATTTTACTGGGCATCGGCTGGAACTTCCTGTTCTATTCAGGCACCACGTTGCTACCACTGAGTTACAGAAACCATGAGCGGCATAAGGTCCAAGCGGTCAATGATTTCAGTATTTTCACCTTTCAAGGCTTGTCCTCTTTGATGGCTGGCTGGGTGTTGTTCAACTACCAATGGCAAGGCATTCTATACACTTGTATTCCATTCTTGATCATTATGCTGGCTGTTACTTTGATGCGTTTTATCAATACGCACAGAGATGCCAATGCCCATTAATTAAGGGGTACACCATGGGGTACAAGCCCTTGTTAAAACAGCAAAAAAGCATTGAAATTTTAATTTATTTTGATTTTTTTGAAATCAAAACACCAAGCACGAAACACCCTAAGTAGCTGAATATAAACAAATAAATTTGGATATACTGTCAATTTATTTGCTCTTCATCGTGTTAATTTTATTAAAAATATCTTGCTATTTTTATTGAACCAGTTGTACCATTAGCACATACGGTACATATGGGACATCAAATACGATGGAAATTACAGTCGATATAGAAAGCGCCACACCACTGTTTTCACAGCTGGTGATGCAAATAAAGCAAGCGGTGCAAAATGCTCAGATCAAACCTGGCGACCCTTTGCCCTCGATACGTCAACTGGCCAATGATTTGGACATGAACAATAAAACAGTGGCTAAAGCTTATCGCCTACTGGAACGAGATTCAGTGATTCAGACCAAAGGTTATAGAGGCACATTCATTCACCCTGAAGCTTTGGCCAATTGCACAGTCGATCTCAATGCTTGGGTGACCAAGCATTTAACCGAATCTATCACCACCTTCAGAAAAGCAGGTGTTACAGACTCAGAAATTCGCATCGCATTTGCTGATGTGCTAAACCAACCTTTGGGAGGCTAACATGACAAACCTATCTATATTTTACGTTGTGTTCATATCACAAATCTTATTACTCTCGCTGTATTTTCCAGCAAAAATAATGCAAAGAATGCGCCTAATTCAAGAAAAATACCCTGCATCCACCCATCCAAAGTTGTACCCAAAATCGAACAATTTTTATAAAAACTCAACACGCTTTTTTGGTTTATTCAATGCCTTGATTTTTATCACAGGGTGGATCATTTTATATTTCATCAATGAAGGCGCTTTGGTGGGTGAGACAGGCATCAACCCCATGCTGCCATGGGCTTATTTTATGATTCAAATGATGCCAATGTTTATCTTGGAAATATTTGGTTTTCGTATGTCTAAGCTGATGAAGCAAGCAGATACCCGGACCATAAAGTCCGCCAAGTTGGCACCGCGAAATTTATTCCAATTCATATCGCCTGCATTACTGGCTGTAGTCGTCATTGCCTACATAGGTTTAGTCATATTCGCCTATGCTTTGGAGGGGTTTGAATTTGAATTAGGCAGCAAAGCATTTACAGTGAGTATTGCCTTGTTGCTTGGCTACCTGTTCTTTTTTGGCATGATAGCTTGGCTTATTTACGGTAAAAAATTAGATCCTTACCAAAGTCATGAAGACCGCATAAAAACTGTTTCATTGGTGATCAAAACTTATTGCTTCACCATGATAGCCTGTGCCTTCTTTTTGGGTTTTGCTGTGGCTGTTAGTACTTTCAACTTGAAGTCATTAATGCCCACTGCAATGAGCTTTTTCTTGCAGTTTATAGCAGTGTTATCAACTGGGTTTATGTTGCATAAGAGTCGCCTTGAAGACATTGATTTTGATGTTTATAAAGCTGACTATTCAATCAAATAAGCCAATTAAACATAAACAGATACTACAAAAATATAAAGGAGTTAATCCATGAATCACATCGAATTACTTTACTTGGTATTTATCAGCCAGATTGTATTAATCTCAGTCATTATTCCATCATGGTTAAAGAAACGTGTCGATGACATGACATCAAATTATCCACCTGCAAGCTATCCAAAACTGTACCCGCTTTCATTAGCAGCGATCAGTTACGCCGTCAGAACATTCAAGTTATTAAATGCCCTGATGGTAATGATTGGACTGTTGATTTTGGGGTTCACTGTAGTGACCGGTGCTGATGAATTGTTGAACTGGGATACCCAATCGATGTTGACTGTTACATTCTTTTTGCAACTTCTGCCATTTCTTTACTTAGGCTTATCAGGTATCAAATACCAACAACTCATGAGACAGGTCGGTCAATCATCAAAACGAAAAGCCCAATTGACTCCAAGAAATATCATGGATTTTGTACCAAAGTATTTATTAGTAGCCACCGTAATTAGCTTCATGGCTTATGCATTAATGGTCATATACATTCAACAGGACCCTTTCCCTGGATTTGTGGGTTATTGGAATATATTGTTTGTATGCCTGCTCAATGCATTTTACTTTTTTATGATTCAGCGAATCATCAGCGGCAGGAAAATGGACCCTCATCAATCTCACGATGATCGCATGAACCACACCCATTTAGTGGTTAAACTTTTGACTATCGGTGCGATCTTGGCCAACTTATTTCTCACCATTAATTTGGTTTTATCACTACTGGATTTACGTCACATTGGAGACATCATTCAATCACTGTATTTTCAACTGGTGGCCTTGATGATGAGTCAAACCACCACCTATGAACCCGATAATTATGATGTGTATCGCGCTGAATCAAATTTAGCTTAAGCCCTTTACACCTATTTACTAACAGGAAAAAACCATGAAAATCAAACAATTGATACAAGCGATGTTGTTATTACTCACATTACTTGTGATGTTAACACTGCCTGCTTATGCATTGAGTGAGCCTGCAAATATAACCGCTAAGATTGAGCAACTTGCCAAACAGCTAGAAGCCAAAAGGCTGGCCTATCACATCCCTGGTATGGCCATTGCGGTGGTTAAAGATGACCAAATAATCATGGCCCAAGGATTTGGGGTTATGGACTTGGAGAAAAACACCCCTGTGACAGCTGAAACCCTGTTTTCAATAGGTTCAAGTTCTAAAGCCTTCACTGCAACCATGGTGGGTATGCTGGTAGATCAAAATAAATTAGCTTGGGATGGCTTAGTCAGCGATCAATTACCGGCTTATCAATTTAAAGTGGATGATGTGGTTCTACCCATTACCTACAGAGACATGCTCTCTCACCGCACTGGATACACCCGCAATGATTTGTTGTGGGCCAATGGTCAAGCCAGCAGAGATTTGATACTCAAGACTGCTGTCAAAGCAGAGCCGGTGGATGAGTTCAGAAAAAACTTCTATTATAACAATGTGATGTATTTAGCAGCTGGAGAAGCGATGGCTGCAGTGACAGAAAAAAATTGGGATGATTTACTCAATGAGTTGATATTGATGCCTTTGGGGATGGACAATACCACTTCCATACATGAAGATGCCATTGCGCAAGGACATGTTGCTTTAGGCTATCAGTGGAACGATACAACAGAACAACATGATTTATTGCCACGCCGGAATTTAAACAATGTGGCCCCAGCAGGTGGGATTTACTCCAATGTCAACGACATGGCACAGTGGGTCAGGTTTCAACTCAACCAAGGCAAGGTGAAACAACAACAATTAATCTCCCAGCAACAACTCAACGAAACGCACCAAGCCCAAATAGATATAGCCGGAACTGTCAATTATGGCTTGGGTTGGATGTTGCGCGAATGGCAGAATCACCAAGTCATTGAACACGGTGGTAATATTGACGGCTATGGTGCTCAGGTGGCTATGTTACCTGAATCAAATTTGGGCTTTGTGCTGTTAACCAACGTGACTGCGACGCCATTACAGCAAGAGTCGATTAACATGGTTTGGGAACACCTGGTAGACCAAGACGAAACAGATCAAGCACCTGGGTCTTCAAAATTAGACTATCAGGAGTTCACCGGTGAGTACCACGCCGACTTTGGTCCATTCAAAGATGCCATGTTTACATTTTTAATAAATGATGATGGTAGACCAGCTGTGGATGTTCCGGGACAAACGGTTTATGAATTAAAAGACCCTGACGAAACTGGCAAATGGTATTTCGCCATGACTGATACCATTTCGATTTCCTTTGAGCGCACGAAGGGCGGAAATGTTTCGGTTATGCGTATGCAACAAAACGGCGCGAATTTTGAGTTGCCTCGAAAAGGCTACGCAATCAAAGCGGAAGTAGCGCCTGGGACTTTTGATGAATTTTTGGGTCTATACGACTCAAAGAAACTTAATGGTAAAATCAAAGCCATGATTCAAAATCACCGGTTAACCTTGGATATTCCAAATCAAATGGCTTACGAACTGCATTTACCGGATGAAAATGGTTTTCGACAGTTTCGTATCAAAGCAGACACCAGTGTTAAATTCGTCAGAAATGAGGCCGGTGAAGTCACAGCTTTAGAGCTTTATAAAAACAAAGAAGAAGTGGTTGAATCAGCACCTAAACTCGAAAAAACCACAGCTGAAGTGTTACCAACTGTTGATGACATCATGAAATTAAGAAAATCAAAACAACGCAAAAAAGCCTTAAAGAAAAAAAATGGCTTTGTTTTGACTGGTGATATTAATATCAAAAGCTCTGGCATCACAGGTCAGGTTAAAACGCAGTTTGATAACCACAGCAACTTAAGGCAAGTTATGGATTTCGGTGTGTTTGGAAGTACCATTGTAGTGGTCAATAAGGAGCAGGGCAGTACTTATGGTATCAACCCATACACCGAGTTCCATGGCAAGTATCTGAAACAAATGCAACGAGAAAATCCAGCGGTTGATGCCGACTGGCGTGATTATTATGACAGCATTAAAGTGGTAGAAACTACCGAAATAGACGGTAAAATGGTTTACAAGGTGTTATTAAAAGCAGCGGATTTACCTGCCGTCACTGCTTATGTGGACAAAATAACCGGTGATGTATTGGAATTAACAACCCAAGTGTTGATTCCAGCTATGGGCTCAATCAATATGCGCATTGAATATGAGGATTACCGTGAAAAACATGGTTTAAGGCTGCCATTTAAAACCACCATTAACAACCCCATGATGGGTAAAATGATTGTTGAATACACAGGTTTTAAAGCCAAGCAAAAGTTTGATTCAACTGTGTTTGATACCAGCCAGCCCAAATAACCATCAGGCAAATACTGGCATCATTGACCAGCGGTGTTGTCAGTATATATTTAGCCATGCTTACTTTTTATGTGCTGCTTTTCTTTTTTTCATCTTATCAGCAATACTGGACATGGCCCGATCCATTAATGGCACCTGTTGTAAAGCTATACAGTCTTGGTTGCGCAGTTTTTCAGCCAATTCAATGGGAAAAAGATCTACGACTTTAGCGCCCTTGGCATTAACAAACAACAATTTCCCACTGATTGGACTTTTCCAAGACAGTTTGACCCGTTGTGGCTGGTCTTTGCTGTTGATTTCAATCCACTCACCGAGTTTGATGTTCATCGCTTTCTCGTTGAACTCATCATCAACAATTGGTATGTTTTTAGGTGAGTGTAAAGTTTGGTCTGGGTGCTCGATCAAGGAACCAACACTGGACTCTTGGTTGAATTCTTTGGACAGTTTAAGTATTTCGCTGGGATCTATGAATTCAACTGGTTTACGACTCGCTTTCAAACCGTTGATTTTTTGTAAACACTGCTGAAGTTGTTTGGTTTTTGATTGGAGGTCCTGGCTATCGATGGCTACCAACTTAAGTCCGTCAGTTAATTCTTCAGATAAAGCCTCAATTTCAGCTTGGCTGTTTTTACGTGAGTTATCGGGGTTGGCTGCTTGGATTAAATTGACCACAAATTTTTGATATTTTTCGAGTATGCCGGGAGAGTCTTGTTGCCTTAATTCAGAGAGTATCAGCACATTGGCCCATGGCTTGAGTAACAATTCACGAATCAAAGCCGGCACTTTTTGACCTTTCAGGTTTGTTCTGAGGAAATCTGCTGTGTTGTTCTTGGCAACATTCAAGCGTTCACGACCAGAAATTTGGGCGGACGTTCTTCGTTCCAGAATATCTGCGCGTTTTTTGAGTTTTTGATCAAGTTGTATGAACCGAACAATCAACTTCTCATAGTTGATGTTTTTTTCATGATTTTTTAAAATGAAATTAACAATCTCTTTGACCTTATTCAGAAACAGTGACTTGTCATCAGTTTCAGGTGACCAACCCATGGCGCTTTCAGCAATGATGTTAAGCAATTGTCTGGCATTGTTTTGTTTGTCAGAGAAAAAAGTAGGGTCTTTGAGTGCGATTTGCAAATACGGCAGTTGTAACTTTGATAACACCAGCTGAATGGTCTCTGGCAGGTTTCGATCATCAACTAAAAATTGAAACAATTCACCAATCAAGTCAATGGTGTTTTCATCAGCAGTATTCAGTTGTTGTGAAGCCGACATGGCTTTTAATGATTTTAACTTTCGAATCAATACATCTTTCAACTCAAGTGGACTGATGTTGTCCCTGCTGGCCAGCTCTTGGTCTGTAAGTAATTCTGATTTGATTTGATTCAAAGCATCGCTGAGTTGTGAAAACTGCACTATGTTTTCAGCTGAATAGCTGTTTTGTTCTATTTGCTCTCGATCATGATCGAGAATTTCAGCAATTTTTTTATAATTTTCATCCTCGCCAGATAATTTTTGAGCCAAGTAATTGATGGAGTTATTGATTGGCTGATCATTGCTGGTTCTTTGTTGAACCTTGAATGTTAAGTCTGGCAATATGCCGTGCTTTTTCAAGTACTTGTTGACCATCCGATAGGCTGGTCCCAAACTTTCAACCATGTTTTTTTCAAATAACTTGATGATCATCAGTTTGATGTTGTTTTCAGACTTGAGAACTTTAAGTGATAAAGCAAATGCATTGACGATGGCATCTGGTCCGATTGGATTGTGTTGTTCAATGAGGTGGTCCATTTGTGCCAATTCAGCATACCGCTGATTCAGTAAATGCAATTCCTTAAGGTATATTTGACTGATTTTAGCCACCACGTTATTGATGGCAAGTTTTTGGTCTAAATCATCATCCTTAATTAAGGTCAGGGTTTTGGCGGTTTCCTCAGTTTGTTGTTTGTTTTCAATGAAGTAAACAAAATCCTGATTTTTAAATTTCTGGAAAATGATGTTAACATTTTTGGCAAACTGTCTGGTCAGGGTAGATTTGTTCTTGCGGGTATCACCAATGGCTGCAAAGTATTGATTTTGTAATACGTTGTTTTCAGCTTGTTCAGCCATATCAAAAAAGAAATCATTCAACCCTTCAAAGAAGTGATTCAAGCGAGGACTGATAGATTGCACAAAAATGCGGTGCGTTTCATGCAAATGTGTACTGAATGAGGACATCTTCTTTTGCGCTGTTAGCTGGTTGATACCAATGATATTATCATGGCTGTCTTTGTGTTTTTTTTGGTCTTCAGAATTGTTGATGTTTTTATTCATTCCCTTTTGTGCTCAACCCTTGAACCCAGTCAGGTTCGTCTCAAGTTTAAATGACTTGTTCATTTCATGGCTGATTGAAAATCTTTCTACCACAGCCAGAACAAGATGCCTGCACACTTGACCAAATTAATGGCTCACTCTATTATTGTGCCACCAATCAGTGAGGATTGAGTGAAAATTTTCTAATAAATTAAAATAATGGATTAATTCTGTAATATTACTGCCTAAGTTAAGGTTCAAAATTTTCATCGGCATAAAGGGATAAATTTTGTCACAATTTATACCATTTGTCGGACCAGGTTCATGACGTTAGATTTAATCACCAGTCTGCCATAAGCCAGGCTGACCAGCAGTAAGGTACCCATCAAAATCAGTACTGACCACAGGCTGACTTGCCAAGGAAAAACGAAAGGTAAAGCAAACCAGAAAGTTGTGATGGCGTAAGAAACGGCAAACCCCAATAACCCACCAGCAACAAATGCCAGCAGTCCAAGCATCAACAGTTCAATTATGTTGATGGCATACAAATCTTTGGTCAACATACCCATCAAGCGAAAATAGGCGCTTTCCTGCAACCGGTCTTGTGAAGTTGAGACCAGAGAAGTGATTAAAATCATGATGCCAGCCAGGATGCTTAAGCCGGTAAATATTTGTACCAGCTGGGTCAGTTGATCAACAAAACCTTTTAATTGTTTGGCGATGCTGGCGCCATCCAAAGTGGTGATGCCTGGAAACTGTTTGGCGATGGTGGTTTGTAATTGTGGGATTTCACTGGCCTCAACTTGCGCTGTGGCGAATTGAATCTGCGGCGCTGAGGCCATCACTTCAGGTTGAAACATGAAATAGAAGAACGGGCTGGGTCCTCGTTGAAAACGACTTCTGACGCTGCTGATGTAGGTTTTGATTGGCACCCCTTGAATGTCAAAAATAATTTCATCATTGAGTGACACTTGCAGGTACTCGGCAATGCTGTCAAGAATAGAGATTGGTACTGCATCGGTGTCCGCTTTGTCAGTATATAACTGCCCCGTATCCAGTGAATCAACCATTTGTTCGGTATCAAGTACCTCTGTTCCATAGGACAGGTTAAAAATTCGTGTGATGTTATCGTAGTTGCCTAATTGTTCTTTCAGTGTTTCAGGGTCTACACCATTGACACTGGCAATTCTGGCTCTGATAACCGGATAGTAAGTGACTGGTGCGACAATGATTTCATTCAAAGCTTGGTGTTGTTCACTTTGTACATCCAACATAAACATATTGGGTGAATCTTCAGGGTAAGTACTGATTAATTGTTGATCAATGGTGTGGTTTAAGGCGGTTATGCTCCACATCACCATCACTGCCATTGACATGGTAGTAAAGAACAGCATTGATTGATTGCCTTTGCGAAAGATATTTTGCAAAGACAATTTAAATAACCATTGTTTAATCCAGCCGCGATTAATCATGGCTTTTAAACTGCGCAGTATCAACTGACTGAAGGCCCAAAATATCACACTGATGGCCAACAAACCACCAGCTACTTGCAAACCCTGCCACCAAGAACCCAGTTCCAGTGACAGCAGCAAGTACAAGCTGAGCAATGATAAGATGACCCAATAGCGAGAGAGATACCACTGCGGTGTGGTTTGGGTTTGTTGTTGTAAAACCGCCACGGGTTTAACTCCGGACAAGGCTTGGATGGTGCTGTGGGTCATCAACCAAGTTAAAGCCATGGCAATCAGCAGTACCTTCACAACACTGAGTAAGCTGATGTTCAAAGTCACTTGCGAGGGGATAATGGCAGCGAATGCTTCGTAACCGAAATACAGCACCACTTGACTCAAAAGCCAAGCCAGGAATACAGCCACCAAGGTCATGATTAAGAACAGGCGGTAATAACCATTTTTTAAATGGGCTACTGGTTCACCAATGGCACGTCGAATGGCGTTGGTTTGTTGTTGGCGGTTGACGAAGGCTTTGACCACACTCATTAAACCCACACCTGAGAGGACGATGACAGCGACCACCAGTAATTTCAAAAATTTTAAGAAGTTAGCTGATAAGGTTGATATGCTGGTTTGTGCCTGATCAACGCTGGTGACGTTAACTGAAGTGTCTGCTGTCAAGGTTTGCAGTTGCTGTAGTTGTACGGCTGCGCTTGTCTCATCGGATTTGATTTCAACACGGTAATTGATTCGGCTGCGTTGCCCCAATAAACCTGTGGCTGATAAGTCTTGGTTCAACATCATCACCCGGGCACCAAACCCAAATGCAGTCAATGGGCGATCCGGCTCTTCAATGATTTCATCAGCAATCACAAAACTTGATTCGCCCAATGTAATGCGGTCACCAATGCGCAAAGCCAAGCCAGTCAAAACTTGTCGCTCAACCAGCACTTGACCTGATTCAAGTGCGTCGGTGAGTGATAAGCCACTGGCCAATTTTAATGTACCATACAGCGGATAACTTAAATCTACTGCCTTAACACGCACCAGCAGTGAAGCATCAGTGGCACCGTCGGCCACATAAGTCATGGCGTTGAATTGGCGGTCATTGACCACCAGTTCAGGTGGTAGTGCAGCCACCCATTGGCTGATTTCATCAGGTAATTCTTGTCTGGATTGGATGATGATGTCGCCGCCAACCATGGCTTTCTGGTTGTCAGTGATGTAGTCATCGACCGCGGTTTGTAGGGAGTCAAGGGTTAAATAAGCACCCAAGGACACCAATAAGCTGAAACAAAACAGCAGAGGGTATATCCAATGACCAAACCATTCTCTTTGAATGATGGTGTTGCTGAGGTTCCTATTCATTGTTTGGCTCACACCAGTTGACCGTCTACGATGGTGATGGTGCGATCAGCCAGTTTAGCCAAACCTGGGTCATGGGTTACAATCACCAGTGCAGTGTTGAATGCCTGTTGTAAATTCAACAATAATTGCATCACTTGATCGGCATTCTTCTCATCTAAATTACCAGTAGGCTCATCGGCAAATAAAATCTTTGGATTGGCTACCAGGGCTCTGGCAATGGCGGTGCGTTGTTTTTCACCACCGGAAAGCTGATGTGGAAAACTGTTGGCTCGATGTGTCAACTCAACCGCTTCAAGTAAATCTGTTACTTTATCAGGGTTGTGTTGCCTGGCTATGCTGAGGGGGAACTCAATGTTTTCACGCACCGATAAAGTGGGTATCAGATGAAATGATTGAAACACAAAACCAATGTCCGATTGCCGCTTCAGAGCCAGTTGTTCTTCAGTCATGTGCGTTAAGTCATCGCCATTGAGTTTGATTTGTCCCTCGGTGGGTTGGTCTAAACCGGCCAGTAAACTCAATAAAGTGGATTTGCCTGACCCTGATTTACCCATAATGGCAACAAACTCACCGGATTGGACTGACAAGCTGATGTCTTTAAGAACCTCAATTCGGGTGTTTTCCAATTGGAATGATTTGAAAATATGTGTGGCTTGCAACACATTATTTTGGGTTGCCGAGTTGGTCTCGATTTGGGTTTGTGCTTGGGCTGATTTCATATCATTCCTGTTGATCTGTGTGGTTGGTTTTAAGGGTTAATTTTTTTAAAACGGGTAAAACAGTGGGTAACACATTGCGTTCGACGATGACTTGATAACCAGCCGTGGTGGGGTGAATCATGTCGGCTTGATTGAGTCCTGGGTCACCACCCACATGCTCAAGAAAAAAGGGTATCATAACTAAATCATGTTGTTCGGCCAGTTTGGGGTACATGTCTTTGAATCCTGCCACATATTCCTGACCTAAGTTATCGTAGATTTGCATGCCAGCTAAAATCACCTCAGAGCCAGAGGCTTGGATGCGTACAATGATGTCATTGATGTTATCGCTGGTGAGCTTTAACGGCAGGCCACGGATGGCATCATTGGCGCCTATATTCAGTATGGTTAAATCAGGTTTGAGTTGAAGCACCCAGTCCAAGCGATTTTTTAAGCCACTGCTGGTTTCACCGCTCAAGCCAGAATTCACCACTTTAATTTGTGCATAACCTTGTTGATTCAAAGCTTGTTCCAGCAAAGCAGGGTAGTTACCATCTTTTTTAACTCCCAAACCTTCGGTCAAGGAATCGCCCAGGGCCAAGATGGTGAAGGTTTCATTGGCTGGTGTTGTATGACTGGCTTTGCTTTCAAGCAAGTCAGTCGTTGCAGCTTGTTGTGTCATTGTCTGCTTGTCAGTACCGGAATCCAGTTCATTTTGGCAGCCAGTCAGCAGCAGCGTGCTCAGCAGCGCAAGTGTGACAGCCATCCATGAACAGCTAGGATGCGCTTTTTGAGTGGTTTGATTTGATAATTTCATTGAAGGTAAGTTGTCCTTTTCTAGGCAATTAACAATAGCCAATTAGTAACGAATTGTAAGTGCTCGGTCATCAATTTTATGTGAAGTGAGACCCTGTTGTTGACATGTAGATTGTTTTATCAACAGCGCCACCATGTTATATAATCCTCAGTTAATTCATGCACGGGCACACACAATAATATGACAGTTAAAACCACCCAACAACAAGTCATAGGCCTGATCATCTGGTTTGTGGTCAGTTTTGCAGCCTCTGCAATAGGCGCCATTGCTTCGATACAAGCGCAATCTTTTTATGGTCAATTGAGCCAACCAAGTTGGGCACCACCTGGGTGGTTGTTCGGTCCGGTTTGGACGGTGTTGTATGCCATGATGGCCATCGCCGCTTGGTTGGTGTGGCGCCGCGGTGGTTTTAAAGCCAACCAAACTGCATTGAGCTTGTTTTTAGTACAACTGGTTTTCAATGGTTTGTGGAGTTGGGTGTTTTTTGCTTGGCATCAGGGTGCATGGTCGATGGTTAATATCCTGGTATTGTGGGTGTTGATTGCTGCCACCATGTTGAGCTTCTGGCGTACAGAAAAGTGGGCCGGTGTGTTATTAGTACCTTATTTACTATGGGTTTCGTTTGCTTCAGCCTTGAATTACGCCATGTGGCAACTCAACCCAAACATCATGGGTTGATACGTTCAACTGATCAAGTCATATTTGAGATGAGCCTAAGCTGACCAGGCTTAGGCGCTTAAATCATGTTTTATTGTTTTTCAAACACAATGATGAAACGGTCGGTTTTGCCCCTGGTTTCGGGGGCAAATACTGAGGTGCTTTTATCGTCATTGGGGTTGGCGAGAACCGCTGATTCGGCCACCAGCTTAAATCCAATGGCTTCAATTCTTTCAATGGCGTAGTCCTTTTCAATGCGGTGCAGTGATTGGCTGTCGAATGCCTGGCGGCCGCTATTGGCTTGGTGGTCAACAATCATGAAGCGACCGCCTTGTTTTAAGCCTGAGTAAATCTGTTGCATGAAATCTTGGTGATCAATTTGCGGCCAGCCATTGCCTCTGTCATCGTAAAACAGGTCGTGGTAGGACATGATAATCATGGCTGCATCCAAAGAGTTCGGTGCAATGTCCATAGCATCGACTTCGCGGTCATATTGAACTAACTGTGGCATGCTGCTATCAGTCATGCGTTGATGCAGCGTCTCTTTAACGCTGTTCAGATAGGCTTGGTTGTTGTGTAAATACACCTTACCGTCCTCACCAACCACCCGAGCAATCAGCTCTGAGTAATAACCACCACCAGCGAATACATCAAACACCACATCACCGGGACCAATGTCTAACATCGCTAAAGTCACATCGGGTCGACTTCTGGCGTCACGAGCCCGGTCTGCCTCACTGCGATCTGTGGCAGACATGGCTTGGGTGATGTTATCAACTGGGGGAGCGTCTGTTTTAGGCGCTTGGCTGCAAGCTGTGATAAATAATACAGACAGTATTAACCATGTTTTATACATATTCATGACCTCTTTGGGGTTTTTTAACGCTTCAATGATTATAACAATTATGCTGATTCATTGAAGTGCTTATAGTCACTGACTGACGTGTAGTTTGATTTTTGTCAAAACATGCGCCGTCGATAGCCCCTTGGCGATATATTCATGTTGGTTAAAAACACAGCTGATCACTTTGGCTTATAATTAAAGGCTCAGACTACATACAACCCACATCAATGAATTGGCTGGCCCACACTTTACTATCCAAAAAAGACATCGATTATCAATTAGGTAATGTGTTGGCTGATCCCTTGCGGGGTGCGGCTTGGGTCGGAGCCAGTCAATCTTTACGTGAAGGCATGAAAATGCACCGGGCGATTGATAAATTCACTGACAAGCATCCCGTCTTATCAACCAGTAAATCGAAACTGGGTGCCGATGGACACCTCAAAGGCGTGGTGTTGGATTTACTCTATGACCATTTCTTGTCGCAAAGCTGGGAACAATTCAGCACAGTGGGATTGGGTGATTATTTATTGGCATTCAATCAAAAAGCCTTTGCCTCATCACGGCATTTTCCACCCAAAGCCAAAACCATCGTCGGCAGCATGGCTGAAACTAATTTACTGGGTAAGTACCAAGCATTTGATGGGCTGATTCAAGCCTTGGAACGCATTGATCTGCGCCTCTCTGCCAGAACGCACGCCAAAGAAACCGCCAGTCAATACATTCCTGTGCTGGAGCAGCAATATGATCACCTGAAAGCTGATTTTGATCTGTTCTTTCCGGAGTTGGTTGATTACTTTAAGCAACATAAATTGGGCAGTTTGAGTGATCATTATTTGCTTTGATGTTTTTGTGACTTTTGGAACATGAATATACTGTCAGTTATTAGTAGGGTAGTTAGATACATGGCTTGTAAGAGACGGCATTGAATTTATGGTTGCAGTGATTTTTGAATTTTTATTTTTTATTTTGTTAGAGCTGGTTTTTTACACCATGTTCTATTTAACTGGTGCGTTTCTCATTAGGTTATTGACACTTTGGAAAGTTCGTTACCCTTATTTAGGCAGGAAGGTATTTAAAGAGAGAAAAGATCAAATTGATCATTTATGGCTGTGTATCTCGATAGGTATGATTTTTTATTTAATTGTTGGTGTTGGGTTTTATTTACAATTTTTTGAGAATCAATAATGCCAAAAACGAGAGCAGAAAAAATTGAAACAAAGAGAGTAAAATGGGATTTTAATTTTGTTTCAACTAACAGAATCCATCTTAAGAGAGCAGCAAAACCTTTATCATCTGGGCTCCAACTGAGTGCAATGAATCAAGCACAGTTAAGGCATAAACGCAATTCCGGCTGACCTTGTCGAAGCCTACTTAAAGACTGAAAAATTCCTGATTGTATGCATGCACTTCGACAGGCTCAGTGAATTAAATGGATTAAATATTACAAGTAAGCGAATATTTAACAAGTTCGATGTTTTGTGAAATGACTGAAACTGGAACATCTCCTTGCCGGATTCCTGCGCTCGCTCGGGCTCGGTTGGAATGATGGGCTGGTAATAGGTTTGAACGATTAAATTGTGTAGCGTTCTATTTATTCACACGGTTAAGATCAGAGTAAAACATTGACTGATCAGTTTAGAATGATTGAATTTTAAATTGAGTGTGCCTTGCCAGTTTTTTTCGGGCATTTTCAATGCTGTCTATGTCTGTGAATTTCATCAATAAGCATGAGTCACCATTACTCAGTTCTAGGTGGAAATAGCCTTCATTGGTGATATCGCCATCTTCATCTTCGTAAGCATACCTTTTCAATACGACGGCTTTGATGTTTGGGTAAAATATTTTTTTGACTGGTAATAAGCTGCTGAACCATTTTTTGATGACAACTACTTGCATCATTTCATCAAAAGCAATGCTGTAATCTTCCCATATCAAAATTATGATCAGTACGCCGCCCACTTGTAGCGCATTGATGACCCATGTATCAAACCATGAATAATACAAGTTATTTGATTTGACGATATACATCCCGAACAGCACCACAGCCAGGAACACCAATGAGTTCAAAATCTTAAGCCGCAGTGATCGGTAAAAAGTTAAACGACCGAGACCATCTGACTTAATATCTAAATTAAAGCTGAATAAGCTGATTGTTATATTCCTGATCTTATTAAGGTGGTTGCTTGATCCATCTTACATGTTCAACAGCGTTTGTTGAGGTAAATAATTTCCATGTCAGTCGGTAGCTTGCGCTGCCCACAGCCCAACCTGCATTATGGTTGTTGTCATTTAATATAACGACTCAACCAACAAACCGATCTGTGGCTCTAACCAACTCACTGGCTATCGCCGGTTCAAAGGCGGAGTGGCCGGCATCGGGTACCACAATCAATTCGGCTTCAGGAAAGGCTTGTTTCAGATCAAAGGCGGTTTGCATTGGACAGACCACATCATAGCGGCCTTGGATGATGATGGTAGGAATGTGTCTGATTTTTTCAATGTCATCCAAAATTTGATTTTCATGGGTAAAAAATCCGTTATTCATAAAATAATGATTTTCTATTCGAGCAAATGCCAAAGCAAATACTGGATCTGCAGTCTCTTCAATGTGTTTAAGGTCTGGATACAAATGACAGGTTGAACCTTCCCACACCGACCAGCGTTCAGCGGCAGCCAAGCGCACCGCTTCATCATCGGACAACAGGCGTTTTTGGTAAGCTGCCATCATGTCATGGCGTTCATTTGCGGGAATGTGTTCAAGGTAAGGCTGCCATGCGTCAGGAAACATCCGACTGGCACCTTCCTGATAGAACCACTGCAGTTCTTGTTGACGCAACAGAAAAATTCCCCTGAGCACCAGTTCAGTGACTCGATCCGGGTGTTTTTCGGCATAAGCCAAAGCCAGGGTACTGCCCCATGAACCACCAAACACCTGCCATTGTTCTATACCCAGTAATTTCCGTATGCTTTCCATGTCAGTAATCAAGTCCCAAGTGGTGTTATCTTCGAGACAGGCATGTGGTGTGCTTTGACCACAGCCACGTTGATCGAATTGAATGATGTGGTATTTTTCAGGGTTGAAAAACCGTCGGGTTTCAGCTGAGGTGCCACCACCTGGGCCGCCATGCACAAAGACCACTGGCTTGCCTTTGGGGTTGCCGCAGCTTTCCCAATACACCTGGTGTAAATCAGATGCTTTGAGGTGCCCAGATTGGTTAACTTGTGCGGCAGGGTAGAGCGGTGGGTGTTTTGGCTTAGACATGGTTGCTTGGGTTGGTGGTAGGAAACCCATATTATGATTTTTTTTATCACCACAATCAAGCCGGCTCAGTTAGAATCATTGCTGTGTGTTTAAGGAATGTTTATGACTAACAAGTTTTCAATAGGCCCAGCCACCCTGGTGGCGGCGGCTTTTATCGGCCCGGGAACGGTATTAACCTGTACTCTGGCTGGGGCGAACTTTGGTTATGCTTTAATCTGGGCTTTGCTGTTTTCGGTGATTGCTTGTATGTTGTTACAAGAAATGTCGGCGCGTTTGGGGGTAGTCACCCAACAAGGATTGGGTGAGGTGTTACAGTCGCAATTTCAAAACCCGATACTCAAAGCCGTGGTTTTTGGTTTGGTGGCGGTGGCCATTTTTATTGGTAACAGTGCCTATGAAGGCGGCAACATTGCCGGTGCTGCTTTGGGCTTGGAAGCCCTGTTGCCTGATTTGAATTTTCCTTGGCCAGTGTTGATTGTGGCTTTGGCTTTTGTGGTTTTGGTACAAGGCAGTTATGCAGTGTTGGAAAAAGCCTTGATTGGTTTGGTGTTATTAATGAGTTTGGCTTTCATCAGTACTTTTGTGATGACCCAGCCTGATGTGGGTGCGCTTTTTTCTGGTTTGAGTCCTCAAGTGCCTGAAGGGGCGTGGCTCACTGTGATTGCTTTGGTGGGTACCACAGTGGTGCCGTACAACTTATTTCTGCACGCCTCAGCGGTTAAAAACAAGTGGCATGATGCTGCAGATTTACCGCAAGTCAGAAAAGACACGGTGATATCAATTGGCGTTGGTGGTTTGATTTCATTGGCGATTATTTCGACCGCAGCAGCGGCTTTTTTTGGTCAGCAAGTGGCGATTAATTCAGCCGCAGACATATCAATCCAATTAGAACCCTTATTGGGCTCATGGGCCACCCTGGCCATGGGGGTGGGCTTATTTGCAGCCGGTATATCATCATCCATCACCGCACCCTTGGCAGCAGCTTATGCCTTGGCAGGCATGTTGGGATGGTCATCGGATGGTAAAGACCTGCGCTTTAAGGCAGCTTGGGCGGTGGTTTTATTCAGTGGTTTGGGCTTGTCATTATCGGGTTATAAACCCGTCACCATCATTTGGTTTGCACAAATTGCCAACGGTATTTTACTGCCCTTGTTAGCGGTTTTTTTGTTGTATGTGATGAATCAATCAAAACTACTGGGCCCATATAAAAACACTTGGGTTCATAATGTCTTGGGACTTGTGGTGATATCAGTTACCTTGTTTTTGGGTGGCAAATCACTGTATTTTGCTTTTAATTGAAAGGATGGGTTCTGAAACTATGCAAACTTGTATAGATTTAAATTGTGATTTGGGTGAATATGAACAGCTTTCACAAGGGCACAATGATGCCGCCATCATGGCTTATATCAGTTCATGTAACATTGCCTGTGGTGGGCATGCCGGCAATCAAGCGGTGATTGAACACACAGTCGGATTGGCTTTAAGTCATGGGGTTAACATCGGTGCACATCCCGCCTATCCTGACAGGGCCAATTTTGGTCGAAAGGCGATGAACATGCCAGTCAAGGCTTTACACTCAACCTTGCTTGAACAAATACAAACCATCAAATCTGCAGCTGAGGCTCATGGTGGAAAGCTGTCTCATGTTAAACCTCATGGCGATTTGTACAATCAGGCTGCTGATGATTTACAGTTGGCGCTGGTGTTGGTCGAAACAGTGGCTGAAGTTGATTCAAATACCCTGATTTATGGTTTAGCCGATTCGAAAATGCAACAAGCGGCAGCGCAATTAGGGCTTCAGTTTGTGGCCGAGGGTTTTGCTGATCGTGCCTACACGCAAGCAGCGACTTTGGTTCCAAGAACCGAAGCTGGAGCAGTTATCACTGATCTGTCGGTGATGTTCAAACAGGCATTGCAGATGATGCAAAAACAGTGCGTAGTTGCCATTACCGGTGAGGAGATACCCTTGCGAATTGATACCTTGTGCTTGCATGGGGACCATCCAAACGCCATCCAAACCGCTCAATTTCTCAGCCAAGGGCTAAAACAAGCTGGTTTTCTAATCCAAGCGCCACAGGGCAGTCAGCATGTCTGAACAAAGCAACCATTTACAAATCAGTCAAATCTTGCCCAATGGTGATTGTGCTTTGTTGTTGCGTTTTGAAACCTTTGCAGGCCATTTGTCGCACATCCACTCATTGGCTTTTGACCTCATGCAAGCGCCATTGCCTACCCAGATTAACGTGGTGCCAGCCACAGACAGTTTGATGCTGGTGTTTTCACAGGTGGTTGATCACAGCCTGGATTGGTGGGCTTTGATGCGCGACAGAATTGATGCCAACCGCATTCCTGAGCTCAGTCACCGAGTACATCGTGTGCCGGTCTGTTATGACCCGCAAGTGGCCCCTGATTTAATTGCGGTCTGTAACGCTTTATCAACTTCAGTAGAACAATTGGTGCAGCGCCACAGTCAAGCTAAATACCAAGTGGCGATGTTGGGCTTTTTGCCTGGCTTTGCTTATCTGAGTGGTAATGATGAACGCTTGAATTTACCGCGAAAGGCGACTCCTGAACTGTCCCTACCAGCTGGCAGTGTGGCCATAGCAGGTCGACAGACTGGCATTTATTCATTATCAAGCCCGGGTGGTTGGCATGTCATTGGCCGCACACCATTGCAACTCTTGGATTGGCACAATCAACAGCGTCCCATGCTATTTGCACCCTTGGATGAGGTGAAGTTTGAACCCATTGCTGTGGCTGAATACCACCAATTGGCTGTAAAATCATGAGTATAGAAATCATCAAAGCAGGCACCTTCACCACCGTCCAAGATGCAGGTCGGCCAGGTCTGGCTCATATGGGTGTGCCAGTATCAGGATATATGGATGACCGAGCCGCTCAATTAGCCAATTGGATGGTGGGCAATCGGTTGGATGAAGCAGTGCTTGAAATCACCTGGACAGGTATTGAATTGATCAGTCATAGCCCTTGTGTATTGGCCATCGCAGGTGCCGAGTTTGATTGTGTGGTGAATAACAAAGCTGTCAGCACCGATGCGGTGATACATTTAAGAGCGGGAGATACATTCAACATGCGTCGGCTGCAGGTGGGAGTGAGGGCTTATTTAGCTGTTGCAGGAGGATTGGGAATCGAACCGATGGCCGGCAGCTGCAGCACTTTAACCGTGGCACACTTAGGCGGCATCAATGGCCGTCAATTACAAGCAGGTGATCGTTTGAACGTCACCACTCAAAAGTTAACTCATTTCAGGAAAAAGCCGACATGGAAAAAACTCAAAGCACAAAACATGCATGTCATCAGGGCCACCCCAGGACCGGAATTTGACTGGCTTGAACCCGAAGAAATTCGCAAGGCCTTCGGTCAAGCTTATCAACTCAGCCACCACTTTGACCGACAAGGGTTTAGGTTGCAAGCTGAACCGCTTAATTCCATCAAAACCACCCACTTGCAAAGTTCTGGACTGGTGGCTGGTAGTTTACAGGTAACGCCAGATGGACAGACCATTTTGGCCATGCACGATGCGCAAACCATCGGTGGCTACCCCAGAATTTTGGTGGTTAATCAAGATGAATTGTTTAAACTGGCACAGGTCCGTCCTCGTCAGTCCATCTATTTTTTTGTCGGTCGTGAATAAACCATAACCAGATTTTTGCTGATTTGAATCTGCATGGCAATATACCCTTACATCGGTGGTAATGTTTTCACGCTTGGTATTGATTTCATGGCAACAATTTGATTCAGTGCTTCAATTATAAAAAAACCTCAGTCAGGTTATCGATTACGCTCCCTTTGGCTTCATTTTGACTAAAATTTCAGAACAATTTCAAGTAAATTTCAGATATAAAAAATCACCAACTCCTAAAATTTTATCCATCAACACAACATTCATAACGTATGGATGAGATTAAAATTATTTACCAGAGGAGTCGGATTTTGAAAACATCACAGCTAAAAGCGGTCATCATTATATTGTTATTGACTGGCATGTCATCCTTACTACAAGCACAAACAACCATCACAGTTGATTGGGCTTTAGATGAAGAGCCCAACAACAACAACCACACCTGTAGCTATACCCAGGGAGGTTTGTTTTTCCCGGACACCACCGGATCAGGTGCAGGCAAGTGTACTTTCAGGCGTGCCTTGCGAGAAGCTGGTGCGATTGCCAATGATTCATTTTGTAATGGTTGTGCACCAGTGACCATTGTTTTTGATGGGTTAAATGAATCAGATGGCAATGCCGATGATATTCAGTTCAGTGGTGGACAGTGGGTTATTCCTGTCTCAGGCGCTGCCAGTGCCAGCAATTTTGGTTTATTCCCACAAACCATCACGGACGTTTCAGGCCCCGTCAACATTGTTGGTTTTCCGGTCAATGTGCAAGGCAACAATGAAATGCCGCAAATTATGGTGCAGAGCACCCAAACCATGGAGGTTGAATTGAACCAAGTATTGATTCAATCAATCGGTTTTTTTGGGGGTATGAGCATCCATGCCAAGGAAGCTGATTTCACTTTTCAGAATAACACATGGGGTTTGACTCCAGACGGCTTGGAAGTGGCTTTCAGTAATTTTGCTGGTGACACTGATTATTTAGCCGGTAACCACGGGGTATTGGGTTTGGCCAAGGCCGATCGACTGTTGGTGCAAAACAACATCATCACTGGCGCCTCAACTTATGCGGTTGAAGTGAATTCTGCAGCTGAGGAGGTTGAAGTTCTGAATAATTGGATTGGCACCAACATCAACGGCACGGTGCCTGCGGTGCCAACAAACTTAGCTTGTCGGACGTTCACCAACATCAACCCAGTTAATCCGCCAGTGGACGCAGCTGAGTGGTTTGGTGGGGCTGGCATCAATGCGGCAGGAACTGGACTTATCATTGAAGGCAATTACATTGCAGGTTTGCAGAATATCCGCAGCACCAATGACACGCCACCCCAGGCATTAACTGTATTTGGTGCCTTGCACACCATAGAAAACAATGTGATTGGGCAAGGTGTCAATGGCGATGTCATTGGGGTTTGTGGTCAAGGCATTAAGTTTTCTACCCAGACCGATGTATTGGACCCACAGAATAATGGGCATTTGGTGATTAATAACATCATTGATTCTGCCAGAAATGGTTTTGAGAACACCAAAGGAGCGATACTTTGGACGGATACCAGCAGCCCAGCATTTCGTGATGGTGGCAATACAGTCAGAGGTAATCTGGTGATTGACGGTCCTGAAAAATATTTCGAAATTGGACCGATGATTGCTACTGCCATTAAATTGTTTGAACCAGCTGAGATCACCAGCATAAATGGCCTGGTGGTGACCGGTGGTAACAACACCAGTAACATCATGGGTGATGACAGCCCATGTCCCAACTGCATCATTGATTTTTACATAGATGATGATGATGCTGATGAGGAAGCCTTGGGTTATTTAGGCTTTACCACAGCTGATGCCAATGGCGATTTCACTTTCAATATGGCCACACCCTTACCAGCTGGTTTTGGTATCAGAACCACCAGTACCAGTGTGGCCAATGATGTGATTCCTAATACCTGGGCCTTTACCACCACTTCGATGTCAAATCAGGTCTATGGCTTGCCTAATGATGATGTCATATTTGAAAATGGTTTCGAATAATGCTTAACCAGAAGTAGGGATGATTTGGCAGCCATGGAAGGCTACTGAATTATCGTTATCAAGATGTTTTTAATTTAAAATAATCATGTTGTTTATGTTCCTTGCGGAGATTTGATTCAATCAACGGATTGGTTTTCCAGAGTCAACCAACAAACATAACACCCATCATTTGTCTTGATTAAAATGGATCCCCGGGTCTCTTTCAGATAATCAAGACCTGAATAGCTGACAGTTCTAATTGATTGAATGGGATGGTTCCAGTTTGAAGGCCGCCCGAGGACGACGGTAATGCGATTTTCCAGTAGATTAACTACCACTTTAAAGTTCCTCGACACCACGTTGACACTTAGCAAACAAGACTGAAATCACTTAAAAATATTAAGTTCCATCAGATTCGTCGTCCTCGGGCGGATTTAATAACCCTTTGAGTTTATCGACTTGTTTGAGAATAAAATTATTAGCAGCTTGTTCAGCTGAAAGAGACCCGGGGATCCATTTTTTAAAATAATGGAGTGAATACACAATTCCATCATGATCCTACTGGGTCAAAATGGATAAAACATAACAGTGCGCTTAAGTCCTTGAAAGCCAATTTAAAGATCATTTAGCAGAGGAAAGAAAAATAATGAATGTTTAGTGGTGCACATTGCGACCAAGATATACATGGACAATACCCAATTCAATTCTTCAGCCACTAAGTTTTGTTATATGCTAACCTTCTTTGATGAGAATTATCATCATTGTTTTGTTTATTCTTGGTATAGGTGGAACTGTTTATTTCACGGCTTTCACATGGTATTTTACTTCTGAGTACATCTTCTCAGAAATAAAGCCAATGAAAAATGAGTTGGCAATTGGAGCTGGCGTTGCAGTTTTGTATGGTTTCTCAAGTTGGCTTATGCTGTTGGTGATTAATCATTACTGGATGCCACACAGGTTGATAAGTGTGACTGTTTGGTGCTTACTGCCTATATTAATACTTCCGAGCTTGTTGGTTTTATTGTTTTAAACCAACATTTCAGCCAGCCTGGATGCTGCACGCTCAAATTCAAAGGTCATCTTTTTGCCTTGGTAAATCATTTTATAGTGACAGGCAGCTTGGGCGACGATTTTTACTTCTGCTTCATACATCACATCAATCAAAGTGATGAAGCGCCGTGCTGCGCTGTCATCATCGGCTGACATGTTGGGTACATGACTGATGATAAGGGTGTCGATTTGTTGGGCAATTTCAATGTAATCAGCGGCATTTCGGGCTTGTTGGCACAAAGATTTGAAGTCACACCACAAAGTCCGGTTGGCAAACTTTAGCACCTTAAGCGATCGGTCGTTGATGGTCCATGGAGCATCTGAGCTTGCTGCACCATTGGTCAATACTGCATACCGCTCTTGCAAGTGATGTGAGCTGGAGTTATTGATTGGGAAGTACCAGTGTTCATGTTGGTTGTCATCGACATCTTGTTGGCGGTAATCATGGTCACCATCCAGATGCATCACTTGCATGTGGGTGTTGATCCAAGTGATGGCAGGCAGGAATTTTGCCCGTTGCAAACCCTCTTTGTATAAGTTATCTGGCTTGACATTGGAGGTGGTCACCAAGGCAATTCCATAGCGACTGAAGGCTTGCAACATACCGGCCAGCAACATGGCATTGGCGATGTCATTGACCAAAAATTCATCCAGACAGAGTATTTGTGTATGGGATGCCAGCTTTTTACAAATCGCATTTAATGGGTTTTTGGTGTCACCATGGGCGCGAAGCTGCTGATGCAGCCAAAACATGAACTCATGATAGTGCTGTCGTTGTTTCCCCACTTGGGTTGGTAAACTGTCGTAAAACAAATCCATTAAGTGGGTTTTGCCTCGACCCACTGAACCGTAAATATAAATGCCTTTGGGTGTCGGGTTTGCGGTTTGAAAAAACCATTTTTTGTTTTTGCTTTGGGTTAACTCTGTAAACAATCGTTGGAATTCATCGACCACCGAGGCTTGTAATTCATCACCCCAAATGACACCAGTAAGAATCTCGTTTAAGTATTGGGCTTTGGGGCCTGTTTTGGACATCTTTGTGGCGGCTTAATCTTCGGTGCTGATTTGACGCAGGATACCATTTTTGACGGCGCCCTTGAGGTCCAGTAAACGCCGGTGAAAGAAGTGTCCTGCTTTCATGGTAACCAATTGAGGCTTGGGATTTTGTTGTTCTACATATTCATAAACTGCCCGTGGGCTGACCACATCATCTTCGTCGCCTTGAATCACCAGCCAAGGGCAGTCTGGAGCGGCTAATTCAGTGTAATCATAACGTTCAACAGGCGGGGCGACGGTGACAAATTGCTCTGGTTTTATGTCATGCACGGCCCGCAAAGCCACGTAAGAACCAAAAGAAAAACCTGCCAACCAGAATTTACAATGCGGCATGGCTGCTTTGGCCCATTGATAGACCGCTAACAAGTCTTCAGCTTCGCCAATGCCATCATCAAACACACCATCAGATTCACCCACACCACGGAAATTAAAGCGCACTGTGTGTGCGCCCATATCACGAAAAGCTTTTTCTAACATATGCGTCACCTTATTACGCATGGTGCCACCATACAAAGGATGTGGGTGACAAATCAAAGCCACGCGGTTTTTATCCACTGCATCAGCCTCAGGTGGTGCGGTCAAGCATTCAATTTGACCGGCGGGACCAGGAATCATCATAACAGTTGATTCTTTGGGAAATTCAGTCGGTGCTTCAGACATGATTTTGCGAATTTTAAAAAGCGCTCATTATAACACCGTTGTATTTTTCTGAGGACCTTATCAATACAGAGAGATTGACTATTAACTCACAAACATCTGGCCGCAGCTTTGATCAATTAAATCACAGTTTCATCGTTTTAAATTGAGGCATTACAATCAAAAAAATGATTACTTATTCACAATTTAAGTCGGCATTTCTCAGTAAACTGGTTTAAATTATTTAGAATGAATGGTTTCATGATGGAGAATCAATTAACTCGAGTTGTTTTGTTGGGATTGAGCATGACTTTATTGGTCGGATTTGATGCAACTGCCAATCGCTTGATTTTTGCCACATCTTTTGATGCCATCGAGAAGCCAGGGCCATTCAATACTGGGCCATACGATACCAACATACTTAAGCCCATAGGCAGCATGACCATCACCACTGATGGCGCTGTGATTGAAAACATAGATTTGACTGGCAGAATAAAAATTGAAGCAAATGATGTAACCATCAGAAATTTCAGAATAGATGCCACAGGGACTTCTTATGGTGTTTTAACCAATTCTGGTCACTCTAGGCTGCTACTTGAGGATGGTGAAATCATGAACATGAGCAGTGCTGCTATTTTAGGAACTGGTTTTACCGCATTGCGCCTCAATATTCACAACAGTGGTGGTGATGGTTTTAAAGTACAAAGTGGCACCAATCCCACCTTGGTGGCATACAGTTGGATACACCATTTAGGAACCAATGAGGGTGCCCATGCAGATGGCAATCAAAGTCGCTCAGGCGCCAACATCACATTTCTTTATAACAATTGTGACATGCCCATTACTGACCCATCACCATACAAATCCAATGCTTGTTTTATGTTACAAACAGCCGAAGGTCCTTTGGACAACTTAACCATCAAGAATAATTGGCTCAATGGCGGCAATTACACCTTATATTGCGCTGGTACTCGCCTCAATATAACAGGTAATCAATTCGGACGAGATTACCGTTATGGAATCCGCAATGGTTGTAGCAATGCAGACACGACATGGACAGGCAATGTTTGGGAAGATACTGGAGAAATAATTCCATAATCGTGAATCTTCAACATGCATAGAATCATGATGCAATGGGTATAATTTGATTTATTTTTCCAGTTAAAAGCCATCATTCTAATTGGCCTTCAAGTGTCCAGTATGGCATAAGTGTTAATTATCGAAGCCTAATTACCTGAAAAAACCCATAATGGTATTCGCTCATTGCAACCACTTTGTTATGTTCGTTTCTGATGAATTCAACATAATCATATGGATAACTGCTGAGCCAAAAACGATCTGTAGCTATTTGTTGCATAGATTCGCATCGATCTGAATAGCAGTAATCTAATGGTCCATTTTCAGAATTTTTAATCAGAACAGTTTGACTTTGATTGCTGTAAGGGATGTCATAAGCTGTGTATTGACCTGCATACTGTTGTGTTTTAAGGTTGGTTAAAGGCTGATTGGTTAAATCGGGTGTTTGTTGATTCAAAACTAACGACATGTACTGAGCAAAAAGATTCATGATATCAGCAGAGGTGTCGTCGGTATTCATGATTGCTGCAAATGAAACATTAAGTCGTGGAAAGTAACTCATAACAGCATAGGTGGTTTTCCATCCACCTGTATGCCCAATCATTGGTTCACCTAAAAAATGACCGTTTCTGACTGCAAAGCCATATCCAGTTGGAATGGTTGTGCGAATCTTTTTTGAACCTACCATCTCATCGTAAAGGTTGGGTTGGATAACTCTTCCATTAGACCACAGGCTGGCAAACCGAGCCAGCATCTTTGAGGTGGCTGTTATACCGCCATCTCCAATCAGAAAATCCCAAGTAGGAACTGCAGATAAGTTACCATCATTGATATCAAAGATGGCGGAGGTTGTTGGTTCATTGGCCACATGTTTCAATAGTTGAAAGTCTAACCCAACCGGTTCATTGATGTATTGATTGATGAGCTGTTGCCAGCTCTTACCTGTTACATGTTCAGCAATTAAAGCCATCAATAAGAAACCAGAGTTACTGTACTGATAGTTGTTTCCAGGTTGAAAGGTCAGTTCAATTCCATCAAAAAAAACAAGAAAATCTTCCCTGTCCGGGGACTGCCCAGTCAGGAGAAATTGGTCATAAATCGCATCAGCATAGTCTGGAATGCCTGATGTATTAGAAATGAGGTGCTTTAGTTTGACTTTTTCTGCGATACCACTCTCAGGAAAACTAGGCAGTAATTCCGCTAGATTTTGCTGCAAATCCAAGTGGCCTAGTTCAACCAGTTTCATAATCACTGTTACCCCGATAAGCTTAGACACAGAAGCCACCTCAAATCTGGTTTCATCACTAACAGGCCTGGATTCAGCCACATCAACAAAACCATAATTTTGATGATAGATGATGTCATCACCTGCAGCCATTGCCACTGAAAAGCCAAGTACCTGATGTTCAGCTAAGAACGATTGTCCAATAGCATCCAGTTGTATTGGATTGATGGCTAACGAGTTACTTTTAGCAATGAGCTGTTGCTTGTGTCTGATACAGCTGCTTAACATCAGTAAGCCAATAAATAAAATAATGTTTTTAGTCGCGTACATAGTTTGATATCTATCCTCAGCAGGAGAGTTTAGTTGAGTTGTTTGTTAACAATTTTATTTTAATTTTGTCCATTAACTATGCAAATACATTCAATCTATAAAACAACACATAATTAAATTTATTTTTTGCAATTTTGAAAGTGCTGCCCTGCCTTGACTGTTATTCAAAGGTTTACTATATTAGTGTGATGACTGATGATACCACCGTGGGAAATTCCGATCTGGAGTCAACAGCCACATTGTTGGCTAAAGTGCGTTCTGGTGATGCTGCTGCGCGAGAACGACTTTGCAATATATATCTGCCAATTTTGAAACGTTGGGCAAGGGGACGATTACCCCATGGTCCAAGGGATTTAACTGACACCGAGGATTTAGTTCAAGTTTCATTGATGAAGGTGTTAGCAAAAGTCGATGATTTCGAATCACGAGGAGAAGGGGCCTTTATGGCTTACCTGCGCACTGTGATGTTAAATAGTATTCGCCGTGAAATTCAGCGATTTCAGCGCCGACATCAAATTGCGCCCATGGATTATGACGTTGAATTGGTTGATCAATACACATCGGCACTCGAAAAAGCACTGGGTGTAGAGACATTGGAACAATATGAATCGGCTCTCATGCAACTGTCGACAAAAACCCGTGAGGCAGTGATTCTCAGACTTGAATTTGGCTACACATTTCCAGAGGTCGCTGCTGCTTTACCATGTAATTCAGCCAATGCAGCGCGCATGTTAGTAACCAGGGGTGTGGCGAAATTAGCGGAATTGCTGTCATGAACACCAATCAAACTTTAGTTGAACAAATCAGCCAATTAATCAGTGATAACCAAGTGATTAATTGGTCTGAGTACAAACAACTTGAATCCAGTGACCCCGCATTTTGGCGGCGACTAAAGAAAATGGCTGCCATCGGTCAAGCGCTGCAAAAAAGCCAACAAGATTCTGAGTATGAACATGAAAAAGCTTTATTTTCATGGGGACATTTACACGTTTTAGAGCGCATTGGGACAGGCAGTTTTGGCGAGGTTTTTCGTGCCCATGATTCAACTTTAGACCGTGAAGTGGCGGTTAAACTGCTTAAATCAGAACAAATATCTGGTTATCAAACACGAAATTTTATTGCTGAAGCCAAGCGCATGGCAAAAGTCAGACATCCAAGGGTTTTGGCCATACACGGTGCCAATTTACATGATGAGCGGGTGGGTTTTTGGTGTGACCTGATTTCTGGGGTCAGTTTATCAGAATGTAAAGACATGCATCATTCAGACAGACAAGTACTTCAATATGCAACAGACCTTATTGACGCACTGGAAGCCATTCATGAAGCTGGTTTGGTTCATGGTGATGTAAAGTGTGCCAATATCATGAAGGATCAAATGGGTCGATTGGTCTTGATGGACTTTGGTGCTGGTAAGCAGCAGGATCGACACAATATCAATGATTTTGATGTGATTGGAACCCCACTGTATATGGCCCCAGAATTGTTTCGTGGTGATCAAAAATCACCGGCTTCTGATATCTATGCTTTGGGCGTGGTGTTATACAAATTAAGCATCAATGTCTACCCAGTTAATGCCATCGACTTTGAACAACTCAGTAAAACACACTCAGAACAGCCGTCAATTCGCCAGTTGAAAAAAGTTCGCAGTGACATAAGTCGACCAATGAGTCGGTTGGTGCACAAGATGCTGTCACCCAGCCCAGCATCCAGGCCAACAGTAAAAGAAATCAAGATATCATTGCAACACATTCGACAAATGCCCGAACAACGAAGAAAAAAATGGGCATTGGCAAGTATCATTGCTTCGCTAAGTATCTGCTTGTTGGTGGTTTCATTGGCCTATGTCAATGTCGATCAGGCACGTCAAATTACTCAGTTGGAAAAACAAAAAACCGATACAGTCAATGAGTTCCTGAACCAATTATTGAACTCGACTGCCGCCATGGGTCGCGCCCGCGACGTTCGGGTGGTTGATTTATTACAGGTGGCCGCTACATCTCTGGAAGATCGGTTTGCAGATCAACCTGTGGCCAAAGCGGCCATGTACCATTCGCTGGGTAATTCATACAACAGTTTGCGTTTACCTAAGGTGGCCTTGCCATACTTAGAAAAAAGCCTGGATTTACGCCGCAAAATATTTAAGAGTAACGACAGCGAGGTGCTCAAAACTCAGTTGGAGATGGCATTTTCATATCATTTATTGCGGAATTATGATGCCAGTATGGCCTTGAATACAGAAGTCATTGCCTTGGCTCAATCACATCAACCTCCCCATGCATACACCATTGCATTGGCACAAGTACGAATGGCTGAAATTCACCTAGATATGAATGAAATTGATGCGGCAGAGCAGTTGCTTCAAGCGCAAATTAGCCAATTGTCAGATCCCACTGAGGCTTCCAACAACCTGCCATTTTTGGTTTTGTCGACATTGGCCAGGATTCATTCTATGCGCTCAGAGTACGATCAAGCAGAAGCGGTTTCACGCCAGGCCAGGGGTTGGCTCAGTGCTTATCCACAAGCTTTAGAAACCAACAAAAATGCCATTGAGAATGAATTGGCTATTGCTTTAGTACAACAAGGTAAATTGGATGAGGCTGAAGTTTTATTTGAAGGTCATGTGGCTCATTCAGTTCGGCTTTTTGGTGCAAACAGTCGTGCCAATATAGCCACATTCTCGAATTTCAGTGGTTTTTTACGCAGTCGAAACAAGCCGCAACAGGCATTGGAGTACAGTCAAAAAGCCTACGACTTGGCCATGCAAATAATGGGGCCACGCGATCGCAGTACACTGCAAACAGCGATTACCCTGGCCAACATTCTGGTCGACTTGGGTGATGTGACTGGCGGCGAAGAGTTGATGCGTTTTACATTGTCTGATGTTCATGACAGTCTGGGAGAGTCACACCAGCTGGCCTTGTTGTTGGAATACAATTTGGGGGAATTATTGAACAAAACTGGGCGCTACATCCAAGCCTACGAATTGGCCAGTAAAACCCATCAGAAAGCCATTAATCAATTGGGTTCAAACCACATTTATACCTTGGCCTCTGCAGACAATATGGGAGTGGGTTTATCAGGTAAGGGAAAACATGATGAGGCAATAAAAATGCTGCAAACCACACACCAATCCATACAGGAATCAATGGGCCCAACTGCCCCCATCACTTTGTTGAATTTGCAACACTTGGCTGAAGCATTTGAACGGGCTGAAATGTATGATCAATCAATACTGACTCACCAACAATTGTTGGACACGCAACTGGATCACTTGGGTGAAACTCATGATGATACCAAGCATACTCAGAATCAAATCTACCGCCTTCAAAATCGAATAAAATAACTGTCAACATTGGTTCAAATCAATCAAATCCACTTTTAAAAACCAGCCTTGATGTGTGCTCGGCCGCACCGATGTCCAAGCCACCACCGTACACCCTGGGTTGACCCTTGAGATCTACAGGACCAGGTTGCCAATCGTGTTCAAACAGGTGAGTTAAGTTTGGCTCAGGATGAAAAGCTGTGTTAACAAAGATTGAATCGACATAAGGAATCCAATCATTGCCTATGGTCAACACTTGAATGATGAAATTGTCCTGATCAACTGTGGGTAACTCGCCATCCAAATAATAAATCATGTTCTTGACCAACCAACGCTCTGCTGTTTGATCACCGCTGAATAGAATGTCTAATTGGCCTGAATTGGCCCAAAAGATGTTATTAGCCACCATTACTTGACTGTTAGGCGAAGAGAGAAACTCGATGGCGGCATGCGGGTCGTCAACTTGATTCAAGATATTGTTACCTCGGGACACATTGTTTACAAAATAGGCCCGCCCTCCATCAGGTACATGAATCAACGCAGTGCCATAATGGCTGGGTCGATTTTTGTGAAAAACACTGTTGCGGATGACCAAATGTTCAGCACCATTGATATACAGTGCTGAGGCGTTGATACCAAAATTATCTTCAAACATCACACGGTCTATCAAAACTTTTCCGAAGAATTGATCGTTACTTTCACTGGCAATTTTGATGCCTGCTCCAGAAGTTAAGTAACCAATAATTGGTGGTGGGCTTGAGCCAAATTTAATGTACAAGTTGGTTAAGGTCAGGTCGATGGCTGCAGCACCAACAAAAACCTCGAAACCTCGATCAAACAGTCCACCATGAATGATTGTGGTGGTGGGATCTGCCACGATCAGGGGGGCCTCACACTGGCCATTCTCCATCTCCCATCCACCTGAAATAACCAATGGCTGTGCATTGTTGTGATACCACTTAAAACCCGTGTTGTTCACACCTGAATCGGTGGCAAAGAAAGTGCCTTGAACCAGTTTGATGTGGTTGGACTCAGCATTGGTGGCCGCATCATTCAGTGCTTGCTGGAATGACAAGCCATTTGTTACACAATAATCGGCTGTATTCACTTCAGAGCTTAATAGAAGACCAGCCAGCAAGATAAGGCATGGAAAAAAAATATTATGTTTCATGTGTTTAATTCTCGGTCTGATGTTAATAAAAACACATCAAAAATGAAAAAACACACAACAATCTGAAATAAATGTGTTGATTTAATGATTGAGTGGCTTTGATAACTAAACAAACAAGGAAAATATCATGTTAATCAATAAAATCAAAATAATTGGGTTGCTATTAGTTTTCATCAATTGTGTAAATGCCGCCGATTTTTGTGTCACCAATTCATTGGAGTTTCAACAGGCGCTTTCTCAGGCTGAAATTAATGCTCAAAATAGCCACATTAAATTAGTCACTGGCATATACAGTACCTTAGATAATGGTCTTACTGACATGGGCTTTGAATACAGCACCACCATGCCAGCTGAATTGATCATAAGTGGTGGTTGGAGCCAAAGTGGTAGTGGCAACTGCTTCATGACCAGAGTTTTACCTGGTGCTGAAGCCACTATCCTAACAGGGGACAACCAAAACCGTGTGCTGAGTATTGCTGCCGGTTTTGGCAGCGCTCCAGTCCAAGTGATTAATTTATCCATTCAATCTGGTTTCACTGCTGTAGGAATGGTGGGTGGCATGTATATCTCGGGTGTGAGCTCGTCTGATTATGCTGGTAATGTGTTAGTTGATCGAGTAAGTTTTGTTGGCAATACGGCTCACAGTCGTGCTGCGTTGTTAGTTGAAAGTGAAGGGCGGGTTGATGTCAGAAATAGCCTGTTTAAGAACAATTCAATTACCAGTTCTTATGCTGTAGGTATAGAGAATGACAGTGATCAAACAGCCTATTTTATCAATAACACCGTAATGAATAATAACTCCACCACCAATGGCAGTATTGGGGGTGTTCTTTTACTAAATATGGGGGCTGGCGGAAGCGTAGCAGCTAATAATATTTTATGGAACAACGATTCTTGGGACATTGTTTTCTCTGGTACCAGCGCCAACCACCACCTGCTTTATAACATCATTCAATCAGTGACAGGCAATGCCGGTATTGACCTGGATAATTCAAATGAGAACCCATTGCTTAATCTCGATGGTTCCTTGACTCAATTATCTCCTGCCATAGATGCCGGTTTGCTGCCAGATGAAAACCAACCCAACCCACCAGTAGAACTGGATTGGGAGGTTGGTGAACTAGACATTCAAGCTTTCCCCAGAATGATGGGTGCGACAGTTGATCAAGGTGCTTTTGAGTTCGTTGATGACATATACAGCAATGGTTTTGAATAATGTTTTTGGTCTTAAATTATAGATATTGTGTTTCAGATGAATTAGAAAAGTGCCAAAATCAGTTGAACTTTACCCTCATTTTATTATTCGAACAGTTGGTTCAGGAAAATGAATAAGTCGTCCATGTCCTGTTGTTTAAAGTGTGCGAAACGATCTTTGGCCACCACAGTCATCAGGCCCAAATCAGAGCGCTCTCCCAGTCCTACACCTTCTCGCATCAACCGTTCAAATGCTGGTTTTGAGTAGGCTTTGATTATCACGCCCAGATCAGGGATGCTTGAATCCGGATACACTTCTCCACGCAGGTCCATTCCATGACATTCAATGCATGTGGTCATGGCAATATACTCTCCTCGTGCCAGTTGGCTAGTTGGTTCATCCTGGTGTTTAAGTTCAGGTACATCAACAGCAAATGCCACCATGTCTTTTTCTGCCCCAGTGACATATTGCCAACGGGCCATCATTCCCATGGCAGGTATTGGCAATGGCATATGAACCACTGGCGCATGACGAAAATAACTGATCAGGGCAGCGACATCATCATCACTGAGTCGAACGAAATTGTAGGTAGGCATTGACCACATGGCTTGGCCTTTGCTATTGATGCCGTGGCGGATTGCACGGTCAATGATTGCGCTTGAATTTTGTTTGGCATATTGAACTAAATTAGGTGCCACTGCACGCTTAACCCAAGGCCAATGGTCGAATACTTTGCCTTCCAATTGTTGGCCATGACAACCGAAACAACCACGGGTACGGGCAATGTTTTGACCTTGTTGAATGATTGCGGGGCTGTTAGTGACTGGGAGGTCTTTCAAGTCAGGTGGTGAATTTTGGCGCAGTTGATATTCGCTGAGGGCATAAATGCCGGCTAAAAATAACGCTGGAATTGATGCCAGGATAACAATGGCTTTTTTCATGATTGTTGTTTCGTTTTGATTTACTGAGTAAATACATCAGTCAGTCAAAACAACACATTTTCACCACATTATTTTTTACTCTTGAAGATTACTCCATACAAACTTAACGCGAAATCAAGACTTTTTGTGCGCCATGGATTGTTTGTCCCGATCAAAATCAAATGCCTTTATTTTTACCGCATACATCAGCATCAACACCACAGGAATGCCTATGATGGCAGTCATCAGGTAGAAGTTAGCGAAGCCCATTTGTTCAACCATGCCGCCAGAATAACCACCCAAAATCTTTGGGAATAAGGTCATCACTGAGGAGAACATGGCGTATTGAACTGCGGTGAATTGGCGGTTGACCAATAAAGACAAGAAGCCAACAAAAGCAGTCAAGGCCATGCCTTGTGATAAGTTGTCTGCTGAAATCATAAAGGTCAAAAATGCCAGGCTTTTATCCATTTCAGCCATCATCATGAACAATAAATTGGTTGCTGCGGATAAAATGGCGGCGATGATCATGATTTTCATGATGCCATATTTAACCACCAAAAAACCACCAAGGATGCCGCCGCTGATGGTCATAAACAAACCAAAGGTTTTGACGATACTGGCTATCTCATCCAGATCAAAACCTTTGTATTGATAAAACAGATTGGCTGTTACGCCCATCACAATATCAGAAATTCTGTACAGGCATATAATCCCGATTAATAAGCCAATGTGTTTCCGGTGTTTTAAGAACAAATCATAAACTGGGAGCCAGTAAACGTCTTTGATCATGTTGTTATTAACCCAGCTGGAAAATGACACCAGCCATGCGGCTAAAATGGCTAGGCTTAAAGCAATCAACAATTGGCAGGCGGTGCTGAGGGTGGTTGCCAATGCCTGATTGGCAGTTAAATCAAACAAGCCTGTTTTTAAACTGGCTATGAAGGGTGATGTCAGCTGATAAATGATTATCATCACCGTTATGCTGACGATGAAAATCATGACTACGGCTAAATAGTCTCGGGTATTGTGTACCAAGGCGTCGGCTTTTTTTGGCTCCTTGATCCATAAAGTGGTGCCGATACCCACCAATAAGGTCAACGCCATCGATAAATAACTGATTTTCCATGCCGTATAATTGTAGCTTTCCATGCTGGTTCCAAAATAAGCTGCTATATACAGGGCACCAGCGCCTGAGGTCACCATGCCCAATCTGTACCCGACTGTATAAACTGAAGATAACATGGCGATGTCTTTATCGGTAGATGCTTCAATCCGCCAAGCATCTATTAAAATGTCTTGAGTGGCAGCAGAAAAACCCAATAAAGTGACCGCTAAAGCCATTTGAGTCAAGGCTTCGACGCTCTGTGCTGGATCAGTTAATGCCATCAGGGCTATGGCTAGCATGATCAACAGTTGAATGCACAACAGCCAAGCACGTCGTTGGCCCAACTTATGACTCAAGTAGGGAATGGGTAAGCGGTCAACCAAGGGTGACCACAAGTATTTAAAAGAATAACCCAAAGCGGCCCAACTGAAATAGGTGATAGCAGATTTTTCAACGCCTACCTGATCGAGCCACAAAGACAAAGATGAAAAAATCAAAAAATAGGGGATGCCTGCTGAGAATCCAAACAGGGTCATGTGCAGAAATTTAGGGTGCAGCAGGTGTTTTACAGTTTCTGACATGACAAATCATCACAAAATTTGGCAGTTTAGCATGATTGTCAATTGGGCCATCCTGGCAAAGGTTATTTATTTGAATTTAAATCTAATTTACAATAATTGGGGGTTTAACATTTTGAGTTATTTTTTTAAATCGGTTATTATAAAACGGGAACCTATTGAGAGCTGTGAATGATTGAGGCGGAAGACTTAAAAGAATATTATCCATTCAATAAAATTGAAGAAAAATTTTACCCTTTGTTATTGAATGAATTTGAATATTTTGAAATGCAACAGGGTGATAAACTTTACGCCATCAACCGACGTGCAGAAAATACCAAGTATCTGACTAAAGGGGTGGTGCAAATCACCACCGACAAAGGTCGTGAGAAAACCCTTAAATCGACCTCGCTGTCAGCCAAATACCCAGTCGGTGATGCCAATAAATCCAACACCATGGATGCGGTGGTGGCCTCAAAAACCATGAGTGGTTTCCAAATCAGTTCGAATTTATTGGATCACTTACAAGTTTGGAACAATGCCTATACCACCGCCACACCTGACAGTCCATTGCGTGACCATGACAGTTATGAATGGGTGGTGGGATTGCTCAAGAGTCGCTCCGTACAAATGTTACCCCAAGCCAACATTCAAGAATTGTTTATGCAACTGGAGGCCCGTGAAGTTAAAGCTGGTGAGGAAATCATTGCTGAAGGTGAAGCGGGAGATTACTGTTACATCATAGCTTCTGGTGAAGCTGACGTTTTTCAAGCGATAGCAGAAGGTGAGCATAAAGTGGCGAGTCTTGAAAAAGGCGCGCTTTTTGGTGAGTCAGCTTTGGTCAGTAATGAACCAAGAAATGCGTCTATTCGCATGAAATCAGACGGTTTGTTGATGGCTTTGGCAGGAGTGACATTTTCAAAATTACTCAAAGCCCATGTGATCAGGTGGGTTAATCCGCAAGCTGCTTTAGAAATGCTCAAAGCAGGTGCGACTTTAGTGGATGTCAGAGAGCCTGTTGAGTATTCACACCAGTCAATTGAAGGTTGTTTTAACATTCCAGTTAACCAAGTCAGGAAAAATATTCATAAGTTGAATTTAAATTCAACCATCATTACCTGTAGTAATTTGGGTTCAAGGTGTGCCTCCGCGGCTTTTACCCTGGCCACTTTGGGTTATGATGTGTATGCGCTGCAAGGTGGAATCAACGGTTTGATAAGAACAGTTCAAAACTGATTATCACAGTCTTTAGCTGGTTATCCAAACTGGCTATTCAGTCATTAATCTGCTATCATGTACGCGCTTGATTTTAAGCCGTTTTCACCGCTTTCTGCTGTGACTTGGTGGTAATTGTAACCACAGTTTTATTCTTATAATTGTTGTATTGCTCAATCAATCACATGGTTCGCTGAGAGCAATTCAGCCAAACAAAATATAAATTTATGACCCATTCAATTCAAAGTGCGGGACTGAAGTTCCGCCAAGCTGTGGAAAACAGCCAACCCTTAAAAGTGGTAGGTGCCATCAATGCATACACCGCTCGTATGGCAAAAAATGTAGGCCATGAAGCCATTTATCTGTCAGGTGGCGGCGTGGCTGCCAACTCACTGGGTATGCCTGATTTAGGTATTTCATCACTGGAAGATGTACTGACCGATGTGCGCAGAATTACTGATGTGTGTGACTTGCCGTTATTGATAGATGTGGACACCGGTTGGGGTGGGGCTTTTAACATCGCTCGAACCACACGTTCTGTGATCAAAGCGGGTGCTGCTGCGATGCACATAGAGGATCAAGTGGCGCAGAAACGATGTGGCCACCGACCCAATAAAGAAGTGGTCTCGCAACAAGAGATGGTTGATCGCATCAAGGCAGCGGTGGATGCCAGAACCGATGAGAACTTTGTCATCATGGCCAGAACTGATGCGTTGGCAATTGAAGGCGAAGAAGCTGCCATTGACAGGGCAGTGGCCTGTGTCGAGGCGGGTGCTGATATGATTTTTCCAGAGGCGATGAAAACATTGGATCAGTATCAACGCTTCAAAACAGCTGTGAAAGTACCTATTTTAGCTAACATCACAGAGTTTGGTCACACGCCATTATTCACTGCTGATGAGTTGGGTGAGTATGGAGTGGATATTGTGCTGTATTGTTGTAGTGCCTATCGGGCCATGAATCGGGCGGCTGAATTGGTATATCAGTCTATTTTAGCCCAAGGTCATCAGAAAGATGTGCTGGACATCATGCAAACCAGGGCTGAGTTGTATGACCATTTGGACTATCACAGCTATGAACAGAAATTAGATCAACTTTTCAGGCAAGATTAATTTTTTAAAGGGGCAGTATCGTTTAGATACAGAATGTCGGTAATTTCAAAAAAATTAAAAATTATATATTAAAGGGTACTGACCCCTTTTGGACCCCTTTACGGAAAAGTAGTCAGAAACTAAATTAACAGAGGAATTATTATGGGTAATGTTAAAAAAGCAGGTGGTGCAGGTCTTCGTGGACAAAGCGCTGGTGAAACTAAATTATGCACCGTCGGTAAAATTGGTGCTGGTTTAACTTATCGTGGTTACGATGTGGATGATTTGGCCACCAACGCCACTTTTTACGAAACAGCTTATTTGATTCTGCACGGTAAATTACCTAACCAGGCTGAGCTGGATGCTTATAAAAAGAAAATCAACTCATTGCGTGAATTACCAGAGGCGGTGAAAAAAACCTTGGAACTGATACCCAGGACAGCCCATCCGATGGATGTGATGCGAACCGGCTGTTCAATTTTAGGTAATTTGGAGACCGAAACTGACTTCTCACAACAACTGGATAAAGCCGATCGTTTGGTGGCAATTTTTCCAGCCATTATTTGTTATTGGTATAAGTTTGTTACCGAGGGTGTGCGCATTGAAACCGCCTCTGATATTGATGGCGTGGGTGCGCATTTCTTGGAAATGTTACATGGCAAGGCGCCCAGTGAATTACATGCCAGGGTGATGGATGTGTCCTTAATTCTTTACGCAGAGCACGAATTCAACGCTTCGACTTTCACTGGTCGAGTGGTGGCCTCCACCTTATCTGATATCCATTCATGTGTTACCGCATCTGTGGGTGCACTCAGAGGCCCGTTACACGGTGGTGCCAATGAGGCAGCCATGGCTTTGATTGAACAATGGTCAACGCCTGAAGAAGCTGAAGCGGCGATTGGTCACATGCTTGAAACCAAGCAACTGATCATGGGTTTTGGGCATGCGGTTTATACTGAACGTGATCCACGCAATGCCATCATTAAGCGTTGGTCTGAAAAACTGGCTGAAGAAGTGGGTGACACGGTATTGTTTCCAGTCAGTTGTGCGGTAGAGAAGAAAATGTGGGATGAGAAGAAATTATTCCCCAATGCTGACTTCTTTCATGCCTCGGCCTATCATTTTATGGGTATTCCAACTGAATTATTCACACCTATCTTTGTGATGTCACGCGTCACAGGTTGGACCGCTCACGTGATGGAACAACGTGAGAATAACAGAATCATTCGACCCAATGCTGATTACACGGGGCCTGATACCAGGAAGGTTGGTCCAATCGCAGAACGCGACTAAAGATAACAATTGTTGCCGTGACAGCAACACACCAGAAAGTCCGATTATGTATCGGGCTTTTTTGTGTATTGCACTGAGGGTATCCATACTGTTATGTTTCGAAATTATCTTTGAAAATCAAATCTGGTCTTATGGGTTGGAACTCCACTGCGCCTATATCACAACCAGCCAGCATGTCATCATTGCCATCATTGCCGCGGATAAATCCAGTTTGGTCGTTGGCCGTGCTGCAGTTGCCAGGCAGGATGGCATCAATGGCGGGGCTGTTTTCAGACAGGTTATGGGTTGGGGTTGCTCCACCATTGTCCGCTAAGATTGGGCTGATGATTTCACTGAGGTTGCTTGCTGATGGGACGATGTCATTGGTGCCCAAAGTGACACCTGAAAGTCCTGCATTGTTGTTGAAGCCAAACAGGTTGTAGTCGCTGCTGATAAGCAGTGGCTCTGATGAGTTTATGTTATCGCCAACTGCATTGGCTGTATTGCCAGCCATTAAAGACGAATTGATTGTTAGCATCGCACCATCATTAAAAATACCGCCGCCACTACCAGCACTGTTGTTGATGATGGTGGTGTTGGTGATATTAACCGTTAAGCTGGTGCCAGGGTATTCATACGCCGCCACACCACCGCCGCTAGAGCTGGCGCTGTTACCTGAGATGGTTGAGTTGGTGACAGTCACTGAAGTGGTGCCTTGGAAACTAGTTAAATACAATCCTCCGCCTTGTAAACTCGCACTGTTGGCTTGGTTGTTTGCTATGGTGGTGTTTTCGATCAGCATGCTGCCTCCACTGACCGCAAGACCAGCACCGTAATAACTGGCGTCGTATCCCATTGCTGTTACATTGTCAGACAGGGTTGAATGGTTGATATGTGAATCAGGGCCAAAAACCACCGCAACACCACCGCCTGTGTTGTCTGAAACGGTAGAGCGATTAAGCACCAAGCTGGCAGCAAACAGATTGATACCGCCACCGTTGTTGTAAGTGTTGACTCCACCACTGATTTGCGCATCATTGATGGTGATTCTCGGTAACACACCTAACTGTCCTCCACTGATGATTGAGAAGTCATTGGGGGCATTGTTGTTCCTGGTTAGGGTCGAGCCATTGGCATTGATGGTCAAGTTGTTAACAATTGCGGGGAGTTCTGTGTTCAACGTGATGGTGCTTTCTGCTGGTAATTCAATCTCATCATCACCATTACCTGCAACACAACTGGCAACGGCTGTATCGGTATTGGCTGCTGTTATGGCATCGGCCAAGGTGCAACTGCTGTTATCAACGTTGATGGTGGCTGCATGTGCCCCAGCACCTAATTCCAAGATTAAGGCGGCAGCCAAAGCAGTCTTGGCTAAAGACTGTGCAGTGTTTTTCTTCATGTAAACCCTCTCGTTTATGTTGTTATTTTTTATTTTGCAGCAGTTTACTATATTTTAAATCCCTTTGTTTTGAGCAGAGCCACAATTTTTAATTGGTGCCTTATTAAGTGCTAAATCTTGATACCTAGGTTTCACGGATTGCGCTTTATTACGAATTTGTTTCCAATTAAATAGAAACAACCTAAGATATTAATCAATAAAAAATTAATACTATCATGAAGCATTTTATATATCGTTGGATTAATCAAGGACTGATCAAACCTGAACAGCGTCAGCAGGCTTTACAGTTGGTTGATGAGCGACCCACAACAAGTGCATGGCTGTCGTTCAACAAAAATTTGTTGTTGCTATTGGGCTTGTTATCTTTGGCTTTTGGTGTGGTGTTCTTCTTTGCTTTCAATTGGAATGAAATGAGTCGAATGTTTAAATTCATGACCTTGCAGTTGTTATTGCTGGTCTTGTTTTTTGGTTACTTTTTAAAGTCTAAATCTTTTTGGTTGTCGCAGGCCTTACTGTTGGCTGCGGTTATTGTGTTAGGCGCTTTGTTGGCACTGTTTGGCCAAACCTATCAAACCGGGGCGGATCCTTGGCAATTGTTTGCAACTTGGGCGATGTTGATTTCACCTTTGGTTGTTTTCAGCCGCTCAGAAGTTTTGTGGGTGGTTTGGGCTGTGTTGATTAACACAGCCTTGAGTTTGTATTTAAGTATTAATCATTCCATATGGGGTTGGGTGTTATTAAGTCACCACTGGCCTTGGTTGTTTTTGCTGGTCAATTCAGTGTTACTGGTCTTACTGGAATGGTTATCAAGCCATAATAATACAGTGGTTAAGTCAGTTAAATTAAAGCAACGTTGGGCGGCTCAAGTTTTGGGTCTGTGTGTGCTGTTTATTTTATCAGTGATCGGTATGGATGCCATCTGGGAGCATTCAGGTCGCCGCGGTATCAATGGTTTGTTGTTTGTGCTGATGATGGCATTCACATTTATGTATTATCGCTACCAAGCTAAGGATTTGTTGCTGATAACGGCCTGGGCTTTGTCTTTGATTGTGTTTGTTCTGGCCTTATTGGCGAACTCAGTTTTTCGTGGTTTTGATGCTGGGGGCTTATTATTGATGGCTATTTGTTTGATTGGTATGACCACTTTTGCGGTCAGGTGGATTAAACAAACCCACGAGTTGTTTCAAGCGGAGAAACCATCATGAGTCACTTGAGTCAATGGCACAAACTTAAAGTAGCTGGGGTGGTTTCAGGTGATATGCCTGAGCAGCCACAACAAACAGCATCGACATTGTGGTATGTCAGGGCCTTGCAAGGTTTTGCTGGCTGGTTGGCGGCCTTGTTTTTGATAGGCTTTTTAGGCATTGGTGTGGCTGGTTTGTTTGAACATGGCTTG
The DNA here is from genome assembly GCA_964352015.1 of uncultured Marinicella sp. Lineage (GTDB taxonomy): Bacteria > Pseudomonadota > Gammaproteobacteria > Xanthomonadales > Marinicellaceae > Marinicella. The sequence continues at coordinate 275,546 of CAYGPU010000002.1, forward strand.
GCTCTGATGCTGCTAGGCATCACCATCAATGTATCTAGCTATGTGTTTTTCAAGACCCGTCCTGAGAGTGATTTTTTTGAACAATTGGTACTGGTGTTCAGTTTAACTGGTCAGTTTTTATTTGCTTTTGGCTTATTTGAGGTGTTTGGATTCAAGGAACGCCAATTGCTGGTTTGGATTGGCTTGTATCAACTGGTTTTGATGTGGTTTATTAATCACTATTTGCATCGATTTTTATCAACCTGGTTTGCGGTGATTGCATTGTTTTGGGGCTTTGATGTATTGATCTATTCAGGTCTGGGCAGTGCGTTAGTTGCTGCTTTGTTTGTTTGGCTGTGGCTGGATAAAACCGGTTGGCAGGCAGAGCAGGAATTTTATGAGCCGATTGGCTATGCCTTGGCATTTTCTTTGTTACAGTTGAACGCACAAAGCCAGTTGTGGCTGGGTGGAGTGTTTTACTATCGACAAGCGGAAGTCAGTTGGCTGATGCAAAACGCGGATTGGATCTCAGCTGGGCTTAATTCTCTGGTATTGATGTACTTTGTTTATCGCATGGTCCAAGAACAGCGCGTCAAATTATCATCAACAGCAGGAAAGCTGATTGTATTGGCGGCGGTGATTATGCTGTTTTCAGCCTTGCCGGTGATAGGTCTGAGCAGTGCGCTGTTGGTGTTGTTGGTGGGCTTTGCCAGGCGCAATAGGTTGTTGATGGTTTTGGGCGGTTTGGCGATGATTGGTTTTGTCAGTTGGTATTACTATTCGTTAGAAATTACCTTGTTATTCAAATCAATAATCTTAATGGTCGCAGGTTTGGTGCTTTTATTGGGCGCTTTACTGTTGAAATACAGTTTGAGCAAAAATGAACCGAAAACATCAGTTGATACTGCCAAAAATGAGCCTTTTACCCTGTCTTTATGGCAGCGGATGGCTGCTGTTTTTACTTTGTTACTTTGCTTGGCTGGGGTAAATCAGGCCATTTGGCAAAAAGAGCAGGTATTAAAAAATGGTCAGTCGGTGTTTTTAGAGTTGGCGCCAGTTGATCCGCGCTCATTGATGCAGGGTGATTACATGCGCCTGCGTTTTGCCATGGCGCAACAAATAAGCGCCAATACACCGAGTTCAAGTTTGTCGCGCAGCCAACAGAACCACGATGGTTATGTTTGGGTCAATGTAGATCCACAGGGCGTGGGTCAATTCCATGCCCTTGATGCTGTGGGTAAGAATGAGCTGGATGATGTCCAACAAACAGCTGAGACTTTGCTCAAGTTACAATACCGAATCCGCAACAACCGTGTGCAGTTTGCCACCAATGCATTTTTCTTCCAAGAAGGTGATGCGAAATTATTTGATACAGCACGTTACGGACAATTCAAAGTGGCAGCAGATGGTGAACTGCTATTAGCTGCTATGTATGACAAAGATTTGAAATTATTGGGTGAAAATCGTTTGGATTAATGGTTTTTCATTTGCTGGCATAAGGACCTGATTGCTGACAGGGTTCTGAGGGTGGGTCGGGTGAAGTGGTCTGCTTCTAATACCACAATGTTTTGTTTTTCAATGGCTGGTATGATGGTCCATGCAGACAGTTGATTTTCAGCCATCAGTGGCTCCATCCTGATGATGACATCTGGCTTTTTAAGGATCACTGATTCTAAGGTCACTGCAGCAGATAAGTTGGGTAAGTCAGCAAACACGTTAATCAAGCCACAAGTTTCAATGGCCTCACTCATCCAATGATTGCCGTTGACGGTAAATATCGGCTGGTCAGAAATTTGTATCAAAGCACTTAAACGAATTTGATTTTTAGCTTGTTGTTTCAGCTGTTTGAGTTGGGGTAAGAAGGCTCGTGTGTCCTCATTAGGTTGTGTTTTTAATGTTTCAGCAATTTGTTGTATGGCTTTGGGGATGTCGGACAGGTCGGTGATGTCTATGTTTTGCAGCTTAAAGCCCAATGATTTTAATTGTTCAATGGTTTGTGCCGGTGTGCCATTATGCCAATAGAAAATCACATCTGGATTAAGTTCGCTGATCAGTTCCAGGTTTAAGTGAAAAGCATCTCCAATGATTTGTTTGTTGAGCGCATCCGGTGGATAATTGCTGAATGCACTGACACCAATTAAGTTGTTTTGACCACCAGCTGAATAAATCAATTCAGTTAGGTGAGGTGCCAAAGAGATGCTGCGTATTAATTGACTGTTATTTATGGCACTGCTGTCATTGTCAGAAGCACTGTTACAGGCGACCAGAATGCAAAGAGACAACCATATGATTGTTGCGAGTTTAAACAAGATGATGTTGAGGCTGAATGAATTGCGTTTATTGTATCTTGGTTTTTAAGGAATACCAATCTCAAGCTGGCCTGCTTTTGATTATGCCAAGTGATGGTTTTTTTCTTGGATAGAAAATTGCTTCAGCCACGAGGTTAAAAAAAAGGATTGTTTTTTACTTTCAAATGTCTATAATTCGCTGCTTGCTCGGAGACTGGGAAGGCCATGTTAAAAGGCAGTGAAATTACTGACTATTTATATTGACTTTCTGGGTGTATTCTACGAAAATGCCGTGCTTTGCTCGTTGGAGGGATACCCAAGCGGCCAACGGGGGCAGACTGTAAATCTGCTGTTTTTAACTTCAGAGGTTCGAATCCTCTTCCCTCCACCACTTTATATAAGCCTGAATAAGTAGTTTTCAGGTTTAGGTTGAGCGGGTGTAGTTCAATGGTAGAACGTCAGCCTTCCAAGCTGAACACGTGGGTTCGATTCCCATCACCCGCTCCATTGGTTTTTGCCCATATAGCTCAGTCGGTAGAGCACTTTCTTGGTAGGGAAGAGGTCACTGGTTCGACTCCAGTTATGGGCACCACTACTATATTTTATTAACTACTTGTCTTTTATGGAGTAGCAACAACATGTCAAAAGAAAAATTTGAACGCAATAAGCCCCATGTAAACGTGGGCACAATTG
>CAYGPU010000003.1:0-273043 GCA_964352015.1 uncultured Marinicella sp.
ACACCACAACTTTCAATGCGGATGGTACGCAAACCATCTCAACCTTGGATGATGAGTCAGCCTATGATGTAGACATCACTGTTCAGCCTGATACACCCAACCAAGTCTGCTCTTTCGATTCAGCGGATGCTGGGTCCTTGGCTGGAAGTGATGTGACCATCACTGTGAGTTGTGTGACTACCCAATATAATATGGGTGTAACCATTACAGGTTTGGCTCCAGGAAACGCTGTGGTCCTACAAAATAACGGTGGGGATGATTTGACCATCAATGCCGATGGCAGTGCCAACTTTGCCACCGCATTGGATGACGGTTCAGCCTATGCGGTGACTGTTCTGACACAACCGACCACGCCGAATCAAACCTGCGTAATCACAGCACCAACAGGTAATTTAGCTGGCATTGATGTGAATTTAACGGTTACTTGTACCATCAATTCATACGCCATCAATGTCGAAGTAACTGGATTGGCAACTGATAATGAAGTGATCTTGCAGAACAATGCCGGTGATGACTTGACCATTGATGCTGATGGCACCAGTACATTCGCCACGGCTTTGCTCGATGAAACTGATTATGAAGTTACGGTACTGACCCAGCCAACCACGCCAAACCAAACCTGTGTCCTCGAGAATGCCATCGGAACATTGGCAGGTGCTGATGTGGTTGATATCACCTTAACGTGTACCATCAACCAATACGACATCAACCTCAATGTCTCAGGACTGGCCTTGAGTAATAGTGTTGGTTTTTCAAATGGCAGTGATAGTTTGAACTTTGTTACCAACGGAACACAGACCATTTCGAGCCTGGATGATGAGTCAGCGTTCGATGTGGACATCACATTCCAACCAGATACCCCCAACCAAATTTGCACATTCATTGATCCAGATGTGGGTGTTTTAGCGGGTGAAGACATCACCATCAACGTGGCTTGTGTGACGGTTCAATACACTGTCGGTGTCAATGTCACTGGCTTGGCAGCTGGTAACAGTGTCATCCTACAGAATAATGCCACTGATGATTTAACAGTCAATGCAGACGGCATCAGTACCTTCGCTACGCCATTAGATGATGGCACCGCTTACAATGTAATGGTATTGACTCAACCCACAGCACCCAACCAAACCTGTGTGGTCACCAACCCAACAGGCAACCTCAATGGCAACAATGTCACTTTGGATGTGACCTGTACCACTGAACAATACACAGTCAGTGCCAATGTCACCGGACTGGCTGCTGGTAATGATGTGGTGTTACAGAACAACGGTGGTGATGATTTAACCATCACTGCCGATGGCCTCAATGCGTTTGCTACCGCGTTGGATGATGAGTCGGCCTATGCGGTGACCGTTCTGACCCAACCAACCAGCCCCAGCCAAACCTGTGTGGTGACTGATGGCAGCGGTAACCTGGCAGGTGCTGATGTCACTGTGGATGTGAACTGCACCATTGATCAATACACCATCAGCGTTGATGTCAGTGGATTGGCAGTGGGTAACGATGTGGTACTGCAGAACAATGCCGGTGATGACTTAACCATCAATGCCAACGGCAGCAGTACGTTTGCGACCGCCTTGGACGATGAAACGGATTACTTGGTGTCTGTATTGACCCTGCCCACTGAGCCTAATCAAACCTGCGTTCTGAGTAATGAAAGCGGCACTTTGGCCGGCGCAGATGTGACGGATGTGACTTTGGTTTGTACCACCGAACAGTACGACATCATTTTGAATGTCACTGGTCTGCTAGCAAGCAACAGTGTCAGTTTTGAAAATGGTGCAGATGTTGCTACCTTCAATGCCGATGGCAGCCAAACCATCACCACTGCAGATGATGGCACAGCCTATGATGTAGATATAACGGTACAGCCAGATACACCGGATCAACTTTGTACATTTGATGATCCTGATACCGGTAATTTATCTGGGGCTGATGTCACCATAGAGGTGTCTTGTGAAATCGTTACTTATGACATCGAAGTTGATGTCACTGGTTTGGCGGTTGGAAACGCAGTGACGCTACAAAACAATGGTGGCGATGATCTGGTGGTCAGTAATGATGGCATCAGCACCTTCTTCACGCCTTTGGATGATGCAACAGATTACGATGTGACCGTTTTGGTGCAGCCAACATCACCCAATCAAACCTGTGTGGTCACAAACGGATCAGGCACTGTTTCTGGTGGCGATGTCACTGACATCACTGTTACCTGTACCACCGAAACTTACTTCGTTGGTGGTTATGTTACCGGCATGTTGAGTGTCAATGAGGTGATGTTAGAAAACAACGGTGTGGAAATGGAAATAGTCGGTTGTGATGGGCCTTTTGTGTTTGAAACGCCGCAAGATGATTTGAGCGCTTACGATGTCACAATAGTGCTGAATCCAGATTCTCCACCCCAAGTATGCGAAGTGTTTATGGGCGATGGTAACATCGATGGTGATGATGTGATTGATGTTGAAGTGGTTTGTGCAGCCACCACCAGTATAGATTACCTATTTGCTCATAATTTTGATTGTATTGGTTTCACACCACCCAATTGATTTGAACTCAAGGTTTTTTACTGTGACAGGCATTAATCACTGTTTTGATCAGGATGATTATGATGACAACTCACTCAAGAGGGCAGGACCATGTCAGTTTGCTTTTACTGTGTTCCAGCGTTTAGGGGCTCAGTCGGCTAGGGTTCTATTTACTGCATGACTCTGCCAGCTTTAGGAGATTTCGACAAGCTAAGTCGGCTTGTTCTTTAGATCATTTTGGTGTCCTCCGTTGATTTGGAGCTGCTGTGGTACTTTGAAATAGCAGGTTCAGTGCATTAGCTTATTAGATACCTGCCTTCCCAGATATGAACGGGTTTTTTTTGAACTGCGTTTCAGGTCTGTTTTTTTAGCGCCTAATATTTTCAAAGTCGGTCCGTAAATTCATGTCCATGATACGTTCTTTTTTAAACTTTTAACGCTGTTTTAAATTGATTTGAATCAAAGGAAACAAGTGGTGGTTTAGTAAAATTACAATGGAAGTAACTGTGAAACGCTCTAATTATTGCGTAAAACCAGAGGAGTTAATACTGTGAAAAACATCATTTTATATTTATGCCTGTTATTTTCAAGTACTTCAGTGCATTCATCGACAAGCGAAGCTTTAAAGTCTGTCAATCAAATCCAAGGTACGCCTTTTTTAACTGTTGGTGGTGATAATTTTTGTGATTTCAGGTTTGGCACCAGCAGAATTCAGGATGCCATCGATATGGGCGCTCCGGAAATACGTATTGCTGATAATGCCACATACCTTGAGAATCTGGTTATCAATGACAAGAGTATCACCCTCAAAGGTGGTTATGCCAATTGTACAGACGCCATTGCTGACATCATAACACTTCATTCAATAGACATTGACGGCAGTGGTGCTGCTAATGTGGTTAGAATCACCGGAGCCAGTCAAAGAAATGAGGTTGTGCTAGAAAACTTAGATTTAGTTAATGGCATGGGTTCTCCTGCCTTTCCAGGTGGTGGCGTTTCAGCTGTCGGTGCCGATGTGTCTTTGACCCTTAGAAATGTCGACATAGTTGCTAATAACTCCTCTGGATTGGGTGGTGGTGTGGGAGTGGACAGCGGTGATACCGATATTTCAATTATTGGTTCGTTGATTTCAAGTAATCAGGCAAGAACGGGTGGTGGTATATCTTGTGTTGGTGAGAACAACTCAATCGTTGTCGATGCCAATGGTGGCTTAGTATCCAATGTCACAACCGCATCAGGTAACCTCACAGCGGATGGTCAAGGTGGCGGTGTCTATTTAGCGGGTGGTTGTGAATTTGATTTTCGATCAGGCTTATCAGGTTTTAGTAGCTTTAATTTCAGGGGTATTCATATCAACCGGGCGAAAGCAGAAGGTGGCGGTATTTATGCAGAATCAGGTGCCAAAGTATACTTGAGAGGTTATGAATACTGTGTTGACTCTGAGTGTGATGGTAATAATCAAGATTCAGTCAGTTTAATTGCAAATTCAGCAGATAGAGACAGTACAGGTTCATTTAATGGTGGTGCCATATTCGCCACCGGTGCCGATACCCTGGTGTTTATTTCCAGTGGCTATATCCTCAACAATGATGCCAGTGGCAATGGTGGTGGTATCGCAGTTATCGACGGGGCAGAACTCATTGTGAAACGATTAAACAAAGCGTGCTGGGATCAGGTCCGGTGTAACCTATTTGCTGAGAATAAAAGCGGTACCAACAACGGCTATGGTGGTGCGATTTTTAATGACAATGCGCAGCTTGATATTTCAGCGACATATTTTGAACAAAACCGAGCTGATTTTGGAACGGCAATTTTTACCACCGGCAACACAGCCGATACCAGGGTTGAAGGCAGTGTATTTGATCATAATGGCAATGATGGTCTGGGTGATTATTTAGATCACTATGTGATACTGTCTAATGATGGTACTTCAACAGAAGTATTGCACAGTACTTTTGCTGATAATGAGTCAACTTTATCTGTTTTTGGCATCAGTACTGTCGCAACGGCCTTTAGCTTACTGTCAACAATTGTTGATGATGCCAATGTAGGTGATGTTTTAAGTCCTAATCCAGGTGGTATCATCAGCATTGATTGCGTGATTGCACATGAAACAGGCTCTTTAACAGGAGGAACCCATTTAGTTGTGGCAGATCCAATGTTTGTTGACAGAAACAATTTAGACTATCACATCAACCCTGTTACATCGATTGCGGTTGATTTTTGTAATAACAACTTAGCAATGCCTGAAAACAAAGATGTTGATCATGAAAGCTTTGGTTGGGATGACCCCAATGTTGCTAATATATTTGGACCCTTTGATGTCGGTGCCGATGAAGCCTATGGAAATGATGTGATTTTTGAGAATGGATTTGATTGAAGGGCAAATTAAGAAACATCTGGCCATAGCTTTATTCAGTTTTTCGGATGCCAGATCATACAACTACGATCATAACACAGGACATGTAATTAAACTGCATGGTCACCTCAAACTAATCATGGATATGACTCATGACTGAATTGCCTTGGATTACTTGAGCCACAGCTTTAATGGTGGAGTATTCTATTAGCAGTTACAAGGTTTCAGCTAAAAGTGATTGTCCACCAACAGCAAGGCCTTTCAAGCCAGTAGCTGTCTCAGGTGCGACAGGTCCAGTTGATTGACAGTTTTATGCTGTCATACCGAAGTGTCAGTGTACTTTGGCTTTGTCGGTTTAGTTATTTTAAATGTCGATCAAAAAATTCGACCATTTTTTTGAAAGAAAACAGCCTGACATCGTTGCCCTCGTTATCCCAACCATGGCTGGTGCCGGGTAGGGTGACCAATTCAAATGGTTGTTGTTGGGCGATGAGTTTTTCTACCACGGCGATGGTGTCGGAATAAAGTACCACTGGGTCTTTGCTGCCGTGAATGATCATCAATGGGTCTGCTAGGCCGTTGGTATGATACAGCGGGGATTGGTTCTGGTAGCGTTCAGGTTGGTCGTCACCAGTGGGTTCGCCCATCACCCACATTTGGCCTGGATAGGCATGAGCGACATTGGTGGCTGGTGCACCTGCTATGCCAGCGGCATAAACGCCTGGCTTTTTAAATAAAGACATCATGGTCATTAAGCCGCCGTAACTGGAGCCCCAAATACCAACCCGATTGGGGTCGACATAGCCTTCGCTGACCAGGTGTTTAACCCCACTGTGTAAATCTTCAATGTCAATCACACCATAACTGTGGCGCAAGCCTTGGTTGTGAGTTCGGCCTTGCCCCCAGCTGCCACGGACATTGACATTCAGAACGATATAACCTTCGGCGGTTAGGTATTGATCTAAGCCCCAAGTGGGGTGTGAGGTCCTGCCGCCGTATTGGTTCTGGACGCTGTCAGAATAGACCGAACCGACTATCAATGGGTATTTCTTGCTTGGGTCATAATTTGATGGCAGGCTCAGACGACCGACCAACCGGGTGCCATCCACGTGACTGTTGAATTCGATGTAACTGATGTTGGCCCAGTTTTGTTGATAAAACTCATGGCGCGGGGAGTTGGTGATTTGTGTGCTTGTCTTGTTATCGAGGTTAATTACATACAGCTCAAGTGGTTTAGCGTCACTGGAGAATAGGCTGCTGGCAAATTGATTGTTGGCCGATAATGACAGCTGATGGCTACCGGATTCACCTGGGCTGACCCTTTCGACATCGAAACCTGCCATTGATACACTGTAAACCTGTCTTTCTGACAGGTAAGATTTGTTGGCGATGAAATAGATTCTGTGATTGAATTGATGCACCGCAAATGAAGCAATTTCCCACTCACCCTGAGTCAATGCCCGAGGCTCTGATTCAGCGGTCTGTTGGTGGTACAAGTGTAAGTAGCCATCTTTATCGGTGAGGATGATTAAGCCATCATCTTTGGGTGCCCAAGCCACTTGCCAATCCGGTCTTAAATGTTTGGGGTCATGCTCTTGGTAAAAAACTTCTCTGGCACCTGAAGCCACGTCATAAACATAAATACTGTGTTGTTTAACCAGCAAGTCAGATGAGTTGATAAAAAGCGATTGGCCATCGGCTGACAGGCCATAATTCCAAACATAGTCAGCAGCATTAGGTCGATCAAAAAAACGGCTGTTTGTGCCATTTAGACTGACTATGCCCACAGTGAACAGTGCTGTTTTATCTCCAGGGAAAGCACGTTGAACCTGGTATTTTTGTAGATCACCAGCGGCATAATAATGAATCACTCGTTCGGGCAGTAGACTGTTGTCAGTGAGTTTAAACAGCAGATTTTGACTGTCGTTAGACCAGCTGAAACTTTCTACATACGCTTTGGGGTGGCCTGTATCGAATAAAAGTCTGGATTGGGTGTCTGCAGCAGCGTTTATTGAACGTGTGTACAGTGACCCTTCTGCAGTAAAAGCCAGCTGTTGACCGTTGGGTGAAATGCTCAAGTGTCTGATGCGGTTTTTTTCGGTTTCAATTTGTCGTGGTTCTTCATCGGCAGTTTTGAGATAAAGCTTACCACCTAGCACATAAGCAATTTGGTTTTTATCAGTATCCAGCCAGACCACTTCACTGATGCCATTATCTCCGCCAGTAACACTGCGATCAACCGAAATGCCCATCGCGTGATGGGTTAGGCGTTGCTTGAGTCCAGTTTCAACTGAATAGCTCCAAACATCCCGAAAAGTATAAGCTTCATCATTCCATAAAAAAGCCACATGCATGCCATCAGCTGACCAGACTGGGTTAATGGGTGTGGTGCCAATGATGCTTTGGTCAGCATACAGAGTGTCTAAATTAAATGATGCCGAAGGGTATGCCGTGAGCTGTTTGGGCACAGTTTGACATGCCGTTAAAATCAACAGTAAAGACCAAACGACAGTACACTTGAACAGGTGGGAAAGACTCATGGGTTTATACGTTGTGGTTAATAAAAAGGGTCAATAAGAATACTATAAATCAAACAGTTAAAGCAAAAAAAGTAATCCGATAAAACATTCTTATGTTGTTTATTTATTTAAAAGTGAACTTTATATAAACACACCACTCAAAAAATTTAACAAAAAATAAGCTGACAAATATGAAAGTGAAGTTATTGTTAATAAGTTTAGTTTTAACCATCAATGTATGTGCTCAGGTTTCACTGACAGCGCAGTTGAAGCAAATAGACCCATCCTTACCAGAGGACAGCAAAACCACTCTGGTGATGGCAGCTGAATTGGTTGGTTTATTAGATTTTCTGCAACTACATGGTGTGGCTGCGGTGGCTGCTGAGCATCAACAATGGCCACAAGCTGGCTTTTATTACATGGCTGCCAACATGCGCTATAAAGTTGATGCTTATGTGTTTGATTTAACCCAACCCAAAGCTGTCAAAGAAATCATGTCAAGTCATGGAGACAGACGAAGAGCGCAACAATTGGCTTTTGAAATACAGCAAGATCCGATTTTTGATTGGTTAAAACAGCGTAACAAACAAGCCTTTGATTTAACCCAAAACAATCAATTGATTAAATTGCATTTATTGCGGCATACAGATGATTTACAAGCAGCTGTGGAATTGTATGCACTGTGGAAACCCACTTACAGCGAATCCTATGTAACTGCCTTGCCTTCAGAAGCCAGATTGTCACCAGTTGAGGCTGACCTAACCTTTAAACGATTGAATGAGGTGTACCTACAATCTAATCATAACATCTTAAAACTGATGGAAAACCCAAGGTACCAGCAGTTGATGATTGAAAAACAGCTGGCGTTTATGGATTGGAGTTATGCGGTTTTTGATTCAGGTTATTTTGAAAAAGATCAAGCAAGCATCGTTTTGGTTAATAAGCGGGAACGAGAAATTGAACGCATCGAAATGGAACAACTTTTGTTTCCTGAGAAAGACTGGGGTTGGTATAGGTGAGGTTGTTGAATCGATGAATCGTTATTGGTGTGGACTGTCATTCAAAGGTTGACCGATATTTATAAGCAAAAAAAAGGGGCTCTTGAACTTGATCGAAATATGACTGGCTTAAATAAGACCCTGTTTAAAGTTTGATTTTTTTCAGTCGCAGCGAATTACTGATCACAGAAACTGAGCTGAAACTCATCGCCGCTGCTGCAATCATTGGCGACAAAAGTATGCCAAACAGCGGATACAGCACGCCAGCAGCTATTGGGATGCCGACGGTGTTGTAAATAAAAGCGAAAAACAAGTTTTGGCGGATGTTGCGCATGGTGGCTCGACTCAATTTTCTGGCGCGCACAATCTTGCTTAAATCACCTTTGACTAAGGTCACTCCAGCACTCTCGATGGCTACATCAGTGCCGGTACCCATCGCAATACCAACCTGGGCTTGCGCCAGGGCAGGGGCATCGTTGATGCCATCTCCAGCCATCGCAACCACACGTCCCTCGGACTGTAATTTTTTAATCAAATCTGCTTTTTGTTCTGGTGATACTTCGGCATGTATCTGGTCAATACCAACTTGCTCCGCAACCGCGTTGGCAGTGGCTTGGCTGTCACCTGTGAGCATAACAATTTCTATGCCTTCAGCATGTAAGTCCTTAATGGCGGCTGCCGTGGATGATTTGATGGGGTCAGCGACACCGATTAAACCAGCAGCTTGACCATCAATGGCTATTAACATCACTGTCATGCCATGGGCGCGATGTTGGTCGGCTTGATTGGATAAATCGCCAACAGCTATATCCAGTGTGGCGAACAATTTGAGGTTACCAATGGCAACTTGGTGGCCATCTACCGTGCCAGTCACACCTTGACCGGTGATTGACTGAAAGTCATCGGTCTGACTTAATTCGATGTTCTTGTCTTTGGCTCCTTGCACCATGGCGGCCGCCAGCGGATGTTCACTGGCACGTTCTAAACTGGCAGCCAGGCGCAGGACATCATCTTCACTGAATGCAGCTGCTGCCTGAACATTCACCAGTTTAGGCTTGCCTTCGGTTAAGGTGCCGGTTTTGTCAACCACCAAAGTATCGACTTGCTGCAAAACCTCAAGTGCTTCTGCATTGCGGATGAGCACCCCTTCTGTTGCCCCTCGACCGGTGCCAACCATGATTGAAATAGGTGTTGCCAGCCCCAAAGCGCAAGGACAAGCGATGATTAGCACAGCAACTGCATTCACCACAGCATGCGCCAAACGCGGTTCAGGACCCCAAAGCCACCAAATCAAAAACGCGATTAATGCAGCTATAGCCACTGCAGGCACAAAATAACTGGCCACATTGTCAGCCAATTTTTGGATGGGCGCTCTTGAGCGTTGGGCATCAGCCACCATTTTTATGATTTGTGCTAATAAAGTATCTGAGCCAACCTTTTCTGCTCGCATCAATAAAGTACCGGTGCCATTGACCGTTGCTCCGATGAGCTGGTCATCTACAGATTTTGCTACCGAAACGGGTTCCCCGGTTACCATAGACTCATCCACATTGCTGTTACCTTCAATAGCCAAACCATCTACCGGAACTTTTTCACCTGGCCGAATACGCAGCACATCGCCGATTTTAACATCTTGCAGTGGAATGTCTTTTTCGTTGCCATCCTCCTGAACAAGTCGAGCCGTGTTCGGTGCCAATCCAAGCAACAATTGGATCGCGGCGTTGGTGCGAGAGCGGGCACGCAGCTCAAGAACTTGTCCCATCAAAACCAGGGTGGTGATGACCGCGGCAGCTTCAAAGTAAACTGCTACCAAACCATTTTCCATGCGCATCACCGGTGGAAAAATCTGCGGAAACAATAAAGCCACCACACTGTAACTCCAAGCGACAGAGACACCCATGGCAATCAAAGTGAACATATTCAGATTCCAGCTGCGAATTGACTGCCAGCCACGGACAAAAAAGGGCCAACCTCCCCACAGTACTACTGGAGTGGCTAAAATAAACTCAAGCCATTGCACTGTTTGCATTGAAAGCCAACTTGGAAGCCAAGAGGGTGCCATATCAGCGGTCATGGCCAACAGGAACACAGGCAGAGCGAGTGCTGTACAGAACCAAAACCGATGCCTCATGTAGTCGAGTTCATGGTTATGTTTTGGTGCAGCAGATGCGGTCATTGGTTCCAATGCCATTCCACATTTTGGACAATTACCGGGGTGGTCTTGAACCACTTCGGGGTGCATGGGACATGTGTACGAATCAGCCTCATCTGCTTTATCTGTCTGATCAGATTGATCAGTTTCAGTGTGTTGCGTGTTGAGGTACTGCTCGGGGTGCACCTTAAATTTAGTTAAACAGTGTTCACTGCAGAAATTGAATCTGTCACCTTTGAAAATGTGGTGATATTTGGCATCATTGCTAACTTCCATATGACAAACAACGTCTCGGTGCTGATTCAGTTTGGATTTTGCTTTCATGATGACATGCCTGTGGTTGCTTAAAGGTTGCGCTGAGAGCGCATAAATGACGCTTTTGTTATTTTACGCCTGTTTAATACTTTAAAGCTTGATGTCATTGGGTTAATCGAAAAGCACATTTAAACAGGGATGTGTGAATGGTTGTAAACCAGCCACTGATCTGCTTGAGAATATCGACGCCACAACCTGCTGTGGTTTATTCTGTTGGTTTTGACAGATGCCCCAATTCTGCTTTGATGGATTCTTCGATGGTGACATCGATGCTGGTGTTAAAAGAAAACGCCTGGGCTTTCCAAGCATCATTGGGTCGATAGAAATCAAATTGAATGATGAAAGGATTCATATCACTCAAACACAGGTACTGATCAATTCTGAACCGATCAAGCAGGTTTCTTGAAGCCAGCTTTTCACAATCATGCGGTGCACCCACTTGGGTGACAAAGCCAACAAATTGATATCTGATTTGATCCAACTCGGTTTTCTTTTGGGTCACGAAATGATTGCCTTCGAAAGCTTTTTCAAATGCCTCACTGGATTTGTTGTTTTTCAACAATGCTATCACTTCTTGGATTCGATCATCGGGACTGAAGGATTCAGAAAGTACCGGAAATGATACCAACAACAAAACAAACCATGCTGATTTCTTCATCTGTAAATTTCGGCTGCGCATCTCACTGTTTTTGTGTGTTTAATTCCATTATCATAACATGAGATTGAAAGAGGTTCCAAACTGAGTGATGACATGCACACAGATTAATCTTTTGTGTTACTTTCACGGCTTTTTCAATAGCAGTCTTTTACCATGTGTCTAAATTTTTATTTGTATGTATAAAAAAAATAATTTTAACATTCAAGTCATTACAGGCGAACTTAAAGGGTGAATCATGACTGACTTCAAGGCAGGAACTTATTCGGTAAAACAGACACTTTTGATTAGCTCCTTAATCATAATGGCGGGTGTGATTTTTACATGGGTCATATTCAATACTGAGCCAACAGCACAGCGAGAAGGTGCGACCAAAAAAACACCGATGTTGGTTGAGGTCAAGCCGGTGGAGGTTGGAAACTTTACACCCATTATAGAGGCCATGGGGACAGTCATCCCATCTCGCAACATTCAATTACAAGCCAGGGTCAGTGGTCAAGTTGTATCAGATGCTGATTTATTGATTCCTGGAAAATCTGTCCGGCAGGGTGATTTGTTGTTACAGATTGAGGCAGCTGATTATCAAAACACCGTTCAACAAAGACAAGCAGAATACAACCAAGCCAAAGCTGATTTGCAAATTGAAATGGGTGAACAAATGGCCGCCGAGCGAGATTTTCAACGGTTGGGTCGTGATGTGACTGCCACCCAAAAAGCATTGATTCTGAGGGAACCTCAACTGGCCAGTGCCAAAGCCCAAGTAGCTGTCGCTCAGTCCGCATTGGAACAAGCCAAGCTGGAATTACAAAGAACGCAAATTTACGCACCATTTGATGCGCAAATAATCAATAACTACGTAAACTTAGGGTCACAAATTAATGTAGGCGATAATTTGGCAGATCTGGTTGGGGTTGATACCTATTGGATTGAAGCCACTTTGCCGGTTAATCAGCTGGCTTCACTTGACCAAGCGAGTGAAGGTGACGGCACAACAGTAATTATACAAGATCGTTTGGCCTGGCCATTGCAAGCTCGCCGAGAGGGCCGGTTGTTGAGCGTGATTGGAAGGGTAGATGATGAAACCCGCATGGCTCGCGTTTTAATTGCTGTAAACGATCCCATTGGTTGGCAAGACAGCAGCTTGCCTCAGTTGACACTGGGTGCCTTTGTTAACACCCAAATTCCCGCCTCGGAATTGCAAGATGTGGCTCGCATTGAACGCCAGTATGTCAAGAAAAATGACACTTTGTGGTTGATGGCAGAACAGCAGTTACGCATCATCAAGTTGAATGTGATTTTTCGCGATGAAAAATATGTGTATGTGCGAGACACATTAAAGGGGGGTGATCAAATGGTTATCACTGATTTATCTCGGGTGATTGAAGGTGCGGCTTTAAGACTCAACAGCGATCAATCTGATGCGCGCTGAACTGCCCGATTCAATTAAACCAGGCCCTATAGCTTGGATGGCCAGTAACCCGATTGCAGCCAATTTGTTGATGGTGATTTTATTGGCTGGTGGTCTTTACATGGCTTATGCAGTCAAGAAAGAGGTGTTCCCAGCCTATGAAATGGACATCATTGATATCAGGGTGGCCTATCCAGGTTCTTCACCAGCTGAGGTTGAACAAGGTATTTTGCAACCGATTGAAGATGCGGTGCGTTCAGTACAGGGCATCCAAGAGCTGAGTGCCAGTGCCGGTGAAGGTTCAGGTTCTGTGAGTATTGAATTGGTCAGCGGTACTGATCGCATGAAAGCCTTTCAGGAGGTTGATCAAGCAGTCAACCGAATCCGCACTTTTCCGGTCGATGCCGAAGATCCGGAAGTCAGCATCCGGGCCCAACAACAAGAAGTCATGGACATCGGGTTGTATGGCGAGATTGACATCTGGTCTTTACGACAACTCATCGAACAATTAAGAGATCGCTTGTTGTCGGAACCAGAAATCACCCAAGTTGAACTGGGTAATATGCCTGATTATGTGACTCATGTTGAGATTCCTCAAGCACAACTCAGGCGCTATGGTCTGACTTTAGGGCAGGTGGCAGATATCATTGAAGCATCCGGCAAGGACGTACCTGCTGGATCGATTGAAACCAGCAGCGGTGAAATATTACTGCGACTGAATGAACGCAAACAATGGGCTGAAGAATTTGGTACCATTCCGATTGTGACAGGCGACAATGGCGCCAGCATCACATTGGCTGAGTTAGCCAACATCGAAGATGGCTTTGAAGAAGCCGGCTTCCATTCAAAATTTAATCGCCAACCTTCCGTTGAGCTCAGTGTGTTTAGGGTGGGTGAACAATCGCCACTGGAAGTCGCAGCAGCCGTTGAACGGGTGTTGCTTGAACTGGACACCACTTTACCTGAAGGGGTTAAGTATCGCATTGACAGCAATGATGCAGAAAACTTCAAAGATCGACTCGAGTTGCTGCTCTCAAATGGTGTGTTGGCATTAATCATAGTATTGGGTATTTTGACCATTTTTCTGGAATACAAACTGGCCTTCTGGATCATGATGGGCATGACCATCTCTTTCGTTGGTGGTATTTTGTTTATTCCTTTTGCTGACATCAGCATCAACATGATTTCGATGTTTGCTTTCTTGGTGGTGCTGGGTATCGTGGTGGATGATGCCATCGTGGTGGGTGAAAATATCCATGAATACCGCCAGCGCGGACAGGATCACTTGTCTGCTGCCATAAATGGTGTCAGAGACGTGGCCACGCCCGTAACATTCACTATTTTGACCACCATCGTGGCCTTTATTCCCATCTTGTTTATACCCGGAACCACTGGTAACTTCTGGTGGCCTTTTCCAGTGGTGGTGATTATTGTGTTGTTGTTGTCTTTATTTGAGGCCTTATTTATCTTGCCCGCTCACTTGGCACATCAGGCAAAATCCACCAGTCGACTGGGTGAAGCCGTTCATCATCGACAACAACGTGTTGCTGATGGCTTTAATGGCTGGATAAAAAAACGTTACCGACCTTTCATTGACCGTTGTTTGCGACACCGTTACATCACCATCAGCATGGCAGTTTCCTTTTTGATTGTATCTGGTGCTTATGGAGTCAGTGGTCACATGGGATTCATCACCATGCCACGTGTGGCTGCCGATGAAATCGAAGCTGGGGTGCGTTTACCGGTTGGCACCACCTTGAATCAGGCGGCTGAAATGGCGCAGTTAATTACCGATTCAACCTATCAAATGTTCGATGAACATGACTTATACAAGGCAGCGGAAGGTGTCAAAACAAATGTCCGTCGAAAAAGTTTTATTGATGTTGAAATTGTCATGTTACCGCCAGATGAACGCACCATGAGTGCTGCTCAAGTGATTGAACTGTGGAGCCAAGAAATTGGTGAATTACCTGGCATTGATCAAATCACTTTTGAAGCCGAGAGAGGTCCCGGCGGCTGGCGTGATGACATCAGTGTCGACCTGAGTCATAACAACCCAGAGATGTTGGTCAAAGCCAGTGAACGTTTTAAACAAGAAATGCAAAGTTTTGCTGCAACCCGTAATATCAATGACAATTACAACAAAGGCAAACAACAGTACAATTTCACCTTGTTACCTGAAGCCCAGTTGTTGGGCTTGACGCCTGACGTTGTTGGACGGCAAGTGCGAGACGCTTTTTTTGGTGCGGTGGCCTTGCGCCAATTACGCGGCACCAATGAAATTGAAGTCAGAGTTAAATTACCTTTGGCTGAACGTCAAGACCACAACACCCTAGAAAATCTGATATTACGCACCACTGCAGGTGTTGAAATTCCGCTTAAAGATGTGGCGAAGATAGAGGCTGGTGAAGCTTTCAGTTCATTGAGTAGACGCAATGGTTTGCGTGTTATTAATGTGGGTATGGATGTGGAACCCCAAAATGCATTGAATCGGATTTCTGCGGCCATGAAGGAAGAGGTGTTGCCACAGCTGAGGGCTGAAATTCCAGGTTTGACTTGGAGTTTTCGTGGCAGTGATGCAGAAATGCGTGAATCGACTCAAGTGCTGTGGACGGGCTTTGGCATGGCAATGTTTGTGATCTATGCCTTATTGGCTGTAGCCTTCAGTAGTTACACGCAGCCCTTGATTGTGATGATTGCCATTCCATTTGGTGTTATTGGTGTGGTTATAGGGCATTTGATATTGGGCTATGACTTATCACTGGTCAGCTTAATGGGTACCGTGGCACTTTCAGGCGTGGTGGTTAATGGCGCCTTAATCATGGTTGATTATGCCAATAAAAGACGCCATGAATTATCAGCTTTGGAGGCCATACGAGAAGCCAGTGTGCGGCGTTTTAGGCCCATTGCTTTGACCACACTGACCACTTTTGGAGGCTTGACGCCGATAATTTTAGAGCGCTCAATGCAAGCAGCGCAGCTGATTCCTATGGCGATTGCTCTGGGCTTTGGTATTGTATTCGCCAGTGCCATCATTCTGATTATAGTGCCTTGTTTTTATATGGCCATTGAAGACATCAAAGCGAAACTCAGACCCGTTCATCATTCTGTTTAGTGTTGTTGTTTTTTAGGTTTTTGAAACTCAATTAAAAGACCTTGCTGAACCAGAGAGAAGTTCTCTACAATAGACATTATCAGGGTTGCTCACTGATTCTTACTGCCAATCCTGCACAGATAATACCTCAAGGTTAAATCAGCGCATACTATGATGTGTTTATGGTGTTGATGAGGTTGTGAAAGTAGTTAGGTCATGAATGACCTTGAGCTGACATTTTTATGGCTTGGAGTAGAGCAGATGGTGATTTTAAGAGAACAACAATCGGCTGGTGACAGTCGTTTTTTATGTGCAAAACTGAATGACAGCGGAGATTTGGTTTTTGAGGGCCAGGATATGGGCACGGGGGTGCAGAAAGTACTCGGATGCTCAGAGTATGAGTGGGTATGGACGATAAAAGCCGCTGACATGACATTATTGAAGAAGGCTTTGGGGGTTGAGGGTGATGTATTACAAGTTGTAGCCGAGCATTTCAAAGGTGACAAAGCCGCCGATTTACATGGCTTCATGACTGAACATCAAATTCCGTTTGAATCTTGGAGTCGCACTGGGGATTGAGGTTTTGCTTGCTGCCTATGACTGCCGATTTCAGGTTTGGTGTTTAAGCGAAGTTGTCTATCATGTGCTTGAAAATCAATGCTTTCATCCCAATTTATAAGGTGTCTTTTTCAGTGGATTGATTGATGTTTCTATTGTTTGTTTATGTCTTTTTGGCGTTGTTGTTTTCTTTTTTGTGCTCAATAGCGGAGGCTGTTTTACTCAGCATCACCCCGGCATATGTTGAAAAGCTTAAATTAACTGATCCTGAAAAAGCCAAACGGATAAAGCGCTTGCGGTTTGAGGACGTAGATAGATCCTTAGCGGCTATATTAACTTTGAACACCATTGCGCATACTGTTGGTGCCATTGTGGCAGGTGCTAAGGCAACTTATGTATTTGGTGATGCTTGGATAGGTGTGTTCTCAGCCGTCATTACGGTTTTGATACTGGTCTTTTCTGAAATCATTCCTAAAACCATAGGTGCGGTTTATTGGCAATCATTAACTGGTTTCATCACCAGCTTTGTGGCTGGCTTGATTAAGCTGCTTTACCCTTTGATCGTATTGTCTGAAAAGCTGACTAAGTTGATTTCAAAGGGTAAGAAACACCACATGTTTAACCGAGATGAGTTTATTGCCATGGCAGGCTTGGGTGAGCGCACTGGATTGATTGAAGAACATGAGTCGCGCATCATCAATAACTTATTTAAACTCAGTTCCTTGAAAGCCAGAGACATCATGACGCCTCGCAGTGTTGTGACCAGTTTTCAACAACAAAGTTATGTCGAAGATGTATTTGAAGCGGTGATTAACACGCATGTTTCTCGGTTGCCGGTTTATCAAGAGAGCATGGATGACAGCCATGCTTTTGTCTTGAAATCTGATGTTTTGATGGCCAAAGCCATGGGCGAAAATGTTCAATTGCAGGATTTAAAACGCGATTTGAGTGTGGTGACAGAAGACATGTCTTTGACAGTCTTGATGGATTCATTGATGCGTGACTCCCAACACATGTCTTTGGTGGTAACGGAATACGGGGATGTCTGCGGCTTGGTGACCATGGAAGATGTGATGGAAACTTTATTGGGCTTAGAAATCATGGATGAGTTAGATCAAGTTCAAGACATGCAAGCTTATGCCCGTAAAATCTGGCTGAAACGTGCAGCCAGTCGTGGCATGGTGTTAGATGAGGACTTACAACAAGACAATTAATAGTAAAACTGCTCTTCAAGTTGTTCCAATGTGCTTTTTTTGGGTATCAGTTTAAGTAACTTTTCATCTTTAGTCTGCAATCGGCATGCCAATGAAGTCTGCATGGTTGTAGTTAGTTAGGGCACCAAAAAT
Source organism: uncultured Marinicella sp. (assembly GCA_964352015.1). GTDB lineage: Bacteria > Pseudomonadota > Gammaproteobacteria > Xanthomonadales > Marinicellaceae > Marinicella. The sequence goes on from CAYGPU010000003.1 coordinate 17,930, forward strand.
AGGCGCTTTAGGCAACGCAGGGAGCAGTTGCCGAACAGCCAAGAACATTCCACTCACTTTGTGGTTGGCGAGCTTGCGATTCAGAACAAAGGGAGCGAAAACCTAAGTCATGTTCGCTGTGGTCTCGGTTTCTGTTCCCGTCTCAACCCTGACGCCGCCTTCCTTGGCGGTGGTTTTCACGGCAGCTAATCAACATATATTTGACTCTGCTTTAAGAAAGTGAATGAAGACCCAAGAACATTCCACTATAATTGCGCCATGAAAAAATTCATGGCAAATTTATTCCAAATCTATGTGTGGCTGATTATTTACCCGATTGCTTGGTCTTTGACTGTACTGGTGGCTATTGTAGTCAGCATCTTATCGATTTTGGGCATGTCCCAATTTGCTGGACGTTTTGTGGCTAAGTTTTGGGGTAGAGCTATCTTATGGCTAACGCCTGTATCTGTGTCGCGAATAGGGCAAGCACACATAGTGGCTGGACAATCTTATGTGGTTGTGGCCAACCATCAGAGCATCTATGACATTTTATTGGTCTATGGTTACTTGCCTTTGGACTTTAAGTGGGTGATGAAGATTGAATTGCGCAAAATGCCATTTGTTGGGTTTGCATGCGAGAAAATGGGTCATATTTATGTTGATAGACGCAATCGCCAAGCTTCAATCAGAGCCATGAATGCAGCCAAAGACCAGTTGGTTAATGGCACTTCGGTGTTCTTTTTCCCTGAGGGCACGCGCAATAATGGCGAAAAGCTGATGTCATTCAAAAAAGGCGCCTTCAGAATGGCAAGAGATTTACAGTTGCCTATATTACCGGTGTCAATATCAGGTGCCAATCGCGTGATGCCCACCGGTGGAAAACGGATTTTACCAGGCAAAATCATCATGACTTTTCATCCGCCTATCAGCTTGGAACAAATCAATCAATTGGATGATAATTCAGTGGCGCAACTGGCACAAGAAGCGGTGGCCAGTGCGGTGGCTTAATCAAATTCATTCGCTTGGCTGTTGAACAGTTTGTGACCACAATGTCCTTATCTTCACCCTGACGCTGGGTTAATTGGTGGTATTTATTTGTTAATTTATCCAGATGACAACTCCAAAATCTAAATGAATCACTTATAATGTCTGTTATGAGCACGATAAAAAAAATATTTACCTTGGCTATGATGCTAATCCTATTGATTGGCTCAGTGGCCGTTAGTAGCTTGAATGCAGACTCTGTGGCATTGAACCTGTACTGGTATCAATTCAGTTTGCCCTTGGGCTTTATGTTGTTATTGTTTTCCTCAGTAGGTTTGCTTTTTGGGTTGTTATTGAGTTGGTTGTTATGGACCTGGCCAGCCAATAAACGCAAAACTTATTGGCAGCGTGAATACTTTAAATTAAAGCAGTCACAAGATGAGCAGGGCAAAACCGTCGACCAAGCCGCTGTTATTGAAAACACCACAGCAGATCAATCGGTGGTTAAGATTCCATGACCTCACAATTCATGTGGACATCATTGGCTTTATTGGCCGGTATTTTAATGGGCTTGTACTTAGCTGTCATCATGCGTGCTGGGAAAACAAAACGTACTTTTCAACAGTTGAATCACCGTTACTTTAAAGGCCTGAACTACTTACTCAATGATGAGTCAGATAAGGCCATTGATGTATTCATTCAATTGGCTGAAACTTCGCAAGAGACATTTGAACCGCAGTTGGCATTGGGTAATTTATACCGCCGCAAAGGGGAAGTGGATCGGGCGATTAAGTTACATCAAGCTTTGATTGCTCAAGCTGAATTGCCGGAAAGATACAGAACCCGAGCTTTACTGGCCATTGGTAAAGATTATATGAGTGCGGGTCTACTGGATAGAGCAGAGGTGTTGTTCTCTGAACTGGTTGAGATTGAAGCGCATACCCCAGAAGCTTTACAGTCATTGGTTGAAATCTATCAACAAGAACAAGATTGGCTACAGGCAATTAAATCAGCCAGTCGATTTCAAAGTGCCACCAATCGCAACATGCAAGTACCCATGGGACATTACTATTGTGAGTTGGCAGAGCAGTCTTTACAACAAGCTGACATCGAACAGGCAGAAAAATATTTGGCATCAGCCTTAAGGGTGGATGACAAGTCTGTGAGGGCGCATTTAATCTGCGCCAAAATCAATCAAGATCAACAGCAGTGGCAAACAGCCATAACAGAATATCAGGCTGCTAAAGTGGCTGACCCTTCATTTATCCCTTTGTTCATCAATGATTTAGCTGATTGTTATTTGGCCTTGAATGAAGGTGAAAAACTAGAACAAGAACTGTTGCAATGGATAGAAACATACCGAGGTGTTTCACCGGTTTTGACTTTAGCCAGTTATTATGCCAAAGAAAAAAGTGAGGCTTTCGCCACCGAGTTTTTAACCGAACAACTGAATAACCGCGCTTCATTCAAAGGTTTGAATGCCCTGATTGAGTTAAATGAGGCTGAATTAAGTCAACTTGGCAATGATTTTGCCTATTTCAATGTGCTCAAAGATTTAATCGCTAAGTTACTGAAAAACAAGCCAAAACTTCGCTGTAGAAAATGTGGTTTTGGAGCGAAATCACTACACTGGCAATGTCCAAGTTGTAAAAATTGGGGAGTGGTCAAACCTATTTATGGGCTTGAATCTGAATAATTATTGGTGGCTTAGCGCGGTTTTGGCTGGGCTGGTGCTGTTGATGTTGTGGCGATATGCTTATCACAGCCAGTTGGTGATTCATGATGCACAAAAGTCACGCAGTTTACATCAGGGTAAAGCTTTAACTGCCGCCGGTTTCTTGATGTTTATTCCTTGGTGCTTATTTGGCCTACTGTTGGCACCATTATTCATCCCTTTTTACGTTATTCTGATACTTTGCCTGCTGGGGTTTTTTGACGATCGTCATGACATGTCTTTTAAGCTCAGGTTGTTATTTCAAATCGTGGCTGCACTTATCACTCTATATGCGGTGGGTTTAACTGCCTCAGTTTGGTTGATGGTGTTCCTGACTTTTTGCCTGTTGTGGTGGATTAATTTGTTTAATTTCATGGATGGCGCCAATGGTATGGCTGCTTTGCATGGCGTGGTCAGTTTAAGCTTCTATGGATTGTTGTTTGCCGATAAATTCAACCAAGCAACCATTTTTTCTTATATGGCATTGGCCGGTGTCTTGGTATTGGGTGTCTATTTGGTATTCAATCTGTGGTTAAAGAAACTGTTTATGGGTGATTCGGGAAGTTTGCCGTTGGCATGGATTATTGCTGTGATGGCTCTTTTTGCCCTACAAACTGACTCACTGAGCTATGCACAAGTGGCTGTATTACATTCAGTTTTTATTGTTGATGCCACATTGACGCTGATATTTCGCTTGAGTCGAGGGGAAAATGTCACCCAAGCGCATGCCAAGCACCTTTATCAGCGGTTGGTTAAATCCGGCTTTGCCCATTCAACAATTTCATGGATATATGCACTGATAACTTTATTGTGCTGCGTGTTGGTATGGCTTACCCTTGATAGCTCTTGGGTTATACAATCAGTAGAATTTGTTGCGGTGTATATGATTTTATTGATAATTTTTATGAAATCTTTAAGGTTTGGGCCTTAAAATAGGTCATTGAGAATCAGTGGATCATACTAAAACAATGCAAAAGCGAGTGCACTTAAGACTGGCAGTGGTGGCTCATGATATATTCATGACCTGGTTGGCTTGGGTGTTGTGTTTTATGATTCGCTACAGCATCTGGCCAAACTCCCCAGCCATTGAATTCTGGTCATTTGAAATTATGGCGGTCATCATTATTCAAGCCATCATCTGTTTTACTTTCAATATGTATCGGGGCTTGTGGCGTTTTGCCAGTGTTCCTGATTTAATTAACCTGGTCAAATCTGCCACCATTGGAACCCTCTCTATTGCGTTATTTTTCTTTTTATTCAGTCGTTTAGACGGCATACCTCGCAGTGTACTTTTAATGTATCCTGTGTTGTTGGTGTTGTTATGGGGTGGCCCAAGAATCACCTATCGGATGTGGAAAGATAAGTATTTCAACCTCACTGATGGCAATAAGCCCAGGGTTCTAATCATTGGTGCAGGCCAGATTGCTGAGTTGTTTATTCGCAATGCAGCCAGCAATCAATCTTGTCATGTGATTCGCATCATTGATGACAACAAAGCGTTTGTGGGCACCCAGATTCGTGGCATTAAAATCCAATCAGGGATGGACCAAATCAGTCAGATGGTTGCGGATTTTTCAATTGACTTGGTGGTGATTGCCAAACAAAACCCAAGTACGGACTTGATCAAATCTGTGGTAGATGAGCTGGCGTCCAGTAATTGTACCATTCGAGTGGCCCCTGATCCGGATGACTATGACAATAATTTAATTAACGTTAACCTGTTACAACCGATAACTGTTGAAGACTTGTTAGGTCGTGATAAAGTAGAATTAGACTGGCAGACAGTGGCTGAATATATCAAGAACAAATCGGTTTTGGTGACTGGGGGCGGTGGCTCTATTGGTTCTGAGCTGTGTCGTCAATTGGTTCGAATCGGTGTCAGTCAGTTAAGTATCATAGATCATTCAGAATATAATCTATATGCCATTGACAAAGAGCTTAACAACGAACATACAGTGGTTAACTCACATTTAGGCGATGTCACCAACCAAGCCCACCTGTATCATATCTTTAAACAAACCAAACCAGATGTGGTGTTCCATGCGGCTGCTTATAAGCACGTACCGTTGTTAGAAACGCATGCTTGTGAAGGTTTTTTGAACAATGTTATTGGCACCCGCTATGTGGCAGACTGTTGTGCTGATTTTGGGGTTGATAAAATGGTGTTAATCTCTACCGATAAGGCGGTCAATCCATACAGTGTGATGGGCGCAACCAAACGGTTGTCAGAAAAATACTGCCAATATAAAAATCAAATCAGTGCAACTGAATACCTGACTGTTAGGTTTGGTAATGTGTTGGGTTCTGCCGGATCAGTGGTACCATTATTCGAACAACAAATTGCTCAAGGTGGCCCAGTGACGGTAACTGATGAAAAAATGGAACGTTACTTCATGACCATTGAAGAAGCTTGCCAGTTGATATTGCAGAGTCTAGTCTTGGGTAAAGACAACGAGATACTGGTTCTAGACATGGGAAAACCAGTCAAGATTAAATCTCTGGCTGAGCGCATGATTGCTTTGTCTGGTAAGGCTAAAGACATTAAAATCACCATAACTGGATTGCGAACCGGTGAAAAGCTGTACGAAGAATTACATTACGACATCGAAAACTTAGAACCCACTAAAGTGGCCAAAATAAGTGGTGTAAAAAAAGTCCAATGGCATAACAACCAATTACCAGACCTGATTAAACAAGGTCATCAAGCAGCATTAAAATTTGAGCAGGCAGAAATTAAAAAAATTCTGGCTCAGCTGGTGCCTGAATTCAAAGGCCATGAGTTGCGTTTGCTGGAACGCGCAAAGGCACCCCAAAACAATAAAACATAAATTCATATGCTGATCCAAATCAAAAAAGGAATGAGATGAAAAAAATCACCAAAGCTGTTTTTCCTGTTGGTGGATTGGGAACCCGGTTTTTACCTGCGACCAAATCCATCCCTAAGGAGCTGTTACCCATTATTGATAAACCATTGATTCAATATGCTGTAGAGGAAGCCATTGAAGCTGGCATAGAAACCTTGATCTTTATCACCAGTGCCAGTAAACATGCCATCAGTGATCACTTTGATCCGATGCCAGATTTACGGGCTAAATTTATCAGTCAAAACAAGCTTCACCTGGTTAAGAAACTGGATACATTACCACTTGAGATTCAAAGGGTGTTTATTCCGCAAGGTCAACCTTTGGGGTTGGGGCATGCGGTACTGCAAGCACAGCCAATGATTGAAAGCGATGAAATGTTTGCGGTGCTATTGGCTGATGATTTTATTCAGGCAGACGCCAACCCATTACAACGTTTGATGGAAGTGGCCGAATCAAATGGGCAAGCCACCATCAGTGTCGAGCAAGTAAGTGATGAAAGAATATCTAGTTATGGTGTGATTAATCCGGATAAATGGCAAGCTGATTTCACTGTAATTAATGACATTGTGGAAAAGCCACATGCAGCTTCAGCGCCATCTAACTTTGGTGTGATAGGGCGCTATGTGCTGCCGCAAAGTGTATTTGCATTACTGCGGCAAACACAGATGGACCACAACCTAGAAATACAACTCACCGATGCATTGAAAGAGTTGATTCAATTGAGTGGCTTACAAGCCGTAAAACTGGCAGGAAGAAGGTTTGATTGCGGCAGTCAGGATGGTTTTGTGCTGGCCAATTTGCATGTGGCGATGCAAGATGCTGAACTGAACAAGCAAGTCAGGGCTTATTTATCAGAAAACTGATTGTACCCATCAGTTGTTTATTTTTTCCTGAAAGTCATTGCTCCAGTTGAGTGTGACGAAAGGCATCCGGCAATAAGTCGCTGATACTTTGCGTGCTGAATTGACCGGGCGCTGTTTCCAAGTGAATTTGAGTTTCGTTGTCACCATGTTCTGAGATGATTTGTCGACAGGCACCACAAGGCGGGCAAGTGACACCTGCTTTGCCGATGATTAAAATGTGCTTGATGGTGTGGCCACCATTGACAATCATTTGAGCCACAGCAGATTGTTCAGCACAACAACCAATTGGGTAGGCCGCATTTTCAACATTACAGCCGCTATGTATCACGCCCTGTTCATCAACGATGGCAGCACCCACACAAAAATTAGAATAGGGCGCGTAGGCTTGTTTTTGTGCTTTTTGGGCTGTCAGATGTAAGTCCTTTAAGTTCATTTGGATTTTGGCGGTAAATAATAAATTTCAGGAAGTTGACGTAACTTTTCTTCTAAGTCCATGCCAAAACCAAAAATATAATGATCATCAATGTGCATGGCCACATAATCAGGTTTATAGTCTGCATAGGTGCGCTCATGTTGTTTATGGATTAACACCACCGAAGAAACTGATTGGGCACCTTTTTTTAAGCACCAAGCATGGGCAGCTGCCAAGGTATGGCCTTCGTCATAAATGTCATCACAAAGTATAACGTGATGATTTTCCATGTTTATTTCAGGTTGATACTTCCAAACCAATTGTCCACCGGTTTGGCTTTTGCCGTAACGCGACAGTTGTAGGTAATCCATTTCCATGTCTAAGTCCAAGCGTGTGGCTAAGGCTGAAGCAAAAATCATGCCACCATTCATGATGGTTAAAAAAGCCACTTCTTTACCTGCAAAATGATGGTTAATCTGGGTGGCCAAAGTATCTATGTTGCGGTTAATCTGTTGTCGATTGATCAACACTTGACTGTTAGGTGGTAATATTTTGTTATACATACTGTTAATAGTTTCTCAGACGATTGAAAGTTGGTAGAATGATATCTTTCATCCCACAGAGAATAAAATGATTAAAAAAACCATTACCTTACTCACGCTGCTGTTACTGAATTCTATGGTTTATGCCAAAAGTATGCAAGGTCAGCCTGCGCCAACTTTTAACTTAGAGGATCAATCCGGAGAACTTCATCAACTGGCTGACTATAAGGGTCAATACCTGGTGGTGTATTTTTACCCAAAAAATGACACCTCAGGATGCACCATTGAAGCCAAAGCATTTCGGGATAATTACGACACATTAAAAGCCATGAATGCCGATGTCCTTGGTGTGTCATTAGATGATGCTGAATCGCATCGGGCTTTCATTGCTAAATATGACTTGCCCTTCAATTTACTGGTAGATGCAGATAAGCAAATGTCTCGCGATTATGGCGTAGACGGTGGTATGGCCATTTTTAGTTACGCCAAACGTCAAACCTTCATCATTGATCCCGAAGGTCAAATTGCAGTGCATTTCGAACAGGTTAACCCCAGCACACATGCAGAGCAAGTGATTGAAGCATTAACAGAACTGCAAGCCACAGCTGATACAAGTGACAGTCAACCCAGTGTTACCGAAGTGATTGATGGTGCAGCGGTTTTTGGTCAAAAGTGGCCAACTGAAGCGGTTGATAAAGTGGGTATAGCGGCGGCCATGAACCAACCTGCTGATTTTATTGAAGCCAATCATGTCATCACGGGTCAGGTGACTCGGGTTTGTCAGAAACAAGGTTGTTGGATGATTTTAACTGAAGGTGATGCTTTTGCTCGGGTTGATTTCAATGACCACAGTTTTTTGATTCCAAAAGACTCTAAAGGCCGAGCTGAAGTTTATGGCCGCTTGGTTGAAAAACATCTTTCTGAAAAAGAAAGGGCTCATTATGCAGCCGAAGGTTCTGGTGAGTTACCAGCCAAAAGCTATGAAATTGTGGCAGATGCTGTGAAACTATTTGGCTCTTGAAATAAATAGTCCATTAAACTAAATCATATAAAAAGGAGCGGATTGTGGAAGGTGTGATTGGCATATTGTTGTCATTGGCTTTGTTGATGTATTTGGCCTACAGAGGAATCAGTGTCATCATTTTAGCCCCAGTTTTGGCCATGTTGGCGGTTGTTTTGGCCGGTGAGGGCAGTCAAATGCTCGGTATCTATACTCAGATATTCATGACTAAAATGGGCTCCTTTGCGATCAAGTATTTTCCGATATTTTTACTCGGTGCCATCTTTGGTAAGCTGATGGAAGACTCTGGATCAGCTCGATCCATAGCCAGGAGTGTGATTAATTTATTGGGCATTAAACATGCGGTGTTTGCCGTGGTGGCTGCTTGTGGTTTATTGACCTATGGTGGTGTATCTGTTTTTGTGGTGGCGTTCGCGGTCTATCCTTTGGCTGCAGCATTATTCAGAGAAATTGATTTACCTAAACGTTTTATCCCTGCATCGATTGCTTTGGGTGCATTTACTTTCACCATGACTTGTCTGCCGGGCACTTCACAGATCCATAACATCATCCCTACCAGTTATTTTGGTACTGACATGTATGCGGCACCGGTGATTGGTATTTTGGCTGGTTTCAGCATCATGTTTCTGGGTATAGCTTGGATAAATTATCGTTTAAAAACACATCAAAATGAAGGTTATGGCAAAAATCACAGCAATGAGCCAGTGGTTTTAAATAATCAATCCACGCCATCTATATTGAAAGCACTGATGCCTATAGTGGTGGTGATGGTGGCTAACTTTTTGCTCCAGAAAATGGTCATTCCAGCATGGGATACCAGTTATTTAAGTACCGCTAAATTCGGCCAAATAGATATCAGTAGTTTAAATGCCATTTGGTCCATGATCATGTCCTTGATTTTAGCGATTATGGCTGTAGTGGCACTCAACTGGAAACAATTTTCTGACATCAATGCCACCATGACCAAAGGTGCCATGGGTTCGATGTTACCTACTTTTAATACGGCTTCAGAAGTCGGTTATGGTGGCACCATCGCCTCTTTAAGCGCGTTTTTAATCGTCAAAGATGCGGTGATAAATATATCACCAGAAAACCCTTTGATATCAGAAGTTGTGGCTGTCAATGTATTGGCAGGTATCACAGGTTCAGCTTCAGGTGGTTTAACCATAGCTTTAGAAGCTTTAGGCAGCACTTACATGGAACTGGCTGAACAGTTCAGCATCAACCCTGAATGGATGCATCGTTTGGCTTCGATGGCATCAGGTGGTTTTGACTCTTTACCGCATAATGGTGCTGTGATCACTTTATTGACCATTTGTGCCTTGTCACATAAACAGTCTTATAAAGATATTTTTATGGTTTCTTTGGTCATTCCTGTCACCATCACAGCCATTACTGTCGGTATCTTGAGTTTGTTGATATAGAGCATTTATGAAGTTAACAGATCAGGAAATAGAACAATTTAATCAAGCTGGTTATCTGATTAAGCGACAATTGATTGATATGGCGTTGCTCAACGATTTACGCAATCAGATAAAAAATCAGTTACATTTGCGATTGCCGCCATTTGAATTAGAAGCTGAATTGGGCTATCCCAAGGCGCCCGAATCGGTAGAGGCAGAAGGTGGTAAAACCATCCGCCGGTTACTGTTGGCCTACAGTCGAGACGCTGCTTTTCGTGAATGGGCAAAAAATAAAGTGGTAAAAAGTGTCTTGCAACAATTGTTGGACTCTGATGCTGTGTACCTGGTTCAATCACATCATAATTGCATCATGACCAAACAGCCTCAATACTCCAGTAAGACTGGCTGGCATCGTGACATCAGGTACTGGAAATTCACTGCTGATTTATTAATCAACTCATGGCTGGCCATGGGTGATGAGAACAATGCCAATGGCTGTCTCAAAGTATTACCAGGCACCCATAAGTTTGAGGTCAGTAATGACATGGTTGATAAAGATTTGTTTCTTAATCATGATCATCCGAAAGCCAAAGCATGGCTAGATGAAGCAGTTGATGTTGAGTTGGCTGCTGGTGACGTGTTGTTTTTTCATGCAGGGTTGTTTCACGCAGCCAATCACAATCAAACTGAACAGGCGAAATTTTCTTTGGTCTATTCATATCACGGTCAAGGTACTGCACCTATAGCAAACACCAAATCAACGACATTTGAAGAAGTTTTAATCTAATTCGGCTGTAACAATTTGATTGCGTCCTTTTCTCTTGGCTTCGTACATCACATCATCTGCAACTTTAAGAATATCCCTGAATCGATGGCTGCCATGACTGTAACAGATACCCGCTGAAAGGCTGACTTTTAGACCTGGTGCTGAAATCACCGACGGCATCTTTTCAGTTTTGATGCGCAGCTCATCAATTAATTGGTATACGCTGCCTGGCTCGTTGCCATTAAAGCCAATCAAAAACTCTTCACCACCCAAACGTCCTATAAGATTTGTGTGTTGATTGAGGGTTAAACAATACGAACCAAAAGTTTGTAGCACTTTGTCACCCAATGCATGACCATAAGTGTCGTTTATGGTTTTGAAATGGTCCAAGTCAATCATGACCAAGGAAAATTGATCATCTTGGTTTAGCTTTTCTAATTCTGAGCGAATGCTGCTGACGATGTTGCTTCGGTTTTTTAAACCAGACAGTTCATCAAAGTTAGCCAGTTCATGCAGTTTCAAGCCTTGTTTTTTAAGTTTTTGGTTGAGCCACAGCGACAGAAACAACAATAAGCCTAAAAGGCCGATTGAAATTAACATGATGGTGTTTAGTTTGGTTTGAAACTTGATGGTTGTAACTTGTTCTTGGTTTTGTTCCGCCAACAGTTGGTTTTTCAACGCATTACTTTCTACTTCGTATCGGGCTCTGACTTCATGTAATTTTTCTGCACTGAGTTGACTTTCTAATGTGTCTTCTGACTGTCTGGCTTGGAGATAAGTCTCATAGGCACCCTGATAGTCTCCTTGGGCAGCCAATAAACTTGATTTGTTTTTATCTATTGTGATTTGCCCATAACGGATTTGATGCAGTTGATTCAGTGCTGTGGCTTCATCCAGGTAGCTTTGAGCTGTTTGAAAGTCACCTAATTCGGTATTCAATCTGACTGACTGAATTATGATATCAAACAGCCGATTGGCATTACTGGCTTGTTTAAAAAGTTGACCGGCTTGTGACAACGCTTTTTCAGCTAATGCATACTCTTGTTGATTAATGTAATGATAGGCTAATTCAGCATTGGCGTAAGCAATGCCCTGATCGTCACCAATTGATGTTGACACCTCAATAGATTGAAGTAACTGCAAGACGCCAAGTTCGTTGTTCATTAACTCTAAGTTGGCTCGTCCCATTTCAAATAAATCGACTGACATGCCTATAAAGTTCTGATTGGCCTTATGCTCAGCATAGGATGCTTCAAAGTAGGGCAAAGCCAATTCAAATTCATTCCTGTGCACATAAATCGCAGCCATGTGGTAAGCGACGTCAGATTTTTTTACAAACAGCCCCGAATCTGGTGCGAATTTGGCTGCACTTTGAATGGCATCTAGTGCCTTTTTGTAGTCTTCAATTTTAATATACAGGTAACTGATTTGTATCAAAGCCAGTGCAGTGAGTTCAGGCTGCTGATTAACTGTGGACCAATCAATAATTGATTGCAAAGTTTCAATTTCAGAACCACCTTTATCTAAACGGTCTAAGGCTTCGATACGAGTTACTGTCAGAAAATTAAACAGCCAAGGTTCAGACTGTACATCAATTTTTTTTAAACCAAGTTCAGTGTGATGCAACATTTTATCAGGGTAATCTAAGTTGCTGTATATTTGGCTCAATACCAACTGCAGTTGCGCTTGCTGATTATCAGTCTTTGGGGTGATACCCTGAACCTCGGACAAGGCTTGGAGTGGGTCAGTATCGTTGGTTTTAATGGCAGCACTGAAAACAGCATCCAATTGATACAATCCAGACTGTTTTGATTGGTCTGAATAACTGATTGAATGGTTGATAATCAGTATTATGATAACCAGTTTTTTCATTTCTAAACCTGAAGGCGTCTTGTGGTTAAACCCGTTCCCAGGATTAAACTAAACCACTTGAGTCAATATTATAATGTATATGTTGGCAAAACGCTGAAACTATGTATTGCTTGGGCTAGGGGAGTCATTTGATTGATTATTTATCAATCAGTGATCAAATTGACTGAATAAAAAAACGGAGTCCGAAGACTCCGTTGCTTAATTATGTTTTAAAACTGACTTAAATCGCTTGGATGTTTTCAGCTTGAGGACCTTTTTGACCTTGAGTGACGTTGAATTCAACTTGTTGACCTTCTTGTAAAGTTCTGAAGCCATCACCGTCTGTTTGTATGGCGCTGTAATGTGCAAACACATCTGAACCTGACGCTTGTTGAATAAAACCAAAACCTTTTGACTCGTCAAACCATTTGACGGTACCTGTTACTTTTTCTGACATATGAAATACCTTAAATAATAAATAATAAAATGTGCTTGAATACAGCCACAATGTACAACTGGTCAACGAATTAAAAATCTTTGAAAAGGATAGTTCGGGCAGGTATTCGAGCATCACGGAGTCTATAACCAGCCATTAGCTAAGTCAAATGAAAAAACCGAAAAAAACATGTTTTGCGGTATTTTAGTTATAAAACACCGCAATATGAATAGATTAGGCTGATTTATTCACCCTTGATTACATGTTGGAGTAGTTAGGGCCACCACCACCTTCAGGGGTTTTCCAGTTAATATTTTGAGAGGGGTCCTTGATGTCACAAGTTTTACAATGCACACAGTTTTGTGCGTTGATTCTAAAAACAGCTTGCTCACCATCTTCAATCACTTCGTAAACAGCTGCTGGGCAATACCTCTGTGCTGGCTCAGCCCATTTAGGTAAGTTGACCTGAATTGGGATATCGGGGTCTTTTAATTGCAAGTGACACGGTTGATTTTCTTCGTGGTTGGTGCTGGAAAGAAACACCGATGACAAACGATCAAAAGATATTTCATTGTCTGGCCTTGGATAATCAATAGGCTTAAATTGTTCAGCTGGTTTCAAGCTGGCGTAATCTGGTTTGCTGTTGCGCCAGGTAAAGGGTAACTTACCCCTGAAAATATTTTGATCTAAGAATGTAAAAGCTGCACCAAAAAATGTACCGAACTTATTCAGGCCAGGTTCGAAGTTTCGGCTTTTTCTTAATTCAGTATAAATGGATGAGTTTTTGATGTTTTCAGCATAAGCACTTAACTCTCCCGTAGCTTGATCTTGAATCAAAGCATCAGCAATACTCTCAGCCGCAATGAGCCCAGATTTAAGCGCTGTGTGGGTTCCTTTGATTTTGGCTGGATTCAAAAATCCTGCTTCACAACCGACCAATAAGCCGCCTGGAAAGGTTAATTTAGGCAATGATTGAAAGCCACCTTTGTTCAATGCTCTGGCGCCATAGGAAACCCGTTTACCACCTTTGATGATGTTCTTAATAACTGGGTTCTGCTTCCACTGTTGAAATACCTCAAATGGGCTGAGGTAGGGGTTTTCATAATTCAGTGCCAACACAAAACCCAAAGAAATGGTGTTTTTATCCAAATGGTATAAGAAACCGCCTCCTTCAGTGTGGTTATCTAATGGCCAGCCCAAAGTGTGAACCACCTTGCCTGGCTGAGCAATTGATTCATCAACTTGCCACACTTCTTTAAGGCCAATACCATAATGTTGTGGGTCTGAGTCTTTTTGTAAATCAAATTGAGCCATCAACTCTTTACCTAGAGAACCCCGGCAGCCTTCAGCAAATACAGTTTGTTTTGCCAACAGTTCATAGCCAGGTTCAAACCCGCCTTTTCGTTCACCTTGGGCATCAACACCCATGTCACCCGTGATAACACCCTTAACTTCACCATCGCTACCATAAATGACCTCTGAGGCGGGGAATCCAGGAAAAATATTAACCCCTAAATTTTCCGCTTGTTCACCTAACCAGCGGCATAAATTTCCTAATGAAATGATGTAATTGCCGTGGTTGCGCATCGGTATTGGGATTAAAAAACCGGGTACTTTGGTGTCCTTCTCTAAACCGCGTAAGTAATGAAACTCATCATCAGTCACTTGTGTTTTAACGGGTGCGCCCTGGTTTTTCCAATCTGGAAATAATTCGGTTAAAGCTTCGGTTTCAATCACTGCACCGGACATGATGTGGGCACCAATTTCAGAGCCTTTTTCAACCAAGGCGATTTGCCAATCTTTGTCATGCTTTTGTGACAGTTGAGCCAAGCGACAGGCTGTTGCTAACCCCGCAGGTCCGCCGCCAACAATGACCACGTCAAATTCCATAGATTCTCTGTTCATATTCTGTAACTCACAAATTTCATTAATTTTGACATACCAGACATCATTAATTTGATTGGATCTGGTAATTCCACGCCCCCAGCATTTTTGGCGTCATTGCCATGCCGTATTTCATCTGCCTGCATTTGTTGCAGTATTTTTAATGACTTCGGGTCTTTAGAACCAATGTCATCAATGTGATCTTGTAAATGTGATTCAACCTGACGTTCCGTTTCAATCACGAAACCATAACTCACTGCATCACCAAAAAAAGCAGCCAATGACCCAACTGCAAATGAATGTACGTACCAAAAAGGGTTGGTGATGCTGGCTTCTGCTCCCAGTTCATCCAGTCTGGACTGACACCAATTAAGGTGATCATGCTCCTCTTCAGCGGCTTTGAGCAAGTGAATTCTGGTTTTTTCATCCTTGGCCATCATAGCTTGTCCATTATACAAAGCTTGTGCACAGACTTCACCCGTGTGGTTGATGCGCATCAGACCCGCTGTGTGTTTGTTTTGAGCGTCTGTCAACACAGTATCAGATAGCTCGGCACCTGGCACTGAAGCATGATTGTTTGTGTTGTGACTCAGTACTTTAAGCATGCGGTCAAATTCAAGCATGACTCGATTACCAAGCGATTCATTTGTGCTGTTCAACATTGACTTTTAAGGTTTTTTATAAAAGTTCTATTTTAACATTTTTGATGTGAAATGAGCCTAAAACACAAAAATTAACAATTTGTTTATTGATATTTATCCTAAAATGGTTACATTACGCGTTTAAAATTATTTGGATAGGTGAATTATGAAAAAAACAATTTTACTCATGGCCATTTCAAGCATTTATGCTTCAACTGTCAGCGCCCAAGAAACTGCAGATGTTAAATGGTCTGGTACAGGACAACTGGGTTTTTCAATGACTTCTGGTAACTCAGAGACAGAGAATCTCAATGCAGGTTTGAAGTTAAAAAGAGAATCTGATAAGTGGGTCAGTGATTTAAGTTTGGATTTGTTGCGTGCATCGAATGATGATGTCGATACGGCTGAAAGGTATACCGTTAATACCAAAACTGGCTATAAATTTGATGCCAATGACTACATATATTATGGTACTCGCTATGACCAAGATAAATTTTCAGGATTTGATTACACCATAACAACATCTGTTGGCTGGGGCCATGATTTTTATGATGATGAAAAATCAAGACTTATTACTGAAGTGGGCTTAGGTTATAAAACAGAAGCTCTAGACGTTGATCGTTCAGAAAATAATGGCGCAGTCATAACCGGCAAACTGGATTATATGCGTCAACTGACTGACACCATTAAATTTGAAGATTTACTGTTGGTGGAGGCCGGTGATGACAATTCTTTCATTCAAAATGATTTGGGTTTCTCATTCGCTATCAATGAAAAATTTGCAGTTAAATTAGCCCACCAAATTCGTCACAACACCGATGCACCAGTGGGTAAAGACTCGACCGATACTTTGGTTTCAGCTAACTTGGTTTATGATTTCTGATTATTTGGTTTAATCGCTGTGACTGAAAAAGCCGCCAAATGGCGGCTTTTTTATTGATTTGAATTAAGCCTATTGATCAGCGTTGGGTAAAGCACAGCCTGGTTGATTGATAGGTGGATTTTTCAGTTGCGTTAAAAGTACCTTTTAAATCCTGTATATAATAGGTTTTATCAGGCCCGAAGGTGGTTTGTTACTGTAGAATTCACGTTGTCACATGCTTGCATGATAACCTCGACAGTTCAATCTAACCAGCATATACATGCGATAAACACGAGAATGAAATGATACAAATATTTTTCAATCAAGCCGGAACTACTGCCAACCAAGGTCATACAATCTGTTCTGTCTTAGCCACAGCGCAGCAGGGTGCATGATAATGAATAGCGTTTCAACAGACATTGGTCAAGCGGTGGCTCTTTTAAATAACGAAGATGTGGTGGCCATCCCCACTGAAACCGTCTATGGTTTAGCCGGAAATATTTACAGTGAGAAAGCCATTCGCAGTATATTTGAAAAAAAACAAAGGCCTTTCTTCAATCCCCTCATTGTTCACATTCATTCGGTAAAGCAGATACATAATATTGTCAGTGAGTTTCCTGAAAAAGCACAAAAGCTGGCTGCAGCGTTTTGGCCAGGTTCATTGACATTGGTGCTTAAGAAGCAAGCGAAGGTACCCGATTTAATCACAGCAGGCAAGGACACAGTAGCGGTCAGGGTCCCCAATCATCCAGTAACACTCGAGCTATTGAGGCAACTGTCATTTCCATTGGCGGCACCCAGTGCCAATCCTTTTGGAAGCATCAGTCCCACACAGTCGTCACATGTGACCAAGTATTTCGGCGATAATTTGTCTATGGTGCTTGAAGGAGGTGCCTGCCAGAGGGGTATTGAGTCTACCATTGTTGGCTTTGAACAAAACCAGCCCATTGTTTATCGGCTTGGATCTATCTCGATTGAGGACATTCAAGCTGTGATTGGTCACGTGGAGATTAAAAACTCCAAACAAACTGCCCCTTCGGCTCCTGGTATGTTGTCTAGACATTACGCTCCGGAGACGAAAACATATTTAGTTGATGATGCGTCAGCGTTTATTGGTGATTTTACCGATCAAAAAATTGGTCTATTGTCATTTACAAATAATTACAGTGATCTTCGGGTTGAAGTGATTAAAGTTTTGTCCAATCAAGGTGATTTAAATGAGGCTGCTGCCAAGTTATACAGCACCTTACATGAACTGGATCAGCTTAATCTGGATATGATTGTTGCTGAAAGGTTTCCTGATACTGGTCTGGGTCAGTCAATCAATGACAGATTAAAGAGGGCCACAAAAACCAAATAGTTATCTAATAAATCGATATCAATCAGTGGCCCAGTTATGAATCATTTTTATTGCAGCTTGATCTTAGCAAACTTTCGCTTACCCACTTGAAACACGTCATGCGTTCCAGCAGGGAAGGACTGTTTGGAGTCCTCAATTTTGACCCCATTGAGTTTAACCGCGCCTTGGTTAACCATGCGAATGGCATCTGAAGTACTTGAACACAGGCCCGCATTTTTAAGAATATGAGCAATGCCCATTTCACCACCTTCAGTTTGTAGCGTTAATTCATCGATGTCATCAGGAATGGCACCTTTTTGGAACTGGGCCTTGAAGCTGGCCATGGCATCAGTGGCTGCTTGGGCACTGTGAAAACGTTCGATTAATTCCATCGCCAGTGCAAATTTAACATCGCGTGGGTTTTTGCCTTGATCAACCCCTGTTTTGTATTGTTCAATTTCTTGGTTAGATTTAAAACTTAACAATTCAAAATAACGCCACATCAAATCGTCTGATATGGACATGACTTTACCAAACATGTCAGCAGGTGCATCATCAATGCCTATGTAGTTGTCCAGTGATTTGGACATTTTGTTGACACCGTCCAAGCCTTCTAACAGTGGCATGGTGATGACGATTTGAGGGTCTTGGCCTACTTGAGCTTGTAAATGGCGACCCACCAATAAGTTGAATTTTTGATCTGTTCCACCGAGTTCAACATCACATTTTAGTGCCACAGAATCATAACCTTGGACCAACGGATACATGAATTCGTGAATCGCAATGGATTGGCCAGATTTGTAGCGTTTATTGAAATCATCTCGTTCTAACATGCGTGCCACATTGTACTTTGCTGATAATTGAATCATGTCAGCAGCGCTCATGTCTTTAAACCAGTTTGAATTGAATTCAATGATGGTCTTTTCTTTGTCTAAGATTTTAAATATTTGCTGTTGATATGTTTTGGCGTTATCCAGCACTTCTTCGCGGGTTAATGCTTTTCTGGTGGCGCTTTTCCCAGTTGGGTCACCTATCATGCCAGTGAAGTCACCAATCAAAAATATCACCTCATGACCCAAGTCTTGGAACTGCTTCATTTTGTTGATTAAAACTGAATGACCGACATGAATATCAGGAGCAGTGGGGTCAAACCCAGCTTTAACTCTGAGTGTTTTGCCTGCTTTTAGTTTGGCTTCTAGCTCTTCTAGTTTAATCACTTCATCTGTGCCACGACAGATTAAATCCAATGCGTCTTGTACCGACATGTTATGTATTTCGTTAAAAAGGGGTTAATTCTAACCAAATAAGTAAAAATATAGAACCTTCAATGAACCAATGACTGAAAAAATCATCTATAATTTCATTCAATCAACGAAAGACACTGGAAATTGCCCTATCAAAGCACAAGCCGTTCGTAAAAATAGCCAGACAAAAGCCTTGTCGGTCAACTTCAATCAAATTAAAACCATGATCAACTCTTTAACTTCGGTTAAGAAAAGCATGGTTGCAGTGGCTTTGTTGTTTGTGTTTTATGCCATCAGCGACATTGCTTCGGTTGATGCCGATGCGCACACCCAAAACCCAGCAGCACATATCAAACACAGTCAACTGATAAGCATACCTTCGGTTCCATTGATGAGCTTTGCTGAAAGCGGATTGGTGGGTAGCGAACAATTCATTGAAAAGGAAGTTGTGGTTGAAAAAGGTCAAACCTTATCTGGCATTTTTACCGACTTAGGCTTGTCTCAGGGTTTGTTACTTAAAATCGCACACTTCAATGAAGACAGCAAAAAACTGGTTAAAGTCATGCCAGGTAATGCTTTGCATTTTACTTTAACAGCAGATGGTGATTTGACTCAACTTCGCTATCAAGCCTCGGTGTTTGAGGAGTTGATTATAAACAATGACATGGATCAGTTATCAACTGAGGTTGTGACTCATGACCAACAAATCAGGTTGGTGAGTTCACAGGGAACCATTGATCATTCATTGTTCGGTGCAGGCAAAACAGCCGGTTTGACTGACAGCATGGTGATGCAGTTGGCGAATATATTCAGTTGGGACATTGATTTTGTGTTAGAGATCAGATCAGGTGATTCTTTCAGTTTGATTTATGAAAAAATCTACAAGGATGGTGAATACTTAACTGAAGGTAAGATTTTAGCAGCCAGTTTTACCAATCAAGGCACCAAGTATGAAGCCGTGTACTATGAAGATGAAGCCGGTGAGGGTGCTTATTATGCAGCTGATGGTCGGGCCATGAAGAAAGCATTTTTAAGGGCACCGTTAAACTTTTCTTACATCAGTTCTAATTTTAATCCCAACCGCAAGCACCCCATTACCAAAAGAGTTAAAGCGCACCGTGGCATTGATTATAAAGCACCAACCGGCACACCTGTTTATGCAGCTGGGGCTGGCAGAGTCACTGAATCGGCCTACAATAAATACAACGGTAATTATGTCTTCATTCAACACCCCAATGGCATCATCACTAAATACTTGCACTTTTCAAAACGTGCAGTGAAAAAGGGATCTCGGGTCAAACAAGGCCAAACCATTGGTTATGTGGGTTCAACTGGACTGTCCACTGCACCGCATTTACATTATGAATTCATTTATAATGGCGTGCACCGCAATCCCAGAACCGTGTCACTACCAAAATCAAAACCTCTGCCCAGTGATGTGATGCCAGATTTTTTAACTTACTCAAGTCCCTTGTTGTCACGATTGACTGATTTGAAAACCGATTTAATCGCACAAAACTGATGTTTTTTGTGGGTGTGATGTCGGGCACCTCTTGTGATGGTGTAGATGTGGTGGTGGTTGATTTCAATGATGCCGATTCTTCAGTCGTTAAGGTGTTGGCAGCCAAGACCACGCCATATCCTGATACCATCAAACAAACTTTGCTCGAATTAATTGCAGACCAACCACTGCCCATTTCTTTGGTCAGCCAATTGGATGCCAAACTGGGCCATTTTTATGCAGCAGCAATTAATGATTTATTGCGCTCACATGCAATTTCAGGCCACCAAATAACCGCCATTGGTTTGCATGGTCAAACGGTTTGCCACCAGCCTCCCAACCCGGCCAAGCGAGGGTTGGCCAATACCCTTCAACTGGGTTCTGCTGCGATAACGGCACAAGCAACTGCCATAACAACCGTGGCCAACTTCAGACAAATGGACGTGGCTTTTGGCGGGCAGGGCGCACCGCTTGCACCTGTGTTGCATCAACAACTGTTCAGCCAAACAGATAAAATCGTGGCAGTGCTGAACTTAGGCGGTATTGCCAACATCACCTTACTTGATGGCGATGAGGTGATTGGCTTTGATACAGGTCCAGCCAGTTGTTTGATGGATGCGCATATTCAAGCACAGAGAAATCTACCTTATGATGATAAAGGGCAATGGGCGCAACAAGGCGAGGTTGATGTTGATTTGTTGCGCGAGATGTTGTCAGATCATTATTTTAAACTGGCTTTTCCTAAAAGTACTGGACGTGAACTGTTTAATCTTAACTGGTTAAAACAGCACCTCATTGGCCACCAAACCCATGCTGCTGATGTGCAAAGAACATTGTTGCAACTGACTGTTGAGAGCATTGCTTTGGGTATAGAACAAACCCAGTTAGATGTAAATCAGATGGTGGTTTGTGGCGGCGGTGTACACAATAATTTCTTACTGCAGCAATTACAACAACGCATTGACTCGAAACTGTTTTCATCAGCTGAATTGAACTTGGATCCGGACTTTATTGAAGCTGTGTTGATGGCGTGGTTGGCTCGACAGAACATCAAGCAACACAGTTTGGATTTGGCTTGCATTACAGGCAGTGAAAAACCCCATGTTTATGGTGTTCGATACCAACCCTAAAAAACAGTGAATGATTTTTGATCAAGGTTTCATTTATGGCTTATGCTGTTAATCAACCACTCAAACTCAGCGCAGTCATTCAGTTCAATCAGTAAATTCTATGATGATTGAGGTGATGTTATCAGAACCGCCATTTTCTAAAGCTTGAATTAATAACTGATCACCAATTTCCTTTGGTGACAGTGGTTTATCCATCAGTTCGGCTATTTTTTCATCATCTACTTCTTCAGTCAAACCATCAGAGCAGAGTAAAAACTTATCACCTGGTTTGATCTTACCGTTGGCTGAGGAAACTTTGATTTCACTGTTGTCAGTAACTCCCAAGGCTTGGGTAACCACATTGCGGTGCGGATGTGAGCGGGCTTGCATGGCAGTAATCAACTCCTGATCAACCAACTCCTGAACATAGGAATGATCGGAACTGATGGGTATCAGTTGGTGGTTAGAAAACTTGTAAATGCGTGAGTCACCCACCCAAGCACAGTCATACCTGTTGTCGATAATTTGCATCATGGCAATGGTGGTTCCCATTGGCAAATCGCCAGGTTTTTCCAATGAGCTGTTAATGATTTCTTGATTGGCATCCAAGATGGCCTGTTTAATCGGCGTTTTGTTTTTGACTGAAGAAAGTATATGGTCGCGAGCCAAAGCACTGGCAATTTCCCCATGGTCATGACCGCCCATACCATCAGCAACTAAAAATATGCCATGATCTAAGTCAATACCATAGGTATCCTCATTATGATCTCTTTTGATCCCTGAATGAGAAGTATGTCCTAGATTTATATGCATTGATCGTAAATTTATTTTTTTCTATTATAACATTGGCTGACTGTTGTTGGATTGTAGCATTTTGTAAACAATGTGCAGAAAAAAAATTATGTGAGGTAAATCACAAAATTGATTCAGGGTTGTTAGATGGTTTCATTTCTTTGTTGATTTTCCAGTTCATCAGCTGACGATAAGTCATGATGTTGTTGACATAGATAACAGCGGTGTAACCATCGGCATTACCGTACTTCAACTGATGTTCAATACTGGGGTTATTTAATTGTGCCAAAAATGGTTCAATCTCAAACCAATCATCGGGATTTTTGCCAGCACGTTGGGTTAATATTCGGGCGTCTTCTAAATGGCCATAACCGACATTATAGGCCGCCAATGCCATCAGTGTTCTGTGTGGTTGTTTGATTCTTTTGGGAATTTTCTTTAGCATGTATCGAAAATATTTAACCCCACCTTCAAGACTTTGCCTGGGGTCAGTGCGGTCTTCTACCCCCATGTCTTCTGCAGCAGAAGAGGTCAGCATCATCAATCCTTTTACACCAGTGAAAGATTCCGCATCAACTTCCCAATGGGACTCCTGATAACTGATGGCTGCCAGCAAGGCGGCATCAAAATCGTATTCTTCGGAGACTTGGAATACCAAGTCCTTAATTTGTGGCCAGGCAGTTTGTAATTTATCAAAGAAAGTGACGGTATTTGCGGTATCAATATCGGGCAGATGAAACACAATTTGTTGTTTCAATTGCACAAGCAAATCAGTCTGTTGGGCATTGATAATGAATTCATCCAATTTTTGACTCAGCTCTTCAGAACGATTCTTTCTTAGCATGAATGCGGTGTCTGTGGCTTCTGATAGTTGAATGGTTTGGTATATGCCTGGTATAAAGTATTGATATATATTGATTATTTCAGAATCACCAAAAGTATAGTCTATCTCTTTGGCGTTGATTTTTCGGATGATTTCAAACAAAGAAATATCTGCGGATGTGTTTAGATGGGTGGGCTTGAATTCAGGCAGTTCATCAAGCAACTCTTCATAGCTGCTGTTTTCTATAATGACGCCCTTTTGATTACTAAACTCTTGAATATCGGTTTTGTTGCGGTGCTTGAAGTGGGTGACTAAATCAATGTTGGTTTGACTGATGGCGGCAGTGAAGTTGAATTTTTCTGACCTGGCTTTGGTGACAGTTAAATGACCACCAGCGATGTCAATTTGACCGTTTTGCAAATCTCTGAATAAATCACCATTGTTGCTGTAAACCTTTGGTTTTAATTCAAGTCCCTGAGATTCAGTGAATTTTTTTAACAGCTGATATTCGTATCCAATGATGTTATCGCCTGATTTAAAGTAGGAAAGCAATGAAGTTCGTGTGCCATACAACAGTACCCCTCTTTTTTGAATCAAGTCCCAACTGGAAGAAAATATAAAAGGACTGAACAAGCTAAAAGCTATGAGCCCAAGCAACATACCAATCACCCATCGAAAGCGGTGTTGTGTTGCTGAATGTTTTGTGTGGATATTTTCAGTCAAGTTAGGTATTTGTTTTTGCTTCAATCAAATCGTCGGTACACCTGTATAACTTTATCAGTGTACATTATAATATTGATGTTTTGCTATTGGAAAAATCTCAATTATGAATTTAGCTGGTTTTTTATTGCGTTGGTTGTTTGCTTTTATCTTGGTGGTTATTACTTTCAACCCAACAGGCTACTCTTTATTTCATTGGTTTTGGCCGTTGTCTGACACGCAGTTGCCGTTAAAGATATTGGCGATAATTGTTATTTTGGGCTGTTATATGTTTTATTTGTCAGCCACATTTAAATCACTGGGCATGTTGGGAGTCACTGTTTTGTTGGCTTTTTGTGCAACACTGGTTTGGTTGTTTGTTGATCAGGGTTGGTTAGATTTATCTCATTCTGGCCTGTTTTCATGGATAATGATTTTCATGATTTCACTGGTATTGGGCGTGGGCATATCATGGTCACATGTTAAAAAAAGAATCACGGGTCAATTTGACACCGATGATGTGGAGAGTAATTAATGAGTTTAGTCAGTACACCGATGTCGGTTGGTGAGTTGTTAGATAAAATCACCATATTAGAAATCAAAGCCGATAAAATAAAAGATAAGGGAAAGTTAAAAAACATCAAGCACGAACTTAAACTGTTGACAAAAACCTGGCAAGCAACCGGTTTAAGCAGCGGCAAAACTGATGAATTAAAAGCGGCCCTGAAAACGGTCAATTTAAAGTTGTGGAAAATTGAAGATGACATAAGAATCTTTGAAAAAAACAAAAACTTTGGTGATGATTTTGTTCAATTGGCACGCAGTGTGTATTACCAAAATGATGACCGGGCAGCGATTAAAAAACAAATCAATGAAGCAACCGGTTCAGAACTGACTGAGGAAAAGTCATATGAATCTTATCAATGATAAACACAAGCAGTGCTGATTAAATTATAATATCAGTGGATATCATCACATAATAAGCTGACTATGAAAAGGAAGGTAAGCAAAAGAAGCGACAGAGAAATCATTGTCATGAGTCTGAGCCTCACTTATGCGTTGTGCGTGAGTGTGTTTGCGGCGATTAGGTTGATCAATGAAGATTGGGTGATTGGAATTCTAGATGTGATTCTGGCTGCTTTTGGGATGTATGTCTTTATTCATGTTTGGAGAACCAGAAACTCTCAACTGCCTGCATATGCCATTGCTGTGATCTCAGTAGTTGGAACCTTGGCTACTTTGGTCTTGAAAGGACCAGAACAAATTTATTGGGCTTATCCATCAGTGGCGTTGGTTTTTTACTTATTACCGAATAAACATGCGCTGATTCTCTGGGGCATAACAGCGGCAGTGATGCTGGCCTTATTGATTGATTTACCGGCCTTGCAATTAATGACTGTTGCGATGACCATTTTTATCACCAGTTTTTTTTGTTATTTCTTTTCTGCCAAAATGGATCAACAGCATAACCGCTTGCGACGCATTGCCAATGAAGATGTGCTGACTCAGATAAAAAACAGAAGGGCGTTTAACCAAGACATTGAAAAATTAGAAGTGACAACTAGCCCTGAATCGGCGATATTGTTCGACTTAGATAACTTCAAACAGATCAATGATTATTTTGGCCACGCCAAAGGTGATGAGGTATTGATTCAAGCCTCAGCATTTATCAAATCCTTGTTGGGCAATCAAGACAGTCTGTATCGCATTGGTGGTGATGAATTTGCGATACTGTGCCATGGTGAGGATTTTAACCATGCCTTCAAATTAGCGCAAACTATACATGGCCAATTCAAAGCTGGTCAGCTGCATGAAAAACATGGTATGACGCTGTCCATGGCAGTGGCAGAAAAAGAACCCAATGAAAGCATCAGAGAATGGTTCAGTCGCTTAGATGGGGCGCTTTATAAAGCCAAAAAATCAGGTCGAGACCGCATTGTCAAAGCCATCAGGTATTGAGTTTTGAACTGGCTGGCGTTTTATCGACGTTCAATTTCTCAAATTTTGAGAAAACCGATCAGTATCATGAGCACTGAATAAATCACGGTTTTTCATGACAAACAACATCAATCTATTTTTCAGTCACGAAGTTGAACAGTTGGCCAGTCAGCTGGCTGAGAATGTACTGCATGAAATACGTGGTACAAGCAACCCTTTACAACCCAGCCATGTGATTGTGCCGAATGCCAACATGCAACGCTACCTGCAATTGTTTATGGCTGAACAGCAAGGAATTTGTGCCAACCTAGAATTTCCGTTTCTTGAAAAAGGCTTGAGTCAATACCTCAACCTGTTTGAATCAACACAACAAGCCCCCTTGTGGTCACAAGCTGAGTTAAGCATCAAGATATATGCCTACTTATCTACCGCAGATTTGATGGCCGATGCTGCCATGCAGCCCATCAATAAGTACTTGAACAGTCAGAGCAATGAATTGTTGTTGAGCCGAAAAAAATGGCAACTGGCGCAAAGGTTAGCGGTGCTGTTTGTCAGTTATGAGTTACAAAGACCAGAAATGGTGATGCAGTGGATCACTGGCAAGTCCTACTTTTATGGCAGTGAAGACCAACAACTTAAAGCCATTGAAACCGCTGAACGACACATCTATCAGTCCATCATGCAGTCCAATCAACAGATGGGAGGCCACAGTTTGTTCCAGAGGTTTCAGCTGATTGACTGGCAACAGGTGAACAAGTCTGACCAAGCTATGCACTTATTTACACCCACCCGGTTGTCAGCCTTTCATCGACACTTGTTGGCTCATTTGGCTCAGTTTCTGCCAGTCAATATATACCAATTAAATGTATGTTGTGAGTATTGGGAAGATTTGACCACCGATCAGGAAGATGCCTGGCAACAACGCATCAATTCGCAACCGATTGCTGTGCAGAATGACCAAGGCCAAGCAATATCAGCAGCAGACACGGCTGGCCAGCAGGTGTTTCTTTCACTGAGTGATGAGGGCACTGAAAACCCGTTACTCAAAGCTTGGGCAAAACCTGGCAGGGAGTCTTTGCGCTTGTTCAGTGAGCTGGAAGATGAAGCCATCCATTTGAATGTGGCTTACCAGCCTGACTGGTTGTTCAGTCATTCCAGCAGAAACCACAAAGCTTTGCATGTCATTCAAGATTCAATCCTGACCCGCACTCAGCAAAAAAATCAATTCAACAGCCTTGAACAACTGTCCACTTTACAAATGGCTGTAGCCCCTTCGATTTATCGTGAAGTGCAGGCCGTCTACAACAGTGTGTTGTTGAATTTACAACAAGATGATGGGTTACAACTGACTGACATAGCCATCTTGGTTCCTGACATGAATAAATACCGCTGTGTGATTGAGCAAGTTTTTGCTGAACAGAGCAGCCAACATCCATTTCATTTGCGCTATTCATTGATTGATTCCTCAGTTAAAACCGAAAGTCTGTATGCCCAGGCTGTACTGGGTTTATTCGATGTTTTGGAACATGATTTTGTGCGCGCTGTGGTGTTAAAGTGGTTGGCCAACGATTGTGTTAAACAAGCCTTAAAGCTATCAAACGAAGAACTGGCTGAATGGCTTGACTGGCTCAGTCACTTGGGTGTTTACAGTCATTATGACCACTTGTATGATGCACCTGATGAAGTTGAACTGTCACGACGATTCACTTGGCAACAAGGTTTACAACGCCTCAGACAGTCTTTGGTCAGTGATGAGGTCATGTTACTCAGTCAGGACACCCACTTGATGGGTCGTTTATCATGGGTGATTGAAAGCCTGCACCAATGGCACCAAACATTGCAAAAACCCAGATTCCCAAAGGATTGGCAGCAGTTATTGAGCCAATTGATTAACAATTTTATCGCCATTCCAGAGGGACAAAACAAAGAAGACCAAGTCCGATTGGCACTCAGTGAGTCCATTGATAAATTGGTTCAGCATGCTGACCAAGTGTTGATGAGTTTGGCTGATATTCGATATTTCATTGAGCAGGAGTTCACACACCTGTCTGCCAGCAGAGGTAATTACCTCAGTGGCGGATTGGTATGTGCTTCCTTGCAACCGATGCGTCCCATACCTTTTAAGGTCACTTATATACTGGGCCTGGATGAACGTTCGTTCCCAGGTGAACTGTTACAAGAAACTTTGGACTTAACCCAGCGATCGAGACGCTTGGGAGACATCAATAAAATAGAAAACATGAATTATTTGTTTTTAGAGACATTGATGTGTAGTCGCGTAAAGTTGTACTTGAGTTATGTGGGTCAGGATTTGCTCAAAGATGAGAGCATCCAACCCTCATCAACCTGGCAACAATTGCATGCTTATGCCACTTCTTTGATGGACCAGACCGCTTTGGGGCTGACCTCTTACCCGGTGACTCGCATTCCTCTAGACAGCGCCAATTTCAATCAAACCCCAGCCGATACCTTGGGTTCAGATTGGTTGGTTAACTTCTCCCCAGGCGATCATCAAAAATATGCTGCCAGGTATGAACAAGTAACCAGCGGATTCAGCAAAACGATCACCGCGCTTGAGAATCAAGCTTTGGCTCCAGAGAATCTGGCTGCAGACAGCGCACTTGATGTGTCGGTTCAGGCCTTGGCGAAATTTATTGAGAACCCAGTGTTGAGTTACCTCGATGAAGTCGGTGCTTCCAGTCAGCTGATTGAAGACCAGCTGAACATTGAACACGAGCCTTTTGCGCTCGATGGTCTGTCCCGCCATCAGTTGTTTGATGCGGCTGTGAACGTGTATCTTCAGGCCTTATACCAACAACAACCCATCAGCCTCATTGAAGCCATTGATGAGCAATATGGCCGCCTGTCAAAACAGTCACAATTGCCGATCCATCTGTTTGCTGAATTAGATAAACTTTATGAATTAGGTGAGCACAAATCATTTATCAGCTTACAAGAAGAGCTGAAAACACTACAGCCCTTATCAGGTCCAATCGTATTTGGTGATGGCTTCAATCAAACAACACCCTCACAACGGTTGGCAGCGGTGTCAGTAGATACATCCGATCATTTATTTGATATCAATGGCAGTTGGGAAGGCTTATACACCAGTGATGGAATGATCAGTCACCAAGTGCTGGTGTCCTCCAGTTCAGGTAAAAGCAATGTTTGGTCAAAACACCTGATTAAGCCATTTATTTATTGGTGTTTGGCGCAGTTGGATGAGCAGGTCAACATCGCTGAATATTTTCAACTGCGGGTGGTTTTTCGAAATCAAGTTAACAGTTATACCTTGAAACCTTGGGCTACCGATGAACACAGTTTCACTTCTAAAAGTCAAATCAAGGACTATTTAGCCAAACTGTTGGTGGCTTTTAATCAACCCAGTCTGATTAATTTACCTTTTGATGCCATTTCAAGCTTGAAGGTTGGGGTAGATGGTCGCGAACAAGTGATTCCATATTTGGGCCCAAAAAGTACTGCCAAGTCAATTCATGTGTTTGCCTATGAACCGACTGAACTTTCGAACTATGAAATGGCCCAAATTCAAAAAAGTTATGAGGAAAAAGCAGCGGCTTGGATTGAGAAGCACAGTTATTATGAAATGCTGCAAGCACTGGCGCTTCAATTTGATTCCAATGCCTTAAACACTTATCGCCAACGCTTGTTACCCTTGCATGTGATGGCAGCAGGTCAACTGCCATGAAGATGATTGAAAGCCCAGATGCCATTAACTTGAATCAGCATGCAGTGATTGAAGCCTCGGCTGGAACCGGTAAAACCTACACCATCACACATTTGGTGCTGCGGTATTTGTTGGTTCAACGTTTACCCATCAGCCAAATATTATTGGTGACCTTCACCGATAAAGCCACCAGCGAACTGAAAGACCGCATCCATGAGGTCATCAGCGATAAACTCAGTGATTCCAAAACATCACTTGCTGATAAAGGCTTACTGCAACAGGCATTGACCGACTTGCCTTTGGCCAGTATTTATACCATCCATGGGTTTTGTCAGCGGGTGCTGAAAGAATATGCTTTTGAACAAGGTTCGGTGCTGGACAAATCATTGGTCGATGACAACACCGTGCACATCAAGCAGTTACAGTCATTGAAAAGAACCTGGCCAGCCATTGGTGGCATTGTTGAAAAGTTGAATAAAACAAAATTAAGCATGCAACAATTAGACAAATTGTTGATCGATTTGGCCAAGCAATATAAAGCAGGTGATGTATTTTATCCAGATTCGCCGACAGCTTCTTTAAACGCGGTAAAAGAAGCACTGGCTGAATATACTTCTCCAGACTTGCCAGAGCTTAAGAAAGTGTTTGAAACCATGAATGGATTAACAACACGAATAAAAAACAATCGATTAAAAAAGTTTTTTGAAGTCATCGAAATATTAAATCGACATGAAGTCTTATCGATAACAACTGCAATGCTGTCTAATGATTTCACTGAGTTAAAGAAGTTGTTTGATGGCGTTTTATCTGACTCAGAACTTGAAGAGGTCATTGCAGCCAATGAAGATACTGACATTCAATTATTTTTAAATACCTACCAGCAAATTAAAAGCTTATTGAAAGCCTATCAACTGGCGCTACAAGCCGATCAGTATCAATTCATTATCGAAATGGTGCATACTCTGAAATCACGGGTTAAACAACACAAAGTCAGTCAGGGACAAATCAGTTACGATGACATGATCATTGATTTGGCAGACGCCTTGCAAGCAGAATCAGGCAGTGAAGACCAGCCTTTAACCCAGCGGTTGCGGGCTAAATACCAAGTGGCTTTGATTGATGAGTTTCAGGACACCGATGCCCAACAATGGGCCATCTTTCAGTGGTTGTTTACCGACACTGACGAAGCCCATCGATTGGTTTTGATCGGTGATCCAAAACAATCCATCTACGGTTTTCGCGGTGCCAACATCTACACCTATGAGGCCGCTAAAAGCTATTTAATCAACGCTGAACACCAAGGCCTAGGCTACCGTTTAAGTACCAATTTCCGGGCACTACCGGAGTTAACTGAACAGCTGAATCAGTTTTTCACCCATCACAGCCAAGCGCATTCTGCCTGGTATCCGGTTGATGAAGCAGCGGTGTCGTCACCATCACAGTCTAAACGAGAAGACATTGGAGGTCCTTTGCTGCTGGCCGATGACAGTGGCTTGTCCGCTGTTAATGCCATCACCGTTGAGGGTGAAGGCTTGTTGGTTGCTGAGCTCAAGCAAAAAATGGCCACTCAAATTGCCCGGTTAATCCAGCAGCAGTTGATAGGGCGGGTTGAATTCATGCGCAAGTCGGTGGTGAAACGTTTGGATGCCAGTGATGTCTGTGTCTTGGTGCGAAATAAAAAAGAGGCTTGGTCTATTGAACAGGCACTGGATGATTTAAAAATACCTCACTCGTTTTACAAAAAGACCCATTTATACCAGTCTGAGGCAGCCATCCAAATACAATTGATTCTGACTGCTCTGGCTTTTCCACAGATGAAAAAGCAAGTTAACAATGCTTGGTTAAGTCTGTTCTTTAACTTATCAGCAGAACAAATCAAACGACTTAAGGACCAGCAAGGGGTAATTGACGAAGATGCCACACTGTCTGAATGTTTTGCTTGGTGGTTGAAGTTGAAGGATTTGGCAGCCCAGCAGGACTGGATTGCTGTATTTAACGTATTGTTTGAGGAAACCGGCACCTGCCAAAGGTTGTATGCCAATGGCCAATGGCGAATGTTGGCCAATTTACAACAAATCAAACAGGAATTGTTGCGCTTTTCAATAGAACAACAACTCGATGCGCATGGCATGTTACACCTGTTGTTGTCATCGAGATCCAGTCAATTAATCAGCAATGAGGACCTTCAACAAAAAGACACCGAGTCACCCGCTGTGCAAATCATGACCATCCACAGCAGTAAAGGCTTAGAGTTTCCGGTGGTGTTTTTATTCGGTGGCTATTCAGCGCCTGGACACCTTCAAGAGTACTGCAAATACCATGACCCAGCCACAGCAGCACAGGTTTTTGATTTAACCGATAAAAAAGCCAAGCTGTATTTGGCAGAGACCGAAGCTGAGAATAAACGGCTTTATTATGTGGCGATGACCCGCGCGGTGTTAAAGCTATTCGTACCAACCTATGAATCATCAACTTACCAAACCAAGTTAGGTGATGTATTTTACAAAGACCAGGTAGTTGACCGACTGATGGTAAGTGGTTTGGCGTCCGCTGTGCCACAGCTGGCTCATGATTCTGAGCAGCCATCATTTAAACAGCCTTCAGCAAGCAGTTTATTGCCACCACAACCCGTGCCAGCCTTGCCCTCAGATGTGTTCAGTAAAAGTCGACTCATACATTCGTTTTCATCCTTACAACGACACCACGCTGAGGGCGTGACGCATTTTGGTGATTTCAATGCAATCGACCCCGTGCAAGCAGATGATGTGAATCCTGATCAAACGTCTTTGGTAGATGAAAAACCCTCCATCCCAGGTGGTGCCCAAACTGGAAACGTCTTGCATGGTATTTTTGAACACTTGGATTTTAAGATAGTGGCAGCACATAATAACTTACATGAATTCCAACAAGATCAATTGGTTATCAATGTTATTGAAAGTCAAATGAAAGCTTTTCTGATGACTGACGGTGAGATTTTAGATACCTCCGGTCAGTTGCATTCAACTTACCGCAATGAATTCGCTGCTTGGGTTTGGCACACCTTGAAAAAACCCATTGATGCCTTGGGAGGTATGCCACTGTGTGAACTGAGTGAAACCAATCGCCGCCATGAAATGTCGTTTTACTGGTCTCATTCAGGTCATGTGCTGACTGGTTTCATTGACCTGTTATTTAAAGTCGCAGGACCTGAGGGTGACAGATATTACATCTTGGATTGGAAAAGTAATTACAACGCCGGTGGTTATGCACCTAAAGCACTGGCTGAGCAAGTGATGCAAGCCCATAACTACCACGACCAATACCGGTGGTACACATTGGCCATCAAAGCCTGGTTCAACAGTTTGAAATTAGAAAATGCCAGCCTGGCTGGCGCTTTGTATGTGTTTTCTCGTGGCATTGACAGCCAAACAAATGATCAAAACGGGGTGTTTTATCAAAATTTAACCACCGATTCCTATCATTTAAATCACTTGGAACAGCAGTTAATCAGTCGGATAGGTGCCATCCACCATGTCAGCAGAGGTGCTTCATGAAAACAGCAGCCTCAGCCAACTATTTACAACAGAACTTCGCAAATTATGAATTGGACTGGCAGTGGCTTCAAGACAAGTTGCAACTGGACTTGGCACATGTGCAGTTGTTACGAGATTTTCAAGCCACTTGGTTTGAGCCAGACCCTCAGTTGTTAATGGCTGCGTTATTTTTGGTTGATGCCGTCAATCAGGGGTCCTTGTGTTTGTTGCTCGGGGATAAAAAACTCAATACACATGCCAAAAACTCAGGTTATTCTGATATCCAAGCGTACCTTA
Organism: uncultured Marinicella sp.; assembly: GCA_964352015.1. Classification (GTDB taxonomy): domain Bacteria; phylum Pseudomonadota; class Gammaproteobacteria; order Xanthomonadales; family Marinicellaceae; genus Marinicella. The sequence continues at coordinate 51,091 of CAYGPU010000003.1, forward strand.
AAAACTTAGATTTGAACGCAATTAAGCTGGCATCACAAACCATTTTGGTTCGAGACCATGACCGCCTGTATTTTCAAAAACATCACCACCAAGAAAAACTTTTACTGAATGATTTAACGGCATTAATCAATCACAGTGAAACCACTCGTTTTGATCAAGACCAGGTTAAACTACATGTCCATGAGGTGGTTAACAGTTTGCCATATCAGCTTGAGAGCCAACAAATCCAAGCGCTGTTAACTGCTTTATTACAACCCTTCAGCATCATTTCTGGCGGCCCAGGCACCGGTAAAACCACCATCGTTTTGAGTTTATTGCGGGTTTTGATGCGTTTAGGTGTACCGGTTAAGCAAATGGCGCTGGCGGCACCAACTGGGCGGGCCGCCAATCGCATTACCGAATCAATTGAACATGGCCTATCAGCAATTGGCAGTATCGATGATTTAAGCACTGATGATGTATCCAGTTTGACGGCCACCACCCTTCATCGATTATTGGGCGCTCACCCAAAACTGAACATCAACCGCTACCATGCCAATAATTACTTACCTTTTGAGGTGGTTGTGGTTGATGAGGTATCGATGGTTGATTTATCATTAATGAACCAACTAATCCAAGCCATAGGGCCGGGCACCCGCTTGGTTTTTCTCGGCGATCAGTTTCAATTACCTTCGGTACAAAGTGGTGCGCTGTTGGCAGATTTAATGCCTCCTGTTACCTATAATGAACTCAACACCAGCAACTTTTTAAACATCTTGGCAGAACTGTGGCCAGCAAACGGCATGCCATTCGTTCCCCAAGCAACCACCAACGAAGCACAACTGCTGACTGACAAAGTTACTTTGTTACAAGTGTCCAAGCGCTGCCAGCCCCACATTGCAGCCCTCAGTGAACTGGTTCGACAAGGCGAAGTTGAGTTGTTTTTAACTCAGGTTAAGCAACGTGACCAGGAAACGCTTAATATTTGGTCTAAACAAGCCACACCCAATGGGGTTTATTGGCAAGGTCATGTAACTGACCAGCAAAATTGGCTGAATTTATACCAAGCTTGGTTTTCTGAGCATTACCTGCATCAGTCCAGAGGTGTAACCAGCTTTGTGGAAATGCTCAGTCATTTGCGCTTCCAGAGGAGGCTCAACGAGCCATCACAACAAGCACAACTACGCCCAGTATTTGAATTGATAAAATCCATCAGGGTGTTGACCCTGACACATGATGGCCATGTTGGTACCGAATACATCAACGGATTAATCGCTGGCTGGTTAAAAAAGGCCTTGCAGCTTGAAGGGGAGCAGCCTTGTTTTCATGGCGCGGTCATCATGATTAAGCGCAACGATGCGACTTTAGGTTTGTTTAACGGCGATGTGGGCTTGGTGGTGGAGGTAGCGCCCAAGCAGTTTCAGGTGTTCTTTGAGGCTGCAGATGCTTTCCAAGCCTATTCGATTCACTTAATTCCAGATCACACGCTGGCTTTTGCCATGACGGTACACAAAAGCCAGGGCTCAGAATTTAACCATGTGTTGATGCCACTCACTGAACAACTGGAAAATCCTTTGCTGACCCGTGAAATCATTTACACTGGCATGACCCGAGCCAAACAGTCTGTGTATATTTGCGGCAGTGAGGCAGCGCTCAAAAGAGCCATCAAGCATAAAACAATCAGAAACAGTGGCTTAACATTTTGGACTTAAAGCAAATCATATGATAAAAATATAATCGGCCCAAGGCCAGTTTTACGCTTGGTGGTCATCTTAACATTGTTGATTTCAGTGATTCAAGCCAGCGCCAACCCCAACCCCCAACGTGACCAGAGGAATCGGTGGATTTGGCCCTGCCATTTTAATGGGATTTTTGTTGTTGGTGCTGGTGGTTATGTTTTTGCTTTACCTCATTTATACAATGACCCGTGAGCGCTACCAAATGAGTACATTGACATCGATTCAAATGTTGTTGCTGGTGTTCAGTGCGGGGGTGTTATTGGCTTTGGCTTGGCATACTTGGCTTAATTATCCTGTGGACAAACAATTAATCATTGATATTCCTGTTGTGGTATTTGCCATTCTGGGTTTGTTTTTTGCCATTAACAGTGGGTTAAAAAAGTCGGGTAAAATTGATACTGATTTGTAATAAGCCAGCTGATAGTCGAGTTTAAGCGCGATTTTGGATTATAATCATTAAAAAACAAAGGAATTAATTATGCAAAAAATCAGAGGTGTGGGTGGTTTGTTTTTTAAGTGCAAAGAGCCTGAGAAACTCGCCGCTTGGTATAAAAAATATTTAGGTATTCAAATGGATGGGCCGACTTATGGCATGTTCAACCCCCATGAGGCGCAAGTTGATGACCGCACGGTCTGGAGCACATTCAGTGACGACAGTGACTATTTTGCGCCTTCAGAACAAAGCTTTATGTTCAATTTCATCGTTGAAGAGGTCGAAGCCATGATGGCTCAAGTGGTCAAAGGAGGGGCCAGCCAAGCCGGCGAAATCGTCAAAGAGTCTTACGGTGATTTTGGTTGGTTTATTGACCCAGAAGGATTTAAAGTTGAATTGTGGTCGCCAAAATCATTTGAGAATGAAGCCTAAACCAATGAAATCAATCCAAGACATTCGCATTCGTTTTGTCGGTGCCGGTAACATGGCAGCCAGTTTAATGGGTGGCCTGATCAACAAAGGCATCACTGCCAGCCAAATGTCAGCCAGTGATCCTGGGCGAAACCAACGTGAATACATAGAAAAACAATTTCAAATACTCACGCATGATGACAACAACGCGCACTTTGGTATGCCAGATATGGTCATCATTGCCGTTAAGCCACAAATCATGAAGCAAGTATTGGAGGATGTTGCCCTCAGCATTGGTCGCACCAACCCTTTGGTGGTTTCCGTGGCCGCCGGCATCACCACTGACCAAATCAGCCAATGGTTGGGCGCTGAACTGGCAATCGTTCGCACCATGCCCAATACACCGGCACTGATCGGACAGGGCGCCATAGGCATGTTTGCCAACCCGTCGGTGACTAAAGAACAGCAGCTATTAACCGAACAGGTGATGGATGCGGTGGGCACTTCAATTTGGGTAACCGAAGAATCTGATATTGATGCTGTCACTGCTTTATCTGGCTCGGGCCCAGCGTATTTCTTTATGTTCATGCAATACTTACAACAAGCCGGGCAAAAACTGGGCTTGAGCGAAGCCAATGCCGCCTTATTGGCCAAGAAAACTGCGGTTGGGTCAGCCTTATTGGCCGAGCGCAGTCCAGAAACTCTACAACAGCTCAAAGACCGTGTCACCTCACCGAATGGCACCACCGCAGCTGCCTTGGAGAGTTTTGCTGAAAATCACATTGAACAAATCATCGAACAAGCGATAACCGCTGCCAATGACCGATCAGTGGCTTTATCCAAAGAATTTGATTGAATTCAAAAAAAATCGTCATTGCGAAGGACGCCTACAAGGATGTAGGTAGTTAGAGCACCAACAGTAGGCGCTTTAGGCGACGCAGGAGCAGTTGCCGAGGTTCGACTGCGGCAATATCCAAAAAGGGGCAGACCCTCTCCAACAGCCCATGCAATTCCAACCAATAGATTCTCGACAGATTCATGTGATTGCCGCGTCGCGTTGCTCACGGCCTACGGCATTCCAATATCGCTTCTTGTGCTTCGCCCAAATCGCAATATCTCCATTGCCTGGCCTCGCAATGACGTCAACCTTGTTTTGGCTATTAGATAGGCTGTGGATGTTTCTTACTTTATGAAAAACACAAAAATTGCCGGCTGGTCTTTCAAAAGAAGAAACTAACTCTAATTTCACAACATTGAATCTTGACTGCTTTATAATGGTTGGTTGTTGTTAATTTTAGTTGCTTTAATACATGCTCAAAACGCCCATCAGTTTCAAAGGACCGGCTGGTCAAATCCAGCAGTTTTTTCCCGAGAAAACGATATACCAAGCCACCCAATGGTTGTTGAATGGGCAATTAACAAACTGGAGCCACAACAGCATTTCGCAGATAGCCAGGGCCAGGGTGGTTGGTGAATCGAATGAAGCATTGCATGTCAGCATGTCATGGCCCATGGCCAAACAAAGCACTGAACATCATGAATCTTTGGGAACTTGTTCTTGTCAGATGCCCAAACCTTGTGTGCATTTGGCGGCCTTAACCGTTTACAACAAGTTCAAACTCGATCAGCTGCCGCCTTTTACCCAACAAGTCAAAGCATTGAGAGACATCAACAGCACCTTTATGGCATGGATAAGCCAACAGCAGCATGATCCATTTCCAAACATGGCTCGTCATCGCGTGATCTATGTGCTTGACCCAAGTGAGGGTGGTAAAATTAAAGTCAGCCTGTTCAAAGCCTATTTAACCCAGGATAATCGTTATCAGGTTAAGGCAAAAATTGACAGCAGCCTGTATTATAAAAAGCAACTGCCTAAGTTTTTCAGTTTAGCCGATCAATTTATTTTTCATCAAATCAACCAAAATGGATTGGCCAAGGTGCATCAGTTCAGCATCGATGCTTCTCAAGACGAGGACATGGTGGTGATGATGCTAAAAACTCAACGTTGTTTCTGGAAAGCCTGTTATCGCCCACCCATCAGTTTTCATGAAGTCAGTGAAAAACTGCCTCCTTCAGCCATTACTTTGACTCAAAATGTGCAGTTTTTATTGGCTGAAAATGCAGCCAACTTGACCGTTGATGAGACAAATCAAGTAAAGAACATATCTCAATATAAGGACTTTCAAGCCACTTTACACATCACCACCATCGGTGTTGATCTGGACTGGAGTACTGCACAGGTGCAACACTTGGACGTGGCACAACCACAGTTTATGCTCGGTCAAACAGCCTTTGATTTAAAGGACCTCATCAGTGGTGCTGTGATCATCAGTCCTGAACAATTGGAGCAGGTGGCTGCGGCTTGTTATCAGATACAAAAGTTACCATCGGTTTTGGCTGAATTTGAACCACCCATCAGCCAGTATTTCCAAGTTAATGACCGCTATTTAGGTGATGATTTCACTGCCATAGCCCCTTTATTGGTGGCGTTACAAGAGGCTGACTGGCAAGTGGTGATAGAGCCAGAATTCCGGCTGAACCGATTGGCAGCTGAACAATGGTATGTAGACATTAAAAAAGCAGCCAAGCCAAGTTCACAGGGTGCTGATGGTGGGTGGTTTGATTTGCAAATCGGCATTGAAGTCAACCAACAAAAATTCAACTTATTGCCGTACTTAATTAAAGCCATCAAAACCGGTGGCTTCGACCATGTCAAAAAAGAGCTGATGATTCAGTTGGATAACGGTGTAAATGTCGGTGTGGCTAGAGATCAGGTGGAGCAAATTCTCAACACCATAAGCGAACTGTATGATGGGAAAAAACAAAAAAATGAAGAAACCGAAGCGTCTTTATTGTTAAGTCAACATCAGTTGCTGCAAGTCGCACAAGCCAAACAACAGCTGAGCAGCGCCCTGCAAATAGATCAATCACCGGTCCAATGGCTGGGTGTTGATGAAATTCAGCTCAAGGCTGAAGCGATGCAAAACATCAATCAATTGGAAGTTTTACAACCGCCTAAAGGTTTACAAGCTGAACTGAGACCGTATCAACAAGAAGGCTTCTCTTGGTTGATGTTTTTGGCTGAGCATCAATTTCATGGTTTGCTGGCAGATGACATGGGTTTAGGAAAGACCTTACAGACTTTGGCATTCATCCAAGCGCAAAAAAACCTGCTTAACAAGGTGCCCACCAGTTTGATAGTTGCTCCGACCAGTCTGCTCGGGAATTGGGCGGCTGAAGCGGCTAAGTTCACCCCTGATTTAAAAGTGGGTGTGATGACTGGACCTAACCGCCAAGTGATGTATCAAAAATTTGATGACTATGACTTGATAGTGACCAGTTACGGCATCATCAGCCGTGATTTTGTTGACCTTAATCAAAAGCAGATTCATTTACTGGTACTGGATGAAGCGCAAGCCATAAAAAACCGCAAAACCCAAGTGTCACAAATTATAAAAAGGTTATCGGCTCAACACCGTTTGTGCTTAAGCGGCACACCAGTGGAAAATCATTTGGGTGAGTTGTGGTCAATTTTTGATTTCTTGATGCCTGGGTTTCTAGGCCGTGAAAAGCAATTTCAACAACGTTTTCAATGGCCTATTGAAAAAGAAAATGACCTTCAAGCCTTGGCAGAGTTACAAACCCGCGTAGCACCTTTTGTGCTTCGCAGGACCAAAGCCAAGGTGGCCAAAGAGTTACCTGACAAGAGTGAAATCATTAAATACATTGATTTAGAAGAATCCCAAGCCACTGTTTATGAAAGTATCCGTCTGACCATGGCAGATGAGATTCGTCAGGCAGTTAAAAGCCAGCAGAACAATCAAATTTTAATTGGCAATGCTTTGTTGCGCTTGCGTCAGGTGTGTTGTCACCCGCAGTTGGTGCAACTCAAATCAGTCAACACCGATGCGCAATCAGCTAAATTGAATTGGCTGCTCAATGCTTTGCCCAGTTTGGTAGAGGAGGGCAGAAAAGTACTTGTTTTTTCATCCTTCACCAGTATGTTAAAAATCATCGCCACTGAGCTTGAAGCTTTGAACATAGATTTCTATCAACTGACTGGTAGCACACCACCAGCCAAACGAACTGAATATATTAATGGTTTTCAAGACCAACAAAAACCAGTTTTTCTGATCAGTTTAAAAGCCGGTGGCGCAGGGATTAACTTAACTGCAGCGGACACGGTGATTCATTATGACCCTTGGTGGAACCCAGCGGCAGAACAACAAGCCAGTGATCGGGCACATCGAATAGGTCAGGATAAGCAAGTATTTGTGTATAAACTCATCACCCGAGGCACGGTAGAAGAAAAAATTCACCAACTGCAGTTGAAAAAGCAGCAATTGGCTGATGGCTTGTTATCAAAACGTGCTGACATCAGCGCCATTCTCAGTGAGCACCAATGGCAGGACATGTTGGCTCCGATTGATTCATAGCGTCAGGACAAGCAACCTGTCTAATCTTTTTTACAATGGCAGTTCAGTGGTGCTTTTCTTTTGTCGCAAGATTAGATTGGTGTTGGTTGATTGCACCACACCCGTGTTCAATAATTCACGCATAATAAATTTCTCCAAATCCTCGGTGTCGCGTGCGATCACCTTCATGACATAATCAAAATTACCGGCGGTGGAGTTGCAATCTAGTATGTAAGGACTCTGATCAACAAATGCATCAAAAACGCGCAGGGTATTTAAATCATGACTGTTCATTGATACTTGCACATAAGCCATTACAGATAAGTCTAATTTACGTTGATCCAATAAGGCCACATATTTTTTGATGTAGCCCAGTTCCTCGAGTTTTTTGACCCGCCGCCAACACGGCGTCTTAGATAAATTGACTTGATCGGCCAGTTGCTGAATGTTGGTGTTTGAATTCTTTTGTAAGGCACGCAGAATCAACAAATCTTGATTGTCTAGTTCTTTCATAAAATTAAATGCTATTTATCTTTGTTTGATTGAAACTATATTCCATATTTGTGAATAATTAAAGAATATAAAGAATAATATTTCAATGTTTTTATATAAAATAGTCATTTCTTTAAAACTAAGTTAATTCATGTCCAGATACACATCTCAACAATATCAAGCCAAACAAGCAGATGCCAACGGTTTGATTCATTACACCGAAGATGAACACCGTATGTGGGCTGAACTTTACCAAGCGCAAATCAGTCTGGTTAACCGGCACATGGTCAACGAGTATATAGAGGGATTGACTCATATCGACCTGCCAAGCCACAGAATACCGCAATGTTCTGAAATCTCTGAAAAACTAATAAAACTAAATGGCTGGCAAGTCGAGCCGGTACCAGCACTGATCAGTTATGACCGCTTTTTTAATATGTTAGCCAATAAGCGTTTTCCTGCGGCTTCTTTTATTCGCAGCAGGGAAGACTTTGCTTATGTTAAAGAGCCCGATATTTTCCACGAAATATTCGGCCACACCCCCTTGCTGACCCATCCTCAGGTTGCTGCCTTTTCACAATTTATTGGTGAACTGGGCAGTAATGTGACGGCAGATAACCACGCCTGGTTGGCTCGATTGTATTGGTTTACCATCGAGTTTGGCCTGATAAAAAGCAATAACAATAATGCTGTGGTGCCAATGGGTTCAGGATTAGCGTCTTCTCCCACAGAGTTGATTTATGCAGCATCCAGTGAAACACCGGAAAGAAAGCCTTTTGATGTGATGGAAGTTTTGACCACGCCATACCGAATTGACATCAAACAACCCATTTATTATGTGTTGGATTCATTTGATCAATTGGCTGAAATAACCGAAAGGAATTTGCTGATAGACATTTTGCGAGCCCGAAGGTTGGGTTTGCAAGAACCCCATCAATTGCTGGCCAAAGCCTGTTAAACTATAACCATTATGAAGCATAAAATAAGCAATGATGACCAATGTCAGCCATGCCAAGGTGGTATGGAGGCGATGGACCCAGCAGAAATTGAAGCGTACATGGGTACCATTGATTCGGCATGGGAATATCAAGCGGATGAAAAGCTGATAAGTAGGGCATTTAAATTCAAAAATTTCAGTAAAACCATGTTTTTTGTTAATGCCTTGGCTCACCTGGCTGATCAGCAAGGTCACCACCCAGATGTGGCGTTTGGGTATAACTATTGTCGTGTTAAGTTCACCACCCATGAAGCCAATGGCTTAACCACCAATGATTTTATCTGTGCCAAGAAGGTTGATGGCTTGTTGTGATTTTTAATGCCATTGAAGCAATGTTTCAAACTGATTAAACAGCATTTATTTGTTGAATCCAATTCAGAAATACTTAATGATTGCTGTTAATTAATTACTTGTTTTTACAAACAACCAGGCATGGCCAAAAACTCACCGAATAAATACGCAGCCAAGCCAGTGGATGCGGATGGCTGGATTCATTACACTGAAGATGAAAACCAAATCTGGGCTGAACTTTATCAAGCGCAAAGTCAATTGGTGAAACAGCACATGGTTAACGAATACATAATGGGCTTGAAGTTGTTGGATTTGCCGCTTGATAGGGTGCCGCAATGTGCTGAAATTTCCAATCGACTGAATCAAATAACCGGCTGGCGAGTTGAACCAGTGCCCGCATTGATTGGTTACCATCGGTTTTTCCATATGCTGGCCAACAAGACTTTTCCAGCCGCTTCTTTCATTCGAGACAGGGCAGACTTCACCTACGTCACCGAACCGGATATTTTCCATGAGATTTTTGGCCATGCACCTTTGTTAACCCACCCTCAAGTCACTCAATTCTCTCAGTTCATAGGACAATTGGGCAGTCAAATTGCAGCCAAAAACCATGCCTGGTTGGCGCGCTTGTATTGGTTTACTCTTGAGTTTGGTTTAATCAAACAAACCAGTAATAATAGCTCAACAAGTGAAGATGAATCAAAGCATGAGACAGTGGTGCCGATGGGAGCAGCGATTGCCTCATCACAAACAGAAGTGGTTTATGCATCCATCAGCGAGCAACCACAAAGGAGGCCTTTTGATGTGGTATCAGCCATGAGAACGCCCATTCTATTTGGTATCAAACAACCGATTTACTATGTATTGGACTCATTTGATCAGCTGCTTGAAATCACTGAAAGCGATATTGTAGCTGACATTCAACATGCCAGGAAAAAGGGCATGCAAGAGTAAATACTTGTAAAAGCACCTTTCAGCGCTAATTTATTTCAGCGGCTTAAAGCTTTTGATGTTCAGTTGCGCGTTTTGGTATTGTTCACTGTTCGGCTCTAGCGCTTCACATTGATGCATGGTTTCTAGACACCTTTGCGCTAAATGTTGGTATACCGCTGTGCCTTCGGTTTTCCAACTGATTTGTTGGTCGGTGGCTGATTTTTTGATTTCCGCCGGAGAGCCAGCGATGATCGAACGGGCCGGGGCTTCGAAATTGGGTTTGATGTAACACAAAGCAGCAATCATACATTCTTTGCCGATCTTGGCGTTATCCATCACCACAGTCTGAATGCCTACCATGGTGTTTTCACCAATGTCACAGCCATGTAACACCGCCCCATGACTGATGTGGCCATTTTTGCGAACTCGGGTCTCACCACCTGGAAAACAATGAGCGATACAACCGTCTTGAAAGTTGACCCCGTCTTCTAAAACAATTTTACCAAAGTCACCGCGCAAACTGGCATGAGGTCCGATATAACAGTTTTTTCCAATCACCACATGACCAATCACTGATGCGGTTGGATGCACAAAACTGCTGGAATCTACTGTGGGACGAACCCCATCTATTTCGTAAAAGCTCATAAGGATTAACCTGTGTTTAAATTATTTGCATGGGCTTATTATAAATCAGTTCGAAAGTCTTTGTGACATTGCAGGTGAGAGTAAGAAACAGGATGGGTAATATTTTAATGTATTAAAAATAAATAAATAAAACAGCCTTTATTCAGGTAAACACAATTGGGATATTTTGACCAAATTAATCTGTTTGGCTTTATAATTAGTCACAATTACAAATGATTTGAATAGAGAATAGCTTATTATAAAAAACTCATTATGGTTACAAAAAACAATCAAACCCTGTCACAAAAGCAACCAATTTACCCACTGAAGACATTAATCATTCTTGTCTTTTTCAGTCAATTGTTGTTTGCATCAGATTTTAGTTACACAGGCCCAACATTAATCAATAATTATGCTGGACCAATAACAGTTCATAACAGTCAGTTTAAATACCCAAGCTCAGAGAAACTGAATTTCAGTACCCAGGTATACCTGAAAAACAAAGCACCTGAATTATTACCGCTGAGAGATACGATTGATGCATGGGCTGCGATGAAATCGATTCATCCAAAGGTTCTGACAGCTCTGTTACAAGCCTATTTCAAAGGTGTTAAGCCAGAATCAAACTGGGAAAATAAAAACGTGGTGTTTCAAATTGCCGCAGGTTTGAATGAGGGCTTTACTGTAAACAAACAATCTCCCATGGCTGCCAGTGCAGCGATTGATGCCATCAGCAACGCCTTTGGCATTGTCCCAAGTTTCGGTACTGAATTCAGCCAGCCTCGAGATTCATCAGCCACAGCTTTCAATGGCTCCACGAGCTTATTCGGATACTTACAGCCGCCTTGGCCTCGTGGTGAGTATTGGGGTGGTGGAGGTGTGCATCTAAATGGTGGTTCAGGCACTGTGCGCAATGCCTTGGATTTCTGGGGCGGTTTCGAAAGTTGGGGTGGTGACACTGCTAATTACTGGGTCAGTGCCGCACAAGCCGGCATTGCCAGGGTGTGGTCATCGTGCTCAATGACAGTCATACATGCCAATGGTTGGGAAACCTCTTATTACCATTTGGATAACATTCAGGTCAGTGATCAAGCTGCTGTTATTGATAATGAAGCGTTGTCGAATTACGCCGATAATGAGGCACAAGCGCTTTGCAACGGCGGTGGCTCAACAGGCCCCCACATTCATATGGGTGTATGGGACAATAATGGTGATGCGGTATTGATTGATGAACCGAATATGGATTTTACCAGCTGGACGCACCATGCAGGAGAGGGCAACTATGATTTCGATTGTGATACCTCTTATTACACCCTGTTACCCAGTAACAATATTATCTGTCCAGGTTATTTAAGCTTACCCAACACCACCACTGCTTGGATAGATTTAATTTTTATGCATGGCTTTGATTGAAGTCAATCAAGCGCTAACAATCAGTCGTTTTAATACTCAATCCATCAACCACTGAAAGCAAAATCAAAAGAGTCCAATTAAATGAAAAAAGAATTTAAAGTCCCGCACACCTTGGTGTTGTTGTTAAGCATGATGTTCATCGCTTACATAGCCACTTGGTTGGTGCCACAAGGTTTTTTTGAAACGGTTACTTTAGACAACGGCCGAGAAGCCGTGGTGGCGGGTACCTATGAAGTGTCTGAAACGCAGAAACGTTTGTCGCTGTTTGATTTTTTGGTGGCCATACCTCGTGCTTTGGCTGCAGCTCAGGACATCATATTTTTTGTCTTTATCATTGGTGGTGTGTTGGCCATAGCCCGAGCCACGGGTACCATTGATGCATTGATTGGTCGCATGCTGGAACGTTTTGGTGACAAACCGCACATGCTGATATTTATGGTGATATTTGTCTTTGGTTTGGCCTCTGGTGCGATTGGTACTGCGGGTGAATACATACCCTTTGTACTGATCTTGGTCGGCCTGTGTAAGGCCATGCGTCTGGATGCCATGACAGCCGTGGGCATGGTGGTTACAGGCTATGGCATTGGCTATGGCGTTTCTGCCTTCAATCCATTCACTGTGATGGTGGCACAACAAATTGCTGAAGTACCACTGTATTCTGGTTTGTGGTTGCGCTTAGCGATTTTTGTGCCATTTGTGTTGATTGGTTTTCACCATGTATGGAAATACGCCAAAATGGTCCAAGCAGATCCCAGTAAATCTTATGTGCATGGCTTGGCCTGTCCACTTGAGGGTCAAGAACAACATGATTATCCTCAACTCAACACCAGACACCGCTTGATTCTGTTTGGCTTGGTGGCGACCATTGTGGTGGCGGTATGGGGCATATCTGAAAAAGGCTGGTACTTATATGAATTGGGTGCGATGTTCATCATCTGGGGTGTGTTTGCGGCTGTTGTAGGCAAGCTCAGCGCAGATGTGGCGGCCAATAAATTCATTGAAGGGGTACAAGAGTTGGCTACCACCGCCATTTTAATTGGTGTGGCGCGCGGCATTGCTTTAATCATGGAAGACGGTCAAATCCTACACACCTTGGTACATGCCATGTCGATGCCTTTATCCTACTTGGGCGCTGAACTGGCTGCGGTGGGCATGTTTATTATGCAATCCATTTTGAATCTTTTCATTCCTTCAGGCAGTGGACAAGCCTACGTCACCATGCCCTTGATGGCACCGGTGGGTGACATCATTGGAGTCAATCGCCAGATTTCAGTGTTGGCCTATCAATTTGGTGATGGTTTTTCCAATATGATTATCCCCACCAATGCGGTGCTGATGGGCATCATTGGTATGGCTGGTGTGCCCTACAACGCCTGGTTCAGGTTTTGTTTGCCGCTGATACTCAAGTTGATGGCAGCAGCAGCGGTGGTGCTGGTACTGGCTGTGGTGTTTGATTATGGGGCAGGGGTGCAGCCGGTTTAGAAGATTAATCATAAAATATATATGCACTGATGGCATATCAATAGGCATTGGATTGACCACCACAATTTCATGAGGTGGTTGGTATAAAGTGGTTTAAAATTAAGCTGGAATCGTTAAAATAGCTCCGGTAATTAAATCTGATAAGGAAGTTAATATGAAAATATCGCAATCAACATGCTTACTGTGCTTATTTTTGGGGTTCAACTTTGAGCTTTGTGCTGCTGTTATTACTGTTAACACCAACGGTTCAGGGCTTGGAACCAACCAGTTTTGTACTATACGTGCAGCCATCAGGGCAGCTGAAACAGATGCACCATTCAGTGCCTGTTCAGCGGGATCAGGGGATGACACCATCGTCTTGCCTGAGGCTGTTACCATTGTACTCAATCAAGTGGATTATAACGGCATTGGAAACAATGCTTTACCCAGAATCACCACAGCCATCACCATAGAAGGCAATGACTCAACTCTGCGCATTGCTGATTCAGCAGAAAGGATGAGATTTTTCACTGTGAATGATCTGTCTGATAATCAAATTGGGCATTTGACTCTGAATAATCTGACATTACAAAATGGTGATGTCGATGGTTCAGGCGGTGCCATTGCAAGCAATGGTATCTTAAATTTGAATCGTGTTCGACTTGAAAACAATCAAGCCAGTTTTGAGGGAGGTGCTTTGAGTTGTTATGAATCGCAGGCAGTTTGTCATGTGACGTCTTCACTTATCATAAATAACGCTGCATCGTATGCCGGAGCCATTATTATCGATCTCAATGCAGAGCTGATACTTGATAAAACAACTGTAAGTGGCAATCAAGCCACCATTGGTAACGGTGCTGCAGACGGTGGGTCTGTTTATGTTGAATCAGGCCATGCGCTGATTATTAATTCAACCATTACCAATAACCAAGCCACCCGATATGGTGGGCTGTTTGCAGCATCCAGTGACTTGCCATTTTCATCTCCTGGGTTCATAGATGTGTATTATTCCACCATCGCCAACAACATACCCATAGGTGTGGTGGGTAACGTGACCATCAAAAACTCTGTCCTGTCTGCCAATGGAGGGGGAAACTGCAGAATCACCAATTCAATCACCAGTGATGGGTATAATCATTCAGATGATGACAGCTGTGGCTTTGCTTCCACTGGTGATGTTGAAGGTGTTGATGTGATGCTAGAGCCTTTAGAAACAGTGAATGCATACCAACAAACTTATCTATTAAACTACCAGAGTCCTGCCATTGATGCAGCCGATTCGACTGACTGTGTTGATGAAGACCAGACAGGTAAAATACGCCCACTGGATGGTAACAACGACGGTTCTGCGCTATGTGATAAAGGATCTATTGAAATGGTTAATAACATCATCTTTTCAAACAGCTTTGATTGAAGCCAATCCTATGACACAGCAGCACCGTCAGCTGTCCGCTTAATCCTCAATGTTAGGCCTGAGCGCCTTCTTAGCTGCTTGCATTGAAACACCTTTCCGCTGCGCGTAATCTTCAACTTGTTCGCTGTTGATCTTGCCTACCACGAAATACTGAGAATCGGGGTGGGCATAGTAAAAGCCACTGACAGATGAAGCGGGGTACATGGTTAAACCGGAAGTCAGTTCAATACCGGTATTGTTTTTAACGTCCAATAAATCAAACAGCAGTTCTTTCTGCGTGTGGTCTGGACAGGCTGGATAACCTGGAGCAGGGCGGATGCCTTGGTAGTGCTCATTAATCAGGTCTTCATTACTCAGACTTTCGTCTTTAACATGGCCCCAATAATCAGTTCTGACTTGTTGGTGCAGGTATTCGGCGTAGGCTTCAGCCAAGCGATCAGCCAAGGCTTTGAGCATGATGCTGTTGTAGTCATCATGTTTGGCTTCAAAGCGTTTAACGTGCTGTTCGATGCCAATGCCAGTGGTCACTGCAAAGGCGCCAATGTGGTCATTGAGTTTGGCTGATGCAGGTGCAATGAAGTCACTCAAGCACAGATTAGCCTTGGGTTTGTTGGCTTGTTGTCTGAGGTTCAATAACCTGTGTTGTTCACCCGCATGGTTGATGATGACGTCATCGCCATCAGCATGCGCTGGGAAAAAGCCAAACACAGCTTTGCATTGTAACCAGTCTTCTTCGATGATTTGATCCAGCATAGCCTTTGCATCTTTGAATAAATCAGATGCGGTTTCGCCCACCACTTCATCGTTGAGGATGGCTGGGTAACGACCATGCAGTTCCCAGGTTTGGAAAAATGGGGTCCAGTCGATGTAATCACGCAAGGTGGATAATGGCGTGTCTTCAAGTACTTTGATGCCAGTGAATTTGGGTTGCACTGGCTTGAATTCTGACCAATCCAACTTCAATGCGTTGTTTCTGGCTTGTTTTAAACTGATCAGATTTTTATTGCTGCTGCGATTTTTCCGGCGTTCACGGATGTCATGGTATTCAGCTTTGATGTCAGCACTGAATTGAGTTTGGTCTTTTTCTGACAGCAGCTTAGCCACCACACCCACGGCACGTGAAGCGTCTTTGACCCAAACTGTGGCATGGTCATAGCCTGGTTCAATTTTCAACGCGGTGTGGGTTCTGGAAGTGGTCGCGCCACCGATCAATAAGGGTAAATCCATGCCTTTGGATTTCATCAGTTCGGCCACATAACACATTTCATCCAATGACGGTGTAATCAAACCTGATAAACCAATGATGTCGGCATTGTGTTCAACCGCCGCTTGCAGAATTTTTTCAGCAGGGACCATCACACCCAAGTCGATGATTTGGTAATTATTACAGCCCAAAACCACACCGACAATGTTCTTGCCGATGTCGTGTACATCACCTTTTACGGTGGCCATGATGATTTTGCCTTTGGCTTGTTGGCGGCCTTTTTGCGCTTCAATGTGCGGGGTCAGCCAAGCCACGGCTTTTTTCATCACCCGTGCTGACTTAACCACTTGCGGCAAAAACATTTTGCCTTCTCCAAATAAATCACCAACCACATTCATGCCATCCATCAATGGCCCTTCAATTACAGACAGGGGATCGTTGTGCACATCCATGGCAGCTTCGGCATCGGTTTCAATGAAATCAATGATGCCATGCACCAATGAATGGTTGATGCGTTGTTCAACTTCAAGTTCCCGCCAAGCCAATTTATCTGAATCATCCTGCGCGCTGCCTTGCATGCCTTGGGCCAAAGTCAACAATTCTTCGGTGGCATTGGGGTCGCGGTTAAACAACAGGTCTTCAATTTTGTCTTTGATTTCGGCGGGGATATCATCATAAACCGTCAGCTGGCCGGCATTAACAATGCCCATGTCCATACCCGCTTTGATGGCGTGGTAAAGAAAAACTGAATGAATGGCTTCACGCAGTGGGTTATTACCGCGGAATGAAAACGAAATATTGGATACGCCGCCAGAAACCATCGCATGGGGTAAATTCTGTTTGATCCAGCGGGTAGCGTCGATGAAGTCTTTGCCGTAGTTATTGTGTTCCTCAATGCCTGTGCCAATAGCAAAGATGTTGGGGTCGAAAATGATGTCCTCTGCAGCAAAGCCAATTTGTTGGGTCAGCACATCGTAAGATCGCTGACAAATTTCAATCTTGCGTTCATAACTGTCTGCCTGACCCGTTTCATCAAAGGCCATGACAATTACCGCAGCACCGTATTTTTGTGCCAACTTGGCGTGTTTGATGAACTCTTCTTCACCTTCCTTGAGGCTGATTGAATTGACCACACCCTTACCTTGGATGTGCTGTAAACCGGCTTCCAAGACTTCCCATTTGGATGAATCCAGCATGATGGGAACGCGGCCGACATTCGGTTCTGAGCCAATAAGATTTAAGAATGTAACCATCATTTCTTTGGAATCAATCAAGCCTTCATCCATGTTGATGTCAATCACTTGAGCGCCATTATCTACCTGTTCTTGGGCCACCTCTAGAGCGGTTTGTAAATCATTTTCTTTGATTAATCTTTTGAACTTCAATGAACCGGTGACATTGGTGCGTTCACCGACATTGATGAAATTCATTTCTGGCGTAATGGTCAGTGGTTCCAGGCCGGATAGGCGACAATAGACCGGCAACTCAGGAATTTCACGAGGCGGGTTTTGCAATGCCAAGGCGGCCATCGCTGCAATGTGCTCAGGCGTGGTGCCACAGCACCCCCCCATGATGTTGATGTGACCTTTTTTCACCATTTGTTGCATGATCTCGGCCATGTGTTCGGGACTGTGATCGTACTCACCGAGCTCATTGGGTAAACCGGCATTGGGGTGGATACTCACGTAACACTCACAAATGTCGGATAACTCTTTGATATAGGGAATCAAGTCATCAGCACCCAGGGCACAGTTTAAACCAATCGCCAGTGGTTTAACGTGTCTGATGGAGTGATAAAATGCTGCCAGGGTTTGACCAGATAAAGTCCGACCACTGGCATCAACGATGGTGCCTGAAATCATGATAGGTATATCGGAGTTTTGATCTTCCAAAACACTTTGTAAGGCGAACAAGGCAGCCCTTGCATTTAAGGTGTCAAAAATGGTTTCAACCATCAAAACATCAGCACCCCCTTCAATCAATCCTAAGGTGGCCTCCGTATAAGCTGCCACCAATTCGTCAAAAGTCACATTGCGGTATTCGGGTCGATTGATGTCCGGAGAAATCGAAGCCGTGCGGTTGGTGGGTCCCAACACGCCTATCACCCAGCGTGGCTTATCAGTGCTGCTGTATTTGTCGCATGCTGTCTTAGCCAACGCTGCTGATTGTTTATTGATTTCAAAAGTTAAATGCGCAGTTGCGTAGTCAGCTTGAGCAATGGATGTGGCGTTAAAAGTATTGGTTTCAACGAAATCAGAACCTGCTGCTAAATTTTGTTCGTGGATGTCTTGAATGATGTGTGGCTGCGTCAAAGACAGGATGTCGTTGTTGCCTTTTAAATCATCTGAATGGTCTTTGAGCAACTCCCCACGGTAATCACTTTCTTGAAGCTTTAAGGTTTGGATCTTGGTGCCCATGGCAGAATCTAACAACAGAATACGTCGTTTTAAATGGGCTGTTATTTGTTCTCTTGTTGAGTTTGCTTGAGTCGTTGATTGGTCAATAGTCATATTATCTGTTTACTTTGTGGCTTCTACTGTGATTATTTTAAAATGTGGTTTTCGTTGTTCTTGTGAGCTGATGGTGGCATTGATTTGACTGAAACCTGAGGCATGACACCATTGTTTCAGTTGTTCAGGACTGAATCCAAGGTTCTTATGGCCATAATCAGACAACACGGACTCATGGTTATGTTGGTCTAGAGTTGATATCAATAAGTGACCACCAGGCTTGAGCACTTTATAGGCTTGATCTATAACACTGGCAGGGTCAGTAGAATAGGTCAATACGTGGAGCATGAGCACACAATCAAATTGATTAAGCGCATAGGGAAGGTGGTGTATGTCACATTGATTGAATGTCACATTATCTAAATGTTTTAATCGGGCTTTGGCTGCCTCAATGGCTTTGGCGTTGTTATCAACACAAGTGTATTGTTCAGCATTTTTGGCCAATAATTCAGCCAGCACACCATCACCAGATCCTAAATCAAGCACTTGGCCTAAATTGATTAATTTTGCAATCACCCGGGTGGTGGCTTCCCAAGTACGACCAGGTGAGTAATGGCGTTCCATATCACCTGCAACAGCATCCACCCATTGGTTAGAAGCCGCCTGATCAGACATGACCTCAGTCATTCGTTGATTGTCTTGGGTAATTAAAGGGTTGTCAGCATAATGACTGTGAACCATTTTTAAAATTCCCGCAAAGTCTTTTTCAAACTGCTCAATATTCAATTTATAAAAAGAACTGACACCTTGCTTTCTGACCTGTACCAAATTATGTTTTTTCAAGTGTGACAGGTGGGTTGATACCCGAGGTTGAGCCAAACGGGTTATGTCTGCTAATTCTGCAACCGTTAATTCTTGTTGCTGTAGCAACAAAATCAAACGGATTCTTGATTCATCAGCCAAAGTTTTGAACAAATCATTGATGTACATTATATCTTTATATCTTGATTAAGAGATATATAGAATTTTAGGTGATTATTTTGATATTACAAGACTTAATATCGGCTATATTAAAAACCAATCTAATGGCGTGGAGTATTAATAGTGATAGATTTGTATAGCTATGCAACCATCAATGGTCAAGCCGTGGCCATTGGCTTAGAATTAATGGCAGCAGATTACCGTACCTATGTGGTGGATTTAAAACAGGGACAACAGCACCAACCAGAATTTTTAGCCATCAACCCATCTGGTAGAATTCCAGTCATCGTTGATAATCTGAAAGGCAAGCCTGTGGTTATTTCTCAGACTGGCGCAATTTTGATTTACCTGGCGGAAAAGTTTAAACAATTATTGAGTCAGGAAGTACAACAAAGAAGCCAAACTTTACAATGGATGCAATTTGTTTTAACTGACATCAGCACCAATGTTTTCAACAACTTCCATCTGAAAGTACTGGTTTCACCCAAACAACCTGAAGCGGGTGAAATACTGAAACAAAGAGCCATCATTTTCTGTCAAGAAATTGAGCAACAATTAAAAACCAATACTTACCTTGCAGGTAAACAACTCAGCTTGGCTGACGTGGTGGCGTTTCCAGTCATTGCTCAACTTCAGGATCATTTACTCAATGGCCAGTGCGTTAACATCAGTCGCTGGTATGATAGGCTGGCTGATAATCAATCATTCAGCAAAGGCATGAAAGTAGGTTGTCTATAAACCTTTAATAAAGGCCATAGAAATACATTGCAGTGAAAACTTGAGTGATAAATGTTTTTGAGCTGTATTTCATGCGCTTAAACCGTTAAAATTCAACCTTGGTTTTGAACGATGACAGTTCATGATGAACTGGATCAAGACACATAATAATGACGGGGACATCAACTGATTCAGCTCAGTTCTTGCGCTGTGTGGTCTCCAATTTGTTCATAAAATTAAAATTGAGAAATTGAAACTGAGAATCTGATGCAATCATTACTAACCGCAGAACATAAGAAGTTTATCAAAAGCTTTTCGAATAAAGTAAAACAAAGTAAATCACCCTATAAAGACAGTATCAGACAATTGGCTAAACAGTTGTTTACACACATGTCAATTGATGAAATTGTCAGTCATGAGTATGACTATTGGTTAGAAACTTTCAATGACATGATTAAAAGCATGTCAGTGCGGAAATTAAAAAACCCTATCATTGAAGTTTACCATTCAAAAATTGATCCAACAGTTTCTCAAATCCTGCTGGTCAACGACAACATCCCATTCTTGGTTGACTCAGCCACCATGGCTTGTGCTGAGTATGGACTGTCAATCAAGTTAATTTCTCACCCCATCATTCAAATCATTGGCGAAGATAAAAATCGAGTGTTGATTGAGAAACCTAAAAAAGGTGAAGCCCAAGCTAAATCACTGATTTATATCGAAATTAAACGCATAGAACAAGTTTCTGAACTGAACGCGTTTCAAGCTTATTTGGAAAAAGTATTCAAACAAATAAGAACCGCTGTGAATGATTGGCAACCCATGTTGGAAGCAATGCAACAAGCCAAACAATTAGTGGGTTCGTTAGGTGATGAAACAGTCAGATGCGAACAGCAAGCTTTTGTTGATTGGTTGATGCAAGATAATTTTACCTTCTTAGGTTACCGCAAATACCAACACAAGAAAAATCAACTGGTGGCCGTAAAAGACACCGGCTTGGGACTGTTAAGCCCAACATTGGATGCTGACAGCAACGATGCCAGCCAACTGGCAGTTGAGGATTATAAAATTGAAAAACAATCTGATTTGGTGGTGATTACCAAGGTCAACGTCATTTCAAAAATACACCGCAAAGGCAACCTCGATTACATTGGACTGCTTGAAACAGATGAGCAGGGCAATGTCATTGCGGAGCATCGTTTTATTGGTTTGTTCACATCGGTGGCGACCAATACCAACTCTTTGAACATTCCTTATATCTGCAGCAAAATCAAAGTTTTGATTAAACAATTTGGTTTTGATCCGCAGTCACATTCAGGCAAAATGTTGATGCATATCATTGACACCATGCCCCGTGATGAAGTCCTTCAGTCTAATACCAAGGAATTGTTTAATGCAGTTTATCAATCACTGGTTATTCAAGAAAAAATCACCACCCAAGTCACGGCGAGACAAGACAAATTCAATCGTTTTTGCTCGTTCATGGTTTATGTGCCGCGAGACTTATTCAACACCAACATCCGCCACAAAATACAAGCGCTGCTGGCTGAAGCAGTTAATGGCGTAGAGGTCGAGTTTTCAGTGGCCATTGATGAATCACATTACGCTCGTTTGTATGTGGTTATCAGAGACAACAAAAGATTCAATGATGAGCTGTTAAGTGACATTAAAAAAGCTGTGATTGAAGTGGTCACCACTTGGGAAGATAAGCTGGCTCAAACTTTAAAAGAACGTTTAGGCAGTGATGAAAGTGTCCGCTTGATGCAGAAATTCAGTGGTTCGTTCCCTGTGGCTTATCGGGAAGATGTCAGTCCATGGGTGGCTTCTTTTGATGTTGAGAATGCCGACAAAGTCGAACACGCAGAGGACATTGAAATGAGTTTATATGCGCCTCGAGTTAAACGCCAAGGCGATTTTAGATTCAAAGTATTCCGCTTTCATAACACCATCCCACTCAGTGAAGTGCTGCCAGATTTAGAGAATTTGGGTTTGCATGTAGTCAGCGAGAGACCCTATGAACTGACCATGAATGACGGGCAGAGTATATGGGTTCAAGATTTTGATTTATCTCTTGAATCAGGTAATGGTCTGGAGTTGGAATTGGTTAAGACGCGTTTTCATCAAGCTTTTGCCAAAGTGGTGGCTGGCGAACTTGAGTCAGACCCGTTGAACAAACTGATTATTTTGGGTGGTTTGACATGGCGTCAAATATCGTTTTTACGCTGTCTTGTTAAGTACTTATTACAAACTCGCTTACCCTACAGTATGGACTATATTGAGCGAGCCATGGTCCAGCATCCGCATATTTCTCGGTGGGTTGTTGAATTGTTCTCGATTAAATTTTCGCCACAATTAGATTCAGTTGAGCAGAAGGACGCCCGTGAATACTTAGATGCTTTCAAAGAAAAATTTGCCATTCAATGCAACCATTTAAATGTTAAATTAAACCAATACCAACAAGACTGTGTGGACAAATATTTCCGCAGCCGTAAGTTTTCTCGAGATAATATGGCAGACAAAGCCATAAAAGTAATCAATGCGCTGTTGGGATCAGTTAAATCTCAAGATGAAGATCGCATCATTCGGCACATGGTTGATATCATTAACGCCGCATTAAGAACCAATTTCTTTCAAACTGATACCAAAGGGCTGCACAAACCAGCCATCAGTTTGAAAATCAACTCATCAGCTTTGTCATTTTTACCCAAACCTGTCCCTTTCAGAGAAATATTTGTCTATTCTCCCAGGGTTGAAGCCATTCACCTCAGAATGGGTAAAGTGGCCCGTGGTGGATTGCGCTGGTCTGATCGTTATGAGGATTTCAGGACTGAGGTGTTGGGATTAATGAAAGCCCAGAACGTGAAGAACTCTATCATTGTTCCCGTCGGTTCAAAAGGTGGTTTTGTGGTCAAGAAAATGCCCAAAGGCACACGCGACGAGGTGATGGCTGAAGTGATCAGCTGTTATAAAATATTCATTGGTAGCATGTTGGACATCACTGATAACATCAAAGGCAAGCGCATCATTGCACCTAAAAATGTAGTCAGACACGATCAAGACGACCCCTATTTGGTTGTTGCTGCAGATAAAGGCACTGCCACATTCTCGGACATAGCCAATGGCATATCCGAACAACGCGGTTTTTGGTTGGGAGACGCCTTCGCTTCGGGTGGTTCAGCTGGATACGACCATAAAGGCATGGGCATTACTGCCAAAGGTGCTTGGGAATCAGTTAAACGTCATTTCCGTGAGTTGGGCATTGATTGTCAAACTGAAGACTTTTCAGTGGTGGGTATCGGAGACATGATGGGGGATGTATTCGGTAATGGCATGTTGTTGTCTAAACACATTTGCCTAAAAGCTGCATTTAACCATTTACATATTTTCCTGGACCCCAATCCAGACTCAGCCAGCAGTTGGAAAGAAAGAGACAGGTTATTTAAATTACCTCGCTCCAGTTGGGAAGACTACAATCAGGAATTGATTTCAAAGGGCGGTGGCATATTCTCTAGGTTTGATAAAGCCATTCCGATTTCAGCTGAAGTTAAAGTCTGGTTGAAAATCAAAGAAGATGAATTGGCACCTCAGGATTTAATCAACAAATTATTGTTATCAGAAGTTGATTTGATCTGGAATGGTGGTATCGGCACTTATGTAAAAGCCTCTGATGAAACGCATGCAGATGCCGGTGACAGTGCAAACAATGCTTTAAGAGTTGATGGTAAACAATTGAAATGTAAAGTTTTCGGTGAAGGAGGTAACCTGGGTGTTACTCAGAAAGGTCGGATTGAGTTTGCTGAAAATGGTGGCATGATTAATACCGATTTTATTGATAACTCAGCTGGGGTGGATTGTTCGGATCATGAAGTCAACATCAAGATACTGCTAAAAGCGATGATGGAAGATGGCTTGTATGACATTGAATCGCGTAACAAGCTGTTGGCATCGATGACTGACAACGTCAGCGATTTGGTACTGAAGAATAATTACATGCAAACCCAAACATTGAGTTTTATGGCGCATTTGAGCTCAAACCGAGTCGGTGCCAAAGCACATTTAATTCGTTTACTTGAGAGCAAAGGTTTATTAGATCGTGACATTGAGTTTTTACCCAGTGATGCAGAATTAGAACGCCGCAGAAAAAATAACGAAGGCCTGACCCGTCCTGAGTTATGTATATTGTTGTCATATTCTAAATTAGATTTGTATGATCAAGTGATTAAGTCAAAGGTACTTGATGACCCCTGGTTACGCCGCTTGTTAATCAACTATTTCCCCAAAAAATTGCACAATGTTGATGCAAAATATTTGGATAACCACCGATTAAAACACGAAATTATAGGCACCATCCTAACCAGTCAAATCATAGATCGCATGGGTGCCACTTTTGTGGTCAGAATGCAAGAAGATACCGGTGCTGATGTGGGTGCAGTTTGTCAGGCTTTCTATATTGTGGTGGAGTTGTTCAAACTAAATAATTTGTGGCATGACATTGAAGCACATGACGGCCAAGTTGAAGTGTCCAAACAACTTGAAGCGTTTGTGGCTATTTGGAAATTTACCAGACAGACCGTTCGCTGGGTGCTGAATAATTTAGGTCATGACTTAAACATTGAACTGCAATACAACGAATTGAACAAAGGCGTCGCGCAATTTCGAAAAGATTTCACTAAGTACATCAGTGAAGTTGATAAAGCTGCCATGAACCGCGTTATTAATGCCATTGATAAACAAGGATTTTCTCATGATTTAGCTCAAGACATTGCCGCTCTGCCTTATTTAAGTTCAGCTATGGATGTGGTTAAAGTGGCTAATAAACAGCAAGTTTCGGTCAGGAATGCTGCAGACTTGTATTTCCCATTGGGCAAAATGCTGCACTTGATTTGGTTACAAGGCATGATTGAAGAATTGGCCGTGAACAATCAATGGCATGTACATGCACGTGGTGGACTGCGTGATGATTTAACCGATTATCATGCTCAGTTGACAGCTTCATTGTTGAGCAGGTACGGCAAACAAAAGAATGCCGATGTGACCTTGAATGAGTGGAGTCTAGAATTCGGGCAAAAAGTTAAAAATGTCAAAGACATGATGTCTTCAATCAAAAATGAAAAAGAGGTGGATTACCCAACCATCATGGTAGCCATCAATACGTTAAACCATTTGGTTAGTGCAACAAAATAGGCTTACAAGCAGCAGAAGATTATTATGTTCTATGTCAGGCTGCAACCATCATGTGGTTGCAGCTGTTGGGATTACCTTTTTCTGAATTTTGCCACGCTGCTTTTCATCAGAAACCTGATGGCTTTATCAGGCAGTAGTTTGGTCAATGCTGCGATGGCTTTGTTGCGCCAACCTGTGATACATACAGCCTGATTAGCCTCAACTGCAACCAAGCCTTGTTTAACCACTTCATCAGCACTCATCCACAACTTTTTTGACATTTTACTGACCATGCTGCGTGTGCCATTAACATCATGAAACTCGGTGTAAGTGAAGCCTGGACATAAGGCTGTGACATGGACATTATGTTCTACCGCTTCAAGGTGTAATGAATGGCTGAATTTGATCATGAATGACTTAACGGCTGCATAAAGGGTATGACCAGCCGTTGGTGGAGCCAGCCCTGCCAATGAGGCCACATTAATGATGTTGCCATGTTGCTGTTGTTGCATAGCAGGATAGAATAGGTGACTGAGTTCGACCACCGAATTGAGCATCACTTGTAACATGTCATTATGAGTCTGCCAGCTCACAGCATCAAAGTCCCCTGGCACGCCGTAACCTGCGTTGTTAATCAACATGGAAATCTGAATATCGTGCTGTTGACAGTATTGAAATACTTGCTGAGCCGCTTGCAGTTGGCTTAAATCTAAACTTAAAGTCTTACAAGTCACTGGGTATTTTTCAGCGATATGCTGTTGTAAGCTATTGAGTTTGTCAGCACGTCGAGCCACCAACACCAAGGACCAACCCTTGGCGGCTAATTGAGTGGCAAATGAAGCCCCTATGCCAGCTGAAGCACCGGTAATTAATGCCCATTTTTGTTGCATGAGTTATTCCTCAATGGCTGTCTTAAACTTTTAAATTAAAGGCCAAAAAAAAGCCAAATAAACAACTGTGTATTTGGCTTTAATTAAATTGAATTTCAGCGTTAATCTTTTGCTAAATCTGTCAGTCTGTCGTTTTCAAGTGTTGAATAATAAGCAGCGACATTAGCAATGTCTTCATCCGTTAAAGTGGCGGCAAAACCTGCCATGATGGCATTTTTTCTGGCCCCTGAGCGGTAATCCTTTAAGGCTTGCATTAAGTAATCTGCATATTGTCCAGCCAGTTTAGGGTAGGTGGGATCAATGCCAATACCATCAAGACCATGACAAGCCACACAAACTTGCTCGACTTTGGCTTTGCCTAAAGTCACATCACCACTAAAAGCAGCTGCTGAAAAAACCAACAGACTGACTAAAAATAGATTTTTCAATAATGATTTTCTCAGTACTAAACTTTTCATCATGGCTTCCTTTTATTTGTTGTAGGTTGCGAAGTAAGCAGCGATGTCTGCGATGTCTTGATCGCTGAGGTTGCTGGCTTGAGCTTGCATGGTGGCATGGCTTCTTTCACCTGAACGGTAGGCTTTAAGTGCGGCAATGATATAACCTTCATTTTGCCCACCCAAACGTGGCACATGGTATTGAGGATTTACATTTTGATAAAAAGGAATGGCATGACAACCTGCACAAGTGTAGGCTAATTTTTTGCCCACTTCTGCATCACCAGCGGCGTTTGATTGGAATGACAATATCATCAATGCCAATATAATTGCTGTTTTCATTTTGATCCAAATTAAATAAAACGCACATTATAGTCAGATAGCAGGTTTGACTCAATCGAATTCATGGCAATTGACTAAAAAAGTCATTAATTTCATTTATTATCAAACAATAAAAAGGGCTGTTAAACAGCCCTATGATTATTATGATGATAAAAAGTATTATTTCAAACTGGCATAGTAAGCAGCTAAGTTATCTATATCTGCATCGGTTAAGCCTGCTACCATAGGAGCCATGCTTGGGTCTTTGCGTTCACCTGATTTAAAGGCTTTAATTTGTTTAACCAAATAAGCTTCTTTTTGCCCGGCTAAATTAGGCCACAATGGACTGACGCTGATACCAGCAGGTCCATGACATGCTGCACACACAGCTGATTTGGCTTTACCGGCTTCAATGTCTCCTGCTAAACTTGGCAGAGAAGCAATCAGAGAAAACACAATTAGGGTGGTTTTTTTCATAAGTTTTCCAAACGGTTAAATAATCAGGCGATAGGTTAACAGTTTTTATCTGGGAACTTTATTTATTTAAATTTAAAAGGCACGAAACTTATCAGAATTTTGACCTGGGTCAAGTTCTGCTTAAGGGATCAAAGAACCCGAACCTCTTCTTCCAACTCAATACCAAATTTTATTTTCACTGCTCGTTTAGCCATTTTAGTCATCTTCAGTAATTCTTGGCCGCTGGCATGGCCATGATTAACCAATATCAAAGCATGTTTTTCATAAAAACCTGCATCACCTTCTCGGTGTCCTTTGAAGCCGCATTGTTCCAGCAGCCAAGCGGCACTGGTTTTTTTATCCGGGCAATGTTTGGTCAGAAATAGCGGTAAGTCTTTATATCGACGTTGAATGCGTGTTGCCACTTGTGGGTCGATAACTGGATTTTTAAAAAAACTACCCGCATTGGGGACAACTTCAGGATCCGGTAATTTACTTTGCCTGATTTCAGTGACTGCTTGAGCCACTTGTTTATAACTTGGCTGCTTGTTTTTAGCGCTGAATTTTTCTTGCAGGGGTTGGTAGGAAATATTAACAGGAACATCATCTCTGAGGTCTAAGCCAATGCGACTGATGATCCAAGGTTGATCATGGTATTGGAATATACTGTGCCGGTATGAAAACAAACATTCTTCGTTACTCAGTCTGTGGTAAAGGCCAGTGTGCCAGTTATAAACTTCAACCCAAACCAAACAGTCCTGTAACTCTGTTCCATAAGCACCAATGTTTTGAAACGGTGCTGCTCCGACAAGTCCAGGAATCAAGGCCAAATTTTCTATGCCCCCTAAGTTCCTATCAACTGCCCAAGTAACCAAGTCATTCCATGGTGTTCCTGCCCAAGCCACCACTAAATTATCAACAATTGTGATGTGCTTGCGTGGCTTAAATTTAACCACAAATCGATGCAATTCTTCGGTGAATAAAATATTACTGCCAGAACCCATGATCAACATTTCTGTGATTTTTATGTCTTTGGGTAACGCTTCTAAGTCACTGAGAGATGAAATTTCAGCAAATTGATCACAATAACAATCTACGGCGAGGGTGTTGTGGTTTTTTAAGTTAAAGTTTTCTAGTATTTTCACTGATTAGTTGGTTGTTTATTTCTTTGATTAAAGTATGACCTTTAAGCACAAATCCTGTGTAAACTTGAATTAAATCTGCACCCAGTGCAAATTTAACTAAGGCATCTTTTTTATCTATGATACCACCAACTGCAATAATTGGGAAATTTTCGCCTGCAAAAGTTCTGACCAGCTGCAGCGTTTGATTGGATTTTTTCTGTAAAGGTTTGCCACTGAGTCCACCCATTTGTTGTGTTGTTTGCGGGTCACTTCTCAGCTCGACAGGCCTGTCTACAGTGGTGTTGGTACAGATGATGCCATCGAAACCCAATTTTTTAATTTGCTGCACCATAAACTTAAGTTGCTGTTCATTTTGGTCGGGTGAAATTTTGACCAAAATAGGGGTGTATTTATCATCTTTTTGTTCACATTCGAGCTGCTTGGCTTTGATGCCAGTCAACAAATCAGTCAAAGCTTGGTCGTTTTGTAATGCTCGTAAGTCGGGCGTATTGGGTGATGATATGTTAACAGTGATGTAATCACACAGTTTGTGAGCCTTTTCAAAACAACAGACATAATCATCAACAGCTTGGTCGTTTGGCGTGGTTTTATTCTTGCCTATATTGATTCCCAACACACCTCGGTAAGCCGATTTTTTCACTCGCTTAACCAAGTAATCAATGCCTTTGTTGTTAAAACCCATGCGATTGATGATGGCATCATCTGCATCCAATCTAAACAACCTGGGCTTATCATTACCCGCTTGAGGTTTGGGGGTGATGGTGCCAATCTCCAGAAACCCAAATCCTTGTTTACTCAAACCATGAATGGCATCGCCATTTTTATCAAAACCAGCAGCCAATCCCACTGGGTTAGGGAAAGTGATGCCCATTAATTTAACTGGGTTTTGAATTTGTTTGGTTTTAGAAAAGACAGACAATGGCGAACCCAAGGCTTTGATGGCCAGATCATGAGCCAACTCAGCGGGCAGGGCTTGTAAAGTTTTACGGGCAAAAAAATCAATCATGGTCAACAGTTTTATGGGGCCTGAAAAGATTTTTATTTTATCTCATTTTGACTTTGCTCACACCCTTAACATGATCATTGCCACTGAGAAAGCTCAAGCCATTATTTTCAGCAAAGAGTAACGACTCAACTTGAATGCTGCAAATTTTTCATTGCATAAAAATAACTCAATATTACTTTGAAAACGGTTGATTAAGCCGAGCCTATATTTCCCTTTGACTTATTAACCATTCATACTGAGTATGACCATAAATATAATTGGTTTTAAAAATCCTTATTAAAAAATCATACAACCCAGTCAATTTCATCAATTTTTCAGGTATTTTTCAGGTATAAAAAAGAACTGATAAATATACTCAATTTAATTCATTACCATAAAGAAATTAAATGAGAAAAAATCCAATTGTCACCACTCAGTTCAGCCTAACATTCATTTTCCTTTTCTTCATAATGTTATGTCCAATTAACGCTTCAGCACAGTTTTCATCAACCATCAATGTCAGTGAATTGAATGGTGAAAATGGCTTCAGCATCAATGGTGTCAATGCAGTTGACTGGTTGGGATATGATGTTTCGAACGCTGGAGACATTAATCATGACGGTATCGATGATTTCCTGGTTTCTGCAGTTTTTAATGATGAAAATAATGACAACGCCGGGGCCATTTATGTCATCTTTGGTACACCTGTTAACAGACCAGCCGTGCTGGATTTAAGTACTTTAAATGGCAACAATGGCTTTAAGTTATTGGGTGATGGTGAAGGTGATCATGCTGGAACTTACATCAGGTCTGCCGGTGACATCAATGCTGACGGTATTGATGACATCGTAATATCAGCCCCCTCGCATGGCTCTGCTGGTTTGGTATTTAATGGTGCTACATACGTAATCTTTGGAGCCAACACGTTTCCTGCTAGTATCGATTTATCCTCACTTAATGGTAACGATGGATTCGTTGTCTTTGGACGGTTTTCTGGAGATCAGGCCAGCTCGGCTGATGCCGCTGGTGATTTCAATGGAGATGGCATTGATGATTTATTGATTGGAAACCAGGCACATGACCCTGGTGCCACCAATGCCGGTGCAGTCTATGTTTTATTTGGTAGAAATACCGCATTCAGCAGTGCCTTTAATCTGGGCGATATTGATGGTATCAATGGTGTTGTTTTTTATGGTGAATTGGCAGGTGACATTGCTGGGACTGAAGTACAAGGGGTGGGCGATTTTAATGCCGATGGTATAGATGACATCCTCATCAGTGCCATTAGAAGGGACACCAATGGACAAGATTCAGGCACTGTTTATTTGGTTTTTGGTCACCCATCCAATTGGACAACAAGCAATCAGTTGTCTGCCCTAACTGGTGACAATGGCACCATTATCAATGGTATGAATGCCAACCATTATTTAGGCTTAGCTATCGATGGAGGAGGAGATTTTAATGCAGATGGTATCGCAGATATCCTTATTTCAGCACAAATCATTGAAGCGAATTATCAAAATACTTATCTGGTATTGGGCACAGCAGGCGCATTCAATGCTGAGCAAGACATCACTGCCTTAGCAGATTTAACCATTCAAACAGGAACCACCGACACCTTAGGTTCGCCTTATGAATACAGTACGGCCTTTGCAGGTGACCTCAATGCTGATGGCATGACTGATGTGGTGATAGGCGATTATCAAAACACCAGTGACATCAATAACCCCCGCGCAGGTGCTGCTTATGTGGTTTTTGGTCAACCATCAATCACCAGCCCTGTATTGACTTCATCTGAGTTGTTAGGCCAAGTTGGTTTTGTTATTTTGGGCAGTGAATTTGATGGCGCAGTTGGTGCTGCGGTTAATCCAGCAGGTGATGTCAATGCCGATGGTGTTGATGACTTAATCATAGGTGGGCCATTTGTTAACAGCAATGGAACGAACGCCGGTTCTGCTTATGTCATTTATGGCAATGACGGTATTTTTAAATCTGACTTTTGAGATTCTCTAGTTAATATAAATATTTAACAATACTGAGCATATGAATCCATTACCAATAAGAATCATGTACATGATCAAGGCATTACACAAGAGAGGTTACTCTTCTGTTTACCTCTATTCAGGACTGTCACCCAGCGGTATGTCATGGCGGTATGAAATTGGTCAACTGGTTAATGACCAATGGCCAGTGAAACCTGCTTGGGTAAAAGGCAGTGTGTTGTCTGAAGGTAAAACACCTTGGACTGATGACAACTCAACACTTTTATCATTGACCGATGGTTTTCAACAATACTTCCAACACCAATTATGTCAAAACCACAAACCTTCACCTTATTCATTATG
Source organism: uncultured Marinicella sp. (assembly GCA_964352015.1). GTDB lineage: Bacteria > Pseudomonadota > Gammaproteobacteria > Xanthomonadales > Marinicellaceae > Marinicella. Next base: position 82,787 of record CAYGPU010000003.1, read on the forward strand.
GTATACAGATGTTTTAAAGCATTTAAAAGCAGATGAACTTCTGGTTTTTTTTGCTGATTATGGAGGTCCACATCAACATTTATTGGCTTCGGCACCAGGTTTTATCAAATCATAAGTTTTCATAACATTACAGACGGATTTAAACAACTGTTTAAAATTATTTGACAGTTGTTTAAATCTACTTTACCCTAAATAGCCAAAAAAGAGGAGTGAAGCTATGAAAGTACTTGGTTTAATGGGTTTGGTTTTAGCCAGTTTCAACCTGCTGGCAAACTGTAACGACTCAGTGGTATTGGTGCATGGTAATGGTGGTAATGCCAGCGATTGGAACAACACTTACAATGAGCTCATCAGTCGTGGGTACAGCAATTCAGATATCTACCGGCCTAATTGGGGTAGCAGTTGTGTGGCTTGTAACAACCATTCAGGTTCTGAGGAAGTACCGGTGGGAAATGCGCTTTTGGATGCTTACCAGAATTCATGTACAGGTCAAGTTGATGTGATTGGACATTCTATGGGTGTGACTTTGGCCATCAAACAAATCATTGACCTGGGTTTAGAAAACAATGTTGATGATTTTGTTGGTATTGCTGGCGCTGTACGTGGTTTAAAAAGTTGTGGTTATTACCCATACAATGTCTGGTCCTCAACTTGTGGCTACTGGGGTTTATCCATCAACAGCCCTTTTTTGAACAGCATCAATAATCAGTCATTTGCCAGTCAGGTGTATTCAATTAAAAGTTGGTATGATCAAATCGTTTGTGCTGGTGGTTGCACCGTCAATGGCGTGCATTCATCATCTATTTGGGGTGAGGATGCGAGTTTTAACTATTACTTGGGCCATTTTGGTTTGCAATCTGATACCGCCATTAAACAAGTTGATTTGATTCAATAAAGCTGAGCACCAGCAGCCTATTTTGTTTCCACAATTATTGGAGGAACGCATGAGCCTGTGGAAATGAGGTTGAATTATTTATGAAATTTTTCTGGGCGTAATATTTTAATGTCTTCTAAATAGGTGATGCCGGAGTAGTTATGAAAATATTTCTCTTTGACGGCATCCATGATGCACTCGGCCATTGCATAGTTATTGACGATGATTTCAATCTTGATGTTGGCAAAGTCATCAACAACCGATGCACGCTCAGTGGTTGAACGCATGTTGCGACTGCCTTTGCCACCCGCAGCAACGATGGTAAAGCCTGTGGCTCCGCAAGATTCGATGATCTCACAAACGCCTTTAGAAATGATCTTTTCGGTGATGATGACCACCTTTTCTGCTGTATGAAGAGTCATAATATATCTTTCCTATTCTGAAAATCAAAAAACGGCCTGTGCCAGAACAATAAACAACGGAATACAAATCGCTATAGCAACCGGTGTACCGACACTGGTTGAAGCCCCAATGTAGGCAGATGGATTGGCTGATGGGATGCCACTGCGCAGTGTAGGTGGTCCAGAAATGTCAGAACTTGAGGCTGCCATCACCGCCAACAGGATAACCCCACCAGGACTGAAACCAACCCAAATGTGGGCAATATAGCCCAGGCCAAAAGCCAATAAACCATGAACTATGGGCGCAAAAAAGGCATAAACTGCATACCAATGTGCCACCCGTCTGAGCTCATTCATCCTGGCATAAGCCTCCATGCCCATGATGAGCATCAGAATCGATAACAGACCACGAAACAAGGGTTCATAAAAACTTTCGAACACTTGATCTGGCACAGTTAATAAGCCCAGCGCTAAGCCAAGTAGCAGGGCAGACAGGGCAGAACCCTGAAGACTTTCTTTGATGATGCCCCACACATCAACTTGGGTCTCATTGCCTTCTTTTTGTTTCTTGATGTAAATATTGGCCAACACGATGGCCAAAACCAGTGCCGGAATATCCATGAACGGATACAGCGCAGGGACCCAGGCTTCATAAGCAATGGACTCTTGTTCTAATAACACCATAGCGGCAGCAAAAGTAGACGCACTGACAGCACCAAACAAGCCTGCTGTGGCATAACCATCTGTTCTCTTGATACTGGGAATCAATGAAAATATAAATATACCCAACAACACAATAACCACACCAATCACCATAGCTATGACAGCAGGCAAAAACATTTCAGCCAAATTGGCATCTCGAATTTCAATCCCACCTTTGATACCAATTTTTATCAGTAACATGAAGACGATAAATTTATAAATGGCATCAGGAATGGTCAGCTTGCTGCCCAAAGCGGCCAGTAGCATGCCTCCAATCAGGAAGCCCAGGGTAGGCGATTGAAACTGCGTCAGTAAACGCATTAAAAAATCAGATAAAAAATCCATCAAAGCCACCTGTTTAAATACATTTGATATGACATAAGACCCCTAATGATTGACCTCAATAAAAAGGATTTAATCCTTGCTGGTATGGATAGGTATTGTAGCACCATGCAAAGTGGATTAAACAGTGGATAAATCGTCAACTAGAATAAGACACTTGACATTATCTCAGTGTAATCTTATGCATGCTTGGTAGTCGTCTGTGAGTGGCCCAGTGTGCTGTAATGGAATTTCTTTTATTCCTTAGTTTTAAGTTATTATAAGTAACGAGAAAAAAATTGAGAAATGTCACAGCTTTAGGAGGTCCTTCGGCTTAGTGCTAAAGATATTTAACTTTCTTAGAGTTTCTGTATCAATCTTCAGTGAATTAATTAACTGAAGTTTATTTCGCTCAGGATGACATTTTGTTTTTTTGAGGATTGTAATTAATCCATAAAAAAAGGGCCCATCAGGCCCTTTTCAATGCTTTAACTCAATCAACGACTAGATATCGAACTTGATGCCTTGTGCCAATGGCAGCTCAGTTGAGTAGTTGATGGTGTTGGTTTGTCTGCGCATGTATGCTTTCCAGGCATCAGAACCGGCTTCACGTCCGCCGCCAGTGTCTTTTTCGCCACCGAAAGCGCCACCAATTTCAGCACCTGAGGTACCGATGTTAACATTCGCAATACCACAATCAGAACCCGCTGGAGACAGGAACTGCTCAGCTTGGCGTAGGTCGTTGGTGAAGATGGCTGATGACAGGCCATGGGCCACATCATTTTGAGACTCAATCACGGCATCCAAATCGCTGTAAGTCATGACATACAGAATGGGCGCGAAGGTTTCAGTTTTAACCACGTCCCAATCGCCTTGGGCTTTGATCACACAAGGTTCAACAAAGTTACCAGGACCGTCAACACGTTGACCACCGGTGAGCACTTCACCGCCAGCCGCTTTGGCTTTTTCAACCGCATCCAAGTACATTTGTACAGAAGCTTCATCAATCAATGGACCCATCAGCGTGTCAGTGTTCAATGGATTACCAATCGGTACTTGTTTGTAAGCTTTAACTACAGTGGCGATTAATTCATCAGCAATGTCTTCATGCACAAATAAACGACGGGTGGTGGTACAACGTTGACCGGCTGTGCCAACCGCACCAAAGACAATCGCGGGAACGGCTAATTTCAAATCAGCAGACTTGTCCACGATCAAGGCATTGTTGCCGCCTAACTCTAACAATGAACGACCCATGCGCTTGGCCACTTGAACACCCACTTGGCGACCCACGTTGGTGGAGCCGGTGAATGAAACCAAGTTAACCCGCTTGTCATCGACGAATTTTTTCGCCAATTCATTGCTGTTGTCATTGAACAGTAAGAAGATCGGCGGAAAGCCGGCGTCTTTCAATGCTTCGTTACAGATGTTTTGTACTGCGACTGAACACAATGGTACTTTTTGTGAAGGTTTCCAGATTGAAACATTGCCACAAATGGCTGCCACAAAAGCGTTCCATGACCACACGGCCACAGGGAAGTTGAAGGCTGAAATGATACCCACCACACCCAGTGGATGCCACTGATCGTACATGCGGTGTCCAGGTCGTTCTGAGTGCATGGTGTTACCATACATCATGCGTGATTGGCCCACAGCAAAATCAGCCATATCAATCATTTCTTGAACTTCACCGTCACCTTCTGATTTGATTTTACCCATTTCAGCGGCCACCAATGAACCCAAAGCATCTTTGTGTTTACGTAATGCTTCACCGACCAAACGCACGGCTTCGCCACGTTGTGGGCCAGGTACTGTGCGCCATTGTTTAGCCACTTTCACTGCTTGTGTCAGGACATTTTCGTAATCGGCTGCAGATGATGAAATCACTTTGCCCAGTAACTCACCGGTTGCCGGGTTGTGCGATTCAATCAAACCAGCAGAATCATCTGTTGACCATACGTTGAGATCAGTACAGGTGCCAGGGTTGACATCCTTAAGTCCCAGTTCTTTCAAGAAATCCATAATTTTATCCTCAGAGTTTTTCCATCATTTCAGGAATAATTTTAAATAAGTCGCCAACCAATCCAACATCAGCCACTTCAAATATAGGGGCGTCACCATCTTTGTTGATGGCCACAATGGTGCCAGCATCTTTGATGCCGGTTAAATGCTGGATGGCACCAGAAATACCAAAACACATGTATAAGTCTGGGGCAATGATTTTACCGGTTTGACCGACTTGCATGTCATTTGGTACATAGCCTGCATCCACCGCGGCACGCGAAGCGCCGGTGGCAGCACCGATTTTATCGGCCAGGTTATAGACAATTTCGAAGTTTTCTTCAGAACCCACACCTCGACCGCCTGAAATGACTTTGCTGGCCGTTTGTAGGTCAGGACGGTCAGAGTTGCCAGTTGATAATTCAACGAAAGTCGTGTGCTCAGCTGCTGTAGTTAAGTTGCTTTCTACAACGGTTGCTGAACCATCGGTTGATTTATCAGCCACAAATGAAGCAGTCCGAATTGTGGCCACAATTTGCGGCGTGTCAGTCTGAACTGTGATGATGGCATTTCCTGCGTAGATGGGGCGTTTGAACGTGTTGGCATCAATGATTTCCATCACATCAGACAATTGGTTCACTTCTAACAAAGCGGCCACACGAGGCATTACATCTTTACCAAAAGTGGTTGATGGTCCAAACACATGGCTGTAGTTTTTGCCCATTTCAGCTACGCTGGGGGCAATCGATGCAGCCAATTGATCATGGTTGTCACTGCATTGCACAAATTTAACTTCGTTGACGCCAGCCAAAGCGGCAACTTGTGAAGCCAAACCAGCATCAGCAGCGAATAAAACCACATCAATCGAATCTGGGTTTAATTGTTTAGCAGCAGTCAATACTTTGGCTGTTGACTGGTTAACTTGTGCGCCATTGTGCTCGGCTAAAATCAGAACTTTACTCATGATACCAACCCCTTATCTTTCAAAATCTCAATCAATTCATCCACAGTTTCAACCATCACACCTTTTTGGCGTGCTTGTGGGGCTTCATGTTTCAACACATTGATGGCTTGGCCTTTAGGTGCAGGCACTAAATCAGCGATGGCTGTGACATCCAATGGTTTGCGTTTGGCTTTCATGATGTCTGGTAATTTAACGAATCTAGGCTCATTCAAACGCAAGTCAGTAGAGACCACAGCTGGCAATTCTACTTGAATGGTTTCTAAGCCCGCATCGACTTCACGGGTGACATTGATTTTATTGCCCTCAACAAATTCTACTTTAGAGGCAAAAGTGGCTTGTGGTCGGTTCCACAAAGTCGCCAACATTTGTGGGGTTTGGTTGTTGTCATCATCAATGGCTTGTTTTCCAGTGATAACCAAACCAGGTTGTTCTGCTTCAATGACTTTTAACAACACTTGAGCCGCTTGTAAAGGTTGTACAGCGGTATCGGTTTCAACCAATATGGCACGGTCCGCGCCCATGGCCATCGCCGTTCTGAGTTGTTGTTGTGAGTCATTGTTACCAATGGTGACAACAATGACTTCATCGGCTTTGCCTTGTTCTTTGATGCGCAGGGCTTCTTCGATGGCGATTTCGTCAAATGGGTTGATGCTCATTTTGACGCCATCTGTGGCCACACCTGAGCCGTCAGGCTTAACCTGCACCCGTACGTTGTAATCAACAACGCGTTTGATAGCTACAAGAATTTTCATGTGAGTTTTATGGTCTGTTAAAAGGCGCGGATTATAGCACAGCACCACAGTCAATTAAACCTGTGGCACTGTTGAATTGGTTGACTTTATTGGTTCAAGCGGACGCTTAACCCAGAAAATTCTTCAACGGGGTTGATTGTCATGTATTTATCGATGGCTTTTTGTTTTAATGCCGACCAATTTTGTGGCCAAATGGGTTGGTGATCAATGAGCAGAGTGTCTGCATATTTAACCACACCCAAGTCTCTGTATTGCCATTCCGATTCTATGACAGCGGCGATGTATTGTTGTGCAAAACTATTTTTAGAATGAAAAGCAGAGTCAATGAATCTGTCATGCCTGAACTCATCTTCTGGGTGGTTAATTTTTTTCAACAAGAAATCCAGGGTTGGCTGATTAAATGGAATGTATCCAAGGTGATACAAATCACTCGATTGGTTTAAAAAATCCTCCAAGTGTTGGCCTGTTAATCCTTGGTATATATGTTTGCTGTGGAAGCTTAAATAGGCAGGTATGTTATCGGCAAGGTGGCTGTCTTCAGCAATGTTCAACCGTTTGATGGCTTGATACATTTGAATGTTGTTAACCGTCATGAAGCGGGGTTGCTCTGATTGCCATAACTCAGGCACATCAATTAAAGCCTGGTGTATTTCATCAGTTGATAAATAATCACTGAACAAATCAAAAGCAGCCAGTAACGGTGTTAGCTGGCCTGTTTCTCTGATACACCCAGAGCCATAAGAGTAGGTCAGTTCCTCTTGCCACCAAAGTGCCTGTTGCAATATGTCAGATGCCACTTGCTCAGGTATTTTTCGAGACAGTGCCAACCAACTGCCTAAGGCAATGTTGAAATTTTCATCATACATCCACAGCTTTAAATCTTCAGTAATGGGGTGTTCAGAGATTTTATTGATGGCTTGTGCGTCGAAGTGATCATAACTTTGTGATGCCAACAATCGATCCGCTCTCAAAAAACCAATGGCCTCATCAGTTGTTTTAAACCGGTTGTTTTTCACATCGAATAGATTTTTCCACAACACATCAGGTATTAGCTTTTGTCTGTAAACAGGGTGTTTACGGATTTGAGTTGATGAATCCGCACTGTACTGTTGTTGCCAAATGGTGTAGGCAATATAAGCCACATCTTGGCGTTTGAGCATACCTTCATCAGCTGGCCGCAGTAAAGCCAGACGTAAAAATGGTTTAAGGTCCTCTTTTGACAGGTAATCCGACAATGCCAGCAACAGGGCTCTGGATATTTCTGTATCACCCGTTGAAATGATTTTGGACCAATCGGCTGTTTTGATTTCATGTGGAATCAACGCGTTTTCGTCAGTGATGTTATGCCAGTCTGAGCGTTGCATTTGATATAACTTTCCTTGGTGCTCATTCACCACTATAGCAGTTTGTGATTGAACCACCATGGCATTGGCAGATAACATGTAAAAACTTAACAATAAGCCTGTAATGACAATTTTTTTCATACTAAACTCCAGTAGATAGTCTAAATTCGGACAGCTACCTACGAAGAATGGTTCAGATTGATTGTCATGATATGAAAATAAATTGGATAATGGTCAAAACAAAAGCAGTTTTGACTCAGCATTTATCAACCATTGCCACAGTTACTGATTTATTGTTAAATGGCTGTTTTGAGAGAATGTTTTGTTATGCTGATATCAGACAGCCATCAATTTGTATTTGTGCACATCAGAAAGGCTGCTGGAACCAGTTTGAGGCAAATTTTGCAGCGGGTTTCATTGCCAAAGAACAATCAACTTTGGTTTAAGTTTTTGAGCCGCAATGGTTTTGCGCTTGATTATCATAAACACTCTTTTCGAAAGCATGCCAATTTAACTGAAGCCGAGCGCAGCATGCCTGCTGATATATTCAAACAATATTTCAAGTTTGCGGTGGTCAGGAACCCATGGGACCGACTGGTCTCTGAATATGAATATATTAAAACGCAACCCACACACTCTCGGTTTAAAAAACTTTCAGCCATGCCTTTTGTTGAATTCATCGATTACCAAAGCCAAAGGCCAGATGCGCATCAAGTTAATGCGCTGAGGTTAAAAAACGGTCAACTGGGTTGTGACTTTATCGGTAAACTCGAGACCCTGGAACAATCATTGAAAGTAGTTGGGGCTAAAATTGGAGTCGATTTTTCAGACTTGCCGCATGTCAACCAAGTCAAGCGTCGCGACTACCGAACTTATTACAATGATGTCACAGCTGAATCAGTTGCTGATTTATGGCAATCGGATATCAGAGCATTCAATTACCAATTTGAATAATTCCATATTTTTTTAATTTAATTCACTTCAGCATGTCACCAAAGCCAACTTTTTGTCGGATGTATAGGTAATTATTTTAATTACAGAAGAGAAAATTTATGAATTTATTAAAAAATGCCTTGGTATTCGGTTCCTTAGTTTTATCAACACAAGTTTTAGCAACACCTGGTGTTTATGAAATCAACAGTGCATGTTTAGATGTCGGCTGTTTCAGCGGAGATGACCCTGCTACCAGAACAGTAGAAATCACTCAAAATTCTGGAACATTTATATTGACCAGTGATATTTTTGTCGGTCTCAATGATCCAGTGGCTATTGTAGTGGATGGGGTAAATAACGAACAAATAGTCACCATTGATTTGAATGGTTTTCAAATTCGCTCAATTGGTATTGGATCTGATGTTGATGCGATTGAAATTAATGACAACAACAGTTTTGTAACCATTAAGAATGGCAGTATCAGGCAATTTGTTGATGGCATTGTTGCGACCAAAAGTGCCGTGGTTCATATTGAAAACATGGTTTTCAGAATCATGCGCGATGATGCTGTAGTTGCGGGAAGAGGGCGTATAGTTAACAGTGTTTTTGACTGTAACCGCTGGGGTGTTAATGCTTTGAATGCTGACTCAACCTTCGTCGGTGATCGCCTGTATCTTGAAAACAATGATTTTTCATGTCTGGTCAGTCCAGATGATCAAGACCCTGTCTTCAGCATGGGTGCTACCAATATATGCAAAGACAACAGAATTAATTATGATGCCGGTAACAACACCAATTTTGAAGCTTGTTTATTGGTTGGAAGTAACATCTGTAATGGTTCAACTTGCACCCAAGGAAGCTCAATTGATGTTTTAGAAAATGACAAGGAGTGATCATGAAAGGATTTACGCTGTCGTTATTTTTAATCGGTTCAGCTGTATTACATGCTGAACCTGATGTGCAAATATTCTTTCCTGATCATACTGCTATTGTAGATGGTCAATTAATTCACTCTACCCAAGCTTTGGTGGTGAGAACAATAGATGGTTCAGTCTCAACTGAGACCTTGAATTTAGCCGATGTCAGCGGATTAAATATTCCAGACAATGCCTCAGTTACTGGTTTTACAGCAAGGAATAATGGTCCATCTTTCACTCACAGTTATATTTTTAGCTTGTCAATTTCAGCTGGAGATTATGTGCGAGGTGATGTCATTGAATGTGATTTCAATGGTTGCTCTTTATTTGACTCTTTCGGAGAAAATGCCACCATTTCAGCCTTGGATTATATCAACCGAGTCAATGATCTTTATGTCTCCTTTGATACCAGCTTCGAAATCGATAACAACTGGATTGAACCCAGTGATGTGTATCGGAGCAGTGATTTTGCTGTGGTTTTCGATGGTTCAAATAATGGCTTGAATGACAACAATTCAATCACAGCTTTTGATACATCCGAATTTGCTGCTACTTTTTCACCGATGCACATGTTCAATTCGATTGATGGTCTGGTCAAAGCCTCTTCTGTTTACAGTTCCAATCTAGAAACAAATAACATTGTCGTTGAAGAGTTGGCGTCAGAAGTTTCTGCTGTTAATGCTTACTTTTCAATAGACAGTGGTTGGTTAGAGTTTGAAGAAGACACCATCAATGTATCAGAAAATGCTGGATTCTTTAGCTTCAACATTGCTCGTGTCGATGGCTTTGAAGGCGCGACTTCCGCTGTGGTCATTGATGTTGAGGGTACAGCAATAGATGGGGTGGATTACAATGGGTTATTGAATCAATATTCCTGGCTGGATGGCGACAACCAAAGTATTAACGTAACATTGAGTTTAATAGATAACAATATCATTGATGGCTCACGTAGCTTTACCCTTGATTTGAGGGAAAGAAACAATGATTATAGTTTTTCTTTGGTTAACCCCAACAAAAATTTAATCACTGTAAACATTTTAGATGACGATGCAGGTGATTTGATATTTGCCGATGATTTTGAATAAGACTCAAGTCATTGACCCATGGTTCAAAAACAAAAGTGAACTAGCCGGATTTACTGAAATTAATTCGGCTATTTTTTGTTGCGTATGATTTCCATTTTGTTAATGAATTCTTGATGGGCTTTAAACCTGTTAATGATTTCTGGTTGGTTAAGGATAAAAGGATCATCTTGATATTGATCAATTAATGCAGCAGATTTTGAATATTGTTTGCTGAGAAAATAAGCATTTTCTAAGTTCAAAGCACAATATACTGCTGTGATGTTTTGCGTATCGTTTTGTTTGGCACTGTTGAGACATTTTTCACCTATAGACACACTTTCTGTTAATCGCCCCAATGCAGCATATACTTTAGCAAGGGTGGTTTCCACATATAGGGTGGCGCGATGTTGTGAACCCAATTGTTGAGTTTGAATGGGATGAATTTCTACAAGTAATTCTAAGGCTTTTTGGTATTGCTGGTCTTTGACCAACATGGCGGCGTATGAAGTTTTGTACTGTAAAGTTTCTGGGTGTTCTTTGCCATAATGTTTTTCATGATTTTTTACTGCCATTTGAGCAAATCCAATGGCTTTCTCCACATCACCTTCTGCAATGTAAATGCCTCCTAAGTTCATCAATATCCTGCCAGTAAAAATATGATCTTCACCAAAGTGTTGTTGGGCAATCATTAAAGCCTGGGTGGCATTTTCTCGGGCTTCTGAAAGGCGATTCAAAGAACGAAGGCCAGTAGCATTTAAAAACAATGATTTGGCCACAATAGGATGTTCATTGCCAAGTAATGTTTTTTGTTGCGGGATGATTTGATGGTATATATTAATGGCTTGTATCACTTTTTCGCCTGAGGAACTGAGGTATATTTCTGCCATTTTGGCTTTTAATTCCAGAGTTCGACTGTGCATTTGACCGAAATATTCTTCACTTAATACAATGGCATCTGCCATTTTTTCTGTGGCTGGTTCCATTTGATGTTTTTCAAATAAACCCTCAGCATGCTCGGCCAAAACTTTTATTTTTGAGTTTACATCATCTACTTTTTTAGCCAGAAGGTTGGCAGTGTTGAAATCTGCATCGGCCAGTTCAAATGCATTGTTTAACAGGTGAAGTTTGGCACTGAGCAAGTGATATTTGATGGTGTTTTCTGGCTCATTAAATGGTAAATTACCTTTTAATTTAAACAATAATTCACTGCTTTCATCCGCTTGCTTCTGCGTGGTTTTTAACTCGGTTAATTCCAATAAAGCTTGTGTGTGTTGAGGTTCAATTGATAGAACGACCTTGATGTTTTTTTCTGCAGCGTTGTAATCACCTAATTTATTAAAAGCCATTGCCAAGGTCATATAAAGTTCTTTGGCCGTACTTAAGTCTGTGGTGGGGTTTTCTGAAACACTTAATTCAACTTGTTTAAGCATGTCTTTAACAGTTAAATTATTACCTTTTGAAATGTCTGGGTCATTTTGTTTAATGGCTTCGATCAATATATTTTTAATTTGCGAGGCTTTGATCGATTCAGAGTAGGCCAATTGGTATTGTTGTTGATAGAAAATAATGCCAATGAGCATGGCGATTGCTGTAAAACAAGTCAGTGCACTGGTCAGTGGATGTCTGCTCAGAACTTTTTTAATTCGATACAGAGAATTATTTTTGAGGTCGCTGATGGGAAGTTTCTGTAACCAAAGATTTAAATCCAAAGCCATTTGATTGGCACTCTGGTAGCGCTTTTCGGGGTCTTGGTTGATGCCTTTCTTTAAAATAAAGTGTAAGTCACTGTTGATTTTAAGTTTGGTAATGGCGGTATTTTGCCAATTTACGTCATGGTCACTGCATTGGCTGAGGCACTTAACTAACAAGGAGCTAATGGCAAAAGTATCAAAAGTCGCTCTTGGTAAATTGGATTTTAATTGTTGTTCTGGGGCTGCGTAACTCAAGGTATAGGCATGATGATCTGGAATGACTTCTGCCAGTGCGGCAACCCCAAAATCTAAAACCAGCAAATGACCATGTTCGTCCAACAAAACATTTGACGGTTTTATGTCTTGATGTATCACACTATTTTGATGGGCATAAGAGATGACTTGGCAAAGTATAATAAATTGATCAATGATGTTGTTTATGCTTGTTTTTTGTTGCTTAAAAAAATGATCAATTTGTAACGCATTTTCTATCAGTTCCATAACTAAATAGGGAGTCCCTGATTTAGATACATCACCATGGTGCATTGAAATAATATTTGGGTGGTGTAATTGGGATAGGGTCTTGAGTTCTTGTTTGAACAGCGATATGGTGTGATCGGTTTGTAGATTAGCTGGTATCAGTTTGATAGCAACGTCTTTCTGGGCTTGAATGTCAGTTTTTCTTGCTCTGTATATGGATGACATACCACCGTGAGCAATCAATTCAATGAGCTCGTATGTATCAATTGATTGGCCTGACAAATCTTGATTCAATACATTGTTAAGCAGATAAGTTCCTGGATGATCAAGGATTGTATGACCTTGTTTTTTATTCAGAAACAAGATCATCACTTTAGACTTTACTTGTTCATCAAGGGCTTGAAAGAAAATGTTGTTCTGTAGTTGTTCAGAATCAAGTTGTAAGTTTTTTTCAAAAAAAACCACTGCTTTTTTCCAGTATTTGCTTGCACCATCGTTTGTGTCAGTCATGCCGCTCACCCAATAAGCTGATAATCACAGTTTTTGCTACTTGCCATTTTCTGAGTAACTGACGTTTAGATTTATTAAGTATGTGGCTCAGCTCATCAAATGTGAAACCACCAAAACAATGTAAATTAACCAATTCGGCCATTTCAAGATCAATAGACTCTAATTGATCCACTGCATGGATAATCTCAATCAATTGAATGTTGACATTTTGTTCACCAATTAATTGTGTAATTAAGCTTGTTTGAAGTGCTGCATTCCTTTTGTTGCGGCTTTTGCCTCGAATTTCGTCGATTAAATAATGTTTCATGCACTGAGCGACTAAACAAAAAAAGTGCTTTTCATCATTGATCTTTAAATTGAATCTATTTTGTAACTTAATATAGCATTCATTGACTAAAACAGTAGCTGTTATAGTTTGCCCTGGTTGTAGACGATTTACTTGCGCATGAGCAATTTGTTTAATTTCTGGATACAGCTCAATAAATGCTTCTTTCATTGAATCTGAGTTTATGTGTACTTGATGGCTGGGAGTGTTCATACCAAAATACTTGAGGTGAGAGGTCAGCCAATTATCATACATAAATCTCTTTTAACTGCAATACCACATGTTTGGTTCATTCAATGTTTGTGATGAAATTTTATATGCGTAAGTACAACGATTAAGTTTGGGTTCATCTTAACGGTATGGAGAATTTATAAATCAATGATAAAAAACAGGCAGCGCAATTATGAATTTAAAGTTAAATGAATTTACAGGTATATGACTTATTTTGAAACCTCACTTTCCTAACCTGTCCTTAACCAACCGTTCTGTTATAATAAGCGCCTTTTTCAACACTGATTTATATGACTGAAAAGTGGTTGGTTACTGGCGGTGCAGGCTTTATTGGCGGCAATTTTGTGTTGCGTCAAGTGCTCAAGAATAACAGGAAAATCATTAACTTAGATAAGTTAAGTTATGCAGGTAATTTAGACACATTAAGTCAAGTTGCCGAACACTCAAACCACCAGTTTGTCCATGGTGACATCACTGATGCCACTTTGATAGCTCAATTACTTGAGCAACAGCAACCTGAAGTTATTGTTCACTTTGCAGCTGAGTCACATGTGGATCGTTCTATCGAGGGGCCTCAGGTATTCATTGAAACCAATGTCATGGGTACCTTTAACATGTTGCAACAAGCTTGGTTGTATTACCAAACTTTGAGCGAATCAAAAAAACAAAAATTCCGGTTTTTGCATGTATCAACTGATGAAGTGTATGGTTCACTTGGGCCTACTGGTGCTTTCACTGAAACCACAGCTTACGCGCCCAATTCACCTTATTCAGCTTCTAAAGCAGGTTCTGACCATTTGGTCAGGGCTTATTTTCACACCTATGGTTTACCGGTGTTAACCACCAATTGCTCGAATAACTACGGCCCTTATCAGTTTCCAGAAAAACTAATCCCTTTGATGATTGACAAAGCCTTGAATGACCAGCCTTTACCAATTTATGGAGATGGAACCAACGTTCGCGATTGGTTGTATGTAGAGGATCATTGTCGGGCCATTGAAACTGTGATAGCACAAGGACGTCTGGGAGAGGTGTATAACGTTGGTGGCAATGAAGAACGACAAAACATTGAAATCGTTAATATGGTGTGTCAATTATTAGATGAAATGAGTCCAGGCTCCACACCCAAAAGTGAATTAATCACTTACGTCAAAGACCGCCCAGGCCATGATCAGCGCTATGCCATTGACGCCAGCAAACTATTGAATGAATTGGGCTGGCAGCCGAAAGAGACTTTCGCATCCGGCATTCGCAAAACCTTGCAATGGTATTTAGACAATCAACTGTGGGTCGATCGGGTTAAGGATGGCAGTTACCAAGGCCAACGTTTGGGCCAACAATCAGCCGAGCAGGTGAGTGAACAACAACAAGGAGCACAATCATCATGAGCAGAAAAGGCATTATTTTGGCCGGTGGATCAGGCACTCGCTTGTACCCTTTAACCCATTCAATCAGTAAGCAATTGTTACCGGTTTATGACAAACCGATGATTTATTACCCATTGAGTACTCTGATGGAAGCAGGCATCAAAGATGTTTTGATCATTAATACCCCGCATGAACAAGTCTTATTTCAACAGCTATTAGGTGACGGCTCACAATGGGGCATGAACCTACAGTATGCAGTTCAACCTGATCCAGGTGGTTTGGCACAAGCCTATTTGATTGGTGAGCATTTTATCGCTGGTGATGAATCTTGCCTGATTCTTGGCGATAATATTTTTCATGGTGATGGCATGCGTAAGCTGATGAGTAACGCCAGCAGTCGAGACAGTGGTGCCACGGTTTTTGGTTACCGCGTGCACGACCCAGAACGCTATGGAGTGGCTGCATTCGACGCCGATGGCGTGGTGATTGATTTAGAGGAAAAACCCATTAAACCCAAGTCCAATTATGCGGTCACAGGCCTGTATTTTTACGATGGCCAAGCCACTGACATTGCCAAAGCTTTAAAACCCTCACCCAGAGGTGAATTAGAAATAACTGATTTAAATAAAGTTTATTTATCTCAGCAATCACTGAACGTAGAGCTGATGGGCAGAGGTTATGCCTGGTTAGATACGGGCACTCATGACTCCTTGGCAGAAGCCACCAACTTCATTTCAACCATAGAGAAACGGCAAGGGATTAAAATCGCTTGTCCAGAAGAGATTGCCTACAACAACGGATGGATAGATGCAGAAAAAGTCATGCAATTGGCTCAGCCTATCGCCAAAAATGGCTATGGACAGTATTTAATTTCTCTGGTCAAGGGCCTAAACTGAGATCCAAGCTATGAAAGTTACCACTACAAAATTATCAGGTCTGTTAATTATTGAACCTCAAGTGTTTGGAGATGAGCGCGGTTATTTCATGGAATCATGGTCTCAACAAAGGTACAAAGATGCCGGCATCGAACATGGTTTTGTGCAAAGCAATGTCTCTAAGTCTCAACAGGGTGTGTTACGCGGTTTGCACTTTCAAAACCCAAAACCACAAGGTAAGTTGGTTTATGTGCTGGCAGGTGAAGTGTTTGATGTGGCTGTTGATATCAGAACAGGCTCACCCACTTTTGGTCAACATGAAAGTATTGTATTGAGCGCTGAAAACCACAAACAGTTTTATGTGCCAGAAGGTTTTGCGCATGGTTTTTGTGTGTTGTCCGAGTCAGCAACCTTTGCCTACATGTGCACTAATTATTACGATGCTCAAGCCGATGCATCAATTGCATGGAATGACCCTGACTTAAATATAGAATGGCCAATCAAATCACCTATTTTATCAGATAAAGACAGTAAAGCATTGAACTTAAAGGATTTTGACTTTTCTAAATTGCCGGTCTTTCCAACATGAAAGTGTTGTTAATCGGAGCAGATGGCCAAGTCGGGTTTGAGTTGTGGCGCACCTTGCAATTCAACCGTGAAGTGATTCCAACCACATCTGATGGCCGAGATGTTCTGGGAATGACCACCATTAAACTCGATTTATCTGATGTCGCTGACATTGAAAGAAAAATAGACAACATCAAACCTGATGTGGTGTGCAATGCAGCTGCTTACACACAGGTAGATCAGGCCGAAACAGACACTGAAATGGCAACAATGATCAACACAGAAGCTGTGGCAGTTATGGCTCATTCGGCGAAAAAAAATAAGTGCCTATTGGTTCATTACTCCACGGATTACGTGTTTTCTGGAGATCATAAGTTTCCTTGGAAAGAGCAGGACATCACCAACCCCAAATCTGTTTACGGTCAAACCAAATTAAATGGCGAGCAGGCCATCATTGACAGTGAATGCGAGTACATGATTTTTCGCACCGCTTGGGTGTTTTCTAATCGACGAAACAACTTCCTTAACACCATGCTGCGCTTAGCAGAAACACATCAACAATTAAAAATTGTTAATGATCAGCAAGGTGCACCTACGTGGGCCAGCTCTATTGCTTTGGCCACCATGCTGGCGTTGAACATTCCAGAAACAGGCTTATACCACCTCACATCAAATGGCTCAACGACTTGGTTCGGGTTCGCCCAAAAAATATTTTCTCAAGCACAACGTGTTGGCCTGATAGAACAACAACCAGAACTGATTCCAATTTCAAGTAAAGATTTTCCCACTGATGCAGAAAGACCCAAGTATTCGGTCCTTAATTGCCGAAAATTTGAAGGTATATTTAATGTTAAACTACCCCACTGGCAAACCACATTACAACTATGTATGCAGCAAAGGATGAAACCATGAAAATAATACCGATTATTTTATCAGGCGGAGCTGGAACCAGGTTGTGGCCTGTATCCAGAAAAGCTTACCCTAAACCCTTCATGCAATTGGCTGATGGAAAAACCTTAGCAGAATTAACGTTTGATCGTGCTCTGGACATAGCCACTGAGGGCGAAGTAGTTACGGTGACTTCACGTGATTACTACTTTTTATGTAAAGACATTTATAAAAAGAATGCCAAATGCGACATTGAAAAACAAACCTTTTTATTAGAACCTGCAGGCCGGAATACCGCTCCAGCCATCGCTTTAGCTGCTTTGAAAGTACAACAAGCACATGGTGATGATGCCATCATGATTGTTATGCCATCAGACCATTTAATCAAAGACAGTCAAGCCTTCAATCAAGCAGTCAAGCAAGCTGCAGAATTGGCTGAACAAGGCTACTTAACCACCTTTGGTATTTATCCAACGGCACCGGAAACTGGTTATGGTTACATCAAAGCCGGCAAAAAACTCAATGACCATGCTGCGGTGATTCAACAATTTGTTGAAAAACCCAGCCTTGAAGTGGCTAAGTCTTATTTGGCTTCAGGTGATTACAGTTGGAACTCAGGGATGTTCGCATTTAAAGTGGGCAGTTTGCTGGAAGCCATGCAACACACAGCTGCTGACGTGTTAAGTGAATCGAAAAAATGTTTTGCCTCCACAGACACCCAAAACAGTCAAATTGAGTTCGAAATGAATCAATTCATGCAATTACCTGATATTTCTATCGATTATGCGGTGATGGAAAAAGCGGCCAAACGAGCTGTGGTTGACTCACGTTTTGATTGGAATGACATTGGCTCTTGGAATGCCATGGCCAGCTTATCTGACTCTGATGAATCAGGCAATCGCATAGAAGGTAAAGCCATTACCGTAGACTCGAGAAACTGTTATATTCGGGCTGGTGATCGCTTAGTGGCCACAGTGGGCGTTGATGATTTGATGATAGTAGACACCACAGATGCTGTTTTAATCGCCCACAAAGATAAATCACAAGGGGTAAAAGATGTGGTGCAATTCCTTAAGGCCAGAGACCATGATGCTGCTGTTTACCACAAAACAGTCCACCGTCCTTGGGGCAGTTACACCATATTAGAAGATGAAGATGACTGCAAAGTGAAACGCTTGGTGGTTAAACCTGGCCAAGTGCTGTCGCTACAATTACACCACAAACGCAGTGAACATTGGACTGTCGTTTCAGGTACAGCAAAAGTTCGTGTGGGTGACGATGAATTCATGCTGGAAGCCAATAAATCTGTTTATATCCCAGTTGAAACATTGCACCGTTTAGAAAACCCCACTGATACCGACATCGCCCTGATAGAAGTGCAATGTGGTAGCTACTTTGGTGAAGATGACATTGAGCGATTTGAAGACATTTACGGAAGAATAGATGACCAACAAGCCAGTTCTTGATAGCACATTATTGCAGCAGACTTTAACAGTAGCCAAACAAGCTGCCATTAAAGCAGAAGCCATCATTAAGCAATATTACCAAAGCAATGAATTAAATACTGAAGTCAAAGGCGATCAAACACCGGTAACTATTGCAGATAAAGAATCAGAAAGAGTTATCAGATCTGAAATCAGTGCACATTTTCCAGAGCATGGCATTTACGGCGAAGAATTTGGTCAGACAGACAATGAGAACAGTGATTTTTTATGGCTCATTGACCCCATTGATGGCACCAAGAGTTTTGTTCGGCAATACCCATTTTTTTCTACCCAGATTGCCTTGATGTATCAAGGTGAGTTGGTGATGGGTGTATCCAATGCCCCTTTATTTGGAGAAATGGCTTGGGCCACTTTAAACGGTGGTGCTTTCTTAAATGGCCAAGCCGTCAACGTTGCAGATGAATTTATATCTCACAGCGCTTGTGTTTCCACAGGTAACATACAAACTTTAGTTAACACTAATTGGCAAAGATTTGGGCAATTGCTCACAAAATTCGGTAAAATACGAGGCTACGGTGATTTTTATCATTATCATTTATTGGCATCAGGTAAAATTGATTTAGTCGTTGAATCTGACGTCAATATACTGGACATTGCAGCTTTGACTGTGGTGGTCAGGGAAGCCGGTGGTCTAATCACCAACTTACAAGGAAAACCAATAGACCTGAATACCAGCAGTCTTTTGGCAGGAACTGAATTAACCCATGCGTTAGGACTTAAAACCTTAAATGAATGAATTGTTAAAGGGCGTTGAAGAATTGGCAATAAAAGCTGGTTCGGCCATAATGGAAGTATACCAATCTGATGATTTTGGCGTCGATCACAAAGCCGATGACTCGCCGTTAACCAAAGCTGATTTAGCTGCCCACAAAGTCATTGTGTGTGGCTTAGAGGAACTCACCCCTGAAATCCCAATTTTGTCTGAAGAATCTGCCGATATTGATTTTGAAGAAAGGAAAACATGGGATAAATATTGGTTGGTTGATCCCTTGGATGGTACCAAGGAGTTTATCAAAAGAAACGGTGAATTCACTGTCAACATCGCCTTGATTGAACATGGAAAACCAATCTTATCTGTGGTTTATGTTCCTGTCAGTGAGGTCAGTTACTTTGCGGCTGCGGGCGTTGGTGTGTTTAAACGCGATGAAGGCAAAAAACAATCCATCATGGTTAAGAAAAACAGCCGCTTTAAACCCACTGTGGTCGGTAGCCGTTCACACATGAGTGACGAAGTTAAGGATTATTTAGGACGCTTAGGTCAACATGAACTGGTCAGTATGGGCAGCTCATTGAAGTTTTGTTTGGTCGCCGAAGGCAAAGCGGATTTGTATCCACGCCTGGGCTTAACATCCGAGTGGGATACTGCTGCAGCTCAATGTATCGTCGAACAAGCTGGGGGCAGGGTGGTGGCTCTGGATGGCGAGCCTTTGTTATATAACAGCAAAGAGTCATTGTTGAACCCGCACTTTATGGTTTTTGGTGATAAAAGCCGTGATTGGGTAAATATATAATTCAACCGAATTTAGAATAATGAAAAGGGCCTAACGGGCTCTTTTTTTTGCGCCAATTTCTAAGAATGGTCTTTCAATGATTTGATGTCCCGGCGTTGTTTCTTGGTAGGTCTTTTATCAGGTTTTGGTGTTGAATGATATTCGGCTTTTTTAAGTAAAGTTTGCGATTCACGTTGGTTGATACTTTCTTGGGTTTCTGCATAAAGTGTTTGAGCAATGGTGGCTGAACCGCGTTTCTCAGCTAAGCCAGTTACTTCAACTTCCCAAACCAAGTCACTTTTCTTGATGCTCACCCTATCACCCAGTTGCACATTTCTAGAAGGCTTACATTTTTGACCGCTGACTTTAATCTTACCTTGCTCAACACTTTTCTTGGCCAACGAACGGGTTTTAAAAAACCGTGCAGCCCAAAGCCATTTATCTATTCTTACCATCTGTTGATTATAACTCATCCAAAGAAAAGGGCGTCACATTGACGCCCTTTAATTAAACACTTTGATTTATGGTTTTATGGTGCAAGGTCCTGTACACATTGAAAACCATTAAACCAAATGATGTCTGGATCACCAACAGGTGGCGCTGGGTCACAAACTGGTGGTGGTACTAAGGTTGGAATAAAACAAACCTCAGTTAAAGCACCAGTGTCACCAGCTGCATTATCACTGACAGTCATGGTCCAATCACCTGAATATTCAGTTCCAGCGAACCCACTTAATGGCTGTTGTGGTTGCAGATCACCTGTAATGGCTGGATCAGTTCCACATTCATCTTCAACAGGTGTGACACTGCTGTCAGTGAAAGTGGCGCTGATGTTGTCACCAGAACAACCAAATCCAGTTCCTGTAAAACCTGGCCTGTCCATCAAAACAACATCAGTACCATCTTTAGATAGGGTGAAAATCAAGTCACCTACCCAAGTATGAGTGGCATCAACAGTGACATCTAAACTGCTTAACTCACCGCTGTCACTGACATTCAAAGTTGAATCGACACCAGCTGGCGTGTTATCAGGAATACCTGTGTTCAAGCTGAAACACAACAAATCTGAAGTGGTGAATGAGTTTTCTGCAGAAACATCTCCAGCACCACACAAGTTAGATGTGCTGACCCGCCAAAAATGTTCTGTGCTTGAAGCAAGTCCAACGGTTGCTGTGTATGAATTGGTGCCAACAGACGCTGATTCGATGATATTAGAAAAACCAGCATCATCTGAAATCTCAATCAAGTATTCTGAAGCCCCAGCAACTGCATCCCAAGTGTATTGAACAGCAGAACCAGATACACCGGTGGCTGCATCTGCAGGTAACGTTAAAGTAGCTGCACCCGGCAAAGTATTCAAAACATCGAAGTTAATGTCTAAGGTGCGATCGCTTGTCAATGGTGCAGTACCCAGGACTGTTGCTGTGTACTGACCTTCGGCCAGCGTGTCAGCCACAGTAAAATCAACATCAAATGAACCACCAACTGTAACGGGGTTTGCGCTGAATACACCGGTTAAACCAGCAGGAAGTGCAGGAGTAAAACTTAAAGACACGTCATCAGAGTAGCCAGAGATAGATCCGATGTTTACTGTTGATGATTCCAACACATTTGAAACATTACAAACTTCAAAACTGGTGTCGGCAGAGGATAAGGTAAACCCGGGTTCTCCACAAGCATCAAACTTCATTGAACTGACTCGTGTTGACCAGTTAGATCCAGTTTGATATTCAGCAGTGAAGTAGTATGTACACGCATCAATAGGATCTACAGCCATAGAAGCATAATCTCCCCAACGTCCACTGGTATTCGCACCGCTGCCTATAACCATATCTGTTTCTGTTTGAGACATCACACCTAAAGGATCAGATGCCAAACGACCGGTGTATTTAAGACTGGCTGAAACAGGAGTGGCAGCATCAGTATCGGTGTAACTATACGCCATACCCATGTTACCTGATGAATCCATAGAAATCGAAGCCACCAGTCTGTTTTCAGTAACATCAGTGGTGTCGGCATAGGTACCTTCTTGATACAGACCCCATGTGCCAGCAAGGCCACCAGTTCTGCGTAATTCAAACCAACGCAAACCAGATTGTACTGGGGTACAGGCATTTGTGATGTTGGTAGGTAATACACCAACCAAAGATTCATGCGTACCAAAATTAATGTACTGTAATCGATTTAAAATCACTTCACGAATCGCATCCAAACGGCTGCCACTGCCTGGTTGAGGAACAGTATCAAACGAAGTGAAGTTGATAAAACATGAATTGAAATCAGAAAAATCGACACTCACAGTGTTAATGGCTGAATTAGCTGGTGTATCCCAATCAACTGTAAATTCAATGATTTCTAAAATGTCTTCATTGGGACGGTCCGCATAATTACTGTGTGCTTCTTCATCTACATGGCGCATAATGATACCAGGCGCGCCTGCTGGAGGTGCCAATGTGCCTAACATTTGATCCCAGTCTGCTGGTGCTGCTGCTTGAAAGCCATAACCATCTAATGCAACCAAGCTGAATTTTTGCATGGGTCTGGCTGGATCACCTAACAACATATTTTCTCGGTCAAATGCGTAGATGGGACGAGAGCCATTGTTGGCACCTCCATAGTAAGCATCTGGCCAAATACCAAAGTGAGGGTAATCTGGGAAAGCAGTGTCATTGAATCCATAATGAAACCAACCACCGGTTACAGGATCGTCAGTTTGCGAAATATAAAAACACATGAAATTACCACCGCTACTGAACTCTTGCATGAACCAACGCTCAGCTGACTCATCATAAAGAATAATTGGGTCACCCAAACCACTGGCGCACTGTCCAGTACCAAGGGTCTCCATGGCGATGGGTCCGGCCACATTAGCACCTGTGTTTTTGTCTAAAATTTCAAACAAGGCACCACCGCCACCATTGATAGATTGAATTAAATAGTTTTTACCCACATCCATAACTGGATCTGGTGGATTAACCCCAGTAAAACCCTGACCATCTTGATTCAAAAGAAGGGTGTCAAAGTCGCGATTTAAACGGGTAGGGAAGTTGGTTTGTTTGCCTGCCAATGGATCGGCTATGATATCAACTGAACCAGGAGACTTCTCATCATTGGGTGTATAGCTCCTTCTTGGAACCTCCTTGATTGGGTCACCAGGTTGCCAGGCTCTGGCAACAGGCATTTTTCTTAAGTCGATGTTAGTCTTGTGGGCCGTTACTGGACCACCAACTTGTGTAACGAACATACTTGGTGTGTTATTTTCACTGACTTTAACATCATCACTGTTTGCAAAAACGGTACTTGCACCCAGGGTTGTTGTTAACAGTGAAGTCATTAAGATGACATTTTTTTTCATCAGATTATTCCTCTCACTCTTTATATTTTGCAGCTTAACTGCGGTTAGTTTAAATATTACTTTCTTTATATTATTGTGGGTAAACCCTGAGCGCAACATGTCCCCTTTTGCTCATGGCTTGAATTTCAGAACCGCCGCCATTGGTTAATATGGTGGCTGTTTTATTTGGTTCTTTGGATAAATCTCGTGATAGATCAGTTGAAAATTCGGAGATAATATCCCCAGAAGTTGCCATGACAATGTTTTGTTTGGCATTCTCAGCCACCCATATATCTATCATTCCAGTTTCTGTTGTGAAAACTTGTTTTTGCGAGGACTCAATAGGCAGTAAATTGGCTGTTATTTGACCGCTGTTGGTCTTGGCTTGCACAGTGTTTTTATTATCACGAAGAAATACATTTCCAGAATTTGTAGTTAAGTTGACCGGGTCTCTCATTTTCCTGGCTTCTAACAATCCATGGTCGGTTGAGGCAAAAACAGTTCTTCCCAAAGGAACATAAACTGTGAAATCAACTCTGGCTTTATCATCCTGTTGCAAAGCAATTTCTTTACCAGTTAATTTATCCATTCTTTTTACCGATAAAAAATAAGTGTCACCTTTAATTTTTTCATCAACTTCTAAGTAGCCGACTTGTTCAATGTGTTGAATCATGGCAATGATTTCAAATTCATCTTGGTAGCCCCCAAACCTTAACCGGATGTCACCAATTGGGTTATCAACTTTAATCGTTTTGGCCTTGGTGTTTTTTTTCCAGTTTTGTTTCTCTATTTTATTGGTATCGGCAAAAACTGAGTAAAAAGCGAATGTTAAGGTGAACGCTAAAAGGTACTGACATTTTTTGTGAAGCATAGATTCTTGTGGGTTTGTGACTTAAAGATTCAGGCTAGTTTAGTCGAATTAACCACCATGTTCAATCAATGACTATACTTTTTATTCAAAGTTAATTTAGCTTCAGCTAATAAAACCAAATACATTATTTAATGCGCTTTTCATTGAAGAAAAATTGTATTTATTATCAAAGATTTTGCTAAGAAGTTGGCATTAAAGAAAAAAAATTATCTGCTTTATGAGTGGAATAACTGTACCTTATGAGTTCACCCAATATAATCCCCAAACATCATAAATCTTTCTTAGGTGGTACAATCAAGTTGCCCACCAACAAACCCACCGAAATCGCAACAGCTATCAGCACAGCATTGAAAGCAGCTTGTACTCCTGTCATGGTGTCATTGGTGTACATAGCAGACAGTGAATTAAAGCCAATACTGCCAGGAACCAACAGTATGATGCCTGGAATGTGCATCACCGATGCTGGGTTGGAACTGATTCTGGAATAGATGTTGCCAGCAACAGAAACCAGCAAAACAGCTGCCAGTGATTTGAATGGCTGCTCCATCCATAAACCAATTAAACTGGAACCTGCGAAAGCCAAGCCAATTGATAAGAATATCCAGAAAGTATCAGCAAACCTGGCCTTGAACAACACTGAAAAACTCAGTGCAGTGATGATCAAAGCCAAGTAATTAAACCAGGCGGGTACATTGGCCATTTTATTGACCATTGTTTCACCATAAACACTTTGGGCTATCAAGTAACCCAATGCCAAGCCAAAAGAGAGCAAAAACAGGGTGGTGACAGCGCCAGCCATGCGACTGCTGCCTGAAACCAAGTGACCAGTTGAAAGCTCACGCATGGCGATGGTGATGCCCAGCCCGGGTACCATAATGATTAAACCAGCCAATGAAACCAAGAAATGGTCAATGGTTTGCCAAATATGACTGACGGTAACAGCGGTAAAGCCAACCATCATGGCTGCCAAGGGTGTTAATAACTGGGAAAGGTATTTATAAGGTTTGCTGTAAATAGCTATGATACCAGTCATCAACCCCAAAAAAGAGGCCGTAACCACATCATACCAACTGCCAGAGAATAGGGTGGTGAATCCACCACCAACCAAACCAAAACACAAAGCAAACAACCAATCTGGGTATTCAGCTGGTTTGCTGGTGATGGCTTTGATTGATTTGATGGCCGTGTCTAAGTCAATGGCATCATTCTCGAGGTCATTGATGACTTCATTGATGGTGTGGAGGGTGCTTAAATTGATGTCATTGGGGTCGGTTTTAATCATGTATGAACGCTGACTGTATTCATCCTCACCAATGCTGGCTAAAACTGCAGTAGGCATAGCAAAAAAGCTGGCTTCAAGCTTAAATTTATCGGAGATGACTTGCATATAAGATTCCAAGCGATGAGCAGGTGCACCGGCCTCAGAAATAGCTCGGCATATATGCAACAAGATGTTGGCTTGTTTTCTTCTGGTTTCTCGATCTCTGGTCTTCCAACCCCTAACCCTTTTATTCCTTACTTTGAGCTCTTTGACCATAGTAATGATGTGCAATTCTAAAAAGCAGCAATGATAACCCGATTCCAGTATATATCAAGGGCTCAGTTATATCTGATTTAACTAACCAAATAAAATGTAAACAACCCAATCCAATCACTACATAGATGGCCTGATGCAAACGTTTCCATGACTTACCCATTTTTCTGATCATGGCTCTGTTTGAGGTGATGGCCATCGGTAGCATCAACAACCACGCCAACATGCCTACAGTGATGTAGGGTCTTTCAATCACATCTTCAAACAAGTGGGACCAATCTAAACCCAAATCTAGCCAGGTATAAACAGTCAAGTGTAAGCTGGCATAAAAAAAAGTGAATAAGCCCAACATCCTTCTGATACGAATAAATACAGCTGAGCCAGACAAAACTCGCAGTGGTGTCATGGCCAAAGTGACCAATAAAATACGCAAAGTCCAAATGCCCGTTCTGTGCAGTATTTCCTCAATTGGATCAGCGGTTAAATTGTTTTGAAATCCATCTAAAACAATCAAACCAAGTGGCATCAAGCAAGCTATAAAAACCGCTGTTTTAATCAGTACTATTTTTTTAAGCATCAATAATATTTGGTTAAATCCATGCCTTTATACATCGAAGCCACATAATCCTCGTAACCATTAAACATTTGGGTCTTGATGCGACTGTTGAACAAAGAAAAACCGCCGGTGATGCGTCGTTCAGTGGCTTGAGACCAGCGCGGGTGATCAACTTCCGGGTTGACGTTGGCATAAAAGCCATATTCTTGCGGTGCGATCGCTTGCCATGAGTTCACGGGTTGTTTATCAAGGAATTTAATTTTAACAATCGATTTAATGCCTTTGAAGCCGTACTTCCAAGGTGTGATCAGACGCAGGGGTGCGCCATTTTGATTAGGCAATTTTTTACCATACATGCCCACTGTCATCAGCGTCAGTTCGTTCATGGCTTCATCCATGCGCAAGCCTTCCCTGTATGGCCAGGGGATAGAGCGGCCGTTTTGACCGGGCATTTGTTTGGGGTCGTACAATGTTTCAAAATAAACATATCTTGCTGAGCTCAAAGGCTTGCAATATTTAACCAAATCAGCCAATTTAAATCCCATCCAAGGTATCACCATAGACCAGGCTTCGACACAACGCATGCGGTAAATGCGCTCTTCAACTTGAAATTGCTTAACTAAATCGTCTAAATCAACAGGACCTTGTTTTTCACACAAGCCACCAATTTCTACGGTCCAAGGCTCAGTTTTCATGGCGCCTGCATTTTCATAAGGATCTGATTTAGACAAACCAAATTCATAAAAATTATTATAGGTAGTGGCATCTTTTTCACTGGTTAACTCGTCAATCACAAATTTTGAGTTGCTGGTTGCTTTGGGTAAGGTCAATGCCATCGATGAAGAAGTGATTAAACTGGCCGAGCCAATCAACCCGGCTTGGATTAATTTTCTGCGGTTTTTATAGATGGATTCGTCAGTCGTTTGATTGTCTTTATGGGTGTTTTTAAATTTCATGTCGGTTTAGCTTGGTATTTTTTTTAAATATACTACAATTCAAGACACTCAAACGTGAATATTTCTTACATAAAATGACCGTATATAATTTTTCAGCAGGACCTGCTGCTTTGCCTGTGGCTGTGAAGCAACAAATTGAAGCAGAACTTTACGATTGGAATGGCACCGGTTGTTCCGTCATGGAAGTTTCGCACCGCAGTCAAGAATTCAAAGACATGGCTGACGAAAATGAGGCCCTGGCTCGAGAGCTGTTGAATATTTCAGATGAGTATGCAGTTATGCTCATTCCCGGAGGCGCACGTTTACAATATTCAATGTTACCTATCAATCTGTCATCACCTGAAGGTCATGCTGTTTATGCCATCAATGGACACTGGGGAAAACTGGCCATCAAAGAGGCCTCCAGATTCACCCAAACTACCAGCACTGCTGAAATCAGTGAGGGTGTTTATGCCAACATTCCAGATTATGATGCCACTCAACTGAATCCAAACGCCGATTATTTTCACTACACCAGTAATGAAACCCTAGAGGGTGTTCAATGGCATCAATTACCTGACACCAATGGCATACCATTGTGCTGTGATATGACATCAGACTTGCTGACCCGGGTGTTTGATGTCAATGACTACTCAATGATCTACGCCAGTGCACAAAAAAACATGGGCATTGCAGGCATCACATTTGTGATCATGAAACGAGACATGATTGGTCAGTCAAAAAACATAATACCTACCATGACAGATTATAAAACATATGCCGATACGCGTTCTTTTTACAACACGCCACCGACATTCCCTTGGTATGTGATGTTGTTGGTACTTCGTTGGGTTAAATCGCAGGGTGGGGTGGCGGCCATTCAACAAGCCAATCAACTCAAATCAAGTCGTTTGTATGAATTTGTTGATGGCAGTGACTTTTACTTGAATAAAGTGGACCTCAATTGTCGATCCGAAGTGAATGTGCCCTTTTGGCTACAAGATGAAAGCTTGAATCAAAAGTTTTTAGCTGACAGTGCAGCTGCAGGTTTGAAGGCACTTAAAGGACACATGGCGGTTGGAGGTATGCGAGCCAGCATATACAACGCTGTTCCTTTGGCTGGTATTGATGCCTTGATTGACTTCATGCAAGAATTTGAGCGTACCCATGGCTGAACTAGGCAAACTGAATAAACTCATGGTCAAGCACTTGTTGAACATGGGCGCCACATTGGATGGTGGCCGGTTGGGCGATATCCTGCTACCGCGACGACACATGCCAGACTCTTTACAGGTTGGCAGTGAAATTGAGGTGTTTATTTACCTTGATACCGATGACAATCCAATAGCCACCACCGAGACACCTAAAGTGATGGTGGGGCAGTGCGCTTATTTAAAGGTGGTTGATGTCAACAAGATTGGTGCTTTTTTGGATTGGGGCTTACCCAAAGATTTGTTGCTGCCTTTTGCAGAACAAGCCAAACCACTACGTCCTGGGATGAATAAGGTGGTGCACATCTATGTGGATAAAGCATCGAAAAGAATTACTGCATCAGCCAGACTAGACAAACATTTACTGGAAGAAAATGTCAGCGCACCCGGTGGCGCACCTTTTAAACCTGGTGATGAAGTTGATGTGCTATTTTGTGGCCGCAGTGACTTGGGTTACAAGGCAGTCATCAACAATTCACATTTGGGTCTGTTGCACCACAGTGATGCATTACAAAATGTCATGATTGGCATGAATAAACGCGCATACATTAAATCCATCAGCCCTGAGGGTAAAATCAACCTCACTTTGCACATTCCCAATAAGCAACAACTGGGTGACCTGGCAGAACAAATACTGGCAGAACTCCAAGCAGGCAATGGCGTTTCCTTTTTGACAGATAAAAGCAGCCCAGAGGACATCAAACTCAAATGGCATGTCAGTAAAGGCAGCTACAAAAAAGCCATTGGGGCCTTATACAAACAGCGGAAAATTGAAATTCTGAAAGATAAAATCCGCTTGATAAAAGCGGATTAAATCACAGCCTAGCTAAGGTTCGAAAGTACATTCAGGACAGGACATCACGGCGCTGAACATTTGTGGATTTCCATTACTTTAAAGTTCATCTGACTCATGGTCAAAACCTTCAAACAAATAGGTGCTTAAATAGCGCTCACCGGTATCCGGCAACATCGCCAATATAACCGAGCCAGCTTGGGCTTTTTTGGCTGTTTCTAAAGCCGCAGCAAAAGTTGCACCAGCCGAGATGCCACAAAGGATACCTTCTTGAGACGCCAATGCCAGGGATGCGGCTTTTGATTGGTGTTCATCAACTGGTATCAAATCATCATAGATATCCTGGTTCATCACATCAGCAACAAAATCAGGCGTCCAACCTTGCAATTTATGCGGGCTCCATTCTTTACCAGCCAATAATTGAGCCTCAACGGGTTCGGTGGCAACAATTTGAATGTCTGGACGTGCCAGTTTCAACATTTCACCAGCACCTGTAATGGTGCCACCGGTGCCATAGCCGCTGACAAAATAGTCCAGCCGTTTACCCGCAAAGTCCTGAAGAATTTCAGGCCCTGTGGTTGAGCGATGATAAGCTGGATTGGCTTCATTTTCAAACTGCCTTGCTAAGAACCAACCGTTCGCTTCAGCCAATTCTTTGGCTTTGGCTACCATGCCTGAGCCGCGAGCTGCTGCCGGAGTTAAAACCACTTTGGCACCCAAGGCACGCATTAATTTTCGACGTTCAATTGAGAAAGTTTCACTCATCACAGCCACAAAAGGATAACCTTTGGCCGCACAAACCATGGCCAGTGCGATGCCGGTGTTGCCAGAGGTTGCTTCTATTACGGTTTGACCTGGTTTTAATGCACCTTTGGCTTCGGCGTCTAAAATGATGGCATGAGCCAGTCGATCTTTTACCGAAGACAATGGGTTGAAATATTCAGCTTTGACATACATGTCAACATGTTCAGGTGCTAGTTTATTAATTTTAATGATGGGCGTGTTGCCAATGGTCTCTAAAATGTTGTTATAAATCATGGTGTTTTCTCAATATTCTAAGGTTCTTGTTTAAGCCG
This sequence comes from uncultured Marinicella sp., assembly GCA_964352015.1. GTDB lineage: Bacteria > Pseudomonadota > Gammaproteobacteria > Xanthomonadales > Marinicellaceae > Marinicella. Next base: position 113,298 of record CAYGPU010000003.1, read on the forward strand.
ACTTTAAGTATTTTGTTGTTTCAATATGGGGTATGTGCGGCACAAACCAATCCAATTTTTCGGCGTATTTTGTCACCGCACCAATCACAATCAACGCAGGTGATTGAACTTGATGTTTTCTTATCATATCAGGTAACTGATGCAAATGTCCGGTCAGGGTGCGTTGTGTTTCTCTGCTGCCATTTTCTATGACAGCAATGTGTTCATCTGGTGATTTGCCATTTTCTATGAGGAGGCTTGTTAAGTCGTCTGCTTTTATTAAACCCATATAAACCGCTAAAGTTTGATGATTCTTGGCGTAAAACTGCCAATCTATGGTGTCAATTGAGTCACTACAATGGGCTGTGATGAAGGCCAGACTTTGGGCGTGATCGCGATGCGTTAGCGGGATACCTGCATAGGCAGCACAACCAACGGCAGCAGTTATACCAGGTACAATTTCAAATGGAATCTTGTGTTCAGCCAACGCCAAGACTTCCTCGCCACCACGACCAAACACAAATGAATCTCCACCCTTAAGGCGACACACATGCAGTCCTTGCTTGGCATGTTCAATCAACAATTGGTTGATGTGTTGTTGTTTTGTCTTGTGGTTACCAGCTTGTTTGCCGACATCAATTAATTCTGCGTCCTTCCTGATCATGTAAATGATTTCCTTGGAAATCAAATGATCATGCATCACCACATCAGCCGTTTGTAATACTTTGATGGCCTTCAGTGTTAGCAAATCTGGGTTACCCGGTCCTGCGCCAACCAGTGACACCTTGCCTTGGGTTTGATTGACTGCAGTTATGATTGCATTGACCTGTTTGGGGTTAGTTGCTTGGAAAGTGTTTTTCAGTACTGCTTGTGATCGGTGTGACCACTGAAAAAATCGTTCCCAAAAACGCCTGCGGTTATTAAACTCAGGAACAGATTGCTTAATTTTACCCCTTAATTTTCTGGCAATTGTGGCCAGATAACCCAGGTTGGCGGGTAATAAATACTCAATTTTTTGTTTGATGATTCTGGCCAAAACAGGTGCTGAACCTTCACTGCTGATGGCCACCACAACAGGCGATCGATCAACAATGGCCGGGGTAATGAAATCGCAAAGCGGTTGTTGATCGACCGTATTGATTAAAATTTGTCGCTGTTGGGCATAGGCGTAAGCAGCCTGTGATATGTTGGCATCATCGGTGGCTGAAATAATCAGGCTCACTTTGTCAAATTGATCCAGAACTTCTATATCTGACAAATCCATCTTTTGTATTTTGATTTGTTTGTTTTCAGCCATTTTCAAAACTTCTGAGTTGAATGCCAAAGCCACACAAATGATGTTTGCATCTACTAGCAACAAGCTGCATATTTTTCTCTGTGCTACGTTGCCACCTCCCAGAACCAATACTGGGTTGTTGTTTAACTTAATATTAATCGGTAAATAATTCATTGGTATGGCTCATGTTACTTTGATGGCTATGTTACTGATGATTCAGTGATTGCCCAAATAGTAAAAAAGCATGGGCATATAACAAAAAGTTATCAGACGTTTAGACGTCTATATTGCAATCGTCACATGTGCTTGGTATGATGCAATTTTTTATCGTTAATGTTTCGGATTTTTAATAATGAAATTACAACAGTTGAGGTTTTTTGTCTCTGTTTGTCACAATGGATTGAATGTAACGGCAGCAGCCAAGCAATTATTCACCTCACAACCGGGTGTGAGCAGGCAAGTTCGCTTGTTAGAAGATGAATTGGGGTTCAGCTTATTTGTTCGACAAGGTAAAGCCTTGGTGGCATTGACATATGCAGGCAAAGAAATCTTAAAAAGGGCTGAAAAAATCCTCAAAGAAGTGGCTAACATCAAAGCCTTCAGCCATGAATTAACCAATGAACACAATGGTCAATTGAACATAGCTACAACGCACACCCAAGCCCGCTATGTGCTACCTCCTGTATTAAAAAAATTACACACCATCTACCCATCAATAAAAGTTAACTTATTACAAGGTACCTCACAACAAAACATCAAATCACTGCGCGATGGCGAAGTTGATTTTGTGATCAGTTCCGGCAGCACTGAGCAGACCAGCGACTTGGTCAAATTGGATTTATTTAAATGGCAAAGAAAAATTGTGGTGCCTAAAAACCACCCCTTGGCAAAACAATCGAACTTAAGCCTCAAAGAACTGGCAAAGTATCCATTGATTGTTTATGTCGGCAATGATCAAGCCAATTCGAGTCTGGTACAAGCCTTCAATGCTGAAAACTTAACCTATAAAATTGTCTTTACAGCCAGGGATTCGGACGTCATAAAAACTTATGTGAGATCAGAACTGGGGGTCGGTATTATTGCCAGTATGGCAGTTGATGAAAAGCTGGATGATGATTTACATGCCATTGATTCTGTCGGCATTTTACCTTTGAGCAACACTTGGCTGGCATTTAACCCAAGTCTATTTATGCGTGGTTTTATGCATGAATTTGTGCAGCTGTTTGCACCGCATGTTAAGCGTGAACAAATCCAATCAGCTATTGATAATAAATTACTGTTGATTGATCCACAAAAAGTTTCACAACCGATTGATTCAGCTTGGCACAGTTAAAAGTTAATAACGATAAGAATAGATTTTGTTTATAATGTGAAAACTTTTTAAAAATAAGGACGTTAAATGAAAAAACTTATCATTATATTATTGGGCAACATGTCTCAAGTGCAAGCCCAAGAAATTTTTACCAACCAATTTGAAACCTTGGTAGCAAGCAGGATGAATGGTATTGTTATAAAGGACCCTCATTTATTTAATGATGGCATTGGTGGGTGCACAGATTATACTGGTTTTGTTAATGATTTTTTAATTAACAGTCCATTTAACTCTGACAGTGATGGTGATTCATTTTTAGATTTAAATATCATGCTTCAATTTAAGACAGACCAACCAGATTACCTCATAAACAAGGCTCTGCAAGTCAATATGATTGAAGCCAACTGTCCTGATCCTTTGTTTTCGGGGCCTTGTCTGATTGATCAAGTCATTGAGGCTGATGTGCTTACAGCAACAAGCCAAAATAACCTTTGTCTTGAACCCATTCCCGGTTCAGTTACTGGATATCCCGACCCTGTGATCAGTACAGGTTCACCATGCTTTTTTACCGAGGCCACAACCTTTAATTTAGATATTTTAGGCATTAATATACCCTTAGAAGCCTACCAACAAGCAGCGCGATATCAAGGCGGTTTGGTTTTTGACCAAGGCTTACACATGGGTTTTGTTTCTGAATCATCTGCTATGAATGTTGTCATTCCTGCCACAATACCATTTTTAGGTGGCTCTACATTATTTGACTTACTTCCAGGTGGTGGTAGTTGCAGTGTTGATGATGACCGTGACATTGGGCCTGACGGTGAAACTTTAGGCTGGTGGTTTTACTTTAACAGCGAGTCAGATCTGATCGAGTTGCATTAATAACCAAGGCGTTTAATTTATGCGGTACAATCCACAGCTTCATAAAAGCAGGCATTTGCTTGCTTATTATCAAGCGCCAAAGGTTTACACATGTCTGAATCATTTTCTCAATTACCACTCAATAAAGCACTGTTAGACAATTTACTGTCTTTAAACTATGTCAGTATGACCGATGTTCAAGCACAGGCTTTGCCCGATGCATTGAACCAAAAAGATGTGATTGTTCAAGCCAAAACAGGTTCTGGGAAGACTGCAGTGTTTGGACTAAGCTTACTTAATAAACTTAATGTTAATGAGCTGAAAGTGCAGAGCCTGGTTTTATGTCCAACCAGAGAATTGGCTGATCAAGTGGCTACTGAGATCAGGCGACTGGCACGCGGCATTCCTAATGTCAAAATAATCAGTTTGTGTGGTGGTGTGCCTGCCAGGACCCAAGTCACGTCTCTCGAGCATGGTGCCCATGTGGTGATTGGTACACCTGGTCGCATTCAAGATCATTTGGACCGTGGTTCACTCACCCTAGATGATTTGAATATTTTGGTGCTGGATGAAGCTGACAGAATGTTAGACATGGGTTTTCAACAAGCACTGGATGACATCATCGAATTTGTGCCTAATAAAAGACAAACCTTATTATTCAGTGCCACTTTCCCAAGTAAAATTGCTTCAATTGCAGATCGTTTGATGATCCGACCCATCATGATTCATGTCAAAGGTAACAACGATGCTGATATTGAACAGAAGTATTACCGCGTTAAATCCAATGAGGACAGGTTGCTTGGCATACAGCTGTTGATGCTTGAATACCGTCCTGAGCGTGTATTAATTTTTTGTAATACCAAGTCCGATGTCAACACAGTCAGTCATGCCATTATGGATTATGGTTTTAATGTGCTGGCTTTACATGGCGATTTGGATCAAAAAGACCGAGACCAAACGTTGATTCGGTTCACCAACAAAAGCACCACTGTATTGGTGGCTACGGATGTGGCCGCACGGGGCTTAGACATAGACGATTTGGACATGGTAATCAATTACCACATCGCCAGTGATACAGAGGTCCATCTGCATCGCATCGGTAGAACTGGGCGTGCTGGCAAACAGGGCAGTGCGCATGCTTTTTTTGCTGAAAAGGAATCATACAAAATGCAACGACTGGCTGAGTTTTTAGGCGTTGAAATTTTGGCCAGTCAACTGCCAAGTCATGCAGTGCTGAACCAGAAAACCTATAAGCCACCGATGATGACACTGAGGATTTCAGGTGGAAAAAAACAAAAATTAAGGGCTGGTGACATCTTAGGCGCATTAACCAGTGAAAATGGGATCACTGGTCAGCAAGTGGGTAAAATTACTTTGTTTGATCATTGTGCTTATGTTGCGGTCAATCGTGATGTCGCACAAATAGCACTGAATAAATTAAGGAATGACAAGTTGAAAGGCAAAACTTTCAAAATATGGTTGCTTAAGGATTGAGCCTTTAATTCAAAGTTATTTTCCTTGAAGCATGTTGTCATAGGTCTGATTGGATTTACTCAAATCCTCATCAGTAGGCAAGGGTTGTCCGGTATAAGCGTGAAGAAATGCTTCACACAACAATTCACTGTTGGTAGCATGCTTTAAATTACCTACTTGTCTTCGGGTGCGTTCGTCAGTCAAAATCTTCAGTACTTCAAAAGGAATAGAAACAGTGATTTTTTTAACCTTTTCACTTTTTTTACCATGTGGTACATAGGGATTGATGTACTTACCATTGAAAGCCATATAAACATCTAGAAGTTTAAAACATATATTTTAACACGTAAATCCGCATAAGCAATTTTCACTTTTTCTGATAAGCAAGGAAAAACCCTTCTAAATCACCATTTTCAGTGTACACACTTAAATCCACCAATTCATAACCATAAGCAGCAAAATCCTGATGGGATTCAGTTGTCTTTTTTGCTGCCATGGGCTTTCTGGTTAAGCTGTTGATGTCAATAAATAGGGTGATGGCTGTCAACGATTTTTCTGCTGCTTCTTTGGCTGGGTTTTCACCATGTGCCATGGTAGCAAACAATAGCACCAAGAAAATGATCGTTAATTTGATAGATTTCATCAGGACTCGGGGTTGAATTGTTTAACTAGCCATTGTATTTACTTCCTGGGGTTTAATACAATGGTGCAGTTTAATTAATTGGATCATACATGAGTACTGTTTTAACAGGGATTACCACCACTGGGTCACCACATTTGGGCAATTATGTAGGCGCCATCAAACCAGCCATCCAAAGGTCTCAGGATGGGGACATCAACAGTTATTTCTTCTTGGCTGACTTCCACGCCTTGATCAAATGCTGGGAACCAGAAAGAATTGCACAATCAACCAAGGAGATTGCTGCCACGTGGCTGGCCTTGGGTTTAGATACTGATCGAGCCATCTTTTACCGCCAATCGGACATCCCCGAAATTCCTGAATTGACTTGGTTGTTAACTTGTATGACATCAAAAGGTTTGATGAACCGTTCGCATGCTTATAAAGCACAAGTTGATGAAAACACCCAACAAGGCGAAGCTGATCCTGACAAAGGGGTTACCATGGGCCTGTTCAGTTATCCTGTGTTAATGTCAGCAGACATTTTAATGTTCAATGCGTCAGAAGTTCCGGTAGGCAAAGACCAAACCCAACATTTAGAAATGGCCCGTGACATAGGAGCGCGTTTCAATCATCATTTTGGTGAGCATTTTGTGATGCCTAAAACAGTGGTCAATGACAATGTGGCTGTGTTACCTGGTTTGGATGGTCGCAAAATGAGTAAATCATACAACAACACCATCCCCTTGTGGCTGCCTGAAAAACAACTCAGAAAACACATCATGAAGATAAAAACCAACTCATTGGAGCCGGGCGAAGCCAAAGATCCAAATGACTCTTTTGTGTTTGATATCTTTAAAGCGTTCGCAACTGAACCGCAGATTAATGAAATGAAAGCTGAATTTGAGAACGGCATCGCATGGGGCACTGCCAAACAGATGCTTTTTGAGATGATCAACACAGAATTGAAAGATGCCCGTGAAAAATACCTGGGCTTGATGGATAACCCCGATATAATTGAAGCCGAGTTACAAAAGGGAGCGGTCAAGGCTCGTGAGTATGCAACGCCATTTTTAGCCAAGCTGAAAGCTGCAGTGGGTATCAGACCGATTAAGTAAAAAAGCGTTTGTTATAATTAACGCGCATTAAAAAAAGAGGTGAGTTATGGTTGATTTTAAATTTGGTCAAGTGATGTCTACTTTATGGAAAACCAAAGAGTTTGTGTTATTCAGGTTTCTGATATACATGGGCATTACATTGGCCTACATCATAGGTACTGGTGCCGGTGGTGGCATTGGTTATATGTTGGGCAGTGTGGGTGATGGCAAAGAAACAGGTTTGTTTTACGGTTTAGTCGGTGGCTTTTCCTTGGTCAGTGGTGTGCTGTATTACGTCAGGGAATACATTCTTTACTTGGTCAAAGCTGGTCACATTGCGGTGATTGTTAAACACCTGGATGGTGAGCCAATGCCTGAAGGCAAAGGCCAAGTTAAATATGCCCAAGAAGTGGTCAAGGCACGTTTCAAAGAATCATCTGTACTGTTTGGCGTGGATCAGTTGATCAAAGGTGTATTAAAAGCTTTCAACCGCATATTTTCAGGTGTGATGTCATTTTTACCCATCATCCCACAACCAATTGTCAGTTTCATCAATGGCGTGGTTAACATGTCGCTGACTTATGTAGATGAAGTGATCTTGGCCTATTACATTCGCAACAACTCAGACAACCCTTGGGAAGATTCCAGAAAAGCGCTGGTTTTGTATGCACAAAACTACAAGACTTTCCTCAAGAATGCAGTGTTTCTGACCATCATCACCTGGGTTCTGTCTTTGCTGGTTTTGATATTGGTTTTTGCTCCACTGGCTGCCATACTCAGTGTGGTTGGATATGAAGGTAACGTTTGGGTGTTTATCCTCGCCATAGTCACTGCGTGGGGCGTTAAATCAGCTTTGATTGACCCAATAGCCATGACGGCCTTGATTCAAGTGTTTTTCAAGGTGACTGAAGGACAAGTGCCCAACCCTGAGTGGGAAGCTAAATTAGAAAAGGGTTCAAAGAAGTTTGTGGCTCTGAAAGACAAAGCATTGAATTGGGGTAAATCTAAATTTGCTGGCCAAAAAGAAGACCAGGCTCAATTGGAAGATAAATAATTTATCAAAGCTAATTCAGTCAAACCGGCACACAGATAATATGCTGTGTGCCGCTTAAACCATAAAACCAGATACCTAGATTGCAAGATTTTACCCTCAAAGTGATTCAAACCATTGCGGACATTCCAGCTGGATATGTAGCCACTTACGGTCAAATTGCAGCCATGGCAGGGAATCATAGAGCAGCCAGACAAGTATCCAGAATCTTGCACACCTGCACCAGTAAATACCAACTGCCCTGGCATCGGGTGATTGGAGCAACAGGTAAAATTTCAATTCCAAAAAACCAATCTGGCTATCTGCGGCAGAAGAAAAAGTTACAACAAGAGGGCATCGAATTTGGCTTGAGTGATACAATAGACCTCACTTTATACCAGTGGCTCGGGTGAGCCAAACAAGCCAGTCTGCATGATCAAAACCTCTGAATACATGAAACGCCGCAAACAGTTGATGAAAATTGCTGGCAGTCATTCAATCACAATTCTCGCCAGCCGACCTGAATGGTTACGCAACGGTGACGTTCGTCATTATTACCGACAAGACAGTGACTTTTATTATTTAACAGGATTCAACGAACCTGAAGCCATATTGGTGCTCATTCCAGGCCAAACTGGAGAACAACAAATACTGTTCTGTAGAGAAGCAGACCCAAAGAAAATGATGTGGGACGGACCCATGGTAGGCACCCAAGGTGCAGTTGATGATTATGGCTTTGATGCAGCTTATGACATCAATGAAATTGATCGCCGCTTGCCCTTATTGATTCAGGGTTGTGAAAAAGTCTGTTTCAAAATAGGTGATAACGATGAATTTGATCAACGGCTGGCGCAGTGGGTCAAAGCCATTGAAACCCGTAAAGGCCAAAAGGCCAATATCCCAGAAGAGTTCATGTCAATCAGTCATGTGATTCATGACATGCGCTTGTATAAAAGTCATGCTGAAATCAAATGCATGAAGCAGGCAGCTGATATTGCCGCAGAAGCGCACATAAGGATGATGCAACATTGTCAGCCCGATGCTTATGAATATGAACTGCAAGCACATTATGCCTATCATTTAATGAAAAACCAATCACACAGCAGTTATCCACCCATTATTGGCAGTGGTGAAAATGGTAATATTTTGCATTACATCAACAACAACCAACAAATGCACAATGGTGACTTGGTGCTGATTGATGCGGGTGCAGAATATGATTTTTATGCCTCAGACATCACCAGGACATTTCCGGTTAACGGTCAGTTTTCAGCCCGGCAGAAAGACTTGTATGAGGTGGTTTTGCAAGCACAATTGGATGCCATTGATCAAGTTCAAGTAGGCAAACATTGGAACGACTTTCATGATGTCGCTGCCAAAACCATCAGCCAAGGTTTATTGGACTTAAAAATTCTGAAAGGCAACTTAACCCAAGTATTAGAAGAAAAAACCTATGCCAATTACTACATGCACATGACTGGGCACTGGCTGGGTTTGGATGTACACGATGTGGGTGATTATCGGGTGGATGATTTATGGGTCGAATTAGAAGAAAACATGGTCATGACAGTTGAACCTGGTTTATATATCAGCGAACAATCCAATGCCCCCAAACAATGGCGGGGCATGGGCATCAGAATCGAAGATGACATACAAGTCACTAAAAAAGGGCCCGTGGTATTAAGTCAAAATGCACCTAAAACCATCGAAGCAATTGAACAAACAATGAAAGGTTGAAATAACATGTTAAAAACAAAAAAAACATTTAAAAGTTTATTATTAATCAGTGTCTTAGGTGCACAACCTGTTACGGCTCTTAACATTCACTGTGGCCACGTATTTGATGCCGCTACCGGCAAAATGCGTCAAAACCAAGTCATCAAAATTGAAAGTCAGCGATTTGTCAGCATGCAAGATTTTGCTGATGACGACAGTCAAAGCATCGACTTAAATTACGCTGAGCAATTTTGCTTGCCTGGCTTAATTGATATGCACACCCACATCACGCATGAAAACAGTGCCACCCGTTACATTGAGAAATTTCAACACAATGAAGCTGATGTGGCCTTCAATGCTGTGGTTTTCGCCCAACGCACTTTAGATGCTGGCTTCACCACCATCAGAGATGTGGGCGATACTTTTAATGTCTCTGTGGCGTTAAAAAATGCCATCAATCAAGGCAAAATCACCGGTCCTCGAATTTTCACCGCAGCCAAATCATTGGCCACAACCGGCGGTCATGCCGATCCGAGTAATGGCTATAGAGACGGTTTATTTCCACACACCACGCCCGAACATGGTGTGGTCAACGGCCCAAGCGATGCCATGCGTGCTGTCAGGCAGCGCTATCAAGATGGTGCCGACTTGATTAAAATCACCGCCACCGGTGGCGTCTTAAGCCAAGCGGCCAGTGGCGACAATGCACAATTCAATGATGCTGAATTAGATGCCCTGATTGCCACAGCCAATGATTATGGTTTTAAGGTGGCGGCACATGCCCATGGAAAAGCGGGTATGTTACGTGCCATTGAAGCCGGTGTGTCCAGTATTGAGCATGGCACTTACCTGGACGATGAGGTCATTAAAGCCATGAAAAAGCATGGCACTTACCTGGTACCCACGCTGATTGCCGGTGAATGGGTCACCGAAAAATCAAAAATAGCAGGCTTTTTTCCTGTGGTTGTGGCCCAAAAAGCCGCCACCATTGGGCCCTTATTGGCAGGTTCGTTCAATCGCGCCTATCAAGCAGGGGTTAACATTGCCTTCGGCACCGACAGCGGTGTATCAGAACATGGCAGAAATGGCGAAGAGTTTGGTTTAATGGTTGAAAACGGTATGTCTGCCTCAGAAGCTTTACAGGCAGCCACAGTACGCGCGGCTGATCTTTTAGGGCAGGCATCTGAATTGGGCCAAATTAAAGCTGGTTACTTGGCAGATATGGTGGTGCTTAACAGCAATCCGTTGGATGACATAACAGTAATGACTGATATTCAAGTGGTTATCAAGGGCGGTCAGGTAGAAAAATCCAGGTATTAATTTGGATTATATTTTCTTTATTATATAAGTGACTCAAAGGGTGCGCTAGGTGCCACAAAATGTTTGGTAATTCAAATCATCATTTGGTGATGTGTCTTGGTACAGTCGAATGTTTTGAGTCACTGAGTAGGGTTCTTTTAATACGGCCAAAAACGGCATTACAGCAACCGCAGCACCTGAAATTTCTACTTGTTGCAAAATTTGCTCGACGTGATGATTTCTGGGAATCACCAAAGGGTTGTGTTGTTGCATGCATTGTTTGGCATCGGCTTGCTTGATGTCTGATGCCTGTAACAGCTTGCACCAAGTTTGTTGCCACTGTGCTAAGTTTGCATGGAGTTTGGGGATTGATGAAACTGGGTCATCCGCAGTTATATCAAGTGAGTCTTGCAGTTGTACAAAGGTTTGGGTGTAATCCAATTGGTGCTTAAACATCAGTTCCAGTAATTGTTGCTGCAAATCTTTGACTGCATTTGAAGCTTGTTTAAAGCCCAGTTTATTCGCCATCATCTGATTGAAAGCTTGGTTAAATTTTTCTGTAAAGCCGGTAATTAATGGCGTCACCAAATCAATGGCTTGTTGTTGGTCTTTAGCGATTAATGGCAACAGACATTCGGCCAACCGGGCCATATTCCACTGCGCAATCTTGGCTTGGTTGCCGAAAGCATAGCGACCGTTGTGGTCAATCGAACTGAACACGGTTGAAGGGTCATAAACACCCATCATCGCACATGGACCATAGTCAATGGTGGCCCCAGAGAGCAGGGAATTATCGGTATTCATCACCCCATGTATAAAGCCAACACGCATCCATTCAGTAACTAATTTAATTTGTTTATCAATAACTTGTGTTAGTAAATCAAGGTATTTTCTATCATCGGATTGATCAATTTCAGGAAAATGGCGCGTTAAGGTGAGGTCTGCCAAAGTTTTGATTTCAGCTTGCATTTGTCTGGCTGCGAAGTATTCAAAAGTACCCACCCTGAGGTGTGAGCTGGCCACTCTGGTCACCACCGCCCCTGGGGTGCTGGTTTGACGATAAATAGACTCACCAGTGGTCACCACAGCCAAGCACCTGGTGGTGGGCACACCCAAGGCATGCATGGCTTCAGACATGATGTATTCTCTGACCGCTGGTTTGATACCGCACTTGCCATCTCCGTTACGGGAGAAAGGTGTTTGACCAGAACCTTTGAGCTGTAATTCTTGAATCTGACCATGCTTATCAACCCATTCACCGAGTAAATGCGCACGACCATCACCCAATTGTGGATTGAACTGTCCAAATTGATGTCCTGAGTATGCCATAGCCACTGGTTGTGAGCCTGGTAACAGTTGTTGCCCAGAAAAATAGGCAGTTTTTTGTGCCTCATTGAATTCCAATCCCAGCTGTTTGGCTAAGGTATCATTCCACAATAACAGCTTGGGTAATTGAGGCTTTTGAGGCAGTGATTGTCTGCTGAATTGATTGCCTAATTCAGCGAACTGATTGATTATTTTCATCAGGCTTTTATTCCAACATCGCTGGTCGACATCGCATTGGGTTTAATCATTTTCTGATACATGGAAGGCACCACTAATAGTGACAGGGCGGTTGATACAATTAAGCCCGAAATGATTGACCAAGCCAAAGGAGGCCATAAGGTGGATTCAGTCATCACCAACGGTAATAAACCCGCAATGGTGGTCAAAGTGGTTAATATGATCGGACGCGTTCTTCTGGCCACAGCTTCTTCAATAGCCGTTTTCATATCCAGTCCTGAATCTTGGTTTTTTTGAATCAAATCAAGTAATACAATGGCATTATTAACCACAATACCTACCAAGGCCAAAACGCCCAATGTGGCAGTGAAGCCAAAGGGTGTTTGGGTTAATAACAAGCCAAAAGGCACGCCAGCAAAAGCCAGTGGTACAGTGACCAGTATAATCAGCATTTTTTTGAATGAATTGAACTCGAACAGTAAAAACACCAACAACATGATAATCCCTATTGGCAAAGCTTTACCCAATGACTGGTTGGCTTTACCAGACTCTTGTACCGACCCAGCCACATAATAGCTGACCCCTTTAGGGAACTCAATTTCGTCTAACTGCGGCAAAAACACCGACAGCACATCATCATAGGTGTAGCCTTCCTTGGTTTCAGAAAACACCGATGCAGTTCTTTGTAAATTGATGTGATTAATCGATGCAGGCAACCATTCAATGCTTTTATCTGTTAATGCATTCAATGATAATTGGTACTCACCATTGTGGATGGATATGTCATCTAAATCTTGGATATTGAAATTCACATGCTCAGGTGACTGCATAACAATGTTAACTGGGTCCTCAGCACCCCGGTATTGGCCAATCACTTGACCTGAAGTACGTAAAGCCAAACCACTGGCCAATTCATCACGCGTTACATCATTGCGATTGAGTAGGGCGTCGTTCGGTGAAAAAGTCAATTTAGCCATACCTAAACCAATGGTGTTGCGTAAAGTTCGGGTACCTTCGGTTTGCGCCAACAAGTCTTGAATCTTTCGCACCGATTCGGTCAGTTCCTTTCGGTCCTCAGCAACCACCTTAATTTCAATCGGAGCTTCTGAAGGTGGGCCTTGACCCAATCGTCTGGCCACCACTTGTGCCTGAGGGTAGTTGGGTGCCACTTCTCGAGTCACCCAGTCGATGATCTCATAGCTGTTATCCACCGAATCTAAAATGGCCACGATACGAGCAATGTGGGGGGCACGGGGCTTTTCGACCAGGTTGTAATAAAACACCGGGCCCGAATTACCGACAAATGTAACGGTTCTTTGCACATGTTCGCGATCTGCAAGCTGTGCGGCGATGGCTTGGGTATTCTGGGTGTTTTGAATGATGTGTGAGTTTTCTGGGTATTTGATGTCAATGATCACTTGGTTGCGATCGGTGTCGGGGAAAAAGTCACGTTGCACAAAGCTGAACATGTAGCCAGAAATGATCAGAAATATCAAGGCACCTGAGATGATGATGTTGGTTTTACTGACGGCAATTTGTCCCAGTTTATGGCCTAACTTTTGTAAGCCTGATTCTCGATTATCGGTGTGCTGTTTTAAGAACATGTGGCTGAATGCAGGCGTCACCAAAATGGCGTAGATGTAGCTCACTGTGATGGACAGTATGATCATGGTTGGAATGGCACGGGTGAAGTCAGCAGAGTTGCCTTGTGATAACAACATCGGCATAAAAGCAGCGATGGTGGTACCCGTCGCTGACCCCAGTGACATGGCTAAACTTTTAACCGATGTCACCGACGCATCTGAGCCTCGCATGCCTTCATCAATGTGGTATTGAATGTTTTCCACCATCACAATGGCATTGTCGACCAGCATACCCAAACCAATCACCATGCCTGCTATGGCCATCTGGTGTAATACCCCGCCACCCATATTAAAAATAGCCAAAGACGAAAAGGTTACCAAAGGAATCACTGTGGCCACCACCAAACCTGGCCTGATGCCCAGAAAGAATGCCAAAATAATGGTCACCAACAGCATACCCGTGAGTAAAGAGCCGCCCAATTCTTGAATCCGGTCTAACACCCGATCTGGTTGAAAAAATACTTCTTCAATGCTGACATCTGGGTACAACTCACGCATGTCGTCCATATAGCTTCTGAGTTTGTTGCCAAACTCAACCACATTCAATTCATTGATAGGCACATATAAAGACAGTGCAATGGCCCGTTCACGGTGGTGCCAAAAACCCGAGTTAGATACGTTTTCTGCTTCCAATTTTATGTCAGCAATGGCCGATAAAGGCAACTGTTCACCATTGGTGAGGACGATGCTGGTGTTGTTGATTTCCTCGATGCTTTTAAATTCAGTGTGGGCATCAATATTAACCCGGTTATTACCCACATGCAGGGCATTGATGGGTTGCGCTTTGGTGCGTTGGTTGATTTGTCTGGCCACTGACTCATGGTTGATGATGGCACTGTTGTTAAAGGCTTCTTTTAGGGTGATGGTCACTTGTTCATCAGGCATGCCATACAAAGCAACTTTACCAATACCTGGTAGGTTAAACATGCGGTTTTTAATCGCTTTGGCCGCCTCCCTTAATTGCATGATGTCATTGATGCCAGATAAACTATACACCGCAACTGCAGTATCCAACAAACGATCCTCTACAGCTGGCTTGAGTACCCCATCAGGAAATTTGACTTCAGCTTTATCCACGGCCAGCCTGACTCGGTCCCATACCCTGTCGGTATCAGATATGTGATCTAACATCTTAACAATCACCTGAGCAAAGCCTGAGCGCACCGTTGATCTGATTTCATCAATTTCTTCAATTTGCGCCAGTTCTTCTTCCAAAGGTTTAAGCACTTGTTTTTCAATTTTATTGACATCAGCACCTGGGTATTGCACCAACACAAATCCCTGCCGGTAAGGAAAAAACGGATCCTCTTGGCGGTTCATGCTTGACCATGAGAACAGGCCAAACAAGGCCAAAAATATAGCTGTGGTTAATATCAGCCTTTTTTGACCGACCAGAACTCGAACCACACTCATGATTGTGCCAGCTTTTGTTTCGGGGCCAGTTTAGCCTGACCAGCAGTAACCACTTCAACCTCACCTTGTTGAGGCATCTTAATGATCACCTCATCACCAACGATTTCAATCAACTCAATGGGTGACTGAATCACTTGCTTGTTGACAATTAAAAACACAAAAGGTTGGTTGATGCCATCATCAATAACACTCTCAATCGGCAGCCTAAAATACTCGCCCATGTTTTCTTTGATTTGTACGGTTATTTTTTCACCGGATTTAATCTCATGCATGATGGGTACATCTATCATCACTTTGAATAACTGTGATTTTGGATTAGCCGACAAACTGATTTCTTTGATGGTTGCAGTGATGGGCTTTTGGTCATATAAAACCGTTAACTGTTGACCCAATTTTAAATTGCGATGCAAAAATGAGGGCAAGAATAGGGGTGCTTCCAAAGAAGTCACACCACCAACCACCAGTATAACTTCACCTGGGCTGATAACTTCTCCAGCTTCTTTGTATATTTCTGCAATGTTGCCAGCAAAGGGCGCTTTTAAATAACTTTCATCAAATAAAGATTGGGCCTGTTCGAGTTGCGCTGCTAAACTTTGTTTGGTGGCTTCTAAATTATCTCGTTGATTGGTCAGCCGATCCAATTCGTTCTGACTGATGGCATTGGTCTTTTTCAAGTTAATGAAACGTTTAACCTCAGCTTGGTTTTGTTCTAAAGTCGCATCAATGGCATCTATCTGACTCTGAAATTGATGAATTTGAGGTTCAAGCGAAGGGTTAGAGACTTTGAAAAGTTGTTGTCCCAATTCTACGTTGTCACCAATTTTTATAAATTGTTCGTCAATGATTCCACTGACTTGAAATGACAGGCTCGCTTGATCCGTTGGTACCACAAATGCTGCCACTTGATGGGTTTTAAATTGTAATGTGGGACTGAACAAAGCTGAGCTGTATGAGTCATTGTTTTCTGCTGCAGTGTTGACAGGCGCTTCTTGACAAGCCGAGAGCATCAAAACTGCTAACAGACTGCCGATTAGAAATAACTGCTTCATGGTTGTATGCCTTTGATGGTGTTTTCAATGAAATCATTGATGAAGGAATCGGGGTCACTGTATAAACTTGAATCCCAATGTTTAAAATGACATTCGGCAATTGAGTACTGGTTAATCACCGTGATGAAGTTCATCACCAGAACCACTGGGTTAAAACCTTGGCGCATCAAACCATTGGCTTGCGCTTGCTTGATTAATTGACTGCCTCGTTCCATAAGGGGTTGATCAAGCTTGCCACAATTTTCGTCATTTTCTAAATGCGCGTAAGCAAAAAATCTGGGAATAAGGGGGTTATTTTTGACAAATTCAAAATAATAACGCATTGACTTTCTGATCAATTCCAGCGGGTCTTTTTCAGATTCAAACAGATTCATTTGGTTCTCTGCATAGCGCTTAAAGAAACTTTCTTTTACCGTTTCCCACAGTTGTTCTTTGTTTTCAAAATGATGAAAGATTAGACTTTTAGTAACCCCAGCTTGTTTGGCAATCATTGAAATTGAAACCTGCGCAAAGCCATGAGTGGCAAATAAAGCCAGCGATTCATCGAGTATTTTTTGTTTTTTAGAAATATCCATGATGCGGATTATAATTGCTGACTGACCGTTCGGTCAATAACTGATTGTAAAAAACAAGCTATGCATAGAAGATAAGACTATCAGAATGATATGGTTAAGTTGATAACCATTGACAACAACAATGGCTGAAAGCTGGCTTAAAAAGCATGTTAAATATCTATTACTTAGGACACAATTTAAAAGTTTATAATAACTGTCATCAAAGCTTATTTGAATTTGTTAAATAATTGTGCTGTAATTATTCATGGGAAAGCAGGGCTTAAAACCCGTTTACTTATATAATTAAAAACGAAAAAGAGGAAATTATCATGAAAGTCGCAGCAGGTGTTATATTAATTATTGCCGCCATCTTTAATTTGGTGGCTTCATTGGGGTATCTGGCAGGAGGCGCTGCCACTTCAGGAGTAGCCAATATGTCAGACTCTGCATACATGCAAAGTCAGGATTTAACCACTGAACAAAAAGCAGAAATGGAAAGGGTTAAAGATGAAATTGGTGGTTCAGGTGTAGGACTCCTGGCGTTTGGGGTATTTTTATTGGTCAGCGTTGGCATATTAATTGCTGGTGCCGTGTTCTTATTTCAAGACAAAAAACCACAATTTATAATGATTGCAGGAGGCGTGGCCATTTTGGCTGAAGTCATTGGTATTTTAATCACCACATTTGGCGTCACCAATGTTTTAGGGTTGGTGGGTGGTGTCTTGGCCATCATTGCAGCCAAATCTATGGGCAGTGGCATAGCGCCTCCACCAGTGGAAGCTGAATAAATTGTTGAGCTCAATGTATAGCGCAAAGACGCAATGAAATCATTGCGTCTTTCTTCAGTCCGTACATTAGTTCGTCATGACGTTTATTATGCATTGCGCAGTACCAGAGGTTTATTATTTTTGGTGTTTTTTGGCGTCTTTTGGTTGTGGCTTTTTTCTAAATTGGCTGGGGGTGGGGCTCAATGGCTGGCCAATCCGGAGGGAAGTTTTATCATCGGATGGTTGTTTGATCCACAGATAGCTAAGTCACTGTTTGTTGGCCGTTCTGCCACATTATCGGCTTTTTTCCTGTTAGCGGTATCTACTGTGCCTGTTTTTGTGTTGTTTGCAGCCAGTGATCAAACCGCTAATGACATAGGCAGTAAATACTTGCGGTTTTTAACCCCCAGATGCAATCGAATAGAAATATTCATCGCTCGATTTTTAGGTGCTACATTGTTGGTGGCTGCAGCTTATATTTTTATTACCTTGGTGGCTGCTTTGCTGTCAATATGGGTAGATCAAGTGGGTGTTACAAACATCGTTGCTGACATGCTCTTGATTATGTTGTCTTTAATTATTTATGCCTTACCCTTCATTGCATTGATGTCGTTGTGTTCAGTGATAGTTGGTTCAGCTGGCTTATCTGCATTGGTCGGTATAAGTTTCTATGTGGTGGTTTTGTTGATTGTGGCAGTGATAGGCATCAAACTGCCTGCCATGGCAGAAGCGGTGGCTTACCTGATTCCCAATGCAACCAAGTCATTGATTCTTCGTTTGCAGTGGTCATCATTGATTCAAGTCACGATGATTGTGCCGCTATATATATTGGCTTATGGTTTCATAGGCTGGCGAATATTTGCCAACAGAGACATTTAAATGAATCAAGCTGTTATCCGTACAGATAAAGTTTCCAAAAGTTTCGGCGCCAATCAAGCCCTGAAATCAGTGACTTTATCGGTACAACAAGGTACCACAACCGGCCTTGTCGGACCCAATGGCGCAGGTAAAACCACTTTATTTTCCTTGTTATGTGGTTTTTTAAAACCCACCCAAGGCACCATTGAAGTTCTCGGTCACAGCCCTGATAGCCCCTTGATTCGCAGTCGCATTGCAGTATTACCCCAAGATGCTGCATTTCTTAAATCATTGTCTGTAGTTAAACAACTGACCATGCTGGCAGAGTTACAAGGATTTATACCCTCCCAAGCCAGGCAAGAAGCCGTTCGGGTACTGAAAGCAGTGAATCTATTGGAAGCAGGCAATCAATTACCAGAAAGACTCAGTCATGGTATGCTCAAAAGAGTGGCCATTGCACAGGCTTTTTTGGGTCAACCTGAAATTATCTTGCTGGATGAACCCACAGCTGGATTAGACCCCAACACCACAGATGCCATTAAAGCAGTCATCAGAACACTGTCAAAAACTTGCACCATTATCATCAGTTCTCATAATTTGGAAGTGATAGAGGACCTGTGCCAACAAATCATCATCCTCAAACAAGGTGCTTTGTATTCTCATGAAGCAGTGGCCGATATGACTGGTAGGACCAAAGCTTTAACATTTAAACTTGAAAATGATGCAGAGGAAAACATCGTTGTAGCGCTTAAGCAGTTGAGTGCAGTGACTGACGTCAAGTTAGGTCGTGCTGGCCAACATCGTCTGGTGGTTTTTTATGATGACAAGTTGCCGATGTCAGAGATTGAAATCATCAAGTGTTTGGCTGAAAATGGCATTCAATATCGAGAAATGGTTAGAGGTGAACGCTTGCAAGACACTGTTGCGGATCGCACCCAATAAAAAGTTATTATCCGTCTGTTTTAGAGGATGCTTATTTCAAGACTTCAATAAAAATGCCTGACTCTGCAATGTCAGGCCAACCCACTTGATTTGATTGTGCCTCTCAACTTTTCACCAATACCCAAAACTGTCGGCACAATGATCAGAGTAATCAAGGTGGCAAATAAGATACCAAAAGCCAATGAAACAGCCATAGGAACCAAAAACTGAGCTTGGAACGAACTTTCAAACACCAATGGAGAAAGGCCCATAAATGTGGTCAATGAGGTTAATATGATGGCTCTGAACCTGGATTGAGCTGCTTGTTCAATGGCCTCATAGAAATCCAGACCATCGGCTCGAAACTCATTGTATCGATTAACCAATACCAGAGAATCATTCACCACCACACCACTGAGTGCCAAAATACCAAAAAATGACAACAACCCCAAAGGAATGCCCAACAGCATGTGTCCAATAATGGCACCAATCACACCAAATGGAATGATACTCATGATGATCAGCGGTTGGAGATAAGATTTTAGTGGAATCGCCAGTAAAGCGTAAATCAACACCAATGACAAACCAAACCCTTGTATCAGTGATGCTGTTGCGGTGTTTTGTTCCCTGGCTTGACCGCCAAAGTCAATGCTGATATCGGGGTATTTTTGTTTCAGAGTTGGCAGGTATTTTTGTTGCAAATCACCCAATACTTCCGAGCTGGAAGTGATTTGCTTATCAACACGCCCACTGACAAACACCACCCGTTTTTTATTGATGCGGCTGATTTCTGTTAAAGCCAGTTGCGGTTTAAAGTCACCAATCTGTAATAAGGGAATGCTGTTGCCTTGTGGTGTTTTGATGCGTATCTGTTGTAGGTCAGAAAGTTCATCACGCTCAATTTCAGGATAGCGAACCTTAACCCGGACTTCATCTTTACCACGCTGAATCCGTTGGGCCTCAAAACCGAACAGGGCATACCTGATTTGTCTGGCCACATCGGCTTGGTTCAGTCCCAAAGCTTGACCTTCTTGGTTCAAAGCAAACACATACTCTAAGGTGCCGTCATCGTAATTGGTTTTTAGGTCATAGACACCTTGGTATTCAGCGATTTTATTTTTCAGATCTGTAGCAGCCAAGGCCAGTTCCTCATAGTTTCCTGATGACATTTCAACTTGAATATCAACCCCAGCACCGGGTCCCAGCGCATAGATTTCTAAAGACTTCGACCCTGCGATGGGACCGATATAATTCCGCCAAGCATTGACCACATCCTGGCTTGAATAGTTGCGATCCGGGTCAACTGCCAATTGAATGTAAGTCTTGCTTTTTTGATCTGAAGTATTGAAGGCATAAATAGATTTAATCGGCGCCTTAGCACTGCCAAACAACTGCTCAGCGTTGTCATTAACTTGCTGCGCTGCTTGTTCTATTTTCTGTGTGGCTAAATCAGTAAGGGCTGCACCCATACCACTTTGCATTTCAAGATCAGCAACTGAAGTTTCGGCTTCTACATCAGGGAAAAAACTGGTACGCACCAAACCAGCTGGAATCAGCCCAATGGTGATGATAAATAAGGCAACAAACAGACACAATGTGAGGAATTTATTGGTGATGGCTTTTTTCAGGGTAGGGGCGTATTTTTTTGCAATAAAATGATTTAATCCCGTATCGATGCGTTTCTGAAAACGCTGCCAAGGCCCAGAGCTTCTTTGTTCAGGGTTTTTGATTTTGATGTGCGCTAAATGTGCCGGTAGAATCCATTTGGATTCAACCAATGAAAACAACAAACAAAAAATCACCACTGCAGCGATGCTACCCAAAATTTCACCAAACTGGGAACTGATCAGGGTCAAAGGTAAAAATGCCGCCACCGTGGTTAGTACACCGAAAGTGGCAGGAACGGCCACTTGTTGGGTCGCTTGAATGGTGGTGTATATAGGGTCAGGATCATCAACACCAGCCTGTTGTTTAGCGCTGTAAATATTTTCCCCAATCACAATCGCATCATCAACCACGATCCCAAGTACAACTATAAAACCAAACGTAGTCAACACATTCAAAGAATAGTCTGCCACAGAGGGTCCCATGACAAACAAGGCCCCAGCAAAAGCAATGGGAATACCCAAAGCCACCCAAAAGGCCACCTTGATGTGCAAGAACAGGGTCAGCATAATTAACACCAACACAATCCCGGTCAGGGCATTGCCCATCATCAAAGACAAGCGATCTTTAATCACATCTGACTCATCATTCCATATGGCTGTTTGGATGTTTTCTGGAAACCATTTTTGACTTTGGATGCCAGCCAAACTTTGTTTAACAGCGTCGGCTGCGCGGGTGATGCTGTCATTGCTCAACAGTTTGATTTGTAATTGAATAGAAGGCTGCCCGTTATAGCGAGAGAAGGTCTCTCTCTCAGTGAAACCGTCTTTAATGTCCGCCACATCGGATAACAGTAAAACCTTACCTGATGGACTTTGGCGAACAACCAAATCAGCAAAATCATTACCATAATAAGCTTGTTGATCTGTTTTTAAATTGATGATGCGACTATCAGTTTTGATGCTGCCACCGGATAAATTCACAGAGTTGTTTTGAATGGCGTTGGCAATGTCTTGTAAAGTCAGCTCATACTCACGAAGCTTTTGTTCGCTGACTTCTATATTGACTTCATAGTCTTTAGCGCCCGAAATATCAACTTTATTGATGCCTTCTGACATCATCAGTTCATCTCTGACCCGCTCTGAAACTTGTTTAAGTGTTTGGTGATCTGTGGGTCCAAATAATTCTAAACTCAACACCCGCCGCTCGAAAGTTTGTTCTTTGATGATGGGTTTTTCAGCTAAATCAGGAAAGCTGGTGATGGCATCCACTTTTAATTTGATGTCATCTTTAAGGGTTTTCAAATCATAGCCTTCAACCATGGTGACATTGACACTGGTACCACTGCCTGAAACCGAACTGTTGATTTCCTTGATGCCCTCAACACCTTCAATGGCTTCTTCGATTTTTACCGTGACCCCTTCTTCAACTTCCTCGGGTGTTCCGCCAATGAAAGTCACATCAACAGACACAGAATTTGGTGGGAAAGCAGGGAAGGCTTCGGTGCGGATGTTGAGCGCTGTTGTTAAACCAGCAGCCAAAAGAAAGAACATCAACAGATTGGCGGCCACTGGGTTGCAAGTAAACCATGCAATGATGCTTGAACCTGTGTTGGGTTGTGTCTCTGAGTTCATGTCGCTTACTCGGTCACATTGCTGGCTTGCCAAGATTCAGTCGACACCTCTGTACCACGCAGTAAACTGTTGGGAGGAGAGACAACCAAATTGATGGGGTAGGTCATTTCATCGTTGCTGGCTAAATAGAGGTTGCCTGAATTTTTGTAGATAATTTCAGGCCTGAAGAATTGTGCCGTATTGGTAGCGTCAACATACCAAATTCTGCCATCGATGCTCAGTGCTGATTCTGGCACAGCCAACATCTGCTTGGTTTGTTGGGCAATGATTTCAAGCTTTAAGAAATCACCAACCAGTGGTGTAATTTCACCACTTTCAAGTTCTAACACCATCGAACGCCAACGGTTTTGGCTGTCTATAAACGGTTCAAAACGTATGTTGCTGACAATTAAATCAGCCCCCTCAGCATTGACAGTAGGGTTGAGTTTAAACTGGGTGTCTGCAGCTTGTTCAAGCAAAGTGGCCTGGCTGGTGGTCAACGCAATTTTCAATTCTAAGGTCTGACTGCCAACGATTTCAGCCACCACACCACCCATTTGGAGTTGTTCGCCTAAGTCGATATTTCTTGAGACACTGAAGCCATCAAAAGGCGCTTTGATTTGAGTTCTGCTGAGGTTTTCTTCGGCTAATCTGAGTTCGTCTTTAGCTGCTTGTAAGTTGCTTTGTGCGGATTTGAGTTGTGGTAAGCGCAAATTAAAATCACTGGGTTGACGGGTTGGGTTGAGTTTATTCCAATCGCTTTTGGCTCTTTCGGACTGCATTTCCTGTTCGACCAGCGCTGATTCAGCTGACTTTAAATTGGCTTGCGCCCTGGCCACTTGAACTTGATAGTCCAAAGGATCAATTTTAACCAACACATCACCTTGGTTAAATTTATTGCCCACCAGTAACTTATCACTGACTTCAATAACCCGTCCAGTCACTTGTGAACTCAAGGTGGTTTGCCATTTTGAGCTGACAAATCCTTCAGCTTGAATCACCATATGGTGTAGCGATGGACTGACTTCTTTAACCAGCAAAGTAATCGATGCTTTGCTAGGTTCTGCTTTGGTTTCTGGTCTGGGTTTGTTTTTAACCAGAACAACCACTGTAGCTATAGCTACAATAACTAACAGCACACCTGATATTTTTTTTAACATAATAAGTTTAATATATTTTTCAGCGATTATAGAAGCTGATTGTGAAAATAATGTGATTCAAAAATACAAGACTCCATGACCCATTTGGATTTAATCGGTGCTAAAATCTTCAGCCACATTTCAGTTATTGGAGTTTTTATGACCACCATTTTCAAAGTTCTATACCCTTTCAAACTGCATGCTGTTGTTGCAGGATTGATGGTTTTTAGTTGCCTCTTGGCGACTGCTCATGCCGATACCTCCAAGGGCACTGCCTTATTGCGCTATGCCGACATTCATAAAAATTCAGTGACTTTCGTATACGCAGGAGATATCTACACCGCTGATATCAACTCTGGCGAATCAAAAAGATTAACAGCATTTGATGGCTTTGAAGCCTTTCCTAAATTCTCACGCGATGGTCAAAAAATCGCTTTTTCTGCTGAATACACAGGCTCAAGACAAGTCTACGTGATGAATGTTGATGGCAGCGATTTAAAACAACTGACTTGGTACAACGATGTCGGTGCCATGCCACCCCGCGGTGGTTTTGATTATCGCATTCTGGATTGGTCAGCAGACGATCAAAACATTTTAGTCCGCGCCAATCGTCTGCCATGGGGCATTCGTATGGGCCAACCATATTGGGTTCCAGTAGCTGGAGGTATGGAAAAACCATTGGCAGTTCCTGAAACTGGTGGTGGTATGTTATCGCCGGATGGTGAGAAATTTATCTACACACCCATTGATCGAGAATTCAGAACTTGGAAACGTTACCGTGGAGGTCGTGCGCAAGATGTTTGGGTGTATGATTTAACCGCCAACAGCAGCGAACGCTTGACCACCCATCCGGCAACTGATCATCAGCCTGTTTGGGTCGGTGATGACATTTATTTTATCAGTGACAGAGATTATCATTTAAATCTGTATAAGTATGTGCAAGGTGATGAACCCCTAAAAGTCACCAACCACAATCAATATGATTCCTTGTGGGCTTCAGCTGGCCCGGATGCCATCGTCTATGAAAACGGCGGTTATTTGTGGCGCTTCGACCCAAAAACGGCTGACAGTAAACAACTGATGATTCACATCACGGCCAACCAAGAAAATTTATTGGCACAACGCAAAAACGTCCAAGACAATCTTGAATCAATGACCATTTCACCCGATGGCAAACGAGTCGCCATTGCGGCTCGTGGAGAGCTGTTTTCTGTGCCGACTAAGACGGGCGAAATTCACAACATCAGTAACACCCCAAGCGCCAGAGAGATTGATGTGGCTTGGTCACCAGATGGGCAACATTTGGCTTATTTAAGCGATGCAACTGGTGAATATGAAGTCTATGTTAAGGCCGTTAAATCAGGTCAAGTTACGCAAGTGACTGATGATGGTGCAGCCTGGCGCTACCCACCGGTGTGGTCACCAGACAGTCAACACATTGCTTATTCTGATACCAACCAAACCCTCTGGTCAGTGAACATTAAAAATAAAAAAACCACGCAACTGGATCGATCGACACGCAATGACATTGAGGATTACCAGTGGTCACCAGACAGCCAATGGTTGGTGTACACCAAAACTGAAGTGAATGGCTACAGTTCAATTTTTGCTTA
Source organism: uncultured Marinicella sp. (assembly GCA_964352015.1). Classification (GTDB taxonomy): domain Bacteria; phylum Pseudomonadota; class Gammaproteobacteria; order Xanthomonadales; family Marinicellaceae; genus Marinicella. The sequence goes on from CAYGPU010000003.1 coordinate 138,638, forward strand.
TGGATTTAAAGACAACACAGTCAACCGTTTGACCAGTGAGGCATTCAATGACTTTTCGCCGGTGTTTGACCCCAAAGGCCAACACCTGTTTTTCTTGTCTAACCGTGATTACAACCTGTCTTTCAGTAGTTATGAGTTTAATTACCTGTACCACCAAGCCACTCGTGTTTATGCCGCACCCTTGAATGATCAAGTACCGCCTTTATACCCATTTGAAGATGATGGCATCGTTGAAGTTGAAAAAACCAATGAAAAAGAAACCGGCAAGGACCCAGATAAAGCCAGCGCGGTCAAAGCCAACATTCAGCTTTCAGGTTTTGACCAGAGGGTCCGTGCGTTGCCGGGTAATCCCAGCAATTACAACAACTTACAAAGCAACGGTGAGGCGGTTTTTGTCAGTGAAAATGACAGCACCGGAAACAGCATCAAAATGATTGATTTACAAAAACACGATGAGCCCAAAGTGGTGTTGGCTGGTGCAGGGAACTACATGTTAACCGCTGATGGCAAAAGCATGTTGGTACAAAAAGGTAATAAATACGCTGTAATTGAAGCCAAAGCTGAGCAAGACATCAAAGACAAGCAATTAGATTTAGAACATTTGACCCTTAAAATCGACCCCAAAGTGGAATGGCGCCAAATGTACACAGATGCCTGGCGTATTTTGCGCGACTGGTTTTATGACCCCAATATGCATGGTATGAACTGGCAAGCCATCCACGATAAATACCTACCCATGGCCGAAGCTGCCACCCACCGCACAGATTTAGATTATGTGTTTGGTGAGATAGCAGGTGAGATGAATGCAGGGCATATTTATGTTAACTCTGGCGATCAACCCGCAGTTAAAAGGCAAGACAATGGCTTGTTGGGGGCTGAGTTTGAAAAGCATCCCAGTGGTTATTTTAAAATCACCAAAATATTTAATGGTGAAAACTGGACGGATGACCGTCGCTCGCCATTGACCGAAACGGGTGTTAAGGCTGAGGTTGGTGATTATGTCTTAGCCATCAATGGGCACAGCACAGAACAAGTGAGCAACATTTATCAGCTACTCGAACACACTGCCGGAAGAACCATTACACTCACCTTGAATGATGCGGCGGTGAATAAAGACTCATGGCAAGTGCATGTCAAACCCATTACTTCAGAAAGTCAACTCAGGTATTTCAACTGGGTGGAAGAGCGCAGGGCCATGGTGGATGAATTATCCGGTGGTCGAATTGGCTATGTACATTTACCCAACACGGCACAAGATGGTAACCGTGAACTGTTCAAACAAATGTTACCGCAAATCAATAAAGATGCGCTGATTATTGATGACAGGTACAACGGTGGTGGGTTCATTCCGGACCGCATGATTGAACTGTTGTCACGAAAAACCCTCAATTACTGGAAACGCAGGGGTCTAGATTTAGACAGCAATGCCACACCTTTGATTGCTCACGATGGCCCCAAAGTGATGCTTACCAATGGCCAATCCAGCTCTGGTGGCGACGCTTTACCTTATTACTTCCGCAAAGCCGGTTTGGGTAAAATCATTGGCACGCGAACTTGGGGTGGTTTGATTGGTATCAGTGGCAACCCAGGTTTAGCCGATGGGGGTTCCATTCTCGCGTCAACTTTCCGCTTTATGGACACCGAAGGTAATTGGGCGGTTGAGAATGAAGGCGTGAGTCCTGACATTGAGGTGATTGACCGCCCTGAATTAGTTGCCATGGGTCGTGACCCATCGATTGAAAGGGCGGTTGAAGAGTTGTTAAAGGATTTAGCGGTTCATCCTCGAAAAACAATTGAATCACCACCAGCACCCACTGAGTTTTAATGACTGGCCCATTTTGAGGTCTTAAAAAACTTCAAAATGGGCAACAATTCAGCTTGTGTTAATCCAGTTGCGATAGAATACAATCTAGTTCAACTGGAGCGCTGTATGAATTCATCTAAACGGCGAAACTGGACAGCCAATGCGGCCATCATGAGAAAAGGTGGGGTGCATGAAAAATCCAATAAAGCCAAACGACAAAAGGATAAACAATCCTTCAAAAGAAAAATAAGAGCCGAGCAATTCGGCTCTTTTGATTTCAGTATCCTTTCAACCTCTCAAACAAATCACTTTCACAAGATTTTTATCAGACACTTTCTACAATCGAATTTTTTAATCATATTGCCATTTAAGTCCAGTGAAAAGCGCAGCACAACAGAACACTTTGCAACATTTGTATGCTGAACGCAAACTCATTAAACATCACTTACGCAAAACCAGACAAAAGAATCCTGCCGAATATAAAAGTTTATTAAAACAACTGAGTGTTAACCAAAAATGTATATTGGTGTGGCGCACATAAGTAACAATCACGTTATAATAAATCCATCAATAACCTTGTTATAGTCATGAAGGAATTTTTTGATGGTAAAGAAATTCAGTATTTTATGGTTCACTTGTTTGGCGTCAACCGTTCACAGTGAAGTACAACCTCATATAGAATTTGAATGGCTGGGCTTACATGTTCGAGATTTTGCCCTCAGTAGTGATGGGCATGAACTTTACTTGACCCTTGAAAGTATCGGCAAAGATGTCTCTCAAATCATCAGATCTACCAAACAACCTAATGGTTGGTCAAAACCGGAAATAGCTTCTTTTTCAGGTCAATTTAAAGACCTTGAACCTTTTTTACACCCCAATGGATTACAGCTGTTCTTCGCGTCTAATCGTGATTCCAAGCAACAAGTCAGCAACGAACATTTTGATATATGGATGACTCAAAGGGCTTCAATTGATGCAGCCTGGGGACTACCAGTCAGATTAAATGATCACATCAATACCCCTGATGGTAATGAGTTTTATCCCAGTGTTGCCAACAATGGAAATTTATATTTCACGGCCACCAAGCAAGACGGTATGGGTAAAGAAGACATTTACATCAGTCGATGGGTAGAGGGTGAGTACACAGTTGCTGAGGTATTGCCAGCTACAATCAACTCAGAAACTTTTGAATTCAATGCCTTCATCAATGCAGATGAATCCATGCTGCTGTTTTCATCATTCGGAAGAAAAGATGGTTTGGGTGGGGGCGATTTATATGTCAGTTATCAGTCCGAAGGTCAATGGCAACAAGCGGTTAATTTAGGTCCTGAAATCAACAGCAAGCAACTTGATTACTGTCCCTTTTATGACCCCAAAAACTTAACACTTTATTGGACCAGCAACCAATCGAAATTAACCCAGTTACCTGCCACTGAGAAAGACTTTGATCAATGGCTTAAGTTGATGACAACTGGCAGTAATGGATTCAGCAAAATCTACCGCCAATCAATGGTTCTCAAACCAGATATTGAAGAATGATTTTGATTACAGTGACCACGCGACTTTTTGGTTGGCAGCATTGAATTGACGTTGGTGCGTGGTGCCATTAATTTCAATTACCTGGATGGTGATTGGAAAGCTCGGGTTGTTGCCTAAGCCAATGGTTATCCAAGGTTGAATCTGTGATTGATAACTTCTGGTTTGCGAATATATAAGGCGCTGTGTCCCTTGATTCGTTTTTACTTCAACTTGCGAACCAACCAATGACCGGTTGTCAGTTGTTGATAACATCAGTGTCAGCCACTGATTGTTAGATTGTTGTTGGTTTATATATAGCCGCACTGGACCGTTCACCTGAGTCACAATCAAATCTAAATCACCATCTGAGTCCAAATCACCATAGGCTGCTGCTCGACCGACCAAAGGTTCATTAAGCAAATCACCGGCTTCTTTAACTGGCACATAACTGGGTTGACAGTTTAAACCGCAATGCCAAAACAGTTGATTATTTTGTTGGTAAGTGACTGAACTCTCTACTTGTTGAATTAAATTCTCGACATGACCATTGGTTTGAAAGAAATCCAAACGACCATCTAAATCATAATCAAAAAAGAACACCCCAAATGTCACCACTGGGCGACTGGCTGGACCAATGCCAACCAGCATTGATTCATCGGTGTAAAAAGTGCCATTGCGTGATACATAAAATGAAGTGGCCTCACTGCCGAAGTTACCCATCGCAACGGCCAATTTGTCATCATTTTGAAAGTAGGCCAAATCAATGCCCATGGCACCGGTTGATTTACCTGCTGCATCATAACTCAGACCGGTCTGGCCACCTTGTTCTACAAAATAACCCAAGCCATCATTCATGAACACTTGGTTGGCAACCGTGTCATTGGCGACCACCACATCCAACCATTGGTCTTGATTTAAATCCCAAAATGAAAGTCCCAGTGCTTTGCTTTTGGTGTTTAAATTGGCTTCCGATAAACCACTTTGTTGAGTGACATCAGTGAAAACACCGGCTTCATTATTGAACAAACATATTTGCGTCCCAGGAAAATTATTGGGGGGGCCGTAAGCCTTGCCTATGCCCTCAATTTGATAATTAACTTGGGTATCAATGTCAGGCGACCATTGAATGTAATTCAAAATCAACAAGTCATCATCACCGTCTTTATCGTAATCAAAAAAACCTGCCGATGTGGTCCAGTTTGAAGAACCGCAGTCTAAGTAATCCGCGGCTGCTTGAAACTGACCCAATCCCTGGTTGATGTAAAGTTTATTGGTACCTACCGCAGCCACAAATAAATCTGCCAAGCCGTCTTGATTGACATCTGCCACAGCCACCCCCGTGCCATACAGTGAGTCACCTAAGCCACTGGCTTGGGTCTGATCGGTGAAATTGGCTGTACCATCATTGATATAAAGTCGCCCTGTCGTTGCGCGCTGCCCATCCCAACTGGTGCCATTGCTGAAAAACAAGTCCAAATCACCATCATTTTCAACATCCAAAACCGCTGTCCCTGCACCCATGGCTTCAGGCAACCATTTATTACCAACAGCACCATTGTTGTGAGTGAAATCAATACCCCTGAGCTGGCTTTCTTCACTGAAGCTGATGGCAGGAGGCTTGGGCCTTTGGGTGCTGTTTTGAGTTGTTTGAGTTGGTTCTAATTGAACCATTTCGGCTGTTTGTTCAGGTGATTTTTTATACCAAATTAACAGCGCCACTGTAGCTACTATTAAAACCAATCCAATGAAACTGTTGCGGTAATATGTTGTGTATTTTTGTTGTGATTTAGACATGTGTCAGGCTCAAAGTATGATGATTTCAGTGGTTGTGCGGTATTGTTCCAGGGTCAATGGATAAGCTGGATCTGGCTCAGTAGAATAAATCACCACTCGATTAGCGGCTTTGTCAGCTGCTGGATCCAATGCACGCGCTGCATGAATGGCTCGGTCCATATTTTGATCATCAATTTTATAGTATTGGTACATTTTATTCATCTGCACAGCTGTTTCAGCGTCCCCAGTCATTTTGGCTATTCTGAATAAACCATAATAGGCAGCTGCCCATTCAGAGTTAATCGACAAGATGGTTTGATACATTTTTTCAGCTTGGTCTAACCAAGTAGAAGACTGCGGATCTGTGACCGCCATTTGCAAGTAGGTTTGAGCCACTTCTGTTAGAAACTCATAATCTTTACTGAAATCAAAATTGGCTTCTACTGCTTCAGGATAGTTACTGTCCAATACTTTATGAAATGATGTGATTGCCTGATCGAGACGACCGTTTAAAAAATTTATCTTGCCAGTGAAATAATCCAAATGCCAAGGGTAGGGGTAGTCACTATAGGATTGGGCTGCTGTTAACTGCTGTTGAGCCAGTTCCAACTGTCCTTCTTTCAGATGTACCCGAACCAAATTGATAAGGCCCTCAGCCCTGCCTAAATTAACTACTTGTTCGAAGGCATCAATGGCTTGTTTATATTCACTGCCTCGCATCAAAGCTATGCCGTAATCATTCCACCTTTGCCACTTGATAGCAGCTGAGTCATTGGCAGATGGTTCAGCAATATTAATTTGCATACTGTTTTCGCCAATCATCACCACCGGTAAATCATTTTTTAACTCAGGATTTTTCATGAAAGCTCGGTAGTAAGTGGTGTTGAATTTACGGTAAAACAGTTTGGCCTCTAGGCGAAGTTGCCCACTGATGTCTTTCGGCACATCCACTTGATAATGAATAACCGCTGCTGCCCCAGGTGGAATTTGATGGTTGTAAAGGGTGGCGTAAATGTCTTCAGGATTGCGCATCATGATTCTGTTGCCATCCTTATCGATAACATAGGCGTTGACATGGTATGTAAATGGATTAAGCTCACCTTGTTCATTGATTCCTCCATTGAGTGAAATCAATTGATCACCTTGGTACATTGCCAATTCCAACCAAATTTGATTGGAGTCAGCCGTACCTTGGGTGAAAGCATGGCCCAACTTTTGGGTTTTTAAGACTACATCAAGTTGATAAGTTTGTCCCGCCTGAACCGACAACGCTTGGCCGTGATTGACTTGCATATCACTGCCATCTGAATCTTGCATTGATTTAAGTCCAAATAAATCCACACCAACAGAGTTTTTCAACAACTGGGAACTGTTTTCATCTAATGGCATATTGTTGAGGTACCGCAAGGCTGTGTTGGCGACATCAAAAGCATGATTACTGATAAATCGTTGTCCAGTTTCTGTATCATATTTAGCTGCTATATCTGTAGAATCAGCAGCTGGCATATGACAGTCTTGACAGGCTTCTTTGGCTTTTTTAGGGTAGTAAAAACTGGTGACTTTATGCCCAGACACGCCACTGAGTAAGAAACTGTCGTAATGATTTTGGCCGCGCAACCACCGGTAATCATTCAATGATTCAGGTAAAGACACTTTATGACAAGTGGAGCAAAACTCCGTCGTTTCATGCAGTGGTTTTAAGTAAGTGGTTTTGTGGTGTTCGGGCTTGCTCTTGATGAGTAACTGATTAACCCATTTTAATGGTACGGTTTTTGCTTGTGTGAGTGGGTATTCGGTTGGCGCTGCAATTTGGTAATCGCCGTTGCCCCTGTGGCTGGATATTTCATCAATCAAATGACAGGCACTACACGTGATGCCGGCAGTGGCATCTGCGCTGCTTTGTTGCGCCTCAGTTAAGTCGTCAAATTGTCCACTGAATAACAACACCGGATCGTGACATGAAGCACACAATCGAGCTGATTGGGCATGACCATCACGCTTTACAAGTGCGGCTTTGGTGTTATTGACAGAAAACGCATAAGCTACATTGTTAAAACTAGAGAAATGATGCGCTGAACTCAACCATTGGTCATGAAAATCTTCATGACAACTGACACAAAAATCATTGTTGTTCAGTCGATTTGCAGGCATAAATTGCCCTGATCGGGTGGTTGAAAATGTGGGTTCAAATACGTCACTTTTGATGGGGTCTTGCTGGTTGATGATTTGTAATGAGATGTACCCTAAAATGCCAGCCATAGAAATCAGAACAACCCATTTACCGGGTTTTAAATTAATTTTTCTTCCAGATAAACGATGCAACACGAATAACCACAAACCAACAATCGGGAGTATCACGTGTAACCAGTACAGCAGACTTCTGTATTGACTGTTAAAGGCTTCGAATCCGCTGTCAAATCGGGTTAATAGAATGCCTGTTATCAATATAATAATGGCAGATACCAACATAAAGTACCCAGCTCGTTTAGCGGTTTTATTGCGGTATGAGCGGGTGTTTTTGGCATGAATGAAAGCATAAATCAAAAACGGCGCAATCAATGCAATACCGAGAATTAAGTGGAGTAAAAACATCCATAGATAAAACACATCCTGAATAGAGGTGTCGGTAAACCACTCATAAAAAGTCACGGTACTGAGGTACAGGGAGTTCACTATTAAAAGTGTGGTCAAACTCAGGACCAAAACCAACACTGGGTATAATTTAGGACCAACCGCTTTGCTGTATTTAGTCATCATATACCAACCAAGTTCAATGCGTTGTTATTAAAGCCATTCATATGTCTCTTTATTTTCCTGACATAAATCTGGTGTTGTATTTTTGATTCAATGCTTTAGCCTCAGCGGATACCTCACCGGTATGCGGCAGAGGTAATAAATATTTATCATTTTGGGTCATGATGTCCATGTCTTTAGCCCAACCGTAAAATTCCATCACAAAAAAGCGTTTTTTCCCAGGGGTATTCATTTCTGTCGGCTGCGCAAATTGAAAGCTAATACCTTCACCACCAGAAACAATGGCAATGGCGTTGTCTTTTTCAGAAACCAAGGGCTCAACTGGGCCCAACTGGGTATAAGCACCAGTCATATGACGGGTGTCTGCAAACGGCATGAGCTGGTTAAAGTCATATATCGGATAACGATGCGGGCCATTATCTCGCTGCGGAAAACCCAATACCGACTGACGCGCATTGAGTAATGGTAATTCCATAACGCTGACCTCCGGATAAACACGTTCGGCGACACTGATCTGATCAAAATAGACTTCTTGGTTAGTTCTCATCCTGAGTTTTTTGACTTGTTTGCCCTCAGGAATAGAAAATTCAATGGCCGCCATTTTTGGCATGCCAGCTGGAAAACCCCATGAGTCTAATAAATTCACCCATTGGCCATCAATTTCAGCATCTAAACTCGGGTATTGAAGGGCCTGACCTGCTTGCATGGCAGCAAAGGTGGTTTGCGAATACCCATACTCAACCCAGCCTTGCACCATCAAAACTAATTCACCCTCTAATGCTTGATCAAAACGCATGGTATGGACTTGTTGTTGTTTTAAATACCCCAGAAAGCGCAAGTCCAGTTCACCAACTGGAAGTGGGTTGGCATCAACCTGAGTGTTGGCATCTGTGGTGTCAGTTCCATCTTGACTGATGACCTGTTCAGGCAACCACTGTTCAGCATAAAACATCAGTTCACCTGTTGGCTGTGTATCATTGGTTGCCAATCGTTCGTCCAATACCGCATTGACACCTGAATCTGTTTCATAGACTTTGAAACCAACCGCATCCAAAAACATGGTTTCTTCCATGGGCTCAGTGACTATGAATGACAGATCACTGTTGGCCACATGTTCTTCATCCAATAACAAGAATTCCCAGTCTCTGGGTGTTGCGTATTGATCTTTACCGACTAAAAACCCCATCGCACCCACACCCATCACATCGGTTAAGAATTCATATTCGCCATTTTGTTCCATGAACAACACTGGACAAGATGAGAGCTGACGTTGTGTTTCTGTGATCACATGCGCCACACCCGATGCCAATTCAAGTTCAGTTTGATAAACCCCGTCTGACCACTGTAACTCTAGAAAATCAATTGTAGCTTCGCTACCAGCAGGGACAAACGCAGCGGCATTGATGGCGCCTAACGATTGGTGGCCATGATGAGATTGATTTAAATACAGGTATTTCTTCGCTTGTTGGTTGCTGTGAACTGTGAATTCTGTACCCAAACCCAATGCGTTGGAGCGCATCGAATCAGCAGCTATTTCTCTGCCCGTAAAAGACAGGTTTAAAAAATCATGACGTTGTGAACTGGCAGGCCATAGGTTTATTGACTCAGCACCTATGGTGAGTATTTCAGGACCTTGCAGACCAGCAATGAGGTAAAAATCTTGTTGGCTTTGAGCAAAATCAAGTGCTTGTAGAACCGAGCCATCATTGGGGTTGATGATGCTCATGCGCGACTTGTTGAATAATACCCAATCATCGGCTCCATCGCCATTGACATCAATGATTTCAAACACCTCAAAGGGGGGATCTACTGCTTTGACATCCCAGTCCAATGAGTTATTAAATCCATCATATTTGGCTTGCTGTATCTGATTGGCATCATCACTGATGTGTATCCATGTTTTACCAGTGAAATCATAATTGACGACCAATTGTTTGGCTAAAAATGATAACGGGTGGTTAAGTTGTTGGTAATACCACATGCGATCGTTGATGATGATTTTCAACTGTTTATTTTGCAGTAACAAAACATCTAAATCACGATCTCCATCAACGTCTAAAAGGGCTGTATCGATAAAACTGTTATTGGCCTCTGAACCCAACAATTGATCAGTTATCATACGAAAGCTTAAATCACCATTGTTGTTGATTAAATGGACTTGACCTAAACTGTCCAACGTCAGTACATCCAAGTCACCATCGTGATCAAAATCAGCGATTTGAATACTCTCGGATTGGGGCAATACTTGATCCATCAAAGGTGATTCCAATTGCTGCCATTGTTGATTGCCTTGATTGATGTACACCTGATCTGGTTGACCCACAGTGGTGATGTAACCATCCAATAGACCATCTTGATTGAAATCAGTGATTGAAATTTTACCGCTAGCGGTCAGACCTGGAGCCGTGATTTGGCGGTCTAACTGTAATGAGTTGATCAGCCGATAAACATCAACTGAATCGTCTGCTGCAACCCACAGTTCTTGTTGTTGTTGATTCACCACAGTGAACGCTTGGTTACTGAAGGGTTTGTTTAACTCAATGACAGCATCAAATGGACGGGCTAATATCGAAAGTTGGACTTTTTTGAGATCAGTGACTTGATTGGCTTGCTTAACTTGGGCCATGGCTTTGGGACCCATGCGTGTGTATTTAATCTCGGCCAACCTAGATTGTGGGTTGATTTCCATTTTTTGATAGGCTTGCAATTGTTGCTCAGCTGCTTCAGGTAAATTCAGCCTTTGTGCGGTCATAAAGGCACCGTAATAAGCAGACCTCAAATAGGGGTCGATGTTAATCGCAGACTCGAATTGCTCTGCGGCTGTTTGAAGATCGCCTTGCTGGAGTAAACACTGGCCTAAAAAATACCTGGCATAAGCGTCTGAGGGATCAAATTCTGCAACCCAACTAAAATGATCAATGGCTTGAGTGCAGTTGCCTTGGTTGAATTCTAAAATGCCGATTAAGTAACGAGTCACAGGGTCATTTTTATCTTGCTCAAAAAGACCTTTTAATTCCATCAATGCATTGCTTTCATCATCAGCTTTTTGTCTGTTGAGCGTGGCTATGACCCAATTGTGATGAAAGGTGCGTTGTTGCGGGTAATCCTTGTGTAATGTGGCAAATGTTTGGTAAGCAGCGTCGTAATCAAATTTGCCCATTTGACCCACACCTTGGTTGTTTTTTGCCCAAGCTGTCTCAGGAATGGTTGGTTGATTGGACTGACATCCGAGCAATGACAACAGCAGAAGACTGAATAAGATTGATTTCATTGAAATGGTTTTTTATCTTGAATTATTGGTTTTAATTTATGCAATTGCAGGTAATTGTGTGCAATTATATTTTAACTGCACACTTATCGATTGTCATTGAAATTATAGCATGACCTGCATGATGTTGATAGCACAGCCAATCACAGCAAAGGCAGATTTGCAAGTCTTATACTGAGCTGGCTTTGACTGATTGATAAGCTGCTGATGCAGCTTTTATTTCTGGCTGTTTAGTGGTACTAAAAACCAATCATCTCAATGAATCAAGAACCCACTTCAGTCATTGCCATGATGTTATAGCCAGCATCTACATAAGTGATTTCACCGGTGATACCTGAGGCCCAATCAGAACACAGGAAAGCAGCTGCCTTGGCCACTTCTTCTTGGCTGATGTTGCGTTTTAGTGGAGCCGCTTTGGCCACATGGTCAAGCATAGATTTAAAGTTACCAATACCTGAGGCTGCCAGGGTTTTGATCGGGCCCGCTGAGATGCCATTAACACGAATGCCTTCAGCGCCTAAAGCATGAGCCATATAACGAACATTGGCTTCCAGAGCCGCTTTAGCCACGCCCATGACGTTGTAATTGGTCATCGCTCGAACCGCACCCAGGTAGGAAAGCGTTAACAAGGCTGCGTCGCGACCTTGCATCATTTCGCGGCCCGCTTTGCCCAGTGCAGCAAAGCTGTATGAACTGGTGTCCATAGCAATTTGATAACCTTCTCTGGTTAAATTATCCAAGTAACTGCCTTGTAATAATTCACGAGGTGCGAACCCAACTGAATGGACAATGATATCTAAACCATCCCAGTGTTTTTTTAATTCAGTGAATACATCTGCTATTTGTTGGTCTGAATTGACATCGCAGGGCAGCACAATTTCTGAGCCAGTAAGTGCTGCAATTTTATCAACACGCTTTTTAAGTTTTTCATCGAGGTAGGTGAAAGCCAGTTCAGCACCTTGTTTGTGCATAAATTCGGCCGTACTCCAAGCGATAGAACGGTCGCTGGCTACGCCAACAATGAGTGCTTTTTTACCAGTAAGAATGCCCATGGTTATTCCAATTCAAAGAAGCCACCATCTTACTGATTTTGAATGGGGTTTACCACTGATGTAAACGAATTCTATTGCTTTTCAAACGTTAGTTTGAAATCCACCAAGACTTCATAATTGATGCTTTGAAGACCCGCTATTTTGGTTAACTGATTGATACCACCATCTAATGCAAAATCCTTGGCATTCACCATTATCGGTTCATAATTGACCACCACCAATTGATCATTAACCGGCTGAATCACCACTTCTGTGTCAAACTGTTGTTCACTTCCATGCAAATTCAAAGTAAAAGGTATGACCACATTCTGAGACACCTTCAAATCTAAATTTAATGGAACCTGCGCACTGACTGTGGCCATTGGAAATGTTTTTGTTTCAAACAGTATGTCCCGCATTCTCTGGTCACGGATAGGAATCTGAGTGTCCACAGTATTTAAATCAATGGTTGCTTTAAAGGCCAGGTTTTTATTGATTTGGCCTTGCTGAAATTTGATGCTGTGCTCTTCTGTGATGGTTTTGTTTTTGGTAGTCACAAAACTCAAAGTGCTTTGTTCAGCTGTTAATTGCCAGGCCTCAGGCTTGCTTTTGAGGACTTTATCTGACTGGGTTTGACAGGCAGTTAAAAACACTAAAAAAACCAATAAACTAATCATATTTTGCATGTTTTACTCTCCTTTCTCTAATTTAACAGCGGTTACCTTGGCCAATACCCCAAACTGTTGGTGATCAAAATATTGCCATTGGTCCAACTCTATGCGTTTTTGTTGTGACAGTTCATAAACAATCTGTTCAGCCTCTGCATTGATGCGATACAAATTCATCTTAACATGCAGGTGGGTGAATCTTTGTTCTGAAAATGCCACCTGACCATCTACACTGTAATCAGCAATCAAATCAGCCATAAAAATATAAGGCTTAATCAAGCTTGAGCGATTCAAATCAGCTGGACTGATATTCGATTGATTCATGTCGGATTGATTCAGCTCATTGTTCGCATTGGCTTCGGTTGGCATCAAGTTACTGACTTCAATGTATTGTGGATTTAAAAATGCACTGGGTAACTGACGCCATTTTTGACGGTAAATAGGCTTGTAAGTTGGGTTAGCTTTAAGCCTGTCAATGATTGGGTGATTCATGCTGTTGGTCAGCACCAAGTCACTCAGTACGTTGACTGGGTTGGCTTGATTCTCTATTGGCACGGAGTCACTGGGTGGTTCAATGGGCGCTGGATATTGCAACAAATCTTGTTCACCATCCCAGACAGGTAGCTTTAACGCATCCTCTGTTTTGACTGATGCTTGGTTGTTAATTGACTCTGCTGCCGGCTGAGATAACTGTCTGGCAAAGACCACCACATCGATGTCATAAATTAATTCATCTTGGCGCATTTCAAGGAATTGTTGAGCCACAACAGCTGATGTCAACAAACAACCAGCCAATAAGCTGGTGAATAATTTGGTAATTGATGCTTGAGTCATTTTCATGATTGAAGTATATCAAATAAATGGTGAATTGCATCAATGCGTTCAGCCGCTTGTATGAATTCACCGAAATAGCGTAAACCGTCGTTCGGCAATGGCTTAAATGTGTCTGGTTTTCCTTGAATCAGTTTAATCAACTTGGCATAAAATTCAGGTGAGTGGCTGGTGAATTTAATGTCAGCATATTCTTCATTCATGACCACGGTTTTGATGTTCAACGCTTTGGCTTTGTGTTTTATCTTTAACACATGAAACAGGTTTTCTGCTTGTTCAGGCAATGGGCCAAAACGATCAATCAACTCAACTTTAATTTCATCTAAATCTTCAGGCTTCTTGAAGTTGTTCATGCGTTTATAAAACGTCAGTCTGGTATAAACATCAAACATAAAATCTTCAGGAATCAGGGCAGGGATGTTGAGTTCCACATCGATGTGATCATAGGGGTCATCAAGGATGTCAATCTCTTCACCATTTTTCAGCGCAGTCACGGCACGTTCCAGCATGTCACAATATAGGCTGAAACCAATGCTTTGTATTTGGCCGCTTTGTTCCTCACCCAATAACTCACCACTGCCGCGGATTTCCATGTCGTGTGTGGCCAAGGTAAAACCAGCGCCTAAATCTTCAAGAGATTCAATGGCTTCCAGTCGTTTCTTCGCATCTTTACTGATACCCTTCCAACTGGGAATAATCATGTATGCAAAGGCCTTGTGGTGTGATCGTCCAACACGTCCACGCAGCTGATGCAACTGCGCCAAACCCAATTTATCCGCTCGATTGATGATGATGGTATTGGCACTGGGGATGTCTATACCTGATTCTATGATGGTGGTGCAAACCAAAATATTAAACCTTTGCTTGTAAAAATCAACCATCACACTTTGAAGCTCTTTTTCGTTCATTTGCCCATGCGCCACCCTGACCCTGGCGCTTGGATTAATTTTTTGAATCGACTCGGCCATTTGCTCAATGGTCTGCACTTCGTTATGCAAGAAATAAACTTGACCACCACGTTGAATTTCTCGGGTACAGGCTTCATTGATGATGCTGTTTTGCCATTCCATCACTTGCGTTTTAACCGTTAACCTGGCTTTAGGTGGGGTGGCAATGATGGACAAATCCCTTAAACCAGATAAAGCACTGTTTAAGGTTCTGGGAATGGGAGTGGCTGTCAGGGTTAGAAAATCAACATCTGCTTTGAGTTGTTTCAAGCGGTCTTTTTGTTTGACCCCAAATCGGTGCTCTTCATCAATAATAACCAAACCTAAATTCTTAAACTTAACGCCTTTTTGAATCAATTTATGGGTGCCGATGACGATATCAGCTTGACCATTTTCACAGTTTGCCAGTATGGTTTTGGTGTCTTTACCACTGACAAAGCGAGAGAGTAATTCAACTTTAATTGGGAAAGGGGCGAAGCGATCCACAAAGTTGTCATAGTGCTGCTGTGCCAACAAGGTAGTGGGCACCAAAAGCACCACTTGTTTACCTTCATTGGCCGCCACAAAAGCAGCCCTTAAAGCAATTTCGGTTTTACCAAAGCCCACATCTCCACAGATCACTCGATCCATGTGCGTTGCAGCTTGCATGTCTTTAATGACCGCATTGATGGCATTTTGTTGGTCTTCAGTTTCATCGAATGGAAAGCCATCACAAAACTGTTGAAAATCATCTGCGTTGACCTGCATCGACTGACCACCAGCAGCCTCTCGCTGGGCATACAATGACAACAATTCTGCCGCCACATCTTTGACTTTCTTAGCGGCTTTTTGTTTGGCTTTTTCCCACACTTCTGAACCGAGCTTATGCCAGGGTGCATTTTCTTCACTGGCGCCAGAATAACGAGAAACCAAGTGTAAGGATGACACCGGCACAAATAGCTTGTCACCGCCAAAATACTCAACTTCCAGGTACTCAGCTTCACCGTCATAGTCCATCATTTTCAGACCACGGTAGCGCCCAACCCCATGATCTATATGTACAATGGGTGAATCCAAGTGCAAATCAGTTAAGTTACTGATGATGTCTTCTGGGTTGGCTTTGTAGCGTTTAACGGTTTGGTTGCGAGTCACCCTTTGACCAAACAAACATCCCTCATCCCATATATGTAAATTCAAGGACTTAAGGAATACCCCGCTGTCAATCGGTGCGATACAAACGCCCCTTTCACTGTCACTTGCAATGAATGCTTGGATGCTGTCGAACACAGTGAATTTATGTTGCGCAGACTTGAGCTTAGTGAGAATTAAATCTTGACGACCCAATGAGTCAGCAGTGATCAACAAACGACCTTTTTGTTGGTCACAGAACTCAACCAGACTGCTGTGTTTTTCCGCATTGAAACGACTGGGTAGTTGGCTGTTAAAATTAATTTCTAAATGTTCATCAATCGTTTCTTGGTTCACCCATATGTTTTGAAATTCACTGATTGAACCCAAGGTGTTCTCAGCATTGATGTAGATTTCACTGGGTGCCAAAATAGGTCTTTGAACGTCGTGCTTGCGTTCATCATAACGGGCGTGTATTTGTTTTTCCCAGGTATGTAGGACCGGTCCTGTCTGTTGGCAATGAATGAACACCGCGTCGGTGGGTAAATAATCAAATATATCAGCCAACTGTTGGTGAAACATCGGCAAGTATTGTTCAATACCAGAGAACTTGATTGATTTCCGTACATCTTGATACAGGGTGTTTTTTCGCGTGTCAGCTTCAAACCACTCTCTGAACCGACTCAAGAACAGCTCCCTGGCGGCATCATCAAACGGGAATTCGTTGGCAGGCATCACCTGAATGTGATCGGTTTCATTGATGGTTAATTGTGTGTCGGTGTCGAATATGCGAATAGACTCAATTTCATCATCAAACAGCTCGATCCTGAAGGCTTGGTGTCCACCCATCGGGAATAAATCTAAAACACCGCCTCGCACCACAAACTCACCGGCTTCACGTACTTCATTGACATGAATATAACCATTTTTTTCAAACAAATTACGCCAGCGGTGTAAATCAAAAACTTCGCCCAATTTAAGGTTTAAACTGCGGCCGATGATGAAGTCCTTGTTGGGCAGTTTTTGCATCAAGTTTTGCGCTGGCATCACCACCACCGCATTTTGTTTAACTGTACTGATACTGGCCAAAAATTTCATCCGCTCTGAAACAATGTCAGGATTGGGTGAGAACACATCATAGGGCAGGGTGTCCCAAATAGGAAAGTGCAACACCTCAAGTTCATCATCCTTAGCACACAAGGAGATCTCTCGTTCTAAAACTCGGCTGTGATGCACTGAATCAGTTAAAACAACCAACAGCCCCGGATGAATGGCATGAAATTCATTGATGGCCATGGCTAAAGCCAAACCTTTGAGGTTCAGCCAGTTTTGATTTTCACTGTGGTTTATGGCTTGTGGGATCAGCATCAATGCAGCTAGTTTTTAAAGGCAGGCATTGTAGCAGTTTTGGGGTGTTATGGCATATTTATAGCAAGTTCACTGAGCTTGTCGAAGTGTGTTTAGTAAATAATATAGATTAATCAAGGTTGGTAAAAAACTTCGACAGGCTCAGCCACCTGGAGGGAAAAAAAACAAAGTCATCCTATGCTTACAACAGTTCTAATTAAATAGGATGAAAATAGTTAACTATAAGTACAGTTCATTGCGAAGGAGGTACGACTGTGGCAATGACGATGTATTTTTTACTCATTCGATAGAATCAGAAGTAACTTAGGGTGGGCTTTGCCCACCAATCATTAGCAGTCTTTCAGTTGAATAAAATCACCCCAATCTTGTTCATAAAACCCACGAGCTACGAACTTTAAAGTGATGAACGTGCACAGTCATATGGTTTTACTTAAATAACCTTGCTTCACAGGGTTAAAGTTTTTTTGGTGGGCAAAGCCCACCCTACGTTCTTAAATGCTAAACTGTTGCGTTGGTAACAAACATAGCCTGCTTTTAACATGACAAGAAAAAATACAATAATTACCGGTGCCAGCTCTGGCTTGGGCATGGAGATGGCCAGACAGTTTGCCAAAATGGGCAGGAACTTAGGCATCTGTGCACGCCGTGTTGAAAACCTTGAAGCGTTGAAAATTGAATTGTTAGAAATTAATCCTGATATCCAAGTAGAGGTCAAAGCATTGGATGTTAATGATCATGATCAAGTCTTTGTGGTGTTCAAAAAATTCAAAGCTGCATTCGGACACATTGATCGCATAATACTCAATGCGGGCATGGGCAAGGGTGCCAGTATGGGCACGGGTTACTTTCATGCCAATAAACAAACCGCAGAAACTAACTTTGTGGCTTTGATTGCTCAAGCTGAAGCCACACTGGAAATCATGCGAGAACAAAAACACGGACACTTGGTGGCGATTTCCTCCATCAGTGGTTACAGAGGCTATCGGCGAGCACTGACGGTTTATGCAGCCACCAAAGCAGCAGTAACCAATTTGTGTGAAGGTATGTATATAGATTTGATGGGCACAGACATCAAGGTCAGCTGTGTGCATCCAGGTTTTATCCGCAGTGAAATCAATGAAAAGGTGAAAAAAGTACCTTTTATCGTTGATACAGAAACCGGGGTGAAGGCGATGATCAAAGCCATCGAAAAAGAAAAATTGAATAGTCATGTGCCCATTTGGCCTTGGGCCTTCTTGCGGTATGTTTTTCCAATTATTCCAAGGTCGATCATCAGAAAGATGTCATGAATAATTATTCTTGTTCCAAGGCTTTGGGTGGCAATGCATAGGGGTTTTTACTGTTACAGGATATACATTCAGGAGTTTGGGGGAATTTAAGAAAAAGAGTCATTGCGAAGGAGTAAAACGACTGTGGCAATCTCTATCAGACCCATTGGTTTTTCTGATTTTTGCATTGCAGGTGGTTGGGAGATTGCCACAGCCTGCACTCAACTTGATTGGGTGTCGCTTCGCTCCTCGCAATGAAGATGTTATTTTTAACTTCATGAAAGTTTCACGAGATTTTTCAGCTCGACTTCCACTCCCTCAGAATGACAAGCTGTTTTTATGCATCAAACGTTGCAATGGCAGTCATAAACAAGTAAAATCCGCGAACTTTTCCTTGCTGCACTGTGTTTTGAGGTATTGATTTTAATTCAGCAGGTGGCATATTTTAAACCGTAAGGAGTTACAAATGAGACATTATGAAATTGTCATGTTGGTTCATCCGGACCAATCTGAACAGTTACCTGCGATGATCGAAAGATACAGCGGCATGGTAACAACTGGTGGCGGCACTGTCCACCGTTCTGAAGACTGGGGTCGTCGCCAGTTGGCTTACTCAATTCAACGTTTACACAAAGCACATTACTACTTGATGAACATTGAGTGTTCTCAAGAAGTGATTGATGAGATTGTGGATGCATTCCGATTCAACGATGCCATTCTACGTCACATGGTTTTGGGCAGAAAAGCTGCCGAAGTCGATGCTTCAGCTTTGAAGAAAGTAGAAGATGACAAAAAAGCCACTAAAGTCACTGAAGAAGAAGTGAAAGCTGTTGAAGCTAAAGAAGAGGCTGCTAAAGAAGAAGCCGCTGCCACAGAAACTGAAACTGCTGCCGAAGAAACGGCTGAAGTTGCTGAGAAGGAGTAAATACCATGGCAAAACCACAAAGAAGAAGACGCCCAGCGCAAAGAATTATCAGCCGCAACTGTAAATTTACCGCAGCTGGTATCGTAGAAGTTGATTACAAAGATTTAGACATGTTGAAGCAATTCATCACTGAAACTGGCAAAATCATTCCTAGCCGCATTACTGGCACCAAAGCCAAGTACCAAAGACAGTTGTCTACTGCGGTTAAACGTGCACGCTACTTGGCCCTGGTGCCTTATTGTGACCAACACGGCAAATAAAGGAGATTATCATGCAAGTTATTTTATTAGACAGAGTACAGAACCTGGGTGATTTAGGTGAAATCGTTAATGTTAAAAACGGCTTTGCCAGAAACTATTTGATCCCACAAAAATTGGCTTCACGCGCTACTGAAGACAACATCAAAGCTTTTGAATCACAAAAAGCAGAATTGGTGGCCAAAGCCAACGAATCTAAAGCTGCTGCTGAAGCACGTGCTGAATCCATCAATGGATTAAGTATTACTGTTGCAGCCAATGCCAGTCCTGAAGGTCATTTATACGGTTCTGTTGGACCGCGTGAAATTGCAGACAAGTTGACAGAAAGCGGATACCCAGTGGATCCAAGTGAAGTGATCCAATCTGAAGGCGCATTCAAAGAGGTGGGTGAGTACCCAGTGAAATTGAATTTGCACGCAGATGTTGAAGCTGAATTCACTTTAACTGTTGAAGCTGAAGAAGCTGAAGTTTAATTCAGTTCATAAAAAAGAAGTAAGTAAACCGGCTGATTATTCAGTCGGTTTTTTTTTGTATTTTTTTAGGTTGTCGACTTCACACAACCTGTATTTAAATTTTTAATGATAACCAAGGGTCAGTTGAAAGCTGACAACCCGATGATCATTTGAATTGACCAAGGTGTTTACTCATTGGTTGGGTCTTTTTATTGATTAAGCTGAAAATTTTCATCAATCAAGTCTATAATGTTACACCTCAAAATACCAAGTAGTAAACCAAGTTTATATGAATGACATGCGCACCATGCGATCCAAAAACAACGATGTAGATGACCTCAAGGTTCCGCCACATGCCATTGAAGCTGAAAAGGCGGTGTTGGGTGGTTTGTTGTTGGTATCCAGTGCTTGGGATAAGGTGGCCAGCAAAATAGCTGAAGAGGATTTTTACCACAAAAACCATCAGCACATCTTCAGAGCCATCGCTTTTATCAATGAAAATCAGCAGGCCTGCGATGTGGTTACAGTCAGTGACTGGCTGGATGCACATGGCTTATCAGAAAAATCGGGGGGGTTGGATTACTTGGCTGATTTAGCTGGCAGCACACCAGGTGCGTCTAATGTCGAAGCCTATGCCAAAATTGTGCGTGAAAAATCAGTGATGCGTCAGTTGATTCAAATTGGTAATGAATTGGCAGAAAAAGCCTTTAACCCTGAGGCACAAACTGCCGATGATTTAATTGAAGAAGCTGAAAAGCTGGTGTTTCAAATCCGCGAACAAACCCTCAAGTCACAATCTGGCTTTCATGACATCAAAGAAGTACTTAAAACAACCATAGAGAATTTAGAAGAACTGGCTGAAAGTGATGGTGACATCACCGGATTGCCTTATGGCTGGGTTGATTTGGATAAAAAAACCGCCGGTTTACAACGCTCAGACTTGGTTATTGTGGCAGGTAGACCAGCCATGGGTAAAACATCATTTGCAATGAACATCGCCGAACGTGCAGCGATAACCGGTTCATCGGTGGCGATATTCAGTATGGAGATGGCTGCCCATCAACTGGTTATGCGGATGTTTTCATCCTTATCACAAATCAACCAAGGTGATTTAAAACGCGGTAACTTAAAAGACAACGATTGGCCCAAATTAGGCCAAAGCAGCGCACTACTTAGCCAGTCTAAACTGTTTATTGATGACCAGCCAGCGCTGAGTCCCAACGAAATCATGTCACGCTGTAGACGTTTAAAAAATCGCCATGGCCTGGACTTGATCGTCATTGATTACCTGCAATTGATGCAAGTTAAAGGCAAGGTTGAAAACAGGGCCAATGAGATTTCTGAAATTTCACGTAACCTCAAAGCCATGGCCAAAGAACTGAATGTTCCGGTCATAGCCTTGTCGCAGTTGAATCGATCTTTAGAACAACGTCCGAATAAACGTCCTGTGATGTCTGATTTGCGTGAATCAGGCGCTATTGAGCAAGACGCTGATTTGATTATCTTTATCTATCGCGATGAGGTTTATAACCCAGACTCACAAGATAAAGGCAAAGCTGAAATCATCATTGGCAAGCACCGCAATGGTTCGATTGGCAAGGTCAATTTGACCTTTCGGGGACAGTTTACCCGCTTTGATAACTATGAAAATGACATATTATTGAACGACGAACCCATTTCAGAATTTCACTGAAGATGTCCGAATCAGATACCCCACAACACAATTCATCCAGCCTACACCGAGAACGCGGCACCACCGCATACATCAATACCACCTATATCAGCCATAATCTGAGTGTATTTAAACAACTGCATGCGGGAAAAATAATTGCTGTGGTTAAAGCCGATGCTTATGGTCATGGCCTCAAGCACGCAGTACCTGCTTTAGCTGCTTGTGATGCATTTGCTGTTGCCACCATTGAAGAAGCCTTGGAGTTGCGTGATTTAGATACAGAAAAAAAAATACTGTTACTTGAGGGTGTTTTTAATGACTATGAAATGAACATCGCAACAGCAAAAAAACTGGATGTCATTGTTCATCAGGATTATCAAATTGAGCTGTTAAAGCAAGTCGATAACCATGCCAGTATTGATGTGTGGTTAAAAGTAGATTCTGGCATGAACCGTCTGGGCTTTCACGCCGAAGAAGTGAACACCAAACTGGCACAACTTAATACCATAAAATGCATTAAAACCATTCGCTTGATGTCGCATTTTGCATCATCAGATGACGTCAATTGTACACAAACTCAAGCACAGCTTAAATGCAATAATTGGTTAAAGACATTAGGTCATGAATATTCATTCAGTAACACCGGTGGGGTGTTGAACTTACTGAATGATACAGATGAATGGGTCAGAGTGGGATTGGGCTTGTTTGGTATTTCGCCACTCCCAGCTGGCAAATGGGGGCATGCATATGGACTTAAACCTGCCATGCACCTGTCGGCGAAAATCATCTCCAGCAAATTTATTCAGGCCGGCTCACAAGTCGGTTATGGTGGTCATTTTACTGCCAAAAATGACATGCGAGTTGGGGTAGTTGGTATTGGTTATGCTGATGGCTATCCTTGGTCAGAGCGCAACAGCTCTGTGCTGCTTTATGACATCAAAACAGCAGTACTGGGGCGAGTATCAATGGACATGATTGCCATTGACATCACAGCTTTCGATCAAAATCTGACCGGTAAGGATGTCACTATTTGGGGAGAAGGCTTACCCATTGAATCAGTCGCAGAAGACTTGAAACTGATTCCTTACACCTTAAGCTGCGGCATCACAAAAAGAGTGAAGTTCTATGCCATTCAGTAAGATAGGATTATATTTTAAGAAACAAGTTCAGCCAGGCGAGTGGCCTGTGTTGATTTGGTCTTTCCTGTATTTCGTGTTTTTGTTAACTGGATACTTCATCCTTCGCCCAATCAGAGAAGAGATGGGGGTCACAGCAGGACCTGAAAATTATGGCTGGTTGTTCCTCACCACCTTTATAGTCATGCTGCTGATCCAGCCACTGTATGGCAAAGTGGTCTCCACATACTCCAGAAAACAATTCATTCCCTTGGTTTACAGTTTTTTTGGCTTATTGATATTCATCTTATGGTCATTGTTCCATTGGGTGGGCACTGAAAGCGTGTTATTGGCCAGGGTGTTCTTTGTTTTTGTCAGCGTATATAACTTATTCATAGTCTCTATCTTTTGGAGCTTTATGGCAGATGTGTATAACAAGGAGCAGGGCAAGCGACTGTTTGGTGTCATTGCTGCTGGCGGCAGTACCGGTGGGATTTTAGGTGGACTGATCACCAGTCAACTGGTGCATTGGCTTGGCACCATCAATTTATTATTGGTGTCTCTGTGTTTCTTGATTTTATGTATTTTTGCGGTCTTTAAAGTCAGGAAATTCGCCACCGATTCAACCATCAACCAAGAAGCGCCATTGGGTGGTAGCCCCATTGAAGGCATGAAGTTACTGATTGGCTCAAAATTCTTACAACAAGTGGCGCTGATGACTGTCATTGCTGTGATCATTGGTTCAATTTTTTATTATCTGCAAGGCCAATATGTCAGCCAATTTTTTCCAGAACGCAATCAACGCACTTACGTATTTGCTAACATCAACACCTTGACCAATGTATTGACTTTACTGTTCCAGTTAATTCTCATTCCATGGTTATTACAGAAGTTCGCGATTCAACGCATTCTTGGCATCTACCCAACCATGATGATTTTTGCCTTGTTGTTGTTTGGACTGATGCCGGTTTTGTATGTGGTGTTAGGTGCCATTATCTTGCAGCGCAGTGGTGCTTATGGCATCATGAAACCGCCCCAAGACTGGTTATTTACAGGTTTACCAGATAACATGAAATACAAATTCAAAAACTTTCTGGATACCGTTGTTTACCGCGGAGGTGATGTATTTGCACAATTAATTTTCGTCAAAACCGTAGTCACTTTTTCAAAAGACCTTCGTATACTGGCCATTCTTGGTGCCATCTTATGCTTGGTTTGGTTATGGAACGCTGTAACCGTTGGGCGCTTAGCTATTGAAACATTCGAAAAGTTTAAAAACCAACCCTGAGCCTTTTCGAAGACCATTAAAAACGCAGATTAAACTGTTAATTTTCATCAATTTATAGTATAAAAATTAGGGGATGTTGTGTGGGCTGGATTTGATCCAAGTGACACATCTATTTGCACATATTTGACCAACACTTCCAAATATTAACATCCTTGACCATTGATGAAAATCAATGTAATTTGACTTAACCTATCGTTTTCCTTCGGGGACAATTTAACAACACTGGAGATGATGAATGAATTCTGAATTAATTAATCCTAAGGCAATCAAGAAATTGACATCTTGTCTGTTGCTGGCCATGAGTATACAGGCTGCCGCTGACGAGACCATCATGACCAACAATCTACTCAGCGCACCTGCCAAGGTGTATTATAACGAAAGCCAGATACCCAGTATCACCGCCGCAACTGAAGAGGATGCTTCATTTGTGATGGGCTATTTACATGCCAAAGACCGTTTATTTCAAATGGACTACACGCGTAAAATTGCCCAAGGCAAATTGGCTGAGTTGGTGGGCACTCCTGCCTTATCTAATGACATTCAGTTCAGAACCATTGGTTTTGAGAGAGCAGCCAGGGTTTCATTGCCTGCTTTGAACGCAAAATCACAAGGCATGCTCAAAGCCTATGCTGATGGGGTCAATGCTTGGTTAGACAACAACCCATTACCGATTGAATACAGTGGTTTGGAAATCACTGAAATTGATCGTTGGTTACCGATACACTCAGTGGCCATCGCCAAAGTGTTGGCTTTTCAACTTTCCAATGATTTGAATGAAATTGATGACACCATTGCCATCAATACATTTCAACAAGTGGGGGCTGCTGCAGGTTTTGATGGCACCGCATTGTTCATGGAAGATTTGTATCGAGCTGCACCACCGGATGGCCGTGTCAGTGTGCCAGATTTCTTGGCTTCAATCGGTGGCGTGGGTAAAAGCCATAAAACCTTGAAACAGTCCATCGGTGACTTTGCCTTAAACCTTTCGGCAGAACAGGTAAACCTGCTGCAAAACATCAAAAGTAATTGGGATAACTCGGCTGTCACCAAAGCCTTAAAAAATGACGGTAATTCTGACAAAGGATCAAATGTATGGATGATAGCTGGTGATAAATCTGAAAATGGTGCGCCGCTGATTGCCAATGACCCACATTTAAGCTTAGATTATCCATCTACTTTCTATCCAGCGCATATGGCAGCTGAAACAGGACTAAATATCGCGGGTGTGGGCTTTCCTGGCGCACCAGTGATGGCACAAGGTTGTAATGTCAGCCTGTGTTGGGGCAGTACGGTTAACCCAGTTGATGAAACAGATTTCTTTTTTGAATCCATCAAGACCAATACTTTTGGCGTGCCAACCCACACCGTGTTCCAAGGTCAAGAAGAACCTTTGGTTTGGGTGTTCCAAACCTACAATGCCAATGTAATTGGTGATGGCGTGATGAATAACACCGAGCGCCAAGATGTTGGGTACACAGCAGGTGGTTTGACTTTCTTGGTACCACGCAGAAATTTTGGCCCCATATTAGATGTTGATACAGCAAACGCATTGGCAGTATCTATGCAATACACCATGTATGGTCCAACCAAAGAAATTGAAGCCTTCTTTGAAATGGCCCGAGCTGCTGACATCAATGAATTCAAAACCGCTTTGACTAAATTTGATGTGGGTTCACAAAATTTCGGTGTGGCCGATACAGATGGTAACATCGCCTATTTCACTGGTGCAGAAGTGCCCTTGCGTGAAGATTTACAAACCATGATGCAACCGGATGGCACGCCACCGATGTTTATTCGTGATGGAACCGGTACTTTCAAGCATCAGTGGCTGGCAGTTGATGAGCCTGATATGAATCAAGCCACCAACAGTGCTGTGATTCCTTTTGATGAAATGCCTTTCAGTGTCAATCCAGAACGTGGTTATATCGCCAACGCTAACAACGATCCTGTTGGTGTTTCTTTAGACAACAATGTCCTCAATCAAGTGCGTCCAGGTGGTGGTCTGTACTACATATCACAAGGTGGTTTCTCTGCCTATCGCATGGGTCGAATTGATCGTTTAATTGAAGGTAAAATTGCTGAAAATAAATTATTCAACGCCACCGACATGAAAGCCTATCAAGCCAACCACCAATTACTTGATGCAGAATTAATCATGCCACATGTGATGAATGCTGTAACTCGTGCTTCAGCTGCTGATGCATGGCCTGGAATTGCTCAGTTTTTAGCCGACCCTAGGGTGGTGGAAGCAGCCGGTTATTTCGCTGCATGGGATTTCAGCACACCAACCGGTATTGCTGAAGGTTACGATCCATTTGAGAACCCATTCAACTTATCGACACCGACTGATGAAGAAGTCAGCCACTCTGTGGCAGCCAGTATTTATTCGGTATGGCGTTCAAAAGCCATCAAAAACACCATTGATGCAACGCTTGATGGGATTGATAGTGCCATAGGTCAAAATGTTCTTAAACCCAATCGCCCAGGTAGTAAGTTTGCACTTAATGCATTGCAAAACTTTTTAGATACTTTTGAAACCAATCAAGGTTATGGCGCTTCTGGCATTAACTTTTTCACCAATCCAGCGGCTCCAAGTCGAGAAGATGCCCGTGATTTTGTGATATTGGCCTCATTGAAACAAGCTTTAGATGCCATGGCAGGGGATGATTTCGCGCAAGCATTTAATAATTCCAGTCAATTAAGTGACTATCAGTGGGGTAAGTTACACCGCATTACATTCTCACACCCACTGGGTGCGTCACTGTCTGTTCCTAATGGACAGTTTGGACTGTCTACTGTTGATGGCTTAGCTGGGGTAGCACGGTCAGGCGGCTATCAAGTGTTAGATGCTTCATCGCACAGTACCCGTGCAGACAGCAGCAATGAGTTCATGTTTGCTTCAGGACCTGCCAGACGCTTTGTTGCAGAAATGGCAGATCGAGGCATATCAGCAGAACAAATCGTTCCTGGTGGACAAAGCGGGGTAATCACATCAGGTCCAAATTACATCAACCAGTTGGTGTTTTGGTTGGTTAATGACTATTTCCCTCTGATTACAGATTTAGACACCATCGTGGCGATTGCCAATGAAGTGTATAACTTTGAACCTTGATAAATAACCTTTCTGTGTTTTAATTGAAAGCCTCAAGAATTGCTTGGGGCTTTTTTAATACCTTTCTTAAAAAAAAGTAATAGATGACTGATATCAGTTCAAAAAACAGGAATTAATACATATGCATATGGATCCAGCCTTGCCAATGGTGGTGATGTTCGCTTTGATTACATTGAGTTTAGGTTTGTTGATGAAACTGCTTAAGCAGCCGACCATTGTTGCTTACATATTGGCCGGTATTTTAATGGGGCCACATGTGTTGGGTATGATTACCGATCAGTTGTTGATTACCAGAATGGGCGAATTTGGGGTGGTTATCTTGTTGTTTTTTATTGGCATGGAAGTGGTGCCAGAAAAGCTCATGGCCTCCTGGAAAATATCCATCCTGGGAACGCTGGCACAAATTGTTTTGAGTGTGCTGTTGATCGCTGCAGTCGGCTATTATTATCAATGGAGCCTGTCGCGTATTCTGTTGGTTGGGTTTATCATCAGTCTCAGCAGCACCGCTGTGGTTTTGAATCTGTTTCAACAAAGTAAAGAGCTAGAAACCAAAACCGGTCAGACCATACTCGGTATATTGTTGACTCAAGATTTATTTGTGGTTTTGATGATCATTGGTTTAGGCTTTTTTTCACCGGAACCCATCAACACCACACAAATCATTGGGCAAGTCATTGGTGCAATAATCATGATTGGTCTAGCTACTTTGATTGTGGTTAAAAAGAAACTGCATTTACCGTGGGCTAAGTGGCTAAAGGCTGATCATGATTTACAGGTGTTTGCCGCCTTGCTCAGTTGCTTTGGGTTTGCATTAATTTCTTCTTATTTTAACCTATCTACTGCGCTTGGAGCTTTTCTGGGTGGCATGCTGATTGGCCGAGCCAAGGAAACGCAATGGGTTCACCGCAGACTGGAACCTTTCAGGGTGGTGTTTGTGGCGATATTTTTCGTGTCTTTGGGTTTAATGGTGGACATAGATTTTGTTCAACAAAACTTAACCATGGTTATCTTGGTATCCGCCTTGGTACTGTTGAGCAACCTGATCATTAATGCCGGCATCATCAAAGCGGCACAAAGGGATTGGAGACAAAGCCTGTATGCCGGATCTTTGTTGGCACCAGTCGGTGAATTCAGTTTTGTGTTGGCCGCCATTGGCTACCAAATTCAAGCACTGACCAATTTTGGTTATCAACTCATTATTGCAGTAATTGTACTTTCAATCTTGGTATCACCTGTATTGATTGGCTCAGCCAAAAGACTCTTAAAACCATATCCAGACAGTTAATGATATAACCTGACTTTAAATTATCCGCCGGTGATTTTCTTGATTTTAAGCAATGAAGCCCTTAACGGCGTGCGTGGTATTTGCGGTGCATGCGTCAGCATATGGTCAAAATCAGCAGGCTGCATGGTTAACATGCCACCATGTGCCAACATAATTTTTTCTGGTTCGAGCTGTTTAATGATTGCTAATGAACGGCGGTATTGATTGGGGTGGAAAACAGGGAAGGGCGAAATGAACCGAGTCTTGAGTTTAATGATTAAGTCCGCCACATAAATCCAGTTTTTTTGTTGATGCCATACAGATAAATCTCGATCAGTGTGACCAGGCGTTTCCACTATTGACCATGCTGGGAAGTGCGGTATTTTATCCCCATCATTTACTTTAACATCAGGCTTTAACTTCCTGCTGTACATGACATTTTTTATGCCTTTTTTCATTCTTCTGCCGACATATAAAGTCAACACCACATCAATCCAATGCATCAGGACACCATTCAGACCACGGTACCAGTGCTGAGACTTGTCAGCTGCAACAATCAGACAACCTGACAGTTTGCGAAGTTTATGTGCTGCCCCCGCATGATCCGGATGCATGTGAGTGACCACAACCGTTTTTAAGTCAGTCAAGGGACGTTTCAGCTCGCACGTTATAAAATCACTGAGGAACTTAACATCAGCACGACAACAACCATCTAGCAGTAACAAACCATGAGGGTACTCAACCAAATAGATGGATTGAATGTAACCTGACAGGTGGTGAACTTTCATTTAATCAGTTGTTGAATGTATTCACCAGCCTGTTTCAGGGCTTTTCTGGCATCTTTGAAAATGCTTGGTGTTATGTGGAATACATGCCAGTACTCAGGAAAAGTAATCAACTTGACATGTACACCTGCTTGCAAGGCCCGCTGTTTTAAATGCACACTGTCATCCAACAGCACTTCATCAGTTCCGACATGAATCAACATCGGTGCCAGACCGGTGATGTCTTTGTCAGCTAAACAGGCTTGTTCCAATAAATCAGGTGCATGACTCAAGTAGTTCTCAGCCATTTGCTGACTCCAACCGTGGTTAATCACTGGATCGACCTCATATTGGGTGATGAAGCTGTTAGCCACCCGTTGTTTATTGATCAAAGGTGAAATAAGGAACATGCCAGCGGGTTGCGCTGATTTTTGCTGCTTGAGATTAAAAGCCAAGGTCAGTGCCAAACCACCACCGGCAGAGTCACCAGCCAAAACAATATCAGCTGCCGCAAAGCCCTGATCTAACAGTGCTTGATAGGCTGTCATGGCATCCTCAACAGCTGCAGGATAGGGGTTTTCGGGTGCCAATCGATAGGCCACAGAAACCAAAGAGACATCAGCATAATAAGCCAGGTAAGCGCACAAATCTCGGTGTGATTTGGGTGAGCCAATGCTGTAGCCACCACCATGAAAATATAAAATGACTTTATTTGACTTGGTCTCATGGTGGTTAAACCACCAAGCTTTGATGCCGCCCAAATCAGATTTATCGACTTTAATACTTTTGGGGATGACCCCATGGCCACCCAATAAATCTAACCCTTTGCGCTGTAACCACAATGGACATTTCGGGTTCAATAACAGCCGCGCGTTCAATTTAACCAAACGGCGCATGGTGACTTTTGAAAAGTTAATCATTTTATGTGAATGGCTTGGCTTAATGGTTCAAGCGTTTGATTATAAGCCAACTCAGGTAAGAGTTATGAATCCAAACATGGTTTTTATGCCTGAACTGAAATTGGTTAAAAAACTAAATGAAAAGTGTTTTAAACTGAAAATAGGGGTTAATAAAATAAATGACAATTAATCGCCACAATGTGATTCCTTTAAAAATGGCAGCAACTGAAATCCACTGACTTGATGCTGATCAATCAAACACATGCGAATAGCGTTTGATATCATCAATTTAGCACAGCAATACAGCTGATCGCAGCCAATTGAAACGACAAAAGCATTGGCAATGTTTGGGGAGTGCTGCAACATCTGTTTAGGTATCCAAACCACTTGATCGGTGCCGCAGAGTTTAAACAAATAATCATCCAAGCATTCGCCCAGCCACTGATCTTTGCTCATTATGACAGTTTTAAAGCCTTTAAACCTGCCTTGGTTTCCATGCTGCTTGTGAGCTTGGATTGAGATGATGTTTTGCGCTTGCTTCATGTTTTGGCTCCTCTAAAAATGATAACTGGCCCAATGGTGTTATTGGGCCAGCATCATCTTTACTTATTGCAATACAACAGACAGGTATACGGTGTTGTCTTTTTTGATTTCAATCAATTGATTGAGAGGATCAAAATTCAACAGCAACTTGCCAGGTTCAACGGGGTCTCTGAACTCTAGTTCAACCTCATTTGAATTGACTGTCAGTGTGGTGATGGTTTGGCCACCAACCAGCAACTGATATGAACCGAACTCAAGATCTTCAACTTCAACTTTAAAGTCTCTGCGGTCACTCCGCACTTCGTACTCAACAGAACCACTGGCAGCCGAGTCTACGCCCAGGTTGTTGAAATCAATCTCAATTTCAATGCTTTGGGTGTTACCTCCATTTCCATTGTCATCATCACAGTCGTCATCACTTGGATTGGTGCTGCAATCACCGTCATCATTACCATCATCACCGTCATCATTACCATCATCACAGTCGTCATCACTTGGATTGGTACTGCAATCACCATCATCACCATCATCAGATCCACCATTGCCGGTTCCAGGATTGGCTGGAAAGTTTAAAGTGAATAAAAGATCTGGGCCTTGGGTTATCGATAACATGGCTCCAAATGGGTTGAAGTCGAGTAACGCTTTACCGGCTTCTACTGGGTTTCTAAACTCCAGTTCAGCTTGTGGTCCAGCGGGCGTTTGAATCACTTCTAAGACACCTTGCATATCTCCATCGACATTAAAATCATAAAATCCCAAAGGGGTGTCTTCTAATTCAATTTCAAAATCTACACGGTCCGGACGTTGTTGGAGTTTTGCTTTGGCTTGGGCCAGAGGAAAAACGCCAGTATTGACCATATAAACTTCGGTTTCACTGTCACCGAAAGGAGGCGCATCTTGACTGGTGTTTCCACCGTTGTTATTGCCACCGTTAGTGCCATCAGAGGTCAGATAAACCATGCCATCTCTGATGATATCAATGACTTGGTTTTGTGGGTCAAAATCAAGTAGCAGCTTGCCTGGTTCTACCGGATCTCTGAACTCAATCTCACCTTCAGTTTCTCCACCTACCAGCGTAACAACATCTATATTACCTTGGTTCACACCTCCGACGAACAGCTGGTAAGTTCCAATTGGCAAATCTTCAATCTCAACAGAGTAATCAACTCGATCTGTGCGTTGTTGGTATTTTGTTTTACCGTGGGCATCAGCATCTATTCCAGTGGACTGTAGTGCGGTAATTATTTCTGTTTCAGTGTTGGTATCACCCAGCTCATCAAATAAACCACCGGTGCAGTTGAGGTTATTAATGATGGTATTTCTGGTCACTGGCATGAAACCTGAATTAAAACCATTGATAACAGGGTTCC
Organism: uncultured Marinicella sp.; assembly: GCA_964352015.1. Classification (GTDB taxonomy): domain Bacteria; phylum Pseudomonadota; class Gammaproteobacteria; order Xanthomonadales; family Marinicellaceae; genus Marinicella. The sequence goes on from CAYGPU010000003.1 coordinate 170,636, forward strand.
AACTTACAGTGCCATTATTACAATCGGTGAATGTAAATTTGACACTTCCCCACACCGTATTAGTCATATTCGATGAATCATGTAAATCGCCAAATCTACCACCTTCAGGGAGTAACATTTGGAAATTAATTGACTGGTCTTCAATTTCTCCCACACCTATCAACCAATACTGATTACCAGCTGTATCGAAAGTAAACCATGTGGTCAGGGCCTTTTTCTGATTGTTGCTTTTAATGACCTCAAGTAAAAAACCTTGTCCGTTTTTTGCAGGGTCATACCAACCACCAGTAAAGCTTTTGGTGATGATTAAATTACTGGCATGAACACATGTGACTGCCATCATTATTAATATAAAGGTAAATATCTTAATTGTTTTCATTGGTTCCTCGCTTCTGAAAATTCAGATTGTTGTTAATAAATTACTGCGTTTTGTATTTTATAATTCAAATATAGTGAATAAATCAATGTTTTTTTGATTTATTTGCATTTTTAATTGCATTTTATGTGGTTTATTGATAATCTAAGCTCAAATAACCAAGGTTGAATGTAATGACTAATCAATTAAATAATGTAATCAGACAAATGTTGATTCAGATTTTCAGACCACTGGTCAGAATCATGTTAAGACTGAATGTCCCGTTCAATGAAGTCAGTGAAGTTCTGAAGTGGACTTATGTTGATGTGGCTGATAAACACTTTGGCATCAATGGTAAGAAACCCACCAAATCACGCATTTCTGTCATTACAGGCTTGGCCCGTGCACAAGTTGACAAACAAATGAAGCTAGATCTCTTTAAACAAGAGAACAGTCAGTACAACTGGAATAGAGGTGTGAGGGTATTGACCGGATGGATTGAAGACCAAGAATACATTGATCAGTATGGAAAGCCTAAGATCATTCCAATCGAGTCTGATAAAAATGCAGATTTCAAAACTTTGGTTGAACGGTATTCTGGTGGCACCACTTACCGTTCCATTTTAGATGATTTATTACAATCAGATTCAGTGACTGTCAAAGATGGTTTTGTGGAACTGCTGAAGCCTTTCTACTTAACAGTTAATGACCCGGATGATTTACAAAAGATTAATTTTCTGGGTGTCTCTACCCAGTATTTAATTGAGACCATTGACCATAACATAGACCCTAACAGATCAAATCCAAGATTTCAGAGGATTGTTTTTCATGAACAACTACCTCAATCCCTGATAAACATTGCTGAGTCATATGTCAGAGACAAAAGTCAAAAACTGGCCAATGATGTTGATGAATACTTAGAACACCTGATCCAACATTCCAATCATTCAGAACATGATGAACTCATACCTTATGTCGGCTTAGGTTTATATTTTTACAAAGCTGGTGACGAATAATCTTTATACTACACTACACTCCGTGGAGAAAAAAAATGAAAACAATCAAAACAATTTTATTAATTTATACGCTTACGCTGATCTTTGACAACGGAGAAGCTGTTGCCAGTGACACAGAAATAATGGGGCAAGGCGGGACAGGTTTAACCATCAACAACATTCGAAATTTTGATACCAATCAAGCCACTATTTTCAAAGAAGATGGTGTGGTTAGTCCTGTTATCCTTGGCCAAGGTGGAACCGGTTATAAAGTCAGGTATAAGGTTGCCAATGATGTCAGCAGTGACATGACTGCTGGTACCATCACTGAAGTTGATTTCATCAATACCCACAAAGGACCCATCACTTCATTGGATCCATTCAGGGTTTTCAATGTTGATGCATTGATCACTGCTGATACATTTTATGATGACAACTTGGTTTTTGATGACATTATGATTGGTGACGATCTCAAGTTAAGCGGCTTTGTTGATGCCAATTCAACCCTTTTGGTCAGCCGGGTTGAAGCGGATAATGATCCGTTGCTTGAATGGAAGTTATCTGGTTATGTTTCGAATTTAAATGCGACACAATTTAATATTCAAAATCAAGTGGTGATTATCGGAGGCGTGAGTATTGATGACTGCGGTCCTGGTTTAACCAACGGCGATTTTGTTGAGGTTAAAGCCACCCCTGATGCCATGTTCACAGCTGGTTCACCGTTGAATACTGTGACTCAAATAGAATGCAAGCCTGAGGGTATCAATACTTTACCTGGGGACGTGATTCCTGTTGCTTTGGAAGGTCTGGTAGATTTCGAAGATATTGAGTTCAATGCTTTATTTACCATTGCCGGACAACAAGTCAATGTCAGCGGTTCCACCATCTATATCAATGGTGAAGTTGATGACATCGTGGTTGGAGCTAAAGTTGAAGTTGAAGGTTTGATGAACACCACGACATCAATCATCGAAGCCTTTAAAGTTAAATTCAAAGAAGTCAGATTCAAATTTGAAGAGCCCGTTTCACCAGCTGATGTCACAGTCGGGGAATCCATCCAGCTATTTGGTCAAACAATTTTCTCTACGCCTCAGCTGCGTGATGAAGATGGCATTATGGGATCAGGTTTAAGTGAAGCCACACAAGTAGAGGTCAGAGGTTATGCCGACAGTGATGGCAACCTGTATGCCACCAGAGTCCGGGAACGTGGTAACCCAGATGCCAATGATGTCAGAGCCGATGGACAAATTACAGCCATTAACGCACCTTTTATTGAAGTGTTTGGGGTATCAGTAGATACCAGCAGCAGTGTGTTCTTTGATGTTAATGGCTTGCCCATCAACTCGGTAGATTTCTTCGCATCGATTGCGCTTGGGACTGAAGTTGAAGTTGAAGATTCAACGGTCAATGAAACTACCAATGTCATTTCAGCGGGTATCATCAGAATTGATGAAGAAGATGATTTCAGCCGGATAACTAATCGCTTGGGTAATTCTGAAGGACTGGGTGTCGGAGTCATTACCAGCGGATCCGATGTGATTTTTAGCAATTCATTTGAGTAAGAGTTAATTGTGTTAAATTAACCCTGACTTTAACACCTCTTTTTTTAGGGTTAATAGACAAGAGCCAAGTGATTTTTACCTGGCTCTTTTTTTATTGCCATTAAACCTATTGACTGTTTAATGAAAGCATTATAATTCCAAGTCTTATTTTATGGGTACGAGGCATTCAATGGAAATTAAAGTTTTTTTAACTATTTTTGCAACTGTCTTTATTGCTGAGCTCGGCGATAAAACTCAATTAGCTACCATGTTATTTGCCGCTGATAAAGCAGTGAATAAGTACACTGTGTTTTTTGCTGCTTCTGCGGCATTAATTGTGGCATCAGCTATAGGTGTGTTGGCAGGGAGTGTGTTGTCAGAATATATCAATGAAAAATATTTGCACTACCTTGCAGGGGCCGGATTTATAGCCATCGGTGTCTATACTTTATACCATGCTTAAACAGACGCCATTGAACTCATGCGATCGAATATCATATACAAGAAGAAATCGACTTTATCATTCCAATTATTTGAAATGTTTGAACAATCCAAACACTGACACGAAATATAACATCTGAAATCATTGAACTTTAAAAGTGTATAAGTATCATATAGGAATCATGTTTAAATCGGCAAAATCACATACACAAACTCAGAGAATGTCATATGCTTTGTGTTTGTTGTTTATCTTTAGTCAAGTGTTGGCCACTGAATTTCAGTGCACCATGGACATGACTGATCATGACATGTCTGACACACAAACCATTGACTCCAATGATCCACATGCAGGACATCACATGATGAATTCAGGAACACTCATGCAACATGACATGTCAATGGCTGCTGACATAAGTGCTGACACTGAAATGAACGACTGTTGTGACCATGATTGTCAATGTGCGCAAAAAGCGTGTTCAAGTGCCAATGCATTGATTGTTTATGAGAATCATTCAGAATTAAGTGTTGAGCACAAATCTTCATTTTTCAATGAAGAAAATTTCATTCCCTTTAAAGCTTTCTCTGCATTATACCGCCCTCCGATTTTCTGCTGACACAGGATTGGTGCGCCCAAAATTTGGCTCACCTGTGATTGTCTTGGTGGAGGTCAACAAACCTCTATAAGTAAACAAGGACCATGCCATTGTAATGGCTTGGCCCACAAGCCATAAAGATTGGCAGATAGGTTTGGTATGAATAACAATGATAAATATGTTTATGTATTTGGGTTTTTGACCCTGTACATGTTAAGTCCAATGGTTCAGGCACAGAATTCTGAGGACATGACTGGTGGTCTTTTGTCCATTGATGAAGCCGTTAACAGCGCAAAACTTAATGACCCGTGGCTCACAGGCAGTGAGTTTAAACAATCAGAACTGAGTGCCATGGCTGTGGCTGCTGGACAGCTACCTGACCCGCAAATGTCGATTGGCATGGCGAATTTGGCTGCAGATAGTTTCGCCTTCAACCAAGAACCCATGACTCAATTCAAAGTCGGCGTCAGCCAGATGTTTTCAAGGGGGGATTCAAGATCTCTGAAAACACAACAGATGAGTTTGCTGGCGAGTGAACAGCCTTTACTCAGAGCCAACAGGCTGGCTTTATTAACCAGAGAGGTCAGTCTGCTTTGGCTGGATGCCTTCCAGGCCCAACAAAGCATCAGACTGATTGAAGAAGATCGGTCACTGTTTGAACAATTGGTGGATTTGGTCAGTGCCAGTTACAGCGCTGGTTTTGGTCAATCAAGGCAAAATGATGTCATCAGAGCCCAGCTGGAGCTGACACGTTTAGAAGATCGATTAACTCAGTTAAAACAAGTCAGCGAAAGCAGTGCAGAACAATTGAGGGGCTATATCAGCAACGACTATTTAGACTTTCCCAACACCGCTGATTCGTACCACAAAAGACTGCCTTTAAACTTGGGTGAGGAACTGCCAGAAATCTGTTTGATTACCAAAAATGTGTTGGAGCAAATGACTGACAGTCATAATCAGCAGGTGATGCAGTTAATTATGAAGCACCCAGCTGTTCAAGCACTTGATAAGCAAATTGAGGTTGAAAACAAAGGTGTTGAGCTGGCCAAGCAAAAATACAAACCAGCATGGGGCCTCAATGCCAGTTATGGTTACCGAGGTGATGCCGAAAATAACTTGAACCGTGCTGATTTGTTCTCTGTTGGCGTTACATTTGATGTGCCATTGTTCACGAAGAACAGGCAAGACCAAAGTGTCAAAGCAGCCATTGCCTCGGTTGCTGTCAAAGAATCTCAAAAAACCCTGCTGCTGCGACAACTGTCAGCCTCTTATGATCAGGAAACTGCCAACCTGATTCGAATGCAACAAAGACAAACACTTTTCACGGACAGCTTACTGCCGCAAATGAACCAACAAGTTGAAGCTTCACTGACTGCCTACACCCACGATGATGGCGATTTTGCGGAAGTCATCAGAGCAAAAATTGCTGAGCTCAATGCAAAAATAGACGCGCTGAATATCAGCATTGGTCTGGCTAAAAGTAAAGTTAAATTGAACTATTTACTGGCTGGCGCCAATATCGAGCACTTTTCAACCAACAACCAGGCAGCAAAAAACACGGAGCATGATCATGAGTAATAAAAACAACCCAACAGCAAAAGGCTTATTGACCGGTCTGATTTTCGGGCTGCTCATGGGTGCTGCAGTGGCTTACTTGTTGGTTGTATTTAACCAAGAAAGTCTTGCAGATGAACCCGCCACTGCAGAAAAAAAACCCTTGTACTGGGTGGCACCGATGGACCCCAATTACCGCAGAGATCAGCCTGGACAGTCACCTATGGGTATGGATTTGATTCCGTATTATGGCAACGATGCCAGTGATGATGACAGTGCTGGAACGGTCCGAATCAGCTCAAATGTAATTAACAACTTAGGCGTGAGGACGGAAAAGGCTCAATTCTTAAAAGTCCAATCGGCCATCACAGCAGTAGGTGTCGTTAAATATAACGAGGAACAACTGTTTCATATTCATCCCAGGGTTGAGGGCTGGATTGAAAAACTGTACATCAATTCATCGGGTGAATCGGTAGAAAAAAACCAACCAGTCTATGACATCTATTCTCCAGAACTGGTCAATGCTCAGGAGGAGCTGTTGTTGGCATTAAACCGCAATAACAACCAACTGATCCAAGCTGCTGAAGACAGGCTGAAGTCGCTACAATTCTCAAATACACAAATTCAACAGTTAAAGAAAAGCAGAAGCACCCAACAACGGGTTACTTTTTATTCTCCACACAAAGGTGTGGTCGAGCGCTTAAAAATCAGGGAAGGTTTCTTCGTTAAACCGGGTGATAACGTGATGTCAATTGGTGCTCTGGAAGATGTATGGATCGAAGTGGATGTGTTGGAAAAACAAGCCGCCATGATCGAACTTAATCAGCCGGTCATCATGACCCTTGATTATGTGCCAGGAAGGACCTGGGTGGGTCAGGTTGATTTCATTTATCCTACCTTGGATGCCACCACCCGAACACTTAAAGTTAGACTCAAGTTTAATAACCAAGATGAGGTGCTGAAACCCAACATGTATGCCCAAGTCAGCATTCAAGCCCTGAATGATCAAGCCGCCTTAGTGGTTCCGGCTGAAGCAGTGATAAGGACCGGTCACTCTGATCGGGTGGTTTTGGCACTGGGTGAAGGACAATTCAAATCCATAAACGTCAAACTGGGGCAGTCATATGATGATTACATTGAAATCATTGCAGGGCTGGAGGCCGGTGATGTTGTTGTCACCTCTGCACAATTCCTGATTGACTCCGAATCGAGTAAATCTTCAGATTTTAAGCGCATGACGAAACAACAGCTTAACAGCACTGAAATAGATCACTCAAATATGGATCATTCAAACATGGATCACTCAAACATGGATCACTCAAACATGGATCACTCAAACATGGATCACTCAAACATGGATCATTCAAATATGGATCATTCAAACATGGATCATTCTAAGCCAGATGAAGCTGAGGTTGACCATTCACAGATGGACCATTCACAGATGGACCATTCACAGATGGACCTCTCTAAGCCGGATGAAACTGAGGTTGACCATTCACAAATGGATCACTCTAAAATGAATCATTCGCAGATGAGTGAACCCGATGTTGAACGAGTCGAAATCGAAGAGGAAACCTCCGAAGGGGGCGATTTAAAATGATCAATGCAGTGATTAAATGGTCGGTGCATAACCGGCTTTTTGTGTTGATCGCCACTTTTATCTTGGTAGGCTTCGGGATTTATTCAATCAAAAACACCCCGGTTGATGCCATTCCAGATTTATCCGATGTACAAGTGATCATTAAAACCAATTACCCTGGTCAAGCACCCCAAGTGGTTCAGGACCAAGTTACATACCCACTGACAACAGCGATGTTATCGGTGCCGGGTGCTGTCACAGTCAGAGGCTATTCGTTTTTTGGTGATTCATTTGTCTATGTCATTTTTGATGAAGACACTGATCTATATTGGGCAAGGAGCAGGGTGTTGGAGTATTTAAGCCAAGTGGCGCCATCGTTGCCAGAGAATGCCAAGCCACAACTGGGACCTGATGCAACTGGTGTCGGTTGGGTTTATATCTACTCATTGATAGATCGAACCGGGCAGCATGATTTAAGTCAACTGCGCAGCATTCAAGACTGGTTTTTAAAGTTTGAATTACAAACCGTGCCAGGAGTCTCTGAAGTGGCTGCCATCGGTGGTATGGTTAAACAATACCAAGTCAAGGTTGACCCACAAAAACTGCAAGCTTTTAACATACCCTTGTCCCATTTGCTGATGTCAATCAAAAGAAGTAACCAAGAAGTGGGCGCCTCAGTGGTAGAAATGGCGGAAGCTGAATACATGGTCAGAGCCACTGGCTATATCAATGACATTGAAGACCTTGAATTGGTGCCATTGGGGGTTAATGACAACGGTACGCCGCTGTTACTGAAAGACGTGGCAGAAATTGATTTAGGCCCACAAATGAGGCGGGGTATTGCTGAATTAAATGGCGAAGGAGAGACAGTCGGTGGCATCATCACCATGCGCTATGGTGAAAATGCACAGGCGACCATTGATGGCGTTAAACAACGCCTTGAAACCCTGAAAAAAGGACTGCCCGAAGGGGTTGAAATCGTCACTGTTTATGACCGCAGCGCATTGATAGAAAGGGCGGTTGAAAACCTGTGGCATAAATTATTACAGGAATTTGCTGTGGTGGTTTTGGTTTGTATCATTTTCTTGTTCCATATCAGGTCATCACTGGTGGCAATCATTTCTTTACCGGTGGGTATATTGGTGGCCTTTATCGTCATGCACATGCAAGGCCTGAATGCCAACATCATGTCACTGGGTGGTATAGCCATAGCCATTGGCGCCATGATAGATGGCGCCATTGTGATGATTGAAAACATGCACAAACACATAGAAAAGACTGAAATAAACGATAAAAATCGTTGGCAAATAGTGATTGAATCTGCTTCTGAAGTCGGCCCTGCTTTATTTTTCAGTCTGTTGATTATCACCGTCAGCTTCATTCCTGTATTTACCCTGGAAGCTCAGGAAGGTCGTATGTTTGCACCTTTGGCATTCACCAAAACCTATGCCATGGCAGCGGCCGCTGCATTGGCGGTGACGCTGGTGCCGGTATTGATGGGCTATTTTGTTCGTGGCAAAATTTTAGCCGAACACAAAAATCCAGTAAACAGGTTGTTAACAACGGTGTATATGCCGGTATTAAAACTCGCTCTAAAATTCCCTAAACTGACCATTTTAATGGCCTTTATGGTGCTGTTGATTGGCTTTTGGCCGGTGAATAAAATTGGCAGTGAGTTTATGCCACCTCTGGACGAGGGTGATTTGATGTATATGCCGACAACTTATCCTGGTATATCCATTGGTAAAGCGCGTCAATTGTTACAACAAACCGATAAACTGATTAAAACAGTGCCAGAGGTTGAAACTGTGTTTGGTAAGGTGGGTAGGGCAGAAACGGCAACCGATCCAGCGCCATTGACCATGATAGAGACTTTCATTCAATTCAAACCCAAAGATCAGTGGCGTCCGGGGATTGATGCCGATGATTTAAAACATGAACTTGATTCATTGGTGCAAATACCCGGTTTGACCAACGCGTGGGTGATGCCAATAAAAACCCGAATTGATATGCTGGCCACTGGCATCAAAACACCGGTTGGCATCAAAATATCAGGTCCTGAATTAGCAACCATAGAATCCATTGGTAAGCAGTTAGAGGACATCCTTAAAAATGTGGATGGCACCGCATCCGTTTACTCAGAAAGGGTGGCCGGTGGCAGGTACATTAAAATTGACATCAATCGAGAAAACGCGGCTCGATACAACTTAACTGTTGCTGATATCCAACAAGTGGTTTCATCGGCTATTGGTGGTATGAATGTCACTGAGACTGTAGAAGGACAAGAACGCTATCCGGTCAATGTCAGGTACCCCCAAGAAGATCGCAATTCACCTGAGAAAATCGCGCTTTTACCGATCATAACGCCCAGCATGCAAACCATTGCGCTTGGTGATGTGGCGGATGTATTTATTGAAGATGGTCCACCTGGCATCAAAAGTGAGAATGCCAGGTTAACTGGTTGGTCTTTGGTTGATATTGACGGCTTAGATGTGGGTACTTATGTTGAACAAGCACAACAGGTGGTCAACGAACAATTGAGCCTACCTGCCGGTTATTCGATTACTTGGTCAGGTCAATACGAGTACATGCTGCGGGCCAAAGAAAAGCTGAGTTATGTGATACCACTCACCTTAGGTATCATCATGTTATTATTGTTTATGAACTTCAGAAACTTCACCGAAGTCGCCATCATCATGGGCACCTTGCCTTTCGCGTTGGTTGGCAGCATTTGGTTGATGTATCTTGAGGGCTTTAACTATTCAATTGCGGTGGGTGTAGGCTTCATCGCTTTGGCAGGAGTGGCTGTAGAAATAGGGGTGATTATGCTGGTGTACCTCAATCAGTCCTATCAGGCGTTACTTTCAAACCATCATGAAAACCACAGCAAACCGACCAAGCATGAACTGCTTGAAGCAGTGACCCAGGGTGCAGGGCTGAGGGTCCGCCCGGTAATGATGACGTCTTTATCTATCATCATTGGATTGTTACCCATCTTATATGGCACTGGGACCGGTTCTGAAGTGATGAGCCGAATAGCTGCACCGATGGTCGGTGGCATGGTCAGTGCGCTGATTCTGACTTTGATTGTGCTACCAGTGATTTATTACCTGTGGAAATCTACTACCCTAAAGAACAAATCAACTGACTAGTTATTTAAAACCAAACAGGAAAACAAACATGACAAACAAAGCAACCTTATACAGAATGGAAACCCCTGAGCACACCCCATCAGTGCGTCTACTCAGGAGGAAATAACAACAACCAATTAATAACTGGCCTTATAGTCTGACAAGTTGACAGACCTGGTTTTTAATCGATAGCTCAGTGTCATGCCCGGCCAGTTGTTGGTGTTTTTCCCTGCTTTGGTTTGGTACCAGCTGTGACAACCACCTTGTTGCCAAACGGTTGCATCGAGGCGCTTATGCAAGTCAGTTTGGTATTGATTATTAACTTCAGGTTTAATCTCTAAGTATTTAATATTATTAACTTTTGATTTAGTAATATAATCACATATGTAATTAAATTGGCTTTCTAAAACATGAATCATGGAATTGTGACCAATGTTGGTATTGGGGCCATAACACATCAATAAATCAGGAAATCCTTGGATGACTAATCCGTGGTATGCAAAAGCACCCTCTTGCCAAGTGTCATGTAATTTCGCCCCCTTCAAACCCGTGATATTAATGCCCTTGAGGAACTCAGATGTTTTGAAACCAGTGGCAAAGATGATGGTATCCAGTGGGTACTCAATGTCATTGACTGTTTTGATGCCGTCAGCCTTAATTACATCAATGGCATGGGGCTCTAAGTTGATGTGGTTTTGATTCAGCGTGGGGTAATAATTGTTCGAAATCAGAATGCGTTTACAGCCAATGACATAATCAGGTGTTAACAACTGTCGCTTAACAGGATCCTTGATATGCTGATGCATAAACCAGCGCCAGCGCCAAGTATACAGTTTCAGAACAGCTTTCAATGGACCCAAGTACAACGCTCTGAATTCATTTTTGCTGTAGATCAGTTTCCTGATGAGGTTTTGTATGGCTGGCACTCGAGCCATCAGTAGTCGCTCCCAAGAGCTGATGTGGCGATCGCGCTTGGGTAAGACATAAGGAGGCGATCTTTGGAAAACCGTGATTGCTGATGCTTGCTTAGCCACTTCAGGGATGAACTGAATGGCACTGGCACCAGTACCAATAACCCCCACATGTTGACCACTGAAGTCATGCCATTGCAACCACCTGGCAGAATGAAAATAGGCGCCTTTGAATTGATTAAATCCTTTAATACTGGGTGTAGCAGGGTGACACAGCTGCCCACAGGCCGTCACCAAAAACCTGGCTGTATAACAAGCCCCAGTAACGGTTTGTAGCTGCCAATAGCCGGTACTGGCATTGAAACTGGCAGCTGTGACTTTTTGCTTGCATCGAATCTGTTGAGTCAATTGATGCTGCTTGATACATGCTTTCAAATAAGCCAAGATTTCTGGCTGAGTGGAGAAACTTCTTTGCCAAGCTGTGTTTTGCGCAAAAGAAAAAGAATACAGCCTTGAGGGCACATCACAAGCAGCTGCTGGATACTTGTTATCCCGCCACACACCACCAACATCTTCACCTGCTTCAAGCAGTAAAAACTCATGCTGTTGCTGTTGTAATCTGATGGCCAATCCGATACCACTGAAACCTGCACCTATGATGATGGTTTGATGATGCTCAGGTGGGTTTGCGTTGGGCACAGTTTGCATGTTGTTATTTTTTAAATGTAATCATGCCAATTGAATAGTTTCATGTCAATCAGAAAAGTATTTCCCAAGCCAGAATCATTGTCAGTTTTATTGTTAAATAACGGTTATAATCAGTTGATTAGCGAACCCAGCTGATTGAAAAAGCCACCAGAGGTTTAATACCAAAAAATGAGTCAAACTAAACAAAAAAGTGATACCCTTATCATCGGTGGTCATACCATTGAAAAAGGACAAACCAAAAAAATTGAATTACCCACTGTGCGGTTATACACAGACACCGACATGACCATTCCCATCTATGTCAAAAGGGGAAAAAAGCCAGGTCCCACTGTATTCGTTAGTGCTGCCATTCATGGCGATGAATTGAACGGCATAGAAATTATCAGCCGGTTGATAAAAAGTAAGGCAATCAATAGATTGAAAGGCACCTTAATAGCTGTGCCGATTGTTAATGGTTACGGGGTGTTAAATCAAAGCAGGTATTTACCAGATCGCCGAGACTTGAATCGCTGTTTTCCAGGTTCGGCCAAAGGTTCGTTGGCAGGGCGCATTGCACATTTATTTATGCAAGAAGTGGTGACCAAATGTGATTATGGTATCGACTTACATACGGGCGCCATTCACCGCAGTAACTTGCCTCAAATCAGAGCCAATTTAGATGATTCAGTGACTTTTGAAATGGCCAAAGCATTTGGCGTTCCTGTGTTGGTTAATTCTAACCTCAGAGATGGTTCATTGCGTGAGTGTGCTGATAGGCACGGTATACCTATGTTGTTGTATGAAGCAGGTCAAGCTTTGCGCTTTGACGAATTGTCAATCAGAGTAGGCGTCAGAGGCATAACCAACGTATTAAGACATCTTGGCATGTTGCCAAAAGTAAAGGCCAGAAAGTTTGTTATTGAACCATTTGTGGCTCAAAACAGTGGCTGGGTGAGAGCAGCAGATAGCGGTTTTGTGATTCATAAAAAAGAGCTGGGAGATCGAGTGGCTGAAAATGATGTACTGGCTGAAATCAAAAAACCACTGGGAGAAGTTTCCTCTCAAATGTTGAGTCCCACAGGCGGCATTATCATAGGAAAACAAAATATCCCTTTGGTTCAAGAAGGTGAAGCTGTTTACCACATAGCTTATTTTAATAGACCCCAAAATGTAGAAGCCAGTATTGAAAACATGCAGGATAACTTTGAAGGTGAGTGAAAAAGTTTCAAGCTTATATTTATAAAATGTGAGAACCCTACTTAAAATCAACCGAGATAAGAATGCCACAAAACAAACTGTTATTGAAATTAAAACACCTGTTTGGCTTGCTGAACACCCAGCAAGGCCGAGGCTATATCATCATTGGTTTGGTGGTCATGATTATGGGGTTGGGTTTTCTATATGCGGCAGGAACCATTGGCAATCATCCGGTAACAGCTGATAAGTTTGTTGATTTACAACAAGGACCGACACCTTTCAAGGGCTTCAGGCGAGCGCATGCCAAGGGCGTTTGTATCGAGGGTGAGTTCACCGCCAATGGTGGATTAGAAAAGTATTCAACGGCAAGTTTTTTCACTGTCGGCAAGAAAAAAATTATTGGCCGTTTTTCAACTGCTGGTAACAACCCAACTGCACCCGATTTAAACGCACCAGTGCGCTCAATGGCTTTAAACTTTGCTGCTGACTCAGGTCAAACTTGGCGAGTTGCGATGAACACCCCGCCGGTGATGCCGGTCAGAACCCCTGAAGACTTTTATCAACAGTTGGTTTTTTTGGGTCATCGTAACTCAGATAAACTCAAAGCATTCTTTGCAGCTCACCCAGAAAGCGCTGCTTTCAACCAGTGTTGATGCAAAACGCCCATGGCATCACTGTCAGTCCTTTCGGGCTTTTTGATTTGCCGGTATTGATCAGCCAAGACTTGGGACTTTACGGCTTGTTCAGAGTCATACATGGACTCGTTGCTTGGTTATTTTTTGGCTTGATATTAATTCACATCGCAGCAGCCTTATTTCACGGACTGATCGAAGGTGATGGGGTGCTTAAATCGATGTTATTTGTAAAACAAAAACCTAAAACCAAATAAACTTACCGGTTAATCAGAACAGTGAAATGATAATCCGCATTATCAGTTTAAATTATTAGACTGTTAGATCCACTGATAACCAGCTGTTTGATGATTTATTGCGGCTCAAATCAATAAGTTGGTTGCTTTAATCAACTGTGCCCCAATATCTATTACATGACAAAATTCTTTTGTCAGCCACCGGAAGCACTTTATACATGTTGCATACCAAGAATGACCGCCAAACTGAAAAGCACTTTTCAGAGCTGCACAATCACAAAATCAATCCTGTTGAAGACAAACTTCAAAACATGCCTGCAAAATTAATTCCCAAGAGTTCTCATTGGATTGATCCTGCTGCATTGACTACGCTGGTATTTTTTATATTTTTTATTGCCATTGTATACCTCAATGCCAAATCTTGACCGGACTATAAAAATCTAAATTGATTTATATTGAAGTTTTTAAATAAGCCAGAACAAGTATTTTTAATGTGATTAAGCTGCAGGCATCTGTGAAAAAATAATTGCTCAACTTCTATCAATCACACTTTAACAATCAGAGAAAAATAAATCTGCACTCAGGACAAACACACCAATTAATTATTTCTGTGTTTTTTTACCCCGCCCATCGAAGCATGAAAATTCAATTCATGACTTCATAACTCAATTAACTCAACAAGGTTAATTGTTTATATACCACCAATAGGACGCATCAAACATGCCACAAAAACAATGAATAACACCAACTCGCCTCAAGGTTCTTGGGCCGCAAAAAACACCCCAAACTCTGGGTTAAATGAAGTCAAAAAAATATGGGTTTCACTGTTTGGAACTGAACCACCAGAGGGCAACATCAAAAGCATTGCATTGGTTGTTTTATTTGTTCTACTCGGCACAATGGCTTGGAGTTCAGTTTATACCATTCCCAGTGATTCAGTGGCCGTGGTGCAGCGCTTTGGAAAGTATTTGAAAGAAGTGCCATCGGGACTGCACATCAAATTACCTTTTGGGATTGACTCAGCTGTCATCGTTCCGGTTAAACGCCAGTTAAAACAGGAGTTTGGCTTCAATACACCCGGTGCAAATGACCCATACCAGAGTTCACCTGGTAACACAGGTGTGCAAGAAACTCAGATGGTAACAGGTGATCTCAACGCCGCTCTGGTTGAGTGGGTTGTGCAGTACCGCATTGAGAGTCCAGCCAAATTTTTGTTTGAGGTGCGCAGCCCCAGACTCACATTGCGTTATGTCTCAGAATCAGTGATGAGAGAAGTTGTGGGTGACCGCACCGTTGATGAAGTGATTACCATTGGTCGTCAAGAAATAGAATCTGAAGCCTTGGTAAAAATGCAAACGCTGTCAACCAAATACGCCATGGGCATCAGCATTGACCAGGTTCAATTAAAGAACATTAACCCGCCAAGACCCGTGCAAGAATCATTCAACGAGGTTAATCAGGCTCAGCAAGAGAAAGAAAAGTTAATTAATGAAGCCAGACGCGATTACAACAAAGTCATACCATTGGCTGAAGGTGAAAAAGATCAACGCATTCGTGAAGCTGATGGTTATCGTTTAAAGCGCATCAATGAAGCTGAAGGTGATGTCGCCAGGTTCAATGCATTGTTAACAGAGTACAGCAAAGCACCCGAGGTAACCCGCCGCAGAATCTATATTGAAACCATGGAAAAAGTTTTGCCTAACATCCAATCAAAAGTCATCATCGATGCTGCCAGTAATAATTTATTACCATTACTTAATCTAGATTCAAACAGCAACAAAGCCAAGTCAGGAGACTCAAAATGAAATTAATTGTTATCGCAGTCTTCACTGTATTACTCCTGACAACAGCAAAACAGTCACTTTACACTGTTAACGAGGTTGAACAAGTCATCATCACCCAATTTGGCAAACCCGTTGGCGCGCCTGTTACCGAGGCAGGCCTGCATGTAAAAATGCCATTCATTCAAGAAGTGAATGCCATCGATAAAAGAATCTTGGAATGGGATGGTGCGCCTTCGGATATGCCCACCAAAGACAAGTTGTATATCTCCGTTGATCTTTTTGCTCGCTGGCGCATCACTGACCCGCTGCAGTATTTCTTGAGACTCAGAGATGAGCGCAGTGCCCAATCCAGATTGGATGATATTTTGGGCAGTGAAACCCGCAATGCAGTGGCCAAGCATGAGTTGATAGAAATCATCAGAACCACCAAAGACCGCGAACCCATGCGCGATGCGCAACTCAGTGAAGCAGAACTTGCTTCAGATATGGGTAGTTTGGTGCCGATACAAAAAGGCCGCAAATCGGTTGAGCAGGAAATTTTTGCAGCCGCTGCAGAAAAAGTTCAGGTGTTTGGTATTGAATTACTTGATATACGATTCAAACGCATCAATTACAATGAAAGTGTCAGGCCCAAAATCTATGATCGCATGATCAGTGAACGCCGCCAAATCGCCGAAAGATTCTTATCAGAGGGCAATGGTGAGGCAGCCAGGATTCGCGGTAACCGAGTCAGAGATTTAAATAAAATTCAGTCTGAAGCCTATAGAGAAGTCGAAGAAATCCGTGGTCTTGCTGATGCCAAGGCCACTGAAATATACGCCCAAGCCTACAACAAAGACCAACAATCCATTGATCTTTACGAGTTCACTCGAACCATGCAAGCCTATCCTTCAATCATTTCTAATAATTCTACATTGGTGATATCTACAGACAGCGATTTGTTTAAATTTCTTAACGGCATTGACCCTCAATGAAAAACATTGAAACCCTTCAACTTAACAAGTCTGATAATCAAGAAGAGGGGAGCAATGACTTAATGATTGGCGTGATTGGTACTTCGAAAAAAACAGATGAGCGACGCTATCCAATCCATCCAGATCACTTGCCCAGAATTCCCTTAGCACTCAGACGTCAGTTGGTGTTTGAAACTGGCTACGGCAAACCCTTTGGTGTTTCAGATGCCAGCTTGGCAGCTGAAACCGGTGGTGTATTATCGAGAGATGAAATTTTAACCGATATGGGCACTGCCATCATAGCCAAACCCGTTTTAGAGGACTTAATGCAACTACGCCAAGGCGGCACGCTTTGGGGTTATACGCACTGTGTTCAACAAGCTGAAATTACCCAGGCTGCTATTGACCGCAAGCTAACTTTAATTGCCTTTGAAGACATGTTTGTCTGGTCACCAAGTGGACAAATAGGGCGTCACACTTTCTATAAAAACAACGAAATGGCAGGTTATTGTGCGGTATTACATGCTTTACAACTGAAAGGAATTGATGGCCATTACGGCAATCAACGGAAAACCATCATATTCAGTTTTGGAGCGGTCAGCCGAGGTGCCATATACGCACTGAAAGCGCATGGATTTAGGGACATCACGATTTGTATCCAACGCCCAGATCATGAAGTGCGCGAAGAGGTGCTTGATTGTCATTACGTGAAAATTCGTGACGGTGAAAAAAATGAAGCTCGAATGGTGGTGGTCGAACATGATGGCACTGAACGGCCACTGACTGAATTGATCCGTGAAGCAGATATTGTGGTCAATGGCACTTTTCAAGACACCAAAAACCCAACCGATTTTGTGCTGCAATCAGAAAGTGACTGCCTTAAACCAAACAGTCTGATTATTGATATCAGTTGTGATGAAGGCATGGGCTTTTTCTTTGCCAAACCCACTTCTTTTAAAACCCCCATGTTTAAATACGACACAGTTGACTATTATGCAGTCGACCATACCCCCAGCTATCTTTGGGAAAGCGCCACACGTTCAATCTCCGCTGCACTGATTGTTCACCTACCGACTGTGTTGGGTGGTTACCAAAATTGGCATGCCAGCGAGACCATTGGAAGGGCGATTAATTTGGATGGTGGGGTAATAAAAAACTTATCCATTATAGACTTTCAAGATCGTGAAGCCTCTTATCCACACAACTATAAAGCCGGCCTGAACCTCAAAAAGCCAACCCATCTTTTATCCACTAACAGCCAGGAACAAATACGATGAGCATTGAGAATGAACAACAACTGGCCATGCAAAAGCATGGCATCACTCGTGAAGAGAAGTTTGTTTATACCTATAAAAACTTCAAATACGACGATTTGCAACAAGCCATTAATTTTGCTGTTTTTCAACAAGCAAAAAATAAAAAAAGCAAAAATAAAAGCTGAATCGATAAAAAAATTATTAAGTCAAGCCACTATGTGCGAAATGAATCGCTTAATTGTTGCTGACTTATAAAAATTTATCACTTCAATTTACCCGACATTTGTCAAGCTTCTCACAGGTAATTGCCCAGTACCTGTATTCACAAACTATAATTAAATGCAAGCACCTTTGGTTGGTGTTGCTTTTGTAGCCATTTATGGAAAAACCTGTGACAGCTTGTTTTATCACCAAAGACCTCACCAAAACCTATCAAACCGGTGAGACTCAAGTGTGTGCCTTGCGTGGCGCCAATGTAACCATCCCCACAGGTGAAATTGTGGTCATTTTAGGTCCCTCTGGTAGCGGCAAATCAACTTTTTTGAATATCATAGGTGGTATTGACCAACCAACTTCAGGAGAAGTCTGGTTTCGAGATACCAACCTGACTAATTACAGTCGTTCTGAATTAACCCGATACCGAAGAGAACATGTGGGTTTCGTCTTTCAGTCATACAATCTGGTGCCGAGTTTAACAGCCTATGAGAATGTCGCACTGATTACTGAAATCGCTAAAAACCCCATGGACCCAAAACAGGCCTTGGCCATTGTTGGACTGAATGAGCGATTGGATCATTTTCCAGCCCAAATGTCAGGTGGTGAACAACAAAGGGTGGCCATAGCCAGGGCCTTGGCCAAAAACCCAGAAGTGTTATTTTGCGATGAACCAACAGGTGCCTTGGACTCAGTGACAGGAATTAAAGTACTTAAAGCATTGCTTAAAGTGAATGAGCAATACAACACCACCTGCGTCATCATTACTCACAATGCATCTATAGGTGAGATGGCCGATCAAATTATTTACTTTAAAGATGGCCTGGTTGATCACATCAAACGCAATCACCAGCGTAAAGACCCAGAACAATTGAGCTGGTAAGATGAATGCATTGCTGAATAAAAAATTATGCCGTGACATGGCTAACATCAAAGGTCAGATTCTGGCCATAGCGCTGGTTATTACCGCCGGCATTGCTGTTTTTATCGTCATGTATGGTGTTAACCAAAGCCTTAACCTGACCAAACAAACTTATTATGATCGTTATGAGTTTGCTGATTTATTTGTTGCACTAAAACGAGCTCCCGAGACCGTTAAACAAAGGCTGGAAGAAATTCCAGGCATTGCTAAAGTTGAAACCCGAGTGGCTTATGCCATCACCTTACAAATGAACCCAATGGTTGAACCTGGAAGTGGCATGGTGCTGTCGATTCCCAACCAACAGGAATCAGCCATCAATCAATTGTACCTCAGAGCTGGTCGTTATCCGAAGGTAGGTGAGGCCGATGCTGTCATGGTTGATGAGGCCTTTTTTCAAGCCCATGACTTACAGCTTGGTGACAGCGTAAGCGTCATCATGAATGGTTTTCGCCGCCAACTGCTGATTGTCGGTGTGGCCTTATCACCTGAATTTGTTTACAGTTTGGCCCCTGGCGCCATGATGCCAGACCCCAAGAGGTTTGCTGTGTTTTGGATGCGACGTATGGACTTAGAAACCGCCATCAACATGAAGGGCGCTTTTAATGATGTGCTGATAAAAACACAAAGAGGGGCTAACTATACTGCCATTAAAACCGCTGTGGATAGGGTGCTTAAACCTTATGGCGGTCTGTTGACCATTGAGCGTAAAGACCAAACATCTAATTTCTATCTAGAAAATGAGCTGAAACAACTTAAAACCATGGGCGACACCGTGCCGATAATATTTATTGTGGTCGCTGCCTTTTTAATCAATGTTGTGGTGTCCAGACAAATAGCCACACAACGGGTACAGATTGGCATGCTCAAAGCAGTCGGATACAGTGATTGGGAAGTGGCTTGGCATTTCATCAAGATGGTGTTACTGATTGTCGCTGTAGGTTCTGTTATGGGGCTGGCTATAGGTACATGGGCAGCTGGCGGTATGGTTAATATGTATGCTGAGTTTTTTCATTTCCCCATATTAAAATATGCCTTTTCCACTCAGGTTATGGCGTTGTCAGTGATGATTTGTCTGACTGCTGCGATTATTGGTGCCTTGATTGCAGTGCGAAAAGCTATTTTATTGGCACCCGCTGAAGCGATGCGACCAGCCAGCCCTGAGAGGTATAAAAAATCATGGCTCGACCGAGTTAACATGCTCAAGGGACTCAACTTTCTGTCTCGAATTGTGGTTCGTCAACTCATCAGGCGGCCGGTCAGAGCAACCTTATCTACACTGGGTCTGGCAATGGCCATGGCGATACTGGTTTACAGTTTTCAGATGCAGGACACCATGAACCACATGATGAACCTACAGTTTAATGTGGCACAACGTGAAGACCTGAGTGTCTCTTTCACTCACCCTAAACCCAGTCAAGTTTTAGATGACCTGCAGTCACTGCCTGGCGTGATGCGAGTTGAAGGCATCAGGTCTGTTCCAGTGGAGTATCGCTTTGGTCACATCAGCAAGAGAGGTCAGGTTTCTGGTTTGCTGAAAGGACAACAGCTGAAAAGGGTTTTAGGCAATGACATGAAGCCCATCAATATGCCTGAGACAGGGTTGGTCATCAATCAAATATTGGCCGATCAGCTGGACCTTACAATTGGTGACACAATAACCATAGAAGTGCTGGAAGATAAAAGGCCCACATTTCAAGTCACAGTAACTGCAACCACTGAAGAACTGTTTGGTATGGGCTCTTATTTGAATTGGGATGAATTGAGTCTTTTGATGGATGAAAGTCCCAGAGTCAATGGTGCTTCGATTATTGTTGATCAAAAATACGCTGGCGAGCTCTACCATAAACTGAAAAACATGCCAGCCATTCAGGGCTTGAACATCACCGCAGTAACCCAACAAAAATTCACTGAACTGTTGGCCGATAACATCTTGAAAATGATGGCTGTGATTGTTGTGTTTGCCAGTTTTATCAGCATTGGCGTGGTTTACAACACCGCACGTATAGCCCTTTCTGAACGGGGCAGGGAACTGGCCAGTTTAAGGGTTTTGGGTTTGACTCGAAAAGAAGTGGCTTATTTACTGTTTGGTGAATTGCTGCTGATGTCATTGATTGCTATACCTTTGGGCATCTTTCTGGGCGATTTAATGGCCCTGTATATGTTCAGCAGCATGGGCAGTGAACTGTACCGAATTCCAGTTTATGTCAGCCGCAAAACTTATGGCTTGGCAGCTGCTTTTATAGGCGCAACTGTGTTGTTGTCTTTCTATTTAGTCTGGCAAAGGGTAGATAGCATTGATTTAGTCAGTGCACAAAAAGGTGTCGAATAATTATCAGGAAAACATATGAATAACATAATTAAATGGGTTGTTGTAGTCATCATATTGATGCTTTTTGCTTATGCATTCATGCCTGAACCCATGGCAGTGGATTTAGCAACCATTAAACGTGGCCAATTGATCATTTCTATCGATGCAGAGGGTAAAACCAGAATCCATGATATTTATACCGTATCAACGCCCATTGATGGCAAAGTAACCCGAATTGAGAGTGAAGTGGGCAGTCGAGTCAAAGCGGGACAAACCATTTTAGCCAACATGCGTCCATCAAACCCTCAATTTCTGGATAAGCGCAGTGAAATTCAAGCCCAAGCTGATGTGGATGGCGCCAAAGCCGCCTTATCACTGTCTGTGGCACGAAAAAATCAAGCTCAGGTGGCCTTAAAATTTGGTGAGTCTGAGTTGCGCAGAACACAGGAGATGTATGACAAGCGATTGATTCCAGTTGCACAGCTCGAACAAGTTGAACTACAAGTCAACAACCTCAAAGCAGAACTTGAAACCGCTCAATCTACGGTGCAGGTTCAACTGGCCAACTTACATGCTGCAGAAACCCGGTTATTACAACCAGACACCAGTATTTTGACGGGCGCTGCAGCGAACAGTAACTGTCAAATTTGTATCAAAGCACCGGTTGATGGTTTGGTGCTTGAAGTGCTGCACAAAAGTGAAAGCACTGTGCCTGTTGGTACGCCTTTGTTGACCATAGGTAATCCAACGGACATGGAAATTGAACTCGAGATGCTGTCTACCAATGCCATCAAAGTTCAACCGGGTGATCTGGCTGAAATCAAAAGATGGGGCAAAGATGAAATCATCAAAGCACAGGTTAGACTGGTTGAACCTGTTGGCTTCACAAAAGTTTCGGCTTTAGGCGTTGAGGAACAACGCGTTCGGGTCATTTTAAGCTTCACTGATGCTTATGAAAAGTGGCAATCACTGGGACACGGCTTCAGGGTTGAAGCGACCATCATCACTGATGAATTTGCAGATGTTATCAAAGTTCCGATTGCTTCGATGTTCAGACAAGATGACCATTGGGCTGTATTCAAAGTGGTGTCAGACCGAGCCCAATTACAGCCGATTGAGGTGACCCACCAAAACAACCAATTTGCTTCAGTATCCAATGGTCTAAGTGTCGGCGAACAGGTAATTATATACCCCAGTACTGACTTACATGAAGGGGATTTGGTTACGCCCAGATAAGCATTACCACCCCCTTAATGACTGCTGCCTTTTACATCCATGTTGACCATACGTTGGGTTTTAATCATTGCTTCATTCAAGTCACTAACCTTTTGACATAGGTCAATAGTTTCTTTTTTAAGACATGATAACCTCATGGCATAATTTTCAGGAGAAACAAATGTCTATATATAACCACGTAATAGTCGCTATTGATCCATTTATTGATTGCAGTCAAATACTGAATAAAGCCTTAAAAATGAAATCCGCAGAGGGTCATGTGCACTTGATTCATGTGATGGACATTGTGATGATTTTTCCCAGTGCTCCATTGGCTCCCCCCATGACAGATTTACCTGCAGCACACCATGAAACTAAAAAAGCAGCGCGAAAATCAATGCTCGAATTGGCTGAATTAAATAACATACCTGAAGAGCATATTCACATAAAAAGTGGCAGCCCTGCCAAAGAAATCAGAAAATTTGCAACTGAAATCAATGCAGATTTGATTGTCATTGGTTCTCATGGTAGACATGGTATAGGGTTACTTTTGGGTTCTACCGCAACCAGTGTTATTCACGGATCGCCCTGTGACATGCTGGTGGTGAAAATAGAGCAGTAAAAACCTCACAAAACTCTTTAAGGTTTTTTAAACACCAGAGAGTAAAATGATGAAATTATCACCGCAAATTTATAAAAAATACACCCAAGCTGGGCCTAACTATCAGTGTTACCCGACTAAATTGAACTTTCATGAAAACATAAACGATCACAATATATTGAACAAGCTAACGGGCTTAAAGCGCAATGAATTGAACTTACAATTGTACTTTCCTTACTGTCAAGACCCAGACTGTCACGCCAGCAGTTATCAAATTCAATTGAATCAGAAATCTCAGTTGAGTCGGTATATTGATTTCATTGAAAAAGAAATCTCTGCCTATCAACAACACTCAGATCAGATCAAGATAAAAGAAATATACTTTTCAGGCAACGAAGTTTCTTTGTTAGGCGTGGATAAAATAAAGCACTTGTTGACATCTATAGCCGAATCATTTGATTTTGACTTATGCACAGTGGATATATTGTTAGATATCAACGCCAGATTATTTGACATCAATCATTTAGAGGCTTTTAAAAGCTTGGGTTTCAACAAACTGAAGATGACAACCCTCAACTTTAATTACCAGCTTAACTTGCCTACCCAAAAAGTCCAATCCTATCACGCTGTTGAGCCGTTGATTCAGGCTACAAAAAACACTCACTTTAAGTCCTTACAAGTCGAGTTGTTCTATGGCTTACCCGATGAATCATGTGAGGACATCAAACACACATTGAATGGTCTGATTGATATGGGTTGTGAACACATTTGTTTGTCTCAATACTTTCACCGGCCTTTTTTCTTCAAACGACAGAAGAGCTTAAATCGAAGCCGTTTATCCTCCGACCTTGATAAGCATTTAATTTATCAAATGTGTGTTAAAACTTTGATCTCTGCTGGATATAAACATTTGGGGATGAATTGTTTTGTTAATAGTAACAGTGAGTTATACAGTGCTGCAGATAAAAACCAATTAAGATATAACCACACAGGGTACACCTTAAACAACACCTCGGACGTGCTTTCATTGGGTGCTTCTTCTATCAGTAAAATTGATGGCTTGTTTTATCAAAATCATGTGCAAATTGACAACTATTTTAACGCATTAGGCCTTGGCAACTTTCCTGCAGCCAAGGGTTGTCATTTAAACTCAGAGCACGTGTTCAGAGCAGCCATAATCATCAGCTTGATCATTAACCACCGCTTCGAATTTAATCAACATGAAATTCAATTCAATGACTTGGAATACCTCAAAGATACTTATAAACATTTGCACGCAATGGAAAAAGACGGATTGGTGCAGCTCTCAAAACACAGCATTGAGGTGACTGAATTGGGCAGCTATTTTTTAAAAAACATCTGCGCCTTGTTTGATTTGGACATGAGAGAGTTAATTGCTTATTCGATGAGCTGATACTTGTACGAATTGAATTGCTTAATTTTGTCTTTAAAATTACAATAAATATCCATACTCACACTTGAGTGCCTTGGTGTATAAAACCAACATCCATATTAATTGCAAAGATTGTGGTATCAACACACTGTGTCTTCCTGCCATGCTGGCCGAAGCTGAAGTTTCACATTTGGATTCCATCATACAAAGGGGTGCTTCTCATATAGACAAGGGCACACACCTATTTAATAAAGGTGAGACTTTTCACTGTGTTTACGCCATCAGATCAGGCGCTTTTAAATCTATTGTTAACAGTTATTCAGGGGAAGAGCAAATCACTGCCTTTCATTTACCGGGCGAACTGATCGGTTTAGACGCCATCAACTCTGAGATTCACAACAGTTCTGCTGTGGCCTTGATGGAATCAAAAATATGTAAGATACCGTATGAAATGTTAGATGATCTGGCTGGAGAAATTGATGGCTTAAGAACTCAATTAACCAGGCTGTTAAGCAAGGAAATCACAGAAGATCAAGAGCTGTTGTTAATATTGGGCCAAAAGTCAGCAAAAGAAAAAGTAGCTGCATTGTTGATTAACTTATCATCAAGGTTTCGTTTAAGAAACTTGCCGCATGATGTATTCACCTTGCCGATGTCACGTGGTGAAATGTCCAATTACCTGGGTCTTACCATTGAGACAGTGAGTAGGATTTTTAATAAACTCAAAAAACATGATTGGGTTGAAATCAAAGGCAAGCAAATCCACATCAAAGACATGACCGCAGTGAAACGCTTGGCTGGAATCTACTGCCAATAACAGCCTTAACCCAATCAAACCAATTTGGCCAACAAATAAGCAAAATATAGCGACAAGATGATAATCGCTTCAAATTTTTGAATACCCTTTTTCCTGACCAAGAAAAAAAGACAAACAAAAGTCAATAGGAACAATCCAGGAAAATCAAAAACAATGAAAGATGGCTCCACCAAGACCGGAGTAATTAATGCCGCTGCTCCGATTGGGACTAAGGTGTCAAATACATTGCTGCCCAAGATATTGCCGATGGAAATACTTTTCCGTTTACTGATGATGGCACGCAATGATATGGCAAATTCTGGCAAGCTGGTTCCTGGACCAATGATCATCACCGCAATCACCGATTGGGAAACGTCTAATGATTGAGCTATATCAGCAGCGCTTTGAACCGTCATTTCTGCACTGACCGCTATCAATCCCAAGCCAACTATTAACCACAACCAAGTTTTAAACGATGAATTAACATGACTCTGTTCATCGGCGCTGCTGCGGTGGTCAAAGAAAATCACTGCCAGATAAATGCAATACACTAAGATCAAAATAGCGCCATCTGTGGCATCAATGATGGAATCATGGCCAGTAATTACCAGCAAAATAACCGATATCAGTAAAATAGAACCAACCAAATAAATGTCTTTTTTGCTGGCCAGTACATAAGTAATTAACCCAGTGAAGCCCAACACAAAGCCAATTTGTGTATAAGCACTGCCAATGCTGGTTCCCATAATAATACCAGACATGTCATTGCCAGCCAGTGAATCTAAAGAAGCTGAAATAGCCACAATCAGTTCGGGTAAATCACTACCAATGGCTAAAATCACCAAGCCCACAAATAAATCAGACAAACGGTAAATTTGAGCCAATTTCAAGGAAGCATCAATGGTAAGCATACTGGAATACGCCAACAGACCTATAGATAGGATGAGTATCAATGTGTTAATCATGAGCATTGTAGGAATGATTTATCTTGATATCGGCATCATATCAGGAAATGAATCATGGCGTTATTTTTGCGTACTAATGTTGATTTATATCAAATTCACTCAGCCAAAATTTGATTACTATGATTTGTATTTAGGTTGAATCAATCTGGATAATTATCATGACAGAAATAAACAGCAAAAAATGGGTTTTAGTAGCTGATGGTGGCATGGCAAAATTACTGAGTAGGTATGAGGAGTCTTTTCAATTGATTGAGCAATTACAATCCCCTTACCAGCACACACCCTCTAAAGATTTGGCTACAGATAAAGATGGCAATTTTTATTCAGGTAAACACCACAGTAAAGGTAACAGTGCAGATTTACATGATCAAGCAGAAACGGAATTTATTACTGAACTATCAAAATTACTGGAAAAAAAATTCTATGCAGGGAAGTTCAATCAGTTAACTTTGATCATGCCGCCCAAAGCATTGGGGAAAATGCGACAGTGTTTAAACAAAAATATTCGGCATGTTGTTAACCAGGAAGTCAGCAAGGATTTATCTACCTTACCTGTCAATGAGCTGTTGATGAAATTAGCGCACATTTTGTAAGCAGTTTATGTAAAGGAATAGATAACAAGTTTAAATAAAAAACACCAAAGCCGCTGATGGCACTTAACCCTGATTAATTACCTTGTTGTCAGTACGTAATTCAACACTGAAAATAAGTTAAAAACAAATACCAAAGTTCAGCCATTTTTCAAGCTCGGACTGAGCTTATCAGATATGATGTTTTAATTGAGCAAGTAGTGAAGCACAACAAATCAGCAAAACAACTAAGAAAATGAGCAAAAATAGATATCAGTGGAGATTAAACAGTGAGATTCAAAAGTACAAATAAAGTCAGCGGAAACTGAATGATAAGTTCTTTCAAAAAAACAAGATCTTGACTTATGATTTATTACCAAGCATCAATTGAAGCACTGTTGCAAAAATTAAAGACTTCACCTACTGGGTTGTCACAACAGGAAGTGAAAAGAAGGCTGGAAAAGTTTGGATTCAATGAGCTGGTCACAAAAATAAAAATAAATAAATTTAAGTTATTTATTACACAGTTCAAATCCTTCATCATTTACATTCTTTTATTTGCCGTCACCTTGTCCCTTATCGCCAGTGAATATTTGGATGCGCTCATTATTCTTACCATACTGGTGGCCAATGCGTTGATGGGTTATTTTCAAGAGTTATCAGCGCATAAATCCTTGGAGGCCTTGAAAAAATTTAACTACCTCAAAGCCAAGGTTTGGCGAAACCAAAAATTGAAATCAATTAATGCTAAGTATTTAGTCATCGGCGATGTGATCTCCCTTGAGTCAGGAGATAAAGTGCCTGCAGATTGTCGTCTATTAGAATCAAGTCGGCTCAAAGTTCAAGAATCAACCCTAACCGGTGAGAGCATAGCAGTTAATAAAGCGCCTGGCATGTTCAATCTAAAAACCCAAATAGGTGATCAAAGTAACATGTTATTTTCATCAACCACAATCGCCGAAGGGATGGCCACAGCGGTGGTTGTTGGCACCGGCATGCAAACTGAAATAGGTAAAATAACCTGCTTGATCAGAGAAACAAAAGAAGAGCTCACACCGCTACAAAAAAAATTAAATGTTTTTGGTAAAAAGTTGAGTTTTGCGATCATCTGCATCAGCTTGCTTATTTTTTGTATTATTGGAACCAAAGAATACCTTCTTGTTGGCTTCAGTTTTACCGCATTCAGAGAAATTGCACTGATATCAGTGGCTTTGGCCGTTGCGGCTGTTCCAGAGGGATTGCCTGCGGTCGTTACCATCAGCTTATCGATTGGGGTAAAAAAACTATTGAAAAAGAAAACCTTGGTTAAAAGGTTGGCATCGGTTGAAACACTGGGCTCATGTGATGTTATTTGTACTGACAAAACCGGCACACTGACAAGAAATGAAATGATGGTTTCCCATGTGTGGAACCTCGACGGAGAGGCTTTAATAACCGGAGTTGGTTACGAGCCAATTGGCGACATATCAAAACAATTATCACCTTTGGTTTATGAAATTGGTATGGTTTGTAACAGTGCCTCAGTGATTGAAGAAAAGGATGAATGGCAAATTGCAGGAGATCCAACAGAGGCGGCATTACTGGTCAGTGCCATGAAAGCAGGAGTCAAACCAGAGGTCGATAAAATTTCCACCATACCCTTCGATACAACCAGAAAAAAAATGAGTGTACTCATTAAAAAGCAAACGCATCATTATGTTTATACCAAAGGTGCACCAGATCAAACTTTGGAAGATTGTTCACATGTTTCAGTGAATGGAGAAGTTGTCAAATTAACTGATGCATTGAAAGCAACCATACACAAACAAATCAACCACTTCGCTAAACAAGCTTTGCGGGTCATCGCTTTTGCCTATAAACCAACAACTGCTGATGCGGAGGTTTCTGAAGAAAAATTAATTTTTGTCGGATTACAAGCCATGATTGACCCGCCCAGAGACGATGTAATTAACAGCATAAAGACCACCAAGCAAGCTGGGATTAGAGTGGTGATGATTACTGGAGATTATAAAGAAACGGCCATAGCTATCGGCAAAAAGATAGGCATCGAAGGCTTGAGCTTGGAAGGCAAAGAATTGCAAAAGATGAATGAAATTGAACTACAAAAGGCCTTATCTGATGGGGTCAATATTTTTTCCAGAACCATACCAGCTGATAAACAAAAAATAGTTGAAGCACTACAAAAACAAGGCTCAATTGTTGCCATGACTGGGGATGGAATCAATGATGCACCAGCACTTAAAAAAGCTGATATTGGTGTGGCTGTTGGATCTGGAACTGACGTTGCAAAAGAAGCCAGTGATTTCATTCTTTTGGACAACTCTTTCACTCACATTGTTAATGCCATTGAAGAGGGTAGAGGTATATTTAACAATATCCAGAAAACCATCATGCTGTTGCTTTCAGGTAATTTAAGTGAAGTGCTTATTGTGTTTTTCGCAGTGATTTTTGGTTGGGATTTGCCACTAACTGTTATCATGATACTATGGATCAATTTAATTTCTGATGGTGCGCCAGCACTGGCTTTGGCTGTTGATACATATGATAAGGAAATCATGAAGAAAAAACCTGACACCGCCAATACAAGTATCCTGACTGCACCTCAAATGAGGTTTGTTGTTTTTCTGGGTTTGGTGGCCACAGTCTTCACCTTGTTGCTGTTTAAAATATACAGTCAATATTCATTGATTGAAGCGCAAACAGTGGTTTTCAATGCTGTCTTTATTGCTGAAGTGGGTATTCTTTTTGCCATCAGGTCGCTGTTTAGAACACCACAATCAACAAATATCTGGCTGTGGTTAACAGTAACCGTCACATGTCTTATGCAGTTAATAATCATGTATTCACCTGCCGCTCAAATTTTTAATGTAGTTGCACTTAATTTTGGCACACTACTTCAGATTGTCAGCTTGGGTTTATTGGTTTTTCTTGGCGGTCAACTTTACATCATTATTTCAACAAGAAAAGCTGTAAGCTTACCTTAAAATGATTGAAGACTTTTATTTTCGTTTAAAAACTTCGATACGCAGCAACACACTGGTTTATCTTTTCTTCAGCGTATTTTTATTAGAATTTATTTGGCTGGCTATTTCTCCTAACAGCCGTGAAGACTGGTTATTGGAAAATGTTTTGGTGTTGTTTTTTTTTAGCTTGGTTCTACTCAACTTTAAAAAATACACTTTCTCAACGCTGTCCTGGTGTCTAATATTAAGTTTTTTATTTATCCATGAAATAGGCGCTCATTACACTTATTCCGAAGTACCTTATGATGAATTTTTTAATTCAGCCTTTGGTTTTAAACTGAATCATTTCATGGGCTGGGAACGCAATCACTTTGATCGTTTGGCACATTTTGCTTATGGTCTCCTGTTGGTGCTACCGCTGCAACAAATTTGCAGCCAAGTGAGTGGTTCAACCAGTGGTTGGACTTATTTTGTAGCCGTCAACTTAGTGATGTCGACTTCTCTTTTGTATGAACTGATAGAGTGGGGTGCCGCCTCATTATTTGGAGGTGAACTCGGGATTGCTTACTTGGGCACACAAGGTGATGTTTGGGATGCCCACCAAGACATGTTGCTATCAATTATTGGTGCATTACTGGCATTGTTGATTAAATCAGCCTTGATCAAATTCTATCAATTTCGTTAAAAACCATGTTTAAACTGTTTTCATATTTATATTTGACTTACATCAAAGCTGTTCTACTTCCAGACTGGTAATGTGATTACGTTAGTTAAAAATTATATGGGTATGGGTGCTATACATGAAAAAAAATTAAATTTGTTTATGCCATTAATTATGCTGTTGATAATGAATGCTTGTTCAACCACAAAAGGACCCAATGAAAACACCGGGATGGTCATAGGTGGCCTGCTGGGAGGTGCCTTAGGGCATCAAATAGGGGATGGCAGAGGACAAACCATCGCCACAGTTATTGGAGCTGTCATGGGCACCGCCATTGGTGGCAATGTAGGTCGCTCAATGGATGACAGTGATCAATTAAAAGTATCACACAGCCTTGAAACAGTCAGAACTGGTGTGCCGACAGTTTGGATTAATCCAGACACCAATAACCGTTATCAAGTTAAACCGTTAAAAACTTACTATTACGACAGATCACCCTGTCGAGAATACCAAACCAAACCCGAAGTTGGGGGTAAAATAGAGTCAATTTACGGCAAAGCTTGTCGTCAAGCTGATGGCAGTTGGCAGGTGGTTTCGGATGAATGAATTTGCGGATACAGACATGACTGCCGCTGCATTGTGTCAATCAGAAGTCATCACCACCACTGGTGATACGACTTTGATTGATGCTGCGGCTTTAATGCGTGATTACCATGTCGGTTGTTTGGTAGTGATTGAGCAAGTCAATGGCCGCGTAACACCCATAGGCATAGTGACTGATCGTGATATAGTGGTACAAATAATAGCGCTTAACATACCTTGTGAAGATGTGTTCATTCGGGAGTTAATCGGCAATGATTTTTATACCGTTAACGGCCAGCAAAGCATATTCAGTGTGTTTAAATACATGCAACAAACTGGTGTGCGAAGGCTGCCAGTGGTTGATGACTTAGGTGGTTTGATGGGTATCATAACTTTTGATGATTTGGTTGGCCTATTTACCAGCGAACTGGCTGATCTTTCTCGGGTGATCAAACATGAACAAATCATTGAAAAAATCAAAAGAAAGCAAATTTAAAACTGCTTTTTTTGGTTATTAATAGATATATGAGGCATGAACTATGAAACATAAAATCAGGTTAGGCATCGCCGCGTTATGCCTTTTACTGGTAGTGATTTTCACTTTACAAAACGCTCAAGTTGTCGAAGTTAAGCTGTTGTGGTGGGATG
Source organism: uncultured Marinicella sp. (assembly GCA_964352015.1). Taxonomy (GTDB): domain Bacteria; phylum Pseudomonadota; class Gammaproteobacteria; order Xanthomonadales; family Marinicellaceae; genus Marinicella. Next base: position 202,320 of record CAYGPU010000003.1, read on the forward strand.
TGGCCATGTCTCGATCAATTATGGTTTTTGGTTTATTATTGATCGGATTCATTATTGGTCGAACCATCCGCTTTAAAAAACACAGAAAAGAAAAAAATCCATAACGAGTTCTTTCTAATCCGTATTTTAATTTTTATACTTCGTGTTCACTCAAATAATCTGGGACAGTGGCCGTCCACCCTAACTGATCTTTCAGATGTAAACGAAACTCATCAGCTGCATCTGGCTCACCATGAACGATAAAAACTTGCTTGGGGTTTAAATCTTTGGATTGTTTCAACCATTGAATCATTTCGTTATAATCTGCATGGGCAGACAATGTGTCGATTTCTTCTATATTGGCTTTAACATCAACTTCTTGGCCAAATATTCTCACCGATGAGCAGCCATTTAATAATTTTCGTCCTCGGGTGCCCCCAGCCTGATAGCCCACCATAATAATGGTGTTTTTGTAATCAGGTAAAAGCCTTTTTAAGTGATGTAAAACCCTGCCGCCTGTAGCCATGCCGCTGGCAGATATGATGATGTGGGGAAACTTTAAATCAGACAATGCTTTAGAGGCTTCAACTTCTCTGGTGTATTCAACAACTTCACCCATGTCATTACACTGTTGAGGACTCAACCTGTGTAGATCATTGAACTTACAGTATATATTGGAGGCATTGATGGCCATTGGGCTGTCTAAAAAAATGGGTAACTTAGGTATTCTATTGGACTTAATTAACTCAGAGAGAATGAACATGATGGTTTGGGCTCGCCCCACAGCAAAGCTGGGAATTAAAATAGAACCACCGGCTTTAATTGTTTTATTGATTATATCAGCAAGTCTGTCATTGGAGTCGTCTTGCTCATGTAAGCGATCACCATAGGTTGACTCAATCAACAAACAATCACATGCATCCAATGGTTTAGGCGCAGGCATGACCAATTCGTTAGGCCTACCCACATCACCCGTAATAATGATGGATTTCTGATGGTTTGTAACTTTAACGCTGGCAGCACCTAAAATATGACCTACAGATCGAATTCTGACATCTAAATCACCAACATTTATGGCTTGCTCAAAGGCAACAGTGGTAAATAGTTTTAAACTTTCCACCGCTGTTTCAAGGTCATAAAGTGGTAAGGCAGGGTGGTGTTTAGAAGATTTATGTTTATTACGAAACTTGGCATCTTCCTCTTGAATGTGGCCACTGTCAGGCAGCAACAGTTTGCAAAGCTCAAAAGTGGCTTCACTACAATAAACCGGACCTCGGTAACCGTGCTTGTATAACAATGGAATCATTCCAGAATGGTCCAAATGCGCATGGGTTAACACCACAGCATCTAATGACTCAATATCAAAAGGGAAGGGTTGCCAATTCCTTTCTCTTAAATTTTTATAACCCTGAAAAAGTCCACAATCCACCAGCAGCTTAGATTTTTGACTTGAAACCAGATACTTAGAACCAGTTACAGTGCCTGTGGCTCCCAGAAATTTTATTTTCATACTTCTTCTCCAATCAGAATTGAATATCAGTCAAAGCGTGTGAACCTCTCATGACAGTCGGTTTAACTTTTAATGAACTGCTGAATGATTTGCCAGGCTTCATCAACAGACTCCACATACCTGAAAAGTTCTAAATCCTTGCTTGCAATCATCCTTTCATCAAGCAGCAGCTCAAAATTAATAACTTTCTGCCAATAACTACGACCAAACAACAACACTGGCAAAGGTTTGATCTTTTTGGTTTGCAGCAGTGTTAAAGCATCGAACAATTCATCCAATGTGCCAAAACCTCCAGGGAACACCACCAGAGCACGAGCCCGCATTAAAAAGTGCATTTTGCGTATCGCAAAGTAATGAAATTGAAAGCACAACTCTGGTGTTATGTAAGCATTGGGGTCCTGTTCGTGAGGCAAGACAATATTAAGACCAATGGATTGTCCATTGGCATCACTGGCGCCTAGGTTGGCAGCTTCCATGATGCCAGGGCCGCCACCAGTGGTAATGTACAAAGGTGTTTTTGACTGTTGTGTTTTACTGGTAATCAATTCACTCAGTTCTCTGGCCTGGGCATAATATTGAGCTTGACTGACTTGTCTCAATGCCAGCTCTAGCTTCGCTATAGAGGCTATATTTTGTGGTGATTTTTTCAGTTCCTCATTGGCTTCATTAAACTTGGATTCAGCATCTTCTGGACTCGGTGTTCTTGAACTACCAAAGATAACAATGGTGTGATTGATGTTATGCTTATTGAGAATCATCTCTGCTTTTGAAAGCTCCAACATCAAGCGCACAGGTCGCATTTCGTCGCGTAAAATAAAATCTTGGTCGTCATAAGCAAGTTGGTACGACGGCAATGCTCGGCGTAGCTTCTTACGCTTACTTTTTTTGGCTAGGTTGCGGTCTTCTTCTGCACTTAATAACAGCCTGTTACCTTTGTTTTTTTCTTTCATGGACAAGACTCCTTTTGAACAAACAATGTTATTATTATCATTTGTTTACAGCCTCTGAATGTTGATGTAAGTCAATATTCATCTAAACATTGGTTTAGATAGGCACATCAATAGATTTACCGCTGCATGAGTATTGCCATAAAAAATTAAATTCAATACCATCAGATTTTTTGATCTATATCAAAAAACACAGCCAGAAAATAACTAAAATGGGCACTCATGGTTAGGATTGGTCTTGATGATGATTAACCTGAGCTGAAAGGTAGGGTTGGTTGAGAGGTTTAATCTGTTTGACCCATGACAAAAGTCCGTCGCCGATTTGATATGTTGGTTAAGTTTACTTAATGTTCATTGAATTCAGCGGCGGATTTTTTTTCTGGCCAAATTTATCTTTGATTTTTTATCATTGAAAAATCAACAAACAACTGAGCTAGTTTATCTGTTAATCAAAAAAACCAGTTTTTCCCCTTGGGACAAGTGTGATCAAATTTTTGATGATGCCCCATCAATGCATATTTACCTAATCAGAGTTAATTTTGACCTATGTCAACCGAACATCAGTTGGAAGTTGTTAGCATGGTTCTGAGCCTTTAAAGTTACGAGGGTAGGGCTTACGAATATCAATTATTTTAACCTTGAATCGAAGGCAAGCAATTAATGACTATTAAACAAGACAGGCTATCTCAATTTCCAAGCCCCATAAAACATGATTTTTATGGGACTTGCAAATGCAATCAATTTGATTCTTTTATTTTAAATGCATTGAAGGTTAAAGTGTTTGGGCTGTTTATATTAACCAGCTTGCTGTATCTGTATTCACCTGCATCACAAGCTGCAGATGAACCTTGCCAGCTATGCCACGCGCAAGTGGCTCAAACCCATCAATCAACACCACATGGAAAAGCAGCGGTTGCATGTAAAAGTTGTCATGGAGACGGTACTTTGCACATCTCTCAACCCAATGCCAGCAACATCTCCACATTTCCAGCACAACAGACTGACGTCGCCAAGCAACAGTATGGGGTTTGTAATGACTGTCACAACAACAGCCATGACAATAAACCCAACGCTCATAAAGCAACAGGTATCTCTTGCGGCAGTTGTCACAGCATCCATGCAACATCAAATACAGACACCCAATCAGATGATTTATTGGGTTCTCTCAATCAGCTACCTCCAGGGTCAAGGCTGTGTTTTGACTGTCACCAAGATTCATTTACACAATTCGAATTCAATGAACGACATCGCTTAACAGAAGGTGTGGTCGCCTGTACATCTTGTCATGACCCACACAACCCCCAACTCGGTATGCAATTAGGTGGTTTTAAACAATCAGTGTGTAGCGACTGTCATGCCGATGTTACAGGACCTTTCGTTTTTGAACATGGCGCTTCAAGAGTTGAGGGCTGTGGCGCCTGCCATGAGCCACATGGCAGTCCAAATCGGCACATGCTTAAGATTCAAGAAGTTGGCTCGCTTTGTTACAGCTGTCACGCCGATGCACCGCAATTTCACTTGGGCTTCTCGCCAACGGCTCCGCCGAGGTTCAATGAATCAACCGTTTGTACCAACTGTCATGTCAGCATCCATGGCTCTAATCTTGATCGGACACTGCTGCGATGAGGAAAATGTCAATGTACTTTATTCAACTGGAATCACAGCACAACTGCAGATCAAACCATTGGTGCCAGTTGCAAGGCATCGGTTTATGCTTATTGCTGGCATGTTTAACGTTTACTGAGTTGGTGTATGCCGCTGAAACTGAAAACTCGTCAGGCTATTGGGAAATCGGTATTCGTAATGTTAACTTAGATGGCAACGAGGATAAATATCGACAGCACGTTAACCTTGATAACGGTTTTTGGTTGTCTGGGTTTGGTTGGGTTTATATGCCAGAAGAAAATACAGCGCTTACCCCAGACCGGATTGAAATTTCCGCATCTGACCTGGGCGACCAGCCTTTTCAGAACTTGCAAATTGGCATCAGAAAATATGGCAGCTATCGTTTCAATTACCAACGACAAAAATCTGCCTATTTTTATCAAGACATTTTGATTGATCCAGCCGATGAAAACCCCGAAATGTCTAACGGCGGGGATTTTCACCACTTCGATTTCGATCGGGTGCGTGACCAATTAAACTTTGATTTCTACCTCAATGACAGGGCTAAACTTATTGTGGACTACAGTCAATATACCAAACAAGGTGAAAGCACCACGGTATTGGACATTTCTCGAGAAGAATTTGAGTTGCAACAACCCGTTGACCAGAAGCTGAAAAACTACAATTTAGGCTTTGAATACCGGTGGGACAAGGCTGCAATAACTTTCAATCAGCGCTGGCGGGATTTCTATAATGATGTTGAAATCTTTTTACTTGGCTCATCAGAAGGCTCCAGTGTAGAAGACCCAACCCAGCTTGACAGTTTTTTCCTGCAACAACCTTACGGCTATGACAGCAGAGAAACACAAGTAGATTTGACTTTTCGACCCAACGAAAATTGGGTCATACAAACTGATGTTCTGTATGCTGATTTGAACATGGATCTGAACTCATTGGAAACAGCAACAGGCATCGACTTTGTCGGCGATTTTTTACAGTACAACCTCAATGGCGAAGGTCGTTCAATGAGAACCATTCGCCAACTTTACGTCAGTTCAGGCTATGCCATCACCAATCACATGCGATTCACTACCAGTATCCGTGATCAAGACCTAGAACAAAACAGTGATCTTGACTTAGAGGGTATTGCCAGTGCAAATCAATGGCACATTGACAGCACCACAGTGGCTGTTGGTCTTGAGACCATCATTAACAATAACTGGACATTGACTGGTGGCTTGACCATTGAGGACCGTGAAACCATTTATAAACCATCAACTGCCAGCAATGACCGTGGTGAGCATGAACAAAGTCAGTCCGACGGTTATTATTTAATCCTTGGCTATCGACCCAGCAATGGTTTTAGTCTTAATTTTAGTGCCGAGGATAACATCATAGATGACCCTTTTACCCTCAGCTCACCAACCAATTCTCGTCGTTATCGACTGCGTACAGGTTATCAATGGGACACAGGTTTTAAACTCACAACATCCTATGCTTGGCGCAACAGTGAAAATGACATCAGTGGCTGGCAAGCCAGCAGCAAACAAACCAATTTAAGGCTCGCTTACGCCAAAAATTCACTCAACCTATCGATTGGTGCAACTCTGGTAGATATTGACCGCAGCATCGACCAACTGGTTACCGGAGGCTTTGTGCAGGTGTTGTTTCCGATACATTATCGTGCGGACTCTGATTTCTGGGATGGTCTGCTCCGATGGCAAGTTACCCCAAAAACCAACTTTATGGCCAGCTACCGACATTATGACAACAATGGCAGCTTTGTAGTGAAACGCAATGATGCCAGACTGGGGCTTAATTTTAAACTACCAAAAAACCACAGTTTGGCAGTCAACTACCGGCAAATAGACTACCAAGAGGATTTTGAGGATTTCGATGCTGACATTCTGGAAGTCACTTTGGGGGGACGTTGGTAAACATGCAATCCATAACAGTAAAAAAGGGTTTAGATATAGCCATAACAGGCAAGCCAGAACAAAAAATTGGCTCAAGTCAAGCAGTGACTCAGGTTGCCTTGGTGGCAACTGATTTCATTGGTGTGAAGCCAAAAATATTGGTGATAGAGGGACAGGCTGTTGGGCTTGGAGAGCCTTTGTTTATCGACAAGCACGATGAAAAAGTACAGTTTGTATCGCCGGGTACTGGACGGGTTGTCGCCATCAACAGAGGACGACGACGAAAGTTAAAATCAATTGTGATTGAAATAGATGACCAGCTCGCCAAGCAAAAAACCTTTGCGACAGATTCATCAATAAACACTCAAGATCTGCGGGGTATTTTGTTGCGATCAGGGCTTTGGACCGGATTCAGAACGCGCCCGTTTAATCGAATTCCCAACTCACATGCCAGCCCCAGCGCAGTGTTTGTTACTGCCACAGACACTCGGCCCTTGGCAGCCAAACCCAATGTCGTTATCGCACATCAACAAAGTGATTTTATCAAAGGCATGTACATCATCCGCCAGTTGGGTGACTGGCCTGTTCACTTGTGCACGGCTGCCGATTGGTCTGGCCCCACATTCGAAGCAAGGGGTATCAACCATTGCACATTTAAAGGACCACACCCAGCTGGATTGGTTGGTACTCACATCCACCATTTAAATCCAGTTTCAGCGGGTCGAGTGGTATGGCACATTGGCTATCAAGATGTGATTGCTATAGGTCATTTGTTTCAAACCGGACGATTACTGACCGAGCGCATTGTTTCTATTGGCGGCGCCAATATAAAAAAACCTCGTTTAATTAAAACGCGGGTGGGTGCAAACATCAATCAACTGATTAACCAAGAACTCACAGAAAAAAACAACCACAGGATTTTATCAGGCTCCGTTTTGGATGGTACAGAAGCTGCGGGTGCACTGGCTTACTTGGGTCGTTATGACAACCAAATATCAGTCATCCCCAATCAATTATCAACTCATCATCCAAGCTGGTTTTCAAGATTGCTTAACAACCTCCATAAAACAAACACCTCAAGTCATGGCAGACCATCTGCCATGATTCCAGTTGAAGCCTTTGAGCGCATCATGCCTTTGGCTATGCTAATGACGCCTTTATTGAGGGCTTTGTTGGTCTTAGACACAGTTGCCGCTGAATCTCTGGGTTGCCTGGAGTTGGCTGAAGAGGATTTGGCATTGAGTTCGTATGTTTGTCCTGCCAAACAGGATTATGCCACGGCACTGCGAATTAACCTGAATCAAATAGAGCAGGAGGGGTGGAGTTGAGCGATTTTTTTCAACAACTCAAAGGACGCAGTCGATTAACCAAAGGTCAATCATTGTTCGCTTCTTGGCTGGTGCTGTTAAAACAAACTGTTTACTCAACTGAACAGCCCACTCACAGTGCACCTCATATCAGAGCCAGAGTCAGTGTCCACGGCTTATTAAATAGGTTAATACTTGCCTCAGTGCCATGCTGGTTGATGGGTTTATGGAACTTGGGCCATCAAATCAATTTGAGCATGGCAGCATCTGGCTTGAATGTACTGAGCGGGTGGCAAGGCGTTTTGTTCTCTGTCATGGGAATTGAGCATAATCCATCCCATATATTCACTTGTTTTTTGCTGGGACTGCTTTATTTTTTGCCTGTTTTTTTGCTGACTTTTTTAACCGCATCTATCTGGGAAGTGGTTTTTGCCACTGTTCGACGCCGACCATTCAGTGAGGGCATATTGGCATTCGCCTGGTTTTTCGCTGTGCTGATGCCCGCTGGTATTGATTTATACAAACTGTTTCTGGGTGTCAGTTTCGGCTGTGTTATGGGCAGCGCGATTTTTGGTGGTTACGGGCGCTATTTGGTCAGTCCTGTGTTATTGGGTGTGGCTTTTCTGCTGTTTTCCTATCCTGACCTGGCTGTTAACCCTGAAATTTGGGTGCCCGTGCCTGGAGCCGATGGGCTACTGGCATCTGACTTAGCAGCCACCGGAGGCATGCAAGCTGTTCACGCAGCAGGTCTGAGCTGGTGGGATTTGTTTCTCGGCATACAAATTGGATCCATGGGTAGTTTGTCGGTGTTGGGCTGCGTATTAGGTGCTATCTACTTGGTTTTAACAGACAGCGCCTCTTGGAGAATCATGCTGGGTGCCATGCTTGGTATGCTGGTTTCGGTGTTGGTCTTTTTAGAACTGGGGAATGACAGTAATCCCTTGAGTACCCTTTCGATAGGCTGGCATTGGCTGCTGGGCAGCTTTGCTTTTGGTGTGGTTTTTTTTGCAACTGACCCTGTGGCTTCAGCTTCAACGGCTGGTGGCCGATGGGTGTTTGGCATTTTAGTCGGCATACTTACCAGCGTCATTCAGTTCAGTAACCCAACATACAGCGATGGCGTTTTGTTTGCGGTGTTACTGGCCAGTTTATTCTCACCGGTTATTGATTTTTGTTGCATTGAGCTAAACATTCGCCAGCGCAAGGCGAGATTGAAGGCTTTGCAGGGCCACTTAAGATGAACAACGACAGCCCAATCAAAGCGCTGCTGGTGGTCACATTAACCGCGCTGTTGTGTTCAATTCTGGTTACAGTCGCCGCGGTGACATTAAAGCCAATACAAAAGGCCTATCAAAACCTCGAGCGCAATCGGGCCATCGTTCAAGTCAGTGGTCTGAGTGCTGATGTAAAGCAGTTGTCCGACCGAGAAGTTGTGCAATTATTTCAGGCCTTAGAGGCCCGAATTGTTGACCTTGACTCAGGGACATTTGATGATCGATTTAACCCAGATACTTTTGCCAGCTGGCAAGTTGATAATGACCCCAAATTGAGCACTGAAATTCCGCCTCAACTGGATGTGGCTCAATTGGGTCGGCGATCGCAGTTAGTGACTATTTATTTGGTCAATGAATCTGACCAATTTAAGCGCATAATTTTGCCTATTTACGGACAGGGTATGTGGTCAAAAATAAATGCTTTTATCGCGCTGGATAGAGATTTGAATGGCATAGCTGACATCACGATTTATCTGCAAAAGGAAACAGCTGGCATTGGAGATAAAATTTTAAATCCTGACTGGCAGGCCAGCTGGAAAGGACGCAAACTTTATGATGAACAGGGGACTTTTCAACTTGGCGTTGGATTAATCAAAACACCCCAGTCATCTGTGCACCAAATTGATGCCATATCAGGTGCCACAGTAACTGTTAATGCGGTTAGAAACATAGTCGCATATTGGTTTGGACCCCATGGATATGACCGCTTCCTAAACAACTATAGAAAAGGGGTGAATTGATGAACTCCAAAGCCCGCGATACCTTATTGAATCCACTGATTAATGAAAACCCTGTTACCTTACAAGTATTGGGTATTTGTTCAGCGCTGGCCATCACCAATTCCTTGTATTCTGCACTGATCATGAGTCTTGCATTGACTTCAGTGTTGGCATTTTCAAATGTCGCCATCAGTTTAATTCGCCACCATCTACCCACTTCAGTGCGCATCATCATACAAGTGACCATCATAGCCTCAGGTGTGATTGTGGTGGATGAGTTGCTCAAAGCCTTTCTTCCAGATACTGCACGAACACTCACTGTCTTTGTCGGTCTTATTGTCACCAACTGTATTGTGCTGGCTCGGGCCGAAACCTTTGCTGCGCATAACAGCGTTGGTTACAGCTTACTGGATGGCATCGGCAATGGCATGGGCTATGGCCTGGTGTTGGTTGTGGTGGCTGTGATTCGCGAACTTTTTGGCAACGGTTCTTTACTTGGTTTCAATATATTACCTTTAAATGAAGAGGGTGGTTGGTTTGAACCCAATGCCTTGTTGTTACTGCCACCCAGTGCTTTTTTTATCATTGGTTTGTTAATTTGGGCTATCCGCAGTTGGAAAACCAAGCAGATTGAACGTTCTGAGTTTAATCCCATTTCTTCCACCAATGAGGGGCTTAAATGATGGATGACCTGTTCAACATTTTTATTCGTGCGGTTTTCATTGATAACTTGGCACTGGCCTATTTTTTGGGCATGTGCACATTCTTGGCAGTTTCCAAACAAATCAAAACAGCTTTGGGTCTGGGAGCAGCGGTGATAGTGGTTGAAACCATCACCGTTCCAGTTAATAACTTAATTTACAACAACCTTTTGCGCGAGGGTGCGCTTGAATGGGCAGGCTTGGGTCATTTGGATTTCAGTTATTTGGGACTGATCAGTTACATTGGTGTCATTGCTGCCATGGTGCAAGTGCTTGAAATGGTGATGAAGCGTTTTTTTAAACCACTGCATCAGACCATGGGTATTTATTTACCCTTGCTGAGTGTTAATTGTGCCATCCTCGGTGCCTCATTATTTATGGTTCAGCGTGATTATGACTTCGCTCAAAGCACAGCTTATGGCTTTGGTGTGGGCGTTGGCTGGGCATTGGCTTTGGTCACCTTAGCCGGCCTTCGAGAAAAAATGAAGTACAGTGAGGTCCCCGAAGGGCTTCAAGGTCTGGGTATCACCTTCATTACTGTGGGCATCATGTCGCTTGCTTTTATGGCCATGGCGGGCATCAAATTATGATCTTTCAGGAAATCACAATAGGTGTTTTGCTGTTCACTGGCGTGGTGTTTTTACTGGCTTTACTGATTACTATGGTTCGGTCACTGTTGCTGCCTGTGGGGCAGGTGACCCTGCAGATCAATGACGCTGTTGAACTGAAAGTACCGATGGGCAGTCAGCTTTTAAACGTATTGGCCGACAACCAATTTTTTGTGCCATCAGCTTGTGGTGGTGCGGGCAGTTGTGGGCAGTGTCGAGTAGACATATTACAAGGCGGTGGCCAGATACTCCCTATTGAGACTTCACACATTACCAGGCGCGAGGCCAAACAGGGACAGCGTCTTGCTTGCCAGGTTTTCATTGACCAAGATTTGCACATTCAATTGCCCGATGCTGTGCTTGGGGTTAAACGCCGTGAATGTACGGTGAGATCGAATGAAAACGTCGCTACTTTTATCAAAGAATTGGTACTCGATTTACCAGCCAATGAAAAACTGGACTTTCGTGCAGGTAGTTATGTCATCATTGAAAGCCCTGCTTATCACCTTTCTTTTGCTGATTTAAACATCACAGATGCTTACCGCAAAGAGTGGCAACGTTTGGGCTTATTCAAGCTCGAATCTATGGTCGAAACACCTACTGAAAGAGCCTATTCATTGGCCAACTATCCTGCTGAAAATGATTCGCTTATACTCAATGTTCGCATAGCCACACCACCACCTAGTTTGCCTGTCGGAACACCACCAGGCGCTGTGTCGTCCTACATATTTGGATTACAAGCAAATGATCAGGTTACTGTAACAGGACCTTATGGTGACTTTTTTGCTAAACAAACCCATGCGGAAATGATTTTTGTTGGCGGTGGAGCAGGTATGGCACCGATGCGCTCACATATATTAGATCAACTTAAACGCATTCAATCAAAACGCACCATCAGTTTTTGGTATGGCGCCAGAAGTTTACGTGAGGCTTTTTATCTTGATACCTTTAATCAACTGGCAGCAACTCATGATAATTTCAACTGGCACTTGGCTTTATCAGAACCAATGCCACAGGACAATTGGTCGGGGCCAATCGGCTTTATTCATGATGTCTTGTTCGACAACCACCTCAAAAATCACCCTGCACCTGAAGATTGCGAGTATTACCTTTGTGGTCCACCGATGATGATTGCAGCCATGCACCACATGCTGGATGAGCTCGGTGTTGAAAAACAGAATATATTGTTTGATGACTTTGGTGCTTAAGTCCAAATTGGAGAAACTATGGAAATATTTATAATCAGTTTTGTGGTGTATTTGATGACTGCCTTTTCAATCGGTATCGGTTTACTATTCCGTGGTCAATCCATGCATGCTGGCTGTCGCGGCTTGCCAGAAAAATCCAGTTGCAAATATCAATCTATTTGCAGTGGCCAATGTCGGAGGATAAAGTGATGTATGGATCTGCTAAAGTTAGAGATTATATGGCCAGACATTTGATCACCTTATCGCCTGAAATGGAAATACTTCGGGCTGTCAGTATATTGCTCAAAAATGATATTGCTGCTGCACCAGTGGTGGATGATGCTGGAAATTTGGTCGGCATTTTGACCGAACGGGATTGTATGAAAGTGGTATTAAATGCTGGATACCATTCTGAATATGGCGGTCAAGTGTCTGAGTTTATGAGTCCAGAAGTTGAAACCATTGCTGCCAATGAAAGCATTGTAGACGTGGCAAAATTGTTTTTTGGCCAACGTTTTCACCGATACCCAGTCTTAGACAATGGTCGCTTGGTCGGTCAAATCAGCCGCCGAGATGTGTTACGAGCTTTGGGAAAATTTTGGTAATTTTTTTAATACAACAGGAGTCAATCATGAAATTATTATTCACAACAATGTTTACTGTGCTATTTTGTTCGCAGGCCTTGGCCAGCGAGGCTGTCAACAGTCAAGTCAGTGATGAATCTAACCAGGCTGAAGCTTGTTCTAGTTGCCACAACTCTATCGTCAGCCTTAAGGGCAGGGGAGTCGATGCAATTATTAAACAAACCAAGGCCATCCAAGCCTCTACAAAACCACATCCACCAACAATAATAAACGAGCTGAGTGATGATGATATAGCCGCAATTGCTGCGTTGTTAAATAAAGCTTAAGACAAGAATCACTTGAAATTTTGCTTGGCCTGATTTGAGAGGTCATTCTTTACATGGGTTCAATATTGATTTATATCAAATTCAAATTCTATGACTGAGATATCATCAGACCATTGAAAAATCATAAACCATGAGGTATTTATATGAATGACACAACTGAAAAAATAAAGAAACAGTCTAAAAAGATTTACAAAAAGTTGAAAAAACAGCGTGATGAGTTAAAGCTTCAAAATCATTTAATGAAAGCAGAGCTTGGTGATAAATGGGCAGCAACTGAAGACCAGTGGTCTCGATATAAATCCAAGTATTCAACCATTAAAAAAGGAGCAGGAGAGGCCGGAAGTGATTTAGCCTCTGGGTTTTCAACTTTGGGGCATGAAATCAAACAAGCTTATAAAGACATCAAATCAGCCATTAAATCCAGTCAACTGACCAAATAGAACATTCATTTTGGCCTCAGTTCGCAATTTTACATGGCAGGCTGAGGTTTCTTTCATTGATGCCACGAGAATCCGCCTCTGGGCAGATAACATTGAGCAAAAGCGTATTTGAGGTATTTATGTCGAACAACAGTTATGAAGAATCATTTGATGGATTATCAGATAAAACATGTGACATGCACCGTGCGATTCAATCTTTGATTGAGGAATTACAAGCCATTGATTATTACAATCAACGAGCGGATTTGTGTCAAGACTCAACACTCACAGACATACTTTGTCATAACCGAGATGAGGAAAAAGAGCATGCGGCCATGTTGTTGGAATGGATCAGAACACATGACTCCAGTTTTGAGCAACAATTGAAAGCTTTTCTATTCACAGGCTCAGACAATAAGCCCTGATCAACCAAATTTGATGTCATCTATTGTCATTTGATAGAACGGAAAATAATCTGTTGTACCATAATGGTTTCCCGCCTCAACTTGCATGGGGATCCTAAAGCCTTGAACCTCTTTAAAGTTTGCAAGCTTGGCACCAAAAGGTTGAAACCGAAATACTTTATCTTTATTGGCATTACTCCAACGTGGAAAAACTATTTCTGAAGGCTCGCCTGACAAAGGATCAACCGTGATATCAACCTCTTGGGTCATTAATTTTGTGGTCACCGTTACCCTGATTGTGTGATCATCTACTGCCTTCCAGTGAACCTTCTTTTGAGGTAACAAAGCAGCCAAAGCCCAAACCGTTGATTCAGCAGTCAAACGTCCAAAAGCTGATTTGGTGATGTTATCATGCTGATTTTTTTGGCTTAAAGGCCACAAACCCATGAGCCACATGCGTGACCAACAGTGTTTATCATCAAGGCCATCTGAGCCAGAAAACTTAACCCAGCCACTGGTGGATTTCACTTGCCAAACAAAGCCATGAAGTGGTGCCAGAATCTGTTTGCATTGAACCTTGACGCGGTTGGATTTAAGCGCATCACCCATGACGAATTCACCCTGCATTTTCAACACAGTCACTTTGTACAATGGGGTTCCTGGCTTTATCATATAAAGAAAGAATTTTTTAACCAATTCTGGCACCCCATCCAGCATGGAAGCTTCGAAAATGGGTGAGTGATCTTCAGCCTTTTGGGATAATTGATGCCAAGCAAATGCTGCTTTTTGTGCATCATGGTAACGCAAGTACCTCAACACGAGCACCGCGACAAAAATAACAAATACAAGCAAAAAAAGTGTTAAAGACATGTTCATAATCAAACCTAATTTGATGTTAAAATAATTGTTATTAAACACAGATGCTGACACCCTGATTTAATTCATTTTTCTATTGTCGGCTAATAGCTGCCAGTTCCTCTTGATTTATATCAAATTAGTTTCAGGCCATTGCATAGATCTGCTGTTATTATTCAAACCACTTCTGTTTTCTGTACAATCCTCATTTTAGTAACTTTAAGCTGAATAATGGCTGTGAATTTATCAAGTTAATCATTCACAAAGGCTTAACTCATCAGCCCATTAAAAAACGTGATAAAGTAAATACAGTTAAGAAGCCTTTAAAACATGTCTGACCAAGAAAAAGACAACAAATTCAAACAACAAGTCCTAGAACAGCTTGATGGTTTAAAGGATGCAGACACCAGTGAGCTCTTCAGTGCTGATGAGTTGCCAAGTTTTAAAGGCCTCGCCTCTGAATTGAATGAAGCTGATGATGTGACTGTAGGTGCTGAGTTTGGGCACTGGAAAGTGATTAAAATGCTGGGCCATGGTGGCATGTCGATGGTTTATCTGGTGCAACGCAACGATGGACAAGTTGAACAATTGGCAGCCCTGAAGTTGATTCCCAGTGGTATGAACAGCCAACAACTCAAAGACCGTTTTTTACGTGAACGCCAAATCTTAACCGACTTAAATCATCCCAATATCGCCCAGTTGTATGATGCAGGTATTACCGACACAGGTGTGCCTTGGTTTGTCATGGAATATATTGAAGGTCAGGACATCATCAGTTTTGCTGAGGCGGAGCAATTAAACATTGAACAACGGGTGGTATTGTTTAAACAGGTCTGCGCAGCCATGATTCATGCCCACTCAAAAGGTGTCGTTCACCGTGACATTAAGCCCAACAATATATTGGTCGGCCAAGATAAATTGATCAAATTATTGGATTTTGGCATAGCCGCCAATGACGAAAATGACTCTTTAACCATGACTGGATCAGTGGTGGGTACACCAGGCTATTTATCACCAGAACAGGCCAAAGGTTTAACCCATCAAATTGATCGGCGCAGTGATGTTTTTTCTATGGGTGTATTGCTCTACAAACTGCTTAAAAACGACATGCCTTTTCAAGCTGACAGCATCTCTGAAATCAGTTATCAAATCATCAATGAAGAGCCCAAAGCTTTGGGACAACAAATACCCGTTGAGTTACAAGCCATCACCTTCAAATGTTTAGAAAAGAAAGTTGAAGACAGGTATGCATCAGCTAGACTGCTGCTGCAGGATTTGGATGCTTATTTAAGGGGTGATGTGGTTCAAGCCCGCAAAATAACATGGCTGGGTAGGCTGTTGAAGAAAGTAAAAAAACACCCTGTGCTCAGTGCGCTTGTGATGCTGGCCATTGCGGCCATTATGATCAGCATCAGTTATGCCATTTACCAATCCTATGAAAGTTACAAACAAATTCAGACTGCTGAAAAGCACTTATCAACAGCTCAAGAAATAAAAGCCAAGGTACGGCGTATGCACATGATGCCTAAACACAACGTACAAACTGAATACCAACAAATAGCCGAGCAAATACAACAACTGCGACAATCCATAGAGTCAGCTGGTGGCAACACCACCGGTTTAAGTAGTTTTGCCTTGGGATCAGCCTACTTGGCCATGAATGACTTTAATAAGGCTTTTGAGTTTCTTAACATCGCTGAACGTAAAGGATGGCAGTCCTCAGAACTGTCAGCAGCTTTGGGATTGGTGTATGCTAAAAACTGGTCTGATTTAGTCCAAGAATCTTTGGCATTAAATGATGAAACACAACGACAGGCGTACCTGCAGCAAAACCAAACCACCTACGATTCAGCTGTAAAATACTTACAGGAATCACAATCCAGCACGTCTATTTCTGATTATTTGGCGGCTAAATTGGCTTTCATTGAAAATGACTTATCGCTGGCCATATCGCACATAGAAAAGGAAATTCAAACCAACCCTTGGCATTACGAAGCCATGCTATTTGCGGCAACCATATATAACGAAAAATACATCAAAACAGGTGACAGCGAAGGCTACGAACACGCTACAAAATATAAAGCGCTTAGTGATGAACGTTTACAACAAGCCATCGAGATAGGTCGTTCAGACCCTTTGAACTATGTTCAGTATTGCCAAAACATGGCCACCGAAGTGCGACAACACTTGAACACGTTGACTAACAGCATTTACCAACCTTTTGAACAAGCGGTTGATGTTTGTAACGAGGCCTTGTTATTAGACCCGCAAGCCAAGCAACCCTTCCTCAGCTTGGGTGCTATATATGAAGACATGGCAGATTATTTAGAGCTTAAAAAAGAACCTTATTTTCAGATGGATGCCCAATCGTATTTTACCATCATGAACGGTTTATCAACACATCCCAGTGATGCTCAGTTGTTGGCTGCAACAGTTTCATCGTTGTTCAGCTTAGCGCAACAAATAGAACTTTTTCAACAACAAAACCCAGCTGAATTGGCCGACATGATGGCCAGTTTTGATGTCACGTTTGACACCGGCACCCAAATCCCTGAAGTGTTCTTCTTGCAAGCATTGAACAACATCAACCAAGCACTGCGCAGTGATCCAACGTCATTGAGTTATCGCAAAAAACATGCCGTGGTCCACCGGGCTCTGGGCATTTACCATGAAGAACAAACCAGTAACTATGCTCAGGCAGATTACCATTACGATCAGGCACTGGCTAGTTTTCAACAAATGGAAGCTTTGGGGGGCAGGATTGCCAGCATCGGCAACGTGGCTGAGATGTATTACAACAAAGCTTTACTGCGTTCATTGCAAGGTAAACCGGAGGACAGCATTGAATTTCTGAAACAAGCCATCACCATCAATGCCGAGGTTTTGGGCATCACCCAAGCTAAGTTTTCGGTCTATAACAACACCATGCAATTTCATTACGAGTTGATTGAAACTTTGGTTGAAAATAACCGGCCCTTTGAACAATACTTGGATGAATACTTTGATTTTGTTAATCAAATCTGTGCGTTTGATTATTTGGAAGAACTGCATTGGTATATAATTGATGATATCATGGTTTCCTATCAAAACTTGGGAATCGAAACAACCGATAGGTTCCTTGCTTGTGCGCTAGATAACAGGTGATTCAGTCTACTATGTCAACAGATTTAAGCCACTTAATCCCCCAACAAGTCACTCAACTGATAGCCAAAGCTTCTGGCGGTGATGGTGATGCACTGAATGATTTGATCCCGCTGGTCTATGATGATTTAAAGCGCATTGCCTCTGGCATTCGACACAAGCAAATGGCCGTATCAAAAACCCTTAACACCACTTCATTGGTTAACGAAGCTTGGTTGAAACTACAAAAATGGGGCATCAAAGCAGAAAGCCGCAAACATTTTTTTTGTATAACAGCAAAAGCCATGCGCCAAATCCTGATCAATACCGCCAATGAAAAACTAGCCAATAAGCGAGCCGGTATCGCCGTTACATTCGCTGACCATGCCATAACAACTGAAAATGAAGCGGAATGGATTCTGATGCTGGATCAAATTATCCAACCCATAGAGCAGCATCAACCACGCATGGCCGAAGTGTTTCAACTGAAGTACTTTTTAGGTTTCACTGAGCCAGAAATAGCTGAAGCATTGGATATCAGTTTAAGTTCAGTCAGCCGTGATTGGTTAACAGTAAAAAAAATAATTGCCAATATGATGAAGTGATTCGACAGATTATTTTGTAAGTCATAAGTAATACCAACTTTTTGAGAACAAAATGATTAAGAAAACTATTTTTATAGCGCTGTTAACAGTCACCCAAATGGCCCTGTCACAAGTCAGTGTGGGTTGGGATGCATCTTGTGACTATGATTTGAGTGTTGATGCCAATGGTCTGCAACAAGCGATTGATGATGGTGCCGCTGAAATCAGACTCAGCAACCAAAACCTGCATCAAACCGCCTTAGATATCACTGAAAATGTGACTTTAAAAGGTGGTTATGCCGATTGCACCACTGCCAATGCAGACTCGCAAACCAACATCAATTCAGTCATCGATGCCGCTGGAACCGGTTTATCAGCTATCAAAATTCGATCCATCACAGATGGCCAAGTCACCCTGGATTCATTGACCATTCAAAACGCATCAGCCAGTGGTTTGGGCATTGATGAAGTCACAGGTAACATCGATTTAAACCGCATAAACCTAAAAGACAATGAGGGCACCTATGGCGGTGGGTTGAGTGTGGTTAATTTCAACACAACCGGAACTTTGTTGTTATCAATCAATCATATGGCCGTTCAAAACAACACCGCTAATCAAGCCGGTGGTGGTATTTACTGCTATGCACCTGAAAGTGGTTTTGATCTGCAAGTAAATCTGATTTCTGCGTCTACCATCAGAAATAACCACAGTGATAACAATGGCGGTGGTCTTTATATCGATGGTTGTAGGATGGTTTTCAATGCTGGTGTCTCAGAATTTGTCAACAGCAGCATTGACAAAGAGTTTTTTGCCAACAGTGCCAACATATCAGGAGCCGGGGTGTTTGCTGCAGGTGGTGCTGTATTGGATTTAATCGGCTCCAACTCTGACAGTTTTGATGTGCAGTTAAATCAGGGCAATGCAGATCCCAGCATGTCTGGTGCTGGCGGAGGGATTTTTGCCACCAGTCAAAACACCACGGTCAACCTTAGCAATGCCATAGTTTCCAGTAACACCACAGGTCGCTATGGAGCTGGACTTTTCGCCTCTTTTGACGCTGCTATTTATATGGGCAGCTCAGTTACTGGTTGTAACTACAGTGATTATTGCTCCCAAATCATTGCTAACAACAACACGGGCCAATTTCCAGGTGGTGGTGGAGCCATGGCTGTTCGCTTTGGCGGCCAGCTGCAAGTAAAGAACTCATTAATTAAATTCAATAACTCACAGTATGATGGCTATGTGGTTTATTCAAGTCCAGATGGACAAGTTTTGTTAGAAGGCAATCTTATAACCGATAATGGTAACAGCACTGACTTTGACAACCCCATTGGTTTTTTTCAAAGCGGGGCTTCATTGATGACTGTGGCTTATAACACCCTGATCCAAAACAAGTCCGCTTCAACGCTATTCAGACAGAGCAGTTCAAATTCAGAATTAAAGCTGTATGGCAACATAATCAAAGAATTCAGCAACATCCACCAATCCAGCAGTTCGATCACTGATATCAACTGCAACTTGATCAATGACTTGTCTAGTATTTCGGTGCCCATGACTAACGTAACAGAGGGTGAGGTGCAATTTCTTAACAGCAACACCTCGGATTTTCGACTGACAGATACTGACATTCTGGCCATCGATATCTGTCCATCCAGCATCTATCTGCCAGGCAATGATTTACAAGGCAATCTCAGGGGCGTGGATAACCCAGACGTGGTAGATGACCTAGGCCCCTATGATTTGGGCGCTTATGAATATGATGACAATGATTTGATTTTCAGCAACTCATTTGAATAATTTTTAAACAACATTGACGTGATTGTGATTAATTTTCTGTATACCTGATTAAGCCAACCAATAAACGAGGTCAACATGAAGAAAACAGTGTGGTTATTTGCATTAATGATAAACATTTCCTGGGCGCAAGCCTTTACTTACCAGGGAGAGCTGAGTCAGACTGGTGTGTTGTACACTGGCATGGCTGATTTGCGCTTCAGTTTGTATGATGCCGAAGTCAATGGTACAGAAATCGGTATGGCCGACTTGCATACGCAGCTTGCAGTGGTTAATGGTCGTTTTGCGGTTGATTTAGAACAGTGGATTGGCCTCTACGATGGCAGTCCAATGTGGCTGGAAATTGAAGTCGACTTGGGAGCAAGTGGATCATTCACAACCCTGACACCACGTCAAAAAATCAACCCTGTGCCTTATGCCGAATTTGCTTATGAGGGCTCAGGTGGATTAGGTGACATCACTGAGGTCACAGCTGGAACCGGTTTAACGGGTGGAGGTGTCAGTGGTGAGGTCACTTTGAATGTTGATGCTGCTCTGGTTCAAAACAGGGTTTCTGGTAATTGTCCAGCAGGTGAGTCCATTCGAATGATCAATTTAGATGGCACCGTTGTGTGCGAAACAGATGATGATTCTGGTGGTGATGTGACCTCGGTAACCGCGGGAGTCGGTCTCATTGGCGGCGGTGAAACAGGCGATGTGAGTTTAAGCGTAGATGATGCCAGTATTCAAAACCGGGTAACAGGCGCTTGTCCATCAGGAGAAACCATCCAATCCATCAACCAAGATGGTACCGTACTGTGTGAATCAAGTGGTACTGGTGACATCACAGCAGTTACGGCCGGGCAGGGCTTGATCGGAGGTGGCGACAGCGGTGTTGTTACATTGAATGTTGATCCAGGTATGATACAAAATCGCGTCAATGGTTCTTGTGCAGTTGGCCAATCCATCAGAAGTATCCTGCAAGACGGCAGCGTTATTTGTGAAGTAGATAATGATTCTGGCGGTGACATCACTTCGGTCGAAGGCACCAATGGCATCTTGGGCAATTTCACCTCTGGAGATGTGGTGTTAAAAATAGACACCCAGTTCATTCAACAAAGGGTTGATGAATCATGTCCGGTTGGTCAATTCATTCGGGTCATCAATGAAAATGGTTCCGTAGATTGTAAAGATGACAGTACTGGAATAACTTCAGTGGCCAGCGCAGACATCATTGATGGCAGCATAGCCACCATAGACCTGGCTAATGGCATTATCACATCCAATAAAATAGCTTACGGTGCAGTTGGATCAAATGCAATTGCAACATCATCAGTAGGCTCCGATGAAATAGCCGCCAATGCAGTTGGTTCCAGTGAAATCGCAGCCAATGCCGTTGGTGTATCACAAATCATCATCTCAGAAGTTCAACAACGGGTCAGCAGTACCTGTGGTGAAGGACAATACATGCGAGGTATCAATCAAGATGGCAGTGTTATTTGTAGTAAGTTGCCAGTTGGTATGAATTTCACAGTTGATAGCGCATCTCTTACTGGGTTATTTCCCAGCATAACAATTACAACTGTTGGTTTACCATTAATCAGCTACTACAATCTATCTAATACAGAATTGCGGGTTTTTAGATGTACCAATTCATCATGCTCTACTGGTCTTGTTGTCAGTCTTGATTCTAGTGGAGATGTTGGTAAGTATAACAGTATTGCCATAGGTTCAGATGTGTTACCAATTATTAGCTACTATGATATTACTAATGCTGATTTAAAATTTTATAAATGTGGCAATATTCAATGTACTCACGGAAATGCAAATATTCTGGATAGCGGAGGTGACGTTGGTCAAGATACAAATATGACGATTGCTGCAGATGGCCTTCCAATCATCAGTTATTATGATGCATCGAATGGTGATCTAAAAATCTATAAATGTAGCAATCTATCCTGTTCGTCTGGAAGCGCATACACCCGTGATTCAGTTGGAAATGTGGGGCGTTATTCAAGCATATCCATTGCTTCTAATAACTTACCCATCATCAGTTATTATGATGAAACCAATCAAAATCTTAAAGTTTTAAGGTGTACGACATCATCATGTTCCAGTGGTTCGGTATCAATACTTGCAAGCACAGGTTCAGTTGGAAAATTTAGCAGTATAGCAATAGGTGCCGATGATAAACCTATCATCAGTTACTATGATGAAACCAATGAGGACCTTAAAGTTTTTCGATGTAGTGATAACTTCTGCACGGGTGGCAATGGTCTGAGTTATACATTAGATTCTGTTGATGGACCTGGTTTCACAAGTCTAGTTATTGGAAGCGATAATTTACCCATTATTAGTTACTATAAGAATGTTGAACGAGACCTTAAGGTTTTCAAGTGCAGCAACTCTACATGTTCAAATGGCAATGCATACACCTTAGATAGTCAAGGCAACATGGGTATACATAACAGCATCGCTATTGGAGCAGATGGGTTACCAATTATCAGCTATTTTGATGACAGTGTTGCAGACCTTAAAGTACATAGCTGCGGCAATGTTGATTGTCGGTAACGGTTGGAGAAAAAAATGAAACAATTAAATCCAAGTCTAGCTCCAATCATCAGTTTTTTCTTGATCATGTCAATGTTTTCACATGCAAACGGACTGGCCCAAGAAATCAATTGGTACAGCATCGACAGTGGCGGTGGTGTGGCTACAGCCAATGAGATTAAATTGGTGGGTGTTCTGGGCCAAACCGACACCCAACAAATGAGCAGCGCAGACATCACCTTGGCTGGCGGATATTTGCCCATCAGACCTGATAATGACCTGATATTTCAAGATGGTTTTGAGTAAAAGCTTGTTGATCCTGGTTTAATAAATAGGTGACAGTATAACTGGGCATAGACAACTGGCTATTTTGTACTGACTGGATGGCTGGTTTTAATGCATACAAACAGAAAAAATAAAAAAACTATAGCGCTTGAGGTGTCATTTGCTGGGCTCACTGGACCTTCAAAAGCCTGTAATAAAAAGGTCAGTAAAGGGCGGATGGGTTGCCTGTCCTGAAATGCTTGAAATGCTTGAAATGCTTTTCCCAAAGTGGTTCCAGAACGGATGGGATGCCTGTCCTGAAATGCTACTAAAATGCTTTCATTCTTACCACAGCCTAAGATGCGTCATTCGACATCAGTATAGGGTTATTTGAAACTAAAATGGGCAGCATGGGTATGGACGGGCATGTTGTTTTGGTTGATTTTAAATTTGAAGGAATGTTGCAATCATTTTCTGCTCATTAACTTGCTTTGGATTGCCTCGCAGAGTGCTTTGGGGCCTTAATTATTTTATTTTTTCCATTTTGAATTAAATCCTACTTTTTCAGTATTAACTTAAATCTAAACACTGTGTTCTGAATTGATATAAATCAAAACTATGCGCTGTTAATCCTGCAACAATTGTGTGATTGATTTACCTCCTGCTTTGTGAAAGATGAATAAGTCTCAATTTTTAAAATGTCATCTTGAGTCAACTGAGAATTACTATGAAAATAAAATTAATCCTATTTGCATTTATCAGTACTGTTTTCCCCATTTTAACCTTTGCTAAAGCGGAGCTTGACTATGAGAATGTATTCCAAGAAAGTTTTCAAATGATTCAAAAAATCAAGACCAAAAGCCAAATAAAAGGCATGCCTTTCATAACTGTTGGCAGTGATAACTTTTGTGACATTCGGATAGGAGACAGTAAAATACAAGATGCCATTGATACCGGCATTCAAGAAGTTCGCATCGCATCAAACGATACTTATGTTGAGAATTTGCTGATTAATGACATCAGTGTGATTCTCAAAGGTGGTTATGCTGACTGTACAGCGGCAACACATGATATGCAAACCACAGATGTGGTACTCATTGATGGTATTGGGGATCCTGACGCTCCAGTAATAAAAATTATCGGGGCAAGCCAAAGAAATACCCTCATATTTGAAAACTTACAATTAATGAATGGCACAGGAACCGTTTCCTATCCTGGTGGTGGTCTCTCAGCTGTCGGTGCTGATGCTGAAATTTCAATGAATCGTGTCTTTATCAATCAAAATACTTCAGCTACCTTTGGTGGTGGCTTAGCGGTCATTATCGGCAACACAGACATTTCAATGATTGACTCATTAATATTTTTTAATGAAGCAAAAACAGGGGGTGGTATTTCATGTATAGGTGTCGAAAATTCAATTGTGATGAGCGGCTTCAGTGGCATCTCCTTAAATCAAGCGACAGCAACAGGTGGAGTTGGAGCTGATGGTAAAGGTGGAGGCTTGTACTTAACCACTGGGTGCCAGTTCAGCTTATCATCAGGTACCAGAGATTCAAGTTTTTCGGATTTACGTGGCATTTATGCTAATTATGCAGCTGCTAAAGGCGGTGGTATTTATGCTGAAACAGGTGCCATGGTTTATTTAAGGGGGCAAGAACACTGTATTGAATTTAACTGTATTGGAGATAACATCAACCCTGTAAATGTCACCGATAATGTAGCCGGTACTGCCTTTACTGGTATTGAAGGCGGTGGTGGTATATATGCAACTGGTACTGATACTTTGGTATTTATTACGGGCGGTTTAATGTTCAGAAACTCAACCGGTGGAAACGGTGGCGCCATAGCAATTACAGCTCTAGCCAACTTAATAGTCAAACGATTAAAAAGTGCCTGTTGGATTAAAGACAAGTGTAACTTATTTACGGGTAACCTCAGTGGTACCAACAATGGCATAGGCGGAGCTATTTATAATGACAGCGCTACAGTAGATGTGTCTGCCACTTACTTTGAACATAACAGAGCTGATTTTGGTACAGCGATATTTACTTTAGGAAATTCATCTTCGACTCGGATCGAAGGCAGTGTTTTCACCACAAATGGAGACAACAGTACTGGTGATTATCTTGATCGATTTGTGATCAGGTCATTTGATGGTGCATCAACTGAAATCGTGCACAGTACATTGGCTGATAATGAAGCTGATATCTCCGTATTTGGGATCAGTGCTGGAGCCGTTAGCTTTAAATTACATTCATCTATAGTGCATGATGCCAGCAGTCAACTTGTATTATCTTCTAATCCTGGAGGTACAGTCAGTATCGATTGTGTCATGGCTCACGAAACAACATCGATCTCAACAGGAACACGCTTGTTAATTGCTGACCCACAGTTTATTGATAGAGGTGATTTTTTCAGTGACTACCACATCAATTCTGTCACTTCACCAGCCTTAGATTATTGTGATAACTCTATCGCAAACATAGAAAACAGGGATGTAGACTATGAAATATTTGGCTGGGATGACCCTAATGTGAGCAATATTTTTGGCCCCTATGACATTGGTGCCGATGAAACCTACGAAAATGATATTGTTTTCAGAAATGGTTTTGAATAAAAACAGAATGATTAATCTTATATTATTTATGTGAAGCTTTATAAGGATATAAGATTAATCATAGACGATTGTATCGTGTTTACTTTCCCTTAAATCTATACTTACCTAGTCGAACAAAGAAACGGATACAAAATATTGGGAATACAGTAGAAAGACTTTTGGTGACGATCACTATTTCAACATAGAGGCTAAACATGAACTGGCTTCGGCTTATCATGCCAAAGGTGATTGCGAAACCAGCATGGCATTAATGCACGAGGCATTGGAGTCATATGAGTCGAGTTTGGGTCCAGATAATATTGCAACAATCAATCTGAAAATAGACCAAGGCATCTCATACTTTAGAAAACGAGGCGAACTAGATAAAGCAGAGCAGTTGATAAAAAGGGCAACTGATTTGGAGGTAAAAAAATGGGGCCCGACAACATAGAGTCTATCAATGCCATAACCACATTGGTACAACTATGTATTCAGCAAGGGCGTAATGAAGAAGCAGATAAATTGCTGAACCAATCACTGAAATACTTCAAACAAGATATGTATGAAAATCACCCAACAAAAACATGAGCCTTGTCACTGACAGCAAAAATCGATTAAGCCTGAATGTATTGGATTTAAAAACGAGGAAAATTGAAAAATTTGATGTTTCCTTGCCAATCCCATAATTTTCAACACCTAAAACCATCATTTAATAATCAAAATCCACCAGTCATGTTGCATCATTTTCAATACCAAGGAACAAGCCCCTAAATGTGAAAACAATTGAAAAACACTTTTTCATAATTTAAACTTAAATGAGCCGTAGTTATTTTATAGGTCAGTGCCGAAGTGGGTTGGCTTTATCTGTCGCTTGGATTCGGCTATACTAATAAGAATCTATAATTCAATAGTGATTGGGTGTGCGGGTCTGTTGGCCTCATGTTTCTTAGTTTGAAGGGTTAGATGGCAGAAAAAAGCAGCTCAGATTTAAGACCGGTATTATCCAATGACAGAAAATTGTCTACTGATGATTTGATCAATGCCGCATACCCCGATCTTAAGCGCATGGCACAACGTCAATTGCGAAGGGAGTCAGGTCAAGCTTTTCAAACCACTGAATTAGTCAACGAAGCGGTGATGCGCTGGTTAAAAAGTCATCAATCTGTCCATTCACCACTGGCTTGGATGGCCGTCATGGCCAAAGTCATGCGCAATGTGTTGGTGGATGAAGCCCGTTCACGACATGCCCATAAACGTGGCAATAATCCACAAAAAATCACCATTAACATCAATGCTGAATATGCAGATGAGCCAAGTAGTGCCTTCGAGATATTGGATTTGGAAGCTGCATTGGTTCAATTACATGACCTAGATGCAAGGAAAGCAGAGGTCGTAGAGTGCCATTATTTTGGCGGTATGACGGTTAAGGAAATGGCCACGCATTTTGTAGTAGGCGAAGCCACTGTAAAACGAGACCTTATCACTGCCAGGGCTTGGATAGGAAGCCAAATTAAACCATGAATAATCAATCCTTTTTATTATTAGATGAGCATTTCCAGGCCATCATACAGATGCCTGAAACACGCCAAGCAGAAGCGATTGCTGACTTTGGACAAAAACACCCTGAGTTGTTGAAAACATTGCAAGACATGCTGAAGGTACACCAATCTGAAAAAGATTCTTTGCAGTCTGCAGTTGTTTCAGCAAGCCAAATGTTTGAAGGTAAACCACCGGAACGCATCGGTGCTTGGCGAGTGCTGAGTCTTTTGGGTCGTGGTGGCATGGGTGATGTGTATTTGGCGCAAAGAGATGATGGCGAATATGAGCGTCAAGTGGCGATAAAACTGATGCGCTTAGATCAGAAAAATTTACGCAATCGCTTTGTTGAAGAACGACAAGTGCTGGCCAGTTTGCAGCACCCGAATATTGCTACTTTGTTAGATGGAGGACAGTGGCAGAGTGATGACGAAACGGTCCAGCCTTATCTGGTGATGGAATATGTGCAGGGTGAAGACATTTTAAGTTATGCCAATAAACATGACTTGGATCAGCGCCAACGCTTGGGTTTGTTTCTCGACTTATGCGCTGCGGTTCAATTTGCTCATCAACGACTGATTGTGCACAGGGACATTAAACCGGCGAATGTATTGATTGATGATTCCGGGCAAGTGAAGTTACTGGACTTTGGCATTGCAAAATGGATCGATGAAGACCAGGGTCACGCCAATACGGGCTCAATGACCAGCATCATGACGCCGCAGTTCGCTGCTCCAGAACAATTGAACGGCGGCTTGTTGACAACTGCCACAGATGTCTATGCTTTGGGTGTGCTGCTTTATCATATGCTCAGTGGGCAAGGGCCGTTTGAACTGAAAGACAAATCAATTGGTGAAATAGCACATTTGTTGCAACAAGCACAGCCAGCGCCACTCAGTAAATTAAGCACCAATGCTGACCCTGTCATCGACCCCATTTTACTGGCATGCTGTCAGGCTGATCCAGCTGATAGGTACCAAAGTGTCAGCTTGTTAGCCGAGGACATCAAACGATTTCTCAACCATGAACCCATCTTGATGAAGCCGCCTGGTTTTTGGCAATCTGTCAGGTTGTTTGGTAAACGAAATACCGCAGTGGTTGCTGCAGCTGTTATTTTTTCTGCTGTGTTGTCACTGTTGTTGGGTTTTCATTTGTATCGGATAGACATTGAAAAAAGCCGTGTAATGGCACAAGTGGAACGGTCTGATCGTGTTTCCGGGTTTATGGTGAATTTATTTGATCGGGCCAACCCCATGGTTGCACAAGGTGAAGCCATTGACCCCAAGGCTTTGTTGGACCAGGGATTACAAGACATTGATTCAGAGCTGTCTGATGAACCTCAGTTACAAACACAGCTCTACCAGACCATTGGTCGTGCCTACCTGAAATTGGGTAAATATACCGATGCCAAAACAGCCATTGAAAAAGCACTGGTCCAACTGAATGGTAAAAAAGATGCAGATGTGGAGACGCTTGCAAGCTTACATTTATTGATGGCTGATATTATATTTAATATGGGCAATAAAGAGTTAAGTAAAAAACATTCTACTTTAGCCAAAGATATGGTCATTGAAAAGTATGGCAATAACCATAAAGTGGTGGCAACGGCATTAACCAATCTCGGCGTTCTGGCCTGTAACGAAAGCCAATTTGATGTTTGTTTATCACATCACCAACAAGCACTGGAAATTCGTTCCGCTTTGCTTGGACCGGATCATGATCGCGTGGGCACTGCGCACAATTATATTGCCATGGCCTATGATCATCAGGGTTTATTTGATCAAGCCATTGAGCATTACCGTGAATCGTTGCGTATTCTCAAATTAAGTTTGGGTGAATTGCATCCAAAAGTAATTGATGGTCAGGCCAATTTAGCGGGAGGTTTGACGCAGGCAGGCCATACAGAAGAGGCTAAAATACTTTTGGACGCCGCAATTAAATCCGCTCGTCAAGTTCATGCTTCTGACAGTCCAGAATTGGCCGGCACGCTGTTGCTGAAAGCCTTTCTTCACAATCAACTGGAGGAATATGAACAAGCTTTGCCATTTTCTGAGGAGGTGTTGGCCATTGAACGTTTGGCACGCGGTAACTCGCATCCTTATGTGGCTTATGATCTGAATCTGGTAGGGCGTGGTCAGTTGGGCATCGGGCACCTTGATGAAGCTGAAAAAAGTTTCACCGAAGCGGTAAAAATCATGCAGGCAGCCAGTGACAAACCTGATTATATTCTGATGACCGCAAGACAAGGTCTGGGTCGGGTCTATAATGCCAAAGGCCTGTATGAAAAAGCACAAAAAATACTCAATGAAACCTGGGAGACACGAAAAAAATTAGATGGACCTGACAGTTGGGTAACAGTCTGGACTCGCTATGATTTGGGTGTTGCTGCTGAAGGGTTGGGTGATGTAGAAGGTGCCGAAACACACTGGCAAGCCGTGTTAACCCATGCCGAGAAGGCATTTCCTCAAGGAGACCCCAGAACAGTTAAAGCACAAGAGGCGCTGAATAATTTGGAATCAGATGATCCCAAAAGGTGATTGCTTACGCCTCTATCATTAAGCCCCTAAAAAAGAAGCCGCCATGACTTTACTTAAAATTTTGATCCATTTCATTCTGACCTTATTGTTATTTAGCAGCTCTTTAAAGGCTCAGACCAAACCATTGATTGAGCCATTATTCAATGTACCCAACCAGGCCAAGTTTGTTGACTTGGTGGGTGAGGGCGCTAAAAGCGGAAAATCCGCAGCAGGTGACGTCGTCTTCAAACCGGCTTCATTAGAGGCTTTATCAACCAGAAAGGGGCGAATCCTAATCAGTTCGAAACCTGCATACCTTGAACTGGAAGAAGCAGTGACCTCAATCTTGCTTTATGTTGAGACAAAACAATCTGATGTGGTGGTTGAGATGTCAGCTTTCCGAGGCGAACATGGGCTTGGGGCGCAGTTGTTTGCTATGGATGGCAAGGCGCGATCTAGCGCAGTGGCTGCATCTGATGGCGTGATGGGTCTTCGCGCTCGCGAGCCTTTCGATCGAATTAAGCTGCGTGTTGCACATGCACCTGAAGGAAAATCAGCAATCACACTCGATGTGGCCTGGGTTGAGGTTGCATCAAAATCGGAAATTCGTGGCAGTACCGGCAATGATATAGCAACGTTATGTCAGGCACCGCTAGGTATCACTCACAACATAGCGTTCGGTGCCTCGCTGGTACCAGGAGCAGGGGCCCTTGCCCAAGGAACAGCCTACGCCACCAATCTCGCCTTAAAATGGTGCCTCACCTATATCGAGCCGCCAGCCAGCAAGACCATACGAGTCCCTGCCGGAGTTTGCGAAGCGAATTTCGAACAGCCACACATGTCTTCCGAATACGAAAATGCATTGGGTGTCAGCCTTGGCTACAACAGTAATTGGGGAGAATTGGGCTCGCCGACTGTGTATCACCACAACACTGAGGTCGATGTGGTGCTGCTTTATAACCAACCTACACCTGAGATTTCACCGAGCCTAGACCTTGGCTATTGGGCTGACACAGGTTCGTTTGAAGCCACCGACCGAATTTATGAAGACTGCCGCGACGATGGTTCGGTGCGCTTCAGCCAGCTCGATGGCTCCGGCCCAATGTATGAATGCCCTTATGTAGAAAACCGCGTGCTGCAGTTTCCGGTCGGTGATCGCCAATTACGCTGGCGGGTTAACGCACGGATGTCAGCGCTCGACTTATTCGCACCGCTCATTCCAGGCATTCCTCCCGGTTCCAAGGCACAGCCTTGGAAGGGTCTTCTGATTAATGTGATTCGAGAGGCCATTTTAATCGCAAATGACACAGAGTTCTTCTCTGGCTGGCGAATTGACAATGCCCGAGACGTGTTCCAGTCTATCAGGGTCTATGATGAAGTGCCCCCTGAAATCGATCCTCAACCCTTTAACGCCAGCCGCATTCAAGCAACCTTGGTTGGTGACATCATTCATGTTCAAATCGAAGCGGATGAGCCGGGTGGCGTATCGGCACGCAACTATATACGCATCTTGGAACGGATGTTCTTGATCAGCGATGCCTGTGGACGGGATACTTCTTTCAGTGCCGGTTATCCTGAGGAAAATCTGCACGTATTTTGGCCTGTCAGCACCTCAACGACGGACCAGACTTTTGAAATTACTTGGACGGCTAAGGACCCTGGTCCAAATCTGCTTGGCAATCGAAACGAAACCACCACCACGATGATTGTTGAAGTGGTGGATATTCGTCCACCAGCCATTATTTCTCCACCGGACATTGTAGAAGTAGGGACCAGTCAGGTGGATGATCTTGGTCAGCCGCTGGTTTTTGATTTTGTCGATTTAGACCCAATCATCAGCAATGATGCCATGCTGCCGTTAACCACTGGCCTGCATGAAGTCACCTGGACTGCCACAGATGCCTCAGGAAACAGCACCACTGCAGTTCAGATCGTCAACATCAAGAACAGTAATATCGAACCTATGCCGATTGCACAAGTCGGTCAAAATCGGCAAGATGCTGTGACCTTCGAACCAAAAACCATTCGCCTGCAAGGTAACGATCCAGACAATGACCCATTGCGATTCTATGTCGAACAATATCCGCAAAACGGTTTCTTCGTGGCGCCCTTGTACCCGTATTTTGTAGAGGACTTTCGCTTGCAGGCAGCCCCTGGAGAAGCGGACGATCAGACCATTAGAGACACCTGCCAAAACGGGCAAGGTGCCGAACGAGACTTCCAGCTTGGCTTTCCACTGAACGCAACGAATTTTGCCGTCGATGACCTTGGCCGGAGCTATGTGGTGGACAGGGGCTTGGTGGACTGCCGCGCTGGGGACCCGGATGTATATGATCTTGAACAGCGTATCGTGCGTTTTGGCGCCACTGGCGAATTGGAAGAGGGCACGACGAACTTAGGCGATGACACCATCAAAGATCTTGTTGTAGATGAATTCAACGACGTCATTGTGGTCACCAAAGAGTCAGGTAGCCTCATCGGTTCAAGTGTACAGACCTACGATCTTGACCTTAATCCCATCGCTTTTTACGATCTTGAAGGCCTTGTGGTACGTTTGCCGGATGGATCTACTGGGCCTTGCCAACGTGGACTTCCTCACAATACCTGCGAGATTCCCAACGCACGCAGTGCAGTGGTCGATGCCAATGGATTGGTTTACGTGATGCAGTTAAACGGCCGTATATATGCATTAGATGCGTTCCGTGATCCAGGACTTGTTGTGGGTGTTCTGAGCGAAGAAGTCACCAACAACGCAAATACAGCATTACCGGCATCAAATGCCTTGGCACTGGACTCACTCGGCTTCGTCTATGCATCGAGAAATCAGCGAATTTATAAATATTCTCCATCTTGGGTTGATGATGACGGCTTGATTCAGATGGGAGATTTTATTGGTTGGATGGGGCGATGTGATACGGATCTGGCACCCGGAGACACTGCCGTGTGTGACACCTTCAATAAACGCAGTGTCGGTTACTCATGCACCGATACCCTGTGCGGTGTGGATCCCGTCATACCTCAAAGTGAACGCGATTTTTGCGACTACAATTTTACCAACAACGGTTTGTTTGGTTGCCGACCCGGACAATTTTATAGCCCCTCTGGTATTGATATTGACACACGTGACACACTCTATGTAGCGGATACTGGCAACAAACGTATACAGCGATTCACCGTGGACGGTTTCTTTGCGGGTGAAGCCGAAAGCGAGTGTGATGGCAGCTGCTTCGTGTTGGGTGATTTCGGTACCCCCGACGATGTGTCTGCAACCTCTGATCGCTTTTTTGTTTTCGATCCAGTGACTGACTTGTTGCATGTCTCTTTGCTGACACCCTTCACTGATCAGGGCGTTGATTGGGCCGAGCTGGTCTATCAGTCCAACAACGATTTTGCCTGCCAGAACAGTGCCAACTGCATTGATCAATTTGCCTTCAGCGTCAGCGATGGTGTGCGAGATGTCGATTCTAGTCAACCAGTCCGCAGTGATAATGCCGA
This sequence comes from uncultured Marinicella sp., assembly GCA_964352015.1. GTDB lineage: Bacteria > Pseudomonadota > Gammaproteobacteria > Xanthomonadales > Marinicellaceae > Marinicella. The sequence goes on from CAYGPU010000003.1 coordinate 235,096, forward strand.
TGTCGAAATTGAAGTGCTGCGCAATTTTCGCCCACCCTTTGCCACTCCGGGGATTGCATTGGTAATCGATGAAGACACGCCGACTGCCATCACATTGGATGGATCGGATCTAGATACACTAGATAACTTGAGCTTTTCAGTGGCTGAAAGTCCCAGATTTGGAACAGTACAAGTTGTTGGTAACCAGGTCACTTATACACCAGATGCTGATTTCTACACCAGTGCAGAAGTATCTGAATCATTCACATTCACTGTGGGGGATGGGGTATTTATTTCCGAACCTGAAGAAGTTATCTTAACCGTGGCAGAAGTCAATGATCCGCCCATGGTGATAGCTCCTGAAGATGCCACAGTGGGTGTTGGGTTCGTGTATCGTCTGAATGCTGAATTCTATGACCCAGATCCAGACGAACAGCATCGATTGGTTGTGAATTGGGGCGATGGAACCATTAAAAATGAAACCGCTGCGAATGGCGGCGGGCCCGAAGTGGGCCAATCAGGTAACGGTGTAGGCACAATAACAGGCCAGCACATCTATTCGTCGCCGGGAAACTATACCGTGCAATTATGCCTCGATGACCGAGTGGTCGGAGATAATGGCAGCGAAACCACAACTTCGGAGTCGTTGATCGGCTGTGGTAGCTATGAATTGAACGCAATCGACGGGCTGGACGTAGAAATGTCCTCCCAAGCGACAAGTGAACGGGCGTTACCTAATCAGATCATCAATGTGCAGTTTTCAGCGCTTAACAATCCACCATCAGCCGGCCCAGCCAGCACGGCCACAAGTGTTGTGATCAGCGTGGATTTACCCGAGGAACTAGCACCTGGTTCTATTGCGGTTAACGGAACTGGCTGCAGTCTTACCGGACTGCAGGTTACCTGTAATATAGGCACCTTAAACCCAGGTTTTTCAAGTGGTGTAGACATCACCGCACAAGTCGATGCCAATGCCAGTACCGGCACTGTGTTGGCTTTTGCTGCACAGGCAACTCTGGATCAGGTTGATGTCAACCCCAACAACGAGATAGCCCATGTTTTTCACGTCGTTCCGCCAGCAGACATTTATGTTGATGCGGTAGAAGATGGGTTGTTGGATAAATCTGACATCAATCCCGGTGATGGTTTTTGTGCATCAGAAGATGGGGTTTGTACGCTGCGAGCAGCTGTAGAAGAGGCCAATGCCCAAACTGGCCAAAGCGTCATTGCATTGGGTAGTGGGGTGTTCACGCTCGAGGAAGATACATTTCTAACAGCCACAGATGACCTTGTACTGATAGGTAATGGGGCAAGCAACACCATCATTGATGGCGTCGATGGAGGTACAGCATTGCGCACCAATGATGCAAGCGTGACGTTGCGAATCGAGGATCTGACCGTAGCCCGTGGCCAAGTAAGGGCTTGGCCTGGTGATCTGGTCATGCGCCGATCTCGCATCACTGGTGGCTTGGCCAATGGGTTCGTCGGCGGGGCGATCATTGCCAACAACCTGATTGATATTCGCGACACACTGATTGATGGTAACCGAGCGGTCAGCGGTGGAGCGATCTGGGCCCAAGCTTCCAGCAGTGGTGTTTTCGAAAACGTCACCATCACCGGTAATCAGGGTGGTGGCTTGTACCTGGGTGGTGGAAACTACACGCTCAACCACGTTACCATCACTGGAAATTCCGGCGACAACGGAGGCGCCAGCGGTGTCAGTGGAGGCGCGGTGACTCTTGCCAACTCTGCCACTGCCACAATCACAGGTTCAATACTGGCAGGTAATTACCAACCTCCAGGACTGCTCAATGTGCCGTTGAACTGTGCCATTGATGGCTCCGCGTCATTGGTCTCCGGCGGCAATAATTTATTTGGTGACCTGGCCGGATGTTCCATCTCAACACAGGGTAGCGACACACAAATCGCCGATAACAACATCAAACTAGGTCCTCTTAAATTCTTGGGCAATACCATACCCTTTTTAGAACCTCGCCCTGACAGTCCCGCCATAGACACCATGTCAGGTCCAGGCTGCCCTGCGACAGATTCCAGAGGCCTGATACGCCCACAAGACGGTGATGGCAACGGCATTTCTACCTGTGATGTTGGCGCAGTAGAATACCTGCCACCACGTATTCAGTCATCACAAGCCAACATAAATTTTGGTGACATACCGGTGGGCACCAATTCATTGCCTAGCACTGTAATCATCACCAATACAGGTGATCAAAGCATCACTATAGATGCCATCACTTTAATTGGTCCAGATGGAAACGCGTTTGAATTACCCTTGCTCGACGATCTATGTACGAACGCAACCCTCACGCCAAGTCAGCAATGCCAATTTGACATAGCCTTTATTCCAACCCAGGAAGGGCGCTTTCATGCAGCAGCAAGGATCAGCGAAGCTTCGCAAGCCCCAGATGTGACCATAGAATTGTCCGGGAGCAGTGGGCTGATTTTCTATGACGGCTTTGAGGGGTGATTGATCTGATTAACGCGCTGAATGCATAAGTTCAGCGCGTAAACGATCACTTATGGTTAAACAGTAAACCACCAAATTTCATGATTTTTAAAATTTTTCTGATGAGCGTGTCGCCTAAGGCGCCATCTGTTCGTAGAATTTATTGATTCAGGCACAACATGTCCCAGATTAGTCGTCAGAAATAAGAATCCCCAACCCGCACGTACTTGTAGGAATTAATTGACAAGCTTTTCAGAATCTATCGATATATATTTATAATTAAATAGTTCAATATATTACATGGAAGTAATCAAAACAGATTTATTCAGTGTTTCAGTTAATGCTGATTGAGGGAAATGAAACCACTCGAGATTTCCGAACATGCTTTCAGAAAGCAGATGATTACTGTACCTAACTCATGACAACTTGATGAGTGGAAACAGATCCTCAGAGTAGGAATTGTAATAGAGAAGGTTGTCTCAACCACTCTGGAGAATAACATGACAGTTAATGTTCTTATCATCATCGATGGTGTTTATCGTTTTGATGAACCCGCTAGCACTCAGGATTTCACTTACAAAACTTTGGTAGATTCTTTAAACGCAGACCCCAACATGAGTGTGGCAACAGCTCACAGGGAAAATCTTGATGCCACCGCGACTTTGCATGCGGCCAATCCGGCTGATGCATTTAATCTGGCCACGCACGATCTTTTACAATATGACACCATCTGGATGATCGGTTACCGAGGAAGAAATGCCATTCCACCAGCTGGTAACAACAGCCCTGCGGGCTTACCGGAAGAAGAAATCGCTGCTTTAACCCGTTTCATGGATGCAGGAGGTGGTGTTTTTGCCACTGGCGACCATGATTCCATTGGATCAGTCATGTGTGGTCACATTCCACGCCTCAGAGCCATGCGTTGTTGGTTTGGGCCAAATGATGCCACCAGCCCCATGCCGGTCGGGTTTCCCAGTAACTTTGATGTGTTAGGACCGGGCAGGGCAGACACTGTACAAAATAATCCCCTAGGAGATTACACCATTGATGATGATGGTAGTGGGGCATTTGTTTATTTTGAAAACCAATCTGACTCAGTCCCCCAGCCGATCTTACCGGTGGCTCCCACTCATCCTATTTTACGCCATGACGGCAGCGACATCATTGTCTATCCTGACCACATGCATGAAGGAAGAACTCTGGGATTGGTGACCTTGGAACAGGGTTATGATATTGATTATGATTATTCACAATCATTGAATTTTGATGGTGATACTTTTGTTGAGTTTCCTGAAATAAACGGACATCGTGAATTACCAGCCGTCATTGCAACCGGTCAGTCCATAGCTCAACAAAACAGAGATGCTCAGAGCGGAGACACGTTCGAAGCTTTGTATGCGCCAGGACTCGACTCCTTCGCAGATGCCAAAACCGTTAATACTTTGAGCGCCTATGATGGCAGAAAAGCCGGTGTAGGCCGAGTAGTCACCGGTTCAACGTTTCATCACTACATTGACATCAACTTAACTGGTGACACTGACATGGTCGGCTCACTGTTGGATAAGACCGGACCTGATGCGGCCAAAACTCATGGCTTCAATGATGATGTGAACACTTTTAATAAAATCAAAGCAGTTTATGTCAACATCACCAACTGGTTGGCACGACCCAAACCAACCACAGAAATCATTCTTGAGCGCAGCACATTCAGTCAGGACGAAGTTTCAGGCAATCCTGTGTTCAATGGTGCTGTCATGGTCACCGTTAGGGGTGTTAAACCCAGTCAGTTCCCTGGAGGAGGCATCACCTCGGGGTTGTCTATGGCCCAATTAGCAAATCGCGCACCCTCATTCAGTGCTTTGAGCGGGGTAGAGATCATCCCCACTGCGGTTGATACCGATGATCCTGGATTTCCAGACCGGCTACAACGCATTACTTTCACTTATCGGGTGAGTATTGATGCAGCCACGGCATTTTCTTTTGCTGGTAATAACCAAGACCTTGAGGTGAATGTCAGTTTAACCACCCCAGCAGCTGCCAATGAACTGACAGATCGAGCATGGATTCAATTGGTTAAATCGGCCAACCCATACATGCTTGACCTGGATGATGCCGATGCCAAAACTTGGTTAAGTTCTGATCTTCGTGTTTTTCGATTGACCGAAGGCGATGACATTGCTGGGGAATCCTTACCGAATGGCGCCTCACGAAGTGATGCCAACACGTTCATACAAACCCTCATCAATAACATAGGTATCAATGAGTTTGAAAATGAACTGAAAGTCAAACAATCTGAATCGGCTTTGAGTTCGCTCCCAGAAACAACAGGCGGTGATGCGAAAAAAGTATACAACTTTGCAGTGGCACGTGTCCGCTTGAATGGCAACGCAGCATCAGCAGATGATGTGCGGGTCTTTTTCAGAATTTTCAGGTCACAAACCACAGCAGCCCTGACATTCAATCGCAATGGCAGTGGTGAACCCATTCAAGGATATATGGACAATGGCGCAACACCACCTTTGTCAGTACCAGGCCAATCAGCTGCTAATCAATGGTTATCCATACCATTTTACGCGGCCACACGGACCACACCACAAGTGGCAGATGGACCCAATGAACAAACCATCAACCCAACGGGTTCAGAAGTGTCGAAGTTTTTTGGTGCATTGATAGACAACAACCTCACTGATTTCAATATGGAATCGGCCCCTGGTGCCGGTGACAGTGTTCCCATGTCTTCATTGTTAATGAATGAGCACCAGTGTTTGGTAGCCCAGGTTGAGTATGCTGGCACACCCATACCCAGTGGCTCTAAGCCATCGACCTCAGACAAACTGTCGCAGCGTAATCTGGTGGTTACAGAAGTGGCTAATCCAGGTATTGACGCTTCACGCATGGGCCTGAGTACTTTTGAAATTGAAGCCACGCCCAGGCCAGTGACTGCAGCGTTACCCGCTGATGAGCTGTTCATTGATTGGCAGCAAAAAGCACCCAAAGGAACCGAAGTACAAATTTATATTTCAAGCTGGCAGGCGGATGAGGTGATCGAACTGGCTGATACGAGGTATGACCGCCACGAAATTCGCAAAATCGATGAAAACACCATTGCCTTTCCTGCAGGCGGTGCGAAGTACATCCCGATACCGCAACATGCCGGGCGTCAGAATGGAGTGATCTCAATACATTTTCCACTGGGCATTAAAAAAGGCCAAAAATATGACCTGGCTGTCCAACAAATAACCAACCAAGGCAGGCGAGTTAAGTTTCCGCGACCAAAATCACAGGAAATCACCCTCAAAGAAGCCGCTAAGTTACTGGCCTCAATCAAGGATAATGACAGCAAGGCTAAACGCATAACTACACGAAATCTCCCCCGAGGTGTTTTTGACCTCGGTCATAATAAAACCTTGGTAACTGATTTATCTGTGTTTGATGCAGTGGGTGAGCATGCTGTACTTATTGAACACCCCGATCCAAAGGAAATTGAACGGGCCAGAAAAAAAGTCAGTATCTGGCGAGAAGTGGTAGGTGCTTTTCAGGTCAGCATTCCTGTCAGCACCAAAGCAGATATGGTGCAGCGGCATCTGCGATTGCTTTCTGTGTTTCGATGGCGTGCAGAACAATTGCGGGCAGACAATTATTGGTACAAAACATTCATGCAATACCTGGCGCTGTTCACCCATAAAGTGGCGGCATTGGGTGGTGACATTTATGCCATTCCTACCACCCCAGATGGCAACATCCCCAACATTGGTGACGGTGGTAACAGCGAGGATGGTGAAAAACCTGGTGACTGTACTGACGCAAGCGATGGAAATGATGGTGGCTATTTTGAACCCAATGATGATGATTGGTTGTCTGAAACCAATGGTTTAAAACCATCCGGAGCCAGCAAATCCAGGGCGTACTCTGGAAAAGTAAGCGGTCTGATTTTCGATCACTTTGGTGACTTTGAAGGGTTTACCCTGGAAGCGTACAATGGCAGACATCATCGCTTCTTCAGTCGGGAAGGGGCCATTCGTAAGCTGGCAAGAAACGCATGGTTAGAGCGCTATGTAGTAACCGTCATTACAGTCTCCGCTGACAACAAAGCAGTTCGTCGGGTGTTACAACGTGGTTATGCAGACTGATTTTGAGTCTGAGAAATCAGCGCCATCAGTATCCGAGATAAATTGATTAAAAGCGATTAAGATCGAATAAATATTGTTGTTTACAGCATGAGGCACTGATGCAATAAAAGGCCATCTCAATACATGGGTGGCCTTTTTTTATTTGCATTGTGTTTGAGTATCGTAATTTAAGTATAGAAATAGGAGTCTTATATGCCAAATCAAGGACACACATCACTTAAGAATTACAAACCAAGCTTTGAGCGATGTTTTAGTCACAAAAAAATGACTTATTTGACCTGCGAACTCACATAGAAAGTTGCCAAATAAAGGACACACTGAGGTACCTTTTTTCACTGTCAGTCAAAACTTTGCTGCATCAGGTGTATCAAGTAACGATGATATTTCAGAATTCAATAAAACCACTCAAATAAATGCCATCAACTTTTAAATCACTTTTTATACGGCTGATGTTTTTTAAATCCAAATTCAAAACGCGGTAGCCTAAATCTATACCGAAACCATTCTTTAATTGGTATTGTAAAGCCAGATTGATGTCGGTCACTTTGTTACTATCAAAACTCGAGGTTTTAATCATTGAGGTAACAGAAAGATTGGTGTGTGGAAAATCAATTTTACCTTGTAAATAGAGCATTGGAATCAAGTGGTCGAAATCCAGCTCATCATTGAGGGCTGTGGAATATTTAAATCGTTGATATCCGTCAAAATACTTACCGCTTATACCAATATCTATATTCAACCAATTGTCCATTATTTCAAAAAATAGTACCAAATCAGTGTGTGAAAAATTGAAGTCACCGTTCACTTGAACTGTTTGTCCGTTTAAGAAATTTGGATCAGACACCGTGATTATTCCATTGGTATGAATGTTGTTTTGTTGAATTTTGAAGTTGGGCAAATAAGAAACAGGATGTTTGAACACAACAAAAGGATTGAGTTCACTGCGGTCATTGAACTCAAATGGAAACTGATTGGCACCCACGATTGGTGAACTGACATCACCATCCATGCTGTAATTCCAATAACTAGCGCCAACTGAAAACTCCACCGTTTCAGCCATGACTGGGTTAAAAACATGTAATGATAAGCAAAGTAAAAAAATAATTTTTTTCATGTAAACTCCCTCCAAATTCAATACTAAAGTAAATGTTTATCCTCGAAATCAAACTTTTAATTGAGTCATGCTGTACTGAATGCGCGCTAAGCTGATTCTGAGATTGAGCCAGAAGGGAGCGATTCCCTTCTGGCTGGATTTAAATGATGAATTAATAAATGAAATTTTGGCAATGAAAGAAACTGGTTGATGTACTTGTGCTGCCATCGGTATGAGTGACGGTTAAACTCACTTGTTTGATACCTGTGCTTAAACCACAAGAAACCATAGTAAACGGGGTGGCACTGCCTGTTGACCATGAGAATGATTGTGCATTTTGTGCATCAAGTTCTTCACAAAACCAGTTGCCGCCAAGACCCATCGGTTCACAACTGATGTCCGCGTTCGCTGAAAATGCAAAGCCAAAAGTTAACAGTAATAATAAAGACAGTTTTGTTTTCATATTTTTTCTCCAATGTAATAAATAGTAATGTTGATGAGATTATCAACACCGTCCATTCTAGATACAGGGTGCAAAAACAGTTATTAAAATCAGGCATTTAAGGGATGCAATTCGACTTAAAACTGTAAATTTTGAGCCTATATTGGTAAAAATTGGTGTTAACATGCACCATCCATCTGGGCTTTATCTATAATGCTGACTTACATGCAAGATGTGACATTGGGAAAAATTCTTCTGTTTGTTTGCTGTTATTAAAAACCTTTAATTGAGAGTGAGAAAATGAAAAAATCAATACCATTAATTTTATTATTTGCCATTATGACGCTGATTGGATCTGGGGTTAGCTATCAGGCCAAATCTTTTTGGGGTTCATCTTTTGGATCGTATAAATCCTGCTTGCACAACTATGATGAATTTGCACAAATTGGTGTTAATCAATCTTGCTTTAATCCACATCAAGACATAGGAAACCCAGTGAGTAAACATGGCGGTGTGAATCCTGATGATTGTATACTTGAAGAATTTATTATAATCGGTGAATTAGACTGATTCGAATTATTCATCACAATACAGCTTTAAGCCTAGGGTGGGTGCCGTTTTTGATGATCTGGATTTTAATACTTATCTATTTTTGCGCGCCCACCAAAGCCCAGCCATTATCCAATGTTGCCAACATCACAACTAAGGACGGTCTTGCCTCCAATGTAGTTAAAGACATTGTGCAAGATGAACATGGGTTTATGTGGTTTGCCACCCAAAATGGTTTAGCAAGATATGATGGTTACATCATTGAATCCATCCAATTGGACGAAGCGCGTGTACTGTCTGATGTGAACAGCTTGATGTTCACATCAGATGGAGGCTTGTGGATTGGCACCAAAAACAAAGGCTTGTTTTTCAGGCAGCATGGAATCGTTAATAACCTTCCTCTCAGTCAATCAACTGCAACAAAAAACTTGACTATAACTGGCATTGTTCAATGGGAAGATGATGTTTGGATAGGTACCAAGGGTGGATTATTTAAGGTTGACATCGAGACCAAAAAAGCAAGCCTCATTGAAGGTTTCAATGATGACTCTGTTGTCTCAATCACGCTTGGATACAAGCATAATTTATGGATTGCAACCACTGAATCTGTTTATCAATATAACTTGCAGGCAAAAGAAAAAGTTTTAATTCAATCTGAATTGCTCAATAAAAATCGCATCATATATAAAGACCCAGATGAAAACATATGGCTTGGCAAAGACAAGGGATTGTTTAAATTCAACAAGGCATGCAACTGCTTTGAATTGTTTGATGAGGGCTTGAAAAACACCAAAATACATTCGCTGGTAGCTGATCAGAATATTTTGTGGATTGGAACACTTTATGATGGATTATACCGGCATGATTTTGCTGCAAAAAGCATCGAACATTATCAGTACAACGAAAAAAATAACACCAAACAATTGGCTGATACCAATATCATGTCATTGTTTATAGATCGCAATAAAACATTATGGGTAGGCACTTTTCGGGGAGGTGTTAATTATTTAAACCTAAGTTCAATGTATTTTGGCTTGGTTAATTATGATCATGAGTTGATGTATTGCGCCAAAAGTATTGTCATTTATGATTTGTTAGAACAAGACAACGTTGTTTGGCTGGCATCTGAAAAAGGTTTGTTGAAATTAAATGAGGATGCCGGCACTTGTGATTTATATGAACTTAGTCAGGAGTATACTGACTCCATTCGTTCTTTGTTGATTGATTCGAGTGGTCGATTTTGGGTGGGCGCTTCAAAAGCTTTGTATCAGTTTAATCTTAAAACAGGTGAATTTAAAGCGACCAATACCCTCGGCATAGACTCATCCATTTTTTTTCTTATTGAATATCAACCCAATCGTTTACTAATAGGCAGTTTGAAAGGATTATATGTTTATGAAATAAACCAAGATCGGCTTATTAAGCTTAAATCCGTTGACAATGAAAATTTAAATATACCATTTAATAATTTTACCATTAACCAATCTGGTCAATACATTTTTGCAACTAATGGTGGACTTTATGAATTGACTGATCACTTTAAATTGAGACAGTTTGTCAAAGAAACAGAAGATTATAAGGGCAGCTTAGTGACAACTGTCATAGCGGATGATCAGGGTGGGTTTTGGTTTGGTGCAGATTTAAAATATCTATTATATCTAACTAACAAGGGCAAAGTTGAAAACCGCACATCTGAAATAATCAATCAGGACATCCAGGTTCAAGATATTTTTGCCTACAACAAAGAGCTTTGGATATCATCTAATAAGGGTCTGTTTCGATATGACATGCTGTCTCATAAAGTTACACCTTACGATATCCATGATGGTCTACAGGATAATGAGTTTCTGTTTTCTTCAAATTATCAATCGCCATCAGGGAAAATATATTTTGGCGGGAAGAATGGGTTCAACGCTTTTTTTCCTGAACAAATTCCACAAAAAAGCCAAGCACCTCAATCCGTTATCTCTCAGATTCAATTAAATGGTCAACGATTAAAAGCGGGCGATAAAACTCAAGCCGGTTTTTCAATAGACAATGATATCAATGCCATTGATCATTTAACCTTAAGCCACGAGGATTATAAACTTGATATCGAGTTTTCAGCAACTGATTATGCTGACTCAAAACAAAACAAATACGCCTACAGATTATTAGGTTTTAATGATGAGTGGGAGTCTACTAACGCATCCAATAGGCGAGCCACTTACACCAATTTAAATGCCGGAGATTATACTTTTGAACTGAAAGCAGCCAATAAATATGGCCTTTGGTCAACAGAGATTAAGCAGTTGTCATTGAAAATTTTGCCTGCACCCTGGTTGTCAATTTGGGCTTATATATTGTACACAGCTGCTGGGGTCCTTTGTGTTTGGGGTTTTATTCGCTATAAGGCACGGGCTGCTGAAAGGCGTGCTGAACAACTTGAGGCCATCATCGTCACAAGAACTGATGAGGTGAACTCAGAAAAGAAAAAGGTTGAGTCCTTACTTCACTACAAGAATAAAGTCTTTGCTAATATTACGCATGAATTTAAAACACCACTCTCATTAATCACCGGGCCATTGGATCAACTGGCTCAAGAAACTGATTGGCCCAAGCATGTTGAGTTGATTCAAATGGTGCAAAGGAATTCACAGCGTCTGATGTTAATGGTCAGCCAAATCTTAAAATTGTCTGAAGTTGAACTGAATAAAAATGCCTTGAAAGAATCTCAAGCAGTACAACCAACATTGGTCATGTTGTATGAAGCATTTAAGCCGATTGCCGACAATAAAAACATTACTTTGACCCTTGATAACAATGTCAGTGTTAATATCTTTGCCACTGCAGAATGTCTTGAAATTGTTATTGGTAATTTATTATCGAATGCACTTAAGTTTACTCCAGCAGGTGGTGAAATTAGCATGGTCTCGCAAGCAAAGGACAACCACATTGCTGTGGGTATAAAAGACACCGGAACAGGTATTAATCAGGATGATGTGGCTAAAATATTTACCCGTTTTGTTCGGTTGGACACCCACAAAAACACACAGGGAACCGGCATAGGTTTGTCAGTGGTTAAAGAGATCACCGAAGCCAATTCAGGGTCTGTTATGGTCAACAGTGAATGGGGGGTGGGTTCAACCTTTACTGTAACATTTCCCGTAACTGACATTGAACCGCATCTGGTCACATCTGAGCACATGGTTAAACAAATTGTTCAAAATACACAAACCGAACTTAAATCTGAAGAAAAGCCCAACAACCTCCCAATGCTGTTTGGCAAAAGCATGCTCAATATTCTTGTTATTGATGACAACATTGATATGCAAAGTCATATTGGTAACGTCTTGAGCCAACGTTTTAATTGCTTATTTGCAAACAGGGGTCAAACAGGCATTGCCCTGGCTTTGGAAGAAGTTCCAGACATCATCATATGTGACGTCATGATGCCTGGTATGGATGGTTATAAAGTCACCCGTGTACTACGAAATGACGGCAGAACTTCACATATTCCGATTGTGTTACTCACAGCACTTAATACCAAAGAGAGCAGGATTAAGGGTTGGCGTGAAAACATCGATATTTATGTCACCAAACCATTTGATGCCGCTGAGCTGAATGCACAATTAGACAGTGTTTTAATTGTCAGAAAAATACTGCAACAACAAACCAACAAATTGATTAAGAACAATGGCTCGCTGAGTGACTTGAATTTACCCGAACAAGATTTAAAGTTTATTCAAAAGTTAAAAGATGTTATCAGTAATAATTATACAAACAGTCATTTTCAAAAAGCTGACTTGGCTTCAAAGTTGGCGATCAGTGAGCGCTTACTGCACAGAAAAGTAACGGCGTTAATTGATGAAAGTCCTATGCATATGTTGCGAAATTACAGGCTGGAAAAAGCAGCCATCAGTTTGAAAAACGGTTACCAAGTGAGCATCATCAGTGAAGAGTGTGGCTTTAACTCGGTGCCTTATTTTTGTCGTTGTTTTCGTGAAAACTACGGCGTGAGTCCTAAAAAATACCAACTGCTTCATAAACAAAAAAATTAAAACAACACTGAATAAACAATCACCTCTGAATACATGTGTTATTCGGTATATTGAAGGTTAGTGGAAACTATTAGTTAAACATCAAAATATTAAGTTTAATGATTTTTCAAAATATGTTCCAAATACTGATGAAATTTTACTGGAGACCAAATTAAAGACTTTGGTTGTTAATTAAGCAGTTTAGTTGAAAAAAATTAAAGAGTTTAGTTAGGCATCCAACAGTGAAGGTACAACTAAACCACTAAACTTATTCACCTCGTAAGCTATTAATTTTTCTCACTCTGAAGCAACTTTTGCAACTAACCCACTAAACAAAATAGCTTTGATTGCATAAATGTTTCTGGATTTCGTATTTACAACTAACCCATTAAAGTAAAACACCACGATTGGTTAATCAACATCATTATTAGTTTAAATCCTATTTTACCTATGTATAATGCTTGGTGTAGGGCGTTTGTCCTCGAAACCTTTCCGTATTATCGCGGCTGCTGAACCCGATAAACGAAAAAGGTAATAACATGAAAAATGAAAGAAACAGAGCCTGGAGAAGGTTCAAAAATAAAGTTAATTTAGGAAATGGACAAGGCTGTCAAGGTATTGAGAAGCCTGAGAAGAAATGGAAGATGATGTATTTTCGCTCAAGAAAGCTCGTAAGAGCTAAACAGCTTGGTTTTGAATATCCCAGAATAACAATTCGCCAATTAATTGGTGATGAATGTGATCCTGATGAGTAATAAAACCAACTTACTGTTTATTTGTAGCAGAAATCAATGGAGAAGTCCTACAGCTGAAGTTATTTGGAGCATGTCTCCAGATTTCAATTCTAGATCTGCAGGAACCAGTCCAAAAGCAAAGAGAACTGTTGGCCCAATGGATATCCGTTGGGCTGACATCATTTTTGTGATGGAATCTAAACACAAGAATCGCCTCAAAGCTCAGTTCACCCGAATGCTTGATCACAAGCCTTTATACGTGCTTGATATTCCAGATGAGTATCAATTCATGGATGAAGATTTAATAGCTGATCTCAAAGTTTCAGTTAAAGCATTTTTGAAATCCTCCAAGCAAAATATTTAGGAGAAATTCGTGCAATTAGCCACTCATGTTACACCAAAGAAACTCAGCGAGTTGTTACTGGCTACTGCCATTATTCGGCCGGTTTTTATTTGGGGGCCACCTGGAATTGGTAAATCTTCATTGGTGGAAAAATTTGCCGAGGAAGTGGGGTTACCTTGTGTATCTTTGTTGGGTTCTCAATTGGCACCTGAGGATCTCATTGGCGTTCCACAAATTGTAGATGGGAAAAGCCGTTTTTGTCCCCCTTCAATGATTGCTCGGGAAGAACCCTATTGTCTCTTTTTAGATGAATTGAATGCCTGCAGTCATGAAGTACAAAAAGCTTTTTACTCACTCATACTAGACAAGCGTATCGGTGAATACACTATGCCAGAGGGTTCTATTGTGATAGGAGCCGGAAATCGGGCTTCAGACAGCGCCATTGTTAAACCCATGTCATCTGCATTAATTAATCGCATGTTTCATGTTCAACTGAACCCATCACATCGCGATTGGCTTGAATGGGCTTACAGTGAAGAAATACACCCATGGATTTTAGATTATATTAAACAAAGACCTGATCACTTACATGTCAAACCACCCAAAACTGAGGAGCCATTTTCAACCCCTCGTTCATGGCATATGTTGAGTGACGCACTTAAATCATACAATGATGATATCGATGAAGATTCTTTAACTCAGTTGGTATTTGGCTGCCTATCACAAAATCATGCAGGACAATTCAAAGCTTTCATTAAACAACTGCGCAATAAAATAGGAATTACACAAATTTTGAAAGGTGAAGAAACATGGCCAGGGGAGCCAGAAGACAGAGACATTCTTTATTTTTTAGCACAAAGTTTTCGCGGTCATTTGTTGAAAGAATTACCTGCCAATGAAAATGCCTGTAAAGCTCACCAAAAACAGTTAGCTCACAATGCCAGAAGGTTACTCAAAGAGTTGGCGTCCATCAGTCTTGAAATTGCTCAATTGGTCGTCGTAATGGAAGAAGACAAGCAGCTGCCTGATTGGTTTTTGGTCACTGTGATACGAGATCTGCCTCGTTTAACGCATCAATCTCAAAAATGACCAATGGCCAAACATACCAAACATAAAAAGGATTCAGCCAAAGAAGCCTTCGAAAAAGGATACATTATGGTGAGAAATCACCCTATGTTTGCACCACTCGCCGACTATGCATCTGTCTATCGTTCTAAAGAGTATGATTATCCAGTTTATGGTTACGCAAATGTAACTTCAAATGGTGGTGTATACCTGAATCCAGAACAGAAGATCAGTAAAGATCAGAATGCTTTTGTGATCGCACATTGTCTGTTACATCTGGCTTTCGATCACTTTAATCATAAAAAACTCAATAATGATTTATGGGGGATTTGTTGTGATTTAATCGCATATAAGTTCTTAGTTGATATGAAATTTGGTCAGCCACTTAAAGTCATTGGATATTTACTGGATGGATTACCCAGTAGTCATGAAGACAAATTGTATGAATACCTCGACAACAATGACTTTCATTCTGACTTGACTCATATGGGCACCGGAAATTATGGTCAATCTGGCATGACTAAGAATACAACAAACCATCATCATTACCACTCAAAACCAAAATGGGAACGTCTCTTCAGCCAAGGCCTACAAGCGGCAGTTACCAGTGCGGTTAATGTGGCTGGTGGCAGTGCTTCAGATTTAAGCACCAGCCATGTACTTAAAACAGCAGCTGAACATGCTCGAAACTGGTTTATGAGTCATTATCCATTACTCGGCTCATTAGCAAACAGCATTCGAATCATTGAAAATAAAGATATTTGTGATCAGTATGGTATTAAAGTAGCAGCCATTGATATTGCTCTTAAAGAGATGTACATCAATCCTGTTGCCGGTTTAAGTGACAGCGAGATTCAATTTGTAATCGCGCATGAACTTTTACATGCAGGGTTACAACATGATATTCGTAGGCAGGGCAGAGACCCATTTTATTGGAATGTTGCATGTGACTATGTTATTAATGCTTGGTTAAATGAAATGAATGTGGGTAGCATGCCCGCGTATGCCTTGCATGATCCATCACTGAATGGCATGTCTGCTGAAAGTGTATACAACATCATAGTGACTGATTTACGTCGATTGCGAAAGTTGGCCACGTTAGCTGGTCAAGGTCAATGTGACATCATCTCACCCAAAGACGTTAAATGGCATGACACTGAACTTGGCAGAGACTTGGATGATTTTTATCGAGACTGTTTATCACAAGGTTTAGAGTACCATGTTCAACAAAACAGGGGATACTTACCCCAAGGTTTAGTCGAAGCCATTAATGCACTGGCTCAGCCTCCGATTCGATGGGACGTTGAATTGGCAAAATGGTTTGACGGTCAGTTTGCACCCTTGGAAAAACGACGCTCCTATGCTCGCATGAGCAGACGCCAAGCCAGTACACCCAACATTCCAATGCCAAGATACATAGCAAACGAACTGGCTGAACAAAACCGAACTTATGGTGTGGTTCTTGATACATCCGGATCAATGGATAGAAACTTACTAGCCAAGGCATTAGGCGCCATTGTAAGCTATAGCTTATCTCGTGATGTTTCCAGAATCAGGTTGATTTTTTGTGATGCGACTACCTATGACCAAGGCTATGTTCGACCCGAGGATTTAGCTGAAACTGTACAAGTCAAAGGTCGAGGAGGAACAGTCCTACAACCTGCAATAAACTTACTCGAACAAGATGACGAATTTCCTAAACAGGGACCTATACTGATCATTACCGATGGTGATTGCGACAAGTTAACAATTCGACGGGAACATGCCTATCTGATGCCGGCAGGACATAATTTATCTTTCGTTCCCAAAGGACCAATCTTTAGGGTTTCTTAATCAAGTTATTAAAAAAACAATGAAATTAATTAAAAACATATTCATAAGTTTCACTTTCTTATTATTTTTGACTGCTTGTCACTTAAAAACCAAGCCAGAATCTGATCCAACACCTTTTACTATGAAGGTTTCTAGTGATGAGATCACTTTTCAATTCAATGAACGAATTCGAAAACTGGATGTAAACAACATTCCTATCAGTTTTTCGCCAGCTTTATCTTGCCAGTGGGTTTGGATGAACGATCAGATTTTACGCTGTATTCTTGACCAGTATGAATTTGAATACAATGAAGAGCACCATGACCCAAGCAAAGAGTTAATTGATAACACAACTTACAAGGTTAAAACCACACAAGGTTTTATCGATGTGAATGGGCAAAATCTTCCCAACTCAATTAGTACCTTTGTTTCATCAAGACCACAAATTAGGCATGTAGCAGTAGTGAAATGGTTGTCACCAATTAAGCTCATATTTTATGCTTCAATGAGCACAGAAATTGACCTGAAATCAATTCAAGCAGATAGCTTTGCGTTGATACATAAAGACCAACGTCATGAGCTTGAATTATTGAAATTTGATGATTACAGTCACTTACTTCGCGACTATTGGCATCAACAAGGTAATCGAACCATCTTGTTGACCCCTAAACAAGATCTTGACTATAAAACCAGCTATCAACTGTCAATCGATGATCATGTTAAACCGTTAAATGGAGATGTAAGCAGCCAAACTGAAATCACCGAATTCAGCATTGAGACTTACCCTTCAAACAATCAAATCTCATTAACCTATTGTTCTGCAAACTATTGGGTGAATGAAAAAGAGGAATTTCCCTGTTTCTTAGATGATTTCGTCTTTTTGGAGGTCGATATTCCACTAAACCTATATGGCAATCTAGCCTGTAGCAAATTAACAATAAATAAATGGTTGCACGAGAATAAAAATAGATCTGAGACTGTTTATTACTTTAATTTAAATGATTTATTTAAACATCAAGGTGAGTTTGAACAATGTTTTGTTGAGCTTCCTGACATATTTGGAAACACCAATGATTTCACTGACTTTTTAGATTTGTCATTTGAAAATGGCTACCGCCCAAAATTGAATTTACGCAACAACAGGTATCAATACGTTCACGACAATGACAAGATTATACTTGAAACCAATACAACCAACCTCAAAGAGTTCTATGTACGTATCAATCAAGTTAATCAATCTGAAGAAGAGCTTGGTTTTGAGCAACAAGTAGATAATTTTGAGAAAAATACGGAAATACTCAACAGTATTAATTTACCTGTTAATGAAAGTATACAAAGCGTTTCTGGTTATATAAGTATGACCCAAGATTCAAAAGTCACCATTCCTTTTAATCTGATTAAGTCACCATTTCATATTAATCTGAAAACCAACCCCAGGTATGTAGCGTTGATACTGCACGATGCCAAAACATTAGACCCAATCAGTACTACTGAAGTCATCATCAAAACGCCTAAAAACACTTATAAAGGCACCACTGATAAGACTGGATTTGTACAAATTGAAATCGCACCGATGGATTTCAGCGATGACAATCCCATTGACGACTTGGTGATGAATATCATCCACCAAGGTCAAAGTTATCAATTCAAAGACATCGAAATATTTTCTGACAAATTCAGTACAGAGAATTCAGAGTCTACTTACTATGATATGGAAGAGGGTGAGTTATTGGTTTGGGGATTGACCAACAAACCCTTATACAGGGCTGGAGAAAAAGTTAAATATAAGTTTTATATCAGAGAAAAAAAAGACAACAAGTTCATAGTCCCTGAAAACATGCCTCATATTTTCACTTATCTTTCAGGTTACAACCATCAATCAAGCTATCACTTATACTGTTCAGACTATCAAGACTGCCATTCATTTTTCCAACAAGAAATCACTGAAATGGATGCGTTTGGTTCAGTTTCTGGTGAATTTACATTGCCAAACTCTATACCCAATGCTGAATTTAACTTTCAGTTTGAGTACCCTAAAACAGAATCAGAAGACGCTGATTCATTGACTTACTACGATGAAAAATCAATAAATTCTGAAGTCAGCTTTCAAGTCACTGACTTCCAAACATCGCCTTATTTATTAACCATTAATTCAGATGCCAAACATGTCAGTCCAGAAAAGCCTGTGACACTTACCGCTGATGCTAAATACTACTCTGGAGGCCCCGTTATTAACCAAACTGGGGAAATAACCACTGAAGTCATTGCTAAAAGTTTCACTGAAGATTATCCGCAGTATGCAGAGTACAGTTTCCCTCAATGCAGGGAATGCTATGACAACAACGAATTCATTGGTCCGCTGACTTATAACAAGAAAGGAGTTATCACCACGGACTTCACCCCGACTGCTGGTGAAGTTGGCTATGGGTACCTTAAAATTAACTCTGGTATCAAACCAGAAAACGGCTCGTGGACTTACAGCCAGAATTTATTGATTCCATATCATCTATATAATTTCTATGTGGGCATAAAACTGGATCAGTATCAATATAAAGTCAATGAGCTAATTAATATAGAATCTGTCTTGGTGAATTACACAGGTCAGACCGAAATCGGTGCTAAATTCACCTATTCCATGGGTCGATACATCGATGAAGATAAGCCAGTCAAATTTATAAATCTGAATTGTACTGAACCACAAAAATGTACCACTCAAATCAATCAACAAGGTTTTTATCACATCAAAGCCCAATCAATCATTGAGGGTGTTACCTATGAACACATCACCAATGTCTATGTTATTGACCCCAATCGTGTTCAAGCACAAAATGAATCTGAACAACCACTGATCATCACCAACCAAGAATCATACCAAGTCGGCGATACAGCAGAAATTAAAATAATTTTCCCCATGCAGTTAGTTAAATCTGCTGTTTACATTGAACGAAACAGTATCCTCAATCATTGGGTTAAATCATCAGATGAGGGTGTTATAAATGTGACATTACCGATAACTCCAGCTCATGTACCAGGTTTTTCGGTAACCACAGCATTAATCAGCGCAGCTGGAGAAGTCTTTGATAAATCTGATTCAAATTATCAGGACTACAGTCACCACATCAAGGTGGAAGATACGCACATAAAAGACAGTTTTAACTTTCAAACAGGCCAAGATGCTTATGCACCTGGCGAGTCCATATCATTGACAGTGGCATCTGAGTTCGATACCACAGCAGAATATACAGTGGCCATCATTGATGAGGCAGTTATCAGCCTCATTAACGAGGATTTTTATTATAACCTTGATGAATCTAGCTTGCAGTTGGCTACTGAAGTGTGGCAAACCATGTCGCGTTACCTGATGTTCCCCAAAGACCAAGCTTTCGACGAAACAGGCGGCGCAATCATTGATTATGGTGATGAAGAAGTTGAAGTTCAGGGTATGATTACGGTGACAGGCAGTCGCATAACCCGCAAAGATTTGGGCTCTTATCCACCGGCTATCAAAGGCGCTCTATTGAATCGAGAAAATAGTGATGACATGGTTGATCATATCCCAGGTCAATTGAGTATAGGCAACTTAACAATCAACCAAGATCAACTTCGGACTTTATTCAAAGAATCTGCATACTTCAATACTGGTTGGGTTATTAAATCCGGCGAAAAATCAACCCAATACATAGAGTTGCCAGACAACATAGGTGCTTGGCGCATCATTGTGGTTGGTACAGATACGACCGGTGAAATAGCCCTGAAAACAGATACTATTCAGGCCAGTAAGGACTTAGAAATGTTTGCTGATTTACCAGAACAATTGACCCTTAATGATCGATTCACAGGACAGATACAAGCCATCAGTAAAACACCATCTGACACGGGATTAAAAGTGGTCGCCAATGCCGTTGTAAAGGGATCAGAGACTGCATTGTCAGAACATACCATCGAGGCGATTGAGATCAACCAACAATACAGTTTGCCCATTGATGTGGAAGTTAAAGAGACGGCAACAGTTGAAATAATGGCCATAGCTAAAACCAAGCTGACAGAAGATGGCCTATTTAAACAAATACCTGTTAGAGGCCTGAACATTGCTGCCAGAAAACAACTGAGTGGTCAGTTCAAGCAAGATTCCCAACAGTTGGTGATTGATGTCAGCAATCGAGCAGGGCAGCCAGAAGGGGAGCTGACATTACAATTAAGTACCAGCCTATCTAACCATTTACATCCTACTTTTGGATTTATGGAAAAATACCCACACAGTTGCTGGGAACAACAATTAGCCAAAGCCACGGCCGCAGCCATTCATATTGATATGTTTGTGGATGCGCAGCATGAGTCAGCTAAAGTAGTTAAGCAGGGTGTGCAGAACATCATTAATCAAGCCATTAACTTCCAGGCCAGTAATGGCGGCATGACATTTTTTGGTGCTAACAAAGAAAACGTCAGCCCTTTTCTAACCTTCCACACCCATAGAATGCTGCTTGAACTCAGTGAAATGGGTTACCAGTTGCCCGCCAATGTGCTTAATCATATCATTGCGTTTGCACAGGACTATGTAGAAGATTATCAGGATTATTTAATAAACAATAGTTATGTCTATTTAACTGAACAATCTAACTTCAGTCCAGAGCTTTTCATCATGGCTTTGGCTTTGACTGAAGAAGAGGAAACTACAACTCAGACTTACCAAGATTTAATCCCAGATTCTGCTCAATTAAGCACAACCAGTTTAAATCACCTGATAAAGCTCAATGAAACCCAAGACACACAAAAATTTATCGAAGCCCTTAAAAAACTATACTTCAAAAATGGCCAATTCATCAGCCTGATCAACGAACCGAAAACTGAATGGTTTAATATGGACAGCGCCATAAAATCACAATGTGAAACGATTGAGGTATTGATTGATCGACAACCATATGAAAGTGATAAAGATGAAATTTATCAGCACCTCTCTAATGTTCTCAACATCAGATCGACCAACGGAGAATTTGGCTCAACCTTAGAGAACAGCATTTGCTTGTTGGCCTTTAAGAAATTCATCACTCAATACGAAACAACTACCCATGATGATTCTTTTTCAATCAAGATCAATGAAATATCTCAACAAATCAATGGTCTATTCACACAAATGATATCTGTCGAACAGCCCATCACAATAAACATCAGTAATCCAGAACAACAACAGGTATATTATTCAGCCGAACTGACGTATGAACAAGACGCTGCTCATCAAATGTTAGCAGGTGAGGGTCTTGAGATAAGCAGAACCAATCAGGTTTACCACAAAGGGAAATGGCAAAACCGTTCTAATGACATGTTCAAAGTAGGGGATTGGGTGAAAACAACAATCGATTTAACCAACCCCATTCAAAGAAGTTACATCGCAGTATCCAGTCCAAACCCTGGTGCATGGGTTCCAGTTAATCCAACGTTAAACACAAGCACACCAGCAGGACTTATCAATACACAAGACCAAACATCTGAAAGTAGTTATTTTTATGAAAGACAATTAAAACCAGCAACCAGTTTATTTTATGCTGATTACTTACCTGCAGGTGTTCATAAAATCACATACTATTCACAAGTTAAAGTGGCTGGTGAATTCAGTGTGCTACCAGCAACTGTAGAAGCCATGTACAACAGTTCAATTCGTGCACAAACTGAAATGAATAAAGTAAAAGTAGAGGCTAATTAATAACATGTATAAAAATAAAAAGTTTTTCAGTCTGATGCTCTTTTTTATAGCATTGGGTGCATGTTCCTTTCAAAATATTTTAGATTCTCACCTCAATGACAATGACCTTAAAGTGCAGGAAAGTATTTACAATGCACTGAAGAACAAAGATTTTGAGTTCATCAGGAATCTCGCCAGTGAACAAATCATTAATGATGATTTTAATGCCAATTTAAATATGCTGGCAGATTTATTGCCTCAAGGAAGTCATACAGATAAAAGCATAGTTGGCTTGTTGGTTAATGAAATGGGCATGCACAAACGGATAAATATAACTGCCCAATATACCTATGAAAACCAATACATTCTGACCCTAATCTCAATGACCAAAACAGGTGAAGACTATACTTTAATGGGGATTAAAGTCGAACCCATGGAACATTCATTAGAGCACCTCAATCAATTTACTTTTAGTAATAAAGGAGTCATGCATTATCTAGTTTTCTTCTGTTTGATACTGTTTCCATTTTTTACTTTTTGGACATTTGTTAAATGTTGGAAAATGAAAACAATTAAAAGACGTAAACTGTGGTTGCTTTTTATACTCATAGGTGTGGGCACCTTACAACTGAATTGGGCAACCGGACAAGTTTTCATTCAGATGTTATCTATTCAATTACTATCTGCTTCTTTTTTTACAGCAGATCCATACTCTCCCTGGATATTCGGAATTTCATTGCCCCTCGGAGCAATCATGTTTTGGATGTTCAAAGAACAAATGACATTAAAAGAAGTAGAACAAAAAGATCAATCTGTTTCTGGTAGCAAACCCAAAACCCACACCGAAGCAGAGTTGGCTAGCTTCGAAAAAACTTGGAAAATCAAGCTACCTGCGGCATACAGAAATTACTTATTAAAAGTTGGGGGAAGCTGTATACCACCAAGCAAAATTGATTTATTAGAAGATTGGGAATATAACCCAGAAAAACTTCCTCTAGATCATTTGTCATCCGACTTCCCACATTCTGAAGCGTGGAATGACAAGTCATTATTCGATGTCGCAAAGGGCTATGACTCAAGCTATTATGACAGAGTCCATAGAACTGGTTCAATTCCAATTAAGAGTACTGGTTGTGAAGGTTTTGATATATTAGTTATCACCGGGCCAGAACGTGGTAATGTTTGGCATGATGATCGTGCATGTAATGGGGAAGGAATATACCCTCTTGAAGATAAAGACGGTAATAGAATAAGTATTCAAGCATATTTGAAATAATGGCCAGTCACTTCCAAAAATTAGTAGAAAAACAGCTCATCACTGATGCGCCTTCTTTTCTTAAGAACACCACACAGTATGAAGTGATTATGGGTTCTATGGCTTATGGGGTGAGCAATGACAGTTCTGATATGGATGTGTATGGTTTTGCTATACCACCGAAGCATGAAGTGTTTCCGCATTTCAGGGGTGAGATACCAGACTTCGATCCTTTTGAAGTTAAATTCAAGCAGTATCAAAAGCATCACATTGTGGATCAACAAGCCATGGGAGGAAGAGGGCGAACCTATGACATCACTATTTATTCTATAGCCAGGTATTTCAGGCTGCTCGCTGATAACAACCCCAACATAATAGACTCGTTGTTTGTTCCACGAAACTGTATTCTGCATTCAACACCCATTGCAGACATGATCCGAGAACAACGAAAACTATTTCTGCACAAAGGTTGTTGGGCCAAGTTTAAAGGCTATGCCTATGGCCAGATTCATAAGATCAGAACCAAATCACCGATTGGTAAACGCAAGGAAGTTGTGGAAGAGCATGGCTATGACATTAAGTTTGCGTACCATGTTGTGAGGTTATTGGGCGAAGTTGAACAGTTGATGCTTGAGCATGATCTTGATTTAACCAGAAACGCTGAACAACTCAAAGCCATCAGGCGAGGGGAGTGGAGTATTGAGCAATTAGAGTCTTACTTCACCAATAAGGAGCGTGAGTTAGAAAAGGTCTACCTCAATTGCGGATTGCCTGATAAGCCTGATGAAACAGCCGTGCGAGAATTGTTAATGAATTGTCTGGAACAACAGTATGGTTCCTTAGAAGGCGTGGTGGTTAAACAAAATCAAGCATCTGTGGCATTGAATAAAATAAAAAAGATCATTGATGATTTGGATTGAGCATATTGAATGAGTATTGAAGAAAAAGTAACAGCACATTTAAAAGAAATTGAACAACAGCATGAAGTGACCGTCATTCATGCCATTGAGAGTGGTAGCAGAAGCTGGGGCTTTCCATCGCCTGACAGTGATTATGATGTGCGTTTTATATATGTTCATAAGAAAGATTGGTATCTACAAGTCTTTCCCGAAAGGGATGTGATTGAAGTTCCTATAAGTGATGAATTAGACATCGCCGGCTGGGATCTGAAGAAAGCCATGTATTTAGCCGCCAAAGGCAATGTGGTCGTCCATGAGTGGCTCAACACGCCCATTGTGTATCAATCGAATCCATTGCTATATCCAGAGCTGAAATCAATCATAGATAAGAGTTTCAATCCTCAATCTGCCTATCATCATTACCGTTCAATGGCCAAAAGTGCCTGGCTGGATGTCAAAGAACAAAAAGAAGTGAAACTGAAACGTTTCTTCTATTTCATGCGAGCGCTGTTAAGTGCCAAGTGGGTCATTCAAAATAACAGTATGCCATCTGTAGAATTTGAATACTTGTTAGCCAATACGGGGTTTAATTGTGACTATGTAGGTAATATGCATGAGTTGATCAAGCTCAAATCAACCATGATGGAATCAGAAAGAATGGTCATCAATGAAGACTTGATGGCTTATGTAGGAAATTTGTTTGAAGAGTTATCCAATGAATTCCCCAACAACACAGAGACACCAGCTATTAATTGGAATGCCTCACTGGCCAAATTTCTAAGGGCATATTAATAATATGACTATTGTTTCAAACTCTGTTATCTTCGACTTACCAGCCCCTGATAAGAATGTTATTGTTTCAACGGTAGAGAAAGTTTCTGGACTCAGCGTTAATGTTGAGGATGGTGACCACTGTGACGATGATTTACATGATATGAGTTTATCTATTGCATTCCTTGCAGACCCCCAAAACACACTAACGATTTATAGTTATAAAGCTGGTGCAGTCGTTAATTCAGTGGTTGAAGAAACTGATGCAGATCATGAACAATATATTCCAGTTTTATTGACAGACTTAGAAGGTGCCGATGAAAAAAAAGGGCAACAATCGATTTATATGAGTACATACCTTGGTTGTGACTTAACTTTATACTATGCGACAACTATTGCATTAGAATCATTAAATGGCGCTATTAAAAGACCAATAAATTTGGAAACTATAAAAGCACAGTTTCCTATTACTGAAGACCAATTAAAGAAAAATATTAAAAAGCATCAATGGATGAGGTTTGTAAAATTATTTGTTCAATTGATTTTGCTACCGATAACATTGTTATTTATGGTGTTGAGCATTATCAAATCTATTGTTAAATTGCCATTTGATGTATATAAGCTTAAAAAACAAATGTCATCAGAAAACAAAACTCAAAAAAATAATTAATTGGAATAGGGAATTACATTATGAAATGTATATTTGGATGACGAGCGAGAGACTCCAACAGAAACGAGTCACTTGAGAAAACTCTAAGGAATCAATCCCAATGATTAATAAAACTATGTTTTGGAAAACTATTGTAACCATTATACTTTTGATTACATTGTATGGCTGCACGAATAAAGAACGGCTAGGAGAATGGCTGCCTCTTGAAGAAGGATACGAGAGTGAAGCTTTAGGTGAAAAGTTTGGGGTGCCAAATATAAACCATGTCTTTAGTGCATTATTGTTTTGGGAAATTTCGCCGTATATTGATCATGCTCCATACGCATTTAATTGGTACGGTAATACACTCCATATCTGGAATCCAACGGGAAATGAAATAACAGAATATCAACTTATCATTGATGAGTGTCCAAATTTGTTTGAGCAAATAGATTTACTACTTGATGCGGTAGGAGAATCTGCAAAAACGATGATGGCTGATAAATACAGGAATAGAGATTCAATCTTTGTGGGACATCCTCCAATTTTTAAAATCAAACATTATCCTCCAGATATGCTTGGCTCAATTACACTCAGTAATATCGAATACTTTCGAGCCCAATGGATTGACGAAGTTAAAAAAGTGCAGGCTATTTCAAATGACTGCCTTGGAATTAAAGAAGTTGAGTAACCATGACAATTAAAATCGAACAAGCAATAAACTTAGTTAAAGTTTATTTGACTCATGCAGAAGAGGAGTCAAATAAAATGGGCTCAGGTATACCAAACTACAGAAACCCAAATACTCAACTAGCTATATTAAATGAAAAAACTGAGGAGTATGAATTTGGCTGGGTCTTTTACTACAACTCTGTTAAGTACATTGAGACAGGTGATTTTAGGGATGCATTAGGTGGCAATGCCCCTTTAATTGTAAACAGATTTAATGGTGAAATTATAGAAACCGGTACCGCACAAGCGCCTAAATATTACATTAATAATTATGTTAAAACAGGAAATCCTCATCTAGAAAATGAAATTTAACTTCACATACTCATTAGATGGAAGCGGATGGGCTGATTCAACATGGTATTGTGCAGGCGATACGGTTGAAATAAGTTCAATTTCGTACCTGTCAGATGCCTTCTTAAGCCTTTCTGAAGCGGTGGATGATTTGTTAAATGGTAGGCAAGAATCATCATGTGAATTTGATCATGAACCTGGTAGAACTAAAATCAGGTTTATATTGAATGACAAATTAGTAATCATCGAAATATTTGACATTGGAGACACTTATAAAGAGATTCCATACGAGCAAGCTAAGTTATTGTTTAAATGCGAAACAACACTACTGAGACTCAAATCAAAGTTTTTAGAAGCAGCTGATTTAATTCACGATAAATTTGATGAAAAAAGTTATCAAAAAGAGTGGGGCTACCCTTTTCCGTTTGAGCTTTATAATAAAATCAAATCCGAGAATCATGCATGAATATTTTAAAAATCACAGCAGATAGAGAAGAATATGAAGTTGCTTTAACCTGCCATGCTTTTGTCAATGGATTTTCGGGCTATGGAGAAGGGTGGTTCAGCATCTCCGAGGTCGAATCATTAACTCATGATTTAACAAAACTGTCAGAACACATGGAAGGGAAGGTTGAGTTGATAGGAGGACAATCAAAAGTTGATAGAAGTGAATTTCTAGAAACTTTTGGCATGCGTTTTTACGTGCTTGGGAAAAGTAAAATAAATGGAGTTGTTGGGATACATGTCACTTTAGCCTCTCCCTTTGGAACCTATTGCACAGCAGAAGAAGTTTTGAAAATGTCAGGCCAACTCAAGGCCAGAAATCACAACTTGAAGAAATTTTCAAATGATCTAAAAGATTTGCTAGCAGGCAAAATCAAAGAGGTTACTTTAGAGTGTATGGAATGAAAATTAACTTAGAAGGAATTATTGATGGCAACATTATCCAGATTGTATGGCTGGCCTAACTCTGTATCAATACATTGTCTTCAATGTAAGTCAAAGGCGTCCTTAACTAAACCACAACAAGTGATTGAAATGGTTGGTCCATCAACTCAACCATTAACTCGAATGTATACAGACTTTGTTGAAGGTAGCCTGAGTTGTCTAAGCTGTGGTTTAGTCAGGACAGAAAGAATCCAATGGCCAGTTGATGCATTTTATCAGGGTGATGTAAAGGGTAACTTAATTTGCGCTTGGGATAAATATCATGCAATCGCATTGAGGGATTATGTTTTTTCAACTGAAAGAGATATTCAGAACCATAGATATTCAAGAGCACTTTATCATTTGCCTGAATTTTTCAAGCGATCAAAAAACCGAACAGCTTGTGTGAAAACTTTAGAAAAAATGATTTCCAAACTCTAATTGTTCAATTGTGTGAAGAGCTCTGTTTTTTAACTTTTATTGACTGGAGGCCAAATTAACAGTTTAGTAAAAATAATTAAAGAGTTTAGTTTGGGCATCCACACATGAAGGTACAACTAAACCACTGAACTAATTCACCTCGTAAGTTATTGATTTTTCACACTCTGAAGCAACTTTTGCAACTAACCCACTAAACAAAATGACTTCGATTGCATAAATATTTCTGATTTTCTCATTTACAACTAACACACTAAACTAAAACACCAAGATTGGTTCAGCCATGTTAATTAAATTCCAAAGATGACTTATTCAGTGTAATCTTCTATCAGTTCAATTTGTAAATGATATGCTGCTGTAGCAAGTTCATTTTCTTTGATTGATGTAGTTAATAAGCCTGAAAAATCATAGGGTTCATAGATATTCTCTAGGCTAAAGCCTGGTTTATAGATGGCATATATAGTTTGATTAGGAGGTGGAGCCGGGTAGTGTAAGCAGGCACCAAAATAAGGTACGATGAAAAATTCGGTGGTTTTATCACCTTCAATGTTAACTGGTACCACAAATCCTGGAATTTTGATTTTTGTTTCATTGAGCGCCTCAATGATTTTCGTAGAAGACAGCGCATTTTGATAGTCGTTATCCATGGCTTGCATTAATGTGGCAAAAACTTGATCTGACATATCACCCTCACTGCCTTCAGGTATATCAAATAATTCTTCTGGCGGATTATATAAAGCCTCTATGTCTTCTGGAGGCATTAACTCAACCCACTGTATTTTTTTATACACTGACTTTTCAGCGGCGACTGAAAAAGCCAGTGACAGGATTATCACATATTTTATATAACTTAATTTCATGTCATTCATTGTTTGGATGCAAGCATGATATATTGTATCATTGATGGAATTTTTATCATCAGAAATTTACTTAGTAAATTAACTTATCGAACCTATGACAGATATCATCAAAATTGATCAACTTAAATTTAGCTACGATGAAAAACAAACAAAATCTGTAGTAAATATCCCCAGGTGGGATATACAAAAAGAGGAAACTGTGTTTCTAAGTGGCAGTTCGGGGTCAGGTAAATCAACTTTGATGCACTTAATTTCGGGTTTACTCAAACCTACGCTTGGTGCTATTTGTATAGATGAAATTACAATCAACCAATTAAGTTCAAGAAAAATGAATGCATTCAGGGCTGAGCACATTGGGCTGATAAGCCAACAATTTAATCTGATTCCTTACTTAAGTGTTTTAGATAACATTAAATTGGCTCATTCTTTTAACCCCAAAAGGATTGATCATTTAGAGTCTAAAGTCACGAGTCTGCTTCAACAATTACACCTAAGTAAAGACATCATTAACAGTAAAGCCAGTGAATTAAGCGTCGGTCAACAACAACGGGTGGCAATCGCTCGCGCATTGATTAACAGCCCCAAACTCCTTTTAGCTGATGAACCCACATCAGCCTTGGATAAAAAAGCAAAATTCAGCTTCATTCAAACTTTGAATGCTGTGGTGCAAAACAATCAGATGACATTGATCTTTATCAGCCACGATACGTCATTATCCCAGTATTTTTCCAAGACAATTTATATGGATGAGCTTAATGTTATTTAATTTGGCCATTAAAAGCCTAGTTGATCGAAAATCTTCGGTCATATTAACCGTCCTATCAATATCGATGGGTATTTTTATGTTGATTTCATTCAGTTTTATTAAAGATCAAGTCAAATATAGTTTCACCAAGACAGTCAGTGGCATTGATCTGATAGTTGGCGCAAAAACCAGTGAGATCAATTTATTGCTATACAGTGTATTTCAAATAGGAGCACCTGCCAATAATATTGCATGGGATCAATTTGTTGCCTTGAAAGAGGAATCTATTGTTCAATGGGCAATCCCTGTTTCTTTGGGAGATTCACACCAGGGTTTTCGTGTCATTGGTACCAACGATGATTACATAAATCATTATAAATACGGTAACAAGCAATCTCTTAAGTTGAATACAGGCTCTTGGTTTGATGATTCGTTCGGTGTGGTTCTGGGTTTTGAAGTGGCACAAAAGTTAAACTACGTTGTTGGTGATATATTGACCCTATCACATGGTGTCAGCAAAACCAGTTTCACCCAACACGATGAAGCACCTTTCAAGGTCTCTGGTATTCTTAAGCAAACGGGCACACCGGTAGATCAGTCGTTGTTTGTTTCACTGGCAGGGCTTGAGGCTGTTCACCTGAATTGGCCAAAAGACAAAACCAAACAGCAACAGTTAGTTGATTATATCAAGACCAATGGACTGCCAGCCAAATCCATCACTGCTATCTTCATTGGTTTAAAGAACAAGTCCTCAACTTTTATTTTGCAAAGAAAAATTAATGAAGCTAAAGGGGCGGGGATGATGGCTGTTTTACCTGGAGTCGCGTTGGCTCAGGTTTGGCAGATGTCGGCAATTTTTGAAAAAATGCTGTTGTTGGTCGGTTTGTTGGTGTTGATTTCTACTTTAATTGGCTTGGTTACTATGTTGATTTCATCACTGCAGTCTCGAAAGAAAGAGCTGGCTTTGCTTAGAATCATTGGTGCCAGCCCCATTTATTGTTTCTTTTTAATTCAGATTGAATCATTCTTTATGTTGGTGCTGTCAATTTGCTTGGCATGTTTTTCATGTTGGCTCATTTTATATCTTACAGAAGACTGGTTGGGCATAACATATGGATTATTTATTGAGCTTTCTGAGTTATTTAGCACTGGACTGTTCACTATTCTTGGTGTTGTTTTTCTTACGTCATTGGTGCTTGTTTCAATACCTTCCTTGATGTTTTATAGGCAATCAATACTTAAGAACCTAAATCGATAAGCAAAACTTATTGTTGTCAAAACAAATTAAAATGATATATTGTATCATTTAGTAATGTCATTGATCGTGGTCCCATGCAAATTATTAACAAAGACATCATGGGCGTAATATTTTCATGCCTATGTTTAATCCATTGTTTTATAGGTCCAATAATGATTTTGTTTGGCCTCAGTTCAATCAGTCTGGTTTTTTTAGAAAAAGAATGGATCCATAATGCTTTAATAGCACCCATAATTATTTTTGCTGTCTGGAGCATACCAACAGGATTTAAAATACACCATAATTCAGTACCACTCACTTTAGCATCTACAGGAATCAGTATATTTGTTCTGGGAATATTCTCATCAGAAGCCTTTGAAGAGGTTTTTGTTATAGTTGCAAGCTGTATGCTTATCATTGCTCACTTATACAACAGATTTTTATCAATCAAAATTAGCAGGAACAAGCTCAGAACGGATCATAATTTATAACCATCCAACATTACACAAAGCTTTTGATGCCGAATTTGAAGGAGTAATTAATAAATCAAGAAAATATCAACACAGTTAATTGAAAAATATTAGATTTTTCATTTCATACAACCATAGGAGAGAGAAAATGAATAAAATTAGAATCGCTGGTTTACTGGCTTTGGCATTGACACAAAATGCCTACTCGCAAAGCCCTATCGTTCAACAAAAAACACAGGCTATATCCCAGACTCAAGTCAATAAATCAAATAAAGCCAATGATATTAATCATTCCAATCCATTTTTTAAACCCAGCACCTTTCAGTATCAAGCACCAGATTTTTCCATCATTAAAGATGAGCATTTTTTGCCTGCTTTCACCAAAGGCATGACTGAGCATATGGCTGAAGTAGAAAAAATAGCTAATAATTCAGCAGAACCTACCTTTGAAAACACTTTGGTCGCCTTAGAAAAAAGTGGGGCGATGTTAAATCGAGTTTCTCGGGTTTTTTATAACCTGACGGGAACCGACAGTAATGAAAAACGCCGTGAAATTCAGTCGGAACTGGCACCTAAAATGGCGGCTCACTCTGATAACATTAATTTAAATTCAGCCTTGTTTTCTCGAATTAAAAATATTTATGAAAAGCGCAACGAATTAAACTTAGATTCTGAAAGTCTGCGCTTGGTGGAAGTGTATTACGAACGATTTATTCGCTCGGGCGCTCAGTTGACTGATGAGCAGAAAAAAACCATCCGTGCACTTAATGAAGAACATTCCAAGTTGACCACTCAGTTTGCGCAAAACTTACTGGCTGAAACTAAAAAAATTGCTGTGTTGGTCGAGAATAAAAAGCAATTAAAAGGTCTAACCGAAGCTCAAATTGAAGCTGCAGCCGATGATGCTAAAACTGCTGGCCACAAAGGTAAGTTCCAGTTGAGTATAACCAACACAACCCGACAGCCGGTACTCAGCCAATTACAAAATCGCTCACTTCGTGAAAGGGTTTGGAAATCTTCCTCTTCACGGGCCCAAAGTGGTGAGTTTGATAACACAGCCATTGTTAGCCGTTTGGCTCAACTCAGAGCCCAAAGAGCCCAACTTCTTGGGTATCCAAATTGGGCAAGCTACGACTTAGAAGCACAAATGGCCAAAACCCCCAAAGCAGTATTTGATATGCTTGGCAGCATGGTGCCAGCTGTGGTAGAAAACACCAAAAAGGAACTGGCTGATATCAATGCCATGATTAAAAAAGAAGGTGGTGACTTTGAAGCGCAGCCTTGGGATTGGGAATACTATGCCGAATTAGTCCGTCAGGCCAAATATGACATTGATGAAAATGAAGTCAAAAAATACTTTGAATTCAGTCGAGTGCTTGAAGATGGTGTGTTCTACACCCTTAATCGCTTTTATGGGATTAACTTCAAGCCCAGACCTGATTTGCCGGTTTACCATCCAGATGTGAAGGCTTATGAAGTTTTTGATGTTGATGGTAGTAGCTTGGCCATTTTCTACGCTGACTATTTTGCTCGAGAAGGTAAGCGAGGTGGTGCATGGATGAGTTCTTTTGTTGGACAGTCTAACTTATTGGGTACCCAACCAGTAGTGGTGAATGTTATGAACATTCCCAAAGCACCGAAAGGCAGCCCAACTTTAATCAGCTTCGATCATACCACCACTATATTCCATGAGCTGGGTCATGGCATTCACGGTATGTTCTCAGATGTTAAATACCCAACATTAGCTGGCACCTCTGTCTCACGAGATTTTGTTGAGTTTCCCTCGACTTTTGAAGAAGACTGGGCGCATCATCCAGAGGTGATTGCTAACTATGCCAAGCACTATAAAACTGGCGAGCCTATCCCTAAAGAGTTACTTAATAACTTATTGCGCTCACGTAGTTTCAACCAAGGTTTTGACACCTTAGAGTACATGTCAGCTGCTTTATTGGATATGGAGTGGCATTCAATATCAGCCGACCAGCCATTGCAGGATGTCGATGTTTTTGAGACAGCAGCACTGAAAAAACATGGCGTTGATTTACCGACTGTTCCCCCTCGCTACAAATCAGCTTTCTTTTCACATTCCATGGGTGGTGGCTACTCAGCAGGTTACTATGCTTATATGTGGAGCGAAATTCTTGCAGCTGATGCCTTTGCTTATGTGAAATCACGCGGTGGCTTAAATCTTGAAAACGGTATGCACTATCGAAAACACATTCTGGAAGTTGGTAACTCAAGACCTACTATGGATTCTTACAGAGCTTTCCGTGGTCAAGAGCCAACCACCGATGCACTGTTGATTCGCCGTGGCCTAAAGATCGATTTGAAATAATATCAGTAAGCGTAAAATTTGAATACTTAATTAAGGGATTCAAAACATTGATTTAAAATTAAAAGCCCGACGAGCACTTGTCTGTCGGGCTTTATTTATTTTATAAGCTTAAATATTTAGGTTTTAAATCTTGTTTATATCAAATATAATGATACAATGTATCATTTATAAAATAATGTATCTAAGACAACATGAATATTAACAAAGACCTAATGGGTATATTTTTTTCTGGCTTGTGTCTGGTTCATTGCTTAATTGCCCCAATCCTACTGATATTAGGCCTTTACTCGGCAAACTTGGTTTTCTTGGAAAATGAATGGATACATTATTTATTGATTGCACCGATGTTGATATTTGCGGTTTGGAGTATGCCATGTGGCCTCAGAATTCATCACAAGTCGATCCCGTCATTTTTTGCAGTGATAGGCATAGTTGTTTTTATTATAGGTCTTATTTCAGCAGAAAGATTTGAAGAAATATTAACTATTTGTGCTAGTTTGATGCTGATATTTGCGCACTTATATAACCAATATTTACTAAACAAGTGTAGACCTCGAAACTTAAATGAAACCACCAAAAAGATATTTTTTAAGTGAATATGCGCAGCAATAAAGTCAAATCGATTGATGTTTTGAATAGTTGGGCTATTGGTAATTGCCCAACTGTGTTGGAGCAAATTCAACAAGATCACGTCAACATTGTTATCTATGAGCGTGATGTTGATTGTCTGACGAGTGAGATATTGCCCTTACTTGATAAAAACATCGAATTATCAGCCAGTGGAGATACTGATTCAATTGTCAACAAACTCAAATTTGATTTGGCTTATCAAAAACTGGGTCTGCAAAATTTAAACATGCTGATAAAAGACATTGAGCTGCTACTTCTACATTTCAAAAAGATCAGCAAATGCCAAAGTTTTCGGTTGTTATTGGCCACCATTGATACTGACATGTGTAGGAGGTTTCACACCGACAGCAATGATTTAAGAATGCTTTGTACTTACAGTGGCCCTGGCACACTGTGGTTGGCTGAAGACAACGTAAACCGCCAAGCATTGAACTCCTGTGGAGCGAATGATTGTATTGTGTTGGATGAAAGTAAAATCCAACAAACCAGTACCAGTTCTGTGGTTATTTTAAAAGGATCGACCTATTCAAACAGTGGATCAAAAGCAGCCGTACACAGAAGCCCAGATATTAAAAAATTAGGTGAAAAAAGGCTGCTACTTCGTATAGACACCAACAATACTTAGGATTTTTAACTAATGATTCCTCAAACATATAATGAATGGTCTAATTGCGTCATCAACGATTGCAAAATAAAGCTAACTAAAGAATTTGCTCAACAAAGATTGGTGGTTTATCAAAACTGGAATAATCCTGAAACAACAAGATTTGTCTCACTATATGGCACCGCACATTTACAAAATATCATTACTTGGCTTGAAAGAACAGCCAAGTAACAAACTGCTCAGTAAAAAATTAACTAAAAAGGTCAAGGCAAGCTCATCATTTAACTGATATGGGCTCATATAAACACAACAAAAAAACAGAAACTAAAATGACGACATCACATATCAAAAAGCTACCAGTAACCGTTCTCAGTGGATTTCTTGGTGCTGGGAAAACCACTTTGCTGAATCATATTCTGCATAATAAGCAAGGTCTAAAAGTAGCCGTCATTGTCAATGACATGAGTGAGGTGAATGTTGATGCCAATTTGATTAAAAGTGAAAACACACTTTCCAGAACTGAAGAAAAACTGGTTGAGATGAGCAACGGTTGTATTTGTTGTACGTTGAGGGAAGACTTGATGATAGAAGTGGAACGACTGGCCAATGAAAACCGTTTTGATTATCTGCTGATTGAAAGTACGGGTATCAGCGAACCAATTCCTGTGGCTCAAACCTTCTCTTTTGTAGATGAAGACAGTGGTATTGACCTGTCTCGATTCAGCTATGTTGACACCATGGTTACAGTGGTTGATGCGTTCAACTTTTTCAGTGATTTCAGCTCGTCTGAAACGCTGATGGACAGAGCTTTGACTGATATGGAGGGTGACCATCGAAACATTGTTAATTTGCTGACTGAACAAATAGAATTTGCCAATGTAATTGTATTGAATAAAACAGATTTAGTTACGTCAGAACAATTAGGATTACTGAAAGCTGCCATGCAAAAACTCAATGCAAATGCTCTGA
Organism: uncultured Marinicella sp.; assembly: GCA_964352015.1. GTDB lineage: Bacteria > Pseudomonadota > Gammaproteobacteria > Xanthomonadales > Marinicellaceae > Marinicella. The sequence continues at coordinate 271,218 of CAYGPU010000003.1, forward strand.
TTATAGAATCCTCATATAGTCGCATCAATCCAGAGGCCATACTTAATACGCAATTGTTCGACTTCGATCAAGCTGAACAAAGTGCCGGATGGGTTGCAGAGCTTAATAAAACAGAACACACTCCGGAAACTGAAGAATATGGAATCTCATCTTTTGTTTATCGCAGCAAAAAACCATTTGACCCAGTGCGGTTCTGGTACCACGCAAAACATAAGTTCTCAAACTCAATCATTCGAAGCAAAGGTTTGTTTTGGTTGTCATCTAGACCTGAACAAGCCATGGTGTGGTGTCAGGCAGGTGGCTCTCTTCAAGCTGAAAGTGCGGGTGTTTGGTGGATCAGCATAGCGCACGATAAACGCTTGGCATCTGCATCTTACCTTGAAAACAAAGATGAAATAGAAGCAGGTTGGGACTCAACTTTTGGCGACAGAAAAAATGAAATTGTTTTTATCGGACAAGACATGGACAAAGAGTTGATAAGCCGTGAATTAGATGCTTGTTTAGCAACTGACGAAGAATTATCGATGAAAAAATGGCAGCGGGGCTATAATGATGAGTGGCCGGTAAAAAGAGTATATGCTTTGGATTGATAAAGTGATGCTTGAATCAAGTTTGAAAACTGAAGTCCATGACCGACACCAAACTATTTAAATTCGCGACATTTTATTGTTGAATGTTTATATTAAAGAATAGGTTTAAAAAATGAAGACATCACTAAGTTTAATTTTATTTTTCACATTGTTCGCCAACCATTCAATGGCTGCCAGCAGTCACCAGCATGGTAAATCTCAAATGACCGTGGTGCTTGAAGACAAAACTCTAAATATATCAATACAGTTGGCTGCTTATGATGTGGTAGGATTTGAGGGTCAGACTACCAACGAAAACGAAGCTCAAAGCATAGATGAGTCAATGCAACTACTTAACAGCACAAACAAATGGTTGAAATTATTGGGTGGTGCATGTACTCAGAGTGCGGCCAGCATTAACAATCCTTTCTCAGTTGTAGAAACAATGCATGATCATGATAAAGTACAGACAACACATCAGGACTTTCAAGTAGATATTGACTTTACATGTCTTGAACCCGATAAGCTTACAGGCCTAAAAGTCAGCTTGCAGACACTGTTCAGTAACATCCATGAAATTGAAATGCAATGGATAGTCGATGGGAAACAAGGGTTTTCAGTGATTAAACCAAGTAAAAATGAGGTTAACTTTAATCATGAATAACACACAAATTACCAATGTATTGAGTAGAGCAGGTGATAAGTGCAAGCTAAAAGGCACTAAACTCACCACTAAACGAAAACTCGTTTTACAGCAATTAGTTGAGTCTGAACATCTGCTGTCTGCCTATGACATTGTTGAGCGCATAATGGAACAAACTGACAACAAAATTCCTGCCATGTCAGTTTATCGAATATTAGAGTTTTTAGAGTCTGTTAATCTGGCACATAAACTTGAGTCACAAAACAAGTACATGGCATGCACTCACATCGCTTGTGACCACATGCATGAATCACCGCAGTTTTTAATTTGTCAAAAATGTCTCAAAGTCAAAGAGATTGAAATTTCAAAATCAATCATTAAGGAAATCACCCATTCTGCCGAATTTGCTGATTTTCAATTGACAAATCCATCATTGGAAATCAAAGGTTATTGTCAAGCTTGCCAAGTTAGCCCCAGTTGAACTTAATATCGAACCCCAAAATATAAGATTCGTGCTGGGTTTATCTTAACTACTCAAGGACAGTCATTTGTTAGAGAGTCTAAATTGCTGTTTTGAGCCTATTTTTTATTTAATTTTGCGACAAAAGAGCCTT
>CAYGPU010000004.1:0-250356 GCA_964352015.1 uncultured Marinicella sp.
AAAAAAACCAACAAGCCATGTCATTTGGCTTGTTGGTTTTTTTACTTTAACGACTTGATAAGTTTTTCAATATTTCATCAGTAAATGCTGTGGTCCCAGTTAATTGTTTTCCAGTTTGCATGATGTCTTGGGTTCGAAAGCCATCATCTAATGTATTTTCAATGGCAGATTCAATCGCATCCGCTGCATCCTTAAGCCCAAATGAGTGTCGCAACATCATCGCTAAAGACAGAATTTGCGCCATTGGATTGGCTTTATCCTGACCTGCTATATCTGGTGCCGAGCCGCCAGAGGGTTCATACAAGCCCAAGCCATGCTGATTAAAACTGGCTGATGGCATCATACCTAAACTGCCGGGCAGGGCGCTGGCAGCATCGGATAAAATATCGCCAAATAAATTACTGGTGGCAATCACATCAAACTGAGCAGGATTTAATATCAACTGCATCGCACAGTTGTCCACCAGCATGTGGGTTAATTTAACCTGAGGGTATTCAGTCGCCACTTGTTGGAACACTTGGCGCCACAGTTTAGACGTGTCCAGTACATTGGCTTTATCAACTGACACCACTCTTTGCTTCCTGCTGGCGGCAGTTTTGAAGGCTTGGTGAGCCACTTGAGCAATTTGATTTTCATCGTATCTGGCGACATCTTCGGCAATCATGAGGCCATCTGTGGTGAAAGTGCGTTTATCACCGAAATAAATATCTCCCAATAGTTCACGCAGAATGATGATTTCATCACAGCCAGCTAAACGTTCATTTTTCAATGGAGAGATGTCTTTCAGCGCTGAATAGAACCTCGCAGGGCGGGTATTGACGAACAACTTCAAATGCTTTCTTAAAGCCAGGATTGATTTGACCTCACAATTTTTCCATTGTGGTTCATCGGCTGCATCAATGGGGCCGCCGACAGAGCCAAACAGTACAGCATCACAGTCATTGATCAGTTCTTTGCTGGCTTCAGGAAAATGGTTTTGGTGGCTTGCATAAGCAGCGCCCCCAATCAACCCATGACGGGTTTTGATGTGGGGAGCCACCAGTTGCAACACCCTTAAGGCTTGAGTCATCACTTCTGGACCAATGCCATCACCTGGCAACACGACAATCGATGACTGCTTCATGAGTGGGCTCCAGAATGATCAGGCAAGTGGATAAAAAGTTGTTGGTTTTTTGCCTGTCTTTTGTGAGCTGCAATGGCTGCTTGATGAATCATTAGATAATCCAATTCACTGTGACCTTGGGTGATGCCATATTGAAAGAATGGATTGATAACAAAATCAAAATACAAATGAGCTGTCTTGGCTTGAGATTTTAACAAGTCAATCTCCATGGTTTGCGCTGAAACTTTACAGTGGTTGGCCAGCTGTTGACATATATCCATCGGTTGTTCAATCAACACCAAGCCATTTTTGCGCGCATTGTTACTGAAAATATCAGCAAATGAAGGCGCAATGATGGCAGCAAAGCCTAACTCTTGAATCGCCCAGACCGCATGTTCTCTGGAAGAACCGCAGCCAAAATTTTCACCGGTAACCAGTATCTTTGCCTCTTGATAGCGCGGCTGATTGAGCACAAAATCTGGGTCGGCTTGTTTTAAGCGTGCAAAAGCATGTGCGCCATAACCACTTTTAGATGTTTGGGTCAGGTGTTGCGCAGGGATGATGATGTCGGTATCAATGTCATTAATCATCATCGGTGCACACAAGCCGCTGATGTGAGTGATTTTTTGTGGCTGGTTATTTGATTTCATGAGGCTTCCTGTTGAAAGTTTTGTGTTGGGTTCGGGCATTGGGTGTTAATAAAGCCAGCCACAGCGCTGTAAGCGACGGTGGCAGGGGAGGCCAAATGGGTGATGCTGCCGGTTCCTTGGCGCCCGATAAAATTTCGATTGGTGGTGCTGATGCACCTGGCGCCAGGTGGTACTTTGTCATCATTCATGCCCAGACACATGGAACAACCCGGCATTCTGAAATCAGCGCCGGCTTGGGCGAAGATGACATCAAGACCTTCATCTTTGGCTTGTTGTCTAACTTGTTCTGAACCCGGCACAATGTACATGGTGACATGCGGGGCGATACATTGATTTTTTAAGATTGCAGCCACCACCCGCAAGTCTTCGATTCGGCCGTTGGTGCAGGAACCGACAAAAGCCCAATCAATGGCTGTGCCTGCCAAAGCTTGGTTGGCTTGCAGTTTGACATAGTCCATTGCACCGGTATTGTTAAGTGACCTGCTGGGAGTTGATTGGTTGATTTGCACGGCTTGCGCTGGATTAGTGCCCCAGCTGATCATTGGCTGGAGTTGGTTGATGTCTAAATCAATGGTTTGATCATAATGACAACCGCTATCACTGCACAAGGATTGCCAGTATTGGATGGCATGTGGCCATTGATCACTTTGAGGCGCGTATTTTCTGCCTTTGATGTAATCAAAAGTGGTTTGATCTGGAGCGACTAAGCCGGCAATGGCACCACACTCAATACTCATATTACATAAGGTCATGCGCTGTTCCATGGACAGTGCCATGATGGCTGCACCAGTGTATTCAATCACATAACCAGTGGCGCCGCCAATGCCTATTTGCGCAATTAAATACATGATCATGTCTTTGGCATAAACGCCATCGGGTAAATCCCCAGTGAAGTTCACTTGCATGACTTTAGGTTGATTCATTAACATCGCTCCAGCGGCGAAAACATGTGCCAAAGTTGACGTACCAATACCGAAAGCCAAGGCACCAAAAGCACCATGGGTGGCGGTGTGTGAATCGCCACAGACGACGGTCATGCCCGGTTGCGTGATGCCCAGTTCAGGTCCAATCACGTGCACAATGCCTTGCTGTTGGCTGTCAACATCACAAATCGGAATGTTGTGCTTTTGACAATTGTTGCGTAATAAGTCGATCTGACTTTTGGCGGTTAAGTCAAAAATTTCATGGCGATTTTTTCTGGTTGGTATGCTGTGATCTATGGTGGCCAGAAAGGCTCTGGAATCGTGTACTTTCAAGCCTTGATCTTCGATCATTTTAAAAGCTTGTGCTGAAGTTACTTCATGCAACAGGGCAAAGTCGATGGCCAGCACATCTGGAAAGCCAGTTTTTTGTTTGACCACATGCTGTTGCCATATTTTTTCTACTATGTTTTTGTTCATATCAATCTCTGTGTATCAATCTCTCAGTCCAACCGCGACATAGGACTCTGCTTCAACTTGCACGGTAAAATGTTGTTCAATCAGCAGCTGATTACAGGCATCTACCAAGGCTTTTAAAGCGGCAGATTCGATGTCCCTGTCATTTGCTTTACCTTGGAAAAATTGGTTGTTGGTTGCGATGCTGATGGTGGCATGGGCTGCAGCATGGCGCCCTGGCTCTTTGGATTCACTGCGATAGGATTGAATCTTAAAAGGGGCAAAATTTTCAGTTAAATACCGATGCAATGCCGTGGTTGCGGTATCACTGTCTTGACAAACAAAGTCGATTTGTTGGGCTTCACCAAACACGCTGGCTTGCATGGCAAAATGCCTTTCACTGTTGACTTTTTCAAAGCTGATGGCAGAGACTTTAATTGGTGCACGGTAAGCAAAATAAGCTTGCATGAACTCTTCATCAGTTAAGCCTTTTCTGCGGTTGCTGTGAAAGTCTTTGATGAATTGAGTGATTTGTTGTCGTTCACTGTGTTGACAAATATAACCATGCTTTTGAATGATGGCTTGGGCATGGTTGCTGCCACTTAAGGGTCCAAATACGAAAGAAATACGCATGCCAACGTCACTGGGCTTGAAGGGTTGGTAGACCTCGGCATTGTTTAAAATGGCATTGGTGTGACCACCAGATGAATGTTTGGCTGCATTGTCACCACTGATGGGCCAATGTGGCTGCCGTGGCAACATGTGTTGTCCAACAAAGTCAGAAATTTGACGGATGTGTTTGCTGCGGCATTGGGTTTGTGGCCGAAAGGATGGGTTTTTAACCCCAAAAGTTTTGATGTACATGATGCATTGTTCTAAAGAAACATTACCCGCACGCTCACCAATGCCATTGAAACAACCTTCAACTTGAGTCGCTGGGCCGTCGAAAACGGCACGCATACTGTTATCCAAAGCCAAACCAAAGTCATTGTGACAGTGCACCGACCAGGTGATTTCTTTACTCGGGAAGCGGGCTTTCATGATGGCGGCATGTTGATTCATGTGATTAACAAAATAGTCATCACCATCCAAATAACAGGCTCGGCCGATGGTATCTGGACAATTGATGGTGGTGGCACCAGCCGCAATGGCTGCACTGATAACCTCGGTGGTGAAGTCAAAATTTTCGCCCATCTGTGAATAGGCTTCGGGGCTGAATTCAACTTCCAAGCCTGCCCTGACAGCCATTTGAATCATGCTTTGGACATCATTCAGTATCTGTGGTTTATCTTTGGCGTAACTGCCCAAAGAAGCTTGCATCAAGGCCGGTGCAACCGGTAAATAAACATGCAAAATGGCGCGCCTTGATGGCATCAAAGGTGACAAAGCTTTGATGGTTTGTTTGACTTGGTCTTCACGCAGCTGACTCAATGCAGCTACTTTTGGACTGTTAAGCTGTTGGGCATACATTTTGGCGATGTGGTTGACGATTTTAAAGTCTTCAGCACTGGCACTTGGAAAGCCAGCCTCTAAAATATCGATGTTAATTTTGCTGGCCAATTGGGCGTATTCTATGTTCTTGCTGTAGCTCATGCCAGCACCTGGACATTGTTGACCATCTCTTAAAGTGGTGTCAAAAATCTTGATGTGTTTCATAATTATGTACTCTTATTGACGTAAATGGCAGATACAGAACGGCTGTACCCAAAGCGCATGTCTTCGAATGCTTCACGTCAGTTAAATTGTTTTTTGGGGTGTGTTTTGAAATTCAGTGGTGGAAAGTCAAAACGGGCCTAAGTGATTGATTCGAAGTTTAAATTCTAATCAAGAGGAGGAGGCTGAGGAGGGCAGAAATGGAGTTATGTGTGGCTTGTTGAAAAGTGCTGTGCTGTTCTTGGTAATGACTTTTGTTGGTGCTGTGTTGCCGCTTCATGGCAGTGCTCCTGAATAAATAGTAATCAAAATAATCAAGTTGATTTGGTCTTAAAATCAACGCCTTTTTCTAAGCTAACACAACTGTGCAAAAAAAAGAAAGCTTTTTTTATAGATCAAAAAGTTATATGAAAATAGTTTTAAAAAAATATTGACTTTGAAAATTAGTTGCAACAGTATATGCCGAAACGAACAAAACATTTTTAGCAAAAACCAATTATATAAATACAGGAAAACAGAAAAAATCTAACATGAATTTATTTGCCAACATCATCCTCATCAACGTCGTCGTGGTCATTCTCGTGATTATCGGCCCACGTGTGTGGTGAGTTCGGCAAACAATTGGTAACCCCAAAAAAGCCCTTCTCACCAAGAAGGGCTTTTTTTTTACTTTAAATTTTAACCCCAAGAAAAAAACCAAAAAACAACAGCAAAGAGAGGAACCATGTACTACGACGATAAAACAGTGACTTACTTAAACGGAGAATGGCAACTGGCCAAGGCAGCCAAAGCCGGTTTATACCAACAATCCTTTCATTACGGCAACGGTGTGTTTGAAGGCATACGTGCATATGCCACCGATCAAGGCACCCAAATTCTCAGGGCAGAAGCGCATTTTGAACGGTTGTTGTATTCGGCCAAGACCATGCACCTGGAAATCAACCACAGTGTGGCAGAGATGATTGAGTTGAGTTACCAGTTGTTGGCCAAGAATAATTTACAAGATGCCTACATCAGACCGCTGGTTTACGCCGATGAAAAACTGGGACTGCAGGCTGAAAGCCAGTGCAACTTGTTCCTTTGTGCTTGGGACTGGAGTCAATATTTTGATGCCGGTGCACTGAAGATGAAAGTCTCTCCCTACTGTCGGCCAGACCCCAGGTCCTGTCATGTCGATGCCAAAGTTTCAGGTCATTACGTCAATTCTATTTTGGCCATGAAGGACGCCCATGTCGCTGGTTTTGATGATGCCTTGTTGTTAGACCAAAAAGGGTATGTAGCTGAAGCCACTGGGGCCAATTTTTTCGTGCAAAAAGACGGCGTGTTGTACACCCCACCCAAGGGCAATATCTTGCCTGGAATCACCCGCACAATCGTCATGGAAATGTGTGCTGCCAATGGCATAGAGGTGCAAGAAAAGCTGTTTAAACCTGCAGAGATTTATGCCGCTCAAGGGGCTTTCTTGACGGGCACAGCAGTGGAAGTGAAGGCCATAGCTTCATTGGATGATCGGCCTTTCAGTCTACAGTGGCAAGATACTTTTGGTGCCTTGTTGCAACAACAGTTTCATCAAAAAGTCAGGAACCAAAAAGTTAACTACCAGAAAGTCAGGGCTGCCTAATGAAACCGCAAAACACATTGAATCCTTACTCGCGTGCTGTGACCCAGGATGATTCACAACCAGCGGCCAAAGCCATGTTACATGCCATTGGTTTAACCACTGAACAATTAAACCAACCCTTTGTCGGTATTGCCTCAACTGGTTATGAAGGCAACCCTTGCAACATGCATTTGAATGACTTGGCCAAGCACATCAAACAAGCGGTGATCAAACACCCCTTGAATGGCTTGATCTTTAATACCATCGGCATTTCAGATGGCATTTCGATGGGTACTGATGGTATGCACTATTCCTTACCATCGCGTGACTTGATTGCTGATTCGATGGAAATGGTGGTCGCTGGCATGCATTATGATGCGGTGGTGACGGTGGTTGGTTGTGATAAAAACATGCCCGGAGCGATGATGGCGATGTTGCGCTTAAATCGGCCAGCCTTAATGGTTTACGGTGGCACCATTGCGGCCGGTTGTCATGCCGGGAAAAAGCTGGATGTGGTCTCTGCGTTTGAAGCTTGGGGCCAAAAAGTCAGTGGCCAAATCAATGAAACTGATTACCAGCAAGTCATTCAAAAAGCCTGTCCAGGCGCGGGTGCCTGTGGTGGTATGTATACCGCCAACACCATGGCATCTGCCATAGAAGCCATGGGCATGAGCCTGCCTTACACTTCTTCAAACCCAGCCATCAGCCAAGATAAATTGGATGAAATGTCTCAGGTGGCGGATGCCATCAATGGACTGATTCAGCGGGACTTGAAGCCCAGAGACATCGTCACCAAGGCAGCCATGCTCAATGCTTTCAAGTTAGTCACTGTGCTGGGCGGTTCAACCAATGCGGTATTACACTTTTTAGCCATTGCCGATGCGGCCAACATTGACCTTTCGCTGGATGATTTTCAAGCCATCAGTGACAGCACACCGTTTTTAGCTGACCTCAAACCCAGTGGCCAATACTTGATGGAAGACTTACACCAAGTCGGTGGTGTGCCAGCAGTGATGAAGTACATGTTGGATCTGGGTTGGTTGGATGGCAGTTGTCTAACGGTTACCGGCAAAACCATCGCAGAAAATCTGGCCCAGGTCAGTGCCTTGGATGACTCTCAAGATGTGGTGCACATGCAAGACCAACCCATCAAGGCATCGGGTCACATCCAAATCCTCAAAGGCAACTTAGCCAGTGACGGTTCAGTGGCTAAAATAACCGGTAAGGAAGGCGAGTTTTTCCATGGCCCTGCGGTGACTTTTGACAGCGAACAGGCGGTTAATCAAGGCATCGCCCAGGGTCAAGTCAAAGCCGGTGATGTGGTGGTGATTCGATATGTGGGTCCCAAAGGGGGCCCGGGTATGCCTGAAATGTTGAAACCCACTTCGGCCATCATTGGTGCTGGCTTGGGTGACCAAGTGGCGCTGATCACTGACGGTCGCTTTTCAGGTGGAACCCATGGCTTTGTGGTCGGTCATGTGACCCCGGAAGCGCAAGTGGGCGGCGCCATTGCGCTGGTTCAAGACGGTGATTTAATCACCATCGATGCCCAACAAAACAAAATTGAGTTGCATGTTTCAGCGGCTGAATTACAACAAAGAAAACAACAATGGCAAGCCCCAGCTTTGAAAATGCAACGCGGTGTGTTGGGTAAATATGCCCGCACGGTTTCTTCGGCATCATTGGGCTGTCTGACTGATCAATTTGATGAAGATGCGACTGAAGGCACACAACGCCAACCCATCAAATTAAATGTCATGGCAGATGATACCCAAAACGCCAATGGCCAATCCAAGGGAGTGATGTGATGAAAACTGCTTCAATGACTTCAGACACCATGGTTACGCATAAAACTGATGTGCGTCCAGTCACGGAAAGAATCACTGGCTCTCAAGCCATCATCAAAAGCCTATTGGCTGAAGGGGTTGACACCATTTTTGGTTACCCAGGTGGCGCCATCATGCCAACTTATGATGCTTTGATGGATTTTGAGGATCAGTTAAAACACATTCTGGTGCGCCATGAACAAGGTGCTGTGCATGCCGCCCAAGGGTATGCCCGTGCCAGCGGAGAAGTGGGTGTTTGTATCGCCACCTCGGGGCCAGGTGCGACCAATTTAATCACTGGTATAGCCGATGCCTATTTGGATTCTACCCCGTTGGTTTGTATCACCGGTCAGGTGTTTGCGCATTTACTCGGCACCGATGCTTTCCAAGAAATTGATATCTTGGACATTTCGATGCCGGTGACTAAATGGAATTTCAAAGTGACCGAAGCCAGTGAGATACCACTCGCTCTGGCCAAGGCTTTTTATGTCGCCAAAAGTGGTCGGCCTGGACCGGTGTTGATTGACATCACCAAGAATGCGCAAGTGGATTCATTGGATTATGTCTACCAAGCCTGTCAGTTCCTCAGTAGCTACGAACCCAATCCCAGGCCCAACCAATTGGCTTTGGTACAAGCGGCCAGTTTAATCAACGCGGCTAAAAAGCCTTTGGTTGTGTGGGGTCAAGGGGTGATTTTGGGCGCGGCAGAAGCCGAGTTCTTGGCTTTTGCAGAACGCATTGGTGCGCCCTTGGCGTCAACGGTTTTAGGCTTGTCCGCACTGCCAACTGATCACCCACAATACGTCGGCATGTTGGGCATGCATGGCAATTATGCGCCCAACAAACTGACCAATGAATGTGATGTGTTGATAGCCATCGGCATGCGCTTTGATGACCGGGTCACCAGTAATTTAGAATTTTATGCCAAACAAGCACAAGTGATACATTTTGAAATTGACCCCAGTGAAGTGAATAAAAATGTCCGAGCTGATGTCGCTGTGGTGGGTGATGTGAAACAAACCTTGCCTGAAATAATGAAGCAACTTAGCAACAATCAACACCCTAAATGGATGGCAGAATTCAAGCAGCTGCATGCAGTTGAAACAGAACAAATCATTCAACATGACCTGCAACCAACCACCGCTGCCATCAATATGGCGGAAGTGATTGAGGGTCTGAATCAATTGAATGAAAACCCCATATTAGTCACTGATGTGGGCCAGCACCAAATGGTCGCTTGTCGCTATACAGCGTTCAACCAAAGTCGCAGCTTAATCACTTCAGGCGGTCTGGGTACCATGGGCTTTTGTTTACCTGCCGCCATTGGTGCCAAGTTTGCTTGTCCTGATCGACAAGTGGTGGGCATTGTCGGTGATGGTGGTGTGCAAATGACCATCCAAGAATTGGGGGTGATGATGCAGCATAAATTACCGGTTAAAGTGATTATTCTGAACAACCAATTTTTGGGTATGGTCAGGCAGTGGCAAGAACTGTATTTTGAGCAGCGTTATGCCTCCACTGAAATGTGTAACCCCAATTTTGGGCTGATTGCTGATGGCTATGGCATCGCCAACCAACAAGTCACAGATCGTAAAGACCTGGCAGCTGCCTTAAAAACCATGATGGACCACCCTGAGGCCTATGTACTGGAAGTGATGGTGGCGCAGCAAGACAATGTGTTTCCGATCATCACCCCAGGATTGTCCGTGGCTGACATGAATTTAGGACCGAGTAAAAACAACCAACTTGAGGCAACAGCTGATGATTAAAAGTCATAACTTTGCCATTTATTCGAATGATCAAGCCGGTATTTTGAATCGCATCACCGCGGTGTTTTCGCGGGTTAATTTAAACATCGAAGCCCTGTCGGTTTGTGAGTCTGAACAACCAGGCGTGTTCAGGCACAGTGTGCAAGTGCGTTGTGATCATGCCACTGCGACACGATTGAGTAAACAACTGGAACGTCAAATTGAAGTGATCAAGGCGGTGTTTCATACCGATGAAGAGATGATCCAACAAGAAGTGGCTTTGTATAAAATTGCCTCAAAATCAATGCTTGAACAAACCTTGGCTGAACAAATCATTCATCGCCATCATGCCCGTGTGTTGAGCATGAACAGTGAATATACGGTGATTGAAAAAACCGGCAAACGCGCAGAAAGCCAAGCTTTATTTGATGATTTGTCAGTGGTGGGTGTGCTCGAGTTTGTCCGTTCTGGGCCAGTCAGTATCAGCAAGCCAAAAGCCAATGATGCGATGTCAGCAGACATGTCATTTTTTAAACAACATGCCACCTGTGATGTCGATCAGGCTTTGGAAAATTAAACCCTGCAAAGACATATGAGTAGCAACAAGAACAGCAGCAATAAACATAACAATTTTAATTATTAAACAATTTAGGAGGAACAATTATGGCGCAATTAGATTTTGGTGGAACTTGGGAAGAGGTGGTCACTCGTGAGGAATATCCACTGCCAAAGGCCCAACAATACCTGAAGGACAAAACCATTGCGATACTTGGCTATGGAGTACAAGGGCCAGGCCAAGCATTGAACTTAAAGGACAATGGTTTTAATGTCATTGTCGGCCAACGCCCAGGTGGCGCCTCTTGGGACAAAGCGGTTGGTGATGGTTGGGTTGCTGGAGAAACCCTGTTTGAATTGGCTGAGGCCACGCAAAAGGCCGACGTGGTGATGTATTTACTCTCTGATGCCGGACAAATCAGCGCTTGGCCAACCGTAAAAGAAAACCTCAACCCTGGGGATACTTTATATTTTTCACATGGTTTTGGCGTGACTTTCAATGAACAAACTGGCATTGTACCGCCTGCAGATGTGGATGTGGTGCTGGTGGCCCCCAAAGGCTCAGGGCGTTCTTTGCGCACCTTGTTCCAACAAGGCAAAGGCTTGAACTCCAGTTATGCCATCTTTCAGGATGTCACTGGGCATGCCAAGGAAACCGCCACTGCATTGGGCATTGGTGTGGGTTCTGGATATCTGTTTGAAACCGATTTCAAAAAAGAAGTGTATTCTGATTTAACCGGTGAACGTGGCATCTTGATGGGCGCCATAGCCGGTTTGTTCGAAGCGCAATACAACGTGCTTCGAAAACATGGTCACTCACCCTCAGAGGCATTCAATGAGACCGTCGAAGAATTGACCCAAAGCCTGATGCCCTTGGTGGCTGATAATGGCATGGATTGGATGTATGCCAATACCTCAACCACAGCCCAACGCGGTGCACTGGATTGGCGGCATAAATTTCGTGAAGCCAACACGCCTTTGTTTGAAGAGCTGTATGCTTCAGTGGCCAGTGGTGAGGAGGCCAGGGTGGTGATTGAAGCCAATCAAAAACCCGATTACCGTGAAAAGCTCGATCAAGAATTGGAAGCCTTGCGCAATTCTGAAATCTGGCAAACCGGTCAACAGGTCAGAAAACTCAGACCAGAGAATGGTTGATTGATATGACTGCTTTGGCCTCACCAGTAAAGAAAACAGGCACTTTCATTGATGTCGAAGCCGCGGCTGAACGACTCAAAGGTGTGGTCAACCAAACACCTTTGTTGCCCAATTTGACCTACAGTCATTTATTGGGCGCGGATATTTTGCTTAAGCGTGAAGATTTACAGACCGTGCGCTCGTATAAAATTCGCGGTGCATACAACAAAATAGCTGCTTTGTTGGAAACCAATCCGAAGCTGAAACATGTGGTCTGTGCCAGCGCCGGTAACCACGCCCAAGGGGTGGCCTTTACTTGTCGGACCTTGGGCGTTAAAGCATCGGTTTATATGCCAGTGACCACACCGCAACAGAAAATTGAACAGGTTAAGATGTTTGGTGGTGAGCAGGTTGAGTTGGTGTTGGTGGGTGATACTTTTGATGAGGCCCAACAACAGGCTTTTGCTTACAGTGACCAACAAAACTACCCGTTTATTCATCCGTTTGATGACCCGGACATCATTGCCGGTCAAGCCACCATAGCCACCGAAATTTTGCAGCAATGTGCGGAGCCCATAGATTATATCTTTGTGCCCATTGGTGGTGGCGGTTTGGCATCAGGTCTGTTGACGGTGTTCAAACAACAGTCTCCCCAGACTCAAATCATTGGCGTGGAACCAGCCGGTGCAGCTTCAATGGCCGCTGCTTTACAAGCTGGCCACAACACTAAACTCAGCCACATCGATCGCTTTGTAGATGGTGCAGCGGTGCAACAGGTGGGCAGTCACACCTTTGGTATCTGCCAAGCTTTATTGGATGATGTCATCAGTGTGCCTGATGGCTTAATCTGTCAAACCATTCTGAATCTGTATAACAAAGATGCCATTGTGGTGGAACCAGCCGGTGCACTGTCATTGGCAGGTTTGCATCAATACCAAGATCGGATCAAAAGCAAAAGGGTGGTCTGTGTGCTCAGTGGCAGCAACAACGACATCACCCGCATTGAAGAAATCCGTGAACGTGCCTTGTTGTTCAACGGCCTCAAGCATTATTTTTTGGTGCGCTTTCCACAACGTGCCGGTGCTTTAAAAGAGTTCGTCGCAGACATCTTGGGCCCGGCCGATGACATCACTTATTTCCAATACCAAAAGAAACACAACCGAGAACACGGGCCAGCGGTGGTCGGCATTGAACTGAAGCAAGCTGATGATTTTGAACCGCTGTTACAGCGCATGAAAACCGGCGGTTTTTTTAATGATTATTTAAACAACCAACCCGAATTGTTTTCGATGTTGTTGTGATGCATAAGGGTTAGTTTGATCTAAGTTTCTGTCGTCGAGCCACATGGATGTGGTGAATGCAGAAAATTGACTGGATCAATTTCTGCCTCGGGCTGGGATAAAATAAATGATGTAACCTGAATTAGCTTGCAACAAAACCGCTCATTCTGTTTCAAATCGAATCAATACTCATAATTTTATTAAGTAGGAACGTAGCAATACCTGTTTTTTAAGTATATTGCGATGGTCAGGTTTTGAAACATATCTCATTATGTTCTGTTTCATTTCAAGAGATACTTAGTATGGATGTGTAAAAGGTCTTTAAACACTCGAATGTTGTAACAATTATGATGCATGAGAAACTATTATTAGTTTACGCATAACGCCGCAAGCTGCTGCGTTTTAAGGTGGCTTGTAGCGAAGCGGAAAGGCGCTTTAAAAGGTCAGACAGGCTTGCCTTGTTATCTTACTGCTTCAAGGCTTACCGCTGCCATAATCCATATTGAATTTCGTCGATTATATAGATTGCCCAAGTTCCAGTTTCTCCTTGTTTAGTAGGTGGATATGCAATAACAGCGCCAGCCTCTTCAGCCGCCTTAACAGCCGCTGTTATGTCATCCACTGCGAAATATATCCGGGTGATCGGTAGCTCATGCTCAGCCAATGGTGCGCGAACTCCTACCAAGACCCCGTCTGCTGTTTTAGCGACTTGGGCGCCGCCAAGATCTTGTACCTCTTCACCAAATGAAATCCCGTGCACTTGTTCCAGAACTTTACGCTGCTTGTCCACAGTCTTAGAAACAATCTCAATGTAATGGGCTTTCATCTCTGGGCCTCCTTCTGCATTAATAGTTTGGGATATCAACAAACAAAACGAAAGAAGAACGAAGCCTACTATCGCATATAATTGTTTACGCCAATGTTGTTGCATGTCCATAGTCATTCTCCTGCTGTATACTTTTGCTGCACATTGCCATTGCCAAGATAACAATTTATTAATAGTGCATCTGTGCCATCTATCAAGATATTGGCGTAAATTCGTGCACACTTTTTTTAATGAATTCATTATAAGTCATTGATTTCTTGCTTTGAAGGAAATTATTGACTGCATCATTATCAGGAAATGTGCGGATAGATGTGCATGAATGCGTTAATTTAAGACTATTACAGGCTAAAAGTGCATTTTGAGGGATTTATTCTTTGGTTTTGGTCGAGTAGCGGGACGTCAGATAATACTTAGTCAGCATATTTCAACCCTTTATTTAGTATCACATAAAACACGTTATGTGATGCTGGTTAAACCACCAGCGGTCTCTTAACATTCTTTTTGTTTAAGCCCCTTACGTAGCATCCAGCATTGCATTACAATAAAAGCAAATAAACGCCACCACAGGATTTCAGATGGTTGAATCAGTGCCCAATGAGGCCACAGAAAAAGACATTTCAGCACTTAATGATGCGCTCAATAATGAGCGCATGGGTGCAGTTAAACGCATAGTCAACGGTATACCTGACGCTGAAGTGGCGTTGTTTTTGGAGTCATTGCCGGGTGATAAACGGCAGGCTGTCTGGGATGTGGTTGATGAAGCCAGTCAAGGTGGTGTGTTGGTGTCTTTGCATGATGAGGTGCGAGACAGCCTGATTGAAGGCATGGATACCGAACAATTGGTTGAAGCCACCCGGGATCTTGACCTGGATGACATGGCTGACATCATCGTAGATTTACCTGAAGAGGTTTCCAATCAACTGATGCTGTCTATGGACAAGGCATCCAGGGATTTGTTGAACCAAGTACTGTCCTATGATGAGGATTCAGCGGGTGGTTTAATGAATCCTGATGTGGTGACGGTCAGAACTGATGTCACCGTTGAAGTGGTTAAACGTTATTTTCAATTCCGAGGCAGCTTGCCCAGTCCGGTGGGTGATTTGTTCGCCGTTGGACGAAAAGGTCATTACAAAGGTCGCATTCCGTTGGCTACCTTATTGACCAGTGATCCGAAAACCCCGATTCGAGACATCATCGATGAGGATGCCCCTGCGATTTTAGATACCACCCCAGCCAGTGAAGTGGCGCAAGATTTTGAACACAATGATTGGATTTCAGCCCCTGTAGTGGATGACAGAAACATTTTGATTGGTCGCATCACCATTGATGACGTGGTCGATGTGATACGCGAGGAGGCCGAGCGTTCAGTGATGCGCATGGCCGGTTTGAATGAGGAGGGCGATATGTTTGCGCCGATCATGACCTCTTCAAAACGACGAGCCGTTTGGTTGGGGATTAATTTACTCACTGTGTTATTGGCGGCTTTTGCGATTGGCTTTTTTGAAGACACCATCAAAGAGATCACAGCACTGGCTATTCTGATGCCGATTGTGGCTTCTATGGGGGGCATTGCTGGTTCGCAGACTTTAACTCTGATGATCCGCGGTATGGCCACTGGTCAGGTCGGTAGCGGTAACATCAAGACATTATTGAACCGAGAGGTGATGATTGGCTTTATCAACAGCCTGTTGTGGGCTGCGGTTTTAGCTGGGTTCTGTGCCGTGTGGTTCAAAAACTGGGACATCAGTCTGGCGATGGCCATGGCCTTAATGATTAATTTAGTCGCTGGTGCCTTGGCAGGGGTTTTGGTGCCAGTCTTGCTTAGGCGTATGAGTATTGATCCGGCCATCGCCGGTGGGGTGATTTTAACCACAGTGACTGACATTGTGGGTTACGTGTCTTTCTTGGGCATCGCAACTTGGTTGTTGATTGCTTAAATCCCAGCAAAAATTAATTGAAGACTACTTTTTCGCGTATATAAGACGGTTTTATTTCGATGATATTCTGCGCCTCTTGGCTGAAACTTTGTTGGCCCATGGCTATCAGGGTGTTGGCATCAGGTAAGGCATCTGCTTGCACATCAGCGGCAGCACTGCCATCAACCATGCTCTTAAAGGCACTGCCCGCGCACACATCGAACCCTTCGCATTGAATGTCTTCAGGTGAGGCCAATGCATCTTCAGTTAATCGACATAATTCGCCATTAATGATATCAAAGCTGGCCCAATACACTTCACCCATGCGCGCATCATTGGCAATCAATAACTTGGCATCTTGGTTGGGCGTGTCTAGCCAGATCTGATAAGCCATGTTGTGCAGGGTGGAGACCGCCATCACCGGTACTTCCAGCGCCAAGGCCAAACCTTGGACTATCGACATGGCGATTCTGACACCGGTAAAAGCACCGGGGCCTTGACCAAAAACAATGCCATCAATTTGATTTTTATTAAGCCCTTTTTCTGTCAACAAGTCATCCAGGTAGCCCAACACCAGTTCTGCATGTTTTCTTGGGGCAATTGATTCACGGTGGGTTGTTTTTCCAGCGTGCAATAAGGCCACTGAGCAGTTTTCGGTTGAAGTTTCTATGGCGATTAAGTTCATGGTTTTGCTTGGATTTGCTTCAATGTTAGAATGGTGTTTTTTATTATAATTCAATGCCATGAAAAATGTACTGTTAGTCTTGCTCAGTTGTTTCATCTGTGCGGCGCATGCCGATGAATATTTCTTGAAACTGAAAGGCAGTCCAGTCCAAGGTGCTTTGATTATCGCCCAAACCAACCCCCAAGCTGAAGTTTTCGTTGATCAAACTAAAATGGCAGTTACTGAAGATGGACACTTTATTTTTGGTTTTGGTCGTTTTGATGAGCAAGATAAAGTGGTTTCAATTCAACACCAAGGTCACACCTACAAAACCACCGTACCTGTTCAGGCCCGAGACTTTCCTACTGAGCGCATTGATGGTTTACCAGATAGTAAAGTCAACCCACCGGCTGAACGCTTGGCCAGGATTGCCAAAGAATCAGCCCAAGTTAAGCAAGCTCGGAGTGTTTGGTCAGAACAAAAAGCCTTCCTTGAATCGTTTATCTGGCCAGCCGAAGGTCGCGTCAGTGGCGTGTATGGTTCGCGCCGAATACTTAACGGCGAGCCCAAGCGCCCGCATTACGGCATGGACATCGCCAATGTCACCGGTTCCCCCGTCATCGCGCCAGCCAGTGGTGTGGTCACCATGGCCGTTAATGATCATTACTACACCGGCGGTACCATCATCATCGATCACGGTTATGGCTTGAACAGCACCTACTTACACCTCAGTCAAGTCAATGTCAGCGAAGGTCAGGTGCTGGAACAGGGGCAAAAAATTGGCGAGATTGGTGCCACTGGCAGGGCGACCGGTCCGCATTTGGATTGGCGCTTAAACATTGGTAGCTCTCTGCGGTTGGATCCGCAGTTGATAATTCCAGAAAAACTTTAGTTAGCCGCATAAAAGCTGAATTGAATGTAATGAAAAAGTCCAAAAAACGCAGCTTATTTGCCAAGCTCAAGCGTTGGCTTATGTGGCTAATTTTAATTTGGTTTGTTGGCTCCTTGGCTTTGGTTTTGCTGTTGCGCTGGTTTGAACCTCCCACCACAGCTTTTATGTTACAACGCCATTACAGCAGTGAATATGAGCCCATAGCTATACAACATCAGTGGCGTGATATGACTCAAATTTCACCGCAACTGGCGATGTCAGTGATTGCCTCAGAGGATCAAAAATTTGCCGATCATTGGGGCTTTGACGTGGATGCCATCCAACAAGCCATTGAAGACGCTCAAGCAGGGAACCAAATGCGCGGTGCCAGCACCATCAGTCAACAATTGGCTAAGAATTTATTTCTGTGGTCGGGGCGCAGCTGGGTGCGCAAAGGGCTTGAAGTTTATTTCACCGCCGCCATCGAGCTCATGATTCCGAAGCAGCGCATACTTGAGTTGTATTTGAATGTGGTTGAATTTGGAGATGGCATTTATGGCGCCGAAGCCGCCGCGCAATCAATTTATGGCATCCCTGCTGCATCCCTGAATGCCAGACAGTCTGCCTTGTTGGCTGCCCGTTTGCCCGCCCCGAAGCGGTATGCCATCAGCCCGCCATCAGATCACATGAAGCAACGTGCGCGCTGGATACAACAACAAGTCAGTCAATTGGGTGGCAAAACATATCTAGACAATCTGTAATCATTACAAACCTGCATGGTTTTAAGCCACTGACATTAATTACTTCCGGACTACCCAGGTTAAACACATCGCCACAGTCATTCAATTTGTAATCCAAGGTGTGCTTACTGGATACTAAGCTCAGTGATCTGGGCTTTATTTGAATGGTGAGTCTAACAATCGCCTGTTTAAAACTTAAATACTTTTAATACCTCAGCTTGAATTCAACATGTCTTGGTTTTGTCCTAAAGATGTCGCTGTTATGTCCTGCAATCAACCCGCATAAAAACTAACATTTAAATCGAGTTTCGATCATTTGAAGGCAGCTGTTATATCAGCGTGAATCAAGGGTCAATTACTGTTTAAAGAGGAATGATATGCACAAGATTCAGTTTTATAAGAAGAAAAAGAGCTTGCTGATGTTGGTTGGATTCAGTTGTTGCGTGCCTGCAGTTTGGGCTGGCAATAATTTTTCAATCAATAAGTATGTGATTGCCAATGGCGGTGGCACCAGTTCGGCTGGTAGTTATCAAGTACAAGGCACCATCGCGCAAGTCACTACCGGTCAATCTGCTGGTAACAGCTACCAAGTGAACAGTGGCTACTGGCAAGCAGATGACTCATCCAACGACATCATTTTCAAGGATGGTTTTGAGTAATCAGCAACAATTAAATATGAGGAATAAACAATGAAAATAATTAAATTAACAACAGTATTAATGGCGTTTTACAGTGCCCTCGCAGTGGCAGCTCCGTTGGGCACTCAATTCAACTATCAAGGTCAACTGGTTGAAAACGGTGTGGCCGTTTCGGGTACTTATGATTTTCAATTCATTATTTATGACACCACAGCTGGCGGTGCCTTTATTGAATTAACTGATATAGATGCTGTAGAAGTCATTGATGGATTATTCACTGTTGAGTTGGATTTTGGAGACGCTCCTTTTCAGACAGAACAGTTGTATCTGGAAATCAGGGTCAGGTCTGTTGGGGCACCAGTCATGGATATTTTAAGCCCAAGACAAAAGATCAATACAGTTCCATTCGCCATACAATCGAAATTCACTGAGAACAGTACCAGTCCTTGGCAGGAAATTACTGGTGGGGTTGGTTATACCCAAGATGTCAAAGTGGGCAACCTGGGAACAGCCACAGCATCCATGTTCACTGTTGATGCAGCGGCAGTCAGCCCAGTGCGATTTAAAGTCAGTGGCAGCACCAAAATGATCATCAATACCAATGGCGGTACCAGTTTAGGCAACAATTCATCAGCACCAGACAATGGTTTGCGGGTCGAGGGCAATACCAGACAACCTCTGTCATCGCATGGTTTTGTTAAAGCGGGCACCTTTATTCAATGTGGTTCAGGCATCAGTGGTGGCTCGGAGCGATTTTTTAATAATCAAAATGGAACTGATTTTGCCGTGTCGAATCCCGGTGGTGCCACCGGTAGTTGCATCATCAGCACCCCTTTTGATATCAGCGATGCCTATTTTGTGGTCAGTGCGGTGAACATAGGTGGCTTGGGTTCTGGCACCCTCAATCCAAATTGTTCCATACTGTCTTCAACAGAGTTAATTTGTCAGATTGTTAATACCTTTGGCTCAACACAAAATGGTGAATTGCAACTTATTTTCTATTGATCCGGGCGCGCTATGAAACTAAAACTTTTTCAAATGAGTTTATTGATGATAACTTTGAATGTTATGTCCCAACAACTGCCTGCCCATGTGGAGCTACAGGAGTTGGGTATCAGTTTTGATATCCCAGCTGGCTGGAGTGGCTATGTTGAAGGAGAGGCCATTTTAATGGGTCATGAGACCATTGCTGGTTTAATGATCATGACTGAAAATAAGGCCCGAAGTTTGGCTGAATTAAAACAATTGGCGCAACAAGGTATGGCTGAGCAAAACATTCAACTTAATCCAATAGGTGAATTCCAAGCGATAGGCAACAATCGTTTGGAAGGATTCTACCAAGGCACCTTTAATGGTGAGTCAGTTAAAGCATTTGCGCTGGCACTGATTGATTTGAAGGGTAAAGGCGTTAACATCATCAGCTTAACCACCACCAATCAGTTCAGCCAACAAAATCAACATGAAGCCAACAAGTTGGCAGCGTCAGTGAAGTTTTATCAGGCTGTTGATTCAGTTGCAACCACCGCTTGGAAACAGAAAATTGTAGGTCGACAATTAAAGTACATGCGCACTGCTGGTTCAAGTGATTACGGTGGTGGCTACACGGGGAGCTCAGATCGCATCAACATAGATTTATGTCAGAACGGTACCTTTCGTTACAGTTCAAGTTCAATGGCGAGTTTTGATAGCTCAAGTGGCCAAGGCTATGCAGCCAACCAAGGCAATGACCAGGGTAGCTATGAGATTTATTCAGTGGGTGAGCAAAGTTATTTAAGTTTAAATTTCGCCAATGGTAACAGCCTTGAATTTGAGTTAACCACCAATCAACAAGGCAATACTTTTCTCAGTGGCAGTCGGTATTTTGCTTCAGACCTGGCCTCATGTGATTGATGGTAGTTAGTTAATCAATGCAGGAGCCATTAACGAAGAACTTTGTAAAGTTGTGACAACAAAAAAACCACCCTTATGATTTTGTGAGACCTTTTGTATTGTTCAGGGTGATAAGCAAAAATACTAAGCCGGCTGAGCTTGTCGAAGCTAATTGAATAACTTAAAGTAGGGCCAGTATAAGGATATACTTATATAAGTTCAGTGACTGGGTAGTAGAATTGATTTGTAGTTTAATAACCTAATAATCACATGGTTACTGGTGTGCTATCATGGTATTTTTGAAAGTTATCAATGTATGAAACAAATAATTTGTTTGCTGGTTTTCATATTCAATGCTGAAGTTGCTTTTGCACAAACTTTTGAAGCAGACATTAGTTTAACAGTTACTTCTGAGGCTTTCAGTGATGGCATCAGTCAGGGTGAGAGCGGTTTGTTTAACCTTTTACTAACCAATTTAGGGCCGGATTTTTATCCTGAGGGTTCTGAATTTGGTTTTGGGTATGCCTTTAAAATCAATCAAGACACTTTTATTATTGATGAATTTTTTGACAATAATCCAGTGAGTTATGACTGTGAATTTGTATATAGTAATGCTTCTCCGAGGCCACCTGATGAAAATAACTTTTTTACACCGTTACATTATTTTGAAATGACCACTGCGCTGGATGTGGGTCAAACTGCTACCTGCCAAATTTCTTTATCATTTAAGGAATCAGGTTATCTGGTAACCCGGTGGAGAGTCTATACAGGTACCGATCCTCAAACAAACAACAATGAGGCATTTTTTGTGTTTCGTGGAACCCCTCAGCCAGTACCAATAAATATCAATTTGTTTCTGATAATTGGTTTTTTATGTTCAGTCTTTATTCACCACAGAAAAGCAAAAATCGAAAAATTTATTGAGAGTTGAACTCTTTCAGTATTCTTGGAAAATCTGCGTTTGCTTCAGTTTGTGACAGTGCCTTAAAATCAAACAATTCAGCATCGCACATATGTGATGGGGTGATGTTGGCCATGGCCTTGGCAATGTTGTCCACACGGCCGGGTTGGATTTGATCCCATTGCATCAGCATGTGCTTAATCGCTTGTCTTTGTAGGTTTTCTTGTGAACCACAAAGGTTACAAGGGATGATGGGGTAGTCTTGCTGTTCAGCGTACTTAATCAGGTCTTTTTCACGCACATAAGCCAACGGCCTGATGACCACATGCTGGCCGTCGTCACTGAGCAGTTTGGGTGGCATGGTTTTGAGTTTGGCGCCAAAAAACATGTTTAAAAACAAGGTTTCTACCATGTCGTCTTGGTGGTGCCCCAAAGCCAATTTATTACAGTTCAGTTCATCTGCCACACGATACAAAATACCGCGGCGTAATCTTGAACACAGACCACAGGTGGTTTTACCCTCAGGAATGATTTCTTTAACAATCGAATAGGTGTCTTCTTCAATGATTTGAAACTCAACGCCTTGATCTTGTAAATAAGCGGGTAACACATGTTCTGGAAATCCAGGTTGTTTCTGGTCCAAATTCACTGCCACCAAGTCAAATTTAAACGGTGCTTTTTTCTGTATCAATTGTAACAATGACAACATCGCATAGGAGTCTTTGCCCCCAGATAAACACACCATGATGCGATCGCCGGCTTCAAGTAAGCCAAAATCTGCTGAAGCTTTGGTGACTTGACGCCTGAGTCTGTGCTCTAGCTGGGTAAATTCGGTGTTATTTTTATACATATTGATGATCTGAAACATTCGCTGCAAAGACGAAGGGTTAATTAAGCAAGAAAAGTAGTGAACGATAGGGTAAAATTTTAAGACATTCAATCATTTTTTAGTTTTATCCATGAGTTTAAGTCAAAGTGAAATCATTCAACGCATCACAGATTTGGAAAATGAGCACCGTGACTTGGATGAAATCATTGAGGTGCTAATCAAGTCTGGCGAAATAGATGAATTGAAAATCAAACGATTGAAAAAACGCAAGCTGCTGATCAAAGACATGTTGATTTGTTTTGAGAATATGTTGATCCCAGACATTGATGCTTGAACATTTGACCGCATATGTAGTCTATACACCATTCATACAAAGCATGAGTCATTATAAAAACCATGAACCTACTTAAATTATTGCCAGTCATTACCTTCATTACCTGCAGTTTGGTTATGCCCAATCAAGCTCAGGCGTACCAGTCTGCAGTGGTTGAACCGGAGTTTATTCAATTCGTTGATGAGCCGAATAACAAAGCCTTACAAGTCTCCATCGTGCGTTATCAGCCGCGCATGGGTGGTGATCTTTATGTTGATTTGGTTGGTGCGGTGCATGTCGGTGATAAGCAGTATTACCAGGACTTGAATGAACTGTTCAAAACTTATGATGCAGTGCTGTATGAGCTGGTCGCACCTGAGGGCACCTCTATTCCCAAAGGGGGCATCCAAAGCGAAGAAAAGAGCATGATTTCGAGCATACAACTGGGCATGAAAGATGTGCTGGGTTTGTCTTTTCAAATGGAAGAAGTGGATTACACGCCCAAACATTTTGTTCATGCGGATTTCAGCCCCAGTGAATTTAAGGCCAGTATGGACGCCAAAGGTGAATCAATATTCAGCATGATTTTTAAAGTGTGGCGTGCCGGCTTCACCCAACAGTTAACTGGTCAAGCCTCATCCAGTAATTTTGATTTGATGGTCGCCATGATGGCTTCAGATAGACAAAACGCTTTGAAAACCTTGATGGCCAAAGAACTGGCCAATTCTGATGGTGTGATGCAGGCTTTAGAAGGCGCAGAAGGATCAAGCATCATTGCGGAGCGAAACAAAAAAGCTTTACAGGTGCTGCTAAAAGAAATGCAAGACAAGGATCAAAAGTCATTTGCTATTTTTTATGGTGCGGCCCATTTGGCTGATTTCCACCAACGCTTGGTGGCAGACTTTGATATGGTGCCAGTTTCCAGTCGTTGGGTCGATGCTTGGAAGTTAAAATAAATAAGCTCAATTAAAAACATTCATGGATGCTTGAAATCGACAGCAGATACAAACAAAAACCCCCACTGACATGTGGGGTTTTTTTATTCAGCTCTCGATACAACGATGTTCAGTCAAACCCCGAGGCAAACAACGGATCATAATCGACGTCATAAATTGGCGTGGTGTTTTCACCATTGATTAAACCCAGCGGCGTGTGGTCTGTATAGCCCGGGAATATATAGCCCAAAAAGCGATTGCGCTGACGTTTAAGCAAAATTTCACTGACCACATCGCGGTAATCCACGGTGGCTTCTACATCGCCGTTTTCAAACAATTGGTTGGGAGCCAGCCCCGGGAATTGACCATAGAAACCACCATTGACGTTGTCGCCAATAACAAACATCGGATTGCCGTAGCCATGGTCGGTGCTTTGGTCACTGTTCTCGTATGCGCGTCGGCCGAACTCAGATTGAACAATGATGGTGAATTTACCGTTGTGAGTGGCGGATAAATCTTGGTACAAGGCATATAAGCCAGCAGACAGTTCACTGGTTAAATCTGCAAATTGACCTTCGGTACCGGTGCCTTGACCCACATGGGTGTCCCAGCCGCCTGTTGGTACGTAGGCCACTTCCAGGTCGACATCATTTTTATACAGTTGTGCCACAGTGCGCATTTGTTCGCCAAAGAATCCGGCTGGGTACTCTGCGTTATTGCCGGGTGTGTAATTGTCCCAGTCAATGGCTTGAATGATGTCAGAAGCATTCAATACTTGATGAGTGACCAATTGTTCCAAGGTGTTCGGTGTGGCGTTGATTTCAGTCAGGATGTCTTGCATGGTCTCACCCCAAGTCCAATGGCCATCGGATAAACTGAATTCTTGAGGGTTGGCCATCACCAAGGCTGTGGGGTCACCCAGTACCGCATCGGTGTTATTGTATGAAGGCACAATGGAGGGCATCACTGCATCATCAGGTGTGTGTAACGATGAGTTAAAGTACCGAGTCAGCCAGCCGGTACCTAAGTTGCTGGCACTTTGGGTTCCCAGCTCCAAAAATCGAGTCGCTTCAAAGTGTGATCGATTGGCTTCTAATAAGCCCGTGGCGTGAACAATGGCCATTTTATTGCTGTTAAACAATGTTGCCATGCCGGTGGCTGAGGGGTGCATGCCGAAAGCATTTTGGCCGTTCAATGGCAAAGACATTGAATTGGGGATATGTAAATTAGGGCGCAATACGGTGCTGTATTGGGTGTAGTTATTACCTGACCTTGGGGGCACCATATTCAGGCCGTCCATGCCGCCATTAAGGAACACATACACCAATAAATCACGACCTGAGCCATTGTTGCCACCTTTGAGTAGTTGATTGGCAAAGCCTAGTTGCATGCCGCCCATGCCAGCCACTGTGACCAGAGAGGAGCCTTGAAGAAATTTTCTGCGATTAATCTTTTTCATGGTTATCTCCTTATCGGTAGCTGAATTCAGCAGTCAGAAAAATGGTCGAAACCACGGCATACAAACGTTCGGTGTTGTAGCTTGGCCACTCATTGTGGTAAATATCAATGGCTGTGTCTCTGTCAGTACCGACTGGATTTTCTAGCGACACATCCATAAAAGACATGAAGTTAGCCAGTTTATCTTGGCTGTTGGCGTCAGGCACAAAACCACAGGCCTTTTCATACCAGAAATTGACGATGTTATTGGCTGTGCGGTCATTGGCATTGGGTATGCCATCGGCAGTTATTTCGAGGATGTTATTAAATGCCGTGTTGTTGCTGTCATTGTTTCTGAAGCGACTGATCCATTGCACATACTTCCAGGTGGACATGTTACTGGATGCACCCAACCAATGTGATTTGGTGTCTGGATAGCCATTGGGTGAAGTCCAGCCGAAAGGCGGTTGTCCAGAGTCTTGAAACCCCCAATGGTGCCAATTGGAATATTCTTCGCTGGGGTTAAATTCAAAGCCATATTCAACTTGGCGCATCGCTGCGATGGTTTTTTCAAAAGGCCGTTTGACTTTTTCGCCCCAAGTATTGAGGAATTCATTTGATTTTAACAACACCTCCATGGCTAGTTTAATTTGGTCATTGGCCTGCCAGTTGGTATGTAAAGTACTGGCCACTTGATCAACAATTGATTGTGGTGGTTCATCCGTAATGAACCTTCGGCATAATTTAAAGGCCAGAAATTCA
Source organism: uncultured Marinicella sp. (assembly GCA_964352015.1). GTDB lineage: Bacteria > Pseudomonadota > Gammaproteobacteria > Xanthomonadales > Marinicellaceae > Marinicella. Next base: position 25,626 of record CAYGPU010000004.1, read on the forward strand.
GCCGTTGCGGGGTGTTCTGCTAGCATGTCTAGGATGTCGTTGACGTCTTGTTCTGGGTTGTTTGAATCAAAGGCAAAATCTACTCCCATCACCCGTTTCACACCCTCATCGTGCCAATCGGCCCTGAATTTAAATAAGCCCTTAGGCGCCAGGTTGATGTTAATCGGTGGGTCATACAAATATTGATAATCTTGCCAACTGGCACCGTCGTATGACCATCCAGTCAAGGCGCGAGCCAGTTCAAGTACATCGGCCTCTACATAACCAGTCCTGCGTCCTTCTGAATCTGTGGGCACATCCTGCCAATCCATGTGACCATAATAATTCTTGGCACTGATGGTGTGCAACTCCAACAATTCTCTGGCATAGTTTTCATTCGGTGCTGATTGGTTGTTAACGCCATTGCCTAAATACGACAGCATGCAGTTGGCTCGGGTGACTTGATACATCATTTCGCGAAAGTTACCCAACAGATTGGGTCGGATGACATCGCGGTCGTAATGCACAAACATCGGTTGTACGTTGTCACCATCCAGATAAACATTGAAGTGGTTGTGCCAAAAATCAGCCATCACTTCTTGTAACTGTCTTTTGCTGTTGATGCTTCTGATGAAGGCAGCATAACTGGTTTCTCGACCAGGTCTGATGTGCTCTTCCCAAGGTATGTCACCACCACCAGGTATGTGTTGGTGTTGTTGGAAGAGTTGTTGTTGGGTTTTGTTTAAGGTTTGAAAACCTTGGTTCAACATCGAATCAACCGCACTGTCATTGATGCTTTGCGGCTCCAATTGCTCATCAATATAGCTTAATATACGGTCCATTTCACTGCCACCAGGTAGGCTGTCAATGTGTGCTAAATCTTCCCTGCTTGGGCCAAAAGCCATTTTACTCATCACCCGATGGGTCAGGTTTGGGGTTGTGATTGAACCACCTAAAATAACTGGGGCATTGGATAAACTGGCTGTAGATTTCACCGAATTTCTGGCTTCTGTTGCTGGTTTTATCAAAGACTTGGATTTGGGTGCTTTGGACTTTTGACTGGCGTCAAAGTACTTTTTGGCAAATATATTCATGGCATACTCTTTAAATTACCCTTCTAACTATAAATTAAATTTGATTCATTTGTGAGATTCAGTTCACACAACAAGCTGAAAAAACAAGTCAATATGATCAGATTAGCAAAAAATTAACTTTTGACTCGATCATTTGCATAAAATATGACTTTCGACAGTAAAAAACCTTGAATCATGCCACAGCGACCCAGTCAAGCACCCATGCTTTTGTTTTGGGTGATTACATGCTTTACCTCCACAGCGTGGGCTAAAACCCACGTGGTGGTTGTGCGGGATAATTCTTTCAACCCAGCCACTGTTGTGATTGAGGCCGGAGATACCGTGCGCTGGGTCAATGAGGGACCAGGATTTCATAACATCTACTCGGTGGGCAAGTTTCGTTGTGCCGAGGGCTGTGAAGCCGATGGCGGTGATGGTACACCATCAAACAGCCCATGGATAGCTGAGGTGACATTCAGGACAGCGGAAACCATACCCTATGAATGTCAGCCGCATGTCGGTTTTGGTATGGTTGGTACAGTGGTGGTGCAAACACCCAGCACAGCAACCACCCATCAAATAGCCGCCGAGGCTGATGACACTTTCCTTCCCAATGACTTAACCATCATGGCCGGGGACGTGGTGTATTTCAGCAACCAAGGTGGCGTGCATAATTTCAGAACTGTTGATGAGCAGTTGATTTGTGCCGACGGCTGTGAAGGTGATGGGGTTAATGTAGCAACTGATCCCACTGGCTTTCCGTGGGAGTTTTATGTGCGCTTTAACCAAGTGAGCGAAATTCCATTCTATTGTGCCAACCCCGCTCACAGCAAACAAACCGGAATCTTGCGGATTATCAGTGATGTGATTTTCAGTAATGACTTCGAATCAAATTGATGGCTAACCAAATTAACTGCTTGTAACAATTTAGGCTGTTCGGTTAATAGTTGGCACTTCCAATGACCAACAGTTAAAATGGCAAACATTCAAAATAATTATAATCCCATGACCAAATTTACAGGTTCAGACAATTACGTTGCCACTGATGACTTGCAGTTGGCTGTCAATGCTGCCGTAACCCTCCAACGACCCTTGTTAATCAAAGGTGAGCCGGGTACCGGTAAAACCATGCTGGCTGAAGAAGTGGCCGCCGCAATGGGCATGCAGTTAATCAATTGGCACATTAAATCCACCACCAAAGCCCAACAAGGCTTGTATGAATACGATGCCGTATCTCGGTTGCGTGACTCGCAATTGGGTGATGAAAAAGTCCATGACATTAACAATTACATCAAGCAAGGAAAGTTATGGCAAGCATTCACAGCCGATGAGCAGGTGGTGTTGTTGATTGATGAAATTGACAAAGCAGACATCGAATTCCCCAATGATTTATTGGTCGAGTTGGACCAAATGCAATTTTCAGTTTATGAAACGGGTGAGACCATTCAAGCCAAACATCGCCCCATTATTATCATCACCAGTAACAATGAGAAAGAACTGCCGGATGCTTTTTTGCGCCGTTGTTTCTTTCATTATATTAACTTCCCCGATAAAAAAACCATGCAGGCGATCATCAAGGTACACCACCCTGATTTAAAGAAAAACATGCTCAACGCTGCTTTAGAAGTGTTTTTTGAGGTCAGGGAAGTGCCAGGGTTGAAAAAGAAACCCTCGACATCAGAACTGATTGATTGGATTAAATTATTGGTGGCCGATGACATTCCAATTGAGGCTTTACAAAATAAAAGCATCAAACAAGCCATTCCACCCCTGTATGGTGCTTTGTTGAAAAATGAGCAAGATGTTCACATGTTGCAAAAACTGGCTTTCATGATGCGACGTAATGGGTGATGGGCTGAGATAACTGATGTTGATTGACTTTTTCTACACCTTAAAAAAAGCCCAGTTGCCCGTTACGGTCAAAGAATTGCTGGTGTTGCTTGAAGCGCTGGAAAAAGGTGTGGTGTTTGCATCAATTGATGATTTTTATCAACTGGCCAAACTGTGCATGATCAAGGATGAAAAATACTATGATCGGTTTGATATGGCTTTTGGACATTATTTCCATAACTTAGAAATGATTGAAGATTTTGAGTCCTTCTTGATTCCGCATGACTGGTTGAAACCAGATTGGATCAAGCAATTGAGCGATGAGGAAAAAGCCCAAATTGAAGCCTTGGGCGGTTTTGATAAACTGATGGAGACATTGAAAAAGCGTTTAGAAGAGCAGCAAAAGAAACACCAAGGCGGAAACAAGTGGATTGGCACCGGTGGGACTTCTCCTTTTGGCCATGGTGGCTATAACCCGGAAGGCGTCAGAATCGGTGGAGCAGGCCGCCACAATCGAGCCACCAAGGTTTGGGAAAAGCGTGAATTCAAAAACCTCTCAGGCCAAGCAGAATTGAACACCCGTTCAATGAAAATGGCTTTGCGCAAATTGAGGAAGTTTGCGCGAACTGGAGCAGCCGATGAACTCGACTTGGCCAGTACCATCAAATCCACAGCGCAAAATGCTGGTTTATTGGATTTAAAAATGCGTCCCGAAAGGCACAATGCAGTGAAGCTGTTGGTGTTTTTTGATGTCGGTGGCTCAATGGATTACCACGTCCAGCAGTGTGAAGAATTGTTCACTGCAGTTAAGTCTGAATTCAAGCACTTGGAATACTTTTATTTCCACAATTGTATCTATGAAAAACTGTGGCGCGATAACAACCGCCGTTGGCAAGAGAATATCAACACTTGGGATGTGATTAATACCTATGGCAGCGACTACCATGTGATGATTGTCGGTGATGCAGCCATGTCACCGTATGAAATCACCGAACCATTTGGCAGTGTTGAGCACATGAACGAAGAATCTGGCATCACTTGGTTACAACGCTTGTCAGCGCATTGGTCAAAGGTGGTGTGGCTCAACCCAGTCCCAGCAGAGTATTGGTCATACACGCATTCAACACAGATGCTGCACAAACTGATGAACCAAAGGATGTACCCATTGAACCTCAATGGTCTGCAGGATGCCATTGATGGGTTGGCTAAATAAGACTTTCTTCACACATTGTTGGTTATAATTAATAGCTTAATTAATCACAACATAAATTCTGATGACAAAAACTGCGCTCAATATCGCCATTCTAACCGTCAGTGACACCCGCACTGAAGCAACTGACACCTCAGGTTCGACGCTTAAAAGCTGTGCCGAAGCAGATGGGCATGTGATTCAGGAAAAAGTGATTGTTAAAGATGATTTTTTCCACATCAGGGCGGTGGTTTCGCAGTGGATTCACCAGTCAGATATACACGTGGTGTTAATCACTGGTGGTACGGGCTTTTCTGCCAGAGATGTGACGCCTGATGCCATTGAACCTTTGTTGGTGCAAGTTATACCTGGATTTGGTGAATTGTTTCGACAGCTCTCCTATGCAGAAATCGGCACCTCAACCATCCAATCCAGGGTGCTGGCGGGCATTTCCAATCGAACATTTATCGCCGCCATACCCGGTTCAACAGGGGCTTGTAAAACGGCTTGGACTAAAGTGCTCGCAGAACAGTTGGACAGCACCCACAAGCCCTGTAATTTTGTCGGCTTATTGGTTTAAAGTGGATTATTTTGGGCTTTATTCAAAGCTTTGATTTCATCCAGTTCTCTTTGAATTTCATCTAATTGAGCCAGGTAGATACTATAATGTTTGAATTCTAACTTTAGTTTGATTTGGTCCATTAATTTGGTTTTTTGCATAATAACCCCGTTATTTCCGTATAAACGTGTAAAAAGTGTATTTTTATCCGGGTATTTGCGCATAAAACAACACTTTAAAAATACAATTTACGGCTCAATTAAGTGAATTTCAATGACTTAGGTGTTTTTTTGCGAATAGAAAATACGTAAAACATGTTAATATCTGGCATTATGGTTAATATAATAAATTGTTAGCCGTAAAAAGGAGGTATCACAAATGATAGAACCAAAAAGCTCGTTTCCCGTGTTTATCGTTAAGGATCTCGAGGCAGCAAAATCCTTCTACACAGAGAACCTTGGCTTTGATGTTGTCTTCTCGGGTGATTGGTATATTCACCTAGTTTCGAGTACGGGTGTTCAGGTTGGCTTTATGCTGCCAGATCAACCCACACAACCACCAATATTTCAAAAACCACACTCTAGCGAAGGTGTTATTTTCAGCTTGGAAGTGGAGGATGCAGATGCGGCTTTCGCTGAAGCTAAATCAAAATTGCTGAATATCGCGCTCGAATTGCGGTCTGAGGACTGGGGTCAGCGACACTTCTGTATTCAGGACCCGAACGGAGTCTATGTGGACATTGTTCAATCTTTTGAGCCAACCGAAGAGTATCAAAGTGATTATGTCTCGAAATAGAGGCCTTACCGATCTCAAAAATATCGGCAAGAAAATTGCCAGCCGCTTAAATGAAATTGGGGTTTTTTCTGAAGATGAACTACGGCATGTTGGTGCGGTTGGCGCACATCAGATGATTAAAGAAAAGTACCCAGAAGAAACGTTGCCGGTTTGTTATTACCTGTATTCATTTGAAGGGGCCTTGATTGACAAACATTGGAATGAAATAGGTGATGAAAAAAAGCAGCAGCTTAAATCACAAATCGGCTAACAATCACATGCACTCGGACAGCAAAAAGCGCCGCTCGTTCCTCGCTATGCTTTTAGCTGCCGGTGATGTGAGGCGTTAGTGAACCAGGTAGATACTCTAAAAGTATGAATCAGTGAGCCTATTACAGCTTCTGTTTTATCACTGCTATATATCAGAAGCTTTTGCTTCAATCTCAGGAGCCTTTGGCTTTGAGTAAAGCTTTGATTTCATCCAGTTCGGCTTGGATTTCATCTAACTGTGTGAGTTTTTCTTGACTGTTATCCAATAAAATTTGTCGGTCATGGGCGGCGTTTTCTTTTTCTAACACACTGACCACTATGCCTATCACCATGTTCAAAAAAGCAAAGGCGGTGAAGAAAATAAACGACAGGTAAAATATCCAGCTGAATGGATATGTTCCCATAGTTTCATACATCACATCGGTCCAATCTTCAAAGGTCATTATCCTGAATAAAGTCAGCATGCTGGTGGCAATGTCACCCCACAACACGGGATTAATTTGATTGAAAAAGAAACTGCCAACTGCGCCATAGATGTAAAAAATGATAAACATCAGTAACATCACATAAGACAGTTGCGGCATGGCTTTGAGCAGGGAATTGATCAGTATCCTCAGTTCAGGTACGATTGAAACCATTCGCAAGACCCTGAAAACCCTGACTAATCGACCGATCAGAGCCATTTCAGAATCTTCAATGGGAATCAAGCTGACCACCACAATCAGGGTGTCAAAAATATTCCAACCGCTTTTGAAAAAATTCTTTTTATCATCCGAGGCGATGAAGCGAATAGAAATTTCCAGTAAAAAGAACAATGTGACAGCGATGTCAGCATATGTGAGGATGGCTATGACAGTTGGTGGTAAATGATAAGTCTTGGCGCCTATCAATAAGGCTGAAAGGATGATGACAGTCACCACTGACCATTCAAATATTTTATTGTCGTGGATTTTTTGTAAGGTCAGTTTCATGCATGTATGTTTGTTTTAAGTCGCCTCATTTATTGGGGCATAGCGCTTCATTACAAGCTATTAATAATGAAGGGGACATAAAAAAGCCAGTCACTGTGGACTGGCTTTCGATCTTAGCTTTTAAAGTTAATCAATGTGAGTGGTCATGCTCACCGTGGTTGTGATTTTTTGCTATGTCATTGTACAGTTGAGTGGTCATGCGCTCAGTGGTTATGAATCCCCAATTCCAGTCGTCGTGGTATTTTTGTAATGGGTTGGCTTGAATGACGTCTTCTAAAGATAAGCCGTCGTTAACATGTTTGGCAATGATGGATTTGGCATCAATCAACATATCCACTGCTGCTTGGAGTTGTTTTTTATTTGACAGGGGGCCGTGGCCTGGAATAATGGTGGTGTCATCATTTGAAATGCTGATCATTTTAATTTGTGCATTGATAAAGCCATCTACCGAACCACCTGAATCAAGGTCTATGTAAGGAAATAAACCATTGAAAAAGGTGTCTCCGGCATGAATCACATTGGCTTGGCTGAAGTGAATGATGGCATCGCCATCAGTGTGTGCTTTGGGAACGTGAATGGCCTTGGCGGGTTGGCCATTGAAATGAAAGCTCATTTCATCAGAAAAAGTCAATACGGGTAGGGCTGCTTTAGGGGCTGGAACCATGGTGCCAGGTTCGCTGCCTTGAACACCTTTGGTGACCAAGTGTTGGCGTAAATTATCATGGGCCACTATGTGTGTGCCAGATTGACCGAAGGTTTCATTGTTTCCAATGTGATCGCCATGGACATGGGTGTTAATCAGAAAGTCAATCGGCTGGTCAGTTAAAGCTTCAATGGCTTGGTTCAGAATGTCCAAAAATGGAGGCATCGAGTCATCAATCAAAACCACGCCATCATCACCCACCAACAGTCCAATGTTGCCACCTGTAAAACCGCCTTCACCTGACAGCATGTAAATGCCTGAGCCGACTTCAGTGGTTTTATAGCTTACTTTTGGCTCTTCTTGAGCATGGCTTAAACCAGTTAAAAGCAGCGCTGAAGTCAGCAGTGCTTGTTTAGCTGTAATTAATTTCATCGATTTTTCCTGTAATAAATAATTAAACACTATAATCATCATATGTCGTAAATAAGTGAAGTTCAATCATGAAAGTCAGAAAAGCCAAGCAACAAGATCTGCAAGCATTAAGTCAGTTGTTTGATGGTTACCGTCAATTTTATCAACAGCCTTCAGACCTTGAAGGCGCCCAAGCCTTCATTACTGAACGCATAAAAAACCATCAATCAGTGATATTTGTGGTCGAATCGAATGATCAGCTGTTGGGCTTCACTCAACTGTTTCCAAGTTTTTCATCAGTCAGTATGCAGCGACTTTGGGTGTTGAATGATTTATTTGTCGCCAGTCATGCCAGAAGGCAAGGTGTGGCCGAAGCGTTAATGGCTGCATCCAAGCAGTTGGCTGAGGACACTGGCAGCAAAGGTTTGGTGTTAGAGACCGATTTGGATAATTCACAAGCGCAAAGTTTGTACGAAAAATTGGGCTACCAAAAGCAAGACAGCACCCACCATTATTTTTTGCCTGTACAAAACACGTCTGATCAGACAGCTCAAAAAGCCACCGTTGAAGAGGCATGAAAAATGCATTGAGAAAACTGAGAGAGGGCAATCAAAGATTCGTCTCAGGCTCTACAGTACATGACATTGATTCAATCAGTTCGCAGCGAATTTCAGCCGTCCAAGCGCAAGAGCCATTCGCTGTGATATTGGGTTGTTCTGATTCTCGGGTTCCAGCAGAACTGGTATTCGACCAGGGTTTGGGGGATTTATTTGTGATTCGGGTGGCAGGTAATGTGGTGGCGCCTTCACAAATTGGTAGCGTTGAATTTGCGGTGACGATGTTTTCATCACCGCTGGTGATTGTGTTGGGTCATTCCGATTGTGGGGTGATACATGCCAGTTTAGCGGCCATGCGAACCCCTGGAGAAAGTAAGTCGATTAACATTCAATCGATTGTCAAAAGGGTCAAACCAGCCATTGAGATGTTGGCAATTCATGATGGATTGGACCAGGTTGATATCAATGAAGCCGTCAAGGCCAATGTCAAAAGGTCGGTGTCACAATTACTCAACAGTTCCGAAATCATTGAATCACGGGTGGCCGCTGGTTTGCTTCAGGTTTCTGGCGCATACTATGACCTGGGAACCGGTGAAGTGACGTTTTACGATGCCGACTGAGTTTTAAAAAACTGCTGTAAATGCTCAAACGGTCCGGTGAGTTCATAAGTGAGGCCTTTGCGACCAAAAAAGCTCGGCCCACGTTGTGAATTGAAATACATGCGAGAACCATCAGCGGTGAAACTGACCCCGGTAATCTCAGATTTATCTTGATTTTCAATTTGTAACAACGGCACCGCCTGTCCTGTCTCACTGAGCATCACGATTTGCATGTTACCGCCATCTTCACAGACATAAATAATGCCGTGGTTATCTACTGTGATGTTATCGACCCCAGAAAGTACTGGAAACTGACTGGTCTTTAAGTCGTAGATAACTTGGATGATTTGGCGGTCTAAGTCCAGTGACCAGATGCGGTTGTCGCCTTTGGTGGAAAAATACACAAAGCCAGCATAATACCAAAGCCCTTCACCGCCATTGAAAACAGAGGCCTGTTTGACTTGAAAGCGGGTTTCTAATTCAGGTTTTTTGGGATTGGGTTGCGGTACATCGTGCCAAACCAGTTGTGCTTGGCCAGAAAATACATCACCTTGCACTTCAGCCACTTGAAGTTTTCCACCTTCAAAACTGGGATACTTAGGTAACAGGGTGCGATAAAAACAACCGTTTTTCTCATCTTCGGTTAAGTAGATGGCTCGATTGATTGGATCGACTGCACAGGCTTCATGCTCAAAAGAGCCCAGACAATGAATAGCCTGAGCTGGGTTGTTACCGTATGGGTCACATTCCCAGACCAGGCCATAAGGGATTTCCTCTGCTGACAACCAGGTGTTCCAGGGAGTTTTGCCACCAGCACAGTTGTACTGGGTATTGTCTAGAATGCGGTAGGCATCAATCACTTCGCCTTTATGATTAAATTTCAATGCGCCTACGCCACCGGTTTTGGTTTCCTCATTACAGGCGTAAATCCAACCACCTAAATTATCGCGACTGAAGTCTTCGAAAACCGCCCCACCATCCGGTCTGCCATGCCACAGGTATTGACTGTTTTTGCTGGGTGCCACGCCAGCTGAAGCGACTATTCTAGATTTAAAACCATACGGTAATCTGATGCCATTGTTATCAGCAGGCAAAAGGTGCATGATGCTGGAATCTGTATTTTTGGCTGATTTGGCCACAGTCAATTGAGGCCAGCTTAATGACAAAGCTGAAATCTTCAGTACATTGCCCATGAATTGTCTTCGATCAGTCATAATTATGATGAGAGGTGTTTTTTTGTATTTTAACCCTTGATTGTGTCAAGCACATCAATGATCAAAGAAAATTTTGTAAGATGTCATCACTCATCAAAAACCCAGTGGCGGTTAACTGCAATTTTTGATCATCCATTTGGTACCATTCTACGGGCACCATTTGTTTGAATTTTTGTTTTAATGGCAAAGATGACAGGCCAGTTACGGCTTCATATTTTTGCCAGCTGAAGGCTTGTTTGAGTCGTAAACTGTTGAGCAAAAATTCAAACGGTAGGGTTGATTCATCCAAAATGCGGGTTTCAAGTAGGCGCTTATCTGAGCTGACTGTGTTTAAATAAATTTGCGGGTGTTTTTGTTTGACTTGGCGCTGAATTTGGCTGTTGTGCCCCAGCGTTATCTTGCTGTGCGCGCCGGCACCAATGCCCAAATAATCACCAAACTGCCAATAATTAAGGTTGTGCTCACTGCGCCTATCTGGTTTGGCATAAGCAGACACTTCGTACTGTTCAAATCCATGCGCACTGAGTATTTCTTGGCCCTGTAGAAACATGTCGTGTTGTAAATCTAAATCAGGCAAATTTTCAGGGGTTTTTACCGCGAACAAAGTGTTGGCCTCTATGGTCAGTTGATAATAAGAAATGTGCGTGGGTTCTAACTCAATCAATTGCAACAAATCATTTTTGGCAGCTTGCATGGTTTGACCGGGCAGGCCGAACATCATGTCTAAATTGAAATTCTGATAGCCAGCTTGTTTGGCCAGCTGGACAGCAGCTCTGGCTTGTTGGCTGTTGTGGATTCGTTTTAATGTACTGAGTTGTTGATCATCTAAGGATTGAATGCCAAAAGACAAGCGATTGATACCCGCTTCTGAATAACCAGAAAAATGATCAAATTCTTGACTGCCGGGATTCACTTCCATGGTCACTTCGGCATCCGGTCGAAGTGGCAGTAAAGCGCGAACTTGTTGCATCAATTGTTGCATGGCGGCTGCGGAAAACAGGCTGGGCGTACCCCCACCCATAAAAATGGTGTTAACCGTGCGGCCCCAAACACTGGGTAAATCCTGTTGCAAATCTTCAACCAATGCAGCCACATACTGATTCTCATCCAAAGGGTTTTTCAATGCATGTGAATTAAAATCACAATACGGACATTTACTGACACACCAAGGAAAGTGGATGTATAGGCTCAGTTTCGGTGGGATTAACATTGGGTTTGCTTGATTTATAAATTCAAATCACTCAACTGCGCGGCTATCAGTTTGATGGCTTGAGCGCGGTGAGAAATGGTTTGCTTGGTGGCTTGACTCAGTTCTGCAGCCGTACATTGGTGGCTGGGTACATAGAATATGGGGTCATAGCCAAAACCGCTGTTGCCTGAAGCTTGTTGGTTAATGCTGCCTTGCCACACGCCTTTGGCGATGATGGGATCAGGGTCTAGGTGATGGCGCATAAACACCAAACAACAGAAGAATTGCGCTTTTCTGGTTTCAGGCCCAATGATGTTCTGCATGTTTTTCAGCAACAATTTGAGGTTATCCTCATCAGTGGCTGCTTCACCTGCATACCTGGCCGAGCGAACCCCAGGTTGGCCTTGCAAGGCAGGCACAATTAATCCGGAGTCATCAGCCAATGCCGGCAAGCCAGACAGTTCGCTGGCATGGCGGGCTTTGATGATGGCATTTTCAACAAATGTGCTGCCAGTTTCTTCGACTTCGTATTGATTGGTTTTGGGTTGGGGTGTCAGTTCAATGTTCAGCCCGCTGAAGGCTGTTTTAAACTCTTTGAGTTTCCCCGGGTTGCCGCTGGCCAGTATGACTTTCATGGGCATTTATTCTGATAAAGCTTGTTGTTGCGATTGTAATAGTTCCTTGATGCCTTTTTCTGCCAAGTCTAACAACTCATTGAGTTCATCACGGCGGAACGCATGGCCTTCAGCAGTGCCTTGAACTTCGATAAAATGCCCACCATCGTTCATCACCACATTCATGTCAGTCTCGGCATTTGAATCTTCAGGATAGTCTAAATCCAACACCGCTTGGTTTTTATAAATGCCAACAGATACCGCGGCAATGGCACCATGAATGGGGCTTTTCTTTAAGCTGCCGTCTTTGATCAATGCACTGATGGCATCACACAAAGCCACATATGCACCCGTGATGGCCGCTGTTCGGGTGCCACCATCGGCTTGAATGACATCACAGTCTACAGTGATGATCCGTTCGCCCAAGGCTTTCAAATCCACCACAGCGCGCAGTGACCGCGCAATCAGACGTTGGATTTCTAGGGTGCGCCCACCTTGTTTACCATAAGCGGCTTCGCGTCCCATTCTTGAATGGGTTGAACGCGGTAACATGCCATATTCAGCTGTGACCCAACCTTGGCCTTTGCCACGCAACCAACCAGGGACCTTGTTTTCAACACTGGCATTACACAGCACTTGGGTGTTGCCACAAGTTATCAACACCGAGCCCTCAGCGTGCATAGTGAAGTTTCTTTGGATTCTGATGTTGCGCATTTGGTCGTTGTTTCTTTTTGAAGGTCGCATATTGAGTCAATTGATTAAAGTGGCTATTTTAACACCAGCTGCCAAAACAATAATTATTGTTGAAGATTAATTTCTGAGCCAGAGCTGAATGAATGCAAAATCACTTTTGTGATGGCCTCTGCGATTTCACTTTTATATTGATTCTAGTCGGTGCAAATTCAATACAGTTTTGCTAAGATAATTACTTTAATAATAAAAGAGGGTTTGTCATGTCTACTTTAATGCCATGGGTTTTTCTGATTACATTGCTGGTTTTGGGTTTGATTGCTGCGGCTCAAAAAATAGGCGAGTTAATTCCTGCCAGTAAACAATTAACTGACTACCTTAGACAGTCAGAAGGTTGGGTCGGTTTGGTGGCCATTTTTATCTCTTTATATTGGTTGATATTTGTGGTGCTTAGATACATTGGTATCATGTTACAACATGCTTTATTGAGTTGGGTTGTCTCGGTGGCCTGTGTCGCTGTGATGTTTGCCTTGGGTTTACTGTTCGCTAAGGGTCAGTTGCTTGAATGGACTAAATCGAACGAAAAAGCCACCGGCTTACTGAATAAGGCTGTGGGTTTTTTAGAGCCCAAAAAAGAAATGCTGGGTTTGGTGGCTTTGATTTTAGCCTTGGTTTTCTTAGGCAGAATGATTTAAGTCAGAAATATCACAACAGAGCATAAATTTAAAAGCCTGCGTTTTGCTGGCTTTTTTTGTCAATAAAGCTTTTGATTGGTTTGAATGCTGAACTGGTATTTAGGTAGCTTACACGGTCTAGTTTGACTTAGTTACATAAATACCAGACAATTAATTGATAGTTATAAGTAAAACACACATTTAAAACAACCACCTCAATATGAGTAATAACCATTCAAAATTCAGTTATACTTTTCTTGATTATGAAATCATTCCCAGTAAACGTGTAGTACTTAGAAATGTTAAACCGCTAAAAATCACCAAAAAGTGTTTTGATATTCTTTGGGCCATAGTTCAAGTTGATGGAAATGTGATCACTAAAGATCAATTGATCAGCGAAGTTTGGCCGAATCAAATTGTCACTGATGCGGCTTTGAATAAATTAATCATGAGGTTACGCAAAAGCTTGGGTGATCAAAACACCGATAACCCTATCATCGAAACTGTGAGAGGTATCGGGTTTCGTTTGATCCCAAAAGCGGTTAAACATTCAAGAGAACAAGTAAACATACCATCCATTCCTAAATCTCATCGATATATTTTTGGTGTGGTCTTTTTGATGTTGGCTGTCATTTTATTCAACGACATCTTCCAAAAAAATACCCATAATGAAAACGCCAACTTGCCCACAGATCCCATAAATTTAGCGGTTATTCCTTCAATAAAGATTGATGATTGGTTGAATGTTGGTGGTTTAAAGTATTTGTCTACTGAGCTAGAACAAGACAATCAGTTGTATGTGATTGCTCCTGATTTTTCGTGGTTCAATCTCAACAACCCCAATAAACTTGGGATAGAATTGACCCAATCTGACACCATAAATTATGCCTTGATGGTAGAAAACAAACTGAAAGGTGCCGACTATTCATCAACTTTGGTATTGAGAAATTCTGAAGGAATCATTGCTAAAACTGAAATTATAAACACTTCAATGAATGAAATTTTTGATCAATCCAAAGCATGGGTTTTGAATCAATTGTCACTTTCAGGTCACATAGCAAGCACCAAAGACATCAGCCAATTACCAACCACGGACTTTGCTCTGGAAAATTACATCAGAGGTTGGACTGCTAATGAGAAAAACGAATACAGCAAAGCCATAAAATTTTTTCAAACGGCTATAGAGGAAGATCCTAAATTTTACCAAGCTTGGACACAACTGGCCTTATCCAAAAGTCGATCCGGAGAGTCTCAAGCGGCTGTGGCTATGGTAGATACATTGTTACAAATTCAACATTCTGATCAAGTACTGATCAGTAATTTATATGCCATCAAAGCCGATGCACTGATTTTTCAAAACCAACTAGATGAAGCCCAAATATTAGTTGATCAGTCAATGGAAATTGCTGAAACTACTAAAAACATCAAAGCTCAAATTTTTACACTTTCAGTTCAATCCACATTGTACTCCAATAGAACTGAACCTGATGAACGCATGATTGCAACCCTTACCAAAGAATTAGAGCTGGTGCAAAAGTATTATCCATTACCACTGCTGATTGCCAGATTAAATCACAATCTAGGTGGTGCCTATTGGATGATTGACGATCCCGATAAAGCCAAACCTTATTTGGAAAAATCAATTGAGTTGTTTAAACAAACACAGCACATCACAGGTCAAGTGGCGACTTATATAAAATTAAGCGATATGGCCTATTATGAAGGTGACAGTAAACAAGCACTGCTCATCATAGAGAAAGCATCGCCATTAATTGACCAAGTAGAAAACCCTGTTTTCAAAGCAGAATACCTGATGGCAAAAAGCCAAAGCCAAGCAGAGACTGGGTTTCGCCAACTGGCATTAAATAATCTCGATTTGTTGGTTGAATTGGCTCAAACCCACGCCTCACAAAAACTTGAAATTCAAGCCAACATGCGAAAAGCAGTGTTGTTTTTATTGTACAAAGAGTATGATTTATGTAAACAAACCTTAGCAGCCTTAAGTCAGTTGATTAACAGTAACTCGCATTTAAAAATAATTGAATTCCCACAGGTTGCTGCTTTAGATATCTTTGTCACAGCCAGAACTGAAGAGCCGGAAATAGCCCGAACAAAACTCAACACTTACCTTGAAAGTACGCCTCATTTAGAACAGTTTATCAGCACTCAAATCGAGCGGACTGAAGCTCAAATTTTATTTAAAGAAGGTTTTTCAAAAGATGCCATGCAAGTCTTGGAGAAGCTTATCGAAGAAAATTTAAAGAAGCAACTCACCTTGGATGCCATCCAACATGGCTATGAGTTATTGGAAATGCAATGGCAATCAAACAGTCCTTTATTTGAAGTCACTTTGAATCAATTACAAGCGTTGACTCATTTCGATTATCCTGTATTAAAGTTCAGAGCACAAAATCACTTCAGTAAAAATGAATTTATCAAGGCCAATGCCTTATTGGAACAATTAAAATCTACTGCCAATGATTTTTGGACTGCTGATGATCAACTTTTACTTGAGGAATACCAGTTAAAAATCAATGATTTATAAGGATTCAGTTCAACCTTCAATAGGGTGGCGCTTAGTTAAAACACAAGCTGTGTTACAGAAGAATCAGAGTCACAATTGTAGCAATAACCGAAAAGAAGCAGTATGCCTCGAACAGCCTCCTGATCAGTTTGATCAAAGTTCCTGAGACTAAAAAAAGCTGGCAAAGCCGGTTAGATTCTCTGTTGTGAATTTCAAATAATGTTTAAAGGGAACTGGTTGCTATGTAGGCTCAGTTCAGGCCGACGAGACCATAATAAACTGCACTGCATGTGACTCTACTATATAATAATTATTTATTAGAGTTACTTATTGAGGCCATATATGTCACACCATGAAATTCACCGGTCACATCGTATTGGATGGTTAAGAGCTGCTGTGTTAGGTGCTAATGACGGCATTGTTTCAACCGCCAGTTTGATTATTGGGGTGGCGGCAGCCAATGCCAGCCAAGCAAGTATATTATTGGCTGGAGTGGCGGGATTGGTGGCCGGTGCCATGTCGATGGCTGCCGGTGAATATGTTTCTGTCAGTTCACAATCAGATACCGAAAGGGCTGACCTTGAGTTGGAAAAGCAGTCTTTAGACAATGATTTTGAATTTGAAACAGAAGAACTGGCAAGCATTTACCAACAACGTGGGCTTGATCATGACCTGGCCAAGCAAGTGGCCAAGCAGTTGATGGCTCATGACGCCTTGGGTGCGCATGCCCGAGATGAAATCGGTATCTCAGAAACCCTCACAGCACAACCCATACAAGCCGCCTTTTATTCAGCCGCAACATTCACAGCTGGTGCTGCCATGCCTCTGTTGGTGGCTTGGTTGCTTCCAGTTGAATGGCTGATTGTATCCGTTGCGTTGGCATCGTTAATCTTTTTGGCCTTGCTGGGCGGTTTGGCTGCCTACTCAGGTGGTGCCTCCATTAAGTTGGGCGCTTTCAGGGTGACCTTTTGGGGCGCGCTGGCGATGGCCTTAACCGCAGCCGTGGGTAAAGTCTTTGGTGTGGTTGCCTAACCACCTTTTGTATCAACCAGGCAAAATCCTTTTTAAGGTGTTGTCTTTAATGAAATAATGGTGATACAAGGCTGCCAAAGCATGAATGCCTATCAACCAGTAACCAGCCACCCCTATGGTCTCGTGAATTTCTTCTATGGTTTCAGCCATGGATTCATTGGCTGAAACCAACAACGGCAATTCAAAACCAAAGAAGCTGACGGCATGGCCCTCATAACTGACTGTCAACCAACCCAATATTGGCATCACCAGCATCAGCAGATACAGTGAGATGTGCATCAAGCGACTGGCAACAACTTGCCATTTAACTGGTTGTGGAGCAATGGCCGGGATTTTATGCGTAGCCCTGACCCACAAGCGCAAGACCACCAGAATCCAAACACTCAAACCGAGCATAAAATGCCACTCTTTCAGGCCGTTGCGCATGTCGCTGCCACGTGGATACAGCTCGCGCAATTCAATACACAGATAAACCGACGCTATCAATAACAGCATCAGCCAATGTAATGCGATGGACCAAGGGTGGTATTTTACAGGTGGGTTGTTTGACATGTTATGTACTCAGTATTCGAATGGCGGTTATTTTACCATACAGTCAGCAGAAATTTATTGATGTTGGTCAAACTGGTCATTAACTTAAGCAAGTAAAGCTGGCATGTGGTGATGATAAAAAATATAAGTATTAAGAGGACTGATTCATTTGTTGCTGTAAAATAAATGTATATTCAGAAAATTGATGCTTACAAACAATGATGAAAAATTTAATTACACTGTCATTATTCATGATTTTTTTAAACGGATGCACCACTGTTGTGACTAAACATCCAATTGGAACTGAACCCTATTTTGCTGCAAAAGATCAGTGGCAAGGGACGTGGTTAACTGACAACGAAATAATCAAAATTAAAGTTTTAGATGAGTCTGCAGGCAGCATTCAAATTGCTTGGATAGAGGACAATGAATCTGAACTTAAGTTTGAGAAGGTGAATTGTAAGCTGATGAAAAGTGGAAACGCTGTTTACATTCATTCATTAGATTTACCCAGTGAAGATTTTGGTGGTTATTATGTTTGGGGTAAAGTTCTGATAGAAAACAACCAAATAATTATCTGGGAACCTATGTTTGAAGCGTTCAAATCAGCTTACATAGAAAAAAAATTAAAAGCTTCGGTTGAGAAAAATGATAAACAAGAAATAACCAACATCCAATTAACCGACACGCCTGGGAATATTTTATCAGTCATTGAGGCCGATAAGACATTCTTTGACTGGGAAAAACCCACCGTTCTGGTGAGGTTATTCGACAATAAAAATTAATAGAGCCCTCAATCAAGGTTGGTTAGGCTGAGCAACGCGATGCCCAGGATTTTTTGCTAAATGGCTTGATAAGTTTTAATGAAAGAAAGGTTCTGAGAGTTGGTTGTTTTTTAAATTAATAGGCTGTTCTGTGATTTAATATTTGATATTGGGCTTCGCGAAGCTCAGCCCAACCTACGAGTAACTATTCTTGTTATTATTTGTGTTTGTATTAAAAACCCTTTAATTCCAAGCCTCAATAACAGTCTTAAAGTGACTTAAAAAATCATTGGTTTGGTGGGCATCCAGCGCACGGTGATCTATGGTCAAACTGACATAGCACATTGGTTTTATCACCATCATGTCCTGGCCATTGTGTTCTTCGACCACCACGCGCTTTTCCATTTTTCCTAAACCCAAGATGGCCGATTGTGGTTGGTTGATGATGATCGGTGTGGCCACCAATGAACCGGAGACACCATGATTTGAAAGGGTGAATGTACCGCCTTGTGTTTCTTTTTGGCTCAACTGCTTGTTTCTGGCTTTGTCTGTTAAGCGGGTCAATTCTTGGGCTATTTGCATCAAGTTCATGTTCTGTGCTTGTTGAATCACTGGCACAATCAAACCATCATCACCTAAGGCAGTACCAAAGCCGAGGTTGACGTGTTTGAACACTTCTAAACCATGTTCATGGAATTGGCTGTTAACTTTAGGTTGGTGCCGAATGGCTTGCACTGCGGCAGCGACAAAGTAAGCAGTGAAGGTCAGTTTTGTGCCCTGATCGGCAAAAGATTGTTTGTGTGCTTTGCGGTGTTTAATGATGGCGGTCAAGTCTAAGTCGAACACTGAGGTTACATGCGGTGCGGTTTGCACGCTGTGTTGCATGTGTTCAGCAATGATCTTGCGCATCTGGGTGTGCGGTATGATTTCGCTGCCGGCAGCTGTTGGGCTGAGGGGTGCTGAAATTGTTGATATTGTTTTGGTCGGAGAAGATGATAAATAAGCTTTCACATCACGCGATGTGATGCGGTTGTTTTTACCGGTACCAGTGATTTCAGTGAGGTCGAGTTGATGTTGTTGGCGTAAACGCCGAACTGCTGGGCTTATGAAGGTAGAAGGAGGATCGGGTAACCCAGCAGTCGGGTCTTTACGAGGTAAATCGTTTGAAACGTTATTTGGAGTTGTTTCAGCCCTGTCTTCTTGTACTGATTCTGTTTCGTTCGAGGGGTTGGACACACCCGATTCATCATTAGTTCCCAAAGATTCATCGATAATACCCAATATTTTATTTTCTTCTGCTGGTTCGCCTTCCAGCACCCGCTGTTCTCTTAAAACACCAGTGACTGGAGCAGTGACCTCCATCATCACCTTATCGGTTTCAAGTTCAATGATGGGTTCATCTTTGACCACTGTTTCGCCCACGCGTTTAAGCCATTGAGCGACGGTTGCTTGGGTGCCTTCGGTTTGGTCGGCAGATAATTTAATTTCAACCCAATTGCTGTTGTTATCGTTGTTGTGACTCATATTTGATCCAGCTCCACGATGCGTTGGGCAATGCTGTTTGGGTTGGGCAAGGCATGTTCCATCAGTTTGGGGTCATGGGGGTTGCCGATGTCGGCGGTGGCCAGTCGTTCAATCGGTGCGTCTAAATAAAAGAACGCTTCTTTAGCCAGTACCGCAGCAATCTCAGCGCCAAAACCGGCTGAAATGTTGTCTTCGTGCACAATCAAGCAGCGACCGGTGCGTTTAACCGACTCCAATACCATGTTTTTATCCCAAGGTCTTAAGGTTCTTAAGTCAATTAAATCAGCCTCAATACCGGTTTCTTCAATCGCGGTTTGGCACATATGCACCATACCACCCCAACTGACTACGGTCAGGCGATTTCCTTGTAAGATCTTTTTGCCTTGGCCAAATGGAATGATGTACTGATCTCCCGGATAAGGGCGGCGTGCCCAAATGTGATCGAGCATTTTTCGGTGTTCGAAAAAAATGCTGGGATTATTATTGCGCAAGGCATAACGCAATAAGCCAACGGCGTCTTCGGCATTCGATGGCATCGCCACTTGCCAGCCGATGGCATGCACCCATTTAACTTCGGCACATTGTGAATGCCATGGATCGCCGCAACCAAAATACCCACCAGCCATGCGCACCACCATCGGTGCAGCAAAGCGGTTGTTGGTGCGCCATCGCATGGATCCAGTTTCATTCAACTGTTCTTCAGCCGGATCGGCATATTTTCGGAATTGGATTTCAGGCACGGGTAACAAACCTGCCAATGACAAGCCAATCGAGCGTCCTATGATGCCCTCTTCAGATAAGCTGGTATCGAACACTTGCGCCTCGCCATGTTTCTCTTGTAAGCCCAATGTCACTGCATGAACCCCACCTTTGGCTGCCACGTCCTCGCCGAAAACCAACATTTTGTTGTTGTGTGTCAGTTCGAAGTCCAAGGTCTTGCGAATCGCGGTAACCATGTTGATGCGGCCCGGTTCAGCCTTGACTTCTTGCGATGAGGGCGGGAAGGTGTGTCCGTTTAAGTGAATGCCACCTTGTTCTTGTAAGATGGCTTGTCCTTCAGTGTCAAACTCTTCAAAGGCATGTTGCTCAACACCAGCTGGGTCAGCGAAATCTTGTTGATCAACCTTTTGATAAGTCTCATAACAGTGCTCTTTGGCTTGCTGTGCCAGTTGGTCCCATTCAGCTTCATCTAAGTGACCGTTACTGATCAGGAATTTTTTCAGTTTGGGCAAAGGGTCGTGTTGTTGCTCAAACTCAATGCGATCTTCGCTTTTATAACTTTGTGTGTCTTGTGCTGAATGGCCATTGAGTCGGGGTACTGTCAAGCGCAATAACACTGGGCTTCGCTCGTTGCGAACATGTTCATTGGCTTGTTGAATCAGTTCTGCTGCTTCCTCTGGATTGGTGCCATCACCGGAAAGAAGTTTAATGCCACGAAATGAGGCCAGGTTTTTAACGATGTTGCCGCCAGGTGTTTGAAAGCTGGATGGTACGGATATGCCATAGCCGTTGTCTTCGATATAAAACAACATCGGTAGTTGTAGCGTGGTTGCCATGGTTAAAGATGACCAAAAGCCGTTGGTGGCGACTGAACCATCACCGCCAAGCACCAGACCTATGGCAGCGTCCCAATTTGAATCTTTTAAATGTTTGCGGTGGTATTCAACGGCTTGCGCCCAACCCGCCACTGGGGTGTATTGTGCGCCGACACCGCCAGACATGGGTAACACACAAGCGCCGTCATGATTCGGTTGATTGAACACCACACCGATGTCACGCCCGTTGGAAAAGCCACCTTGTTTCATCATCGTGGCTTGTAAGAACTGTTCAACCGGAAGACCCATTGATAACAACAAAGGTCTGGAACGGTAATAGCCAGAGACCGCATCCTTTTTTTGATTCAGCATTTGTCCCAACATGATTTGTGCCATGTCATGACCGCGGGCTGAGAATTGATACAAGACTTTTTTCTGTTTGACCAAATCAAACTCTTCCAGGTCATCCAAAGCACGTGAAACCAAGACATCTTTGGCAATTTTGAGCCAGTCAAAAGGTGAGTCATGTTGGGCGGTTTCAGTGTCTTTGTGGGTGCTTTTAAATAGTTGCATCTGCCGGCTCGCGATTGTGGATGGTACATTATCTGTTATTTGGATTAAAATGTGTTTTCGATATTTGCGCTTAATTCCTTGTGAAAGCATGATTATTGCTTGAAAAATAATAAAAAAGAAATTAAATTGTTTAACATGGATATTTACGACATAAAGATTTTAAAAGCTTTGCAACGTGATGGCCGCATCACCAACAAAGACTTGGCTGAACAAGTGGCCTTGTCTCAAGCGCCTTGTTGGCGACGGGTTGATGCCTTAGAAAAAATGGGGTTGATTAAAGGCTACACAGCCATAGTCAACCAAGACATGCTGGGTTTGAACATCACCGCATTTGCACAAATCAGCTTGGATAACCACCACCCAGAAACGGTGGAATTGTTTGATCAAGGCATCCAGCAGTGGCCAGAGATTTTGGAGTGCCATGCCACCAGTGGTGAGTCTGACTACTTGTTGAAAATAGTCACCCAAGACATGAATTCATACAATCAGCTCATCTATGAAAAAATCCTGCGCTTACCATCGATACGATCCATCAATACCAGCTTCTCCATGCAACAGAAAAAACGCACTTCGCAACTACCGATTGGGGACTGAGTCATACCATTTTAAATGGGCCCAATTGTTGGGGGTTTGATGACACCTGATTTATGCTGTAGCAGAAACGGCACTGATTTAAGTTTCAAGCCTGCATTAACTTGTATTGCGAAGTGTAAATGCGGGCCGCTGGTAAAGCCGGTGTTGCCTGATTGGGCTATCTTTTGTTGTGCCTCAATGCGCTGTCCTCTGGCAACCACCACTGATTCAAGTTGTAAGTGGGCATAGATGGCCATGGAGCCATCATCATGCAAGATGCGAATGTAATTACCTCGATGCATCTTACTGGCATCCACACCACCATCATAGAAATCCTCAGCGATATCCATCACTGTGCCAGCACGTGCAGCCAACACATCACTGCCCTCTGGCATGGCGATGTCTAATGCATATTGGTTCTGATCACCAAAATGGCTGAATTCGCCATTAAAAGCTTGGCTGATGTAGTAGTGTTTGTTGCCAACAAAAGGCAATTTATAAGCATGATTTAGGTCATGCACCGCGTTTGGGTCACCGAGCGTTGAGCCCACGTTGTATTGGAATGACCAAGACATGTATTTGTGCTTGGGTTTGACGGTAGCCAACAGCACGTCACTGTTGGCAGGGATGACATAGATTTTAGGCCATTCGGGTTCAATCACGATGTTGCTCCTTTGGGTCACATCCATAAAGATTTCAACCGGCCCATGATAACGATTTACCGCATAAAAAATGGGTGATTCTTGGGTGCCGCGGTTGATGATTTTGACTTCATATTCGCTGTCCTCAGGCCTGACCTGCCAACTTTCAAATTCATCAATGCCTTTGGGAGGTTGGTCTGAGTAATGGGTGATGCCATTCTCATCAACGTGTTTATAGTATTTTTTTGCTGACGAAGGCTCGCTGAGGAACAGTAAAAAAAGTAAGCTTAAGGGCAGGTAAATTGTTAAGTTCATCACAGAAATTTAGCAAATATGGCTGGAATAAGCAAGCCTGTGTAAAAATGCTTGTTTGTTTTAAAAAGTTGTCATAATATGTATTTATAGTGTGCTGTGTAGCAGTGAAGTTTGACCTCACTGTCAATTAATAATTATAAAATATGAGGCGCCTAAAATATGTTAGAACATTCCATAGCCAGACAAACCATCGACAGCATCCGCAATCAAAAATTTAATCTAAACCCCAACACCGAAGTGACTGAGCGAATCAAATTATTACAGCGTGAAATGGTCAAACTTTCGTTTCAAAACAACCGCAAAGATGACATCAGTTTAATTCTAGGAGAGATCAATCGATTGCGCAACTTATTGAAGCACGCCAAGCTTTAAGCTAAAACTTTCATCCATAAAAGTCGGTTGGTTGCTAAGCGGAAGCTTGTGATCAATTGGCTTTTTTAGTGCAAAATTAAAGCCCAAGAATTCACCCACTCAATATAAGGGTGGCTTAAAACATGTAGGATTGGTTCCGCCCATCAAATTGATGTCTTACAGCGGTATCATGCTGAAGTTTTTAAATGCTAAATTTTAGCAGGGTTTTTTATTGAAAACAGCTGTCAGTGGAAGTATTCATCATTTATAAGCTTCGTTGATTGCAGATATGATGGCATAAACAGGGGTAATTTACTTAATTGAAAGACTGATATCAGTTCTTAATGGTTGGAGTCCATTCTACTTTTGATAAAAAAGTGGAAATACTTAATTAATCCCGCTAGAATAATTTTTTTCTTAGGGGTAAGGTCATGTCAAAACAATTAATTTTAATGGTTAATCTATTTTTCATTTTGAACGTTTCAGCGCAAAATGATTTCAAAGCCGAAAACTTGAGCCAAGGCGGTTGCCTGGACTGTGAGCATCTGCTGTATGGCATCAGTAAAGCCTCGGGCCTCCAGGCATTGAGCATCAACAATGCGACTTCTGCTGAAGCCATTGGTCAGTACTATAACGCGCCTCAAGCCATCACAGTTTACGGTGTTGACTTTTACGCTTGGCAAGAAACCGCAAACCCGATAAACATCGCCATCGAAATTTATTTGGCTGATGTTGAATTTTTACCGTCAGGTGCGCCTTTGGCATCAACAGCCATTGCTTTCGAAGGTGACTTTGGTAAGGGAACCTTGGATGACTTGAGGCGGTCTGTTATGTTCGCTGTACCAGTGACTGTGACTGAGCCTTATGTCATTGTGTTGTCCAATCCGAACCCGGAAAGTATTTCAATGATAAATACTGATTACTCAGCCACTCCTCCAGATGGCCAAGGTGAGTTTCTGGCCAGCGTAAAAATTGGATCAACTTGGCTCAGGGGTTCTGATGTGAATGTTGGCGGCACTCCATTTGATGCGGATGTGCTTTTAGAGCCGTTGGTAAGTTATGCATTGGAAACCGATTTCATCATCACACCCGCTCAGGATGATGGCAGTCATTTTGTGAGTTTAGAAAATAACAGCAGTCCGGTTTTGTCAGACAGGATGTACAATCAAGCGGTTTTTGTTGGCACACCAGAGTTGTCTCATGTTTATGATTTGGGTGATGGTACAGAGTTAGCAGGCCCCAATGCGACGCACA
Organism: uncultured Marinicella sp.; assembly: GCA_964352015.1. Taxonomy (GTDB): domain Bacteria; phylum Pseudomonadota; class Gammaproteobacteria; order Xanthomonadales; family Marinicellaceae; genus Marinicella. Next base: position 50,479 of record CAYGPU010000004.1, read on the forward strand.
CCTATGCAACTGATGGTATCTACACCATCACAAAAAGCGACACGCTTTTCGGTTGGGAAAGAGAGCTCACCAGCAGCAGCAGCCAATCATGGGGGACTGGTATGGTTGCAGGCCAACTAACCGGTTTATTGGCAGGTAATGAAATCACCGTGCAGAACAACGCTGAACAACTGATCTTAACAGCTGATGGAGCATTCGCTTTTGCTCAGCCATTGAATGTGGGTGAAATGTATACAGTCAGTATATTGACCCAACCCAGTGATCCGATTCAGACATGTACTGTCACCAATGAAACAGGCACCATCACCAATCAAGACATCACCAATGTTTTGGTCAGTTGTGAAGTGGGTGATGATTTGATTTTCAGAAATGGCTTCTGATGGGTGCTCAAGATTTAATAAACGGCTAGTTATTTGATGTTATTGTTCAGTGCTTGAAGACCTCAAGCACTGAGCATGTAGGATTGGGCTCCGCCCATCACAATGATGTCATACAACGGTTTATTGCTCAACTTGATGGGCAGCGCCGATCCTAAGTACTCATGTCTGATATTAGCCGTTTAATAGCTATTTGATACTTTATTGAATGTCTAAAATGGTGCCAGGAGAGGACTTGCATTTCACTGTAAAACATTGATAATAAAATATAAAATAATATAAGAGTACGGTTGTGCCATCAAATATACCAACAAAATATGTGTGGCAGCCGTTTTTTATAACAAATGAAGCTAACTTTGACTTGCAATAGACCTAATTAGCAAAGCAAAAAGAAAAAACGCCAGTAATTACAATAAAGACACGAATACGAACGTGAAAATACCGACTGCCACTTGCGTCCATATGGCTTTTTCTACAATTTAAATAACAGTATTAACCATTGAAATTAAATTCTGCTGTTGGTGTAAAAAATTCGTTAGCAGTATATTCATCTATTAATTCAGAGTCAATATATCCTACGACAGCGCTAATATACCTAGTAAATAAATTAGTTAATTGACCTAACTTTTTGCTTACTTTGACAGAGCAGCTATGCGACAAACATGTAAAAATTATTGTCAACTGAGTATTTTTCATTAAACGCATTGTTGAAGTATATTTAACTAAGTTGTTTTTCAAGGCATCTAAATTTAATGTGTTTTCATCAATTTCTTTAACATGAAAATAATGTTTTCCTTTGCCTTTGAGAATTACAAAGTCTGCATATCCATCTTTCTCTAATTTGGCAAAAGGGTACCTTTCAATAATCCAGTTGCCAACAATTTCATTTAAGAGCTTTTGATTTTTTGAATATAGGTTATTAGTATATGGAATGTAATTACGGTCTTTAAAGAATTTCTTATTAAATGATTTTATTAAATCTAAATCATATATTTCTCTAACTTCATCAATAGCTTCATCTGTAATTTCAATTTCTAGGTATTTCTTTGCGTTTATTAAAAAACTTTCAAAATTATATGCATTAAATAAATTAACACCTGATTCATTTATTAACTCGTCTCTCAATTCAGGTCTTACGCCAATAGTTTTTTTGCCTTCGCTATTAATAATCCACCACCAATCTTCTTTATTATCATCAGTAATGAATATTAAATTCTTTATATTTTTAGTTTTAACATGCTGCTTTATTTGATTCCATACAATTAAATCACCAAACATAGGCTTATAAGTAATTCCACCAAAGGTGAAATCATCTAAATCTATTTTTTCCTTCTTATCAGAAAACCCTGGTGGTATTTTGTTTTCGTATCTAACTTCTCCTTGTTTAAATAAACTATCAATTTCTTTTTGGTCTGAAGGTGGTTTGCCAATCTTTCCATCAAAGAAATTTTCTATTTTTTTTAAAGTTTCATCTTCTGAGTTTAGGGAAATACTTTTTTGTTTCTGAGTACTTAAGGTGCTCAAATAAGTATTCTTCAGGTTGTTGATTTCGTCAAGAAACTTATCTGGATCAATAACACTGTGCCTTTTGTTAAGGTTTAAACTTTTTAAACTACTATTTAGGTTTTCTATTGATTGATTGATTTTATTTTCAACTTGGGTAAATAAATGTTGCTGTTCAGAAATTACTGACAGTCTGTTTCTTTGAAATTCAAGTCCAACATGAAATGGCAACCATAAACTTTCTTTAATAGTTTCCATTACATTATATAACTCGTCAACAGTGCTTTTTTGATATCGATACAAATTTGTTAGAACATTTGTATCGAATATAAAAGTTGCTGATTCCCACAGACTAGTTAATTCATTAGAGTCCAGTTTGTAGTATCCTTTAAATAGTTCTTTCATTTTTTGATCCATGATTTGTGTCCTTGAACTGATTTTTAATTTCTTCTAATTAAGTAAATAATAAATAAGTTGATTGCAACAACAATAATGCATCACTAATATTGAAACATCAAATGTATTGGAATTATTTTTGATTTGTAATCAACATTCCGTTTTCTAGTATTAGATTTGCATGGCTAGCAAATAGAACTTCACTTTGCCAGTTTTCATAAATGAATCCAATTATTTCAAGCCTTTCAATTGGGCTTGATATATATCGGTAAACGGGGCCACCACTTATACCGCCCAAATCTGGATTTAAGCCAATTGAGTTACCCTGAGGCCAAACCGATGTACTCAGGTCGAGCTTGATTGAAAGATATCGGTTGTTAATACTAGTGATTTGCCCAATAAAACTAACAAAGTCATTTTCTACTTTCCCAATTTTTTCAGTTCTTCTGTTTCCTGGATAGCCGCCACAGATTATTTGTTCTCCTTTTTCCCCCTTTTCTGTGGGCCAATATTTTGTGCTATGAGTTTTACCTCCAGATTGATTGAATAGAATTTCTGAAATATTAAATGTGGCTAAGTCACTTTCTTCATCTATAGAAATAATGCATTCTTCTAATTGTATTCTTACACCGCCAATTTGACATTCAAAGCCATCATCCCTAAATTTTTTTAAATCTTTTAAATACCCTTGATATACATGAAAGTTTGTAACGCCAATAATATTGTTATTGAGTCTCAAAAAGAACATAGTTCCACTGTTAATTATTTGAGAATAAAGGGGCTTTGATGCAATGCTCCAATACACACTGCATGTGTGCATCATTGCTAGTTGCCTAATTTGATTGAGGTAGCCAATTCTTTCTAAGTGCGTAAGAGCTAAAATTTTTTCTATATCCAATTTGTCATTACCATAAAGTTATTTAACATTAATTCAAAGATAGCTAAAAGCTATATCATCTAGTTTGCTGAAAATCTATTTTCAAGGTTTCCTTTTATTATATTTGTTAATTTTTGATAAGCCTATCCTGGGGTTGATTTTCTGTCGCGAAACAAAAGACATCCCAGCGTAAGCACAATAAGAATTAAACTGGCTGATCAATACACCTGGTGGCACTTCGCATTTTTGCCAAATTTCATTGAGTTTGTTTTCGATTAAGCACAGTTGTTGTATGTAGCTTAAATCAAGCTCTGTTAGCATGTTGTGCGCCAGCAGCAGTTTGCCTTTGTGTTGGTACAGTTCTGCCGCTTCTGGAGGCCACCAGGCGGGTGGTTTGGGGATTTCGGTCAATAGTTCCACTTTGATGGCATCGGGTAAGTAGCAAGGTAGGTTGGGCAGAGCAACGCGAAGCCCAACGATTGCTCAAAGATTAAATAGCACTTGAAGTGGTGTGAATGATTTTTCAATGTTTAAGGGTGTCCTGTAATTTTAGATTTGATGTTGGGCTTCGTGCCTCAGCGCCAACCTACTCAAAACAAGGTCAAATAACGATTTAAGTTGCTAAGAAAGATAGGGATATAAAGGCAGGTAGGATGTACTCCAGCCATCACTCAAAATTCGTTTGAATTGTTTAAAGGGTTGTTGCTTTTAGATCACTTTTAGATGATAAAAAATTTAGGTATTTGAGGTTTTAAGTTGAAACTACACTGATATAGTAAGCAAATTACCCACATAGATTCCGGCTCTCGCTTTAGGCTCGGCTGGAATGACGGGCGTGGTGAGTTTGGGATATTGATGAGGTACTGTTCTTGTCTGAAATCAGCCGTTTAAAAGCTATTTGATACTTTATTGAATGTCTAAAATGGTGCCCAGGAGAGGACTTGAACCTCCACGACCTTACGGTCACCAGCACCTGAAGCTGGCGCGTCTACCAATTCCGCCACCTGGGCCCATGGGTTGATGCAAGGATTGTATCAACCGTTGGAAGGGGTATTCTACTTGATTGGTGTGATGAAAAAAAGCGATATAATCTACAGCGATGCAAAATTTTTAAGGGCTGGCTTGTGGCCACAGGTTCATCATCGCTCGAATCAGGCGTTTGGCTGGTTCGACCCAAGCTGGGTTGATGTCAGTTGGGTAATTGGCGGATAAATCAACTTGTGACTCATGTTCCAAAATCAACCAATCTAACAAGGGATGGCCTTGCCCAGCAAACTCCCAATCGATGATGGTCAGCTGTTTGTGACCCAGCAAATTGTTGGGGTTGAGGTCTGAGTGGAACAGGGTGTTGTTGGCTTGCCAAAAGCCCATACGATCCAGGCGTTGAATGGTGTCAAGTATTTCAAAGCAGGTGCTTTCTGGAGTGCCATCTATGGATTTCAAATACAGTTTCAAGCGTATATCTAAGCGACTGGGTATATATTGATATTCAATAGCATGAAACTGATTCAAGCCTTGCTTTAATGTTGTCAACATCAGTGGGTCTTTGAGGTCAGATGCTTGCCAGTTTGGCTGATGGATAAATTCAGTGATCAAATGACCAGCTGCGGGGTCATTTTCAATCACTTTGGGTCCTATGCCCAAGGGGGCAATCAAGTCCATGATTTTTTTCTCTTGCAGTCTGTCTATGCCCAGTGTGGCTCGATTGATGCGCACCACCCAAATTGCTGATTCTGTTGTGACCTTGAAGACCGAGTTACTGGTTCCTGATTTGATGGGTTGCCAGTCAATTAACCCAGCTTGGCGAATCAGGCCAATCGAGTTAAGTCGTTGGTGCCAGGTTTGTTTGGCTTGCATGGTGTTGTTTCCAATTAATATAACCAATGATGGTGAGTATCACGTACAAGGCGAACATCGCAGCGGTTAAATACAGTTCTTTGTTGACAAATATGTACACGGATGTGACATTAATAACCAGCCAGTAATGCCAGTTCTCTAGGACTTTATGCGCCACCATCACAGTGGCCAATACCGCAAAACAGGTGGTAAAAGCATCTAAATAGGGCATGGATGCACCCAGTTGATACATGGTATAGCCTAATAAGGGAACCATCAGCCCGGTCAATATAATCAGTAAACCGTGTTTTCTGATTGACCAACTGACAATCTTTCGCCCCTCATGGTGGTTGCCGTACCGCCACTGATACCAGCCATAAACCGCCATCAGCAAATAATACACATTCAATAAAGATTCGGACAGCAGCGACACACTGTGGAACAGGTATATATAAATACCGGTGCTGATGAAGGCGAACAACCAGCACCAAATATTTTCTCGAATGGCCAACACCAAATACAAAATGGCGGCCAGCACAGCAATGATTTCAAGGCCAGACTGTGCTTGCCAGGCGGATAAAATTTGTAGCCAAATCTCATGCATCAGGTGACAGGTCTCCGTGCAACACCTTCATCACAAAGGCCGCTTTGGGTGTTTGTTGGTGGGTACGCTGCATTTCAGTGTTCAGAATTTCGAACACCCTGGCATAATCCCCATACACCTGTGTGCTTAGGGTGTTTTCAACCACTTTCAACTCGTCATAGCTGTTAAGCCGGTCAATAAAAGCTTGAATCGGTGGGATGTAGTTCTGATCCAATGGATATAAGCTGATTTCTACAGATACTTGCATGTCAATCTCCTTCAGTAAACAGGCTTAAAATTGAAACTGTGCGGTCACACCAAAGTGCTTGGGGTCACCCAAATGCTTATACAGTGTATCAGCAAAGTCAGGCGGTTCCACACCAAAATAAAAACCCCTGACCGCATAGATTTCATCCAATACATTGCGCCCCCAAGCATAGACCGACCAGTTGTCTGCTTGGTAGCCCAATTTTAGATTGAGGATTTCACGGCTTTGGGCTTGTTGGTCATGTGAGTCGGAAAAGTAAAAACCATCTGAACCATTGAAATCAGCGCGGGCAAACCAACCGCTATCACCCAAATAGCTGAAACCCAGATTGAAAGTATAGTCGGGTGCATGGGCTTGTTTGCGACCATTGAAATTATCATCAACGGTGACGTAATCTGAAAATGTGGCGTTCAATAAGCCCAGTGAGCCATGTAAATGCCAATTGCGGTTGATTTGATACATCCAATCGGCTTCTAATCCGTAGTTTTTACCTTCTGCTGCATTGCCGGTAAAAAAGGTATAAGTCAGTGGGTCAGTGGGGTCATCTTGGGTTGAGGTGCTGACTTGCATGTCATCACGTTTTGCATAAAAGGCACTGACATTCAGGCTTAAGCGATAATCCATCAACAGGGCTTTCATCCCCACCTCAAAATTCAATAGAAACTCAGGGTCGTATGAACGGCGCTCTTCTGGCAAGGTGGCACTCAAGTTAAAGCCGCCAGCTTTGTAGCCACGAGACAGGGTGGCATAAACGTTTTTACCTGGATTTAATTCATGGTTAAGAGAAATTTGACCGCCGAACATGTCATCATCAGGGGATAAATCCAAGCCGTTGTTATCGGTGTAATCAGCCGTTCTGCGTTCAAATCGCAGTCCGGTGGTCAACACCGTTGAATCACTCAAGTGGGTATCTAATTGGCCAAACACGGCGATGTTGGTGGCTTCAAATTGACTGTTAAAGTCGCGAAAAACTTCGTCGTTAAAGAAATCATTGATGACATTGTCTTCATCCAATTGAGATAAATACAAGCCGACCAGCCAATCAGTTGAAGCATTGAATATACGTGCATCAGGTTTGGAAACCAGGCGAAACTCTTGAGTGAAATTGGTCCGTTCCCGGTCATTGTTGGAGGTGAAATCATAGGGTGCAAATTCACCCCAGTAATCATCATTGCCCCAGTCGCCATCAAAGAAATACTGAATATCTGAATCTGTATAACTGGTGATGCTGATTAACTCAAAGTTAGCTGCCGCTGACAGGGTGTTCCTGACACTGAAGCCGACTGAATGCTGGTCATCGATGCCCAAATCATCGGAATGGGTGGTGAAGGTGTTTTCAGGGTTCCATTTATCAAAGCCGTTGTTGATGTCCACCATTAACAGGGTAATATCAGCCTGCCAGTTGTCATTCACAGTCCAGTTCACTTTACCCCGAACCATCATTTCATCAATGCTGTCGGTGTCATCGGTGTTGAAAAAATCATTTTGACGGTAGCCATCGCTGTTGAATTGGTGGGCTGAAAATCGATATGCAGCCCGGTCCGAATTACCTAAAGCACCCGTGGCGCTGAAGCCGGCGGCATAAGTGCCGTAATCACCAAGGGTGGTTTCCAGGGTGTAGGCTGCATCAAAACTGGGGTCTTGGCTTTGTACGTAGATTAATCCCGCCAATGCATTGGCACCATAGCGAGTTCCCTGAGGGCCACGCAGAACGTCAACTTGTTGTAAATCGAATAAAGTGGCTGCGCCGCCGATGCCAGTAAAGTCAATGTCATCGATGATAAAACCAACCGATGGATTAGGCGCGCCCTCGTACTGTGAGCGTTCGCCAATACCGCGGATTTGAAAGTATCGAGGTCTGCTGGTGGAACCCGACCAGTTCAGGTTGGGCACCAAGCCCATTACATCTTGGAAGTGTTGGACACCGGCTTGGGACAGGGTGTCGGCGTCCATCACCGTGACCGAGGTTGCAATTTCACGCACCTTGGTGTCTTCACGCAGGTCAGCCGAAACCGTTAAGTCTGTAAGTTGTTCGGTGTCATTGGAGTTTTCTGAGTTTTGTGCAAATGTGACACAACTGAAGGTCAGTGATAGCGTCAGTAAAAGTTTAGATGTGCTGTGTTTAAAATTCATAGGATCTCTCATTTAATACAATCATTAATTTGAGATCCGGTTGTGGCGTGTCGAAGTCAGTTACCCATTCCTACGCCGGTATTAACCGGATCAGGTTCAAAGGGTTTGTCAGTTAACATCTCAGGCTGTGAATCCAGCCACCCCTCGGATGCCTCATACTTTAACACAATTTATCTCCCAGTAATAAATTGGCAGGGGATAATGTTTTACAATTAAATTGAGTTATATTTAATTTGGGTTGTCCTATTGTCTAATAGAATCAAGGAAATTTAGAATGAACAAAGCTGTAATTGTAATGATGGTGTTGTTGTTTTTTGCCAACAAGTCTACTGGAGCTGTATATGCATATGTACCGTTTGAGCAACTGGTCTCTGAAGCTGAGCTTATTGTGACAGGCGTTATCGTTGATAAACAATACTCAAAAAAAGAATCAGTAATTAACCGGTATGAAAGAAGCCCTGTTACAAATGAAATGGTGATTGTTGAATCTGCAAACTACATGGAGCAATTCACTGACTATCAATTAGAAATTGACGAAGTGATCAAAGGCGCATCAGACAGTGAAATTATTAGTATTGAGGCTGTTGGAGGATGTGATGAGAACACTGGTATATGTATGGATATGAGCAGTGGGTATTCATATGAAATTGGGTCAAAAGTTTTTATTCTATTAAAAAAAAGAGCTGACAGAGATTTTTACCAATCCACCGTCGGCGGGTTGACTGCTTATTTAGTGACAGAAGATGACAGGATATATAAGTACAGAGAAGAGTTAGAGTTAATTGGCGGCAGCAGCTTTGAGGCAAGAGAAAAGCCTGACCCTAAACGATTGATCGAAATTAAGACAATGGTTGATGAGCTACTCAAACAAGAAAAATAATAATTTTCAGCTGATGTTGTATTTGATTCAGGTATTCTCTTAGTTTAATAACAAACACTGGTCAGTCATTGGCATTGTTTGTAAAATGCCTGCTCAACCAAATATTCTATCAACGCATGCAAATCCTCAACCAAATCAAATTCGATAACATCAAAGGTGATTTGTTTGGTGGGGTGACGGCTGCGATTGTGTCACTGCCGTTGGCTTTGGCCTTCGGTGTGGCTTCCGGTGCTGGTGCGGTGGCAGGGCTTTATGGGGCGGTGTTTGTTGGCTTGTTTGCGGCCTTGTTTGGTGGTACGCCGACTTTAATTTCAGAGCCCACCGGTCCGATGACCGTGGTGATGACCGCGGTGTTAACTTCTTTGATAGCCACCAATCCGGACAATGGTCTGGCGATGGCATTTACTGTGGTGATGATTGCTGGGGTGTTTCAAATCACTTTGGGCGTGTTGAAGCTGGGTAAATACATCACTTTGATGCCCTACAGTGTGATTTCCGGTTTCATGTCGGGTATTGGCGTGATACTTATACTGCTGCAATTGGCGCCCTTTTTGGGTCAAGCCACACCGCCTGGTGGGGTCAGTGCGACCTTATTTGCGTTGCCAGAACTGTGGGCCAATATTCAACCGACAGAGACTTTGCTGGGTATTTTGACTTTGGTGGTGTTGTTCTTTATGCCCAAAAAATGGGCCCAATTGGTGCCGCCACAATTACTGGCTTTGGTCGCAGTAACTGCGATCTCATTGTGGTTTTTTGCGGATGTGGATATCCGGCGTATAGGTGAAATTCCATTGGGCTTGCCTGAATTCATCACCCCAACCTTCACCTCAGAACAAATCACAGCCATGATGTTAGATGGCATAGTGCTCGGCACTTTGGGTTGTATTGATTCTTTGTTAACCGCAGTGATATCAGACAGTTTAACTCGGCAAGAGCATAAATCAGACAAAGAACTGGTGGGCCAAGGTGTGGGTAACTTGGTATCAGGATTATTCGGAGGCTTGCCGGGCGCTGGCGCCACCATGGGTACGGTGGTCAACATCCAAACCGGGGCCACCTCGGCGCTGTCCGGGGTGGTGCGTGCTTTGGTGTTGTTGGTGGTGATTTTAGGCGCCGCCAAGCTGACTGAAAACATTCCCTTGGCGGTGTTGGCTGGGATTGCTTTGAAAGTGGGGTTAAATATTCTGGATTGGAGCTTTGTTAAGCGAGCACACAAAGTTAACTGGCAGGCGGCTGCCATCATGTATGGGGTGATGCTGCTGACCATCTTTGTTGATCTGATTGTGGCGGTGGGTTTGGGCGTGTTCATTGCCAACATCATCACCATTGAACAACTCAGCGCTTTGCAATCCAAAAATGTTAAATCCATCAGTGATTCTGATGACCGCATCAGCCTCAACATCGAAGAAAAATCGCTGCTAAAACAAGCCAAAGATCAAATCCTGATGATGTACCTCAGTGGACCGATGATTTTTGGCGTGTCCAAAGCCATTGCCCGTGAACACCGAGCGATTGCTAACTACCAAAGTGTGTTGTTGGATTTGAGCGATGTGCCACACATGGACACCACAGTGTCATTGGCGATTGAGAATGTCATCAAGCATGCGGTTGAATTGAACAAACAAGTCTACATGGTCAAACCAGGTAAGCAGGCTTTCGAAACTTTAGAGAAATTAGGGGTGTTTGATTTGATGCCGATGGCGCATGTTCAGGTTACCCGCTTGGCAGCTTTACAATTGGCCCAAACACAATCGGAATAATTTTTTTGGCTTGATATTTGCAGCGATTATTGATTGTTTTTATGGCGACTCATGTAATCCCTGGCAATCTTTTGGTATGGGGCGTAAGCAGGGTCTGAATTGGATTGTGTTTCAAGTAAGAAAGTAGTGAATGAGGCTTGAGCGAGCTCGGTTTGCTTGCTTTCATCGTACAACATGGCCAGCCTGAAAAACACCATTTTAGCAGCCATGTGAGTGGTATTTAACGCAGGTTGTTGTAATTGCTCTAATAACTCCAAGGCGCCCGATTTTTTGTTTTGTAAATACATCACCACCGCCAACTTATCACCTAAAAGTACTTGATACTCAGGCAGTTCTTGGCTGGCTCTTCGCAGCATGTTCTCCGCAGCAGCCAGTTGATTGTTTGCGGTCAATATCACCGCATATAACTCATAAATCTGATAGCCCAGATATAAATCAATGTCAGTACGGTAATCGCTTATGGTCAGCTGTAAGGTATCTATTGCCTTGTTGGCATCACCCAATAAATGTTGTGTTTTGGCCAAGCCATATAAACTTCTGGGACTGGCTTGAATGGCTATTGATTGCATAAAGGCTGAAGTCGCCTGGTCCAAATTGTTGTTCTCAAGATGAACATTAGCGAGCTGCTGCCAATTGAAAGCTGAATGCGGATCGACTTGAACGGTGTGCTGCCACAGTGTGAGGTTGTTCTGCCATATATGACTGAATCGCCAGCTTTGGTAGGTATAGCCGGTTAACAACAAACCCATAACCATGTAATTGAGGATCGGGAATTTTTGTCCAACTGATGATTGCCAAGCTGGTATTAACACCATCAATAAGCCCAAAATTGGCAAGTACAGGTAACGGTGATGAACCAATTGTTCATGATGAAAAGCAAACAGGTTAAGTGCGGGAAGCAGTGGTAACAACAACATCAATAAACCCAAGGTTTGGAACCTGCTTTTTTTACTGATGATGATAAGCACAATGAGCAATATGGTGCTTAATAAGGCGGCAAGCCAAAATTCATTGATAGATGGGTAAGCTATGATCCGAGGTGGAAAGTTTGCCCCAGCCTGTAATGGCAGAAATGACTGTTGCCAATAAAAACTGATGACTTGGGGCAAGCTATAAATAAAATGACTGACAGGTAGTGATGCACTTTCAGGTTTGCTGATATGACCCAAGATTTGCAACCTGATGATGAAGTAAGCGATGGCTGTCAGCACAAATAAAAAGCTCACAGCCATGAGTTGTTTATCTGAAGAATGGTTGATGAGTGTTTGCTTGCCAGTGTGTGAAACGTTACCTCGCCAATAAGCCAACAGCATAAAAATAGGCGGTAACACAATGGCCACCTCTTTCGCGCCTAGGGCCAGGGCATAGAAGATTAAGGTAAAAAACAACAAAATCCAATGTTTAAGAACACGTGTGTTTGTTCTAATAAAATACTGCCAGCACAACAAGGCGCTGATGGCGAACAGGCTGAATAAAAGATCAGGTGATCCGGCCACCCAGGCCACAGATTCGACATGTATTGGGTGCAAGGTAAACAACGCCACCATGGAAAAAGCCATGCCAAATTTGAGCTTCCAACAGCGCAATAAGCAAAACAGCAACAAGGCCACCAAAAAGTGTAACAGGATATTGATGCTGTGCCAGATGTGTGAATTCAACCCAGCCAGTTGATGATTTATGATCATCCAAGCAACAAATGTAGGTCGCCAATAGTTGCTTACAGTGGTATCACCATCAGCTTTAAAAGCCCACACATCAGACCGCATGGCTTGACCAAAAAGCTTGGGGTTTTGAATCATTTGGTTGGCTTCAATTTGACGATTGTCATCATAGACAAACTCCGCATCCATACTCGGTTTATAGGCCAAAAAACCAAGCACAAGAAGGAGTAATATAAACAACCAGTTTTTCAAATCAACACAAAGCAGTACAAACAACTCATTCTATCGCATAAAATCATCACAGGCGTGCAATTGAAGCTGTTAATAGCTGAAATTGATATTAATCGACTCTAGATAGACTGATAGGGTGCAGGCAAACAAAATTTATACACTGAGCGTAATCCAAAGCCTGCAGGGTTTGCCAAAGACGCCGAACCTGCGGCGTCTTTGGTGGTTTTAGACTTTTTTAAGAGCCATTGTTGTGCTTTGTAAAGAACTAAAGGGTTTCTTTCAGCCAACGGAAAAACTCAGCTTGCCAAACCAGCCCATTCTGAGGATTCAGCACCCAATGATTTTCTTCAGGAAAGTACAGCAAGCGGCTTTTGATGCCAAGTAATCTGGCGGCTTGAAAAGCCTGTATGCCTTGTCCAATCGGCACGCGGTAATCCTTACCACCGTGAATCACCAGCATCGGTGTGTCCCAGTTGGCGACGAAGTTACTTGGATTGAACTGCTCGTAGCCTTTTTGAGCTGCTTTGTTTTTTGCGTCCCAATAGGGGCCGCCCAAGTCGTGATTGACAAAAAACACCTCTTCGGTGGTGCCGTACATACTGCGAAAATCAAACACCCCATCATGGGCAATGAAGGTTTTGAAACGTTTTTCATGATGGCCGGCCAGATAGAAAACTGAATAGCCACCAAAACTGGCACCAATCGCACCCAGGCGATCATTGTCCACATAAGATTGTTTGGCCACATCATCAATGGCATCCAGGTAATCTTGCATCGCACCACCACCCCAGTCTTGACTGATGGCTTCATTCCATGCCACCCCATGACCTGGCATGCCACGGCGATTGGGAGCCACAATGATGTAGCCTTGTGAGGCCATCACTTGGAAATTCCAGCGGAATGAATAAAATTGTGACAGCGGTGATTGCGGGCCACCTTGTGCATACAACAGCGTTGGGTATTTTTTGCTGTCATCAAAACCTGGCGGATAAATCACCCAAACCAACATGTCATGGCCATCTTGAGTTTGAACAGTGCGCTGTTTAACTGTCGGTAAATCCAACCCTGCATATAAGGCATCGTTTACTGAAGTCAGGGCTTGCATTTTTTGGCTGTCAATTGTGAAAGCATAAATTTCCTTGGCTGCATTCATGCTGTTGCGGGTGATGATCAGCTGACCAGCCACTTCGGCGACAATGCCATTAACATCAAATGGTCCTTCGGTCAGTTGGGTGATGGCTGGCATGCGTTTTGAATGACCCGGTAGGTCAACACGAAAAAGTTGAATGGTACCTTGGGTGGGTGCGGTGAAATAAATGCTGCTGGCATCATCGCTCCACAAGAAACTACTCACAGTGCCATCCCAATGCGCGGTTAAGTTCACTGCGTCATTGCCTTTCATGAGCATGATGTCATTTTTGTCGGCTTCATAACCGGGGGTATCCATGCGCAGCCAAGCCAACTGGCCGGTACTTGAAAAAGCTGGGCTGGTGTCATAACCGAGGTTATCAGCGGTGAGGTTTTTGGTTTGTTTGGTGGCTAAATGATATTGGTATATATCGGTGTTGGTACTGGTGACATAGTCTACGCCTGAAACTTTTTTACTGACGTAATAGATGTGCTCACCTTGGGGTCCCCAAATGTAGTCTTCATCACCACCAAAAGGTGCTTGCGGGGTATAAAAAGGTTCATCTGGCATGATGTCTACTTTTTCTTCAGTGCTTAAGTCCTGATAAAAAACATGGTTGTAGTTGCCATCGTTCCAAGTATCCCAGTGCCTATAATCCAGGTCATCATATACATAAGCATCCGCAGCGGTTAATTTTTCATACCGATCTGTGCCTAACACAGGGTTGAGTTTAACTGGCTCATGAAACAGTTTCTTGCTGCCATCTGGCGAAATGTTTTTATCAACCAATAAACCCTGGTAATTTTCAATCAATTGGCTGCTGCCGTCCTTGATAGACACTTGATAAACCTTATCCTCAAAATCATTGTTATCGATGTTGGGCGTGGTGACTTTATACAACACATGTGTTTCTGTCTTGTTTAAGCCCAAAGGACTGACGCGCTTAACCTGCCACAATTTTTCTGGCGTCATGATTTCTTTGGCCTCAACTTGAGGGATGAGCAGTGAGGCTAAAATACCCCAATAAAACAATTTAGCTGATAACTGAACCTTCATAAACATAAACCCCATAACTGATTGATTAGGTCACTAAGGGTACATACATTGAGAATAAAATGAAAGTCAGGCGTGCATATTTTTTATGACTTTTAAAGTGAGTAGTTTTTCGTTAAGAAATGGCGCGCTTAATCAGAGTGAAGACAAGTGGCTTGACGTCACAGTGATGTATTCGACAGGCCAACAGAGCCAATCATTCATCAAGCATCAAGCTGACTTTCATGAACACTTTTTGGGTGCTTTGAAAACCCAGTCATCGGCATACAGGCCGAAAAAATAATTACGTTCACGACAAGCCACATGGACTTCGTCTTTACCTTCCTCAAACCCAATGTGAAAGGCAAATATCTTAATCCCAGCCAGATTCAGTTGGCGCAACAAATTTGGGCTGTGATCTGCCCACCGCCTGCTGGCAGCCAAATAACCAATCCTTTGATTTTTTAGGTAAGCGGCTTTGTTGCCTGGTATTTTAAAGTTTAAATGCAAATAAAGTATTTCCATTGTTCTCAGTGGGGTGAATTATAAAACTAAATCTGTGCATTGTCGCTCACGGCTCAGATTATATGCGCCACAGTAAATGACCCTGTCAAGTTAAATGACCCTGTCAAGTTAAATGACCTGTCCTATCAAGCCCGGACTGTCACCCATTTGATAGATAAACTGGATTTTTTTGCTGGGTTTAATTGCACCTGAGATGTTGGCAATCAGTGGGCAGGTTAATCCGGATTGGTATTCTAAAATTGTGTGTTTTTTATACACATGCACTTGGGTAAAAAACATCAGTTGGCCTGCACCTTCAGTGCAGAGGTCATGGGGCAGTTGAATACAGCTGGCCGGTAGTTGTTTTGTGTTTTCAGGCAGGGTGTGTTCTTCGCACCAAGTAGTGATGTGCTTTTCACTTAAGGTAAACAGCCGCCCCAAATCTATTCTGTGGGCAGCCTTATCTAAACATTTTGGATTAAATTCATATTCAGGTTTAACCGACTTTAAGTCGACCTGTACTGATTCAGGTATCATTTTTGCATTTGGAAATAATCTCTTGAGGTGACAACTCACCGCCACCTGGGGCTCTTTTTTCAGTGCAGCCTGCATCACTTCGGTGATGATGATGTCAGCTTGGAAGTTGTTTGGCGGCTTGTAGGTGAGTGCGTCTTGATTCAGTACAGCTCGGACCTTGGGGGTTAATTGCCAAGACTTGAGGATGCTGTTAACTGAAGTGATTGATTCAGGGTGGATGTCAATCAAAGTAAAGTAAACTGGTTTTTTGGCCAGTAGCTTTAACAAAGGTAAGACCAAAATTGCAAAGGGTCCACAGCCGACGTATAAAACCTCGATGTCTGGATTATTTTCATCAAGCAAGTCATTTATGGCAGCGTAAAGACCACGAATAAAGCAGATTGTACGCACGTAATCATCTAAACACAAAGCTGCATTGCTCGGAGAAATAGCCAAGCCATGAGCTGTTTGGGTTTCACCTTCAGCTGAGCCCAGGGTTGGCTGGAGTTCAATTTGTGTGACAGCCAAAACCAGCGATTTAAGCTGCATGATTTCTGGATACAACTGGTTGATTGGTATCCGCTCATCAATTATTTTTTCACAAATGTCAGCAAAATCTAGCGCAGGGGTGTTCGCTGGAGTCGCCATTTATACTGCAAATTTTGGGTTGTTGACAAAAACCAAATCGATCACTATGTGCTTGTAAAGCGCTTCAAGCATGGCGTGACTTTTGGCTCTGATGTCATCCAGTTCTTCAATTGAATTGATGTTGAAATCATCTGAGACAATGATGTGGGCCAGTAGGTATAAGCCTCGACCCCGTTTGCTGACTCGTACTTCAACAGATTGGTAATCGACGCCTTGGAGTGAAGCCATTAAACGGGCTTCGATTTTTTCAACAATACCTGAAGTCGGGGCTTTGTGAATCACCTCTTGCAAACTGTGCGACATCACTTTTAGGGGTATAGGCAATGCCGACAGTCCCAAAATGATTAAAATCAAAGGGTCAACTATGGGTGCCCAATGGGGCCACGGTGAGTTAACTAACCACCAAGCGGCTAAGAAGCCTACCAGAATGGCGGCACTCAGTATACCGTCAACCAACCAAGTTTTGGCATCCACTTTAACCAAATCAGAATGGTAGTTTTTTGATCTTTTGTACATGATCAATGAAACGGAAAAACAACCCAGGGTTGAGAAAAAACCATAAATGGTGGCCAATTCATACAAGGCAGTATTGCCACCAACCATCAATCGATTCACCGCACTGACCACGGCATAGACACAGGTTATGACAATGATCAAAGATTTGAATAAGTTCAAAGTGGGTTCAATGGCAGCGTAGCCAAAGTGAAATACATCATCATCTGGACGTTCAACCAACTTGGCGACTTTAAGGGTCAAAAGAGCCATGCTGAATGAAATCAATGAATAGACCCCGTCAAACAGAATAGAGTCAGAATGAGTCAGCACAGCAAAAACCAAAGCCAGCACCACAAAAGCACCACTGCCATACAATGATAACTTTAATGTCCTCCTTTCAACCTTTACGTGACTCACAGTAATTAATCCTGCATTTATGCTGCTTGTTTGATGAGCAAAAGCGCTTCTGAGCAGATGATCTCAGAAGCTTTGGCTTATTATATAAAGAATTATATACCGGCTTGGTGTGCTTGCACATCAGCATGGTAAGACGACCTGACCAAAGGGCCTGCAGCAATGTGTTTGAAGCCTAAGGTGTAACCAAATTCCTCAATGGCTTTAAACTCATCGGGCGTCCAGTAGTTCAGAACCGGATGGTGCCCTTGGGTGGGTTGAAGGTATTGACCAATGGTGATCATTTCTACATTGTGATCAGCCAAATGTTTCAAGGTTTCTTGCACCTGTGCAAAAGTTTCACCCAGACCAACCATGATGCCAGATTTAGTCGGTATATCAGGATGCTGGGCTTTGAATTTTTTTAATAAATCCAATGACCACTGGTAATCTGCACCAGGGCGAACAGATTTGTACAGCGCATAAACCGTTTCAAGGTTGTGGTTGAATACATCTGGGGGGCTGACGGCTAAAATGTCCAAAGCTTTATCCATCCGGCCTTTGCCACGAAAATCAGGGGTCAGAATTTCTATTTGAATGGTTGGGTTTTTGGCTCGAATGGCGGTAATACAATCAACAAAATGTTGCGCCCCGCCATCTTTTAAATCATCGCGGTCAACTGAAGTAATGACCACATATTTTAAGCCCATGTCGGCGATGGTTTGTGCCAGGTTTTCAGCTTCGTGACTGTCTGGTGCCAAAGGTTTGCCATGTGCCACATCACAGAAAGAACATCGTCGCGTGCACACTTCACCTAAAATCATGAAAGTTGCTGTGCCTTTACCAAAACATTCGTGGATGTTGGGGCATGAGGCTTCCTCGCAAACAGTTACCAATGAATTTGACCGCAGTTTACTTTTCAGTTTTTGTACGGCATTTCCGGTTGGAATGCGCACCCGAATCCAATCTGGTTTGCGTAAACGAGGGGCGCTGGTGTCAAAGCCGGCGCGATTGCGGTTGGTTTTTTGAATGCCGAGTTCTTTGGCGCCTGCGACTTTGTTAGCCAATTGAGACTTGGTGTCCTGCTGGGTTGTGTTCTGAGCAGATTGAATGTTCAGTGGTATTTTTTGGGTCATACTGGTCTCGTCTATTCAGGCCGCGTTTTGATGATCAGCGGTAAAATTTAATTGTAAGCAAAGGGCGTCGATTAACTGTCGTTCAACAGTGGCAACGTCAACTTGTGGTGTCAAGTCAGCCAATTGTATGACCTCTAAACCTGAAAAGCCACAAGGATTGATTCTCATGAATGGTTCTAAATCCATGTTAATGTTGAATGCCAGACCATGAAAGGAACAACCTTGACGAATTCTGAGCCCCAATGAGGCAATTTTAGCACCATTGACATAGACGCCGGGTGCATGGTCTTTTCGTGCTGCTTCAATGCCATAATGTGACACGGTATCAATGATGGCTTGTTCTATCCCGTAGACCAATGATTTGACTCCTATGCCATGGCGACGCAGGTTAATCATTGGGTAAGCAACGATTTGTCCAGGGCCATGATAGGTGACCTGACCACCGCGGTCAACTTGTATCACCGGTATATCTCCAGCAGCTAATATGTGCTCGGGTTTACCTGCCAGGCCTTGAGTGAAAACAGGCGGATGTTCGACCAACCACAATTCATCCAAGGTGTTTTGGTCCCGCTGATTGGTGAATTCTTGCATCTCGCGCCACACAGGTTCATAGTCGCGACGACCCAGGTGTTTTACTAGGATGTTTTGTTTTACAACGTCCACTTCACTTCTTCTACGCTGTTGATGTCTTGATATATTCTGATCAAATGATCTTTTGAAAGGGCATAAACCAATACCGTTACAGATTGATAGTTGCCTGCTTTACTGATCCGACAATGCACTGAATTGGCTGACACTTCTGGTGCATGCTGTTTAACTAAATTGGTTATGTTTTCGGTAAATTCTGGCGTGTTTGGGCCCATGGCTTTGACTGGGTATTCACATGGAAATTCAAACCCTTTGCCTTCAAGTTCATCCAAGCTTTGCATCATTCATCATCTCCAAACGACTTGAACCACAAGCCAATGCCATCCATGCTCCGAGACCACCAACCGGCTTGTTCAGCTGTTTGCAGCGCCACCAAGGGTTTTTGCATCACTGCTTGGCCATTGAGCATGATATTTAAAGTACCTAATTGGGTGCCTTGTTGAATCGGAGCAGTTAATAAGCCAGGAATGTCTACATTGGCTTCAAGCTGGTCATAAGAACCCTTGGGGATGGTGATGAATAAATCTTCAGCCAAGCCCAGTGAAATGTTTTCTTCTGCACCTTTCCAAATTTCTGGTTGAACTTGTTGTTCACCCGCGCGGTATAATTTATGTGTTTCAAAGAATCTAAAGCCATAGTTAATCAGCTTCTGGGTCTCATCTGCGCGTGCTTTCTCTGAATCTGTGCCCATGATGACATTGATCAGTCGCATGCCATTACGCATAGCAGATGTGGCCAGACAATAACCGGCTGCCTCAGTGTGGCCAGTTTTAAAGCCATCAACCGTTGGGTCTCTGTATAGCAGGGTGTTGCGGTTGTGTTGTTTGATTTTATTGAAGGTAAACTCTTTTTCTGCATAAAAATGATATAAATCTGGGAATTCCGTGATCAAGGCTTTGCCTAACATGGCCACATCATGAGCTGTGACCAAGTGACCTTCGGCTGGCAAACCTGTGGCGTTGAGAAAATGCGAGTCATTCATACCCAACTTTTTGGCGTGTTGGTTCATCATGCTGGCAAAAACTTCTTCGCTACCAGCAATGTGTTCAGCCAATGCCACACAAGCATCGTTACCAGATTGGACTATCATGCCGCGAATCAAGTCCTCGACTTGAACCTGCTTATCCACTTCAATGAACATTTTTGAACCGCCTGTACGCCAAGCTTTTTCACTGACAGTGATCATGTCCTCTAATGACAAATTGCCTGATTTTATTTCTGAAAAGACCACATAGGCGGTCATCATTTTGGTGATGCTGGCTGGTTCAACTTGGAGGTTAGGGTTGTCAGAGGCCAGCACGTGACCGCTGTGAAAGTCCATCAGTATATAACTGCTGGCATTAACCTGAGGTGGTTCAGGGGTCGCGGTGACTTGAGACGATTGAGGGGTTGGTATTTGTGCTGCAGCGGTATTGATCACAGCACTTAAACTAAGCGCACAAAATAAGGACACAAGGCAAAGCAAATTGAAAGGTGTTGTTTGTTTTAGCATTGATTTCACTCTGTAATCACTTTGGCGTCATGGATGCCGCTGTCGGTGATCTGATTAATTAACTGGTTGACTTTCCATTCAGATTCAAGCGGCCCAATACGGACCCGATGTAAGACACCTGAAGAAGTTGATAATATGGTGACAAAGGTTTCAATCCCAAGTAATTGACTGACTTTTTTTGCCAAATTATACGCAGTGTTTCTATCTGAAAAAGCCCCCAGCTGCAGATAGGTTAATCCTTGCTTTATTGGCACATTAAGCAAATCTTTGGGTGAATTAACCACACGAATGTGAACATCTGCCACGCCATCATTAACAAAATCTAACGCTTTGGCTGCCGCATAGGATAAATCGATGATGCGGTGACCAACAAAGGGTCCTCGGTCATTAACTCTGACCACCACTTTTTTGTTATTTTTTTTATTCGTCACTTCAACATAGCTGGGCAATGGCAGTGTTTTATGGGCTGCAGTGAGCTTGTACATATCAAAGACTTCTTGATTTGATGTCGGCCTGCCGTGGAATTTCTTACCGTACCATGAAGCTTGTCCAGTTTCAGTGTAACCACTGGTTTGTGCCCGAACTTGATACACTTTGCCATGTACACGATAAGGGCTGTGGTTGCCGTATTTGCTTAAAGGTTCGGCTTTAGGCACCCAGGGCTTTATTTTGCCGGGGTCAATGTCGCGGTATCTGTCTTTTTTACCACAGCCAGACAAAACCAAAAGTCCAAGCAGTAAGATTAACAGGCCGCGACTCATGGTGAAGTCACCGTTTGTGTTTCGAGCTCTTGTTTCAGGTTTTTAACGGCTTGTGATAATTGAAAAACAGCGCTGACGTACATGTGAGAATGATTGTATCTTGAGATCACATAGAAATTTTGGAAACCTTGCCAATAGGCTTGTGTGCCATTTTCCATGTCCAGTTCCAGCACTGTGTACTGCCTTTGCGTGCCGTGTTCTGTTAAGTGCGGTTTGAGTTGATTGAACTTCATGTCGCTGCTGGGTTTCGCTATGGCAGTCAAGATTTCACCACCGGGTTGCCACTTATGCGCTTTCAAATAATTAGCCACACTGGCAATCGCGTCTTGTGGGTTGTTGAGTAAATCAATTTTGTTATCACCTTCATAATCCACTGCATAGGCGCGGTAGCTGGATGGCATGAACTGCCCAAAGCCCATGGCACCGGCATAAGAACCCTTGGCTGCCAACGGATCAATGTGGCTTTCATCTGCCAAAGCCAGGAAGTGCTTTAATTCGCTGGTAAAGAACTTGGAACGTTTGGGGTAATCAAAGGCCAAAGTGTAAAGTGCGTCTATGACTTTGTGACTACCCATGATGCGGCCATAAAAGGTTTCAACCCCGATGATGGCAACAATCACCTCAGAAGGCACACCGCTTTCAGCCGAAACTTGATCCAGAACAGCTTGGTGTTTTCGCCAAAATTCCACCCCTTCTTGGGTGCGTTTATCGGTCATGAATATTTTGCGGTATTCGAACCATTTGAGGGTTTTCTCAGCTGGTTTATTCATCGCATCGATGATGCCTTGTTGGTGATTGGCCTGGCTGATGATGTCCCTGACCCATTTAGGATCGAGGTTTTTTTCAGCTGCTGTGGCTTGAATAAAATCGTCAACTTGTTTGAGGTCAACTTTGGCAAATAAACAACCTGCTGTTAGCAGTAAGCCAAGTAATGGGAGGGTTTTTGAATTTGTTTTCATTGTTGAATCAGTTTTTTATGTGAGTGAACAGAACTTATGATACCAAATGATACCAATAAAGTAAGCACCGAAGTGCCGCCATAGCTGACCAAGGGTAGTGGTACGCCCACCACCGGTAATACGCCTGATATCATGCCAGCATTGATGGTGATATAGACAAAGAAAATTAAAGTTAGTGCCCCGCAAACCAACCGATTGTAGGTATTTTTAGCTTGTTGAGCAATGAATAGGCACCGCATGATGATCATCATGTATAGTAAGAACAGCATCATGACCCCAACAAAGCCAAACTCTTCGGATAACACCGAGAGAATGAAGTCAGTAGAATGTTCGGGTAAAAAGTCCAACTGGGTTTGACTGCCCATGGTCCAGCCTTTACCCCAAAATCCACCAGAGCCTATGGCAATTTTAGATTGAATGATGTTCCAACCACGATTTAATGGATCGGATTCTGGGTTTAAAAACATCAAAACCCGTTGTTTTTGATAGTCATGTAAAAAATGCCACAAGACCGGAGCGCAAAATGCGGCCAAGGTGCCAGCGCCAAGAATTAAGCGCCATGAGATACCAGCCAGAAATATCACAAACAGGCCACTGGCAGCAACCAATATAGAGGTGCCCAGATCAGGTTGTTTATAAATTAAGCCAGTACATAGACCAATCACTGCTGCAGCCACTAACAGGTGTTTCCAGTTGGGAGGCAAGGCGGTGTGACGAAAAATCCAGGCCACCATCATCGGCAGTGAAATCTTGCATAACTCTGAAGGTTGAATGCTGATGCCTAAGTCCAGCCAACGTTGAGCACCTTTGACTGATATTCCAAAGAAAAACACCGCCACCAATAACATCACTGAACCGAAGTAAATGATGGGCGTAAATTGTTCAAAACGTTCAGGCCTGATTTGGGTGATGAAATATAAAGCCATCAAGCCCAAACCAATTCTGATGGTCTGCCGCTCCACCAGCACCATGCCACCGGCACTGTATAAAACCACCAACCCAAAACCAATTAACAACAGCAACAAAACCATCAAAATAGGGTCGGGTAAATATGTGAAAAATCGCTTATTCATGGCGCAACTCAATTGGGTTCAAATCACCCAAAGTCCCCACTGAATTGGGCTGCTTGGGGTCGATCGATTGCATGTATGAATCAATGATTTTCTTGGCAATAGGAGCAGCAGCTTTGGTGCCACTGACACCGTGTTCAGCAACCACCACCACTGCAATTTCAGGTTGTTCAACTGGCGCAAAAGCAATGAATAAGGCGTGATTTCTTAACTGCTTGGGTAATTCATCATTTTTTTTGTAAATATCTTCCTCGCTTTTACCATAAACCTGAGAGGTGCCACTTTTACCAGCAATCAAGTAGTCATCTGATTTAATCACCCTGGCTGTACCATTGGGGGCGTTGATGACGCTGGTCATGCCTTGGTGAACAGTGTCCCAATGATCTGCTTTGATTTTGAATGGCAGGCTGTGGCTTGGCACTTGCTGTTGTACCAAATGCAATGGTGTAACTTGACCTTTGGAGGCCAAGATTGACAAGGCTTGTGCCATCTGCACTGGTGTGATCACAAAATACCCTTGTCCAATGCCAGTGATGACAGTTTCACCGGGAAACCAAATCATGTCCCGATTGGCTTTTTTCCATTCTCTTGAAGGCAAAATTCCTTGTTTTTCACCACTGATGTCAATGCCTGTCAGACGGCCAAAATTGAACGGGTCTAAAAAAGTATGGATGTTATCGATGCCCAGTTTCACCGCCAAATCATAATAAAATACATTGACAGATTCTGCCAATGAGTTGACCAAGTTAACTCGGCCGTGACCACCTTGTTTCCAGTCGTGATAACGGCGTTCCTGTTTCGGCAACTGATAGTAGCCATTTGAAAACATGGTGTATTCTGGGGTAATCAATTGGTAATATAAGCCGGCCAAAGCAATATAAGGTTTTATCGTTGAACCTGGCTCATAACCGCCCTTGATGCTGCGATCAAATAAAGGTTTTTCGTTGGAGGTGGCCAAAGCGTTGTAGTTACTTTGGCTGATGCCATAAATGAATTGATTGGTGTCGTAGCCAGGTTTTGAAACCATGGCTAAGATTTCACCGTTTTGCGGGTTGACAGCAATGGCTGCACCGGTCTCATCACCAAAGGCTTGGTAAGCAGCCTTTTGTAACTCAAGGTCAATGGTTAGCGCGAGATTGGCACCGTTGATGGGCGGCTGTTTGATGTCTTGTGAGAGTTGTTTGCCTTGGGCATTGATTTCTGTAACCAATTGACCAGGAATACCGTGCAACTGATTTTCATAGTATTTTTCAATGCCAGTTTTGCCGAAATAGTCATCATTGCCATAGATCTCAGGGTCTTGACGGTCCAGTTCGGCTTGGTTAATTTTTCCGACATAGCCGAGTAAATGCGAAAATTCTATCGGATGTAAATATTTTCTGTTCAGATAAGGTTCAATATTAAAGCCAGGGTAATGGTGTTTTTGCACCGCAAACTCGGAGACTTGTTGTTCAGATAACTTGGCTTTCAATGTCAATGGCTTGAAAATTGGGTTGTAAGTCAGCTGTTCTTTGATCTGCGTCAGTTCTTCATCGGTCAATGGCACAATTGACTGGATGTCTTTGAGCTTTTGTTCCAGGTTTTTTACTTTCTCTGGGGTGACTTGTAATTTATAAGTGGTGATGTTTTCTGCCAATAACACACCGTTGCGGTCGTATATCAAGCCCCTGGTTGGGTCAATTCGACTGAATTTAATTTTATTCTGCTCAGCCTGTTGGCTGTAGGTTTGGTGCTGAATGACTTGTAAATAAAAGTAACGACTGGCTAACAACAAAAAAACCAAGCTGACTATGATGACTGAAACAATGATTCTTTCAGTGAAGATTTTTCTTTCTTGGAACGGTTGTTTGAGTTGTTTGCCCATCAATGATTCATGTGTTTAAGTTATGAATGGCGCATCGAGGTTTGAATTCGATCCATCAGGTATTTTAACCATGGCCAAACAAATGCTGCAGTCAACAGCGGAATCAAATCACGCCATTCAGGTTGGTATCGAAAACTCAACCAATCTATAACGGATCTGATGACTATGTCATTAAATAACCACACCAGCACCATCATCAACAACTGCCAAAAAGATGTCATGCGTAATTTTTTAGCCGACTTATTGACCAAAAATGATAAGGCCACTAAGGACATGCCATGCTTGCCCAGTAAGCTACCCATCAACACATCGAGAATCAAGCCATAAGCAAAAGCCACATACATCACCCGACTGTTGGCGGCGTACAATGACCAGTAGGCAATCATTAAGGCTGTCCAGTGCGGTTGTAGCAGGGCCAAAGAATCAGGCCATGGAATCAGGGTCAGTAAAATGGCACACAAGATAGACAAGTGAATCAAAAGCTTGTTTTGACTGTTTACTTTATTCATCGGTTACAGCCGGTATAGACTCGATTTCAGTTCCCCTGGTTTCAGCCTCATCAGTATTCACAGAACTGGATTGGTTCATGATTGCCTTTGATGGGCTGTCCTCAGTTTGCTTTTCAATGCGTTCATTGGGCCAAATTAAAAATACTTCCGTCAAACGGTCCAGTTCAGCGAATGGAGTCGCTAGGGCTGTTTTAAAGGTGCGATCTGGACTGACAGCTAAAGACTTCACCTCAGCCAGTTTCAGCCCCCTGGGAAAGCGGTTGCCAAAACCTGAAGTGACCAACACATCACCCACTTGGATATCACCACTGGTTGGAATTTCTTTCAGCCAAATGTTTTCACCGTTACCATAAGCGATGGTGCGCATACCGGTTCTTAAAATTTCAATTGGAATGGCATGGGTGGTATCTGTAATCAGAATCACATGCGCAAAATTATTTCCCAACACATCCACTTGACCTATCACACCGGCTAAATTTAACACGGCCTGACCGACAAACAAACCATTGGCTTGGCCTTGATCAATCATCACTTGCTGTTTGTGTTGCGTTTGTGTGATGTTCGATACGAAAGCCACACTGGTGGTCAGTGGCGAATTTTGGGTGGCAGAAAGCATGGTACGCAAGCGTTGGTTCTCGGCTGCCAATGAGATATTTTGTTGGACTTTAAGTTCAGCGTCTAACAACTGTTCTTTAAGCTGCTTATTTTCTTGAATCAGGTTGGCTTGGCGTGACACAGCCAGTTCAGTGATTTGATACAAATCTTGTGGCCATTCAATGATTTTAATCAAAGGTATGGCAGCCATCGACAATGTATTTCTGATGGGTTGAGCCAACTGATTGTTTTTGTCAGCTATCATCAACACCATGCAGATGAATTCCAATATTAAAAATTTAAACAGCGGGGATTGGGTTATTTTCTGGTTGCTTTTAAGGGTTTCCATTGAAAATAATCAATTGTTTACCGTTTATCTGAAGGGTGCAAAAAAGTCTGAACCTTCTTGGTCAATGATTTCCAGTGCTTTACCGCCTCCACGCGCCACACAAGTCAGTGGGTCTTCAGCAACAAAAACAGGTAAACCAGTTTCTTCCATCAAAAGTTTGTCCAAGTCTTTCAATAAAGCGCCACCACCGGTCAGGACTATGCCTTGTTCAGCCACATCGGCACACAGTTCTGGAGGGGTTTGTTCTAAGGCTGTTTTTACAGCTGCAACAATACCGGACAAGGGTTCATGTAAAGCTTCCAGCGCTTCATTGTTGGTCATGGTGAATTTACGTGGCACACCTTCGGCCAAATTTCGACCTGATACTTCCAATGAAATTTCTTCAGCAGCTGGGTAGGCACAACCAATTTCATGTTTGATGCGTTCTGCGGTAGATTCTCCAATCAATGTGCCATAACTGCGACGCACGTATGAAATGATGGAGTCATCAAATTTATCACCACCAATTTTGACCGATGCAGAGTAAACTATTCCGTTCAGTGACAACACCGCCACTTCAGATGTACCACCGCCTATGTCCAACACCATGCTGCCTCGGGCTTCATGAATTGGGATGCCTGCTCCAATGGCCGCTGCCATCGGTTCTTCAATCAAAAACACTTCAGCTGCGCCAGCACCAGAAGCTGATTCTTCAATCGCTCGTCGCTCTACCTGAGTAGAGCCGCATGGCACACAAATCAATACCCGACAAGAGGGTTTTAACCAACGATTGGAGTGCACTTTGCGGATAAAATGTTGCAACATGGCAGAGGTCATATCGAAATCTGCAATCACACCATCTTTCAAAGGTCGTATGGTTTTGATGTTGCCGGGGGTTCTGCCCAGCATCATTTTGGCGTCGGCACCGACTGAAGCGATGTTGACTTGCCCACCTCGGTTTTGATCCATGCGTACCGCAACCACAGAGGGTTCGTTCAACACTATACCATGATCTCGCATGTAAATGAGGGTGTTGGCGGTTCCTAAATCGATGGATAAATCGTTTGAAAACAGGCTTCTGAATTTTTTAAACATGTGATAATTCTAGTTACATCTGATTGATAAAAAATGGCATAATATCCCGCGGCTTTGCTAGATTGCAGGGCAATCTGCGAATTATATATGAATCGGGCTAATCAAATGTCAATTAATCGTAAAGAATTAGAAGAAATTGCCACCTTGGCACAATTGCATATTCCTGAGCAGCATGTCAGTGAAATCACGGCTTCACTGAATCAAGTGATGGCCATGATTGAGCACATCAATGAGGCAGACACCTCGGCGGTTGAACCTATGGCGCACCCCAATGATGCGGTTCAACTGGTCAGACAGGACAAAGTTACCGACAGCAGTCACAAACTTGAACTTTTGGCCTTGGCTGCACATGCTGATGACGACCATTATCTGGTGCCTAAAGTGATTGACTGAACACCAGTCTTTACTCATACAGTCAAACAAGACAGAATAATAACATGTTAAATTTAACTATCAGACAGATGTCGGAATTATTGCTCACCAATCAAATCAGTGCGCAAGAGTTGTGTGGCATGTTTCATGACCGTTGTCGGATATACAACCAAACCACAGGTGCCTTGATCACCTTAAATTCTGAAATTAACGCAGCTGAACTGTTGCGGGCACAAGCTCAAATTCAAAACAATGGCAGTGTGTTGGCTGGCATACCTTTGTTGCACAAAGATTTGTTTTGTACCCTGGGCATTAAAACCACCTGTGGTTCCAAGATGTTGGCGGATTTTATTCCGCCATATGATGCCACGGTGGTAACGCGCTTGTCAGATGCGGGTATGGTCACACTGGGGAAAGCCAATATGGATGAGTTTGCCATGGGTTCATCCAATGAACATTCGGCTTTTGGCGTGGTGAATAATCCTTGGGATTTAACTCGGGTGCCGGGCGGTTCCTCAGGTGGTTCAGCTGCAGCAGTGGCTGCCAGAATGACCCCTGTTGCCACAGGCACCGATACCGGCGGATCGATTCGCCAACCGGCGGCTTTTTGTGGTATCACCGGTATCAAGCCGAGTTATGGCCGAGTTTCACGGTACGGCATGGTGGCTTTTGCTTCGTCATTGGATCAAGGCGGTGTGATGGCGCCGGGTGCAGATGATTGTGGCTTGGTTTTATCTGCCATGAGTGGACATGATGTGTTGGATTCAACTTCGGCACAACAGCCAGCGTGGCAGTGGCAGAAACCGCAGAGAGATGACATGTCAGGATTAAAAGTAGGCGTCATCAGCGCTTGGATCGATGGTTTGCAAGATCCAGACATCAAACAAAAAACCTTGGCAGCCATTGAGCACTTTAAAAATAAGGGTGCTGAAATAATTGAAGTTGATTTACCGCATGCTGAGTTGGCTGTTTCTGCCTATTATGTATTGGCGCCAGCAGAGTGTTCATCTAATTTGTCACGTTTCGATGGGGTTCGCTTTGGCCACCAAGCCACTGAAATTACTGACTTGGAATCTTTATACCGCAAAAGCCGCACCGAGGGCTTTGGTGAAGAAGTTAAAAAACGCATCATGATTGGTGCTTGGGCTTTGTCATCGGGTTACTATGATGCTTATTACCTGAAAGCTCAAAAAGTCCGTCGATTGATCAGTCAGGACTTTAAACAAGCTTTCGATGAAGTGGATGTGATTGCTTGTCCAGTTTCACCAGAGTTGCCTTTTAAACACGGTGAAAAGGCTGACGGTGTGAGCATGTATCAAGCTGACAAATTCACCATTCCTGCCTCTTTAGCAGGATTACCGTGTTTGTCGATGCCGATTGGTTTCAGTTCAGCTTCTCAAGGTCAAGGTCGTTTACCGATTGGTTTACAACTGATAGGTCAGTATTATGATGAGCAGCGTATTCTGTCAGTGGCGGATAAATACCAACAACAAACCGATCACCATCTACAAATTCCGGAGGCCTTTCAATGACAGTCTCAATGATTGATACCGAAAAATGGGAAATGGTGATTGGCCTTGAAATTCATGTGCGTTTAGACACCCAGAGTAAGCTGTTTTCTGGAATGAAATCCAGTTACGGTGCATCGCCGAACAGTCAAGTGAGCTTTTTGGACGCGGGCTTACCCGGCACTTTGCCAGTCATCAACCAAAAAGCATTGGAATACGCGATCAGGTTTGGCTTGTCGGTGGATGCTGAAATTCCTGCAGTGACCATTTTTGCCCGAAAAAATTATTTTTATCCTGATTTACCTAAAGGTTACCAGATCAGTCAGATGGATGATCCAATTGTTGGTAAGGGCAGCATTGAAATCGAAACTGACAGAGGTAAAAAGGTGATTGAAATCACCCGAGCACACCTAGAGGAAGATGCAGGCAAGTCAATCCATGATAAGTATGACCAACACACCGCGGTCGATTTGAATCGTGCCGGTACGCCTTTAATTGAAGTGGTTTCTGAACCGCAAATGTCTGATGCCAAGGAAGCTGTGGCTTATATGCGTGAAATTTACACCCGAGTCACCCATTTGGGTATTTGTGATGGTAACTTGCAAGAAGGCTCATTTCGTTGTGATGCCAATGTATCAATACGTCCTCATGGACAAACTGAATTGGGAACCCGAGCTGAAATCAAAAACCTCAACTCCTTCAGGTTCATCGAAAAAGCCATCAACCATGAAGCCAAACGACAAATAAAAATCCTTGAATCAGGTGGTACGGTGGTGCAAGAAACCAGGCTGTATGACGCGGAAAAAGACCAAACCAGATCAATGCGCAGCAAGGAAAACGCCAATGATTACCGCTATTTCCCAGACCCGGATCAATTACCCATCAGTATTTCCAGAGCCATGGTTGAGGCGCAAAAAGCCCATTTGCCTGAATTCCCAGCAGCTAAAATTAAACGCTACACTGAACAGTTGGGTATCAAAACTGATGATGCTGAAACCATTGCCAATGACATACACTTGGCCAGATTCTTTGAATTAAGTGACCAGCATTCCAAAGCAACAGTTGACCTGAATGCCAAGTTTTTATTGGGAGAGTTCAGTGCCTTGTTGAACGTGCAAAACAGCACAATCGAAGCATCTCCAATTGATGCGCTATCCTATGCTGGCTTATTAGATGCTGTTGCCGATGGCACAGTGTCTCGCAAGGTGGCCAAGCAAGTGCTTGAAAGTATGTGGGAAACAGGACAATCAGCAGCAGCAATCATTGAGTCTGAAGGTTTAGGTCAGATTTCCGACTCAGCTGCTTTGAGCGATCTGATTGCTCAAGTGATGGCAGATAACCCCAGTCAAGTGGCCGACTACCAAAATGGTAATGAGAAAATGTTTAATTACTTTATTGGTCAAATCATGAAACAAAGCAAAGGACAGGCTAACCCTGTTGAAACCAAACAAATATTAGAGGAAAAGTTAAAACAATGAGAGCATTAATCTGTGGGTCACTGGCCTTTGACAACATCATGGTATTCGAAGATGAATTCGCAAATCACATCTTGCCGGAACAAATTCATAAGCTGAACATCTCATTCATGGTGCCGACTTTGAGTCGAGTGTTTGGTGGTGTGGCTGGTAACATTGCTTACAACTTAAAAATGATTGGTGGTAAACCGGTGCCTATGGGCGTGGTGGGCAGTGATTTTGATGTTTATGGTCAGCGCTTGAAAAGCCTGGGCATTTCACTCGAAGCGGTTAAGACCAAAGAAGGGCATTTTACCCCTCAGGCCTACATCACCACCGACATGAAAAACAACCAAATCACTGCGTTTCATCCCGGTGCCATGAATTTTTCACATGAAAACCATGTTAAGGACTATGCCGATATCAGCATCGGTATTGTGGGCCCAGACGGTCGTGATGGCATGATTCAACATGCTCAGGAGTTTGCTGATTCAGGCATTCCATTTATCTTTGATCCAGGTCAGGCGATGCCTTTGTTTGATGGTGATGACTTGAAAAAATTCATTGAGCAAGCCACTTGGATGGCCGTCAATGATTATGAATATGAAATGGTTCACAACCGCACCGGCATGGATGCCAAAGAAATTGCCTCGCATTTAGAAGCCTTGGTTGTTACCAAAGGTGAAAAAGGTTCTGAAATCTACACCGATGGCACCATGTATCACATCCCTGTGGTGAAAGCAGAGAAAGTTGTCGATCCAACGGGTTGTGGGGATGCTTATCGCGCTGGTTTACTCTACGGATTAACCAATGAATTGGATTACCAAACCACCGGTCGCATTGCTTCATTATTGGGCAGCATTAAAATTGCCAGTGCCGGCACCCAAAACCATTACATCTCTAAAAAGGATTTTCGTCAAAGATTCTCAGAGGAATTCGGTTACGCCTTCTGAGTGTATAATCGCCTAGACCCTTGAGCCTTGACTGGTTAGACCAGTCAAGGTTTTTTTTTGCCAGTCAATAATTTCTTAAACTTTATTGTCATCGAATTGTAATCAAAATGAAATAATTGTTTGACCACTGTCAATAAACATGCAGCCTAATTCATTTAAGATGTACTTGGGTTAGCAAATTTATCCCTAAAAATGATATTAGAATAAATCGAAAAAACCACGACGTAGCTTAGTAAAAGAATATATTCATTGAGTGCTAAATCTCTTTTTTTCAATCAGCATCCCAAAGCGGAGGTGGTTTTTTATGCTTCAAGGCATGATGTTGCCATAATCAGGTATCGAGTAAATCGGAATGAATTTAATTAAAAAATTGATGTTACCTATTATCTTGTTGATGATGGGTTATGCTTTTTGGGTCAACAGCAACAGCAAACAAATTGCGGCTGGGGTGGCCATATTTTTGTTTGGTATGTTGGCCATAGAGGATGGGTTTCAGCGCTTATCAGGTGGTCTTTTAGAGCGATTCTTGCGCTCATCAACCAATCGGCTGTGGAAGTCAATTAATTTTGGCATCATCACCACCAGTTTGATGCAATCAAGCTCGCTGGTATCGATACTCACCATATCATTTTTATCTGCAGGCTTGATTGATCTGGCTGCTGGCATCGGTATTGTATTTGGTGCAAATTTAGGTACCACTACCGGCGCATGGTTGTTGGCTGGTTTTGGTCTGAATGTTAAATTGTCTGCCTATGCCATGCCTTTGTTGGCTTTTGGGGTGGTGCTGATCCTGCAAAACAATCGCAAGTATAAAGCCATAGGCTGGGTTATATCTGGCATCGGCTTCTTATTTATGGGCATTCAATACATGAAGGATGGTTTTGATGTGCTGAAAGATTCCATTGATTTAGCCGCTTATGCCATGAGTGGCATCAAAGGTTTGTTGTTGTATACTTTGGTTGGCATCATGGCAACCGTGGTGATGCAATCCAGTCACGCCACTTTGGTGCTGATCATCACCGCGTTGGCAACCCAACAAATCAGCTATGAAAACGCACTGGCCTTATCGATTGGTGCCAATGTGGGTACCACCATCACTGCCATTATAGGCAGTATCAGTGCCAATATTGATGGCAAAAGGTTGGCCGGAGCTCATTTAATTTTCAATTTAATCACTGCGATAGTCGCCATTGCTCTGATGCAATACATCATGCTTGCGGTCGATTGGTTGGGCGACAAAGCGCAATTGGCTGCAGATAATTACACCCTCAGACTGGCTATCTTTCATACTTTGTTTAATTTACTGGGTGTCATCTTAGTGGCTCCTTTTATACAGCCAATGGTTAAACTTTTACAGTGGGTGTTGCCTGAAAAGGGTTTAATGATTAAACAACCCAAGTACCTCAATTTTGCCGTATTGGAATCACCACATGCCACAGTTATTGCAGTCCAACAAGAAGCCATTCGTCTTTATGATTTGTCACTGAAAGTGATTGCTAATGGTATAGGTTTACAAAAAAATGAGATGATGACAACCATTACCAAGGCCAATATTGGGCAACACAGCAAGGCCCTAGAGCACAAAGACATCAATGAAGCCTATGCGACCAAAATTAAATTTATTTTTTCGGCCATTATTGAGTTTGTGGTGCTTGCCCGAGAAAAAATTTCAGGTCAGCAAGGTAAAACCTTACAAATATACTCCAGGGCCGTACGCGAGTTGGCGTTGGCCATCAAAGCCATCAAACACCTACAAAAAAACCTCTTGGTGCAAATTAAATCTCCCAATGTAGAAGTAAAATACTTATACAACGAATTGCGTTGGATGGTCATCAACACCATCAGAGAAATTGAAAAAATCAGACAGCAATCTGCTGATGGTAATGACAAGTATTTATACAAAGCTTTGCAAAAAACCAATCAAAGGCGCAGTGCTAAAGTCATCAAAGCAATAGAAAACAACATCAGAAAGCATTTGATTACTGCGCAAACCAGTACCTCATTAATCACTGACACAGAATATGCCCACAATGCATGTTTAAATCTGACTGATGCTGCCAAGAAATTATTTATTAAAGATGAAGGTGATCAGCCACAACAAAATGAAACCACCCAAGACCAGAACGAGATGGCGGAAATACTTCAAGAAAGTTGAGTTTAGATTGGTTCGAAATCATATCTCAAGAAGGGCTATCTTGGGTATATTTTGTGGGTGGGAAGTTAATGTGCTGCGATCGATTCAAAGTCCTTGCTCAAATTTAGTTTTTTTGAAACAATAGAGACAGTTTAAAAATTTTATATCATCATGATAGATCGAGATGGTTTTAGGCCCAATGTGGGCATCATCTTGCTCGACAATGAAGGTCAAGTGTTTTGGGCCAAGCGAACCAGGGGCAATGGTTGGCAATTTCCACAAGGGGGCATTAACAGCGATGAGTCCCCTGAAGAGGCCATGTTCAGGGAATTATATGAAGAAGTGGGGTTAAAACCTCACCACGTGGATGTATTGGGTTCAACACCGGGCTGGTTAAAGTATCAGCTACCCAGAAAGTTCCACAAACGTGACTCTGACCCGTCATTTGTTGGGCAAAAACAAGTGTATTACTTGTTAAAGCTTTTAGAAGACGAATCCAAAGTGGATTTCAATAAAACCAGTAAACCTGAGTTTGAAGCTTATCGTTGGGTTGATTTTTGGTACCCTGCTGAAAATGTTATTCACTTCAAGAAAGGTGTGTATAAGCGTGCATTGAAACACTTGGCTTTTTTGAATAAATAATCGAGGCGTACCTGAATCATTCACCTGACCTTCCTTGCAGTATTGCGGTCATCATCACTGACCGCAATACTGACTCATTGTGTCAAGAGCTTCAAGCTAAACTACCCCAAGTAACCATCCAACAATGGCCTGATATCTCAGATCCTACCACCGTGGTTATGGCGGTGTTGTGGAATCATCCGCCAGGCATAACGGATGCCATGCCTAATCTAAAAATGGTGGTGTCTATGGGGGCAGGCATGGATCACATAGAGCAGGATGTGCACATAGCTGATCATATTTCACGTCAACGTATTGTGACATTGGCGTTGCGACAAAACATGGCGCAATATGTAATACAGCATATGCTCAGTGATTACCGCCATCAAAAAGCCTATCAACAACAACAGCTTAAGCACCAGTGGCAAGTATTAGAAACGGATGAGCAAGCGCCAACAGTCGGGTTTCTTGGTTTGGGTCAGTTGGGGTGTTATGTTGCCGACCGATGTGCCGAGCTGGGTTTTCAAACCATGGCATGGACAGCACAACAAAACCACCCCAGACACCCATGTTTTCAGGGTCAAGCAGGGTTGAAAAAGGTCTGTGAAAACAGTCGGTATTTGGTGGTTTTATTGCCTTTGAATGAACAAACCCAAGGCATCATCAACCAACAGACTTTGTCGTGGTGTCATACAAAGACCACCTTGATTAATGTCGGACGAGGTGGGCATGTCAACGATACTGATTTATTGCAGGCCTTGAATCTGGGTTTAATCAAACAGGCGGTGCTGGATGTATTTAATAAGGAACCGCTGCCCATAAACCACCCTTTCTGGAAGCACCCAAAAATCACCTTAACACCACACAGTTCATCCAGGTCAGATGTCAAACAAACCGCTAAAGAAATTAATAGAATTTATCAACAGCTGTGATTATTTCATAACAGGTTAAGACTGATTCATTATTCATACAACTTGAGAACAGGGAGCCTATTGTTGATAAATGGTCAGTTTGAGCGTTAAGAAAAGTGAATTGAACTTTAAAAACCACAGTCTTTGTCTATAATAAATGTCATGTTTAAAAAATCATGGCAAGTTAAAATTTTTGTATTACTGTGGTTCCTGCTGGTTACACATGCTGTCTATGCCGTCTTGGATACCAACACTGTCTGTACGCAACCAGGTATCAATGCCGAGTTTTTAGAATGTGCTTCTTTGGTTAATTTGTACAACATCACTGACGGTGATAATTGGAATAATAATTCCAATTGGGGCAGTGCTGATATCAATAGCTGGTATGGGGTCTCTGCTTTTGGACCAAGTACCTTAAACGTTTGGTTTTTAGAGTTAGGTAGTAATAACTTAAATGGTATTATCCCTGGCAACTTGGGAGAATTGTCTGAGTTGCGCAGGCTGGATTTAAGTGACAATGATCTATTCAGCTTTATTCCCAGTCAATTTGGACAATTGAGTAACCTTGATACATTGTTGTTAGGTGATAATCACTTAGACGGCGTGGTTCCCAGTAGCCTATCTAATTTATCTCAATTGCGTGTTTTACAACTGCAAAATAATCAGCTAACTGGTCAAATCATGCCTTATTTAGTTGGATTGAATGAGCTAACTGACTTGTGGATTGATAACAACGAATTCATTGAGCCCATACCTGCTGCTATCAATGGTTTGGTATCATTGGAGTATTTTTCCGCCCATAATGTCGGTTTCTTTGGTCAATTGCCAGCTGAGCTGGTGACATTGGATCAATTGGAGTTTTTGTTTTTACCTGGCAATAACCTGAGTGGAAGAATTCCAACATGCATAGGTCAAATGAGCTCTCTCAGACAAATTGATTTAGGTCGCAATCAGTTATCAGGTCGTTTGCCTGCATCGCTTGGTGCTTTAACAAATTTTAACTTTATCGGTTTAAACGAGAATCAGTTATCTGGTCCGATTCCTGATTTGTGGGAACAGATGATATTACTAGAAGGCTTTTATTTAAACAGCAATCGTTTGACCGGCCTGGTACCAATTGGCTTTGGTGAGATGACTTTGATGAATCAGTTTTACCTCAATGGCAATGATTTTGATAACCCAGTGATTCCTCCAGCCATCAATAATTGGTATCAACAAATCCCGAATAAAAGCATCACGCCCCAAGGTTCTAGCGATGAAATATTTTATGCTGATTTCGAAAACAGTTGCGGCTTCTAAAATTTGGCAGGTAGCCGTGTCAATAAATCACTGAGTGCTTGTTCAGTTGACCATTTGTTTGAGTGATTCTTCCATAAAATCTGACCGCTGCCATGATGTACCAAAAAAGCACTGGCCGGTCTGGTGGTTGTAAGATCCACACCAACATAGGCTTGGTCTGCTTGACTGGCAATGGCGCCGGTCAATAATACTGTCCCCAATTGTTTAATAATGCCTGCCGCTGATTGGTTGATATGAATGTAGAGAATAGCGGTATCATTGGGTAAATCTATGGACTCAAAATGATAACCCATTTGCATGCCTCTGTGACTGAGTTCATCGTCATCTATATGACGTCTGGTCGCCATGTATTTAACCATGATGCCGAGAAACTCTTGGTGTTGAGCGATTTGTTCAGGGTTAATGCCTTGTTGAGCTAACACATAAGGTGGGTAAAGCAGCTCTGTTTGTAACTGGTCCATGATGTAATGTTCAACCGGTAAGTCAGTTTTAATCAGCAAGCCGCTGGTTAACAGATAAGATTCAACCACAGGATAACCAAGTTGTTGAAGTTGGTCATTGGTTTGTCGCAATAAGCTGTCTAAGGTTTGTTGGTGGTAGTAGCTATCAAAATCCCAATACTTGCCTATATCATCACGTAAATTCAGGTAGTCAATCACCACCACCACGTGCTCAATGGCATGTTGTTCGGGATTGGGGTATTGGTATATCAAGCTGCCTTTGGGCTGACAAGCTGCCAGCCCAAATAACAGGATTAAAAGCAGCTTAGGGCGTTTCATTGTTGGTTAAAGTATTCTTATACACTTTGCCGCCTTTCATCACAAAATTCACAGCCAGTAATTGTTTGATGTCATCAATCGGAGAACCACTGGTGGCAATGATGTCGGCTTGTTTGCCCACTTCAAGGCTGCCTAATTGTTCACTCATGCCGATTAAATCGGCCGCATTGACTGTGGCACTGACCAGCACTTCGGCGTTGGGCATACCGGCCTCGCTCATCAACACCGCTTCATCGGCATTGGTGCCGTGTTTTGATATGCCACTGTCGGTACCAAAAGCGATTTTAACGCCGGCATCATAGGCCTTGATGAAATTACCTTGCATGTCACCGCCCACTTTGATAGCTTTAGCCGCCACTGCTGGGGGCAGCATATCGGTGTTTTTGGCGATTTTTACCACCGTTTCTCCAGCCAATAAAGTCGGCACCAAGTAAGCACCGGTTTCTTTGAATAATTTGAACGCTTCTTTACCGGCATAAGTACCGTGTTCAATGCTGTCTACGCCGGCCTTTAAGGCAGCAATGATGCCGTCTTCTTGGTGGGCATGTGAAGCGACTTTCTTGCCCATGCGTTTGGCGGCCAGCACCACTTCTTTCAATTCGTCCATTTCCATTTGTTGGCCGGTGCCCGTGGCGCGATCCGTCATCACGCCGCCGGTTGAAGTGATTTTGATTAAATCAGCACCGTACTTAATGGCATCACGGGTGGCACGTCGACAATCATAAGGCCCATCACAAATTGATTTGTCGGTATAAAACTCCATCAGGTCTGGTTTAATCCCGCTGACATCGGCATGGCCGCCAGTGATGCCCACACCACCAGCCGCAATCACCCGTGGTCCATCCACCCATCCTTTTTCTATGGCATCCCGATAAGCGTACATGTATTGTGAATCAGAGCCCACATCTCTGACTGTCGTAAAACCTGCCAGCAGCGTGTTCATACCATAATGCACGGTGCGCATACCAACCAATTGTAAAGACATTTTCAACGAATCGCGGTCGTTGTTTGGACCCAGTTCCCCTTGTAGGTGAACGTGCATGTCCATCAAGCCTGGCATCACAAAAGCGTCACGCAAATCAATAATCTGTATGCCATCAGTTTGTTCGAAAGGTGTAAATCCGGATGCGATTGCCGTGATTTTTCCATCTTCTATGGTGATGGTTTGATTTTTTAACGGTTTCTCGCCAGGCACAGCTAATAACTCTCCTGCATAGATCAGGGTGGTTTTAGCTTGGCATAAAAATGTGGCTACTAAAAGTATAATGATAATGTTCAGTTTCAGTGATTTCATGTTGTAGGGTATAAAGTTGATGATTAAATATCATAGCAGAACCATGAGCTTGCGCGTTGAAAAAGACAAATTATGTGTGGGTAAATGATATGATGTTTTTGTTTAATTTATCATGCAGAATTAAAATGAGTGACTCCTTAAAAGTTGGCTTAATCCAAATCGCACCGGTCTGGTTGGACCGACAGAAAACCACTGAAAAAATCATTGATTACCTACATCAGGCTGGCAAGCAAGGTTGTCAACTCGTGGCTTTGGGTGAAGGGCTGTTGCCTGGATACCCTTTTTGGATTGAGTTAACCCATGGCGCGCGCTTCAA
Source organism: uncultured Marinicella sp. (assembly GCA_964352015.1). GTDB lineage: Bacteria > Pseudomonadota > Gammaproteobacteria > Xanthomonadales > Marinicellaceae > Marinicella. Next base: position 89,798 of record CAYGPU010000004.1, read on the forward strand.
CGCACAAGATCAAAAAGACTTTCATGCGCATTACTGCCAACAAGCTGTGCAGATAGAACGCGGTGATCTGGATGGTATATGTGCTGTTTTGAAGCAGCATCAAATGGCTTGTAATTTGGGCAACCATTGAATGATGCATTTGATCACTCAAAAGTGCTTCCAAAAATCAAATCGCCACGCCCATAAACTATATAATTAACACTGGTGCCAGCCACACCTTCGAAATTAGCTGTCACCATATCATCAACTCCATCTGCATTGATGTCCCCAGCATTACTTAGGTTGACCGGTATCGTATAATCAAAAGTCCCATCGATGCTTTTAATTTTGAAGCCATTGTTTCCATCAAGTGTTTCTGGATCAAAACTCACAGCGAATCCACTTGGATCAGCAAAAATAACATAACTGGTAATTATTGCTTCATATGATCCTGTGAATTGATAGCTGCTTAGTATCAAGTCGCCAAATCCGTCATTATTAATATCACCAGCTGGGCTTTGGTGAAAACCTAACCTTTCGAATTCTCGAGATCCCTTGATCACAAATCCATTGCTACCATCTATGCTGTTTAAATCAAATTCAGTTGGAATGGCTTGTGTTGATCCATATACCACATATGTCTCACCAGCTTTAGATTCAATCTCGCTGGCCTGTGGATATGAAATGATTAGGTCGTCAATACCATCTGCATTTATGTCAACTGCATCGATGGGAATTCGCCAGTCATATCGATCAGTGCTGCCGATATCATTGATACCAATGATGCTAAATCCGTTAAGCCCGTCAATGCTGTTTAAGTCAAACAAGCCAGAAGTGTTTTGATTGTTGCCATAAATTACGTATGTGGTTCCAAAAGTATTTGTTAAAAAGTTGTATGGTTCTTTGCCATTGATAATCAGGTCTGAAAGACCGTCATTATTGATGTCTCCTGCACTGACATATTCACCCAAATTATCATCAACCAACTTACCGTGGACAGCAAAGCCATTGGTGCCATTCAATGATGCTAAATTTAAGATTGCAGGAAATCCAGAGTCGTTACCGAATAACATATAAACGGACCCAGAATTGAATCCATTGATGTCAGTATCTGGGGTCGAGACCATAATCTCACCGATGCCATCGCCGTTGAAATCATCAATTAATTTGACGGCAAAACCTGCACCATCATTAAAAGATATGCCTCGAATGACAAACCCATTGGTGCCATTCAATGCGCTTACATCTACTTCAGCAGGAAAGTTGCCATCACGCCCAAAAACCACATAACTGCTGCCTACATAATTGTTTCCATCGTATGCGCACTCTAAGGCACTGATGATCAAATCATCAATGCCATCATCATTGATGTCTTGTGCGCCTGATGTCGCCCCACCAAAACACTCGCCAGGCTTGTTACCATACATAACGAATCCATTGGTGCCATTGATATCAGCCAAATTCAGTTGAGCAGAGAACCCATTTGTTCTTCCATAAACCACATAACCCGCGCCCGCATTGGTGTCAGATATGTCTGACCCTATTGCACCAATGATCAAGTCATCAATGCCGTCATTGTTGACGTCTCCAACAAAGCTGCCTTCTGCAAAATCATCAGCTTGTTCCCCATTGATGATGAAGCCATTCTCACCATTGAGGTGTGATAAGTCGACAACTGGGTTAAACTGTGCTGAGACCTGCGCTGTGCTTATTAACAGTGTCATGTAAATTAAATGGTAATTTCGGTTCATTGTTATGCTTGATTGGTTGATAGAATTTATTGGCAAATAATCTGCCTCTTAAGTTAGATATCGGTATTGAGAATAAAACCTTGTCAAAAAAGTGATTTTACTCTAATTCAAATTATTCTAGATGGGTCAGTGGCTTATGTTAATGTCCATATTGTTTTATAGTAAGTTTTGTTCATAGGAAATCATTATATCTTCCTCAAACTATTGGTTCCATACAGTCTGATCACCATCAAGCCATTGTTGCAGCAATTTGTTAACAACAGTGTCATTGAATTCATCCACAAGGGATTGTAATTGATAGGTTAGGTTGTTTTTAGTTCAAACCTGTTGTGGCTAAATCCACAATAAACATAGTGAAACTGTAAAATTTTATTTAAGTTACATCAAGGATACAGCTTCATGATGCAATTATCAAATAAAAGGATATGCGTTAAATCCATAGACATGATTGATTAACTGCTGAAAATTGACTAGAGTGCTTTACCAATAATTTTAATTTTGGTGCAGTATGATGAATAAGCTGAAAGTGGGTTTGATGCAAATCGCACCGGTGTGGTTGGATAGGCTGAAAACCACCGAAAAAATCATTGACTACTTGAATCAAGCCGGGGCACAAGGCTGTCAACTGGTGGCCTTGGGTGAAGGTGTTTTGCCAGGCTATCCATTTTGGATTGAGTTAACCCATGGCGCGCGCTTCAACGCACAAGATCAAAAAGACTTTCATGCGCATTACTGCCAACAAGCTGTGCAGATAGAACGCGGTGATCTGGATGGTATATGTGCTGTTTTGAAGCAGCATCAAATGGCTTGTTACTTGGGCATCATAGAGCGCCCAGTGGATCGGGGCGGGCACAGTCTGTATTGTTCGATTGTTTATATCAATGAGGCGGGTGTCATTAAATCGGTACACCGTAAACTGCAGCCCACCTATGAGGAGAGGTTGACCTGGTCGCCGGGCGATGGCCATGGTTTAGTGACCCATTCATTGGGTGCTTTTACGGTGGGTGGGTTGAACTGTTGGGAAAATTGGATGCCACTGGCTCGAACTGCTTTGTATGCCCAAGGTGAGGATTTGCACGTGGCCAATTGGCCAGGCAGTATCCGCAATACTCATGACATCACACCGATGATGGCCAAAGAAGGCCGCTCTTTTGTGATCTCTGTCGGTGGTTTGATGAGACCCAGTGACTTTCCTCAAGATAGCCCCCATTATGAGGCTTTGATTAAAGACTGTCCGAATGATTTCTTAACCGATGGTGGTTCCTGTTTGTGCGCGCCTGATGGCTCATTTATTATTGAACCACAAGTCGGCGAGGAAGGGATTTATACCGCCACCATTGATCACACCAAGGTGTATGAAGAACGGCAGAACTTCGATCCAGTGGGGCATTATTCCAGACCCGATGTGTTGCAATTAAAAGTCAATAAAAAGCGACTGAATCATTTGGACGAGGTGTGAATAATCAGGTGCACAATTAAACGCTTGATGCGCACCTGATGGCCTGATTTAATTGGGTTTTTTTCAGAAGATGAATCTGAAGCCTAATTTAGCATTGAAGTCGCCATCTAAGCTGCCTAGTTCTGTTTTAAGGGCAACTTGCTCGTTGAACTTATAAAGTCCTTCAATTCCGAATTCATAAAAACCATCATCCAAATCATTGACTTGGGTGAAACTGAGTCCAGTATTGAGCTCAAAAGATGTGCTTAATGCAGTTCTTGTGCCAATTTTCACACCGTAGGTGAAGTTGTCTGAAAACTGGTCAATTACGCCCAGCTCCAGCTGTGAGTAAAAATCAGTTTGACCGGTCATTTCTTGGTGCCAACCAACAATCGCACCATACCTTTGTAAATCTCTGCTGCCGGCATCTAAATTGCTGTAGAAGCCACCTACATAAATAGATTCTGAAACTTCGGAATTTCCTTCCAAGAAGAATCCATTGGAGTTTCTGGCACCTACATCAAAGTGCTCAGCACCCATTTCAAAAAAACTGTAGCTGATATCTTCGCTAGCCTGGGTGATAAAAGATGAGGTGGTCAGTAGTAAAAAAGTAAAGTATTTCATAATTTTCTCCATTAAATTTTAAAAGCTCATGAATTCGCTTAAAAGAACAGCCCTGATCAATCCATGATGGCTGCGATTATATGTGACAAGTCAATGAAGTCAATGCATAACTTTTGTTATTGATAAACCATGTCCTGGCCTTCCACTTTTGCGGACAAATTGTGTGGACATGCGGTTTTTGAATGAGTTGGGTATACAAGAGAAATCATATGCCTAAAACTCAATTACCACAGCAAAATTAGTTTGCCAAGGATGGATACAGCGGGTGGCTTTGCCACTCATTGTTCGGATGGGCGAATGATAAAAGTGACAGCAATGAATCATTGACCAAACAAGTCAGAATTGTATTGGTGGTTATATTACTCAGCATGAATCACAGCAGCTATAATCTCAAGCATGAAAGTTTTATTAATTATCAGTGGCTTTTTTGTCTTAAACGGCTGTACTGGGTATCCAGACAACATCAAACCAGTCGAAGGTTTTGAGCTCAACAGGTACTTGGGCACTTGGTACGAGGTCGCGCGTTTAGATCACTCATTTGAGCGTGGTTTAGAACAAGTATCAGCAAACTATTCAATGCGTGAAGATGGTGGCGTGAAGGTTGTGAATCGGGGCTTTGATGCTGAGGAGCATCAATGGAACGAGTCAATTGGCAGGGCATACTTTGTACAGAATGAACATACCGGCCATTTTAAAGTCTCATTCTTTGGACCATTCTATGGCAGCTATGTGGTGTTCAGAACAGGTGTTGATTATCAGTATGCTTTTGTTGCTGGAAATAATTACGATTACCTGTGGTTATTATCCAGAACGCCAGAAGTACCCAAGCAATTACGCCATGAGTTTATCGAGGTGGCTCAATCCAAAGGTTATGCTGTGGATGATTTAATTTGGGTCAATCAATCGGCCAAGTAATATTCAACAGTTGAGACCACGCGGATGTTTTTGATGTGTGGGTTGTTTTGATCTCTGTCGTTGATGCTGAACTGACCTTGACGCGCTTGTTTGATTTTACCCAATCGACTGCTGGAGTCAGCAGCAAATTTCATCGCCACTTCGCGGGCATTTTGGGTGGCTTCCTCTATCATGGCTGGTTTAATTTCATTTAAACGGGTGAACAGGTATTCGGTGCGGTTTTCATAATTATTGCCTTTAATCACTATCCCTTGTTTGCCTAAATCTGACAGTTGAGTCATCGCTTGGCGAACCAGCTCGATTTGTTCAGAATACACGGTGACTGTTTGGCTACCAACAAAACGAAATGCCGAATTGCTTGCATCACCATAATCTTGTGCCGATTTATCAGTAATCGCCGGTGGGGCAAAACTGATGGCGCTGTCAGGTATGGATTTAGCGGTTAAAAAATCCCCAATCAACTGATTGTTTTTTTCTATGGTCTCATACAAAGCTGACAGCTCATTGTCAGCCAATGAATAAGCTATCGGCCAAATCACCACATCTGCTGCCAATTCTTTTTCAGACAAACCCTTAACTGTGACACTGCGGTCCATTTGCTTGTATTGAATGATGGCTTGCGAGAGTAAATAGCCCACAGCAGCTAAACCCAAAAATATAAATACACCGAGGAAGAAAAAATGTTGCCGTGGTTGATTCATCATAAGATTTTGAATGGTTCAGAAAAAAATTCATTATAAGTTAACTGGAGTTAATAAGCGGTTAATTCGACCACAGCCTAAGACGTTTTATGGGTCTTTATCGACTGTTTTATTTTTTGTAGGGTCGAATACAAGTGGCTGAGGGTTCTCTTTTTGTCATGCTGCTGTTGACTGTACCTGGCTTGTAGATAAGTAGCCACAAAATGTTCAACCAGGTTTTTAGTTTGTGGATGGCGTGCTATCAGCTGCTCAGCAAAAGGCTCAATACCTTGTTGGTGAGTGGCATAAAGGTCAGGTGACTTTTTGCTTAATTGAGCAAATTGTAGGTATAACTTTTGTAACGAGTGATAGCGCTTTCTTTTGATTATCCACAAAGGAATCAGACTTAACAGTGCGGTTATAAATAATATGCCCACCATCATTAAAGCCAAGGACTTGCCATCGCGGTGCTCAATACCTATCGCGCGGAACAGGGCTTGTTGTTTACTGACGTTGAAATCTCTGACCCATTGATTCCACTGATAGCGGTATTTGTCTGTTGATTCTCTGAAGTTTTTCAGCCATTCAAAGTCAAATAGATTGCGTTTGGTGTCCATGATTTGCCTGGCACCTTGTTCAACACGCTCTGGTGCAACCATCGAAGTTGGATCAACACGCAACCAATAACCAGATTGGTCGCTGCTGTTACCTTCGGTTTCAATGTAAACCTCCGCCCAAGCATGTGCGTCAGATTGTTTGACCAATATATAGTCACCATTATCAACCCCGCCTTGATAGCCAGTGACTACCCGGGAGGGGATGCCGGCCATGCGCATCATGATAACGAATGATGAAGCATAGTGCTCACAAAAGCCACGTCTGGAATCAAATAAAAACGCATCAATCACCTCACCTTCTAAAGCGGGTGGGCTGTAGGAATAATAGAAGGCTTGTTGATTAAACCATTGTAATGCACGGTTGATGATTTGTATGTCATCGTCGGTTTGTTCACGCCATTTCTGCATCATTTGCAAGGTCTTCTGGTTTTGTTGACCAGGAAAATCCAACAACAAAGTCTTGTCTGAATCTGAGATGGGTTGATAAAAACGATCCAACATCAAAGACTGTAAATCATAATATTTAAGTTGATTGATTTTAGTTGGAGAGTAAAGCAAAGAATCAGGCAGCAGAAAAGCTTTTTTAGGAGCTTCAATCACATAATCAAGACCAAACAGGTAGTTTTGTCCGGTATTTTCAAGTTCCACTTGATAACTAATGACATCATCTGTTGGGTATTGTCGTATGGTATTGCGTAAGCTCCTGGCCTGTTTTCTGCTCCAAGTTCGACCATCGAAATTCCATAACACCGGACCACGCCAATAAAGCTGATTGTTGTTAGGTTTTTTTCCATCTTTAAAGGTGACTCTGAAAGCGGGAGAATCATCCATAAAAAGTTCAATGATTGAACCTGGGCTCATGGTGTCACTGATGCCAGTTTTACCTTCCCCAAAAATATCGGGAGAACCCCATATAGGCGAGCCCAAGCGAGGAAAGACCAGAAAAAAGAGCACCGCAAAGGGAATGGCCAAACTCAGAGATGATGCGGTTGATTTCATCTGTTTACGATCAAACCACTGAGGGTTTTTTTCAAAGTTCAGGATGGCTAATGCATGTGTGGTAACAAAGGCTGAACCAAGTAAGTAGAAAATCAGCATCAAGTCTTGCGAATATAAAAATCGAGTCATGGTAACGAAATAACACAACATCACCACCAACAAAGCATCCCGCATGGCATAGGTTTCCAACAGTTTTAATACTGTCATGGTGATCAATATGGTGACACTGATTTCCCGTGACAGACCAAAACCTTGGCTGTACACGACCAACAACAGTGCCAAAACTGCAACCAACATCAACAACAAATTATAGGCTTTTTTGATTTGATTCAATTGTGCATAAAATCGGTATGCCACCACCACCAGTGTCATTGGCAAGAACCACATCGGCAGTCGATACAACTGTGGTAGCACTGCTAACAGCACTGCAAAGGTGATCCAAAACAGTTGTTTGGTGCTGAGTTGTGACTTTATCCGAGCGATGCAACACCTCCTTTAAACCCAGATGGTTTAACCCCGGTTTGATACAAGGCCAGTGCTTGTAAGCAATGGTGCTTGTGTCGTTCACCCGCAGCCATTCCGGAATCAAAGCCCGGCAACAACACTTGATATTCGGCCTGTTGTTGTTCAGCAGCCAACACCCAAGCGGTGATGCGCGATAATTTAGCTTCTGTATGACTCATGGCAAACTGGGAAAAATCAAACAGCAAATGTTTACCCTGAGTTTGGTTGAACTCTTTGACCCAAGTTTGGTTGCTTTGAGCGGTTTTCTTCCAAGCGATGTCACGAATCGGATCGCCTTGCCGATAGTTTCTGATGCCACTGAGTTCTTCGCCTTTAATGCGGGTGCTTTTTTCGCCATCTTGGCCGCCATGGCTGGGAAAATCAGGGCAGGGTGATTCGGGTTTTGGGTAGACCAAAACCGATGCATTAGGTAAACAATAAACCCACACTGTGAATAGTCCAAGCGGAAATCGAGTCAGTAGTTTGACTCTTTCTACAGCCTGCAAGCCACGATGATGGCTGCCGATTAACAGCTGCAGTTCGCTTACATCATGATTGATATTACAAACATCAGAGCTGAGCTGATTTTCACAGCGGATTTGCCATTTTTCGTGATCAGCAGCAATTGTCAGGTGTAATTTGATGTCCTCTCCGAGAAAGACCGGTTCAGCGTTAATTTGCTCTAAGCGTAAATTTCTCAAGTTAAAGAACGTTTTATGTAAAACCACTTGGGCCAAGCCAAACAACAGAAAAACCAGCATCAAGCTCATGTTGTTATTAAAGTTCAAGCCAGCCAGCATCATCAAAAACCAAATCACCGAAAAGAACAAACCAGCTTTGCTGGGTAACACATATATACGACGCCAACCGAAAATGATGGGCAGCTGTTCTGTGCCCCGCCGGTTGAAGAATTTATTCAGCTGGCGCTTAAATAACGACCGTATCATCGAGTATATTGGTTATTATTTCACCGGCTTCTCGACCATCAAAAGTCACTAAGCGATGTCGACTAACTGGGTAGAATGCCTGTTGAATGTCAGCTGGGGTCATGAAATCACGCTGTGCCATCAAAGCAAAACTTTGTGCCAACTTAAACATCGACAAACCAGCTCTGGGTGATAAGCCGTGTTGGATCTCACTGTGGCTGCGGGTTTTATGTATCAACAACTGCAGGTAATTCAATACCTCATCACTGGCATGTATCTGGCTGGATTTGTGTTGCCAAGACAGCAGTTGTGCTGGTGAGCTTAGAGCAGGTACGGGCTGTTTGAATTTGGCTAAATAACTGGCTCCATACAAATGCCTTTCGCTTTGCTGGTCAGGATAGCCCAAAGATAAACTGATTAAAAAGCGGTCCAATTGGGATTGTGGTAGTGCATAAGTGCCGGCTTCATCAATCGGATTCTGGGTGGCCATCACAAAGAAAACTTCATCCAAAGGATAGGTTTTTCCATCCATGCTGACTTGATTCTCTGCCATCGCCTCAAGTAAAGCACTTTGGGTTTTGGGTGTCGCTCGGTTCAATTCATCAGCGAGCAGAAATTGGCTGAAAACAGGCCCTTTGTGGTAGCTGAAAGTTTGGCTGGGCGCGTCATAAATACTGACCCCCAGTACATCGCTGGGCATCATATCAGAAGTGAGTTGAATGCGATTGAAGTCCATACCGAATACTTGGGCTATGGCGGTTGCCAAAGTGGTTTTACCTAAGCCAGGTAGATCTTCTAGTAAAACATGTCCGCCTGCAATCAAGGCAGCGATGACAGTTTTGATGGATTGTTCCTTGTCCAAGATTTTTTGCCCCACGGCATCAACGATTTGTTGGATGCTGGCAGCATGGTTGGCTTCAACTTGGATGCTTGTTTCGGTTTGATTATCTGGCATATTAAATTGCGACGAGAAATTAACGGTTATATCAAATTAAAGTAGGAATCTATAATAACATTGCAGTGAGTGGTATTTTTGTGAAATTGATTGATGTTAATAGCGGATGAAAAAAAACAGTTCTTGTTTTGCTAAGTAAACTGTCACCAATACATCTGCGCTTTGACCCATGTCAGCAATGAGTCAAGCACTCGCTGACTGGCATTGGTTATGCCGAGTCAATCATACCAAGTAGCTGAATCTTCGACTGAATTAATCGGTCTTTAATGTCTCAACCCGAATCAAATTGGTGGTTCCCGACTGTCCAAATGGAACGCCCGCGGTAACTACGAAATGATCACCGTGTTTGGCCATTTTATGCGCATTGATGATTTGGTTGGCAATTTCAACCATCTCATCGGAACTGGTTGCATCGTTATTTAGCACTGGGTTAATACCCCAGGAGACGGTTAATTGATTGCATGATTTAATTGAGGGTGAAATGGCGATCACGTCGGTGTGGATGCGGTTTCTGGCCACCCTCAAGGCGGTGGCTCCTGAACTCGAAAAACAACACATCACTTCAGCAGACAAAGTTGTGGCAATGTGACATGCCGCTGATGAGACCGCATCAGGGGTGTTTTTTTCGGCTTTGAATTTTCGTTCATGCATGCGTTTTTTATAATCGCTGTCAGCCTCGACAGTGGTGGCGATTCTGTCCATGGTGTCAACCGCTGCAACGGGGTACAGCCCAGTGGCAGTTTCGGCCGATAACATCACCGCATCGGTACCATCAAATATGGCATTGGCCACATCATTGGCTTCGGCACGGGTAGGAATGGCTTGTTCTATCATTGATTCCAGCATCTGGGTGGCGGTGATCACTGGTTTGCCTTTTTCTCGAGCCTTTCTAATCAGACGTTTTTGCAACATAGGGACCTTTTCTGCTGACAGTTCAACCCCCAGGTCGCCACGTGCAACCATGATGCCATCGGCTTCACGCAAGATTTCTTTGTAATTACGAATGGCACCAGGTTTTTCAATTTTAGCCATCAACTTGGCCGTGGATTGATGGGTGGCCAAGTGGGCCCTGGCCAGTAATAAATCTTCTTGGTTGCGGACAAAACTCAGCGCCACCCAGTCCACATCCAATTGCGCGCCGATGGCTATGTCAGCGATGTCTTTTTCGGTAACCGCCGCAATACTCAAATCAGCATCAGGGACGTTGATGCCTTTCTTATTACTCAGTAAACCGCCACGTTTGACTGTGGTGTGAATCACCTGACCTTCAACATGACTGACTTTGAGCAATATCTTGCCATCATCTACCAGTAAAGTGTCACCAGGCGAAACATCACTGTGCAGCTGTGCATAACTGATGCCCACGCCGTGTTCATCACCAAGTTTGTTTTTATCAGGATAAAAGGCAAAGTTATTGCCCTTTCTCAGCTTAACGGGTCCATCAGGAAATTCACCAACCCGAATTTTTGGGCCCTGTAAATCTTGCAATATACCCACAATGACCCCCAGCTTTTTTGACACCGCCCTGATGTTGCTGACATTCTGTTTGTGATCCTCGGCTGTGCCATGAGAAAAATTCAAGCGGAACACATTCACCCCGGCTTTGATCAATGATTCAATTTTTCTTGGGGCCTGGCTGGCAGGACCTAATGTAGCAACTATTTTGGTTTTTCTTTTCATTTGGATAGACTGTTCAGTAAACGTTGGTGATTCTGCTTATGATAGGCGGTTTTGATTAATTATTCATGTCAGAATTGCTATAATCTGATTTTTTTTAGCGGAGATCCTCATGGCTTTAGTTAATTGTCCGGCCTGTCGAACCAAGATGTCATCAGTGGCTAAAATGTGCCCAAAATGTAACTACAGCAGAGACCCTGAAGCTCAGATTGATCCCGAACAAGTCAAACTGTTCCAAAAACGCATGTTTCGTGATCGCATGTATAAATTGCGTATGTTCAGTTATGTGGCGATGACCATCACCATGATTGGTGCCTTACCCATGTTATGGGATTACATCCAAGGTATAGAGAAAGGTGAGGTGGTGATTCTGCTGGAGCACTGGGGTATCTATGCCATTGCGGTGGGATTTGTCATGTACATGATGATTCGCACATTTATGCTTATAGTCAGACGACAATACCGGGCTAATTTACCGGTTGAAAACAAACGTAATTCGCCGGTTCAGTAAGAGACGATTGTTTTTAAATAGCCTGCATAATTACTCTGGGTTCAAATCTGTTATCGTGGATAAAAATCACCCAGCAACCTGTCAGTGGTTCTATTTTTATTAAAAATTCTTGCTCATCACAAACTGTTCCACTTGATCGAGGATTGCGTTGTCTTTCTCTGCGTCAACTTGCTCGCGCAAGACATTGAGCTGATCAAACCACTGTTCGAATTCATCGCCATACCTTTGTTCCAAGCGCCGCAAAGCATCGATATGCCAGAGGGTTTGTTGTTCAGCTGTCAGTGATTCTGGGAAGTTGCGGGCTTTGTATCTTTGTACCAAAGTGGCAGCACGTGGGTCGTCGAAATGATCGCCTGGAGCAGTATGGGTATCCCAAGGGATTTTTTCGGCTGGCAATTGACGAATGGATTCCAAGCGGGCGCGTTCTTTGAAGCTGAAAAAACCTGAGTAAATCATTTCATCCACATCATCGACTTGACTGTCAAATGGCTGGTCAAACACCGCAGCGGCTTTCTTCTCAATGCCCACAGTTGCCGCTTTGATTTGTGCCAAATGCTTCTGACAGCGTGCATAATCCATGCCAATGCGTTCTAAATCGACACCTTTGAGCACCGAAATAGGTGAGACGAAGGGAGCTTTGTTGAGGTGGATGGTTTTTAAATGGACCCGTTCAACCCCTTCAGGTAAATCGGCTTTGGGTGTGTATAAACGGTCTTGAATGTCAGCAACATCCATTTCCAATAAATCTGTGGGGTCATAATGCAGGTCATAACAAATGATGCCATTCTTGTTATTGGGGTGAATCGCCAAAGGTAACATCAGTGCCAAGCAACCGCGTTCAGCAGGAATTTTATTCGAAACATGCACAATCGGTTGCAACAACTGCCAATTCAATAAGGTTCTGACGGTGTCTTTATTTCTGAGTCGCAAAGCAAAATCGAATAACTTGGGTTGGTTTTTTTGAATCAGCTTGGCCATTTGAATGGTGGCCTCAACATCAGATAGTGCATCATGTGCTGATTCATGAATTAAACCATTGGCGCGGGCCAAATCTTCCAGTTTAAAGCTGGGCTTACCTGGTTCATGCATCGGCCATTCGATGTTATCTGGCCTGAGCGCATAAGTCGCTCTGACGATATCAATTAAATCCCAGCGACTGTTGCCGTTTAAGTATTCACGTTGGTAAGGGTCATATAAATTGCGGTAAAACAGCGAACGCACACACTCATCATCAAAGCGGATACTGTTGTAACCAACACTGCAGGAGTTTTCCTGACTCAGAATGCCATGCACCATGGCAGCAAACTCATGTTCAGGTAAACCTTTTTCAGCGCACAATTGCGGGGTGATGCCTGTGACTAAACAACTGGAAGGGTCAGGCAAATAATCAAAGGTGGGTTGACAATAAAACATGTCCGGTTCGCCGACTGGGTTCAAATGTTCGTCGGTGCGGATACCAGCAAACTGCGCAATGCGATCATAGCGGGTGTTGATGCCGAAGGTTTCTAAGTCATACCAGTAAAAAGTTTTCATGTTGATTTCTTGCGGTCAAGTTTAAATAACAACCACACCAAGATTCCCGCCAACAACATCAACAGCAGCGCTGGGATGAGCTGGGGTTCTGGGTGTGAAAGTGGAGAGACATTGCTGCCAGTGAGGTCATTTTTCCAAGGCCAAACCTTGAATAAGGTGCCGAGCATCAAACCAGCTAAAGTGTAAATGGTGGCGGCATAGTAACGAGCCAACAGCCATTTCAGCAGTCTTGAAAACAGCAACAAACCGATCACACAACCACCCGCAAAGACCATCAATGTGCTCCACTCTTTGTTTTCAACCGCAGCTATCAACACTTGGTACTTGCCCAATAAGATCAAGATCAAGGAGCCGGATATGCCCGGCAAGATCATCGCACAGATCGCAATCATACCCGCCAACAACACACCCAATAAGCCAGTTGGCAAACCACCCATGCTTTGCGTGCTGAGCAAATAACCCACGCCGACACCCAACACGATAAACAGCCAATTAAGCCAGGACTTTGATGTGTTTTGGATGATTAACAACACCGCAGAGAGCACAATAAGACCGAAGAAGAATGACCAAGTCAATACTGCTTGGTAGTTTAATAAATATTTGATTAAACTGGCAAACAAAAATATCGAACTGATGATGCCAGCGAATACGGCGACCAAGAACCAACCATCCACTTGTTTCCAGGCCTTGTCCACTTGACCGGTGAACAGCAGCTTAAGACTGTTAACATTAACTGCAGCAATGGCATTGATCAGCCGTTGGTAGATACCAGTGATTAAAGCAATGGTGCCACCAGAAACGCCAGGTACCAAGTCAGCAATGCCCATCAGCATGCCTTTGAGGTAAGTAAAAATGTGGTTCATATCATTAGCGTTCCATTTATAGAATAAGTTTTTATTGTGTTCAGCTTCTGGCCAAGTCTTTGGGCAGCAAAGCTTCTATGCTTTGCATCAGTTCGATTTGGTCAATCAGGTCATTGACGTAATCCAGTCGATCGGTTTCAATCACCAACAGCTTACTCTTATCATAGCTGGCAATCCAGTTCTGGTATAATGATTCTAAGCGCTTTAAATAACTCAAGGGCATGTCTTGTTCCATTTCACGGCCACGGAGTTTGATGCGCTTGCGGGTGGTGCGGATTGAACAACTGAGGTAAATCATTAAATCCGGTGGCTTGATGGAGTTTTTGATGCTGTGATAAAAACTTAAATAAGTTTGCCAGTCTCGTTGGTTGATTTTGCGGGTTTGTTGCAAAGCGGTGGCAAAAATTTCCACATCTTCGAAGATGGTGCGGTCTTGCACCACCACACCAGGAATCTTTTCCACTTGTTGGTGGATTTTGAATTTAGAGGCCAGAAAGTACAGCTGTGAATGAAACGCCCAGCCTTTCATGTCTTGGTAAAAATCAGCCAAATACGGATTGTTGTCATTGGGTTCATAAAAGGGTGTGATTTGGTAGGTAGCAGTTAAAAACTCCACCAAGGAAGTTTTCCCCGCACCAATGTTGCCTGCTATGCCGATGATTTTTTGTTCGCCCATGTGGGTATTTTATGCGCAAAACTGAGTTGATATGAAATGAAGTTTCAATCTTCAACCCAATCCAATCCAGTCCATGCCTTGTAACTGGCCTTTTGCGCCTTGCTGGGTTTCTCAACTGGCTCAATCTTAAATTCAGGATTGGGGTCAGTGACGGCAGTCAATTGAGTTTCAGTTAAACGACCGGCACTGAAATAGTGGATGCTGTGTGATTCATCTAAACCCAATTGTTGGATGCGGTTTTCGATGTTTTCAGCGGTGACTTGGATGCCATCAATGGCCAACAACTGATCGCCTGCGTTGAGGCCTGCTTGCCAGGCTGGGCTGTCTGAATCGACTGTTTTAATCAGCACTGATTTATCATCTGAATCAAATGCGGCACCAATCCATGCATAAGTAGCTGGGTTCTCATCATCGGTATTTTTTTCAGTTCTTTGTAAGCCATAGAAGCTCAGTAACTGATCAAAGTCTATGGTTGTTGTGCCTTCAATGTAATCGCTCCAAAATGCTGACATGTCAGTACCGGTGATGTCTTTTAATAACTTCAAAACATCGCTTTTGCTGTAACCACGATCTATGTTGCGGTGTTGTTGGTACAACCTCAGTTGTAATTCATCCATGCCGAATTGGCTGTCGGTCAGGCGTTGAATCTCCTGATCCAAGCGCCATGCCATGAGGTGGCCTTCCAGATAAATACTGGTGGATGCATTGTGTGTTTGTTGGGCATCGTCTTTCAGCCAAGTATCGAAACTGGTTTGGGCCAGTGATTCAACCTTGCGACCCGGTTTATTTAAATGATCATGGATGGTTTTGGCCAACACTTCGAAATAATCTTTGGGTTGGTAGATGCCTGCACGCAACAACAACAAATCATCGTAATAACTGGTGATGCCTTCTGCCATCCAGAATAAATCTGAATAGTTTTCCTGCGAATAATCATACGGTGCAATGCCGGCGGGTCGATAGGCTTTAACATTCCAGGTGTGGACCAATTCATGTGCGGTGGTGGCCAACACCTTGAGGTATGACTTGCGTGGCTTGAAGTTAAAACGGGCTTGTTGAATGATGGTTGAATTCACATGTTCTGTGGCACCACGTAAGCCATCACCCGCATGGTACATGAATACATAGCGCTCATAAGGGAAGGTCTGCCAAATCTTTTTGACCTCAGCATGCATTAAGCTGATTTGTGCTCTGAGGTCTTTGATGTCGTGGTTACCCTCACCCCAAATGATGATTTCATAGTCGATACCGTCATGCTTAAAAGCCAAAAACTCATGTAGCCCCGACTCAATCGGTGAATCGACCAATTGATCGTAGTCATCAGCGCGGAAGGTATGCGCTGCGATTTTATCCATGCCTGATCTGGATTGCCAGGTCTCAGGCACCTCTAAACTCACGGTTAAGGGCTGTTGGCGCAAAGTTGGGGCGAACATGAACACCCCGCTGGCATCCAGGAATGCATGGGTTTCATCGATATGAGCAACACGGTATTTGAGGGTGTTGGCGTAAACTTGGTAGTTGATGGTGACATCGCCTGGTTGCTGCAGTAACAGCTGCCAGGTGTTTTTATCGGTTTTGTTCCACGTCAAAGCTTGGCCGCTGGCATCTTGCGCCGCAAATTGGTTGATGTTTTTGCTCAGGTTTAATATTTCATAACGCCCCGAACGCCAGACTGGTAATTTAACCGCCAGGGTCTTGGTGCCGACATTTGGGAAAATGACGCTGACATCAGCCAAGTGATGCTTGGCATCGGTGACGGTGAATTGATATTTGATGGGTTGGTTATTTTGTGCAAATGCAAAGCATGTAAAGGTCAAAAGGAAACAGGTGAAAATGCGGTACATCATTGTTTTATAAGTGTGGGGTTTAAAATCCCATTCTAACCAAACCATTCAGAATTTGATAGCCTTGGCATAATCACTATGACAGGACCATTCATGGCTCATTTTTAACAAACTTGATGCGTGGGTCCTTGAAGTCATCGGCTTCAAAACTGATGATATCGGCGGTATTAACAGTCAACTTAATGATCCCACCTTGGTTGTCGGTGGTCATGAAGGTCATAAACTCTTGACCATTTTTGCTGGCCAGATCAATGGGTAAAACTTTGGGGAATTTGCTGAGACCACCTTGTTCGTTGCTGGTGATTAAGTGGATGCGTCGTTTTTGCACAATAACAGCTTCTAGCAGGTCTTGGGCGCCACAACTTAATGGTTTATTCATGGAATTAAGTTTATCATAGGCGACTGTTCTGATGTCAATGGAATCCATCACTGAACAATGAATCAGGCTGTAAGTGACAGTCTTTATATTGGACTACTTTTATCAATAAATATGCCTACACTGTTTAATCCAAAGTTGCTGAATTCAATTTGTGATGGTTTAGCCGAAAGCGGATACGTGCAAATTGATGACGCGTTCCCACAAGATTTTATGTTTGAACTACAACATCAAGTAGAAAGTTTAGATGCCAATCAATTCAAGTCAGCAGGCATAGGACGGGCTGATGATTTTCAAACCAACAGTCAAATTCGCCGAGATAAAATACTCTGGTTAGATGAGAACTTACTTGAAAATCAAAGCTATTTTGATTGGACTGAAGCGTTGCGGTTGGCTTTAAATAAGCGATTCTTTTTAGGCTTGTTCGATTATGAATGTATGTTTGCCCATTATCCTCAAGGTGCTTTCTACCAAAAGCATGTCGATGCTTTTAAACAGCCGGTTTATCAAAAAGGCAATAACCGCAAAGTCAGCACGGTGCTGTATTTAAACCCCAATTGGCAGCCAGGTGATGGTGGTGAGTTGTTGTTGTATGAGCACAACCAAGACCTGCCTTTCAAAAGCATCTCTCCAGAGCTGGGCCGCTTAGTGGTCTTTCTCAGTGAGGATTTTCCGCATGAGGTGTTACCCGTTCAAGTCTCACGATACAGCCTCACTGGCTGGTTCAGAACAAGCAGCCCAATCGTCTGATATGTTATGAACTTTACCTACATATATGCGATTGGAGCCGCACAAGGATTGATTTTAGCGATTGCACTGTGGGCTAAAAAAGTTAACGTCAGAAGCAATCGGGTATTGGCTGTTTGGATGTTGTGTCTGGTTTTCGATCTTGTGGTTAAAACCATTTACTTAAATAACCCTTCGACTCGTTTATTGCCTGCTTATACTTTGGCCAACTTTTTCCCCTTTTTATATGGCAGTTTCTTTTACTTGTATGTCAGAACCATCACATTAAAAAAACCGGTTTCATGGACAGATGTGGTGCATTTTTCAGGTTTTATATTGATGGTTGGTGTTAACCTACATTGGGTGTTTGATCCTTGGGAGAATATCCCCAGGGGTTGGGTTTCATTTGATTTAACTTTGTACCTGTACAGTGTGAGTTATGTGGTAGCAGGTTTGGTCAGCATCAAAAAATACCGACGCAGCCTGTATGAACAACAATCGAACACCGATGGGGTTGGCTTGTTATGGGTTGATGTGATGGCTTATTTCCAAGTGTTGATTTGGTTTATAGCGGTCTCTCAATGGTTGATTCCTATCCAAAGTTACAATGTTTGGGTGATCTATGCGGCGGTTGCTATTTATATGACAGTGATGGGTTATTTGGCACTCATTCAAACCAACGTCCAACCATTACAGCCCATTGAAACGCCAAAAAACACAGATGATGTCAGGTTCCCTGAAGTGACTGCCAAGCTGCAGCAATTGATGGCTGATCAACAGTTGTATTTAGATCCGACATTGAACATCGGTCAACTGGCTAAAAAGTCCGGTTACCCTGAATATTTAGTGTCGTTGGTGATTAACCAAGTGCACCAGCAAACATTCAGGGAATACATCAACCAATTGCGTGTTCAAGCTGCAGCGACGTTGCTGCGAGATCCACAAAACACCCACACCATATTGGACATTGCTTATGCCAGCGGATTCACTTCTAAGTCCACATTCAACTCCGCTTTTAAGCGACTTCATGATCAGACACCGAGTCAATTCAGGCAAACGACTTATTAGTTTGATTGGTTTTATCTGTGATGGTTTTGCGCTGTAATAGCCATTCACAAATGACCAGGTTCACTATCCAGCACAACCAAGCAGCAGGCACATAAACGGTGAAGAATGGCAACTGCAAAACACCCAAACCTATGCCTAAAAATAAACGCAGGGTGATGGCAGCGGCTGTTACCGCCACACTGCGATAAATCCACCTGCGGTGCTGGCGGATGTTGCCTTTGAGGGCAAAGTAAAAGGCCGCTGTTGTGGTGACCAGCCAAACCACAGCTAAATTAAAGAAGCCCAGTTTAGCCACCCACCCACCGGAAGCATTGAGGGCCATGATTAAACCTGTGATGCCTCCAATTAGAACACACAAGACATACAAGCTGCCCACTGCACGATGCAAGTTTTTCGACAGTGCGCGAAATTTTTTACTCAGTTGAAATGGGGTTAAAGCCAAGGCCAAACCACCAGCAATAAAGTGAGTTGGGGGTATCCAACCGTTGGCCAACATTTTCACTTGAAAGTCATTGTTTGGGTTGATGGTTTGAAAAACATAGTTAAAAGCATAATAAGTAACCCCGAAACTGAGTAGGGTATAGAGACTGAAATTGATGATTCGAATGGCTTTATTCATTAGTTACTCAGGATCGTTGGAAGAAAGCCTTCATTGTGACTTTTTCAGGCATTCAATCGTCCCAAACGGCTGTTTCGTACTTTTTCCCATTAAATCTTAAGAAATAAGCATAAAAATCATGAATTAAGGAGGGGTGATGTCATGATGTTAAAAGAAACAACGTATTAATCAGTAATCAACAACGGTGAATGCAATGAACAAAACAGGTTGGAAGGTATTTTTGATGCTGCTTTTTTTAATAACAGGTGAACTGTGGGCTCAGAATTTGTTGACCAATGGTCACTTTGATGCAAACTTTGATGGATGGAGCAATCCTTTTGTTATGGCTGAATGGGTCAGTGATGACGGTGCGTCGATATCAGGTAACGGCAGCATGCTGGTGACTGGAACTATTAATAACAATGGTACTTTTGGCATGAATTCTGATGCATTCACGGTTCAAAGTAATTATTGGTACTTAACAGCTGGTTCGTTCAAGACACCAGCTACCAGTGTCAGTGAGCGGGGTCTCTATTTTATTGAATGGTATGACAGTGAGGGTAGCTTAATACGGCGTGACAGCACCTCATCTGATTTTGGTGTGGATGATGACGTTTGGATTGATTTAGATGGGTATTTGCAAGCACCTCCATTGGCTGTTTCTGCGGTCATGCGTTTGATGTTACAAACTGGCTCTCCTGACCAAACAGACCCCCCTTTTGGATTGTGGGATGATGCAGTGGTGATGCAAGAAACTGTTTTTACTGATGGTTTTGATTGACCTTTAGGGCATGCAGTTGTTGTTGTAAATCAGCCACATGTTGTGGCCAGAATTGATGCGTGTCAAACCAAGGAAAGGCAGGTGGGAAAGCTGGATCTTGCCAGCGTCTGGCCAGCCAGGCGGTGTGGTGAATCATGCGCAAGGTTCGCAACGATTCAATCATCTTTAACTCTGAATAAGGAAAGTCCCTGAATTCACTGTAGGCCGCAATGATTTTTTGTAGTTGAATTTGTTGTTCATGTTCTTCACCAGAGAGCAGCATCCATATGTCTTGAATCGCAGGTGCAGATCTCGAGTCATCAAAATCAACTAAATTTGGGATGTCATCGCGCAATAAAATGTTGCCGATGTGTAAATCACCATGAACCCTGATGTTTTTAGCACCTTGAAGCCGATCTGATACGATGGCCATGATGCTGTTACAAACAGTCAAATAAGCCGTCCTGTGCTCGAAGGGAATGAAGTGTTCAGCGACAAAATCAACACTGTCTTGACCAAAGGTTTGCGCATTCAATGTGGGTCGGTGTTTAAATGCCTGTTGGGCACCGATGTTGTGTAATCTGGCCAGCGTTCTGCCCATGATGGACAGGTTTTCTTGATGGTCTAATTCAGGGGCATAACCGCCTTTGCGAGGGAATACAGCAAACGAGAAGTCTTTAAATACGTGGACACTCTCGCCTGTTGACTTTTGTAACGGTGAAACCACAGGAATGTCATGCGCTGCAATTTCAAAACAAAAATCATGTTCTTCTTGAATTTGCGCTTGGCTCCAACGTTCCGGTCGATAAAACTTGGCTATCACCGGATCGGCTGGCTTGGTGTCTGTTGCTTCAATACCCACTTGGTAGACCCGGTTTTCATAGCTATTTAAAGCCGTGACCCGGCCATCAACATGGAAGTTTTGTGACTCAAGGGCATCCAGAATGGTGTCTGGCGTCAGCTGATCAAAAGGGTGCATTGAAGGTTGGTTCATGGTGCCATTGTAGCAAAGTGTTGACTGTAATCTGCTGTTGATTTTTTTCAATGATCAAGCTCTGGTAAAATGCAATCTGGGGTATGTGTTTTCACAGCATGGAGCCTATCAAAGGGTATAATAATTACAATGGAATTTTTTGGGATATAGGTTTTATCATGACTTTCAGCTGGTTCACATTGGTTTATTATGCTTATTGGGCAGTACTCATCTATGTGACCTTACAAATCATTCATCAGTACACCATCAGCTCGAGGGCATCGGCTTGGCTGTTTACAGTGTATCTATTTCCGGTGGTTGGTTTGGGGCTGTATTTTATCTTTGGTGTGAAGCGCAAAAAGCGCAAAATGTTCAAACAGAAGCTCACAGATGACCAAAAAGCTCTAGAGGATTATCAAACCAAGTTTGACCATGGTTCAACCCAAGTCAATCCAGACTTGCATCCCAATCTGAAACAATTCTATGGTTTATCCAAAATGGTTTTTCAAGAGGGTTGTAGCCGATTAACAGGCACTAACCTGCTGCAACTGTTAGAAAACGGTGAACAAAAATTCCCCCAATTGATTGACGATTTAAAAGCAGCCAAACAAACCATCCACATGGAATATTACACCTTTAAATTTGATCATATTGGCTATCAATTGACAGAAATCATGATTCAGAAAGCCAAACAAGGGGTTAAGGTCAGGTTTATCTATGATGATTATGGCAGCTTAGGCATTGAAAAAAGTGTGCTTCAACGCATGCGTTCTCATGGTATCGAAGCACACCCTTTTTCTGAAATCAGGTTGTTTGCTTTCGCCGATCGTTTAAATTACCGCAATCACCGCAAGATTGTGGTTATTGATGACAAGATTGGCTATCTGGGTGGTATCAACGTGGCTGATGACTATGTTAACCACAGCAGCCATGATAATGATCACAGTGCAGAGAACAACAAACGTTTCTGGCGTGATACCCATGTGCGGATAGAAGGGCACGCGGTGGCCTACATTCAAAACATATTTCTCAATGATTGGAATTTTTGTGCCGAACAAAACATTCATATTGAAGATCAACTCAGTGGTCAGTTTGAAGACTTAGATAAAACACATCAAAAACTGGTGCAAGTGGTCTCCAGTGGGCCAGACTCGCCGCAACCCAGTATCTTGTTTTCTCTCCTCTATGCGATTCACAGCGCCAGGGATGAGATACTGATCACCACACCATATTTCATCCCCAACCCAGCCCTTTTGAAGGCATTGAAAATTGCCGTACTCAGTGGTGTAAAGGTTAAGTTATTGGTGCCTGAAACCTCCGATTCATGGGTAGTGGATGCAGCGGCACAATCCTATTATTTTGAATTGCTCGATGTGGGCGTTGAAATCTATAAATACACCCACGGGTTCATCCATGCAAAAACCATGGTGGTTGACTGTTTTTTAAGCATCTTAGGCACCGCTAATTTTGATGAGCGCAGTTTTGAGTTGAATTTTGAAGTCAATGTGTTGGTGTATGACGAGGATTTTGCGGCACAATTATCAGCATCATTCAGTCAGGATATAACTGATGCCAAACAATTATCAATTGAATCTTGGGAAAAACGCTCTGCGATTAAAATATTCATTGAGAAGGTGGCCAGATTGGTCTCGCCAATTTTATAATCAAATCTAAAGACTGAAAAAAACAGGTACGGAGAAACTATGAATATGACGTTATGGCTAGAACCTTATCAAGGGTCAATTCTGATCCTGGGATTAACCGGCGCCTTGTCCTTGTTGCAATTATTATGCTTTGATTTTATGGCCATTAAGTTACGCCATACACCGGGACACCCGGTAGAAAATAACCATGGTAATCTATTGTTTAGGTTGTCTCGAGCTCACGCCAACACCAATGAAACCCTGGGTGCGTTAATCTTATTGTTTTTATTTGCGCTATTAACTGCTGCTGATCCAGTATGGGTCAATCGTCTCATGGTTGGGTATTTTTTAAGCAGAGTTTTGCACATGTTGTTTTATTATATTGGCTGGTCATTTTTACGAGGCGTGGTCTTTGCCCTCAGCTTGTTGTCAATGATTGGGTTGTTTGTGATTGGGTTATTGTCATGGTTGGTTTGAATCTGCTGTTGTGAAATGTAATTGATGAAATTCGAAAAGGAACAAAAACAAATTGATGAAGCAGTGGGTCAGCTGAGCTGGGGTGAACGTTTATTAAGGTCATTTGGCCCCTTAGCTGGTGGTTATTTATTGGATTTGATGGATTTGGCTACCTTTGGACCAGTGGGTTTTTATCTGGGTCCAGTGTTAGGCGGTTTATTGGGCTGGTGGTTGGCCACGGTTTATCGTTTTGGGGTTTTGGGTCAATCTATGATGACCTTCATCACCGCTTTGTATTGTGTTTTGCCTGGTACCGAGTTGCTGCCATTGGCGACCATCGTATTGGCACTGGTCAGGTTCTCAAATAAAAAGAACTGATGATTCAGTCAGATTTTCTGGCTAAGATGAAAACATCTTTGGTGGTTTGTTGGTTGTGGATGTGACTCAGGTGCTTGATGCCCATGATTTCCATGCCAGCCACTTTGAGTTTATCTTGAATGGCTTCAATGTCATGATAATGGACGTAAACTGACCCTTTGGTTGAATCCGATCCTTGGAATCCTTGTTGGCTGTTTTCTCCCTCAGTGACACTGATATAAAGTAAGCCGCCGGGTTTAATCAGCCGACACATGTCATCAATCAACTTTTTGCAGTCTTGCCAACTCAAGTAGGGCATGCAAAAGCCACACATGATGGCATCAAATGACTTGTCTAAGTTATCAATACTGCGGCAATCCATAACATGAAATTTAGCTTGTGGATTGTGCAGCTGAGCCAGCTTCACCATGTTGGGTGCCAAGTCGCTGCCGAGTAACTTGATGTTGGGTTTTTTATTCAGTAAATACCGACTGACATTACCGGGCCCGCAAGCGATCTCAAGTAAATCAACTTTGCCTTCAGGTAAATGTGCGCAAAACCAATCATAAATGGGTTCATAAAGCGCAAAATCCTTGAATTTATCCCAATATTGTTCAGCCACAGTATCGAAGGTTTTGATGGTTTGTTGGTATTTGTCCATGGCTTTATTCTGACTTAATTTGCATTGGGATATCAGTTTTTTTATTGTTTGATGATGCCTTTCTTTCCCTCGTTGATCAGTTTTTGGTTGACTATTGCGGTCAAGGCCGCGGTGAATTTAGGCGCATCGTCTGAATGTAAATGTGACCATTCAGGTATCCTGAAGCCTTGCAGCTCAGTATGGTCTTCGAAATGCACACCCACAGATTCAGTTTCTTTGAGCAGTCGGTCCCAATATTCTGTACGGGGGTGTAAGCGAGCTTCTCTGGGCCGGTAGTCACCACTGGATGGTAGACGGACAAAAACCACTTCTCCACCCCGGTTTCTGATGGCTGATATGTCTTTTATTACGCCTTCCAAAAATTTATCTAAGTCAAATTCACTGGGGCCTCTTTTGTCACTCCCTTGCATAAAGCCACGCCAAGTCATCTGCGCTTTGTGTTGATATTCTAGATTCTCCTCTACCTTCCAAAACATCTTGGTATCACGGTCTTCAGCTGCTTGAGATATTTTCCAAACATCCATGCGAGGGTCGAAAACACCTGCTCTATTGGGTAATTCAATGCGCTCAATTAATGTAAACAAGGGCCAATTTGATAAATCATAGAAAGATAAATGAGGTTCAATCAACATACTGAGTTGTTGGCTCATCCATTGGGTTGGGCTTTCTTTGGCATAATAATCAGGTGCATCAGCCGACAGGCCGCCGCCGTCCCTGAAAAAACTGCCAGGTGTGATGCCGATATAAAGCAGGCCCTTGAAATCCACATCTTTGGCCAAATCTGCCAAAATGGGTCGTGGGTTGGTTCCTGCCAGTGCCAATTGAATCGGCCTTGTGCCGGTTAGTTTTTCATAGCTATCTAAATCAAAATCAAACAAGATGCGACTGGCGCCAATGATGGCCACGGTATTTTCATCACCTCGATCAATCATTCTTCTTTGTATTGACCACAAACCGTTGTTGTCGATGTAGGCTTCTGGTTCGTAACCCCAAATGACTCTGGCATTGTATTCCCATGCAATAAACCCAATAACCATTAAACTGACTGCCAGCAACAAAGCAGGCTTCCATTTCACTTCAGGAATCGGTCGGTTTTCATGAAAATAATAATCTTTGGCCTTGAGGTCTGATTGTGCCATTAAAACGGGCTCAGAATTGGAAATAGATGAAGGCATCGCCGCTCCCCTGTGTGATGATGATTAAAAACAACATCAGGCCCCAAAGGGTGCCTAATATTGGCCAAGGTGTTTTTCCCACCACCGCTTCCAGCGAGGTATTGCGCATCCGCCAATGGCAGAACACCATGGCAACGGTTACCACACTGACTAAGATGATGTTGATGGTTGCGAGCACCGCTTTACCTTCTGGATTCTGTCCTAACATGGATTTAACCATATCGAAGGCTTGCGGAAAAGACTGTGCACGAAAGAACACCCAAGTGATGTTGATCAATAGGTAAGTCAATAGGCCCAACATGATTTGTACCATTTTTCTTTTAACCCAAGTGACATCGCCCCAAGTTTTTTTCAACACCCGCTCAATGGCCAAGTAAAAACCATGTAAACCGCCCCAAACCACAAAGGTCCAACTGGCGCCATGCCACAGACCGCCAATGAGCATGGTTAGCATCAAGTTTATATAGGTTCTGATGGGACCTTTTTGATTGCCACCCAACGGGATGTATAAATAATCCCGCAGCCAAGTAGACAGCGAGATGTGCCACCTGCGCCAAAAATCTGAAAAGCCAATGGCAGCATAGGGGTAATTGAAATTGCTTGGTAATGAAAAGCCTAAGGTCAATGCCACGCCAATGGCTGTGGTTGAGTAGCCAGCAAAGTCAGAAAATATCTGTCCTGCAAAAGCGAATGTACCCAGCCAAGCATCGATGAATGAGACAGCTCCTCTGGCGCTGTAAACATCGTCAGAAATGTTGGCTAAGATGCCATCTGCTATCACTACTTTTTGGAACAAGCCTAAAGTAATTAAACCCAATCCCCAAATTAACATGTTGCGGGTGGCTTTGCGTTGTTTTTCAAATTGAGGTAACAAGTGTGTTGGGCGAACAATAGGTCCAGCTACTAACTGTGGGAAAAAGGTCACAAACAGGGCGAAATCTAAAAAGCTTTTACTGGGTTCGGCCCTTTTAAAATAAACATCCAATGAGTAGGCCATGGTTTGGAAGGTATAAAATGAAATGCCGACCGGTAAGATGATGCTCCATTCAGGTACTTGGTAATCAATGCCAAACAGGGCCATAAAAGTTTGCCAGTTTTCTAACAGGAAGTCACCGTATTTGAAGAAGGCTAAAATACCCAAGTTGACCAAAATGCTGATCATCAACAACATCCTTCGGGTGTTTTTATTATCAGACTGATGAATCTTATGTGCAACTTTCCAATCAATGATGGTAGATAGCCAAACCAACACAATAAAGGGCGGGTTCCATGCAGCATAGAACAAATAACTGGCAATCAGTAAGTTGGTTTTTTTTGTGCGCCAAGAAAATGGTAAATTGTGCAATAACAGCACAATGGCAAAAAAGACGATAAACGTCAATGAGTTGAACAACATATTTAATCCCCCCTAATTAAAGCAAAATATGTTTTATTACCTTAATAATAGTGTATCACAGGCAAAACGGGTGAATTAAATCTAAAAAAAAGGCCTGAACGAGTCA
This sequence comes from uncultured Marinicella sp., assembly GCA_964352015.1. Lineage (GTDB taxonomy): Bacteria > Pseudomonadota > Gammaproteobacteria > Xanthomonadales > Marinicellaceae > Marinicella. The sequence continues at coordinate 116,585 of CAYGPU010000004.1, forward strand.
GGCCAAGTATTCATTAAAATGAAATGAAATGAAATTATTCAGATATTTCTGATAGCAAAGCAGGGTTGGTGACCAATTCACGGATGCCATGGGCTTTGTTCTCATCAAATGGGTTGTTTTCACACCATTGGCTCAGGCTGTTGATGTCAAGCTTGGCACATTGGGGTCTGACGCTCCATGTGGCTTGTAAAGGCGAACAGGTTTGTTCAGTAAAGCTGGGACCGGTGGTAGAGCCTGCAAACACCACAGGTTTGCCGGTGTTGTTAGGGATATTTTTCGCTTGGTGGTAGTCATTGCTGGCTTGTGCACCGGCATAGCGCAATTCATCAAAGCTCATCGCATTGGTGTCATTGACTAAGGTGAAAACTTGAGTTTCAACACGCAAAGTTGGGTTGGCACATTTGTCAGACAAACATGAACCCAAACCTGGGCCAGGTGCTGTATCGCATGAAGTGTGTACCCAATGCATTTCAATGGTGTCACCTGGTTTTACACCTTCACACATGTTTTGTGCAGGCATTTTTAACTCAGCCTTGGTTAAGTTCTGGCTCATCGCACATTGATACCCATTGGCTTTGCCATCATCGGTTTTAGCCAGGATAGAAAAATCTTTGGCTTTGTGCTCTGCGTTGACATGAAAATGAATGTTACAAAGATTCATGTTTTGGTAATCATCGGCAAGGGCAAATATCCTGTCATTGGTGCCTACAATTGAATCAATGTCACGGGGTGTTTGTGGTCCAAATCCTTCGCACACATCTGATGCTAAGGTGATTGAAGACATGGCCATCAAGGGTAAGGCCACTAAAGATAAGGAAGAAAACGCTTTGTTCATGTCTGAGTCTCGTAAAGTTAATAGTAATAATAATCATACTCATTTAGAGTGTAAATTTCGTGAAAATCAGCGCTCAAAATGTAATTATTTTGAGTATTTCACGTGGTATTGATATTGATATCCATAAAATGGCTTTTTTTTTGTAATAATCAGTACGTAGATAATTATGGATATTTACACAGCCTTGCAACAAGACCATGAAGTTCAGAGAAAATTGTTAGATGACTTGGTTGATACCAGTGGCAATACAGATAAGCGGGCTGATTTGTTTCACCAACTGAAATCAGAATTGGCTCATCATGCCGATTCAGAAGAGCGCTATTTTTATGTGCCTTTAATCAAGCTGGATTCCACCCAGGATGATGCCAGGCATGGCATAGCTGAACATCATGTAATTGATGAATTGGTGGCTGAAGTTGAAGCAGCAGATCCAAGCTCAGGCGCGTGGTTGCAGCATGCCACAAACTTAGCGTACAAGGTCAGACATCACCTTGAAGAGGAAGAGAAAAATTATTTTCCTGTGGCTCAAAAAGTCTTAAGTGGTGATCGCGCAACTGCTTAGGGAGACGAATATCAGGCATACATGCTCAAATCAAGAAATAACAGCCAGTAAAAGTTGAATTCATAGTACAATTATTTGATGGCTCAATTCAGTAGAAAATATGTTTGAACTGGTGGACATTGATTGGCCTGTGATAGTCAAGAATTTGACCCTCATCCTGGCGGCACTTGTTTTGTCCTTGCCTGTTGCTTATAACAGAGAAACCAAATCACACAGTGCTGGGTTGAGGACCTACCCTTTAGTGGCTGTGGCCACCTGTTCTTATACACTGCTCGCTTTGGATGTACTGGGCGCATCTGGTGAAATGGGCAAATTCATGGCTGGCATCGTCACAGGTATTGGCTTCATCGGAGGCGGTGCGATTTTGAAGGCCAAAGATGATAACAAAGTCACGGGGCTGGCCAACGCAGCCAGTATTTGGAACACCGGTGCCATAGGCATGGCGGTGGCGTGGCAAAAGTTTGAAGTTGCCATTTTGATTGCTTTGATTAATTATATGATTTTAAGTATTGGCTTTGAAGCCAAGAAAGTTGTCTCTGAAGATGACAGTGAAGACCTCGAGAAATGAGGTTATATTTTGAATTAAAAACAGGAGGATTTAAACATGAGCACAAATAAATTAATCGGCATTATCTTGTTGGTTTTGGGTGGCGTATTGCTGTTTTTTGGTCTGAATGCCACAGAAGCTCCAATGGAAGAGCTGACCGAAGCAATCACTGGTAATTATACCGATAAAACCATGTATTATTTGATTGGTGGGGCGGTTTCTGCAGTAGTGGGTTTGGTCTTACTGCTTAAAAAATAGCTAAACCTTAAATCTAAGACAAAGGTCTTGGCTAAATCAGCCTGGATCTTTTTTAATGACGAAGTTTTATCCAAAAACCATATTCATGGTAATGGAAAAATTGACAGTATCCTACACGTAAACAATTGATAGCCATACCATCAACATTCATCCCAAACAACAACATTAATTACATAAAAACTATCTAATATTAGCACCATGAATTATATTTATTGGTATGGTCAGATATGCGTACTTGAGGTGAATCAAACATTTGCTCGGTGTTTCAAACTTCAATTATTATTCAATTGATGTCATAAATTTCAACTGCTTATCGAATAATAAGAAATAAGTAAATTTATTTAGGATGGGAATTATGTATAAATTATCAGTTGTTCTTACACTGTTGCTGCTCAGCGTGCAGGCGCAATCTTTTGTGGTTTGGCCCGGTGCAACAGCCCCTTGCAATTCAACTTTAGCGGCCTGTGTTGATGGCAGTCCGGTGGGTGAGTACATTGAAATCCGTACCAACGCGGTGATTGATGAAACTATTTTTACTGGTAAAGCCGTGTCTTTGGTTGCAGGTGATGGGTATAAACCCAAGTTCGCCGCAGGCAGAGAGTTGAATGTACAGTCTAACAGCCCAGATACAGTGACTGTGAAAGGATTAACTTTTTTGAATGGTAAATTAACTGTATCGGCCATAGGTCAGGTTATGACTGCCAATATAGTAAATAATGACGTTACCTTATTAAATTCAGCTTCCGCTCCGATTAAATTCATTGTTGGCACGCCTGCCAGTAAAACCATCAACATCAAATACAACCGGGTTTATCACCAGTTTAATACCGTACCAAGTGTAGTTACTGGAGCCATCATGGTTGATAAAAACATTGGCACTGGTGTCGTATCAGGTGAAATTTATGGCAACACGGTAACAGCTGATGGTGAGTATTCAAGGGGCATTGTGTTGAAAAACACTGGCGAGGGGGAGGTTAATATGAATCTTTCAGGTAATGAGGTTTATGGTGGTACCCAAGCAGGTGTTTATGTCTACAGCTTCAATCCATCGGCAACAATTGATGTCAATATTTCGAGCAATGCATTTTACCAAGCGAATAACAATTGGCAGCCTTCAGGCGTCAGCATAGACGGTATTCAAGGTTCTATAAATGCCGATATCATCAATAACAGCATGATTAACTCAAGGTATGGAGTTGAGATATTGGAGTCCACATCTTTGGGTGGCGAGGTTGATGCTTTGGTACAAAACAACCTGGTGGCTTACAGTACTTATGGTTTTTATTTCGATGCAGACGCCAATATCAGTAACGATTATAATTTATATTATCAGAATGACACCAATCTTAACTTCACACCTGGAGCCAACGCCATCAACGCCAACCCGCTACTGGTCAGTCAGTCCAATGCACGGTTGCGTAAAAACTCACCAGCCATTGACAGTGGAAACACGCTCATTTTGTTGGCTTTGGGCAGCACCCCGTTAATTGATGCAGATGGTACCAATCGAATTAAGCGAGATGTTACCCCCAATGCAGTGGTTGATCGTGGTGCTTATGAAACTGGTGATCGGTTATTTATTCACACCCACAGTGGTTCAGGAACTTATATTTCGACTATCGATAACCAATATACCAACAACCAAGCCAGTGCTGATGACATTCATATCACCTCAAATCTTTCACCAAACGGTCTTTCTAGCCCCAGAAACAATGACAATGAAGCAATTTATTACAGCGCTGGCAAATGGCAAATTTTCAATGAATCGACGCTTGTTGATATTGCAAATAATGCAGCTTTTAATGTTGTTAAACATGGGTCTGTTAGTAACACCTTTGAACATGACGCTTTAGGTGGCTCCAGTTTATCCACCATCGACCGAGCAGGTTTGAATAACAACATCAATAAAATATTAATGGTTACGCAGCACTGGATTGGAACATACAACCCACACCCTATTGGCGTGGTTTATGGTTTTGGTAATTGGAATGTCTTGAACTTGGATGTCGCTGATATTCCAGCCAACAGTCAATTCAATGTATATTATCAAGACCCCAGCAAAAGTGCTTGGGAGCATGTGGCCAAAGCAGCCAATATATCTGTGGATGGTACCTATTTAGATCATCCACTGATTAATGATGTGCCATGTGCATTCATTCAAGTGACTCAAAGTGCTTCCCAAGGTGTTTTTAATGCCCGGCCTGTAGCCGTGGCGTTTGACTCCAGACCGGCCTTTCGCAAATGGGGCATTGTCAACCAAGATGCATCGCCAATGCAGGAGAACGCAGCTTTTCATGTGATGATCAACCCTGCTCAAATAGCAGCTTGTACAGATCTTATTTTTAAAAATGGTTTTGAATGACTGGTTTTGGCTGAGGCACAGATGTTTTAAAGAATAAAAAAAGGCCTTCAATAATGAAGGCCTTAAATCGTAACAGTCACAGCTACTACTTCAGAATATCCAACATCAGTTTGTTCATTTTTTGCACGTAATCAGCTGGGTTTTTCAGCTGACCACCTTCGGCCAACAAAGCCTGCTCGTACAACAGTTCCGACCACTGTTTGAAATGTTCTTCATTGTCGATGTGCTCAATGTGTTGAACCAAAGGATGATCAAGATTAATTTCCAATGCAGGTAACTGACCCGGCATGGCCTGTCCAGCTTGTTCCATTAATTTCTGCATGTGAATCGCCATGGCGTGTTCATCCATCACCAAACAGCTGGCAGAATCAACCAAGCGAGTGGATGCAGTGACTTCACTGACATGGTCTTTCAATTGTTTTTGAATTTTTTCTAAAAACGATTTGTCTGCTTCAGAAGGTTGTTTGTCCTTTTGTTCGTCTTGACCCAAATCGAGTTTACCCTTGGCTGCTGACTGAAAACGCTTGCCTTCGAATTCGTGGACATGACCCATCATCCATTCATCGATGCGGCTGTGCATCAACAGTACTTCAACGCCTTGTTTTTTGAACAATTCCAAGTGCGGTGAGTTTTTAACCGCTTCGTAAGATTCGCCGGTGATGTAGTAAATCTTGTCTTGACCTTCTTTCATGCGGCTGATGTAATCTTCTAGCGTGACATTTTCAGTGGCATCATCATTCTGGGTTGAAGCAAAGCGCAGTAATTTTAACACCGCATCGCGGTTGCTGAAATCTTCAACCACCCCTTCTTTTAAGGTGTCACCGAACTCTTTCCAGAAATTGGCATAAAAATCGGTGTCCAAGGATTTCTTTTTCAATAAACCCAAAACCCGTTTGACCAAGCCTGATTTAATCTTTTGTAACAAGGGGTTGTCTTGTAACAACTCACGAGATACATTCAATGGCAGGTCATTGGAATCAACCACACCTTTGACGAAGCGCAGGTAATTAGGCATCAGCTCTTTCGCTGCATCCATAATGAACACGCGTTTGATGAACAGTTTTAAGCCTTCACGCTCGTCTGGGTTAGAGAACATGTTAAATGGTGACTTACTCGGTACATACAATAAGTTGCTGTAACTTTGTGTGCCCTCGATGTGGTTGTGGGTCCAAAAAGCGGCCTCATTGAAGTCATTAGAGATTTGTTTGTAAAAAGCTTGGTAGTCTTCATCCTTAATGTCTGATGGGGCTTTTTTCCACAACGCAGTGGCATCATTAACCACTTCGTATTCAGGGGTTTTGGCTGGGATTTCATTGCCATCATCGTCTTTTTCAGGGTGGGTTACTTCCAACATTTGAATCGGAAAAGCCACGTGCTCTGAATATTTTTTGATTAAACTTCGCAACCTGAAATTATCAGCAAACTCAGTTTCCTCCTCGCGCAAGTGTAAGATGATCTCTGTGCCTTGAGATTCTTTTGTGATTTTATCCAAGGTGTAAGCATTTTTACCGTCAGATTTCCATGCAACGGCTTGGTTGGCTTTTTTACCGGCTTTCAAGGTTCTGATTTCAACTTCATCAGCAACAATAAAAGAGGCATAAAACCCCACCCCGAACTGACCAATCAAGTTGGCATCACCGCGGTCTTTCTTGGCAATGGATTCTAGGTATTTCTTGGTGCCTGAATTGGCGATGGTACCGATGTTATTGATGACCTCATCACGAGTCATGCCTATGCCATTGTCACTGATGGTGATGGTTTTAGCCTCGGCATCAAAGTCCACTTTGATGTGCAAGTCCTCAGCCAACAGCTTAGGGTTTTTTATCGCTTCAAAACGCAGCTTGTCACAAGCGTCAGAAGCGTTTGAGATCAGTTCTCTTAAAAAGATTTCTTTGTTTGAGTAAAGCGAATGAATCACCAAGTCCAAGACTTGACTGACTTCCGCTTGGAATTCAAATTTTTCAGCTGTATTTGTCATGATATTTTGTGTTGAATTTTAATATGTCTGCAAAATAAGGGTGTAGTTGTATATTTCAAGTACTTAAGGTGTTCAGTCAGTTAAAATAGGCAAATTATTAAACTGAGAGCTTTAATGACCATCAACTGGTTCCCGGGGCACATGCACAAGGCCCAAAAAGAAATTCGTGAATTACTGCCGGAAGTGGATTTGGTGATTGAGGTTTTGGATGCGCGTTTACCGTACTCATCACAGAACCCTTTATTACAAAAGCTTCGTGGCCAAACACCGAGCATCAAGTTATTGAACAAATCTGATTTGGCCGATGAAGCTTTGAACCAGATTTGGGTGGATGAACTTCAACAAGACAAAACCATCAAAGCTTACGCAGTCAACACCTCAGATAAAGGGCTGGTGAAACAAATTCCACAATGGTGTCTAAACTGGTTTCCAGAGCGTGAGCTGAATAAAAAGCCAATTCAAGTGATGATTATGGGCATTCCGAATGTCGGTAAATCGACCCTGATTAACATCATGGCTGATCGAACCATAGCCAAAACAGGCAATGAAGCGGCGGTGACCAAAAGACAGCAGCGGATTAAACTGCCGGGCAATGTGATTTTGCATGACACCCCGGGTGTTCTGTGGCCTAGGTTTGATAACCAAAACAGTGCCTACCGGCTGGCGGTTACCGGCGGTATCAAGGACAACATTGTTGAAGCCGAGGACAAGGCCTTTTATCTGGCTGAATATGTGATGGTGGCTTATAAGGACGCCATAGCTGAGCGCTACAAGATAAACGACATGCCAGCGGAGCCTTATGATTTACTGGTTAAAATTGGTCAGCAGCGTGGGGCCTTAAAAACCGGTGGGCATGTTGATTTAACCCGTATTTCCAGTTTGTTTCTGAATGAATTCAGAACAGGTGTGATGGGCCGCATCACCCTCGAAACACCGGAAATGATGCGCGCTGAATTGCTTGAAGTTGAGCGTTTATTGGCCGCCAAAGCTGCCAAAGAGGCGTTGAGAAAAGCCCAACCCAAAGGCAGCAGATGATCTACCAACCACCGATGGATCCCTTTTTGGAAGTGGTTCATCAAGATGATGATGTGTTGGTTTTGAACAAGCCCTCAGGACTGTTGTCAGTGCCTGGTCGCCAACTGATTCATAAAGATTCATTGCAGCTTAGGGCGCAAGCGCAGTTCCCAACTGCCACCACCGTGCACCGATTGGACATGGAAACTTCTGGTTTGATGGTGATGGCGCTGAACAAAGCCAGTCATGTGTCTTTGAGTCGCCAGTTTGAACAGCGCTTAATTGAGAAGCAGTACGTTGCCAGAGTCTATGGTCACTTGGAAGACTGTAATGGACAAGTTGCAGCGCCGTTGATTTGTGATTGGCCCAACCGCCCCAAGCAAAGGGTTGATTTTGATGGGGGCAAACAAGCCTTAACCCATTGGTCGGTGATTGAACGAGAGCCGCAAACCACTTTGGTAAAGTTAAAACCTGTGACCGGCAGGTCACACCAGTTGCGGGTGCATATGCTCTATATTGGACATCCCATTGTGGGTGATCAGCTGTATGCCACAGGGGATGCTTTGGCGTGTTCTGCGCGGTTGGCTTTACACAGCCAAAAATTAAAATTTACCCACCCTGTGTCTGACCAAGTACTGGCATTCGATGTGCCCGCCGCATTTTGAATCTGTGATTAACGACGCTGTTGTTTTTGTTGCTGCCTTTTCTGTTTATTCAATTGTCGTTGTCTGAATTGTTTCTTTTGTGCTGGTGTCATTTGATCAAACTTGTTGCGCAGTTGTTTTCTTTGTTCAGGGCTTAAGTTTTTGTAGCGTTGATGTAAGCGCCACAAGCGGGCCCTTTGTTGGGGTTCGAGCTGTTGAAACTTTTGGTAACGCTGGCGAATTTTTTTTCTTTGTGGCGCCGGCATGTCTTTCCATTTATTCAAGCGATTGAGCACAAAAGCTTTTTCTTTTTGGCCCAGGTTTTGCCAGCGACTGGCACCTTTGGCTAACTGGGCTCTTTTTTCATCCGGCATGGCCAGCCACTCTGATTTGAATGGAGCCAGCGTTTGTTGTTGTTCTGGGTTCAACTCATGCCATTCGATGGCGTTGACTTGATAGGCCAAGAGTAAGTTAATGATGATCAGGGTCTGTTTCATGGTGTTGTGCCTTTTGTGTATCAAGTTGTTGATTCATGCTGTCTTCGGTAGCAAATATTTCTGGATCCAGCCATTGGTCGGTGTCACTGTCTTCCCACTCGGCTAAAAACAACAGCAGCTCTATATTGGGTGCTGGCTGTTGTTCAGGTGCTGGTTCAGAGTTGGGTTCAATGGCTGCATCAATGGGTTCCTTGACTTCAGCCGTGCCGGTTAACAACGCCAGCAGTATCATCCAGCTCATATCTCAGTATCCAGCAGTTGGTTTTCTTCTAACCAAGCAAGAAACTCCAAGTCCTGGTAAAACTCTGGCTCAGCTTCGGTGGCCAGTAAATCCAGGTCCTCAAGCCAGAGTGACTCTGCTTCACTGCTGGCACCTTCTATTGGGGCTTGAAACCACACCAAGGTGACTGCCAGAATAACGGCCAATGCCATACCAGCCAATGACAGCATCGGTACCAGTCTTTTGTTGTTGTTTTGGTTTAATGCAGCATGTCGTGCTTGGTTTAATTTCACTTGGGTTGAGACATCAATGGCATCAACCACCTCATCCATTGATTTTTTAATCTGTTGTTTCAGTTCGTTGTTATTCATGATTCATATCCCAGGGCTTGTTTGATTTTTTGCGTGGCGCGGTGCAAATGGGTCTTTACGCTGCCTTCACTGATTTGCATGATGTCTGCTGTTTCTGTGACTGACATTTGTTGCCAATGGCGGTAGATGACCACCTGGTTTTGTTGGGCTGGTAATTGTTTGATCACATCAATCAACTCATTGCCTTGTTCTAGGGTGTCCATTTGCTCTAAAGGTGATGGCGCTGGACTGATGGCTTGTTCTGTCGGTTCATGGTCATCTTTATGACTGAAGAAATGTTTCAGCCAACTTTTTTGTTTGCGGTGGTGGTCATTGATTTTATTTTGCAAAATTCGATAAAACAGCGGTTTCCATGAGTCTTGTGGTTTGTGTTTGTAGGCCTTAACAAAAGCAAACATGACCTCCTGCACAACATCCAGTGCATCGGCTTGCTGCCGGGTGTTCATCATCGCGATGGCGAACGCTTGTTTTTGTTGTTCACGCAAAAATAAATCAAGCTGTTGGTTTAAGCTCATTTCTTTCACTTCAGGCTTTTGGCTGTTTTCTGTGTTGCCATGATAGCCATTATATAGATGAATTGCTGAAGGTATATTCATTATAGTTAACTGCTGTTATTTACCCACTCAACGTTTCGTCAAGCAAAGGGTTGACAAGAAACTTAAAATTTAATTTTTTAATTTTGTTGTCAACGCTTCGCTCATGGCTGCGTTGGAATGGGTAACTGTGAAAGCTCACAGTCATTATTTTAACTATCTAGGAGCATAACATGAAACTGAAACACATCAAAAAAACCTTATTAATCGCCGCAGGTATGGTTATTTCAAGTCATTCATTGGCAGGTTTTGATATCACCAACATGACCACTGTGGTTGATGACTTATCAGGGTCGTATACAGTAACTAAAAGTGGGCGCTTGGCTGACTCGCAGTTTACCGGAACATCGTTGACAGAGTTCAACCAATTTCACCCAGGCCAAGGTGAAAAGGACGCCACCTTATCAGGCTTAATCTCTAAACAAACCAGTCGTGGCGATGGACAAATTAACACCTCATCAGAGGGTGCTTTTGTGCTGGAGTCAGTAGATGGCATTTGGGATGTGTCTTTCACTGGACTGACTGTGCAAGCCAGTGACTCGGGTGTTGATATATCTGGGTTGGTGGTGGTCAATGAGGAAACATACGATGCTGCAGACTTGCCTGAAGGTGTAGCGGCTGTGTTGCGTCGGGTGTTTTGGCTGACTCGAAGATAAAATCATCCATTAATTGAAGCTTAAAGCGTTCATTGATTATGAGCGCTTTTTTTATGGGTGATTAAATCAACTATACAGTTCAATCTTCAGTACCTGATGTGCTGGAATAGCTGAACTGGATGATGCAAGCTCTGGGTTAAAGCTTGAATAAAAAATGTTGGCGCTTTATTCACATCAGCTGACTATAATCAATCGATTTAGTTAAAGGTGAAACCATGAAAATAGCAGGTATTTCAGGCAGCTTAAGGCAACATTCAATGCACCGCGGCATTTTACGCACGGTACAGCAGCATTTACAAGCCAAAGGCATCGAATTCATTGAGGTTGATATCAGCGACTTTCCTTTGTATGACCAGGACGTCAATGCCAAAGGTATCCCCACCGCCGTTCAACAAGCACACGATCAATTACAATCAGCGGATGCCATTGTGCTGGCCTCGCCGGAATACAATTATTCGGTTTCAGGGGTTTTGAAAAATGCCATCGATTGGTTTTCACGGGTTGAAAATCAAGCTTTTAACGGCAAAGCAGTCTCTATCATGGGCGCCAGCCCAGGTATGGGCACAGCTCGCAGCCAATACCACTTGCGCCAAATCCTGGTGTTTTTGAATGCTTTTGTGGTCAATAAACCAGAAGTGATGATTGCACAGGCAGCCGATAAATTCGATTCAGAAGGTAACTTAACAGATGAGAAAACCATTGAATTCATAGATAAAGCGCTTACTTCTCTGGTCAACCTTGCAGGGCAATTAAAATAATGAATCAAGCTATATTCAAACCTTTCGAACTGGGCCAGCTGAAATTAAAAAATCGCATCGTTATGGCACCCATGACTCGCAGCTTTTCACCGGGTCATGTGCCCAATCAGAAAAACATCGAGTATTACCAAAGACGTGCCGCCAACGATGTCGGTTTGATCATCACCGAGGGCACCTGTGTGGGACACAAGGCTGCCAATGGTTATCCCAATGTGCCGTACTTTTATGGTGAACAAGCCTTGGCTGGCTGGCAGAAAGTGGTTGATGCGGTACACAGTGAAGGCGGTAAAATCATGCCGCAGTTGTGGCATGTGGGTGGTGTCAGAAAAGATAACTTAGAGCCGGATGAATCGGTACCAGCTTACAGCCCATCAGGCTTGTTATCACCAGATAATCCCAACGGTGTGGCGATGAGCCAGGCTGATATTGATGCGGTTATCGACGCTTTTGTTACAGCAGCGGCGAATGCCCAGAAGCTGGGTTTTGATGGTGTGGAAATTCATGGGGCACATGGTTATTTGTTGGATCAGTTCTTTTGGGAAAAAACCAATTTACGCAGCGATGAATATGGTGGCGACATAACACAGCGCACCCGCTTTGCAGTGGAAATGATCAAAAAGATGCGCGCTGCAGTTGGGCCAGATTTTCCGATTGTGTTGCGTTATTCACAATGGAAACTACAAAACTATGATTTGAAACTGGCAGATACCCCCGAACAATTGGCCGAGTTCTTACAGCCATTGGTCGATGCTGGAGTGGACATGTTTCATTGTTCAACACGCCGCTTTTGGGAACCTGAGTTTGCAGGCTCTGATTTAAACCTGGCCGGATGGACCAAAAAACTCACCGGCAAACCCACCATTACGGTCGGCAGTGTGGGTCTTGATGGCGGTTTCGTAGATGAGGGTAAACGGGGTATGCGTAGCCACGCCAACATTTCGACTGATCAATTCAAACTGATTGAACAATCATTGGCGGCAGGTGACTATGACCTGGTGGCAGTGGGCAGGTGTTTGTTACAAGACCCTCAGTGGGTGCATAAGCTGAAAGCTGAGACTTATGATCATATGCAAGGCTATGATGCAGAAGCTTTGAAAACCTTGTATTAGTGGTTAGACTCAGATGTGGTTGATTCATTTGCTGGCACTATTTACAATGTAAAGATGACAGCAAAACTCAAGCGCTTGGCCGATTACTTAACCTCTGATTTTTTGGGTGGTCCTAAGCCCTGGAAATTAGCCTGGGTGATCAATTTTCAAAAAGCCGGTACCTTTATCTTGGTGGCGGCTTTGATGTGGTATTACCAAAATTTTTCTACTGCCGCTTTTTTGTATTTGGCTTTGCATGGCAGTTATGGTTTTGTTTGGTTGATTAAAGATTTGAACTTCCCAGATAGCGGCTGGCAGAAGAAAGTCACCATAGGCGGTGGGCTGATGGCGTTCTTTGGGGTGTTGTTTTGGTACTGGGTGATTGCTTGGTTATTAATCAAGCAACCAGTAACGCCTGATTACCCGCTGTCTGATGCTGCATGGTTTGCGCTGTGTACAAGCCTATGTGTCCTGGGTTGTGTGATTATGATTGCTGCGGATGCACAGAAATACTACACCTTGAAATTTCAAAAAGGCTTGATAGATAGCGGCATTCATCGTTACATCAGACACCCTAATTATTTGGGTGAAATCATGATATACGCTGCATTTGGATTGTTGGCTTGGCACTGGGGTGCTGCGGTTATTTTGTTGGCTGTTTGGTTGTTGGTTTTTGTACCGAATATGGTGGCCAAGGAACGCAGTTTATCCCGCCACCCAGGGTGGGCCGCCTATAAAAAACGCAGCGGCTGGATTTTGCCTTACTTGTGATTTTTCAAAGCTGGACTCAGTCGCCAATCGGCACAATCAATCCGATGGTGAACTGACCATCACCAAAGCCATCTTGACCGGGTAAATCTGAATTGTTGGTATCCAGTCTTGACCTGGCTTCAGCACGAATTCTGACGCCATTGCCAGTAAAATACCAAGAGCCGCCAACGGCTAAATTAACAATCAAGTCAGTTTCCTGACTGTCAGGAAACCTGGCATCTGAATAAATGCCACCCACACCTATCAAAAAATAAGGTTTCCACAGTGGGTCGTGGTTGGTGTACATGACATTAAAAGCAGCTGAATAGTGTTTTAAATCGAAATCGATATCAAAGTCATATTCATCGCGCATCACTTCGAATTCCATCGCCCAGTTTTCATTGATGTGCTTGCCTACCCGTAAATCTATTACCTGGGCTTCGTTTAAGCGAATGTCATCATCTGGAACCACGATGCCGATGTTGGTATTCCAGTACCAACGGTAATCAACGCCATCATAAATATGTTTTAATGAGTCATCATCGGTGCGCTCGGCAGCAAGTATTTCGGTGGCTTGCATAGTTAAGGTCAAAGTGATGATTGTCAGGCACAGTTTCATGGGGGGTATTCTATCATGGTCGATGCTGACAGCAAGCTGTCAAGTTGCATGAGTTTCAATTAACAGGGTCTGTCTAAGTCCTAAAAACAATCAATTCAACTTAACTCGAAATACAAACAGGAGCATAATTTTAAATATTTTCAATCCAGCTTGATTTTGTATTCGTCCTTGTGTAGTATCATTGTCTCAGATGATCTTGTGGGTGTTTACCATTTTTTTATTCATGTACACACAAACTCATTTTGGCCATACAAAACAGTTGGTTTTGTATTCATACATTTTTCAAAAAAGTAGGAGAGACAATACATGTCCAAATCAAAATTTAATCCTTTGATTACTGCTTCTGTCATTTCGGCTGTTTACCTAGCCGGTTTATCAAATGTCTCGCAAGCTGTTGTCCCAACAACCGCTACAGATAGTTTGACGTCAATGGCAGTAGAGCAATATCAAGACAACCAGTCAGTACTTCCCGCGGCCAATGCCGAAGGACAACGTCGCTATATCATTAGATTCAATGAAGCGGCCGTTGCCACTTACAATGGTACAGGAACTTTCCAGCCAATACCCCGTCAAGCTGATGGCAAAATTGAGAGCAGATCCCCCGCTGTGAACAGTTATGTCAGTCATTTAAAACAACAACAAAACAATTTTTTGAGTACCTTAAGTAATCAAGTGGGTCGTCAAGTGACACCATTGCTTACTTACCAATATGCCATCAACGGTTTGGCTGTTTACTTGACTCCAGAAGAAGCCAACACAGCACAAAGAAACGCTGCCGTGGCTCAGGTTTATTTGGACAGAGATTACTTTCTGAACACCGATGCGGGCCCAACTTTGATTGGTGCCAATAATGTATGGGTAGGCGCAGCACCTGCTGCAGGCACTGCTTTCGGCGAAGGTGTGGTTCTGGGTATCTTAGACTCAGGTGCTAATTTCGATCACCCCTCATTCGCTGCCACTGGTGACGATGGTTATACCCACACAAACCCATTGGGTTCAGGTAATTATTTGGGTGTTTGTGATCCAAGTAACACAGATCAATACATTGCAAGCTATACTTGTAATGATAAATTGATTGGTGGTTATGATTTCATTGATGATTTGGTAGATCCGACAGATACTGAAGTCATTGGACCAGAAGATGAAAACGGTCACGGTTCGCACACCGCTTCTACAGCTGGTGGTAACTTGGTTTCAACCGCTTCTGCCAACGGCGTTGATAACATTGAAATCAGTGGTGTAGCCAGACATGCCAACATCATTCCTTTTGATGTATGTTTCACCAACCCTGCAGGTCAAGGCTTGTGTGCTGGTGCAGCCTCTGTGGCTTCGATGGATCAAATCATTGCTGACGGTATTGTTGACGTGGTTAACTACTCCATCAGTGGTGGTACATCACCTTGGAATGACGCGGTCTCATTGGCTTTCTTAAGTGCCACTGATACCGGCGTATTTGTTTCAGCTTCTGCTGGTAACTCAGGTCCAGGACCAGCTACGCTGGGTCATGTGGAGCCTTGGACATCCAGTGTCGGTGCATCTACCCATAACCGTGAATTCGAAAGCTTATTATCTATTGTGGGTGAACCCACTTTGGCTGATATTGCTTGGAACTCCAGTAATGGTCCAGATGCCAGTGGCTTATTTAATGTGCCAACGCCAATCAATTCCTCAACCAATGTTGATGCGTCCAACTTTGAAGGTTGTTTACCATTTGCACCAGGTTCTTTCGCCGGTCAAATCGCTTTGATTTCTCGAGGCGCTTGTAGCTTCGCCATCAAAGTGGCCAATGCAGAAACTGGTAATGCTGTGGGCGTTATCATCTACAACAACGTTGCAGGTGGTTTGAATATGAATGTGGGTGATGCAACCACCATCCCTTCAATTTCAATTTCACAAGCCGATGGTGATGCGATTGTTGCTTTCTTGGCTGGACCTCCACGAGGTGGCCCAGAAGTTCTTATTGAGTCACCCATAATTGTAAACACAGGACAAGCTGACGTAATGGCTGGTTTCAGCTCACGTGGTCCAAGTCCTTTTGAGTACAACAAGCCTGATGTAACAGGTCCAGGTGTCAGCATTCTGGCTGCATTCAATGACAACGATGAAGTGGGTACAGGTACACCAGCCGAGTATGGCATCATATCGGGTACTTCCATGTCTTCACCGCATAATGCCGGTGCAGCAGCACTGTTGAAAGAACTCCAGCCAACTTGGTCAGCAGCTGAAATTAAATCAGCCCTGATGTTAACAGCTGTGACAGCTGGCGTGACCAAAGAAGATGGCGTAACACCAGCAGATCCTTTTGATCGTGGTGCGGGTCGAATTCAAGTTGATGTGGCTTCATCCACTGGTTTAGTGATGGATGAAACGGCGTTCAGATTCTTGTTAGCTGATCCTGCCAATGGCGGTGACCCTAAAACTTTGAATGTGGCCAGTTATAAAAATGACAACTGTGTGGGTACATGTACTTTCCAACGTAAATTCACCAGTGTGGCTTCAGGACCAGTTGAGTACAATGCTAATTTATCAGGTATGACAGGTACAGTTAATCCAGCTAACTTTGTGGTTAACCCAGGTCAAACAGTAACAATCGATGTTGAAGTCGATGGTGGAGCTTTGCCAGCTGGAGCCGTGAGTTTTGGTGAGTTGCAAATCAATGAAGTGCCTTCATCATTTAATCCTGTTGATTTTGCCCTGGGTGCACCTATCACCATCACAGACAATACCTATGATGGAACCACAGCCTCTATGGACTGTGCACCTATCACTGTCTCTGGTATCAGCAGTTCAGTGTTTTCAGCAGAATTAGAATTGGCCATGAACCACACTTGGATTGGTGACTTAACGGTTAAGTTAATCAACCCTGCTGGGGATGAACTGGCGGTGATGAATGACATTAATGATTCTTCTAATTTGTTGTCGACTTCCCCCATTTCTTTGTTTGATGGCGCAGCCATTTCAGCCGCTGACATGGGAAGCACCATTACTGGTGCGGGTGTGGTCTGCCAGGATGATTTCGAATGTGAATTTGCCCCAGCTCCTAACGGTGAGCCAGAGCCTCCATCGACATTTGCTGACTTAGGCACTGGTTCAGCTAATGGTGACTGGATGTTGTGTGGTGGCGATAATGCAAGTGGCGACATCGGTGATATCCAAGCTGCAACTTTGAGAGTTTTGGAAGGTGTAACTACTGTTCCTTCATTACATCTACCACTGGTGGTCACAGGTTTACCTGAAGCGCCAGACATTGCAGTTGCTCCAGCTAGCTTGAGTGCTACGTTAGATGCGGATACCACAACTGACGTTAATTTAAATATCAGTAACTCTCCAGTTGCGGGTGCAGATTTGAATTGGTCATTTGGTAGTGGTCAGTTCAGCTTGGTCTATGCAGAACAAGTTGATGAAACTGGTACCATCACCAATGGTATTGTGAGTGGCTTTTTCTTACCAGAAAATGGTGGTGCAGGTGCTGGTGCTTACAGTGCTGATGATTTTGTGTTATCACAAGATGCATCTATTGAAACCATGTTCTTTGAAGGCTTTGCCAATGGTACGACTCTGGATGTCACATCCACTTCAATCCAGTTACAAGTTTTTGCTGACGATGCGGGTTCACCTGCTGGTCATCCAGAAGATGGTTTGAACTCCGCACTGTTTGCACTGGATATTCCAATAGCAGATCCCAGCTTGGATTTGACAGGTAATAACATCGGAATCGATATCGCAGCTGCAAATGGTGGTGCGCCATTAGATTTACCTGCTGGCACATATTGGGTATCAGTATTCCCAACACAGGATATTTTACTCGGAGATGCCGGCAGATGGGGTTGGTTTGCAGCTGGGCCTGATGTCAGCGGAGCACCAGCTCAATTGATAACGCCTCTGTTGTTTGGTGGCATACCTGATTGGACAGGTCTTGTAGGTCTTACAGCTGAGCCTAACTTTGAACAATTGCGTTACAACATTGCAGGTTCAAGTACTTGTGGCGCACCTTGGATAATCACTTCAAGCGCAGGTGGTGTTGTGTCACCGGGTGGCGACATCGATGTCACAGTGACCTTGGATGCAACCGGTGTTGCTGCAGGCGTTTACAATGCAACCTTGTGTGTTGACAGTGATGATCCTGATGAGCCTCAGATTTTGGTTCCTGTAACCATGACTGTTGAAGGTGAGTCTGACTTGATCTTTGCCAATGGTTTTGAATAAAACCTGAAGCAGATCATTTAAGATCAAAAAAGCGCGAACTTCGGTTCGCGCTTTTTTTTTCTAAATTATTCTCTAAACCAATCAACAAAAAAACCAATCAACCTAAAAGGGGTCAGACTGAACTGAGTTTGCCATAGTTTGACGGACACCATAAATAATGGGCAGCTGCCCGCTCAAACTCAGCTGGGCTTACAGAAATCTCTAGTAATATAAGCAGCCTGATTTATTTTTTAACTTTTTTGACAAGGTTTCTCTTTGAATTACGTGTCTATAAGTAGAGCAAGTCATTTCTTGCCTCCTCTTTTAAGTACGTATGGATATCAAGGAGAACACCACTCAAGGATGAGTCATCAATCATCAAGGACAGTCATCGGTAAAGAAAATCAAATCAGGCTTTTTTGCGAAATCATCAAGGACAGTCATCGGTAAAGAAAATCAAATCAGGCTTTTTTGCGATGTTTGGAATAGAAAATGGCTGATTAAAGTCTAGAATTTACAAGGTGATTGATGAAGATTGAGGTGAAGGCGGTATATTGAAGGTTTTGGTAAGTTTTAATCGAGTTAGACGGTTGCAGACATCTTCTGCTAATTGAATTTTATAATTTATTTTGCTATTCCAGAGCTGGTGTAAGCTTAATTCCAAGCGTCCATTTTCGCTTTGTCTTAGCTGAATATTCTTTGAGCTGTTCAGCGGTTCCAACAGCGCTAAACCCGACAGATTTAAAGCCCTTTAATTCATCGAGCCAGTCATCTGGATTGATACCAATTTCATCAATGGCTCTGGCTGATTTCTCTGATATAAATCCACGCTTATCGCCACGAATACAACGGCCTGTTTCATCTACCAAGCCGATATAACTTGTTAGATAAAAGGGCAGGTCGTTTTTGTTTTTTCCAAAACCAGATAACCATGTGGATGTATTCTCAATTCTCTCTTTTATTGATGTGAATTCAGAACCTTTCAAGTCTTTAGCCATGGCAGCTCTTATCGGATTTAAATCGACGTAAGCCATACAAGTCAATAGGGCACGTTCATCAAGTAATGCTTGGCTCTTGAAGCGTGACTCCCAGAAGTGACCTGTACACTTGTCTTCTTCATTCGCCATACGTGCAATGAACTCATTAATGGCTTTCATGTACCAAGATATTGACATCAAACGGGTGCGATATTCAGCTACATATTCTTTGACCCTTCGAAGCTCTGCTTCGGTGCTGATTTCTCCTTTAAGATATCGGTCACATAGCACTGGTAATTTATAATGAGAACACCATGTCATTAACACTTGAGTGGCGTTCCATTCAAGTGTAGAATTAACCTTTAAAACTATATGAAAATGGTTGCTCATGATGGCATAAGAACAGACATCAATGGCGAACACAGAAGTGACTTGTTTGATGCGATCTATGAGCCACTGACGACGGTGTTCAAAACTCTTTCCTGAGAGCTTGTCCTCACCACACAAGAAGGCACGTCGAACACATCTTGAAACAATGTGGTAATACGGCGTTTCTTCAACGCAAATTTGTTGATTTCGAGCAACTGTCATAAAAAACTCCATGTAAAAATACTATTTTGAGCAAAACGAGCCTGAATTTCTGTGGCAAACTTCTGATGAGCGTGTAAGAATATTCCTACGAGATGCCTGTCCCAGATTAGTTTTTTAAAGCAGGCGGAAGGCTACTAACAACAGTTAGGTTATCTGGAGTTGCAAAAAATGCTAAGTGGGTCAAATCAACTTTGACAAATGGTGATAAAGTTGGTTTGAGAAATCATTTCAAGAAGCATATGGATGAAGTAGGTGTTACTAGTGTAAAAGGTTATGATGTAAGTGCTAGATTAACAATACAATATGGACAAAAATTCAACTATCTAGATAAGACTTCAGGTGATCAACGAGTTGGATATTATGACTTTGATACAGGTTTGTTTACATCAACAAGTAATGCCAGAAAGAAAGTTGCAATATTTACACATTACCCTGTTGAATGGGATGATGTAAAAAAATGGGATGACTTTATTCTGGATTAAACTATGAAACAAGAAGAAGAAATGTTTTTAAAAATTGATAAGTATTTTAGTATGAGTTGGAAATTACCGCATGTACCTACAATGTTAGCAATGAAATTATTCTTATTAGAGTACAAGTATAAATTAAAGAGTAATTTACAAGTACAAGCCATGAAGACAAGATTCTTTAAAGAATTGAGAAAATCATCGTTTAATAAAAATTTGTTATATAGAAATGTTGAGTATGCTGTAAGGTTAGCAGAACACCCTGGGGAATTAATGTATGAAGAAATGTGTAAATTAATGAGTTTATGTGACAATATATTTGCATTAGAATATCTCGGTTTTGAATTTGACAAACCTTTAAAACTGAAGTTTGAATCATCAATAGCAAATAAACTTAACAAGGAAAAAAAGATAGCTAAGTACGCAAAAGAGACAATGGTCGAAGAATGGAGTAAAGATTTTTGGTGGTATAAAAACTAAAAGGGGTCAGACCCCTTTCTATAGATTGCTAGGTTTGGAGATGCTCAGTCATGAATAAAATAATACGTTTTTTGATATACAAAAATTATAAATGGCAACTTTTTGTAAAAAAACTAAAAGGGGTCAGACCCCTTTTAGGGTATATTAACAGCAGCAACTAGAGGTATTCCAGGTTTTGTTGGATCCGTCGGTTGGCAGTTAATCGGTGGTTCAGAGGGAGTTAGGGAAGGGTACAATTTAACTACAGAGGCAGTTAACATGTTTGGGAATGAACTAAGGGACGACCTTATTGAGTCAATAAGGAACGATGTTATTCAACCTTTAATACTTCAACCTAAGATGGAATCTAAATATGATAATAGTTTATTGGAACTATTTTTTGAGGGATTTTGATGGTTAATCAAACGCGCTTTTCAAGAACAAAAGAAGTTTTATACTCATGCTCATATAATTTATGTTCAAGGCCTACTGAAAAAAAGAAAAGGGAAAGCGCGATAGATTTAATTTGGATATTATCTGGTTTTCTTATTGTTGGTTTTATTTTTAACTTCTTTAGTTTATATTTATTTGTTTTTGATGAAAAAATACACTTAAAAAAATCCACACTACTGTATGCAACAGGATTAGCATTACTTATTATATTAAGAATAGTAATTTCAAAAATATTTAAAGATACTGAAGTGGTTAATGTGAAAACATTTCATAAAATTATTGTATATAGCCTTCCTGTTATTGTTATTGGTTTTATGGTCTTAAGTGGCGTGAAATATGGAAATCAATAAAAAAACTAATTAAACTAGAACTAAAAACTAAAAGGGGTCAGACTGAACCTGCCATAGTTTGACGGATACATTTATTAGTAAACCTAAAAGGGGTCAGACCCCTTTTAGGGTATTGGGAAGCTGATGGATTAGATTTTGGTGAAAAAACTTATAAAGATTGGCAACAATTAAGAACTGCAAATAAAGGTGGTAATTAATATGGTTAGATTAATGTTGAAGTACAAAAAAGTAATATTGTTTGTTTGTTCTTTGGTAATAACAGGCACCTCTATTGGACAGACTAAAGGGTATTCAATTTCTTACATGCTAGAGAATACTGACGTTTTGGGAGTGTTGGAGATTGAAACCGAAAGAAAAATAAATAGTTATAATGCTGAAACAGAAAGGGGTCAGACCCCTTTAAAGGGTATGCCCATCTCAAGGATAGGTGGTGTAATAGGAGGTAGTGGCCAAGCCTTATTAGGTGGTGCAATGTGTTCAACAGGTGGTGGTTGTCTTATAGGTGGCCCATTAATCGCACATGGCCTTAATAATGTATATGAAGGAGCTCACCAAAAACCTGGTTTTACGAGAAAAATTTATACTGATGGTTTGATGGGAGAGAAATGGGGAAACAGAGTATATCTAGGAGTTGACTTAGCTTTATCAGCATATGGGTTCTTTAAGCCAACAGATGTTCTTGGCAAACCCAGTGAGTTAGTTTCAGTTCGCACTGGAAAAATGCAATATGAAGTTCAAAGAAAAACATATTCTTATCCTGCATTAAGTGTAATGTCTGGGTTTGAGATTGTGAGAGATTCATTTATCATTATGGATTCTGTGAAAACTCAAATTGAAAATGAAATGGAGAACAATAAATGATTTTTCTATTCTTAACAATACCATTCATTTTGCTTTCATTGGTATCTAGAAAGTATTTAATTAACAAGTTTTCATATTCAAATAAATTGATTTTCTATCAATTCTCTATAGTTTTGATAATATCATTGTCAATTTTGTGTGGAACATTTTTTATGTTGAGCGATGGATTGGTATTTAATAATAGTGGAATTGGAAATATTTTAGCTCTTGCCAATTTATTATATTTTCTAATTTCTCATCCGAGGATTCAAAAAGATTCAAATGGAAAATACTCTTTGAAACAAAGCTAAATAACCAAAAGGGGTCAGACCCCTTTTAAGGCAAACTGGTTATGTAGGCGTAATGCAAAATGGTAAAATAAGTACTTTTTTCAGACCTACGTCAACTGATCCTGATATGACGGAACAAGTGAAACAGACAACATGGTTTTTAGATCAAATAGATGGGTGGTGATAAATTAATGAATACTGATTTTTGTGAAAAAGAATATGACCCATGGAGACTTTTAGAGTTATGGGAAAGCTTCATCAAAGATTGTGAAGAAGGGTATTATTGGGATTTTGGTGAATATATGAACCAAAAGGGGTCAGACTGAACCTGCCATAGTTTGACGGACACCATAAATAATGGGCAGATGCCCGCTCAAACTCAGCTGAAAACTAAAAGGGGTCAGACCCGTTTTAAGGCTAAACCTGATACAATGTGACTTTTGAGGCAAGGATTGTGCCAAGAAAGCCACGGTTTTTTGTTCCAGATATTGCTAATCATGTGATTCAACGTGGTATCAATAAATCTGCTGTGTACTTTGAAGAAGAGGATTACCAGCACTATAAACACATTTTGCATGAGGCGGCTGAGTCTAGTGGGGTGTTGATTCATGCTTATGTCTTAATGACCAATCACATTCACTTGTTGGCGACGGCTGATTCTGATCGTGGCATCAGTTTAATGATGCAGAAGCTTGGGCGCTTTTATGTGCCTTATATCAATCATAAATACGGTCAAAGCGGTACGCTGTGGGATGTTCGTTTTAAGAGTTCATTGGTTGATTCAGATCATTATGTTCTGGCGTGTATGCGATACATTGAAATGAACCCAGTAAGGGCTGGAATGGTTAAATCGCCACAAGCATATAAATGGAGTAGTTATTTATCTAATGCCTTAGATTTTCATGACAGGTTGATAACCCCTGCCGCAAGTTATTTGGGACTGGCTTTAAGAAAGAAAAAAAGGCAGCAGGTTTACAGCAGTCTATTTTCTGAGCATTTAGATGATCAGGTGATTAAAGACATCAGAAATTGTGCCCAAACAGGAACGCCGTTAGGCAGCTCACAATTTATCACCCAAATTGAAAATAAGTTGGGTAAAAAAGTGGGATTTAACCAACGTGGAAGGCCGGGTGTTTCAAAAGGGGTTTGAGGTTGCCATAGTTTGACGGACACCATAAATAATGGGCAGCTGCCCGCTCAAACTCAGCTGGGCTTACAGAAATCTCTAGTAATATAAGCAGCCTGATTTATTTTTTAACTTTTTTGACAAGGTTTCTCTTTGAATTACGTGTCTATAAGTAGAGCAAGTCATTTCTTGCCTCCTCTTTTAACACACGTATGGATATCAAGGAGAACACCACTCAAGGATGAGTCATGGAGGTTTTTTTCTGGTTAGGTTATAGATTAGAATTCGAACAATGCTTGGTGAGTTGCGTTTCTTGCAGCTTCTATACCCTCAACAATTGCACCCAAGAGTCATTATTTTCCAGCTTCACTTGAGTGCTACGAGAGCTTCACTTAAGTTTTTTCTTACCGTTTCACTTCAGGCTTTTTAATTTTTCCCAAACCGGTCTTTTCAGCGCTGGGTCTGAGAGCAGATCACCCAGGCTGCTGAGGTTGAGGATTTGTTGGCTGTCGGGTAGGGTGATGTCGTTAAAGACCAGGGTCTTCTTGGGGTGCTGGTAGGTGACTGTGTGGCCATCGAAACTGATGTGATCGTAGGTGCATTCATGGTCTATGGCCTGCAACATCTTGACCAGCAGCCTGAATTCACTCTTGTCCAGTTTCACCACGTCCATGCGATGGGGCTTGGCTTTTTTAATCTGTGCTGGTATGGCAGCGACTGTTTCAGCAATGACGGTGGCTTGTCTGTCCGACTTTGGCTGCGTGTTGCCTTTGGCTTGTAATTTGAGTAAGCCCATGGCATCGATTAGGCGATCAGTGAGCATGCTAAAGTTGTGCACTCAGTTGTGAGAAGATACTTTCTACGGCTAAGCTGAGGGCTTTAACAAAGGCCCGGTAGTTATCCTCTGTGATGTTTTCTGTGGCGTTGAACTGTTGGCTGAAAAGCAGCTGGCTGTCCTCATCGTAGAGAGAAAATTCCATAGTGGCTGTGGCTTGGTCTTGGTTTTTTTCGAATGCCAAGATGCGCGACTCTAAAACTTGATGGGGTTGGTTTGAGGGGGTTTGGTAGCTAACGGTTTGCCAATGGTTCCCAGCCCATTGTCTGATCCTGTCTTGGAGTAAAACTTTAGGTGATTCCAGCCAAAAATTATAACTCAATTGAACCAATGAGTCATCAGCCTGGGTCGCGACTATCGGGCGACCACCAAGGATGCTCAGTGCCTTGGGGCGCTTAACCACCAAAGTGAGGGGTCTTTTGTTGTCAGTTTGGACGGTGATGGGTTCAACCGCAGCGAGTCGAAAATACTTTTTGGTTTGCGCTTTGTTGCTGCTGCAGGCGCTGAACAGCAGGGCCATGGACAGCATGATTAATGTGGTTTTAATGGGTCTCATAAGTCATCATCCGCCACTTCGGGGTCCGAAGAAAAGATTAAACTGGATGGGTTCTTCCTGATTGAGTTGGTGGCTTCGTTTAAATTCATGCTGGCACTTTCAATTTCGTTGGTGATGCTGTCTAACTTGTTGGACAACGCCAACATGCTTTTGGCCGCGGTTTTGAGTAATTGCGCCATGTCTGAATCATCGGCAGAGATCAAGCCCCTGGCATCTGTGACCAGACCGTTAATGTTGGCCAGGCCTTTGTCCAATTCTGTAACTGACAGCTGCATTTGATTGCTCAGTTGAGCCAGATTGGCAATGAAGCTTTCGATGTTGTCGGTGTTTTCTTGGCTGACCAGCTGGTTGGCAGACTGGATTAATTGATTCAGTTCTTCGGTGGAGGCTTCTACATTGCCCATGATGCCGGGTAAGCCTTGGTCAATTTGTAAGGTGATGCTGTCCAATCTTTCATACAGCATGTCGAGCATTGGTTTGATTTTTTCTTCGGTCAGGTCAGTGATGTTAGTTGAAACGTCACCCAGTTGTGCAAATAAATCGGCCGGTGGCTGTCCTGGAATGGTTGCATCAGGCTGAAAATAAACAGTGGCTTCACCACCTTTGATGTTGATTGACATGTCTGCCAATAAACCAGCTGAGTTGATTTGTGCCACCGAATCGTTGGGTATCTTCCAGGCCTGAAGCACTGAATAAGTGACTTTAAAGTCCAGTTTGGTTTGTTTGTATTCGGGCATAATGGATTCGATCTGACCAATCCGATAGCCTTCAAAAAATACCGGCGTTCCATAACCCAGTCCTGTGACGTTTGAATAGTAACTGTGGTATTCAATAGAGTCGCCTTCTTTGCCGGTCATTTTAACTAAAATCCACAAGGTGAAGATTGAAATCACCAAAGTGAAAATGCCTACCCAAAAATAATTGCTGATGTGTCTTTTCATGTGAGTGTGTAATTTTCCTGTGTCAAGCGTCGAAGGTATTCAGATGGGTTCAATTTATCATGTCTGGAGCGGCGTTGCAGTAAATCCATCACCCGTTTGTTTTTAGATTTCTTGATTTCTTCAACCGTGCCAGTGATCAGGTTTTTACCGTTGTCCAAAACGGTGATTCGGTCGGCAATTTTAAACGCGCTCTCAAGTTCATGGGTGACCACCACCATACTCATGCCCATGGTGTCACGCAATGACAAAATCAGATCATCAATTTCTGAGGAGACCACTGGGTCCAGACCCGCTGAGGGCTCATCAAAAAATAACAGTTTTGGGTCCATCACAATGGATCTGGCCAGTGCCGCGCGTTTGGTCATGCCGCCGGACAGTTGTGATGGCATCAGTTTATGAAAGCCCCCCAAGTTCACCACTTCAAGTTTCATTCTGGAAATGATGCGTATGGTGTTTTCATCTAGGTCAGTGAATTCTCGCAGTGGAAAAGCCACGTTGTCGCCAACTGTCATCGATGAGAACAAAGCACCGCTTTGAAATGAAACGCCGATGTCTTGTTTGAGCCTCAGCTGATCATTAAAACTGATTGAGTGGATGTCCTTACCCAGCACTTCAATGCTGCCTCGAGTGGGTTCGTAAAGCCCCAAGATATGCCACAACAGGGTTGATTTGCCTGAACCTGAGCCACCCATGACAACCCTGATTTCACCTTTTTTGACTTCAAAGTTAACCCCGTTGAGTATTTTTCTTTGGCCATAATGGGTGACCAAGTCTTTGACTTTGATGACCGTTTCATTGGTATCTATGTCGGCTCGACTGTGCTGTTTTGTTGGGTTGTCGGTGTTGTCTGAGCTCATAAGATCACTTGGTTAAGAAGTAACTGGCAATCATGTCTGCCAGCACGATGAAAGAGATTGAAACAACCACCGCAGTGGTGGTGGCTTTACCCACGCCTTCAGCGCCACCTGTGACATGGAATCCAGTGGTGGCACCGACCAATACAATAATGATACCAAACACCACACTCTTGACCAAACCTTGCATCACATCGCCGACCACCAAGACATTGAATGATTCGACCATGTAGGCACTGATGCTCATGTTTAAATCAATCACGCTGAATATGGCGCCACCAAAGATGGCCATTACATCAGCAGCCACGACCAACAAGGGCATGGAGATGATTAAACCCAGCAAGGGTGGTAACACCAAATACCTTACGGGTACCACGCCGATGACTTTTAAGGCGTCGATTTCTTGGGAAACCACCTGTGAACCAATCCGAGCAGCAATCGCAGCCCCTGATCGACCAGCGACAATGATGCCGGTAATCAACGGTGAAAACTCGCGGGTCACAGATTTGGCAATGGCCAATAAAACTTGCGATTCGGCACCAAAGTCAGACAGCGCATAGAGTAATTGGATGGACAACATCATACCCACCACAAAGGCCAGCGCCATCACAATCGGCAAGGCATCAAAGCCATTGACCCTGATTTGTTCAACCACTTGTCGCAAGCGCACTTTTTGTTTATAGCGCCGACCAATAATCAGCCAATAAAAACTGTCCCAAAACAAACGCATGGCAAAGCCAACCCGCTCAATGGCTTGGTAGGTCCACATGCCGATGTTTTCAATTTTAGTAATTAAAGATTTAGTCAATGTCGAAAACCTGATCTAAACGAGCTAATTCAAGAATGCTTCTGACTTGGTTGCTGAGTTGGGTTAATCTGAAGGTGCGGCCGTTGCTGTTGGCAAACTGTAAACCTTCTACCATCGCCGCAATGCCTGATGAGTCGATGTACTCAACAGCGGATAAGTCGACTTTAACTTCAGGGGTGGTTTTTAAGGCACCGAGAATGGTTTTTCGTACTTCAGCTGAATTGGATAAATCAACCTCGCCGTTGATGTAAACGGTGGTTAGTAATTCTGATTTTTCAAAGCGAATAAAGTCTGTCATTGGTTTAACCTCACACTGATGATTTCAATCGGTTTAACTGGCACGTCCTTGGCGTCCAATTGAGTATTAAATTCGGTCTTAACTTGAGCCATTTGGTCTACCACATCCATGCCTGAGACCACATAGCCAAACACAGCATAGCCCCAGGATTTCTGATTGGGGTCCAGGTTTGGGTTGTCCTTTAAGTTGATATAAAAACTGGTGCTGGCTGAATGTGGTTCGTCATAGCGAGCCATCGCCAGGGTGCCGCGTGCATTGCTTAAGCCATTGCCTGATTCATTGATCAGGTTGCCACAACTTTTAACCGTTGAATAGTCTATTTTGAATGCCCCGGTTTGGAGCACGTAGTCTGTCACCACACGGTGTACCAGGTTGTTATCGTAGGTCTTATTTTTAACCGCGTGTAAAAAACGATTAACGGTGTGTGGGGCACGCCTGCGATCCAGTTCAATCACCACCACTCCCAGGCTGGTTTGTAGGGTCAATTCAGGAAACATGGCCGCTGGATAAACTTCATCAGTAGGACAAGCTGCCGATAGTGCCGAGGGTAAGCTGGTGAAAATTAAAACAATGATCAGGCTGATTTTCATAGAACAAGTATTGGGTCTCTTATAATTATCGCTGACAATTATTTTACCCAAGCCGGTACCTTTTTGATATAGGTACCGGCAATATTGTCGGGCTAAAATCAGCTTTTAGGCATTATAAGCTGTTGAGCTTGTCTAATTGTTGTTGTAACTCTGTTAATGCTGCTTGATTGGCTTTGAGCTTATCTTGCTCAGCAGCCACCAAGTGTTCAGGGGCTTTGTTGACAAACTTTTCGTTGTTGAGCTTGCCTGTGCCGCGCTGGATTTCTTGCTTGGTTTTGTCTATTTGTTTATTGATGCGCTTGGTCTCTTCGGTTTTGTCTATCAAGCCAGCCAAAGGAATCAAAATTTTCATCTCACCCATCAATGCGGTGGCAGAGGCTGGCTCATCTTCAGCTGCGGTGAGCAGCTTAATGTCAGTCAGCCTTGCGGTAGTTTTCAATAAGGTCTGATTGTTTTGTAAATATTGCTGATCGGTTGGGTTGGCTTCTGACAGCAGCACAGGCAGTGCTTTAGAGGGTGGGATGTTCATTTCACCACGAATTTGGCGCACCGCCAAAGTGAAATTTTTGACCCACAAGATTTCTTGTTCTGCCGGCTCATTGATATAAGCAGTATCAGCTTCAGGGAAGCGGCTGATCATGATGGATTCAGTTTCTAAGTTTAATTTGTCCTTCACTTCTTGCCAGATTTCTTCAGTCACATAAGGCATTATGGGGTGCAACAAACGCAGTGCTTGATCCAAGACGTAGAGCAGCGTGCTTTGCAGTTGTTTTTTCTGTGTGGTCTTTAACATCGGTTTGGACAATTCTAAGAACCAGTCGCAGTACTCATTCCAGAAAAAATCATAGATGGCTTGGCTGGCCAAATCCAAACGGTAGCGATCCATGTGTTTGCGGTAGTCAGTGATGCACGCTTGTAACCTGGAGACAATCCATTTTTCAACCGTAGATGCGTTATCAAGCTTGAATTCAGTGGCCACATAATCTTCTGTGTTCATGAATACAAAACGCGAGGCATTGAAGATTTTATTACAGAAATTACGGTACCCTTCGACGCGACCCATATCAAAAATAATGTCACGGCCGGTACTGGCTAATGAGGCAAAAGTGAAGCGCATGGCATCACAACCGTAGGGCTTGATGCCCTCTGGAAATTCGGCGATGGTGGCTTGTTTGATTTGTTTGATTTTTTTCGGTTGGTCTTGCATCAAACCTTGGGTTCTTTTGCTTAACAAGTCCTCCAAGCTGATGCCATCAATCAAGTCTATGGGGTCCAATACATTGCCTTTGGACTTGGACATTTTCTGTCCATGAGAGTCACGCACCAATCCATGGATGTAAACTTCTTTGAATGGGATGTTGTCCATGAACTTGATGCCCATCATGATCATTCTGGCGACCCAGAAAAAGATGATATCAAAGCCAGTGACCAGTACATTGGTTGGATAATAGGTTTGTAATTCTTTTGATTTATCTGGCCAGTCTAAGGTGGCAAAAGGCCACAAAGCGGAAGAAAACCAAGTGTCCAGTACGTCATTGTCTTGGCGCAGATTAATGTCATCTGATAAACCATTTCGCGCACGCGCATCCGCTTCATCAATGCCGACGTAGATGTTGTCTTGCTCATCATACCAAGCTGGGATGCGATGGCCCCACCACAGTTGGCGAGAGATGCACCAATCTTGAATGTCATTCATCCAAGCGTAATAAGTGTTTTTCCAGTTATCCGGGACAAACTTGATGTCGCCATTATCAACCGCTTCAATGGCAGGCTTGGCCAACGTTTTGGCATCCACATACCACTGGTTGGTCAACATCGGTTCAATCACATCACCGGATCGATCGCCGCGTGGCACCATTAAAGTATGTGGTTTGGTCTCAACCAACAGCCCCAAGCGATCCATTTCAGCGATCACAGCTTTGCGTGCTTGGTAGCGGGCCAATCCTTGGTAAGCTTCGGGCGCGTTTTTATTGATGGTGGCATCAAAGTTCAGTACATTCAACAGCGGCAGGTCATGGCGTTGACCCACTTGGTAATCATTGAAATCATGCGCTGGGGTGATTTTGACACAACCGGTGCCTTTTTCAGGGTCGGCATGTTCATCACCGATAATTGGAATCAAACGATCACAAATGGGTAACAAGACCTGTTTTCCAATGAGGTGTTTAAAACGGTCATCCTCTGGGTTGACTGCCACCGCAGCGTCACCCAATAAAGTTTCAGGTCGGGTGGTGGCAATGGTCAACATCTGATCAGAAGCCTCGCCCTTGTCATCAGCCACCGGGTAATTAAAGTGCCACATAAAGCCACTTTCTTCAACCGATTCAACCTCCAAATCACTCAATGCAGTGTTTAAAGTCGGGTCCCAATTGACCAACCTTTGGCCGCGATAAATCAAGCCTT
The DNA here is from genome assembly GCA_964352015.1 of uncultured Marinicella sp. Classification (GTDB taxonomy): domain Bacteria; phylum Pseudomonadota; class Gammaproteobacteria; order Xanthomonadales; family Marinicellaceae; genus Marinicella. The sequence goes on from CAYGPU010000004.1 coordinate 147,360, forward strand.
CTTCATGCAAGTCAACAAACACTTTCATCACCGCAGCAGATAAGCCATCGTCCATGGTAAAGCGCTGTCTTGACCAATCTGGTGACGCACCCAAACGGCGCAGTTGATTGGTGATGGTGTTACCTGATTGTTCTTTCCACTGCCAGACTTTTTCGACAAAAGCTTCGCGACCCAACTCCACCCGTGAAGTGCCTTGGGCATTCAGTTGTCGCTCAACCACCATTTGGGTGGCAATCCCTGCATGGTCAGTACCTGGCTGCCACAAGGTATTTTTGCCTTGCATGCGGTGGTAACGAATCAAGGTATCCATGATGGTGTCCTGAAACGCATGACCCATGTGTAAGGTGCCAGTGACATTGGGTGGCGGAATCATGATGCAATAAGTGTCGTCGCTGTCTGTATTGCCAGTGGCCCCAGCTTTGAAGTATCCATTCTTTTCCCAGCATTGGTACCATTTGGTTTCAATCTGGCTTGGGTCGTATTTTTCAATCATGGTTAAAGTCTTTGTGTCATTGCATAAAGGAGTTTCAAAAGTTCATCAGGCTTGCCTAGTATGAGCAGGCCTGATGAATTAAGGGTTGGATTATTTTTGGCTTTCGTTGATCAAGTATTGAACCAACATGGCCACAGGCCGTCCAGTAGCGCCTTCTTTTTTGCTGTTCCAGGCGGTACCAGCGATGTCTACGTGGGCCCATTTTTGACCGTCTGTAAAGCGTGACAGGAAACAACCGGCAGTGATGGTGCCAGCTGGGAAGCCGCCAATGTTTTGCATGTCAGCAAAAGTGGTGTCAATTTGTTTTTGATACTCATCCCACAGTGGTAATTCCCAAACGCGGTCATGTGACTGTAGGCCGGCTGTTTTCAGGTCGTCAAATAAACCATCGGTTTTAGTCATCACGGCTGAAGCTTGGTGTCCAAGTGCAACCACACAAGCACCTGTTAAGGTAGCAAAATCAAGCACCACTGAAGGTTTGAATTCTTGCGAATAAGTTAAGGTGTCACACAAAATCATGCGACCTTCAGCATCGGTGTTCAACACTTCGATGGTTTTGCCTGAGTATGAAGTGATGACATCACCAGGACGGTAAGCTTTGCCATCAGGCATGTTTTCCACCGCCGGTACAAAAGTCAGTAAGTTGATCGGTAGGCCCAATTCAACGGCTGCCACAAAACCACCAATGACAGTGGCTGCACCACACATGTCGTACTTCATCTCGTCCATATTGGGACCAGGTTTGAGTGAGATGCCACCGGTATCAAAGGTGATGCCTTTACCTACCAAGGCAATGGGTGCTTGGTCTTTGTCGGCACCGTTGTATTTCAATACCACCATTTTCGGTTTGTTGGCACTGCCTTGTCCAACGGCCAGCAAAGCCCCCATGCCCATTTTTTGCATTTGTTTGTGATTCAATACATTGATTTCACAGTTTTTGTTTTTTTCAGCAATTTTGGTCGCATAACTGGCGATGTATTTGGGGTTGCATACATTGGGTGGGTAGTTACCCAAATGTCTGGCAGCACTGACACCAGATGCCATGGCTTTGGCTTGTTTGAAGGCAGTAAGTTGGGCTGAATTGACCGCGACTTCTAGTTCTTTGAGGCTGTGCTTGTTGTCTTTTTTGAATGATTTGGTGTCTTCATAGCGATATTCAGCGTGCGCCGAGGCTAAAGTCACCAATTTGGTGGCTTGGTCAGCATCGATGTCTTTGAATTCGTTCATCGCCAAATAAATGCCAACCGATTGACTTCTGGATTTGGCTGCCGCTTGAATCACTTTATGGGTGTTTTCATACAGCGCTGTCGCTGACAGTTTGTCGGCTTTGCCTAAACCCAATAAAGTAATGACTTGGCCTTGTGCGGTGTATAAATTTTGACATTGTCCAGCATCGCCGCTGAAATCTTTGTTATTCAAACGGGCAGTGAATTGGTCTTTAACTTCAGAGCCTAATTGGTCTACCCATGCATTGGTTTTTTGACCTTTAAAGTGGCCTATGATGATTTGGTCAGCTTGACTTTCATTCACAGCTTGTTGGGTGGATTTTATTTTCATTATTTGGCTCCGAAATTGAATGGGTTGGACATTTTAATCAACCTGCGCTGTATTAACCAGTGCTAATTAAAGTTTGCTGGGGTATTTTGTGTGGCGTGATGGAGGCTGATGACACTGGCCAGACTTCTTCTGTACACTTGATAAGTACTTGTTGTTGTGAAGCTACAGGGCGTTTGAACCTGAGCCTGTTATGTGTGTTTATGTCAGCGCTGAAGCGAGTAACAAGCATGTTGGCCAGAAAGTGATGAATAAATCAGGTTATGCTTTTGGGTTCTGTTAAAATGTGCAGCGTCAATTAACTCGCACCTTTGCATGAATATTTTAGCCAGCTACCTCAGAAAACAAACCGTAAAAACCTCTTTGGTGGTTTTGTTGTTGTTGTTTCTATTGATGATAGGCACTTTATTCACCACCACATTACGGACCATAGCACGCGGTGTTTTACCGCCTGAGTTGTTGTTTATTGAATTGAGTCTTCGTTCGGTGGATGTACTGACCATTTTGATTCCATTGTCGTTTTATCTGGGTGTGTTGGTTTCTATGAGTCAAATGTATCGTAACCAAGAAGCGGTAATGATGCATGCCATGGGGTGGTCCAGTAAAGACATGATGCGCGCTTTGTTGCCTTTGATGTGGTTGGTGTTTGCCTTGATGTTGGTTGTTTCTTTGGTTGTATCTCCACAGGCAGCTCGGCTGTCAAAAGAACTGACCACACAAGCCAATGACAACATTTCTCTGATGGGATTAACCGAAGGTAAGTTTCAAAAATTCTTTTCCAATGAAGGGGTGATTTTTGTGGAGAAGATTGATGCAGAAAAACAGCGGGTTGAAAATGTGTTTGCCAACATATATCACCCTGAACGCGTGGATACCTTAACCGCTGAATATGGCTACCAGTTTGAGGAAAATGGACAAAAATATGTGGCCTTATTCAATGGTTATCGAAACGAAGGGCGACCAGGCAGTAATGCCTACCGAATGATGCAATTTCAACGCAATGACATCATGCTGCCTGACTTGGATCAGGAGATTGCTGCCTTGGATGAAAAATCCAAACCTACGATTGAGTTATTGAGGTCTGATGTGCTCAAAGAACAAGCTCAATTGCACTGGCGACTCAGCCCAGCCTTTTCAGTGCTGGTGTTGTTTGTGTTGGCGGTATCGTTGGCGAAAACATCACACCGTGAAGCCAAGTTCATTAATTTGGTTCTGGGTATATTGGCTTATATTTTTATGATCAATTTGTTAACCATTGGTCATTCTTTGTTAGAACAAGAAAGCTTTCCTATAGAGCTGGGTTTGTGGTGGGTGTATGTAATCATCGGTGGCTATGCTGTGTGGCGCATCCATAAATTGGATGGACCCAAAGTGCCAGTCACATCAACTGCTGGGCCTCAACAGTGGTCCTCGGAAACATGAGTATTTTAACGCGCTACATATTTAGAACTTTGTCTTTTGGTTTGTTGATGGCGGTGCTGTTGTTGTTGGCGATTGACGTGTTGTTCAGTTTAATTAAGGAGTTGAATGACATCACACAAGTTTACACGCTGGGGGATGTTATTTTCTTTGTGATGCTTACTGTTCCCAGTAAGATTTATGAGTTGTTTCCAGTCAGTGTGGTGGTGGCTGTGGTGGTCAGCTTGGGTGCTTTGGCCAGCGGCTCAGAACTGGTGGTGATGTTGGCTTCAGGCGTGAGTAAATTAAAAATCGCCATGATTACTTTGTTCAGCGTGTCATTGTGGTTGGTGTTGGTGGTACTGATGGGCGAGTATGTTGGCCCTGCTGGTGATCAAATGGCGCAACAATTTCGCAATGAACAAATATCTCAAGGCAAAGCCACTTCTGCGGCCCAGGCTATTTGGTTGCGAGATGGTGAGGTTATTTTTCGCACCAATCGAATGAAAAAGACGGCTGATAAAAATTCATATGAGTTGGTTGATGTCACCGTGTTTGAGCTGCAGGATAAAAAGCTGGTGCAGGTTTCGGAAGCCAAGTCAGCAATCTTTGCCAATCAGCAATGGACTTTAAGTGACTTAAAAGTTTCGGTTTTTGGTGCGCAAGGTGTCAGCACCAAAAAGTTAGATCAGCAACAGTGGGAGTCGAGAATTAAACCTGAAATTCTCAACATCAGTACCACACGGCCGAAATACTTGAGTATCCGAGACATCAAGAAGTTTCAACAATTCAACGCCCAATCAGGCGAGCTTCAATCAGCATACCAAATTGCGCAATGGTCTAAAATGGCCTTTCCTTTGTTGGTGTTAACCACAGCTTTATGCGGCATCATGGTGTTGTTTGGACAGATCAGGTCAGGTGGTTTTGCCCAGCGGCTGGTGATTGGTATTGTGATTGGGATCGTGGTTTATCTAATCAATAAGACTTTGTTGAACGTAGGCGAGGTGTACCACGTCAACCCGTTTGTGGTTACGGTACTGCCTGCGCTGTTACTTTCCAGTCTTTTTCTGCTGATGCTCTCTGGCAAGCTCAGGGCTTAAATCTCAGGGCGGTGGTTGCAGGTCTACAACCCGTTGTCCACTGACGGTGTCCATCCATGTTGTGTGGTTCGAACTGAATGTTCTGCTCCACAAGCCCAAGCCCAGTAACACGGTAGAAGCCACACCAACAAAAAACCGCAAAGTCACATGTTGCCAGTTTAATAAGTGATGGTTTTCAATGCCGATTTTCCAAGCTCGCATACCCAATGTTTGGCCACCTTTTTTCCACGAGTAAGTGAAGTAAAAAAACACTTCTAGAAACAGAATTATTTGCATCCAAAATGTTCTTGGTTGCACTTCATCTCCTTGTCTAAGCACAACTAAAATCAAGGAAGTTACCAAGAAAAGTGCCAAAATAGGAAAGACATCGTAGATAAGTGCGGCCAGGTGTTTCCAAAGTTTACTTTGTTTCATTTTTTGTAATTCATCGCTAAAGCATTGAGGTGCATGGATTTTAAAGAAATTTGTTAACGATTGGTAACAAAAAAAATCTTAAATTTATGTAATTATTACTTTAATTTTTTAAAAAAGGCAGTTATTCTTGTTCCCCACTAAGTCGAGTGCGGACTGGTTTTTGATAAAATTCATGTGAACCATTTTATTATAAATCCAAGGTTTTCACATTTTCTTAATCACAATTTTAATGGAAGGGAAGGTATGTTGATATCTCAAATTTCTAAAGTTAATTTCACCAAAAAATGGGTGGTTTTGGCTTTAATGGTAACTTCAATAGCAAGTTTTGCTCAGTTACAAACAGCAGTACAAGTGGTGACCAACACCAACAGTGCGGCAGCAAATTCACAACAAAGTATAGATCGCCTCAGTGATCAAACTGAAGAATTATTGGTTCAGTACCGGACTGTTATTTCAGAAATTGAAAGTTTAACTGTATATAACGACCAATTAGAGGCAGTGGTTAACGATCAAAATTCGCAAATTCAAGGTATGAATGCGCAGATGACAGAGTTGGAATCAACCAACAGAGCGGTTGTTCCTATGGTGATTGAAATGGTTGATATGTTGAGAAAAATCATCGAAGCCGATGTCCCATTCAAAATCAATGAGCGTTTGGATCGTGTCACACAATTAGAAAACATGTTGAACGCATCTAATGTGACCACTTCAGAAAAATACCGTAAAGTGACTGAGGCTTACCAAATCGAATTGGATTATGGACGCTCTGTTTCAACTTACCAAGCTGAAATCGATGGTGGTGTTCAAGTTAACTTTTTACAAATTGGTAGAACTGCCTTGTTGTATCAAACCCTTGATGAGAAAAAATCTGGTTGGTATAACCCAGAAACCAATTCTTTTCAGGATTTAGATGACAGGTACAATTCTTCAATCAAAGAAGGTATCAGGATTGCAGCTAAACAAGCCGCACCTAACCTGGTTGGTTTGCCTATTTTGTTCAGAGTTTCGGGAGAATAAGACATGAAAAAATACATCGTTACATTATTGGCTTTGGGTTTGATGTCATCAAACATCCAAGCACAAGACATGTCATTGGACCAACTGCTTAAAGTGGTTCAACGTGCAGCTTCTGAATCTTCAGCTGAAAATCAGAAACGTGAGGCTACATTCAAACAACAACGAGATCAACAAAGTCGACTTTTGTCTGAAGCACGCGCACAATTAGCGGCTTTAGAGAGAAGAACAGAAGAGCTTAAAATAGCGTTTGATGAGAACGAGTTGACCTTAGCTGATTTGGAAACCACATTGGCTGAAAGGGCTGGTAACCTAGGTGAAATGGCCGGTACAGTTAAAGTTTTGGCTGGTGATTTGCGCAGTGCGATTGAAGAGTCAATGACATCTGCAGAAATTGATGGTCGTGTAGACTTTTTAACTCAATTGGCATCACAATCAAAATTGCCTAACATCCAAGAGTTACGTCAATTGTGGGTTGAAATGCAGCGTGAAATCATTGAAGAAGGTAAAATTTCTCGATTCACCGCCAACATCCGTGATGAGCAAGGTGAAATCGAAAACAACGTAACAGTGACACGTGTTGGTACATTCAATGCGTTTGACTCAGATGGTAATTTCTTGGTATGGAAGTCTGCAAACGACGCCAACAACAGCTCAGGTAAAGGTGAGTTGCAAAGGTTGATGAAACAGCCTTCGGGCCAATATGCCAGCCAAGCCAAATCTTTCGTTAATACAGCGTCAGGCCAGCTGGCTCAAGTTCCTGTTGATTATACCCGAGGAACCATCCTTCAGTTGGTGGTTCAAACTCCAAGTATTCAAGACAAAATCAAACAAGGTGGTCCAGTGGGTTATGTGATTCTCTCTTTGGGTGCTTTTGGTTTGATCATTGCATTAATTAAATTCTTCATGTTGTTTGCTGCTGGCAGCAAAATGAAATCTCAACTGAAGAAAAAACAACCCAATCAAAACAATGCCTTGGGTCGCATCATGTCGGTTTATACCGAAAACCCAGACTCTGACATTGAGACTATGGAGTTAAAACTGGATGAAGCGATTCTGCGTGAAACCGGTCCATTGGAGTCAGGTTTGTCATTCATCAAAGTGTTGTATGTAATTGCACCTCTGTTGGGTCTTTTAGGTACTGTTGTTGGTATGATTCAAACTTTCCAAATGATTACATTGATGGGAACAGGTGATCCAAAATCTATGGCCGGCGGTATTTCAATGGCATTGGTCACTACAGTATTGGGTCTGGTTGTCGCCATTCCTTTGACTGTGCTTCACTCTATACTGCAATCTATGGCAAGAAAACAGACTCAAGTTCTAGAAGAGCAGAGTGCTGGTATTGTTGCTAAGATGGCGGAGAAATAATAATGTTTTGGCTCAAAGAGCGATGGTATGACATTTTGGCATTTATCGACATGGGTGGCCCAGTACTCTGGGCCATCATGGTATTGCTTTTTGTCATGTGGTTGATGATACTTGAGCGTTCTTGGTATTATTTCGTGACTTATCCCAAGTTGAGAAACAGAATCATTTCTGAATGGGATGAACGTGAAGATACCACCACTTGGTATGCCAAGAGAATCAAAGAATCGAAAGTATCTGAAGCTTCCATTGAATTGCGTTCAGGATTGGGTTTTCTAGAGGCCCTGGTTGCCATCAGCCCCTTATTCGGATTGTTTGGAACTGTATATGGTATGTTGCAAGTATTTGATATTATGGCTATAGCTGGAACCAGTAACGCCAGAGCCATGGCCGGTGGTGTTTCTAAAGCCACTATCCCAACTATGGCGGGCATGGTCGCTGCATTGTCAGGTGTGTTTTTTACTACATACTTTAAACACAAAGCGGTGGTTGAGGCTGATAAATTAGAAGATCGCATGCAATCACATTAAAGTTTTTTGAACTTATTGAACTTTCAATCAGTCAGAATCATTAGAATCAGAGAAATTATATGAAAAAAAGACACTTTCGAGAAGACGAAGCAGAAATCAACATCACGCCCATGCTGGACGTTGTTTTTATTATGTTGATTTTCTTTATCGTAACGACTTCATTTGTGAAAGAAACGGGTGTCGATATATCACGCCCAAGCAGTTCACAAGCCAAACAAGTTAAGAAAGGTAATATATTGGTCGCCATCAAAGAAGACGGTGTTATTTGGATCAACAAACAAGAAGTTGACTTAAGGGCTGTTAGATCTCGTGTTGAAAAAATGCATGCTGAAAACCCTGAAGCGAGTGCGGTCATTATTGCTGACCGTGGCTCCAGAACCGGTGATTTGGTCGAAGTGATGGACCAAATTAAATCAGCAGGTGTAGAGAGTATTTCAATCGCAGCTGAAAAAGGTCAGGGGTAAGTTATATGAGTATGCCACGTTATATCCTTGTTGCCATTGCAGCCGCCGCCATTACGGTGGTGCTGTATCTGCTGATGCATGCACTGATCAGTCAAGCGGCAGACAGTAATAGAGGTGATGACGATTTGCCAGCCATTGATTTCACCAAAGTTAAGTTGGATGATGAAATCAGAGAACGCAAGCGTGTTATTCCTAAGAAGCCACCACCACCTAAAGAACCACCACCTCCGCCTAAAATGAATGTTCAGCAAAATCAGCAGGTAGTTAACAACATGCCTACGCCGAACATTCCGAATTTAGACTTGGGTGTGGGCGGCGATGGTCCGTTTCTTGGTGCCGTTGGTCAAGTCAATATGACTGAGGAAGGTGGGGTGATTCCAATAGTACGAATAGCACCTCAGTATCCACGTAAAGCTTTGATGGCAAAGATTGAAGGTTGGGTGAAAGTCAAATTCACCATCACAGCTACTGGGACTGTATCTAACCCAGAAGTGGTTGATTCCAAGCCACGCAGAATTTTTGATCGTGAAGCCATACGTGCCATTTTGAAATTTAAATTCAAGCCTAAAGTTGTTGACGGACAAGGTGTCGAACAAGTGGCTACACAAACCATTGAATTTGATTTGCCTGACGAATAAGAGGTATATAACACATGAAAAAAATAATCGTATTGCTGTTATGTTTCAGTATAACAATCGTTTCGGCTGGATCACTCAAGACTGGTAATCCCATCCGTAAGCCTTCTGGCCAAGTCGGTGTCATGAGCGAGGCACAAAGTAAAAAAATTACTCGCTACAGCGAAATGTTGGCTGATGAAAAATATGCTGAAGCTAAATCTGGCATGCTTGCTATGCTAGAAAAGTCAGGTGTCAGTGCATATGTTCAGGCTGTGCTTTATCAGTTGTTGGGTCATATTGATTCCTTACAAGGCAACTATGGATCATCTGCAGTCAATTTCAAGAAGTCAATCGATCTTGATGCCATGCCTAATACCACACATTTCCAAATGATGCTGCAATATGCTCAACTGTTGATGTTGAATGATAACCACCAAGCAGGTTTGAAAGGTTTGGATGAGTATTTTGCTGTGGTTGATGAAATTCCTGATTCAGCTTTTGCGATTAAAGCCAATGCACATGCGCAACTTGAACAATTTCGCGAGGGTAAGGCGGCCATTCTACAAGCCATTCAATTGTCTGATAAGCCCAAAGAGTCATGGTATCAATTGTTATTGGCTTTTCACTCCGAGCTAACGGAATACCGTGAAATGACCGATGTCTTACAAATTTTGATTGCCTTATCACCCAACAAAAAAACCTACTGGATGCAATTGTCATCGGTATATTTCACTCTCAAAGAAGATCAGAAATCTTTGGCCATTTTAGAATTAGCCAACAAAAAAGGCTTGTTAGAGAAAGAAAGTGATTACTTGCAGTTGTTTAAAATGTACTCCTACAACAGTGTGCCTTATAAAGCTGCTGAAACTTTACAAAGTGCCTTAGACAACAATAAAGTTGAATCAAACTTTAAAAACTGGAAGCAGACAGGTGCTGTTTGGTATGAAGCCAGAGAGCTTGAAAAAGCCTTGGCAGCCTATAACAAAGCCAGTGAATTTGCTACCGATGGTGACATGGATTTGACCCGTTCATATTTGTATTTAGATATGGAAGATTGGTCCAAGGCCATCGAATCAATTACCTCTGCACTACAAAAAGGTGGTCTTGATGACACCAAAACAGGCAACGCCTGGTTGATGTTGGGCATGAGTAATGCCAGTTTGAATAATTATTCACAAGCCAGAACCGCCTTTAATAATGCATCTAAGTATGAAAAAGCCCGTGGTAATGCTCAACAGTGGTTAAACCACTTAACTACATTAGAAGAAAAAGCAGCGCAAAAAGCCAGCGAAAGCGGTTAATGCGCAACATTGAAGTTGATTCATATGTGGATCAATTTCTGACCTACCTCAAACTGGAAAAAGGATTTTCCAGCCATTCGGTCAGTAGCTATCGCACTGACATAATTCAATTCATTGCTTTTCTAAATACCATTGAACGGTCGGTTTTCGATATAGAGGTTAATGCGGCTAACAAGTATGTTAAGCAGCTTAATCAACGTCAGTTGTCGAGTAAATCAATTGCCAGAAAAATTTCATCTACAAGGCAGTTTTACTTATACTTACAACGACAGCATATAGTCTCGGACAACCCCTTTAATGCGGTTGTGTTACCTAAGATAAGTCGCTCTATTCCTAAACCCATGTCTGAATCTCAAGTAGAGTTACTTCTGAATCAACCTGACAGTGAAACCCCTATGGGGCTTCGAGATAAAACCATGTTAGAGTTGATGTATGCTACGGGCATGCGGGTTTCTGAGTTAGTCAACCTTAAAGTCAATCAGCTTAACCTCAATCAAGGTGTAGTTCGGGTTTTAGGTAAGGGTGGTAAAGAGCGTTTAATACCCTTAGGAGAACTGAGCGTCGATTGGTTAGAGCGCTATATTACAGTGAACACAGGAAAAATTCAGCTACATGCAGGTCATCTGTTCATCAATCAAAAAGGTTCGGTGATGACCCGCCAAGCTTTCTGGTACAGAATAAAAAAACATGCCATACAAGCCAACATCAACCCTGCACCATCACCGCATGTTTTAAGGCATTCATTTGCCACTCATCTATTGAACCATTCTGCTGACCTAAGGGTGGTGCAAATGTTGCTAGGTCACAGTGATTTATCTACCACACAAATTTATACTTTAGTTGCCAAGGAAAAGCTCAAACAAATTCACGCCCACCACCACCCCAGGGGTTAGAATATTGGAAAATTTAATTTAGCTGTGGATTTTTTAACCTTAAAGGTTAGAATGTCTGAACTTTTTTAGAACAAAAGCTTGGATCTGTTGTCTTACATCCAATTATATGAAGGAAAACCCATGAAAATTATCAGCGCAATAGCCTTACTAATCATTACACAACTCGTGTTTGCCCAAGGCGATACCGAAAAATTTGAAGCGGCCATCAGTAAAGTTACGACTTCAAACGTTAAAGTCATTTCTGTCAGTGACACACCCATAAATGGAGTTAAGGAAGTCATGGTAGATGGTGGTCGAGGCAGTGAAATCTTATATTTAAGTGAAGATGGCAAGTACATCATCAATGGTACTTTATTTGACATTGATAATCGTGTTGACTTGACCGATCAAAAAAAATCCATGATTCGCAAAGATTTGTTGGCCGGCATGGGTGACTCTGAAAGAATCAATTTTTATCCTGAAAACATGGAGTACCACGTGACTGTATTTACCGACATTGATTGTGGATACTGTCGTAAGTTGCATGCTGAAGTGCAACAATACAATGATTTAGGCATTGGTATTTCATACTTGTTTTTCCCAAGGGCTGGTCTGCAATCTGGTTCATTCGATAAGGCGGTTAACGTTTGGTGTGCTGCTGACCAACAACAAGCCATGACCATGGCTAAAGCTGGTGAGCCTGTTGAAGCAAAAACCTGTGATAACCCAATTGCCGAACATTACAGAGCAGGTATTACATCGGGTGTTTCTGGAACGCCCGCACTGGTTCTGGACAATGGCATGTTAATGCCTGGTTATCTACCACCAGCACAATTAAAGCAAAGACTGGACAGCCTCAGCGCTAAATAATCAGTTTCAATTATTGACACTCAACCGACTTGGTTCTTTAACTGGGTCGGTTTTTTTTTGTATATCATTGAGTTTTTAACACGCTGATTAACGCTGGCTGTTGACATCATGTAAAATAGCCTTTTTTTTTACTGCTTCAGCATGAACTTTCAGTTGTATACATTTGTTGGGTCTCCAGTTTTTTCACCATTCAGGCTAGAGAAGATTAATCAACAGTTGCTCAACAACAAGAGCAAACAAAAAGTCAAAAGCGCACAACATTATTATGTGCTTGAATCGACCCAACAGCTGAATACAGAGCAAATTGCTCAAATACAACAGTTGTTATCTGCTACCCACATTCAAACAGAAGTAGAAGACAATCAAATGTTGATTATGCCGAGATCTGGCACAATCTCACCTTGGTCAACCAAAGCGACAGATATTTTTCACCATTGTGGTTTAACTCAAGTTAATCGAGTGGAATCAGGCCGATTGTTAAGTGTAGATAATCCATGTGAAATTGGTAAAAAATCAGTTTATGATCGCATGGTTGAATCATTGTATTCAAGCGTGTCAACGCTAAAGACTTTATTTGATCACCATCAGCCCAAGCCAGTTGTGCATGTTGATATCATCAAGTCAGGTAAATCAGCCCTCACAGCGTTAAATCAGTCGCTTGGGCTGGCACTGTCTGAGGATGAAATTGATTACCTATACACTCAATATCAAGCGGCTGGGAAGTTGCCTACTGATGTAGAACTTATGATGTTTGCTCAAGCGAATTCTGAACATTGTAGGCACAAAATATTCAACGCAGATTGGCACATCGATGGACAAAGCCAGCCCAAGTCGCTGTTCAAGATGATCAAAAATACTGAAGCAAACAGCTCAGCACCTGCGCTGTCCGCCTACAAAGACAATGCAGCTGTTTTTGCTGGTGGACTTGGTAAGCGAATCACCACTGATGACAAGCATCATTACCAGGCAGTTGAACAAAATATAGATGTGTTGATTAAAGTCGAAACGCACAACCACCCAACCGGTATTGAGCCTTTCGCGGGCGCAGCAACAGGAGCTGGTGGCGAAATCAGAGATGAGGCTGCCACTGGTCAAGGTGCACGACCTAAAGCTGGATTGTGCGGCTTTTCGGTCAGTCATTTACACATCCCAGGGTTTCAACAAGCTTGGGAAATTCAGTCGCCTGGAACACCTTCGCGTATGGCAACCTCCTTTGAAATCATGCAAAAAGGGCCGATTGGTGCTGCGGCGTTTAATAATGAATTTGGGCGTCCAAATATCTGTGGTTATTTCAGAAATTTTGAAATCAAAACAAGCATACCGAACCAATGGCGGGGTTACCACAAACCCATTATGTTGGCCGGAGGTATGGGTAACATCAACCACATCCACACCCGCAAACAAGATACCCAAGCAGGGGATTATGTCATTGTTCTGGGTGGGCCAGCCATGTTGATAGGTTTGGGTGGTGGTGCAGCCAGCTCGATCAGCAGTGCTGATGGGCAAGAGGACTTGGATTTTGCTTCGGTACAACGTGGCAATCCTGAAATGCAAAGGCGATGCCAGGAAGTGATAGATCGTTGTTGGTTTCAAGAAACAGCCAGCCCAATCAGGTCCATTCACGACGTTGGAGCTGGTGGCCTCTCTAATGCCATCCCTGAAATTTTAGATGATGCGCGTTTAGGTGGTGAAATAGAGTTACGCCGATTACAAATTGATCATGTGTCTATGTCACCCATGGAGATTTGGTGCAATGAGTCTCAAGAGCGGTATGTGTTATCAATCAAGCCTGAAAAATTAACTGAATTTGAGGCCATTTGTCAAAGAGAGCGTTGTCCGTATGCTGTCATGGGTCAAGCCACAGCGGCACAAAAACTACAAGTTAATGATGAGCTGTTTGGTAATAAGCCGGTTGATATTCCTATGGACTTGTTATTCGGCAATACACCCAAGACAGTCATTGATATAAACAGCAGTGAGCCTGTTACAGAACCTTTTGCTGATTCGGGTTTAACCCTCAGGCAACAGGTTGAGCAGGTGTTGGCTTTTCCTACCGTGGCCAGTAAAAAATATTTAATTACCATTGGTGACAGAACCGTATCGGGGTTGATTCATCGCGATCAAATGGTCGGGCCATGGCAAGTTCCGGTGGCCGATTGTGGCATCACCCTGAGAGATTATGAATCATTGGCTGGTGAAGCCATGGCTGTTGGAGAACGGACACCGTTGGCCTTGCTTAACCCTGCCGCTTCAGCTCGAATGGCAGTTGGCGAAGCCATCACCAACTTGATGGGTGTGGGCATCAGCGATTTGAGTGTGTTGAAATTATCTGCCAACTGGATGGCAGCCAGTGCTTCACCTGGTGAATTTCAAGCTTTATACGAAGCTGTAAAAGCCATTGGTATGGAGCTGTGTCCTACACTAGACATAGGTATTCCAGTCGGTAAAGACTCTATGTCAATGCAAACCAGTTGGCAACAAGCTGACACCAAGAAATCCGTGGTGGCACCGATGTCGTTAATTGTTTCCGCGTTTGCACCTGTGAATGATGTCAGCAGACATAAAACGCCACAACTTTCAGGACAGACTGGAAGCAGTTTGTTTTTGATTGATCTGTCTGCTGGTAAAAATAGACTGGGCGGTTCGGTGTTATACCAAACACAAAGTCAACTCGGTCAAGACAGTCCGGATTTAGATGATGCGCAGCTTTTGTCGACACTGTTTGAGTTGATGCAAGGTGCATTAGACAATGAGTTAATTAGCGCTTGTCACGACCGTTCTGATGGCGGTCTATTGGCAACTGTTGCAGAAATGAGTTTTGCTGGTCATTGTGGTGTGAAATTGCGCGCACCTTCAACTGATCTTGTGGCATGGTTGTTCAATGAAGAATTGGGTCTGGTGGTGGAAGTCAGTGCAGCGAACCAAGCGACGTTTCTTGATAGGGTGGCTGAATCAGGAATACAACATATAACCCATCAAATTGGAGAGGTCACTGCCAGCAGAGACTTTGTTATCATTCATGATGGTGGTCAAGAGTCTTGGCGTTGCGATGAATTACAGGCTGTTTGGTCAAAAGCCAGTCATTTAATGGCCATGCAGCGGGATAACCCAGCTGTGGTGGTGCAAGAGTTTGCACAAATTCAACAGCCTGACCCAGGCATGCAGCCGAAAATAAACTTTGATTTTAGCTCGGATTTGATAGCCGCTTATCAAAACAAGCCCAAACCGAAAGTGGCTATTTTGCGTGAACAAGGTGTCAATGGGCAAAATGAAATGGCTGCAGCCTTTATGCGAGCAGGTTTTGATTGTGTCGATGTGCACATGCAAGATTTGATTGAGCAACAAGTTGACCTAATGAGTTTCAGTGGCCTGGTGGCCTGTGGTGGTTTTTCATATGGTGATGTGCTGGGTGCCGGTTTGGGCTGGGCTAAAACGATATTATTCAACCCCGTTTTGCGTCAACAGTTTTCAGCATTTTTTGCAGATCAGGGTAAATTTGCGCTTGGCGTGTGTAATGGTTGTCAAATGTTGTCAGGTCTCCGGTCGATCATTCCAGATACCGAGCAATGGCCTGATTTTTTAAGTAATGAAAGTGAACAGTTTGAGGCTCGGTTTTCACAATTGAGTGTTGGTGATACTGACAGTATCTTCTTTCAAGGTATGGCAGGTGCTCATATTCCAGTGGCCATCGCCCATGGTGAAGGTCGTGCTGTGTTTCAAAACACCGCCATCAATACAGGTCAAGTGGCTGCACAATACATAGACAACCAGGGTGCAACCACCATGCAATACCCATTTAATCCGAATGGTTCGCAACAATCAGTGGCCGCAGTCAGTGGAGCTGGTGGCCGAGTTCTGGCAATGATGCCACATCCAGAGAGGGTTTTTCGCAGCGCGCAAATGTCCTATGCACCTGCACAGTGGGGTGAAAATTCACCTTGGATGAGAATGTTTTATAATGTCAGGTTGTTTGTAGATTGATTGAATGAAATGAAGTCGCCAATCAGAGAACTGTTCGTTAGTGCCATATTGTATTTACCATTGTGTTTTTTTCTGTGGTTTTTTGCCGCACCTTTTTTGGTTTTACCGGCCAAGTGGTTGGCTGCTTGGGTGATGCAATTGTGGCAAGCGGACTTGTTTAATGGAATCGAACAGCAAAGTTTCTTGTTTCAAGTACAAACTTTGATATTTCCACAGGATTTTAATGCGCAAAATGCCAAACTGGCCGTATTAGAGGTCACAGTTAATCCCATGAAATATGGTTATGGATTGGCATTATTTGCTGGATTAGTTATGTCAGTGCCTAATTTAAAGCTGCACACCAAATTAATACAATTGACAGTTGGCTTTATGGTTATCATTGTGATTCAAGCCAATGGAGTGTTTTGGGAGACTTGTAAATCACTGTTGTTTTCAGGTGGTGGGGATGCATTTCAAGCCATCAATGACACAGGCATCAGTCATGATGTGGTCGCAGCGATGTATCAAATGTCCTATTTAATCTTGCCTGCTGTGGTCCCGATTGTTGTTTGGGTTTTACTCAATAGGTGTTTTATTGAGGAAATAACACGGTACAATAAAGGGTTGGATTGATAAGTCTGCGTAATCATAAGAAACTTTGTGTACAACATACTGTCTGATTCAAACAAATTACAGTTTAGCTAAGTTGCCAAGAATATAAGTAGTTTAACCATGAAAAATAATTATGTCTGAGAATGTAATCGAAGAAAAACAAACAGAGCTGGCCAATCCGGAATTATCTTTTGAACAGAAATTGTCTGAGTATTTGGTTGAACAAGGTCGCCTGAAAGATGAAGACTTGCAACGTGGTTTGCGCTTGAATAAAGAAAGTTTTGGGGTGTCCTTGGTGCCATTGTTGGTGCGCCTGGGTTTGGCTTCAGAGCGGGATGTGGCGTTATCACTGAATGAGTTGATGGATTTGCCGATTGTGTCTGATAAAGACATGCCTGAAAACAATTCGGTGGATGTTGAATTCCCTATCAGGTATATGCGCGAAAGTCAGTTTGTTCCCATTGAAGAGGATGAAAACAAACTCACTGTGGTTATGGTCTACCCTTATGAAAACCACATCACCAAAGCCATCAGGATGGTAGCAGACAAAGAGCTGGAAATTAAAATTGGCATGCCTTCAGAAGTTGAAAATGCCATTGAACGTTATTACGGTGGTGGAAAATCAGCCATGGGGCAGTTGGTAGAAGGCTTGTCCAACGAAGGTGGTGAAGTCGAAGATGTTGAACACTTGAAAGATTTGGCCAGTGAAGCGCCAGTGATCAGGTTGGTCAATATGATTATGCAACGAGCAGTTGAGTCGAGGGCTTCTGATATTCACATTGAGCCCTTTGAAAATCGTTTAAAAGTCAGGTATCGTCTTGATGGTGTGTTGCACGAAGTGGAGTCGCCACCAGCCAGGTCCACAGCGGCAGTTATCAGTCGAATCAAAATCATGGCTAAATTAAATATTGCTGAACGACGGCTTCCACAAGATGGTCGAATCATGTTGCGGGTGCAGGGTAAAGAGCTTGATTTACGGGTTTCTACAGTACCCACATCATACGGTGAAAGTGTGGTAATGCGTATTTTGGACCGGGAAAGCATTGTTTTTGACTTTGATCAATTGGGCTTTCGCCAACACACCTTAACCCCGTTTTTGAAAGTGCTTGAGATGCCGCATGGTATTTTGTTGGTAACTGGGCCAACTGGTTCAGGTAAAACCACCACTTTATACACAGCTTTGCAACGTTTAAACACTGAAGACCGTAAGATCATCACGGTAGAAGATCCGGTCGAGTACCAATTAACAGGTATCAACCAAATTCAGGCCAAAGCCTCGATTGGCTTAGACTTTTCGTCGGCTTTGAGGGCCATCGTTCGTCAAGACCCAGATATCATCATGATTGGCGAAATGCGTGATTTAGAAACGGCAAAAATCGCCATCCAATCAGCCTTAACCGGTCACCTGGTGTTATCAACCATTCACACCAATTCTGCGGCAGGCGGTATATCAAGGATGATTGATATGGGCGTAGAGGACTATTTGTTAACTTCAACGGTTAATGGCATATTGGCCCAAAGGCTGGTCAGGCGTCTGGATAAAAGCAGTATGGAAAAATACCGCGTGATGCCTGAAATGATTGAAGAATTGAATCTGAACAGGTTTTCCGATGACAAAGATTTACACTTTTACCGACCACAACCTTCTGAAGAAAACCCCACTGGATATGCTGGTAGGATGTCCATTCTAGAATGTTTAACCATGACCGAAGAACTCAGGCGCATGGTGATGAAAGGAGCCACCTCTGGTGATTTACAAAAGCAAGCCCAAGCCGAAGGCATGTTGACCATGTATGAAGATGGTTTATTGAAATGTTTAGCTGGTGACACCAGCTTTGAAGAAGTCATCCGGGTTTCACACGAATAATGGCACAGTTTATATACAAAGCAATCACCCCGACAGGTGAGCAATTAGAAGGTCAATTGGAAGCCGCCACCCAAGCAGAGGTGATTGCCAAAATTCAAGAAGCCGGTAATATGCCTGTCTCAGCCAAGGAACTTAAGCCTGGATTCAGCTTAGAAAAACTGTTGGCCAAGCGCAGTAAAATCACTCAAAAACAGGTTGGTTTTTTTACCGAGCAATTGTCTACTTTGTTGAATTCTGGTATGCCGTTAGATCGATCTCTGTCTGTAATGATTGATTTGACAGATGAAGAGCGAGTCAGGACCATGGTTGAACAGGTGCGTGATAAGGTTCGTGGCGGCGGTACTTTGTCTGATGCCTTGGAAGATCAGCACGGGGTATTTTCCACCATGTATACCAACATGGTTCGTGCCGGTGAGATGGGCGGTACCATGGAGGTTTCTCTGCAGCGGTTAAGTGAATACTTGAAAAGCTCTAAAGAGTTACGCGATTCAGTGGTCTCAGCAATGATATACCCAGCCATTTTGATGGTATTAGCGGTTGGCTCTCTGTTTATCTTGTTGGCTAAAGTGGTGCCAAAGTTTAAACCTTTGTTTGAGGACGCCAACATAGAGCTGCCTTTAATTACCCAGATTGTTTTTGCTGCCGCAGCAGTGGTGCAAAGTTTTTGGTGGGTGTTGGCATTGATCATCATTATTGTGGTGGTGTTGTTCAAACAAAAGCTTAAAGAACCAGAGTTCCGCTATAACTGGGATCAAAGAATTTTAAATTTGCCTTTATTTGGTGAGTTAACCACCCGTGTAGAAACGGCTAAATTCACCCGTACATTGGGTACTTTGGCGGAAAGTGGTGTGCCGCTATTAACAGGCTTGTCGGTGGCCAAAAAAGTCATTAATAACACAGTTATTTTGAAAGCCATCACTGAAGCCACAGAAAAGGTTAAGCACGGTGCACCTTTGTCTGATGCTTTGGCCAAAGAAAAAGCTTTTCCTAAATTGGCTCAGCAGCTACTCAGTGTAGGCGAGGAAACTGGAAATTTAGATGAGATGCTCGTACGAGCCTCAGACACTTATGATGGTGAAGTGAAAAACACCATAGAGCGGATGTTGTCAGTTTTGGTGCCAGTTTTGGTGCTGATATTGGCAGGATTTATTTTTACCATTGTGTTTGCCATCCTGATGCCGATGATGAACATGAGCGAACTTGTAGGATAACATTTATGAAAAACAACAGAAGAAGACAGCAAGGTTTTAGTTTGATTGAGGTATTGGTGGTGATGACCATACTGGCCGTGATATTTGGCTTGGTGGTATCGAATGTGACCGGTGGTCAGGATAAAGCCAAATACAAAGAAGCAAAAATCATGGTGCAGAAATTATCTCAATCGGTCAGTGAATTCTACTTAGACACAGGTAACATGCCTGACAGCCTGGATGAATTGTACAACGACAACGGTGATTCCATGTGGATGGGCCCCTATGTGAAAGAAAAAGACCTGACGGATCCGTGGGGTGAGCCTTACCATTTTTCAGCCAACTCTCAACATGGTCAGTCATTTGATATTTATTCATATGGTAAAGACAAAAGCCCAGGTGGTGATAAGTTAGCTGCTGATTTAGGTAACTGGCAGTAAAGATGAATTCGCGCCGAACTGGTTTTACTTTGATTGAAGTGTTGGTGGTTTTGGTGATGCTGGCTGTGTTGGCTGGCACCGTGGCCTTCAACATGTCTGGTTCATTGAAAGCCACCAAAATCAGGGCGGCCAGTAAAGATTTGGTTGCAGCTTTGCGTTATACACGTTCACAGGCTGTAATTAAACACGAAGAACAAAGTTTGATGATTAATGTCACAGAAAAGTCGTACACTGCGCCAGGCAAGCCCAAAGTGGTTTTGCCTGAAGGTATGGAGCTGAAAGTGTTTGCTGCCGAGTCGGAGATACCCTCTGATGAAGTGGCAGGGTTCCGTTTTTTTTCTGATGGCAGTTCAACCGGCGGACGAGTGACCTTAATTTATGATGAGCGTTTTTGGCGCATCAATGTCGCTTGGTTAACGGGTGAAATCAGGTTGTTCAAGGACACCGAAGTCTGATGCAATCTCTGAACTTCAAAAGTCCTAAGAGTAACCAAGGCTTTACCTTGATTGAAGTGATTGCTTCATTCACTATATTGGCCATGACATTCATGGTGGTTTTGGAAATACTTTCAAATTCAAGTACCAACACCATCAAGTCCTCTGAGCGCACCCAAATATCTTTGTTGGCGCAAAGCAAGATGGCAGAGGTGGGCTTGCTGATACCCATAGAGGAAAGCGCTCTGTCCGGTGTGTTTGATGATGAGGTCAGTTGGGATTTGAGCATCCAAGCCTATGATGTGCCTTATGAAGGCAATGTTGAAATGGATTTTGCACCAGTTGAATTGTTCAAGGTCATTCTGACTTTGACTTGGCAAGATGGCCATGATCAACGCCGTTCAATTGATTTTGTTACCCTCAAGGCGATGACGCCTGATTTTGAGGCTCAAGGGTTATCCAAGTGAAGATAAGAGCTAATCAATTGCGACCGATGAAAAAATCTCAGGGTTTTACTTTGATAGAAGTGATTGTGGTGTTCACCTTGTTAGCCATGATCATGGCGATGATTTTTTCCGGTATTGATTCAGCGCGGCGAACGGCTGAAAAAGGTGAAAAGCGCATCACCGCAATCAATGAAATGCGCGTTATTCAAGGCATAATCAGACATCAGGTGTCACGTTCTATGGGTCTGGGTGTGGAAGAGTCAGATGAAGGCGAGATGCTGGTGTTTATTGGTGAGCAAAACGCCATAACCTTTGTGGGTCAGATGCCAGGCTACTTAGGCACCGGTGGTCCGCACATACAAAAGTTGGAACTGGTCAATGGCGATGGCGGCAAGCTGTTGCAGTTTACCCATGGTTTGATGAGTAATTACGATGATGAGGATGAGCAGTCAGGCTTTGATGATGCAGAACCCATTGTGTTGTTGGAAAATATACGAGATGGTGCTTTTGCCTTTGTCGAATTAGATGAGGAAGGGTTGCCCACTGATTGGTTGAGTGAAATGGAAAACCCAGTCGCCATGCCATTGATGGTTCAATTAGATTTACAGATGCAAGCTGAAGCTAAGGAGGATTGGCCTTTGTTACAAATAGCCATTCAGGTAGATGCTTCCAGTACATCATCCAGACGTCGTCCCAGCACCATGAACATGCTGCGCAGCAGAAGTAACAACAATGGTGAAAAACAATGAATAATTTCAGCGGCTCGCCCCAACCCAAATCACTGCTTAAACAACAAGGCATCGCACTGGTGTTGGTGTTGTGGGTGGCGTTGTTGATGAGCGTAATTGCTGGTAGCTTTGCCCTTTCTGCCAGAACTGAAAGTTTACAGTCAAGAATTTTGATGAATGAAACTCAGGCTCGTTTTTTTGCTGAAGCCGGTCTAAACCGAGCGGTGTTTGAGTTAAGGAACCCTGACCCTGAAACGCGCTGGATTGCTGATGGCAGAACCCATGAGTTTGAAATGGATGGGGCGAAAATAGAACTAAAAATCATCGATGAATCAGGTAAAATCGACCTGAATCAAGCCAGCGAGGAACTTTTGGTTGGATTGTTTGCCTCACTGGGGGTTGATTATGATGAAGCCATTGGCATCGTTGATAAAATCTTGGATTGGAAAGATGCAGACGAAGAAATTCGCTTAGCTGGTGCTGAGGATGGTGACTACTTTTCCGCAGGTTATCCACACGGTGCCAAAGACGCACCATTTGATACAGTACCTGAGCTCATTCAAGTGATGGGAATCAGTTACGAAATGTACCGCAAGATTGAACCTGCTTTAACTGTCTACTCAGGTCGTAAAAATATTAACTTGGCCTTTGCACCTAAAGAAGTGCTGATGGCCATTGATGGCGTTACAGCACTGATGGCGGATGACTTCATACAACAGCGCACTGACATTGAAGATGTCAATGCTGAGTTACCACTTTTGGTAGAGGGTTTCTCAGGGCAGTTAAGGGGGGGTGGTACAACATTCAGCATCATCAGCAAAGCGACCTTGCCAAATAACCAGTTTGCAGAAATAGATGCCACCGTTCGAATGGGTGGTAATTTACAAGGGCGACCATTTAGGGTGGTTCGCTGGAGAGATAACGAGCACAAATGACGAATTACTTTGAAAAAATAACTGAACCGGTATCTCAGTGGTATCAAGAATCTGACATTCACGGATTCTTCGAGTGGTGGACAGGTGAATTAAAAGGCTTGTTACCAAGTAAGTTTCGCAATGAACTATTTCCGGACTCATCAGCCGTTTATGTCACGGGTGCCCGAGGTGAAGAAGAAGGCGTGGCTATTTGGCTGGAGAAAAATCAAGGCCTCAGTGAGTTGGCGTTTGATGATTCGGTTCAAGGCAAGGAGTGGTGGCACCAGTTAAATCATTATTTGGGTACCACGGAAGTTGAAACTGCAGTCACTTGTTTGTTGGATGAGTCAGAGGTTTTGATACGCAGTGTTGCGATGCCAGTGGCTGTCATCAATGACATAGAATCGGTGTTAACCTTTGAATTGGATAAGTATATTCCTTTCAAAGCAGAGGATGTGGAGTTTGCTTTTCGCAAAGGCGAAGTGGTGGAGGGCAGTGAAAAATTTCCGGTGATGCTGGCCACAGTTAAAAAGAGTCTGCTGCATCAGATGGTCAATGAATTCGAGGCCAAGGGGGTACAGTTATCAAGTATTGATGTCAATATTGGTACCCCTGAAGCGCCTATCGCCTTGGGGATGAATTTTTTACCTAAAGAGATCCGCAAGAAAAAAGATTGGACCAAGATTAAATGGAATGCCAGTTTAATTTTGGTGGTTTTGATGTTGTTGTGGTTTGTGATGTATTCTTCCTTGGATAATAAACGAGCCAAAATAGCTTCGTTGGATGAACAAGTGAGTATTTTAAAGAAAGACGCGCGTCGGGCAAAAATACTGGAAACGGAGCTTAATGACTCCATTCAAGCAGCTAATTTTTTAGGTAACTTGAAGAAAAATACACCGAGCAGGATGTTGATTCTGAAAGAGTTGACTCAGAAAATACCGCTCAACACCTTCTTAACCCGAATCATGATTGATCAAGAGCGCATTGAAGTAGTAGGTCAGTCTGATAATGCCAATTCCTTGGTGCCTATTTTGAATCAATCAGACATGTGGTATGAGCCACAAATCATTGGTAACGTGACAGTAGAGCCCAGAACCGGCAAGGAAAAATTTACCATTAAATCTGAATTCAAACCTTCAGCAGCAGAGGAGAGTGGAAATGAATCTTGATCCACGCGTCAGTAAATGGTCAGCAGTCATGGTTTTGTTGCTGCTGTTAGTGATTGTGTATTTTCTTTTTTTTCATTGGTTCTTTGTCGCCCATGCAAGTTTAAATGAAGAAGTTGAAGCCTTGAATGAGTCACGTCAACAGTTTATTAATGAAGCGGCCAAAACACCTGATTTAAGAAAATTGTTACAACAAGTGAAAGCTGAAGTGGGCTCAAACAACGAGTTTTTACAAGCTGATTCTAAGAACTTAGGTAATGCTGAGATTACATCCATATTTAAAAACATCGTTAACCAACAATCTGAACAGCCAGCTGACTGTCAAATCATCAGTCAATCACCTTCTCAAGACCGAGAGCCTGAGCAATTTGAAAAAATAATATTGCGTGTTAGAATGCGCTGCCAATATGAAGTCTTCATCAAGGTGATTGATTTGATTGAAGAGAATACCCCTTCATTATTTATGACTGACTTGCGTTTGGAAACCAGGAATGTGAATCGTTACAGAAAAAACTCCAATCAAGCCAATGCACCGGAAAGTTTAGAGATTCGCTTTGACTTGTATGCTTACTTGAAGAACCCAATAGAAGAGCAAGATGAAAAATAATTTATTTGCCAATGGTCTGCTGGTGTTGATAGGTGTCTTGTTGTTGCTGGCGGCCTTGCAGTTGTTTGGTTGGGGACGTGGCACTCAGCTGTTAGAGGCTGAGCCTTTTGATGCCACCACCCTGAATCAGTTGGAAGTGGATGCCATTGAAGTGGATGGTGTCAATATAGATGATAAGACTGTGTTGCAAATCACTGACGCACCTTTGTTCAGTTATGACAGACAACCCTATATACCTCCAGACGAGAGCGTTGAAACGGACATTGAAATTGAAGAGCCTGTTGTGGCCGAGCCATTAAGAGCCAAAGTGACCAGTATTATCATCATTGATGAGAACAGTTATGCCATGGTTTTTGATGAATTAAGTAAAGAGCAAGTCACCCTGACTCAAGGCATGCCGCTGCCGGGCGAACAAGGTTTGTGGACTGTTGAAAACATCAAACCGAGAACCGTTACTTTCGTGGCTGAAGGAGAGGAGCCGGTTGAGATTGGCTTAAATGTTTATGATGGTCAGCTGAACAACAGTGTCGCTAAAAACAACAGAGGCGACAGCAAAAAATCCAAAAGTAACAGACAGGCCAGTAATGACAATAACCAAGAAACCCAAAAGAACAGTGCCGAAGAAATCAGAAGAAAAATTGCTGAACGAAGAGCGCAAATGAGGGCGAATGCCGCCAAAGGAAACAAAGAATGATGATAAAAATAAATAAAGTCCTTGCGATGGGATTACTTTTTGTGGGATTGTCTGGTTGTGTGACACAGCCTAAGGATCTGAGTCAAGAACTGGACAACTCTAATTATTTAAAAGATACGGATTCAACCATCTATTCCGGAGAGGTCTTCGGTGATGGCAATATTGAGAACAAAGAACGAGCAGAGTCTGAATATTTCCCTGGTACCGGTGAATTCATTAATTACGATGCTGCATCCAGAGCCAAGCCTTCAGTGAGTTCTGAAGGTGAAGTGACTTTTAATTTTGAGGGTGAGTCACTACAAGCGGTGGTTCACTTTATTTTAGGTGAGGTGTTGAAAGAGAATTATGTGATTGCCCCTGGTGTCAGCGGACAAGTCACTTTTGCCACAGCCAAGCCAGTCTCAAAAAAACAAATCATTCCAATCCTGGAAATGATGCTCAGTTGGAATAAAGCCGCTTTGGTGATGGTGGAAGATCGCTACCATGTGTTGCCCGAAGGTCAAGCCATTAAAGGCTTGTTAACACCCAAGCTCAATAAAATCAATGAAGGTGGTGGTTATCAAGTGCTGGCAGTGCCTTTGACTTTTGTTGCGCCAACTGAAATGGAAAAGATTTTAGCGCCCTATGCCAAAGAAGGTGCGGTGGTTAAGGCGGACAACGCCAGGAATATCTTGTTCTTGTCTGGAACCAACAGTGAGTTATCTAATTATTTAGAGACCATTGAAATATTTGATGTAGATTGGTTAGGCGGCATGTCAACAGGAATTTTTTACCTCAAACAAGTTGAGTCTACTGATATCTTGGCTGAACTAGAAGCACTGTTTGGTGAGGGCGCAGAAAATCCTTTGGCCGGTATGTTTCGTTTTTTACCCTTAGAGCGATTGAATGCCATCATGGTCATCACGCCACAAGAAGATTATTTATACCAAGCCAAGCAATGGATAGACCGTCTGGACAGAGCTGATTCAGATGGCGCCTCTAATTTGTATGTTTACAGTGTTAAAAACATCAAAGCAGATGATTTGGCTGCTTACTTGAATGATGTGTTTGGTGGAACCAGTGGTTCAAGCTCATCGAGAAAAGCCAGTGGCGGTTCGGTGGTTCCTGGACAAGACGGCAAAGAAATTAGCTCCAGTGGCGCCAACAACGCCAGCACTTCGAGAAGGAGCAACACCAACAGCAATTCAGGCTCAGGAATCAATGACATCTTTATTTCTGCCATTGAAGATTCGAATCAATTGTTGATCAAAGCTGGGGTGGTCGACTATGAAAAAATCTTATCAGCCATTGAACGTTTGGACATTGAACCTTTACAGGTGTTGGTGGAAATGAAAATAATTGAAGTGACATTGAACGATTCCATCACGCATGGCATGGAACTCTTATTTGGCGATGGTGATTCGCCGTTAACTCCTGGAGATAACAGCGGTGGAGATGACGGTGGTGGTGACGATGGCGGAGGCACCAAAAGCGCACCATACAACTTCAGTACATTAGGCGCCACCATCAATGACACCTCAGGAATCACCTACCGCTTTTTAGGCACCAATGCCCAAGCCAGATTGACGGCATTAGAAAAAGCAGATCGAATCGCTTTGATTTCGACGCCCTCATTGATGGTGTTGAACAATAAAAATGCCACCATCAATGTCGGTGATCAGATCCCCATCACCAATGTAGGCACAATCAATAACGGCAATACCGGTTCAATCTCAAATACCCGTTACATACAAACCGGTGTGCAGGTTGACATCACCCCACGGGTCAACCCGGGCGGTTTGGTGTATATGGAAGTCAGTCAAGATGTGAGTTCACCGGGACCTCCTGATACCAATGGACAAAGACCCATTTCAACCAGAGCCCTGGTCACAGAGATTGCAGTACAAAGCGGTAATACCATTGTTATGGGCGGTTTAATCAGGGAAGAGGATACGACAGCCAGATCAGGGGTGCCCGTATTAAGTAGAATTCCAGTGGTAGGCAACCTGTTTGGCTCAAAGAGCAAATCTAATAACAGGGTCGAGCTGATGCTCTTAATTACACCAACAGTGGTAGAGAATCCTGAGCAGGCCAGACAAGTAACTCGTGAGTATGCGAAAAAATTCAGGGGTTTAAAGCCCATCAACAATAAGGATAAAGATGAAAATGAAAATGATGAATAAAATTAAATGGCTGTTGTTGTTAACGGTATTGGTTTTAAGCGGTTGTGACAAGGCTGAAGACTTGCAGACCAGTGTTAATTCAAGGTGGCAAGCCATCATAGATGATGACTATGAAAAAGCTTATAGCTACTTTTCACCTGGATACAAAGAGGTTGAGAGTTTGGATGGCTTTAAAGTCAGGATGTTAACAGCCAAAATAAACATGAAATGGACCCAAGGTAGTTTTAAATCAGCAGATTGTGAAACTGAAGAAGTTTGTGAAGTGAAAGCTGAAGTGATATACAGCTACACCTTCCCCAAAAGAAGCTTAGGTGGGGTCGAAAACATTCCATCTGAAATCAAAGAAAACTGGATTAATATCGATGGCAAATGGTTTCATGTGCCGAAAAAAGATTGATGCATAAGTTGTTAAAAAACAACAACATTGATTCAAAAAATTCTGAAAAAAGGCTTGTTTCTTAAACACATATAAATTATCATGCACCTTGCTATCTTGTATAGCTTCGTTCATATGAGCGGGGATATTTTAAAATAGCCCTGATATTTTTATTAAATTTGGAGTTAGAAATGAAAAAAAATAAACTAACTATGGCTGTTGTTGCAGGTATCGCTGGCGTTGCTGGCATGGCCAATGCAGCACAGTACGTAAACCCAGAAGGTACTGGTCAAGTATTGGTATACCCATACTACACAGTAAACAATGGTTTGAACACTAACTACTCTGTAGTTAACACAACTGATACAACTAAAGCTGTTAAAGTACGTTTCTTAGAAGGCGAAAACACCATTGAGGTGCTCGATTTCAACGTATACATGTCACCTTTCGACGTGTGGACTGGTGTATTGGTTCCTTCAGTATCAACTCAAGCTGGTCACGTTGGTGAACCTTCTGGTACTCACATTACATCTGACACTTCTTGTGCACCTTTCTTGAACAAAGCTGGTCAAGAGTTTTTACCATTCGCAATTGATGCTGACATTCCTGCGGTTATCGCTGGCAACACAAGCATGCAACGTGGTACTGACGGTCACATCGAAGTATTAGAAATGGCTACTCATGCTGGTCCTGCTGCTGCTGCTGCTTTACACAGCACATCAAGCGGTATTCCTGCTAACTGTGGTTTCTTCGCTGCTGCATGGCAAGATGGTGTCTTCAATGAAGATGCTGACTTACCTGTTACAGGTGGTTTGTTTGGTTCTGCTAGTTTAGTTAACGTTGCTGAAGGCGTTGCTATGACTTATGACGCAATCGCTATTGACGACTTCTGGACTGGTGACATTGGTTCACACACAGAGCCAGGTGACTTGTCTCCATCTATTGGTAATGGTGACGTAGATGCTACTATCTTCAACGAAGGTGTTGCGACTACTTCAACTTACCCATCTGGTATTCAAGCTGTTTCTTCATTGTTCATGCGTTCAGAAATTTACAATGAGTATGCATTAGATTCAATCGTAGCTGGTAAAACTGAGTGGGTTATTACTTTCCCAACTAAAAACCCACACGTAAACGGACCTGTTGCTGTTGCACCTTTCGTTAACACGTGGACTGGTACCACTGCATGTCATGAATTTGCATTGTCATTATGGGATCGTGAAGAGCAAGTAGAAGTTGTTGATACTGGTACTGTATCTCCAAGACCTCCTGCTGGTTCAAATCCTTCTTTATGTTATGAAGTGAACGTAGTAGAATTCAAACGTCCTGGCGTAGCTCCTGGCGCGACTTCTTCTATCTTCGGTTCTGACAACTTAGTTACTGTTACTACTCCTGCTGTTGCTCACGCAACTGAAAATGGTTGGGCTAGAATGGGCTTCGTTCAAGACGGTGTAGACGTGTATGTTGACGTTAATGGCTACTTAGGTTTACCAGTAGCTGGTTTCGCTGCACAACAATTCACTAACGCTGGTGCGGGTGAAGGTTTGTTGGCACAATATGCTGGTTTATTCGTTCATAAAGGTTTGGTTGTTTCACAATAATCACTCTTTTAAAATGAATGTAAAAAGGCAAGATTTATCTTGCCTTTTTTTATGAATAAAAAATTAACAACTATTGATGTATAATTCCTACAATCGTCAACCTTGAGAATGAAATGAGAATTTTTAATGTATTTATATTGTTGTTGTTATGTACTAACACATATGCTGGGAAGCTTATTTTTAGTAACAACAATGAACAAGTTGATATTACCGGCGATGTCACAATCGACAATCAACAAGGTAATGTCACAGTAACCACCGCTGGTGGGGATTATTTAATCGTTGGTGATGACCAACCGGTCATCTTAGGTTTTTATCCGGATGATTATGAAATAGTAAATGGATCAACCATCCAGGCCAATTGGACCGTGGTTAATGCCGATGATTGTGTAGCTACCACGCCCTCAGGTTCATCCTCATGGTCAGGTCCTAAAGCAAGTATTGATGGAAATAATCAAGAAGCCGGTGTGAGCATCAATCAATTGCCATCTACACTGAGTTTGGCCTGTTCTAACAGCAACGGCTCTGTTACAAAATCGTTTCAAATAGTGGCTCAACCAGTCACCAGTACAGGCAACCCCTCGATAGATACTTTCACTGTAAACAGCCAGCCAGCATTTGTAACTGTTTCAAGTGAGAACAATATAGCAAACTTTGAATGGAGTGCATCAGATGTCAGCAGCTGTACTGCCAGCGCCAGTCCTGCTTTGGCAGGTTGGAATGGTACCAAAGCAATCACTGGCTCAGAGAATATTGCCATTACTCAAACAACCACAGTTACCCTGACTTGTGACAGTGTGGCACCTAGAAATATTACGATCAACTATTCTGTAGGTGGTGACCCCAATTGTGCTGGTGTTCAATTCCCAACCTTGTCACCCAATAAAGTTGAGATGACATATGCTGAAGCCAATGATGGATTTAATTTTGGTGAAAGCACCGGAGCTACATTGGTCGAATCATTCAGAAAGGATCAATTCCTGGCTTTATCAGGGTTCTTTACCAATGAAACCAATTACCGAAGAAGGATTGACAATTTCACAGCGCCAACTAATCAGCGTCCGGCCTATGGAATCTATTATTCAGTCAGTGAATGTGCTGGTGACTTTTCGCCTTCTGCTACCTGTCAGGGTTTAATGGTGCCTAATGTAACTTCACTGTTTTTCTCGACCAGAGCTTCTGATATTGGTAATGCCACATACTGTAATCTTGAAGTTGGAAAAATATATTACCTTAACTTTGTACATGATGTAGATCCTAATGATAATGGCAACCAACCCAGATGTGCATTCCCATCAGACCAAAGTTGCGCAATATTCACTTCAGAAATTGACATCAATCAATGAAGCTAATGATTATATTGATCACCTTGCTTAGTCAAAATGAACCTTTGATTAAGCAGGGTGATACCACAGTCAAACTAGATGATTTAGATTCTTATGTTTATTTGTTAGCACCAGATAAACGCTCTGACTTTGTGACAGATAAAGTCATGATTGAAAAAAACCTGATCACCATGCTGAACATGAACATTGTTTATGACTATGTTATTGATAATGACTTGAATAAAGAACCTATATTTGAAAACGTGGTTGATTTGGTTGAACAGAAAGACTTGGAATTAGATGATGACTTTTATATCAGATTAGGCTTAGATCAAGAAGCTGCTCAATCTAATGTCCGTCAATTCATTATTAAACAAGAATATTACGCACGTCTGTTAGAGCATTTAAGACTGGAACTGTTGTCAGGCAAGGTTAATTCATTGGCTAAAGAATATTTTTTAGTCAATTCAGCACAATGGGTGATACCTGAGAAGAGAAGTTTATCAATCATTCAAGTTAACCATGGTTCTGAATACTATTCAGATATTGATGAGATTTACAAGCAAGTAGCTCAAGATACTGACATAGCTAACTTTGAACAACTCGCATTGAAGTATTCAGATGACCCTACAGTTGAATTAAATAAAGGCAATTTATCTTATTTTAAAAAAAGTGATTTGAAATTACCGTTTGTTGAAGAGATATTCAAAGCTGAACCAGGAATTATTCCTTCTATATTCCAGTATAAAAAGAATTACTATATAGTCAGAGTTAATGAAATAAAACCAGAAGTCAAACCTGTCTATGCTGATTATGAAGAGCAAATAAAGCAACAACTGGTTGGCGAATTGGTTGACGTGCAATTTCAAAATATCATTAATACCCAGGCGGCCAGTAAAATAGAAGTCAATCCTGAGTTGATGGCCCACGTTTTTGAAAGATATAAAGTTTTTACTGAAGAGTAAAAATGTTTAAGTTCTTCTTGAGGAAAGAGATAACGGATCGTTATCTGGGGAATTCTTCAGCATTGTTGTGGATAGTTGTTCACCCATTGATCACTTTATTGATCTATAACTTTGTGTTTGGTACTATTTTTGGCTCCAGAATTCCTGACTTACCAGATAACGCCTTCATCACTTACTTGGCGGTCGGTTTGTGGCCTTGGATGGCTTTTTCAGAATCTATATTAAACGCCATCACATCTGTGGTTTCTCGCAAAGATTTATTAGGTAAGGTTAAGGTTGATCTTCGCCATGTGGTGCTGGCTGGAACCACAGCAAACTTCATATTACATGGCATTGGATTTGTGGTTATTCTTTTCATGTTGATGTTATTTGGTCGTCTTGAACCATCAATGGATTTATTGTTACTGCTGATTCCCTTACTGGTATTATTTATTGTGGCAGTGGCAATGAGCTTTATTTTTGCTGCTTTTTATGTGTTCTATAGAGACTTGAAACAAATAGTATCTGCATTGTTGCCATTGTTGTTTTTTTGTACGCCGATAATATATTCATGGAGCATCATCCCTGAACAGGCCAAAGCCTACTTCATGCTGAACCCACTGTTACCAATTTTTACTTTTATTCATGATGTGGTGTTTGACTTAAACCCACTCAATTGGTTGAGCCTGGTATATATAATGATCGGCGCTACTGTACTTTTATTTCTGGGTGAACGGTTTTTCCAAAAGCTGGCCCCAAGATTTGATGATTTTGCCTGATGTCACTGATATACGTACACAAGCTGAATAAGTTTTACCCACAAGTTGCAAACAACAAGCAACGAGTCAAGGGGATGTTTAACATTCTATTTAATCGCAATGATGTCAATGGTAAACAGGTTCTCAATGACATCAGTTTTAAAGTGTCCAAAGGAGAGTCATTAGCCATCATTGGTAAAAATGGCGCGGGAAAAAGTACACTGTTAAAAATATTATCCGGTGTCATTCAGCCCACATCTGGTCAATTCACCATTAAAGGCCGTATTGGCGCCTTATTAGAGTTGGGCTCTGGTTTTGATCCAGAATACACAGGTCTTGAAAATCTTAAGATGTCAGCAGCCATGTTTGGTTTAACTGGTAAAGAAGCCAAAGATAAAATCAGCAAAATGATTGAATTTGCTGATATTGGTGAGTATGTTAATGAGCCTGTGAAGAATTATTCGTCTGGAATGGTGGTTCGTCTGGGTTTTTCTGTGATCACTCAAACCAAGCCGGAATTATTGATCACTGACGAAGTTTTGGCAGTTGGGGACGAGGGCTTTCAATTAAAGTGTCTGAATTGGATAGATGGATACTTAAAACAAGGCGGAACGTTGTTGTTGGTGTCTCACAGTATTTATCATGTTCAGAAACTGTGCAGTCATGCGATCTGGTTGGAGGACGGTGAAATCAAACAATCAGGTGATGTATTTTCTGTAACCCAAGCGTACCAAGAGTCTATTGCAAAAAGTAATGCCATCCCGAGTGGCGACACAGTTAACCGCTTAAATTATCACATGCATGATGCTGAAATTATATTTCAGAATAAAGTGGTTAATGAAGCACCATTTGGCAGTGACTTGAAACTAACAGCTAAGGTCTATTCACCAGATGGTCAAATGCCCGGCATCTGTATCGGTATAGCTACCCACACAGATATTCCAGTATATGGAACGTTTTCTGAATTACATCAAGCCAATCCCTATTTGGATGAAAATGGTTATGTCATATATAACATCAGCTTGCCTAATGTGAAGCTAATGCCTGGCTTGTATGAATTCAAATTTCATACCATGACACCTGATAACATACAGATGATTGATACATTTAAAAAAGAGCTTCGAATCACCGGACAGACCCGAGAACTTGGCTGTTGTCAAATTGAAACAGAGTGGCACTGATTTGAACATTCAGATCGTGATGCCTATTTTTAATGCTTTCGAGGTCACACATGACGCGATAGCGGCTTTGAAATTACACAATCATAATGATGGTGTGTTATTGATAGATGATGCATCGACTGACCCAAGGATTCAGGTTTTGTTGCAAAATCTACCAACCTCTTGGCAGGTCATTCATAATGCGCAAAACTTAGGTTTTGTTAAGAGCGCCAATATTGGCTTGCAACAAAACTCTGGGCACAGTATTTTGTTGAACTCTGACACTCTAGTTACCCCCAATTGGCTGCAACGTTTTGAGCAAGTGATCCATGCCATTGATGATTTGGGTACGGCAACACCATGGTCAAACAATGCTGAGATATGCTCTTTTCCAAAAACCTTAACGGCAAACAGCATACCAGCTGATTTAGATACCCTGGCAGAAGAATTGGCTGAACGCCATACACCCTTATATCCAGAACTACCAACAGCTGTTGGGTTTTGTATGCTGATTACTGCGTTGGCTAAAAAGCAAGTAGGCTATTTTGATGAAGCCACTTTTGGATTAGGCTATGGGGAAGAAAATGATTACTCATTGCGCGTCAGCGCAGCGCAGCTTAAAAATGTATTGGTTGATAACTGTTATGTGGCACATGTCGGAAATCAATCGTTCAAAGCAAGGTCGCTGCAGCCCAATCAACATACCATGGATCGATTACTGGCAAAACATCCAGAATATTTACAGTTGATAGAAAAATTCATCGAAATTAACCCATTAGCTGAGTTAAGACAATCAATCATTGATAAAATAACGGCTTTTTAAAAGGGTTTTTCATGTCTGAATCAGACTTGTTATTTACTGGAGAGCGGTTTTTACCTGATTGTGAAAGAGAAATTTGGTATGAGCACTTTCACCGCTATACCATGGCAGCTGCCTTTGCAGAGGGTAAACAAGTGCTTGATGCCGCTTGTGGTGAAGGCTATGGGAGCCATCTACTTGCACAGCAAGCTGAATCTGTGGTGGGTGTTGATGTGTCTGAACGTGCCATACAACATGCCAACAATCATTATCAAAAATCCAACCTGAGTTTTATACAAAACAACGTATTGAAAATGGATTTTGCTGACAACAGTTTTGATTTGGTGGTGTCTTTTGAAACTTTGGAACATTTGGTTGAGCATCAAGAATTGATTGTTGAATTCAAACGTGTACTCAAACCAGATGGTGTGATACTCATATCTACACCAGATAAGAAAGAGTATTCAGACAAAAATAACTTTGATAATGAATACCACTTAAAGGAACTTTACCAACATGAGCTTGAGGCCTTAATTAGCCAATCATTCAAACACAGCCAGTGGTACGGTCAAAAATTAATGTTTAATTCTTCAATCTGGCATTTGAATCAAGCAGAAAATGAAAACTTAACAAGTTTGCAGTTTGATTGTATGGACACAGAGAATAATACTGTTAATAAACCACTGTTCAACCCAATGTATTTTATTGTGGCAGCCAGTAACACTTTAATTGACCCCAGGAGTCATCGAGACTTTTATTGTTTCACTGAACAGTCAGAACAAATATATGGGCATTACAATGCCGTTATTCGTGCGCATATCAATGCTGAAAAAGAATGTGAAAAACTAACCACTCAACAACAAGCCTGGCAAAAGCATCCCATCATTGGTCGATGTATCAAATGGTTTGGAAAGGAATAAATATGGAATTTGAATTTAATTTTGGTGAACAGCAAATAAGCAAAGGCCAACCGCTCGATCCTACTTTATATGCGTCTGTTTCGGGTACTGTACAACAACTCTCAAAAGAAGAGTTGGTTTTTATGGATCATCAAACTGGGCAAAATCATGTGATGACCATGCAGGTATTACAAGCCATGGGCTTGACCCAACAATTTAAGCCCATGCATGAACACATCCAAGCCATAGAGGCAAATATTTCAGAACTTCGAGGTCAAGCAGCTGCGATAGATAAAGTTTTGGGTTTTTTGAAAAATAAAGATTTGATCATCAGTGATCAACAGTGGTTAGAACAAATCAAAAACAAATATCCTGAGGGCAGAAAAATTCCACACGCAGGGATGGTCATCAGAACCTGCCAAAGACCGGATAATTTACAACGTTTGATAGAGTCGTTCAGCAATTATATTCAAACCCATGGTGGTGATGACACGGTAATGGTTTTTGATGATTCGAGCGATTTAAAATCTCAAGAAGCCAATCAAAAAATCTGTCAGGCAGCGAAAATAAATGTGAAATACCACGGCAGTTCATGGCAACAACAGTTTATAACCATGCTTAAAAATCAGTTCGTCGGTGCCGAAAAGCAAATCGATTGGTTGTTAGCTGAAAAGCAGGGCTTTACAGGTGGACGTGTTTGGAACTTGGCATTGCTTGCTTTGGCTGGTAAAAAATTCTCATTTTATGATGATGATTATCTGATTCAACCGAGAAAGGCCGAACAATATAACCCGCATGAGGTGAACTTGGCTGATCAAGTGGCTTTGGATGTAGGTTTTGGCTTATCGGTTCGTGATATCAAAGAAAAAAGTCAACAAATTGATCAACCAGTGCTCGAGTCAATGCTGCAAGCTTGTGGCGATTATTTTGGACATTGGTTGGCTCAAGATGATGCGATTTCAGCCAGTTCTTTGTATGGCTGGCGTTTGATGGACTTAAGTCGATTGAATGCAGCTTCAGTAATCAAATCAACTGGCAACGGCACATGGGGCAGTCCACGAGCAGAAAGTAATTATTGGTTGTATTTACTCAAGGGTCAACAAAGAGACGCTTTTTGGCAGGACCGTGAAACTTACTTAGATAATATTGAAGCATCAAACTTATTACACTATTCGCCAAATTTTCAAGCTTTGGCTTGTTCTAACTTTGCACCTTCGGCTATTGATAACAGCACCTTCACACCATTCGTGATGCCAATTAATAAAAACGAAGATCACTTTTTTAATTGTATGATGATGGGTTGCTATCCAAACCAGGTGTCGTTACATTTTCCGTTTATGATGGGCCACATTCAAACCAGCAAGCGAGATAGAAGCAGCTTTAACCATGTGGCAAGAAGGCCTAATTTTAATAATTTTGTGGCAGATTATGTGTTTTCAATTTTAGGCAATATCTATACCAAGGATGTTAATGTCCGCTACAAAAGTATCCAAGCAGCCATAGATGACTTAAGAACCAGTTCTGATCAAGATTTAGCCAATCGCCTGAACGAATACATGACTAAAACTCGATCAAATTTAGTTTTATCACTGCAAAACATCATGGATGAAGTTCCTGATGCACCGATATACTGGCAAGCCGATGTGCGGGAAATCATTCAAGCCAATGGCAAAGCTGTGAAATCAAGCCAAGCACCGGTTTTAACAGACTGGGACGAAAGCATGGACACCGAGGCATGCGTAGCCAAAGCCCGGCATGACTTGCGAGAGGTGGTTGAGGCCATGGATGTGTGGCCTAAACTCTGGGCTTTTTGCCAGGGTCAGTAACAAACCATGAAACATCTGCCTGAATTAAATGTTGTAATTGTTAATTTCAATTCAGGCCATGCACTTGAACTGTGTATAAAGCAACTGATTGAAGCACCAGGAATAGACCTTGATGTCACAGTCATTGATAACGCATCAAGCGATTATTCTTGCTCATTTATTAAGCATCTTGAGTCACCCATCAGATTGATTGAAAATAAGTCCAATGTTGGCTTTTCTGTGGCCTGTAATCAAGGCGCCAAGTCAGGCAAAGCACCACAAATTGCTTTTATTAATCCAGATTGTTTTATCAATCGACAACAGTTATCACAACTGTATTCTCAATTGGCGGAAGTTGAATCGGCAGCCTTGATTGGCTGCCGGGTATTGAATGAGGATGGCAGTTTACAAGCGGCATCCAGACGGCGGTTACCGACATTTTGGCGTATAGTGTGGCATTTAACAGGGCTCAGTCAATTTTCACTGTTCAAAGGCATCAACATCAAAGGCACAGGTGAATTTGACTCTGTTCAGGTTGTAGAAGCTGTTAATGGCGCTTGTGTGTTGGTCAAGCGCGCGGCATTCGAACAGCTCAGCGGCTATGATGAGGCATTTCCTTTACACTTCGAAGATTTAGACTTGTTTGCCAGGTTAAAGGCTAAAAATTACACCCTTCTTTATGACAGCCATGTGGCGGTCAGACATTTAAAGGGCCACTCAACCCAAGACAGTCAAAAAATAAAAGCATGGAAGAGACAAGGTTTATTGCGTTATCTTTCAAAGCACAGGCCTTATTGGGAGTATCGTGTGGCTAAGTTTTGGCTTGGAACAAGAGAACTCTGAAAGGACAACACTGAGGTGCTGAATTAACATAATCAAATCAAAATGTTAGGTTGAAACAATTTTAGTCTGTACGGCAATGTCCTATTCATCAGCATTTTGTAAGATGAATTGATAAACCTGCTTCTTATTAATTTTATAATGCTCGGCTACAATTTTAGCGGCAACTTTAGGTGGCAGGTGGCGATTTAACGTGATGGCTAAGGACGATTGCTCATTGGTTAATCCGATTTCTGTAGTGTTTTTCTGTCCTTGGATGGCAAGTACAAATTCACCTTTTTGATGCTTGCTGTTGCTGTTCAATAAATTCAATAAGTCTGCAGCACGACCGCGGAAAATTTGTTCAAACTTTTTGGTTAGTTCACGACCCATGGCAACATCAGTGTCAGTTCCAAAAACCTCGATTAATTGTTTCACTGAATCCAAAATTCGATGAGAAGATTCATAGAATACATGGGTTGATTCCAACGGTAACCAGTTTTGATACACATGCAATCGTTGTTGTGATTTGGGTGGTAAAAAACCATGGAACACAAAAGGGTTGGTATTTATTGCAGCCACCGATAACAAAGCAATCAGTGCTGATGGGCCAGGAATGGGAACCACTTGGATGCCCTGTTGGTGGGCCAATTGCAGCAGTGGAAAGCCTGGGTCGCTGATCAGTGGGGTGCCAGCGTCTGAAACCAAAGCCACATTCAAACCATTGAGAATTTGATCAACAAGTTTTTCGGAGTCATGGTTTTCATTGTGCTGATGCAATGCTTTGGTTTTGCTTTTGATGCCGTGGGCTTGGAACAGTCTTTGGCTGTGTCTGGTGTCTTCACAGGCTATCAAATCACAGTCCTTGAGGACCTGGATGGCACGTATTGAGATGTCCTCAAGGTTGCCTATTGGGGTGGCAACTACATACAAAGTTCCAGCCTGAGTTTTAGAAGAATCATTCATCGAACAGTATTTTAATGCTTTCTGAGTTAAAATCCTAACCATGAAAAGTTTAATTAAAAAGATACTGTTGATTTCAGCGATTGTCATGCATGGGCTGCTGTTGGTTTCTTGTGGTGGAGGCAGTTCAGGTGTCAAGCCAATGAATGATGCCAATAAGCGCAATGGTTTGGAGTTGTATCAACAAAAGGACTATTTCGCTGCGGCTGACTGGTTACAAAAAGCTTGGGCAGTTAACTCAGCTGATGAAGCGGTTTATGTGGCTTTGTTGGATACATGGCAACAACTAGGTGAAATAACTCAAGTATGGAAGTTGCTCAATGAAAGCGACATACAAACAGCTGAAGTCAATTTGATAGAAGCAGAAATAGCACAAGCAGATCAACAATGTGAAGCTGCCATTGCTTTAACTGAAGGTATTGACCCGTTGTTGATTTCAGTCATGTGGCAAAGCCGATATTGGGCTTTACAGGCCGGTTGTTTAAGTCAGCTTAAGTTGTATGTCCAAGCCACCGAAGCATTGGTACAACAACAGGCTTTCACTACAGACCCAGTTGAGCAACAGAATTTGAACAATCGCATTGTAGAAAACCTCATTCAAGTGAATGAAGAAACTTTGATTTTTGCCATCGGTGATCTTGCTTATGATGCTGTGACCATGGGCTGGTTAGAGGCCGCTTACGTGAATTTTGGTGCTGATGGTGTGTCAGGCAGTAACTGGTTATTGCAATGGCCTGATCATCCGGCTGCGAGCTATTTTTTAGATTTAAACCAAGTAAACAGCAGTCAAAAAGTGGCGGTATTGTTGCCTTTTTCAGGTCGATTTTCTGCGGTAGCAAAGGCGGTTCAAAAAGGCATGTTAACCGCAGCCATGGCCGATACTGAAAACCAAAATGAATTGGTTTTCTATGACACCGGCAGTCAGGGTGAAAGTTTGTCTTCAGCGTGGTATTCAGCACAAGAAAATAATGCTGATTTAATCATCGGTCCGTTGGATAAAAGCTCAGTCATTGCAGCTGAACAAATGCCAGTACCGACGGTGCCGGTGGTGCTATTGAATCAATCTGATGCCCACAACTACTTTCAATTTACCCTATCGCCTGAGGGTGAAGCCGAACAAGTGGCTGAACAAATGATTAAAGACGGTGTTAAAAGAGTTTTGATTATGGCGCCCAATGAAGAATGGGGTGAACGCATAACCACAGCTTTTGCCCAGCGGTTTGTTGATTTGGGCGGGTATTTAGTCAATAACAGCTATTTCCAACCTGAGCAGAATGATTACTCTGCTCAGCTGAGACAGACTTTGGGTTTGGTTGAAAGTCAATTGCGGGCGAAAAACTTACAAAGTTTCTTAAAAATAGACTTGTCTTCAGACGAGGTGATTCGCGCAGATATTGATGCCATATTCTTGGCAGCTCGTCCGGACTTTGCGCGGTTGATGGTGCCACAATTGAAATTTCATCATGCCGCCGATTTACCGGTCTATTCAACTTCGCATGTTTTTGATGGTTTGAACAATGAACAACATAACCGTGATTTACAAGGTTTGAGATTTGTTTTGAGTCCAATCGAGTTGCAAAGCAGTGACTTATTTGAGGTTTTGCCATTCGATTTGGGTCGAGTTGGTGACAATAAAAAATTATTTGCTTTGGGCTACGATGCCTATCAGTTAATCAATCGACTGCAGTGGATGAATCGAGTCAATACAGGTATGATTGATGGTCTGACCGGCAAGGTCAGTTTGGGCAGGGATGGTCATTTCAATAGAGGCTTATTATGGGCGCAATACAACAATGGTTCAATCATTGCCTTGCCGCAATAAAGCGACAGTCAGGCACTGAAAACTTGGGTCATCAAGCGGAAGTCATGGCCTGTGAGTATTTACATCAACAAGGTTTAAAGTTGGTGAAAAAAAATCACCGCAGTAAAGCCGGTGAAATTGATTTAATTATGCGGGATAATAGCAGTTGGGTTTTTGTTGAAGTTAAATATCGCAGCCGAGATGACTGGGCCAATGCAGCAGAATCAGTGACCCGCAGTAAACAGCTTAAGGTCATTAATGCAGCAAAACAATACCTGCAACAACGTAAAATATATGATTTAGTTGATTGTCGGTTTGATGTGGTGGCCATAGACAAAGAATTGAATGAAGCCAAGATAAATTGGATACCCCATGCATTTTATTGAATGGAATTCTGAAAGAACGGTCTAACAAGACGATTGTAAAAATATCAACACCACATCACTATTAATTGGATGAAAAACATGAAAAGAGGATCGACAGTAATGAAATTATTTAAAGTTTTGAGACCCGCAGTTTTATCTGGGCTAATGATAGGTAGTTTAACTGCTTGTGCACCCGTTATTATCGGTGGTGCCCTGGTTACGGGTGTCAACATTGCGCATGATCGGCGCTCTGCTGGTCAAGTGCTGGACGATAAAATCATTACTGCCAGTGTCAAAAATGAAATACGTAAATCGTTAATTGACGACAGTCGCATCAAAGTTGATTCCTACAATGGGGTGGTGTTATTGGCAGGAGAAGTTAAAACTGATACTGACCGGGTCAAAGCTGAGGATTCTGCAGCCATCAAGGATGGGGTCATTAATGTGGTCAATGAGTTGAAATTGGTTGATGAAATTTCCAATATTGGGCGACGCAGTAAAGATGGTTATATCAGTTCTAAAGCCAAGGCCTCACTGCTGAAAATTGATATGGAAGGATTTGATCCGACCCGAGTAAAAATCACCACTGCCAATCGTGAAGTGTATTTAATGGGCATTGTCAGCCGTGACGAAGCCGATGCTGTGGTTGAACGCATCAGACATTTACGGGGTGTTGATCGAGTGGTGAAAATATTTGAGTACAGTGATTGATAGCAAAAGTTCATGGCTTTTTTTGTTTGCTGCTCTCTTTGACAGCCTGTCAGCTGAGTCCAGTAAAAAGTTATTTGGTTGAGCCAACTGTTGCTAACATAGCTGAGCAGTTTGTAGATGCATACAATGCGCATGATCAACAAGCCATGCTGAAGTTGGTTCATCCTGAAATCAAATACATGTATATCGATGCCAATCAGATTTACACTGAAACCAATAGCAAAGCAGCTTTGGTTGATTTTTTAATGACGTATTTCGCAAACAATTCCAAGGCCCAATCAAAACTACTTTCATCACACTTACAAGGCCCTTTTATTCATCAAGTTGAACAAGCCTTATGGCTGGACGCATCAGGCCAGCAAAAATCACAATGCAGCTTGTCTGTTTATGAAATTAAACAAAAACTGATCATCAATATTTGGTATTTCACAACTTTTGAATGCCCAACAGCATAAAATTTAAGTAATAGTTCAATTAATTGAATATATTGCTTTTAAAGCAGTCTCATTACTGGGTTCTGCTCAAGAGCGGGTTCTCAAAGGAATATTATGCAATTTTTTAATCGGTTGGTTTCTTATCAATACCTGTTCAGTATTTTACTGTTGGGTATTAACTCATTCAGTACAGCAGCTGACAATAAAGGCATCACTGTCAATTATGTTGCTGATCAGCAGACTTTAAACATTGAGCAATGCTTCGCACAAGCTCCAGATTATATAGAAACCAAAGACAATCAAATCATTCAAATGACCACTGACATGTGGTGGCAATCCAAACCCATCAATTTCAAACGCGGTTATGCTGAGTTACCAGAAGGTGAAGCAGGCTGTGTCAGTTATGTTATTGAGATGCTTAATTACAATAATTCAGATCGATTGAAACAACAACATCCACATAATTTACTCATAAAAATTGATCACTTCCTCTGGCAAGTCAATGATTTTTCTCAACGCCCATTGCCACTGATCAGCATAAAACACAGTGCCGACATTCAAGTCTCAGCGCCTTGGCAGCTGGTCAGTCGTGCGGCAGAACAAACTGTGTTTCAAATCAAACCAACCCCCCGTTATTCAGATGGCTATGTGGCCTTTGGACCACTGCAACTGGAAACAATTATGCTGGGTGATGCTAAGTTGAGGCTGGCCATCATGCCAGGTGAATTCAGACAAAACAGTGCAATGATTGTCAAATGGATTCAAGTCATGGCGGGCTCTGTGGCACAGGTCGGAAATGGATTTCCAGTTAAAGACATTCAGGTTATTGTGGTTTTGATGGATGGTCAAGGCGGCGCAGTGCCTTGGGGTCAGGTTAATAGAGGCGGTGGTCAAGGGGTGCTGTTTGTGGTCAATGCGAATAAATCTGAACAACAACTGTTTGCAGATTGGACTGCCGCGCATGAATTCAGTCATTTATTAACCCCATACACCCCGAATGATCGTTGGCTGTCTGAAGGGTTCGCCAGCTACCATCAAAACATCAGTCGCTTGCGTGCTGGTTTATTGGATGAATATACCGCATGGAGTAAGTTGCTGGCTGGTTTTGAGCGTGGTCAAAAGTCAGCTTCACAATCTACGGCTCCAAAGCTCAAGCAAGCTGGACGCAAAAATAACATGCAAATGTATTGGGGTGGTGCGGTGATTGCACTCAAAGCAGATGTGGCCCTACAACAAGCCACTGATGGCAAAATGAACCTGTCTCAAGCACTGTCAGGCCTACAGGACTGTTGTTTAGGCACTGGCAAAGGTTGGTCCGCCAAACAGTTATTCACAGAACTGGACAGAATCAGTCAAACGGATGTATTCATGACTTTGTATCAACAAGAAGTGCTGAAAAAATCATACCCTGAATACCAGTCTTTATTAAAAAAACTGGGTATTAACCTGACATATTATGGTGAAATTGTATTAAATGATGAAGCTCCAATGGCACAAATCAGATCAAGGATTGCTGAAGGTTAACCGTTCCAGATTTAATTCTTGATCGATTTGGATCAGATTATTTACTCAGAACATTAATCAAATCATAGCCTCATAATACAGATTTAATCACAGTGACATGATATCTGTTGTGATTTTCTTTCTGTTGCGTATTGTGAAACTCCTTTAAAAGCATGATTTTAACCGGCCCACATTTTTATAATTGACTGAAAGATGATAATTATTGTCATTCTACTTAGGTTAACTGGCTTGAATTTGACATTTGACAAGAGTTTACATTTTGAATTTAAGTATTAAAAGTTCTAAGTAGCTGATATCGCTGTTTATTTGATTTATAAAAAAATAAAAAAAAATTCGTACAAAAAAAAGCAATTGAAACTGTGTCAGTTGTCAGCTAATGTTAAATAAATGTGTCTTTATGAATGAGAGGATGTGAGCATGGCAGTTAAAAAAGTATTCTATATCTTGATGATCGGTGTTATGTTGGCTACCAACTGGCAAGCTGCAGCGGGTTTGGGTAAATCAGTTGTTCAAGTTGATCCTGGTAACACCAAACTCACTGGTGCAGTTTTTATTTACCGGCTGACCTACTCATGTGACAACACCGCTACCGATTGTTTTGGTGCTGAAATTATCGACGCTTTACCCCCTGAAGTTCAGTATGTGTCTCATGTTGCCACTTCTGATGTGGCGAATGTAACAGTTGCTGGTAATTTAATCACTTTTGATATGATT
Source organism: uncultured Marinicella sp. (assembly GCA_964352015.1). GTDB lineage: Bacteria > Pseudomonadota > Gammaproteobacteria > Xanthomonadales > Marinicellaceae > Marinicella. Next base: position 191,573 of record CAYGPU010000004.1, read on the forward strand.
GATCCCTTACCTGCAGGAAACAGTGGTGATTTATTAATCAATGTGCGATTTCCAAATGGCTCTACTCCTGATGGTACGGTGGCCAACAATACAGCCGATGGTGTAAATCTGGAGACGGTTCCAGGAACCAACACCACACCATCAGTTCAAGTAACAGCTGTGGCCAGTTCAACAGTCAATTTAAGTAAAACATTACAAACTCCAGCGGATTTGGATTTGCCTACTACTTATCGATTGCGTCTTTCTAATCCAAGTGGTTTTGGTGGCTTGAATGTCTCAGGTATTACGGTGTCTGATACCTTGCCTGCAGGGGTGGTTTATCAAGGCTCAGTTCCGTCTGCTGATTGTGAACCTGCTTGCATAGGCACTGTAGCACCGGCATTGACATGGACCGGCCCTTTCAGCCTCAATGTGGGTTCTAACCTTGATTTTAATGTCACTGTGCTGTTCCCATCTGCTACATTCATAGATGGCCAATCTGTTACCAATGAATTCACTGCTGAAGGCACCCCTTTGAATGAGCCGCCTGCTAACTTTGGTATTGGCACCATCACCCACCCGGTCACCGTTTTTGTTGCTGACCCTGATATTGATTTGAGTAAAGCGGTGTTAAGTCCAAACCCACCGACCTTGAACCAAGATTTTTCTTACTCAATGAGAATTCGAAATGTGGGCAATGTCGACCTCACCAATGTTGTCATCACTGATGATTTACCCATTGAATTTGAAACCATCAGTGTTTCATCAGGCGGATACACGAATTTAACCGGTACTGTAACAGTTAACTTTCAAACCAACCTTTCTGGTGGTTTTAACCCATTGGGCACCAATTCAGTCACTGCCAACACCACTTACAACATCCCAGCTTTGGCAGTGGGCGAATATGTCAGTAACTTGCAATGGGTGTTCAGTGATGACTTTCCTCCTGGAGTGGATTCTAATACCCGCCCATTGATTAATGGCAGGATCATTAATCCTGATAATGCTGGCGGTGTTGTGAGTGTTGGTGATTCGGTTCAAAACTGTGCTGATGCCACTTCGGTTTATGACCCTTCCGGTGTTAATCAAACCATCAATGATCTGAACAATTGTCCTTCTTTTGTGATCAGCGGACCTTTTGTTCAACTCATACCAATCAAAGATGAACTGAGCACGGGTCCTTACTTACCTGGTGACACCATCAACTGGCGTTTGCGAGCCACCAACAACCCCAGATCAAGTGATGCTTTGCCTTTAGAAGATTTAATCATTACTGACTTGTTGCCAGTTGATTTTATTTATACCCCAGCATCCAATGGCTATGATGATAATGGCACAGGATTACCTGCACCTAATTTCAGTGTGATCGAAAATTACAACAATACGGGTCGAACCTTATTGAATTGGAGCTGGCCTGCAGCCAGTGGAAATCTGGACATCAATGATGACATCAGGGTAACTTTTGACAGCACCGTTAGATTTGGTGCTTCCTTTGGTAACATAGATAACACCATGGGATTGACCCACAACAACCCAGGTTTGGGTTTACGCTGTGGCAATAACAACAACGGCACTGCAGGCAGCTCAGCTGACATTTTTGATCAAGATCAAGACGGCCTGACCAATGACACCCTGTGTCAAGCCACCAATGGCGCCAATATTTCACCAGTGGCTCAACTTTCTTCATCCAAAGAAGTTAAGGGTGTTTGTGATGCCAATTTTACCACCACTTCATTGGGCACCTTGTTGGGTACGCCTTTCGAATATCGACTGACTGTAGTCAATCAAGGCACCCTAACCACAGAACAATTTGTATTTATGGATATCTTGCCATTTGTGGGAGATACCGGGGTATTGGATACCAACCCCAGAAGTTCTCTGTGGGAACCAGTGTTATTGGCACCCATCACACCTCCGCCCGGAACGGCCATTTATTACAGTACCTCAGGAAACCCATGTAGACCAGAAGTAGGTGGCATAACTGCCGGTTGTGATGCACCCAATTGGACCACATCACCGCCATCACCCATTTCAGACACCAAATCATTCAAAGTCGAATTTGTCGATAAAGACGTGTTGTCTTTTGATACCCTGCAATTTGAATTAACCATGTTTGCGCCTGCCAATGCACCAACCGGAGGCCAAGCAGCGTTTAACTCTTTCGCATATCGTGGCTTCAGGGCTGATGGTCTGGGTGCTTTATCAGCAGAACCCAATAAAGTCGGCATGTCTATTGGTAGTTGTCCTGTGTTGGCCAGTTTAGGGGATTATGTGTGGTTGGATACCAACATCAATGGCTTACAAGACGATGGCAATACCGGCGTCAATGATGTCTATGTGCAGTTGTTCGATGACGGTGTGGATGGTATTCCCAATACCATCGATGACAGATTGGTTTCCACCACAGTCACTTCAGATGATGTGGGTGGTAACCCAGGATGGTATCAGTTCGTTACTTTGCCCCAAGACACTTACTATGTTTGTTTTCAACCACCTGCCAGTTATAACATCACCACTCAAGATGTGGGTTTTGATGAAGCTTTGGATTCAGATGTCAGTGCGGTAACTTTGTGTACCGACCCGGTGTTCCTTCCCAGCAATACCAATAACCCAGATTTAGATTTAGGCTTAGTTGGTCCATTGGCTGGATTGGGTAATTATGTGTGGTGGGATTTGAACAGCGATGGCGTGCAAAATGAGCCTGTTGACTATGGTGTTAATGGTGTAACTGTCAATCTTTATGCAGATGACGGTGATGGTATACCTAATCCAGCATTAGATAGCCTGTTGGTCTCAAAAGTAACGGGCAATGACCTTTTTGATAATCCTGGTTATTATGAATTTGGAGAGTTGATACCGGGTGTCAGTTATTTCGTTGAATTTATTGAACCCTCTCCAGCCACAGGGTTTACTCTGATCAATGCTGGCGGCGATGATGTGCAAGATTCTGATGCCAATGTAATCACTGGTATCACCCCCATTGTGGTGTTATCGGCAGGTGAATTCAACCCAACCATTGATGCTGGTTTGGTGGTGCTCAATGGTAATTTATCATTGGGTAATCAGGTGTGGTTTGAAGACCAGGTGAATGCAATCGGTGTTAATAACGGCATTTATGATCCTCAGTTTGGTGAACCTGGCATCAATGCGGTTGATTTGGACTTGTATCTGGATGTCAATAACAACAATCAAGCTGACATCAATGAATATATAACCACCACTGAAACACAAATCAGCAATGGTTTTGAAGGCAGGTACTTGTTCAATAACTTGGCACCGGGCAATTATATCGTGGTGGTTGGCAGCGGTAACTTTGCCGGCAACGCTGCGTTGGCTGGTTTGACTACTTGTACAGCCAATGATCCAGTCACTGATCCAGACGATAACTTCAATGGTGATGATGACGGTTTACAATTGGGTGGTGTGGTGGTGTCTTTACCTATTACTTTATCCAATGGTGGTGAGCCAATTACTGATGGCGATGATGATAATGATTCTAACCTGACAGTTGATTTTTGTTTTACGCCGATTGATCCAATGACGGTAAAGTTTTTTGATTATGGTGATGATGTGGATACAGGTACTGGTTCATCTGTCAATAACTACCAAACCACTGCTTTGGATGGTGGTGCTGTGCATGAGATTTCTAATGTCTTAAATTCTCCAGTATTGGGCTTGTGTGTCGATGCCGATAATGGCTTGAATCAGAATGCCAATGCTGATGCCGATGATGGAGCCACAGGTGGGTTTACCCGTGGTAATTGTTTGGCAGACAGAGATGATGAGGATGGGGTGGTGTTTTCAAGTCAATCGGTATTACCAGGTGATAACATCAGTCTGAACATTTCAGCAGCAGCTGGTTTTCAGGCCTGTTTTGTCAATGCTTGGATAGATTGGAACCAAAATGGCTTGTTTGAAAACACAGAAACGGTGGCTGATCAATTGGTGGTTAACCCCGGTACTTCAGTCAATGTACCTGTGTTGGTGCCAATAACCGTTAATCCCGGCAGAATTTACAGTCGATTCCGTTGTAATGATGTAGGTAGCAGTTTACCGGCGTCAGTACAAACAGCCTCTGGCCCCAATTTATTGTTTGACGCCGCACCTTTGGGTGAAGTTGAAGATTATGTTATACAAGTCATCGGACAGGATCTGGGTGATGCACCTGACAGCTATACCACTTTGTTAGGTTCAGGTGGCCCAAGCCATTTGATTGATCCCAATGTACCGTTGTTTTTAGGTTCCTGTGTGGATTCAGAAGTGGATGGCGCACCAAGTGCAGGTTCTGGTGGTGATGACAGCACAGCTGGTAACATCACCGTTGGCTTGTGTTTTGACGATGAAGATGGTGTGGTTTTTAACAGCAATGTTAACAACGAATTGACGGCTTGTGCCTTGAATGAGGTTTCAGTGGTCGCCAATCAGGTGGGTTTTTTGGATGCATGGGTTGACCTGAATGGTAATGGAGCATTCGATGTTACTGATCAAATCGCTTCCAGTATGATGCTGGTACCAGGTACTAATTCGATCAACTTTAATATTCCTTGTGACGCTGCGGTGGGTAACAGCCACAGTCGCTTTAGGTTCAGTACAGCAGGTGGATTACCAGTTGGTGGTCCGGCTGTTGATGGTGAAATTGAAGATCACGTGGTTATTATCAATGGTATTGATATGGGGGATGCACCTGTTGCTTATCCTGTGACTCTGGCAAACTCAGGGGCCAGTCATGGTGTCAGTACCCTATCGCCAATGTTTTTGGGCAGTTGTGTTGACACAGAAGCAGATGGTCAACCCTCGGTTGATGCCACAGCAGATGACAGCAATAACGGCAGTGGCGTGGTTGGTGTTTGTTCAGGTAATGATGATGAGGATGGTGTGTTATTTACTTCTCCGATTGCGACTTGTCTGACCACTGATGTTACTGTGACAGCCAATGTAACTGGTTTGTTGGATGCGTGGTTTGATTTTGACAACAATGGTGACTGGAATGATGCAGGTGAAAAAATATTCGATGGAGTTAATTTAGCAGTTGGTGCCAACTCCTTGCAATTTACCACACCATGTAATGCAGTGGTGGGCGATGCAAATTTGCGATTCCGCTTTTCAACAGCAGGCAGTGTAACGCCAGAAAACGGTGCCATTGATGGTGAGGTTGAAGATTATCAGGTCAGTGTTTTGGCCTTGGATTTGGGCGATAACCCTGATACCTATGCCACCTTGCTTGCCAACAACGGGGCTTCCCATCTGATGGATGGTACTTCTGGTTTGTTCTTAGGCAGTTGTGTTGATGCAGAACTGGATGGCCAACCCAATACCGGCTCTGATGGTGATGATACCAGTGCCGGCTCGCCAATTGCTGGTGTTTGTAATGGCTCAGATGATGAAGATGGTGTGATTTTTAATAATGGTTTAACAGTGTGTGAAGATTCTGACATCACAATTACGGCCAGTGCTGCCGGGTTGTTGAATGCATTTGTTGATTTCAATGCAGACGGTAGTTATGGCGTTGGCGAACAAGTCTTCACCGATCAAGCTTTGGTTGCAGGTCCCAATAATTTAACCTTTAATGTACCCTGTACTGCGGCACCGGGATCAATATACTCAAGGTTCAGACTTTCTACAGCCGGAGGTGATGCCGCTGCGGGCCTGGCGCTGGATGGTGAAGTAGAGGACTATGTGGAAATCAAAGGTGGATCGGCCGATTTATCCATCAGTAAATCTGATGATGCAGATCCAATTGAGGCTGGCGGTCAATTAACCTATACCATCACGGTCGATAACTTAGGCCCTAATGATGCCTCTAATGTGGTGGTCACTGATAATTTACCGGCTGGTGTTTCTCTGGTATCAACTACCGGATGTGCTGAAGACCCCAGTGGTGTCAACTTGTGCTCTCTTGGCAACATTGCAGCCAATGGATCAGCGCAGTACACAGTTACAGTTGATGTGGATGCGAACCTGGCGAATAATACTGTTTTAACCAACAATGCAAGTGTCAGTTCAGATACCAATGATACCGACCCTGGCAATGATTCGACCACCGAAGACACACTTGTGGTCAGGAATTCCGACTTACAAATCACCAAGACTGATTCTGTTGATCCAGCAACTGCTGGGCAGCCACTGACTTACTTCATCACAGTAGAGAATTTAGGACCCAGCGATGCAGACAATGTGGTGGTAACTGAAACACTACCAATTGATGTGACTTTGGTTTCTACCATTGGCTGTGTTGAAGACCCGACTGCTGTCCCCAATTGTTCATTGGGTGATTTAGCTGCTGGTAATTCTGTTCAGTACCAGGTGCTGGTCGATGTGAATCCAGGCTTTGAAGGTATTTTGAACAATACTGTTGAGGTGAACTCTGATTCCAGTGACAGCAATTCGATGAATGACACTTTTACTGAGCCAACCATTGTTGGGGCTGCTGCTGATTTAGTTATCAGCAAGGTTGATGATGTTGATCCGGCACCCCCTGGTACCCTTTTGACCTATACCGTATCAGTCACTAACAACGGACCGAGTGTGGCACAAAATGTGGTGGTTACTGATAACTTACCTGCTGAGGTAACCTTTGTCAGTACCGCTGGCTGTAGCGAAGACCCCGTTGGTGTTCCCACCTGTTCTTTGGGTAACATGAACGTAGGCCAAACTCTCAGCTATCAAGTAGTTGTTAATGTGAATAACAATGCCAGCGGAAGTATAACCAACACTGCATCAGTGACTTCAACCACACCAGATCCAGACACCAATAACAACACAACTGATGAGGAAACTTTGGTTGAGTCTGCAGACCTGTCTATTACCAAAGTAGATGATGTCGATCCAGTCATTGCTGGTGATTTATTGACTTATACCATCAGGGTGTCCAATGCAGGCCCAACCACCGCAGATAATGTTGTGGTAATGGATGTCTTGCCAACAGAAGTGGTGTTGATATCAACCACCGGTTGTATCGAAGACCCCAATGGATCGCCAAACTGTTCATTGGGTTCCATAAGCCCCAATCAATTTGCTGATATTCAAGTGGTCGTGAGGGTTGATGAACAATTGCTTGATGGTGCTGTTATTCTTAACAGTGCATCGGTAACCTCATCCACCAGTGACCCCGACCCAAATAATAATGATGCGGTTGAAAACACCCTGGTCACTACCCAAGCGGACTTAGAATTAGTTAAAGAGGTATTGGATGAAAATGGTGATCCGACCAACTTTGTTAATTTATTTCCTGGTGACCCAGTGCGCTACAGAATTACAGTGACCAATTTAGGTCCAAGTGTATCAAGAAATGTGGTGGTGACTGACACCTTACCAGCTGATGTGACTTTGGTTGCAACTACGGGCTGTGCAGAGGATCCCAGTGGCGTGCCGGATTGTGGTTTGGGTGATTTAAATTTTTCTCAAACCAGTAGTTATTTGGTTGATGTAACCATCAATTCAAATGCCACTGGCCGTATCAGTAATACAGCTGATGTCAGCTCTGATACAACTGACCCTGAGCCTAATAACAACTTACAAACAGTGTCAGGTATAGGGTTGATTACCCCAGTTCCAGTCAATAATATTTGGTTTTTGATGTTGGCTATACTGGGTGTGATGGGTCTTAGCATCATTCAACTGCGCCGACATTGAAGGGTGGGCAGATGATCAGTTTGGTTGATACAAACCAAACTGATCAAGACTGTTTTTTAAATGAGACCAGCTTGTAATAACAAATCAACAGCAGATGGTTGGGTTTTGATTATTTTGAGTTTGGTTTTTTTGTTCCACTGTTTGATGCGATATTCTAATTGGCAGGCCATGACTTTATTGCCAATTTTCACCTGATAGACGATTTCTAACTGTTGAAATCTGCGGGTGAATTTTGCGCCGTAGGGATGGCCTAGTTGGTGTTGTTTCAGTCGTTGTTGAGGGTCAATGGCGATGCCGGTGTATAAAATTTCGTTATCGCAGCGCAATATATACAGATGATAGTCTTTGTCATCAGTCATTGCTGGGTTGGGCTTTGTGTGAGGCCGCTGATTTAAGGTCGCATTTATTCTTGATTGCCACCAAGATGGCCAATGCAAAGAAAGCCCCAGGTGGTAGGATGGCAATTAAAAAGCCACCGTAATTGGGCAATAAGTTGAGTTCAAGGTAATGCCCCCAGTCTCCAAACAACAAGTGGGCTTGAGAAAATAAGGTGCCTTGTCCAATGATTTCACGCATGATACCGATCACAAACATCACCAAAGCGAAACCCAAGCCTACAAAGAAACCATCTTTGATTGAAACCCACCAAGCATTTTTGGAAGCAAAAGCTTCGGCCCTCGCCATGATTAAACAGTTGGTCACAATCAAGGGGATGAAGATACCTAAAGTTAAATACAACTGATGGAAATAGGCGTTCATCATCATTTCTAGGGTGGTGACCACACTGGCAATCAACAGCACAAACAACGGAATTCTGATTTCTTTTTTGGTGATTGGTCGAATCAATGACACCAAGAAATTGGTTACCACCACCACTGCTATGGTCGCTAATCCCATACCTAAGGCGTTGATGGCGGTATTGGACACTGCCAACAAAGGACACAATCCCAGCATTTGTACTAACGCAGCGTTGTTATCCAGTAACCTGGTTTTTATGAATTCACTCATGGCAGGTTCTCATCAGTTGACTCGGTACTGGGTACATAATCTTTTTCGAATAACAAAGCTTGTTTGATGGCGGCCACCACCGCACGGGGGGTGATGGTGGCTGCGGTGATTTGATCAAAGGCGCCTTGGTCTTTTTTGACTCGCCACTGTTTTTCTGTGGGTTGCTGTAATGAGGTTTCTGGGAATTGCAGCAGCCAATCACTTTTCTTGGCTTCAATCAAGTCACCTAAACCAGGTGTTTCTTTGTGCGCGATGATTTCTACAGCGGTGATTTGACCAGCCAAATTGCCGCCAACACGAATACCAACCAATAATTCAATGTCACCAGAGTAACCATTGCGGGCCGTTACCGGAACGGCCATGACTGTAACGGTGTTGTTTTTTTTGCCCATATAAAGTGTCTCTGTTTGTCTGTGGCCCAGCAGCACAGGTTCAAAAATAGCCACTTTATCTTCGAGTATGTCATTGTCAATCATGTCAGCTGGAATCAGACGTTGTAATGACGCCAGTTTATTGGCCAGTTGTATGGCTGCGATTTTATCGGCTGTGACGGCGTGGCTGAACATCAACAGCGCACTGGTGATTAAAGTCATGGCGGCCAAGATGACCGGTAACAACCATTTTTTATTCAGCAGATTGGTTTTATGGTTGTTGGGTGAATCAGCCATGGTGTTTGGATCCTGATTTTTTACCATAAGGTTTTGGAACGGACATGCGATCAATTAAGGGCGCTGACATGTTCATCAGCAACACGGCAAAAGCCACACCATCAGGGAATGAACCGAAATTTCTGATCAACACGGTTAATATGGCCACACCAGCACCGAATATCAGCTTGCCACGAAAAGAAGAACAACCTGAAGTTGGATCAGTGGCTATAAAAAAAGCAGCCAACATGATACCGCCAGAAAAAATATGCTGTTGTGGTGACAGAAAAACATCGGCGTTAAACAAATAGAAAGGTGTTGAAGCTGCAATGGTTGTCATCAAAACTGCAGCAGGGATGTGCCAGGTGATGATGCGTTTGTATAATAAAAAAGCGCCACCAATAAACAACCAATTGGCAATCCATTCCCAGCCCAAGCCGCCGAAATCTCCAAAAATCGGTTGTTCGGTTACTTCACTCAAGCTGAACCCTTGTTGCAGTCCAGTTTGAACGGCAACCAGTGGTGTGGCTGCAGTCACGGCATCTATGTGCGCGTTGGCGCGGCCTGTGAAGACCCAGTCAACTACTTCCAACCAACTCAAAGATTGGCTGGTTTCCAAAAGCCCTCCTGGAGGTAGCCACAGAGATAAAGACTGTGGAAAGGCAATTAAGATGGCACAAAAGCCAACCATGGCTGGATTAAAGATGTTGTTACCTAAACCGCCATATAAGTGTTTGGCCACCACAATGGCAAAAAACATGCCGACCACCGCTATATACCAAGGGGCTATGGGAGAGATGCAAAGCACAAATAACCAAGCCGTGACTAAGGCACTGAGGTCAGTGAGGAAAGGTTTGCTGGGTTGCTTGCGCCAGTGTAAACACCACCATTCAAATAAATAGGCGCTGGCCACTGCCAAAAACAGTTGAATCAATATGCCAATACCAAAATAATACACATGAGCCAGCGTGGCCGGAATCAATGCCAGGCATACCATTAGCATCACTTTTTGCACACTGATGCGCGCTGGTATGTGTGGTGCGCTGGTGGTGTTCAGCTGTATCTTAGTGGGGCTATTCATCGGTTTGTTTGGCACTTTCCTGTTGTTTTATTCTGGCCAATACAGCAGAAATTTCTTGTTTGGCATCCTTTTTGTTGGTTAATTTTGAGGTTTTACTGTGTCGTTTGGCTTGCCGTTCAGCTTTGATGCGGTCCAACCTGGCTTCACGCTCGTCGTGGCGTTGTTTGGCCAATTGAGCTTTGGCTTTTTTGTGGTCTAAATAGGTCAGTTCTGATTTGGCAAAGCGGTAAAAGTCAACTAAATTGATGTGGCTGGGACAGACCCAAGAACAAGCCCCGCACTCAATACAATCAAACACATGGTGTTCACGGGCTTTTTCAAGGTCATTGTGCACCTCGTTGCCGTTGATGTACCACAACAGTTGTTGTGGTAACAGTTCTTGCGGACAAACTTTCACACAATCACCGCAGCGAATACATGGCATGGCCTCAATGTCAGGTTTGGTGCTTTCAGCTGGCAACGCGAGGATACAGTTGGTGGTTTTTTCAATGCCAATTTGATCATGTGGCATGGCATAGCCCATCATTGGGCCACCAATGACCAGTTTGTCTACAGCGGCAAAATCACAAGCCGCCAATGACAGCAAGTGGTGTAATGGGGTGCCAATCAACGCTGTGTAGTTTCGCGGTTCAGCAACCACATCGCCGGTGACGGTCACCACCCGTTCCAACAGCGGTTGGTTGAGTTCTATGGCTTCATAGGTGGCCTTGGCAGTGGCCACATTTTGCATGATGATACCCATTGAAAGTGGCGTTTGACCACTGGGAACTTCCAAGCCAGTGAGGACTTTAATCAGCTGTTTTTCTCCACCGGTGGGGTAAATGGTGGGTACTTTAACCACAGAGATTTGGTAACCGTCTTGACTCAACTTTTGTTGTTTGATTTCAGCAAGCAACTGTTTTTTAACCCCGCCGATGTTGTCCTCAATGGCAATGATGGCTTGTTTGCTGTTCGCAGCTTTGAGTAACCACAAGGTGCCTTTGATGATTTCACGGGGTTGATCCAACATCAAGCGTTCATCACAAGAGATGTATGGTTCACATTCAGCGCCGTTGATAATTAAAGTGGTATCAACCTGCTGAGAAGGGTGGTCATATTTGATGTGGGTTGGAAAGCCAGCACCACCCATGCCGATGATGCCAGCAGCTCTTATTTGTTCAATGATTTGGTTCGCTGTGGTGGGTAATTCAATGTCTTCTGGCCTGTCAATCCATTGATCTTGACCATCGGTTTTGATGGTGATGCAGGTGTCAACCAGGGCGTCAGGGCTGGCAGTGTTTTGATTGGCAATTGAAGTGATTTCACCGGAAGTTGGGGCATGAAAGACCGCCCCAAACGGGTGAATGGGGTAGGCAATGACCTGTCCTTTGAGGACATGGTCACCCACTTGTACCACAGGTTCAGAAACGTGGCCGCGATTGGCTTTGATTGAGATGATTAACTCAGCAGCTATGCCTGCGTGTTCTGATGGTGGCTCACAGGACATTTTTTTATGGTGCCGCAGCACCAAGCCTCCTTGAAAGTGTGACAAATGATCTGGATTAAATTCAAAAGGTTGAGTCATGATAAAGCCCCTGGAAAACCTTGAGCCTCTTTGATGGTATTCATCAAGTCTGGTTTGGCTTTGCGGTTGATTTGTGCAGGCAAGGGTGCTGGGATGGTGATGATACAATCAACTGGGCAAGCCGGAATACATAAGTCACAACCGGTGCACTCATCGAGTATCACTGTGTGCATCTGCTTAGCCGCACCAACGATGGCATCGACAGGACAAACCTGAATGCACTTGGTGCAACCAATACAATCGGCCTCGACAATCTCGACCACTTGATCCGCTTCTTCTGCGCCATTTTCAGGGTTTAATTCAAGCACTTCAACATCCAACAATTCAGCCAATTTTTTAATCCCTTCTTGGCCTCCTGGAGGGCATTGGTTGATGGGTGCCTCACCATTGGCTATGGCTTCTGCATAAGGTTTACAGCCAGGGTAATTACATTGTCCACATTGGGTTTGTGGCAGGATGGCATTGATTTGTTCAACGATGGGATTACCTTCCACCTTAAATTTCTTTGACACCCAAACAATCAGTAGTCCAAATACAGTTGACAAGGCCACCATGCTCCCAAGCGCCAAACCCCATTGGTTGAGCCAAGTCATCATTGGGTCATTCCAGAAAAACCCATAAACGCCAATGACATGATGCCAGCAGTCATCAGCGCAATCGGTAAACCCCTGAATGAGGCGGGTATGTTGGCCATTTCAAGCCGTTCTCTGATGGCTGAAAATAACACCAACACCAAACCAAAGCCAACCGCAGCGCCAAAACCAAAGAAAGCCGATTCAATCAAGCTGTTTTGCTGTTGAACATTCAACAGGGCTACACCCAGAACCGCGCAGTTGGTGGTGATTAAAGGCAAAAACAAGCCCAACACTTGATACAGCAGAGGTGAAGATTTGTGCAACACCATTTCAGTGACTTGTACGGTCACCGCAATGACCAAGATAAAGCTTAATGTCTTCAGGTATTCAAGCCCTAAAGGCACCAGCAGGTACTCGTTAACCAAGTAACTGGCGATAGAGGACATGGTCAGCACAAAGGCAGTGGCAAAGCTCATGCCCAAAGCCGATTTATACTGGGTGGAAACCCCCATAAACGGACACAGGCCCAAAAAGCGAACCAACACAAAGTTATTCACAAAGGCGGCGCTGATAAATATGAGGAACAGGTCTGTCATGTGGATTTATTCATCATGTCTCAGCGTTACTTCACCCGCATACCAGCAATGGCACCTTCATTGGGTTCTAAGATAAAAATATCTTCACCGCCAGGTCCCGCTGCCAACACCATGCCTTCTGATACCCCGAAACGCATTTTTCTCGGGGCCAAATTGGCCACCATTACGGTGTGTTTTCCAATTAAATCTTCAGGTTGGTAAGCTGATTTAATACCCGCAAAAACGTTGCGCGTCTCACCACCCAGGTCTAAAGTTAATTGTAATAACTTATCGGCTTTTTCCACGTGTTGGGCATTGATGATTTTCACCACCCGCAAGTCGGTCTTAGCAAAAGTCTCGAAATCAATTTCAGCACTGATCGGGTCTGCTGCTAATTGGCCATTGGATTTAATGGCTGTGGCCGAAGCTTTCGAGGCCTCCAAATCTTGTTTGCTTTGTTCGATGATTTGCTCCAAAGTTTCTGGCTCAATGCGGCTGATTAAGGGTTTAAACTTGTTGATGCTGTGCGCCAATAAGGGAGTTTCAATGGCAAACCAATCATTCAAGTCGACATTCAAAAAACCTTCTGCCTTCCTGGCAGTAAATGGAATCACTGGCGCCAACCAAGTCATCAGCACACGAAATAGGTTAATCCCAGTTGAACAGACTTGGTGCACTTCTTCAAGCTTGCTGTCGTCTTTGATGGCTTGCCAGGGTGCCATGTCAGCGATGTATTGATTGGCTTTGTCAGCCAGTGCCATGATTTGTCTGATGGCGGCATTGTATTTTCGACTTTCAAATAAACTGGCAATCTCGTCAGAATGACTTAAAAATTCGTCATACAGTGCTTGGTTGTGCAGTTCGCTGGACAGTCTTGAATCGAACTTCTTCTTAATAAACCCTGCACACCTGGATGCGATGTTAACCACTTTACCCACCAGATCTGAGTTGACGCGCTGTCTGAAATCATCCATGTTTAAATCTATATCCACCAAACCATCGGATAACTTGGCGGCAAAATAATAACGCAGGTAATCTGGGTTTAAGTGGTCAAGATAAGTTGAGGCTTTGATGAAAGTGCCTCGTGATTTACTCATTTTGGTGCCATTGACGGTTAAAAATCCGTGCACATAAACCGCATTGGGTAGTTTCATGTTGGCACCATACAGCATGGCTGGCCAAAACAACGAATGGAAGTATAGGATGTCTTTGCCGATGAAGTGATACATTTCGTGTTCAGTATCCGGATCTATCCAGGGTGCAAAGTCTTCGCCATTCTGGTCACATACGTATTTTAAGCAGGCCAAGTAGCCTACCGGTGCATCCATCCACACATAGAAATACTTACCTTCTTCTTCGGGAATTTCAAAACCAAAGTAGGGCGCATCACGAGAAATGTCCCAAGATTGTAAGCCGGCTTCGAACCATTCAGCCAATTTGTTGGTGACTTCATCTTGTAAGCTGCCTGATGAAACCCATTTTTTAAGCATGGGCTCAAAGTTTTTTAAGTTAACAAACAAATGTTTGGACTCTTTCATCACTGGCGTGGCGCCGCTGACCACAGATATGGGGTTGATGATTTCTGTGGCGTCATAAGTCGAACCACATGATTCACAACCATCACTGTATTGATCTTCTGTGCCGCATTTAGGACAAGTGCCCTTAACAAACCGGTCGGGTAAGAACATGTGTTTTTCAGGGTCGAAATACTGCTCAACGATTTTTGAGTCGATGTGTCCGGCTGCTTTGAGTTTTAAATAAATCTCAGAAACCAACTGTTTATTTTCTGCTGAATGCGTGGAGTGATAATGGTCATACGATACCCCAAAAGCCTGTAAATCGCGCCAATGTTCTTGCTTGATACCATCAACCATGGCTTCAGGTGTCATGCCTTGTTTTTCAGCATTCAACATGATGGGTGTGCCATGGGCATCGTCGGCACACAGGAATTTAACTTCATGACCCATGGAGCGCATCAGTCTGGCCCAAATATCTGACTGGCTGTGTTCAACGAAATGGCCCAAATGCAGCGATCCGCTGGCATAAGGCAATGCTGAAGTGATCAAAATTTTTCTGGCGGGTTTTTGGGTCTTGTCCATGGTTTGGCGCAAAATAATATAAAGCGCAATATTATCTCATGCGACCATTGAAAGGTCTATGTTTGTCAGGAGCAAGGGTGGTATTAGCTTTGAATTTAACTGATCAAAAACCGATAAACGCCATAACCGGATAAGACGCCCAGTAACAGCCAGACAAATAAGCGCAGTTCTCGCCAGAATTCAACATCCCACTGTTCCAATAAAAAACGTGACCGGGCGGGTTGAAACCAATACTTGAGACAGTCAAGTAAGTCATCGCCACCGGTGAAAAAATATTGGGTGGTGTATTTCAAGGTCGCTATGGCAGCGACGATGGCCAGGATAACTTCCATAAAAAAAAGGCCTTGGTTTTGCCAAGGCCTGGTATCAATTATTCGCCAATGTGCTTATCTAGGAAAGCCAGCATTTTTTCATACAACTCTATGCGATAGGGTACTTTCTGGAACCCATGGCCATCTTTTTTGTAGATGGTGTCATATTTAATGCCTTTTTCTTTTAGTTTTTCCTCAAGAATTTCAGCATTTCCTATGGTAACTCTTACATCATCTTTGCCATGTACTATTAATAAGTCTGCTTTTAATTTATCTAAGTGAAAGACCGGAGATCGTTCTTGACTGGCTGATTCATAATTTTCTCCCAACATTCGCTCGAAAAACCATTCTCTACGTTTGTTGTTGCCTTTGAACATATCAGTGCTTTTCATGTGATAAGCCAATTCATAAGTTCCAGCATCTGGAATCGAACATTGGTATAAATCAGGTTCTTTAACTACGGCTTGTAATGATGCATACCCCCCATAACTCACGCCATGTATGCAGATACGGTTCTTGTCTGCAAAGCCTTTATCAATGGCCCATAATGTGGCGTCAGTGATGTCATCTTGCATAACTGTACCCCATAAGCCATAACCAGCCTCCATAAAATTGGTGCCATAGCCGCCTGAGCCTCTAAAGTTCACCTGTAGTACCAAATAACCGTTATTTGCTAACATTTGTGCTCGGTTATCCCATCTCCAACGATCTCTTGGGCCATAAGGTCCGCCGTGTGGAAATACCACCATCGGTAGGTTTTTTAATTCTTTGTTATTAGGGATGGTCATTTGTCCGAACATTTTAAGTCCGTCACGGGCATTCATGGAGAATGGTTCTACACGAGCCATCTCAGCTGGCTTGATGTGCGGCATAGAACTTGCTAAGTAATTAACTTTGGTGTTTGCACGGTCAAAAATGTAGAAATCTCCTGGGTTTTTATCACTATAAACTACCAATGTTGTTTTGCTCTTATCATCAGTGTAGTCACCAGTTACGATGGCCGAATTAGGAAAACTACTTCTGAGTGATTGATGAAATTTAATTTCTATTTGAGCTGCTTCATCATCTAAATAATAATAATCAGGGTAGCCAGCTTCGTAGCGAACGCCGAATAAAATACCTTCAGGATCATACAATCCACCAATGATATCAGTGTCTGGGTTTCTGTATAGCAACTCAATTTTTTCGGTATTGAAGTCATAAACGAAGAGTCCACTGGTACCTTTGTCTGGTGAATCATAATTGGATGTAAAGTAAAATTTCTTGTTGTCTTTGCTGAATCCTAAATCACTGAAGTTCGGTCTTTCGTTGCGTTGATTTTTGACGGTTAGATTTTTCCAGTCGCCAGTGGCATCTCTAACGTGTAGGTAAATCACATCATCGTCATAGTTATCAACATCCACTGGATCAAATTCGAAAGCAATTCTGGGCTCATCATTATTATCCACACTGATATTGATTACATTTGATTTCATGCTACCAACTGGTTTGGGTTCTCCGGCTTGGTAATTTTCCTTTAAAGTGTAAATGTCGAGCTTATGCATTTTGATGCCATCACCCATTGAGGGTTTGGCAATTAAAATTTCATCAGGATTTTCCTTCAATTCAGATAGAATGAAAAAGAAGGATTTGATGGCTTTTCTTTTTTTGCCATCTAGATTTACCAAATAAGCCTCGGTATCTTTTTCAGCACCGTCCAACCAGCCTGTAATATTTTCAGTTACAAAAAATATGCGTTCATTGTTCAGCCATCGGAATGTTGAGACTTGTCTGTCTTCGCCAACAGAAAATGAGTGTACACCTTTTTTTGTTTCAATATTCATGGTGCCCATTTTGACTTGGTTGTCATCTTCAAAAGTATAGGCAACATGCTTTCCGTCTGGTGAAATTTGAAAAGATTTGAATTCAGATTTTTTGGCAAAATCTTCTAGCGGTATGGTTTTACTGTTGACTGTTGAGGACAATGACAACAGCAGGATCAAAATATATTTCATGTTTTTTCCATTTTAGATTTATATTGATAATCCAGCCTAAATGTTTGAAACAGGTGGATTGAGAATAAGAATTTTCTGACGCTTTAACAAAAAATCCGTGGGTTATTATTGGAGATTGTAAATAATGTTATGTGGATTATTCAATCTCTTTTTTCATAATTAACAGGTTGCCGTAGCCATCTTTGGGGGTGGCGAACTCCCAAGAGTCCATCACGCTGTCGATGAAGTTGATGCCCATTTGACCGGGTAGGGGGTTGGATAAGTCTCTCGGTCTGATGGAGCTGTCATAGACTTCTGGGGCGAAGTCCCTGAGATAAAAAACCAGGGTTTTGTTTTGTTTTTTAATTTCTAGTTCAATTTCACCATCGTTAACGCCTTTGTAGGCATGCCGAATGATGTTGGTGATGGCTTCATCCAAGCTGAGAATGATTTGTTGGCAGCATTTTTCACTGAAACCAACTCGCTCAGCGACTTGCATGATTTTGTGTCTGATTTGTTTCAGTTCGCAGGCGCTGGCTTTGAACTGTTCTGCCAGTAAGATTTCTTCTTGCAGGTGATCTCTTTTTTCAATCAATAACACGGTCGCATCATCATTTAAGGTATGTCTTCTCGCCGAAGTGATGAGCTTCCCTATGCGCACCTCAGGAGATTCGGATTCAGTGTTTTTGATGTCCTCAATAACACTTTCCAGTTCACGGCGTTGGTTGTTGTTGTTGCGGGCATCAGTCAGGCCGTCAGTCAGTAAGTACAATCCGCCTTGATTGAGTTGCATGCTTTGTTGTTCAAATGAGAGGTCACTGGCTTTGATGCCCAACGGTGGTGCGTCAGCGGGCCAAGTTTGGATGGTGCATTTTGGACACTTATAAATGACTGGTGGCAGCCCCGCATTGGACCAAGTAACCACATCGGTTTTGGGATTGTAATATCCCACTGCTGCACAGACAAACAGTCCTCTGGAAGCTTTTTCGCACAACTCTTTGTTGGCTTTGGCCAGCCACTGGCCGGGCGGTAATTGGTCTTTACCAATCCACCGCAACAAACTGCTGGCGCGCACCATCAGCATCGATGCGTCCAAGCCTTTGCCAGAAACGTCTCCAATGATAAAGCCCACCGTGCCATCGTTCAAAGTGAAGTAGTCATAGAAGTCACCAGAAACTTCGTTGGCTGAAATGTTGGTGCCCACTACTGGGAAAGGCGGTTTAACTCGATTGGGCAGCAAGGATCGTTGCAGTCTTCGGGCCAGTGTGAGTTCTTTTTTGATGCGTTTTTGTTCGACAAAATTCAAAGTAAAGCGTGCATTCTGAACTGCCAGTGAAATGGGCGTGGCCAACAACCGCAAAATATCGCTGTCGCGGGTTTGGAACAATTGTTCATCTAATTTATTCAGCACTTGCAGCACGCCGATGGTCTTGCCTTGGATGATTAAGGGTGTACACAGCACGGAGCGGGTTTGGAAGCCAGTTAAGGAGTCAACGTGGCATATAAAGTCAGCATCTTTTTTGGCATCAATGATCATTTGGCTTTCGCCAGTGGTGAATGTGCGGCCTATGATGCCGTTTTCGGTGTTGATGGCCATGTCGGTGACATCTACCGGACCTGCACTGGCCCTGCAAACCAGGTTTTGATTCTCACGATCGACCAAAAATATACTGGCCGCTTCCGCATCCATATAAGATTTAATGCGTTTAACGGCGCGCCTGAGGATGTCATTGATGTCCATCGACATCACAAAGTCTTGGCTTAAGTCTGCTAACAGCGTGAGTTGTTCAAGTGTGCCGGCAGACTCTTTTGTGGGGTCGGTGTTGTCTTCAGAAAATAATGTATTATCAGCTTTCATCTACTTTGCTTTCCGGGTCAGATTCGGTGTTTAACTTTGCGGCTTTCTTTTTGGCACGTTTGCGCTTGATGCTGAGCATGGTTATGACGATTCCTGATATGGCATAGGCTGAAAAAACCACGAACAAGACCCAAGCTGTTTTGATGGTCAGTAAAACAAAAATCAACACCAAGATTAGTATCCAAATAAACGAAACGTTGTCACGGAATGGAATGGTTTTGAATGAGTAATACCTGAACCTGGATACCATCAATAAGCCGGTAATGATGGTTATCGGTAGTGTGAGGTATTTCAAATCAGCACCGACTAAATCCAGATCCACACAAATCCACACGAAGGAACTGATTACGGCCGCCGCTGCAGGTGAGGGCAGGCCTTGAAAATAGGCTTTATCAACCACGCCTATCTGGGTGTTAAACCTGGCTAAACGCAAAGCACCACTGACAGCGAAGATAAAGGCGGCCAACCAGCCAATTTTACCCAACACTGGGTGCACAGCAGTTAAGTGATACAATGACCAATTAAACATCAACAATGACGGAGCAACGCCGAAAGACACCAAGTCTGAAAGTGAGTCGTACTGCTCGCCAAACTCAGATTGGGTGTTGGTTAGACGTGCCACCCTGCCGTCCAAAGCATCCAATAAAGCAGCGATAAAAATACAAATACAAGCAATTTCAAACTTGCCTTGAATGCCCGCGATGATTGAGTAATAACCGGCAAACATAGCACCAGTGGTGAAGAGGTTTGGTAGTAAATAGATGCCTTTGCGGCTAATTTTATCTGGTTTTGTCATGTTTTTATGTTTGTTGTTGATAGGTTATTGTACCTGAATCACAGTATCACTCGCTTGATATTTGGTGGTAAAATTTCTAAGATGAACTTTAAACGTCGGAGAATACTATGTTCAAAACATTAATACTGGTGGTCGTTGTGTTGTTTTCAAGTCAACTGGCTGCCGAGAAAATTTACAAATGGGTCGATGAAAATGGCCAAATTCATTACGCTTCACAAAAACCAGCTGGTCAAGAAGCTGAAACAGTTAAATTAAGAAAAGCACCCAAAGCTGCACCCAAAGCAGAGACAGAAGCAACCAATCCAGCACCAGATGCGGCAGATGACAGCACTGCAGAAGTCGATGCTGAGGCTGAAGCCGCTGCCAAGGCTCGGTTGGCTGCAGCAGATAAAATCAACAACAAAAAACAATGTGATTTGGCACGAAAAAATTATGCTGCTTTGAATGCTTCGGTCAGGGTTTCACGTACCAATGAGCAAGGTGAAACGGTCAGAATGACTGATGAAGAGCGGGTGAAAGCCATGCAAGCCGCCCAGCAAGGCATCAAAAAATACTGTCAATAGCTGAGAATTAAAACCAAATGGACAGAAGAAAACTACTTAAAACCGCCAGCTTGGTTTCAGCTGCCGCTGCGCTGACTGCTTGTAAAAAAGCCCCTGAATCGCAAACCAACCATGCATCAAACAAACGCCAAGAAAGCATTGAGTGGAAGATGGTCACTGCCTGGCCGAAAAACTTTCCAGGTTTGGGCACCGGCGCTCAATTTTTAGCCGATGCCATCACCAACATGTCAGGTGGCCGTTTAAAAGTTAAGGTTTTTGGTGGTGGTGAGTTGGTGCCAGCTTTTGAAGTTTTTGATGCAGTTTCTGCTGGTACGGCTCAAATAGGCCACAGTGCAGCTTATTATTGGAAAGGAAAGGTGCCTGAGGCCCAGTACTTTGGAGCCGTCCCATTTGGCATGAATGCCAACGAAATGAACGCTTGGCTATACCATGGCGGTGGCTTGGCATTGTGGGAAAAAGCTTATAAGCCGTTTGGATTAAAACCTTTGCCAGCTGGACAATCTGGGGTGCAAATGGGTGGATGGTTTAACAAACAAATCAACAGCAAAGCAGACATCAAAGGTTTGGTGATGCGCATCCCTGGAATGGGTGGGGAAATATTGGCCAGGGCCGGCGGAACGCCACAAGCCTTGCCTGGTGCTGAACTTTTTACCGCCTTGCAAACTGGCACCATTGATGCCACTGAATGGGTTGGGCCTTATAATGATTTGGCTTTTGGTTTATACCAAGCGGCACAGTTCTATTATTATCCGGGTTGGCATGAACCCACGGCATGCCTTGAAGCCATGATCAACCAACAAGCTTTTGATGCTTTACCTGCTGACTTGCAAACAATCGTTGAGTTGGCTGCCATGGCAGCCAATCAAAACATGCTGTCCGAATTCACTGCCAACAACCAAAGGGCGCTGGATACGCTGGTTAATGAACATGGTGTTGAGTTACGCCAGTTTCCGACTGAGGTGTTAGAAGAGTTCAAAAAATACGCTGCCGATGTGTTGTTAGAATTGAGCCAACAAAGTGAATTGTCAGCAGAGATATATCAATCCTACAAAAGTTTCGCAGATCAAACTAAAAACTGGCTGAATGTTTCTGAATTGGCTTATTTACAAGCCAGATAAGCCGCTTGATTTAACAACAATGACATCAAACAGCCACATCAATGCGCACCATGAACCCACCTGAGTGGTTGCCTGAGTTTCCCTTTCTTGGTGCTCAATGGCCGGAAATTGTGGCTTTGTCAGCTACCTATCCCAGCCTAAAGGATTATGATTTGAAGCTTGATTGGCAAGTTTATTCAAGCAAATTTGAGCAACAGACCACGGCCACAGACTGGTTTAAAAAGTTGCGCAAGTTTCGCCAATCTCGATTGGCCTATTTAGCCTATCAGGATTTGTTTGAACCTTTGGATGCGCACTTGGAAACCATGCATAAAGTATCGGCTTTGGCTGAACTGTTGATTCACCAAGCCCATCAAGTTGCTGCCACAGAGATGCAGCATAAGTATGGTCGTGTTATTGGTGACAACGGTGAACCGGTTGAAATGCTGATATGGGCATTAGGGAAATTGGGTACCCGCGAGCTGAATTACTCTTCAGATGTCGATTTGGTTTTTTTATACAGTCAGGCAGGTGTCTCAGATGGTCAACGCTGCTTGGATGCATCAAGTTATTTTGCTCGACTGGGACAAAAGGTTATCAAGTTACTTGATCATTTTACCCAAGATGGGCAAGTTTACCGGGTGGACATGCGTCTCAGACCCTTTGGTTCGGCCGGACCATTGGCCTGTTCAGTAGCAGCCTTACAACAATACTTACAGTATGAAGGTCGCGAATGGGAGCGATTTGCTTGGATGCGAGCCAGGTTGGTCAGCGGCAATCTGAATATGGCTGAAGAGGTGAACAACAGAATTACGCCGTTTATTTATCGCAAGCACCTTGACTATACTGTATTCAGTGCGTTGGCAAAAATTAAAAGCGAAATTGCTGGCCATTTGGATTATGAAGATGAAGATTTAAAACAAGGCGCTGGGGGCATCCGTGCGGTGGAGTTCATCGTGCAAAGTTTGCAGTTGGTGTTTGGCGGTAGAAATGAAAATCTACAGGGCACAGCCATCAGTGAACAGATTCAACAATTAATCAAGGCCGGTAAACTGCCGGGTGATGATGTGCTTAATCAAGCCTGGCTGTGGTTGCGTAAACTAGAAAATATCAGTCAAGCGATGGCTGATCAATCAACCCACCAAATTCCAGATAATCCAGTGGTTAAACAGGTTATTTGTGACAGTTTTGGTGGTAAAAATTGGAACCAGATGGCGGTAGACATTGCATATCAGCGTCAACAAGTTGAAAATTTATTCACTCAATTGTTTGTTGAGGCTGAAAGCCAGCAACACATCACAGATTCACAAAGGCAGCAGCTTAAAAGTTTGATGCGAGGCATTGTGAATAAAAGGCTGCCAAGCAAACGTCTGGACCATGTTGAACAATTGCTTCAAAACAGCCTGCAGATGGCGTCTACAGAGGCGGTGCAAAATTTCTTGTTATTGGTTAAAAAAATCCTCACTCGACCCAACTATATTTTGATGTTACTCAGAGAAGCCAACGTACATCAATCGGTATTAAATTTAATGGCTAAGCACCCTTATTTTGTCAGTGTTTTACCCAACAATCCGGCGTTATTGGAACAGTTGTTTGAACGAGAGGCTTTGACCCAGTTTACGGTTGAAAATTTAACTTCAACTTGGCAAGCTCAGGCTCCGGATGAAGTGGAAGAGTGGATGGAGGCATTGCGGTATTTCAAGTTGTTTCACCAGTTTAAGCTGATGCTGGCGTGGTCAGAAAAACAAATAAAGCAACAGCAAACAACACAACAAATGACCGTGTTGGCCACATTTATTTTGGCTGAGGTGGTGCGTTACAGTCACCAAGAAATGATTCAAAAAATTGGCGCATCAGACGTTGCTGCCAATCAGTTGGTTATCATTGCCTATGGTTCAGCAGCTACGGAACAAATGACGGTTGGTTCTGATTTGGATTTGGTGTTTATCTTGGATAAGGCGCAGTTGAGTCCAGATGCTTACATGTTTACCCAAAAATGGCTGCGGAGAATCATTCACCACCTGACTACCCCGATGTACCACGGCAAACTGTACGAACTGGATATGCAGCTCAGGCCCAATGGTAATTCAGGTGCTTTGGTCACCACCAAAAAAGAATTTGCTCATTATCAGTCTAGCCAAGCCTGGATTTGGGAGCATGCAGCGATGATTAAATCAAGAGCCATTTATGCCACTGATCAACAGGTTCAATGGCATCAGTTGTTGCGCGCTGAAATACTTCAACAACAACGTGACGCCAAAGCTGTAGATGAAGCTTTGGATGAGATGGCAATTAAACTGGAGCGCATGCAAAAGCTCAAAGCGCATCATGCAGAATTTAAAGTCATGGCCGAAGTGTTAAAAAACAGCCACCGCTTTCCGTCGCTGACCAATAGTTTTGATCTCAATGTTTTGCGCCAGCAGTTGATAGAATTGAAGTTGTTGAATCCAGCAGATGTGCCGGCAGTAGCCAATAAAAAAGACCCAGCCAGTTGATACTGGGTGGGTCTTTGGTGTTTCATGTGTGTCGCTTACTTAGGCTACTTTACTCTGATCGCCCTGTTGTTGCGCTTTTGTGCGGTCAAAAGCATCAAATGGGAAGTCGTCTACAGCAACAATTTCCATCACTTGTTGACGAACTTTGGTCAACGAATTGAATTCACTCTTGTTGATGATTTCTTTTTCAAGGGCTTGAGCCAGTTGTTTGACTGGGTCAATCTCTGTGATTTCACCCCCTTTAATGGCTTTGAGTACGCGCCTTTCTAGAGGTTCAGTATCAATCACTTTAGCCAACACACGATTCATTTTAGCAACAAAATGGTGCTCTGTTTCATCTTTGTCTATACCATCAGTCAGACGTTGTCTGGTTTCGTTAGGTGACAACAATAAACTGGCTGCTTTGTGACCCAATCGATCACCTGGTGGTAGTTCATGTGTACCCAATGGGAAAATAACCCGGCGCAAGAAGATGCCCACACCTTTGTTTGGAAAGTTGTATGACAACATTTTCAAAGCTTGTTCAATTTCATAAAAATGATGGTGCATGGCCCAAGCCACAATCGGTTGATCTGCGCTTTGTTCACCTTGATCCAAGTATCTTTTTAAAACAGCTGAAGCCATGTACAAATGACTTAACACGTCACCTAAACGGGCAGAGGTTGTTTCACGCTTTTTCAGAGACCCGCCTAAAGTCAACATCGAAACATCGGCTGCAAAGCCAAAGGCGGCACTGTAGCGAGTGATTTTAGAATAAAACTTTTTGGTGAATTTATCACCCGGGCTGCGCTCCAAACGCCATGTTCCTAAACCTTGAAAGAACGACCTCACGCCATTTTGAAATGAGTAACCCATGTGTTGAAATAGCAGGTTGTCGAACTGTTTTAAGGACTCATCTGCATCGGGCAAGTGAGCGGCTTCCATTTCTCTCAGAACATAAGGGTGGCATCGAATGGCGCCTTGGCCAAAGATAATCAAACTTCTGGTTAAAATATTGGCACCCTCAACAGTGATCCAAATTGGTGCGCCCATCCAAGCCCGACCTAAATAATTGCCTGGGCCCATGATGATGCCTTTACCGCCATGGATGTCCATGGAATCAGAAATCATGCTGCGAGCCATTTCTGTCACGTGCATCTTAGCAATCGCTGAGGGAACGGCTGGTTTTTCACCTCGGTCAACAGCCAACGCTGTCATGGTTGAGGTGGCAGCTGAGATATAGGTTTTGCCTGCAATCCGACACAAGGCTTCCTCGATACCTTCAAAGCGGCCGATGGGAACGTTGAATTGTTTGCGAATGCGTGCATAGGCGCCAGTCGCATAGGCAACCATTTTGGCTCCGCCGGTTGAACAAGAAGGCAATGAAATGGCTCGTCCTACAGACAAACATTCGACTAACATCTTCCAGCCATGTCCAATCATGTCTTGACCACCGATGATGTAATCCATGGGGATAAACATGTCTTTGCCACGAATGGGGCCATTCATAAACAACACGTCTAAGGGTAAATGACGGCGTCCTATTTCCATGCCTTTGGTGTCTCTTGGAACCAAAGCCAAGGTGATACCCAATTGTTTTTTATCACCCAATAAACCATCTGGATCCAACATTTGGAAAGCCAGGCCCACCACGGTAGCAACTGGTGCTAAAGTGATGTAACGTTTTTCGAAATTCATGTTGATGCCCAACACTTCTTTGCCGTTTATTTTCTTTTTGACCACCACGCCAGTGTCAGGGATGGAGGTGGCATCTGAGCCAGCTGTTGGACCCGTTAAGCCAAAACAAGGAATTTCTAAACCTTCCGCCAATCTGGGCAAATAATGGTTCTTTTGTTCTTCAGTTCCATACTCCAATAACAGTTCAGCTGGTCCCAGAGAGTTGGGCACTGCAATGGTGGCAGCAGCCACTGCACTTCTGGATGAGACTTTTTGTAACACTGCTGAGTGTCCAAGGGCTGAAAACTGCAAACCACCATACTGTTTTGGAATGATCATCGCGAAAAACTTATTTTTCATCATGAAGTCCCAAACTTCCTTAGGCATGTCGCCTTTGTCATGGTTGTACTCGTGCTCATTGAGCATGCTGCATAATTCTGCCACTGGACCAGCTAAAAATTCCTTCTCATCACTGGATAGTTCAGGTTTAGCAATGCTGTGTAACTTTTTGAAATCAGGTTGGCCGGTGAACAGCTCGGCATCCCAAAAAACTGTTCCAGCTTCCAAGGCCACTTTTTCAGTTTCTGACAGTTCTGGCAGCGCTTTGCGGTAGAACTTTAGAAAGCCCTTGGTGAAATACTGTTGTCTTAAACCCTTTGAGTTCAAGAACACAGCGGGTGCTGCAAAAATCAATACAGCGAATAAAGAAGCAAAAAATCCAGCATCAAAATACGCAATACCTGCGGCCAAAGCAACTGCAGTGATGATGGTCCAGCTGATAACGGTCATTCTGAAGTAACCGGCTATCAATGTGGTGGCCAGAATCAGCCCTAATAAAGTCAAAAATGTCATGCTCGTGTCCTATATTATAAGTAACATACGGTATAGTATGGTGCCAGTTGAATGATTTGTCAATACGCATGCGTATGGAAAATGTAAAAATCTATTTGACCCACAACAAATACTGGCTATGATGGTAGCCATTTCTAGAAATTCAATGTTTATTTTAATTACATGAAGCGCACCACCAAAAAAAAATCGCTGAACCCTGCGGATTGGGAAATCGCCACACTAGATGTGATTGCGCATCAAGGCGTTAGCGCGGTTGCAGTTGAAAATATTGCCAAAGATTTAGGTGTGACCAAGGGCAGTTTTTATTGGCATTTCACCAACAGAAAAGACCTGATTGTGGCTGCATTGAAACGTTGGCAAGAAGATGATCGAGCGGTGATAAAAGAAAAAATATGGTCTATTCCTGATGCACATGAAAGGCTGAAAGCCTGGTTTTTGTTGAGTGCACAACCACTTCAAAGCCATTTAATATATGCCACTTTACTAGCCGATAGGCAACATGATTTTGTGGCCAAAGTGCTCAAAGAAGTGACTTTAGAAAGGTTGGGTTATTTACAAAAATCGTATCAGGGCATAGGCTACGATGAAGCGCGCTCCAAACAACAAGCCTTGCTGTCATATTCAGTTTATGTAGGTTATTTGCATATGGCGAAAACCTTACACGGCAAATTTAAAGATTCAGAAAACATTGAAAATTACGCCAAATATGTGGCATCACAGTTGATTCCTGGTTGATTTAAAACTTCATTCATTACATCATTGGGCAATTAAATAGCCTGTTATCGCCTGAATGTCAGTAAAAGGTTGTTGTTTAAAACCTTTAAGTTTGATAATATGATGTCACATACGATAAAAAAATATAAAAATAATATAAAAGCCATGCTACGCCTAACTATACTAATGATGATATCAATTATCTGCGCTCCCGCTGGTGCCGCTGTGATGGCATATTCAGTGGCCGATGATAATTTCGAAATGCCTGATCATTTGGTGCAAATCAATTTAGAAACTGGCGAGTACCAGAGCATGGGTCAAATAGCAGACCCGTATATAGCACTGGAAGGACTGGCCATGTCTGCCAATGGTACCTTATATGGTGCTGATGACAACACCAAAACCTTGGTGCAAATCATAGCCTCAGAAGCACGTGCTTTTCCGGTAGCCAACGCCAACCAAAATCTTGGATTCGGTTCAATACCAGAAAGTTATGATTTTGGCATGACCTTTGCTTGTAACAATAAACTTTACATGGTGGTTAAGCACACCCAAGAGCTGTTTGAGGTGAATGCAACCACCGGACAAGCTACATTGGTCGGCAACACCGCACATAATTTTACATCTCTGGCTTCATGGGGCGATGAGTTGTATTCAGTTGCTTCAGGTGAATTCAACCTTTATAAAATCAATCCAGACAATGCCGAGGCGACTTTAGTCGGCTCGTTGGGAGACTTGGGCGGTGACATTAATTTGGCTGGCTCAGGCATGTCTTTTGATGCCGATGGCAATTTATGGATGGTGGTTAATTTACGCTTATCTGATCCATTAAACCCTTTCCCATCAAGGGTATTTAAAGTGGATACAGTAACAGGTCAAGCTGAGTTGATTTCAGAAACTTTGGTGGGCATTGAATCTTTGGCAATTACCGGTCCTGGCGGTTGCGCACCCAGAGGAACACCGGTAGCCGTTCCTACCAGCAATACATTCAGCCAATTATTTATGCTACTTTTCTTAATGACTTTCGGTTTGTTAAGCATCCGCCAACACAATAGTTGACATTTTCCTCAGTCTTTTCCAGTTAGCCTTTTAGATAAGCACACCAGTCAAAATTCATAACCTCTCTACTGAAGCTGTATCAACAAAGTTGTTAACATTAATTTAATTAAATACTGTTGCATGCCATTAATCTGCTGAATAGTTGAACTGACGCAGTGTTTACTGCTTGCAAATAAAGTTATAATACTCATTACTTAATGACTTTGGAGAATTCATCATGGGAATCAGCATGCCTCAACTACTTATTATTTTATTGGTAGTGGCTTTGATATTTGGTACCAAGAAGCTCAGAAACATTGGCGGTGACTTGGGCAGTGCAGTGAAGGGCTTTAAAAAAGGCATTTCAGATGACGATAAACAAGAACTGGATGATCAAACAGTTGATGAGGTCAGTCAGGTCAACAGTAAAAAAGAAGACCCTGTTCAAAAATAATGTTCGACATTGGCTTTACCGAACTGATGGTGATTTTTGTGGTGACTTTACTGGTTGTGGGTCCGGAAAGGTTGCCAGCTGTGGCTCGAAAAATCGGTCTGTATATCGGTAAAATGCGCCGTTCATTTCAGTCCATTAAAGATGAAGTGGAACAAGAATTGGAGATTGAAGCAGTCAAAGCCCAACTGAAAGAAAATGCCATGTTGAAAGAGGCCAAGGAATTAGAATCTGCTTTGTCAGAAACCATAGAAACCACAACCACAAAAAAACCAAAAGACTCCAATCAACAAATTGAAGTAGCCAAACAAAATGTGGCCAAGACTGAATGAGTGATCAAGAGCAATCATTGGTTTCGCACTTGGTGGAACTCAGAAGCCGCTTGCTTAAAGCGGTTTTTTCAGTATTGATTCTGGTGGTGGTTATGTTCCCATTTGCTGGTGAAATATACACCATCATTGCAAAGCCTGTACTTGATAATTTAAGCCAAGGCACTGAAATGATAGCTACCGGTGTGCTATCGCCATTCTTGACCCCGTTTAAAATGGTGATTATTTTGGCCATAATCATCAGCATGCCAATCATTATTTATCAAATATGGGCTTTTGTTGCCCCGGGTCTCTACAAAACAGAAAAGCGTGTGGCTTTGCCGATTTTAATTTCAAGTATCGTGCTATTTTACTTGGGATGTGCTTTTGCATTTTTTGTGGTGTTCCCAATACTTTTTGTTTTTCTGCCCAGTATAGCGCCGGAAGGTGTCACTTACATGCCGGACATCAATTCATACTTAGATATTGTGGTGAGGTTGTTTTTTGCATTCGGTTTGGCTTTTGAAATTCCAGTGGCCGTCATTATTTTAATTTCATTGGGGGTGACTTCAGCTGAAAAATTAGCCAAAGCCCGACCATTTGTGATAATTGGCATTTTAGTGGTGGCCATGTTGTTAACCCCACCTGATCCAAGTTCACAAGTTTTACTGGCCATTCCCATGTGGGTTTTGTTTGAATTCGGCCTCATTGTTGGCCGGGTCTTACGAAAGAAAAAACTTGAAAATACCATCAGAAACAGCAGTGATTAACGACATGTCATCAGTACAATGCAGGAAAAGTAAGAAATAAGAACATAGATTCAAAGGAACATATGAGCTCACAAAAAAATATCATTTATAGAAAAGACTACCTGGCGCCCAATTACTGGGTCAAATCAGTTGATTTGGCTTTCTTGGTCGAACCAGAACACACCTTGGTTAAAGCCAGAATCAGAATGGAAAAAAATGAGCTTGCACAAGGCAATGAAGTCTTTCTTGATGGTGTTGATTTAGAACTTAAAAGCATACAAATTGATGGTACTGAATTGGCTGATAATTCATATGAATTGTCAGATAATGGTCTGTTGTTAACCAACGTGCCTCATGATTTTGAATTAAAAACTACGGTAAAAATATACCCAGCCAAGAACACAGCGTTAGAGGGTCTGTATCAATCTGGGCAGTTTTTTCTGACCCAATGTGAGGCCGAAGGTTTTAGAAAAATCACCTACTATTTAGACCGCCCCGATGTATTGGCACCATTTATGGTAACCATTGTGGCCGATAAACTGAAATACCCATTACTGCTCTCTAATGGAAACCCGTTATCAGCAGGGGACTTGGGTGGCGGAAAACATTATGCCAAGTGGATGGATCCGCACCCTAAGCCAAGTTATCTGTTTGCTTTGGTGGCAGGTGAATTGGACGTATTATCTGACGGTTTTCAAACATCAGAAGGACGTGATGTTAAGTTAAACATTTACACAGAAACTAAGAATTTGGATGCTTGTGATTTTGCTATGCAGTCCTTAAAAAAAGCCATGAAGTGGGATGAACAACGCTTTGGTTTGGCTTATGATTTAGATGTTTATAACGTTGTAGCTACCGATGATTTTAACATGGGTGCTATGGAAAATAAGGGGTTAAACATATTCAACTCGAAATATGTATTGGCTAAGCCAGACACGGCATCTGACCAAGACTTTATTCATGTTGAGGCTGTGATTGGCCATGAATATTTTCATAACTGGACAGGCAATCGAGTGACTTGCAAAGACTGGTTTCAATTGTCGTTAAAAGAAGGATTGACGGTATTCAGAGATCAAGAATTCACTGCGGATTTACAGTCCAGAGCAGTCAAAAGAATTGAAGATGTGCGCTTTTTAAGGGCCGCACAATTTGCCGAAGATGCTTCTCCCATGTCACATTCTGTGCGCCCTGATTCTTACATCGAGATTAATAACTTTTACACCTTAACCGTTTATGAGAAAGGCGCAGAGGTGGTTAGAATGTACCACACTTTATTGGGAGAAGCTGGTTTTCAAAAAGGCATAAAATTATACTTTTCCAGGCATGATGGCCAAGCAGTCAGCTGTAATGATTTTCGCTTGGCCATGGCTGATGCCAACCAGATCGACTTAAGTCAATTTGAATTGTGGTACTCACAAAATGGCACACCAATTGTAGAGGTTAAAGAAACTTACGACGCGACCAATCGCAAACATGCCATCACCTTAACTCAGCAAGCACCGGCTCACTTTAATGGTAATACAGCATGGCAAGCCATGCACATGCCAGTTCAATTGGCCCTGTATCAAAACAGCGGCAAACCATTTGTACTGGATGAAGAGGGTTCGGTACAACTGGTTAAAGAGTTACGTGAAATGACTGAAACTTGGGTTTTTGAAAATATTGATCACCGGCCTGTGAGTTCAATATTTCAAGGTTTCTCTGCACCTGTTAATGTCAAGCGAGTAACAGACAACAGTGATTTAGCCTTTTTGATGAAGTACGACGCTGATTCATTCAATCGTTGGGATGCAGCGCAACAGATGCAATCAGAGGTTATCATCGCTAAGTACCATGCGTTGTTGACAGGTCATGAATATAAGTGTCCTGATTACTTATTAGACTCATTCAGACACGTGTTATTAGATGACCAAGCAGATCCAGCTCTGGTGGCAGAAGCCATCACCTTACCTGCTTTAAAATCAATGCAGCTGTCATTATCTGATGTAGATATTTTACTTTTGAATGAAGCCAAAAATTGGCTGGTTGCGGTGTTGGTAAATAACTTTCAAATCGAGTTTTTGTCAGTTTACAACCAAAGTTTTTCTGCCGATGAATATCAAGTAACTGCCGCTCAAGTAGGTAAAAGAAGTTTAAAGAATCGTTGTTTGTGGTATTTGTTACAGCAAACCAATAGCATTGGCTATGAACGCAAGGGTTATGATGAAATGGCTCAATTGGCAAAGCAACAATATCAACAAGCTGATAATTACACCGATAAAATCATGGCTTTGACTTTGTTAACCCATCAGCAAATCAAGGGTTATGAAGATTTGCTAGGTGAATATTTTACCGAGTGGCAAGACAATTCATTGGTGATTAACAAGTGGTTATCGATTCAAGCCACCATACCTGCAGATGATACTTTGGATCGAGTCAAACAACTGATGGAGCTTTCAGTGTTTTCTATGCAAAACCCCAATGTAGTGAGAAGTTTAATAGGTGCGTTTTGCAGCAGTAACATCACTCAATTTCATGCCGATGATGGCAGTGGGTATGAGTTCCTTTCAGATCAAGTGATTGTATTGGATGCGATCAACCCTCAAATTGCAGCCAGGCTGGTGGGACTGTTCAACGATTTTCGTTTGTATAAACGCAGCACACAACAGTTAATGATCACTCAATTAAAACGCATTCATGCAGAACCTGCTTTGTCCTCAAATGTGTTTGAGATTGTTGACCGCGCATTAAAACTGAGTGAAGCCGAACCGAATTAGCCATCCAGTTTGAGTTAACTGTGGCTGATAAATGAACTGCTGGAATTTAATCACACTGTGATTGTGTTATTGATAAAATCGGATAAAATAGAGTCAATGTTTTAATTTGCCAATAATAACCATGCATTTTCCAACCATCAAACAGCTTAAATACTTCAATGCTTTGATTGAACATAATCATTTTGGTAAAGCCGCTGAAAGTTGTTTTGTTTCTCAGTCAGCATTCAGTGTCGCCATCAAAGAATTAGAAAATGCTTTGGGTGGACGTCTGGTCGATCGTACCAACAAAAGTGTTACTGTGACCAATTTAGGCAGAGAAATTTATCAACAATCTTTGACGGTGATGGTTGAAATGAAAAAGATGTTGGACATGGCTCAAGGC
The DNA here is from genome assembly GCA_964352015.1 of uncultured Marinicella sp. Taxonomy (GTDB): domain Bacteria; phylum Pseudomonadota; class Gammaproteobacteria; order Xanthomonadales; family Marinicellaceae; genus Marinicella. The sequence continues at coordinate 224,732 of CAYGPU010000004.1, forward strand.
AATTTATTGCCTTTATCTGGTAAGTTATCAGTTGGCATGATTCCCACCATAGGCCCTTTTGTGATGCCAACTTTGTTGCCTGAATTGAAACGCAATTACCCAGACTTGGATTTAGAAATTCATGAAGGTAAATCCGCAGATATATATGACCAATTGATGCGCGGTCAATTAGATGTCATATTATTGGCTTTACCCTATGAAATGCGCAGTGTTGAAACTTTGACCTTATTCAAAGACCGATTCAGGTTAATCAGCTCGGTGAATAATCAGTGGCTTAAAGGCAGAAAATTCAACATTGATGATGTTGGTGATGGTTCTGTTTTATTATTGGATGATGGCCATTGCTTACGTGACCATGCCATCAGTGCATGCCACATCAAGCACGTAGACAAGGTGAGTCATTTCACTGCCAGTAGTTTGTTGACCTTGGTTGAAATGGTGAAACAAGATTTAGGCGTTAGCTTCATTCCTGAAATGGCGCTTACCTTACCCTTGTTTAATAATCATGAAGTTCAAGTTGATGCCTTGGAATTTGATGCCTTTCGTGAGATTGGGCTGGCATGGCGTAAAGGCAGTACCAGAACCAAAGAGTTTCATATGCTTGGTGACAGTATTTTAACTGTTTTGGATCAGGTGGGGGATGAGGTTAAAGCAAGCAGTTAATAAATAAATGACGTTAATTTCATGTGGATTGTGGCATGATCAATGTCTTTTAAATCAAGGAGAAATCTTTATGAATTGGGATATTATAGAAGGTAAGTGGGAACGCTTGAAAGGTCATGCTCGTATCCAGTGGGGCAAATTGACTGATGATGAAATGGATGAAGTGGCTGGAAACAAAACCAAACTGATAGGAAAGATTCAGGAGAAGTATGGCTACACTAAGGAACGTGCCAATGAAGTCGTTGAAAAGTGGCAGGATTCATTGAAAGATTGATGCCAAACAACAGAACCTAACACCCGGCCAATGCCCGTCGCGCCAATGCCCGCCGCATTGGCTTTTTTTTATTCCATCAATTGCACCGATTGTTTGTCGCGCAAGCGTTCATTGCCCCGCACCACCACTTGATCTTGCGGATTGATGTTTCCTTCTACGGCAATCATGGCACCTTGTGCAACGCCAGTGATGACCTCAATTTTATGTGCTATGGCATCTTTGATAACAAAGACATAGGCACCTTGGCGCCGTAACACCAAAGCATCACGAGGCACTGCAGTAAACATTTTAGGTAGGGTTTCTGGCACCATTAATTGGATCGGTTCTCCGGGTAATAGGCTTCGAGATAAATCTTTTAAATGAACTTGCATCTGCCGACTGTTGGAGGTTGCGGCTGGGATAAATCGTTCAACTTCAGCTTCAAAGGTGTTCCCAGATTGATCGAGGTATTGCCATTGTTGACCTACTTGAACCACAGACTTAAGTTTGAAAGGAATCTGTGCCACAATTTCAATGGCATCCGATGACATGATGGTTAGGAAGTCTTGGCCTGCGTTGACATATTGACCGGGTTGGGCCAGTTGTTCCGTTACAAATGCATTGAATGGCGCTTTTGGGGTCAGTTTTTTGATGTCATTCCTGAGTTGATCAAACCTAGACTTGGCTTGGGCTAAATCTGCAGTGGCCGCCCTCAGGTCAGCTTTGTTCTTATCCAAAGCGGTTTTAGAAGTCAGGTTTTTACTGTCTAAAGAGCTCAGTCGAGTGGATTCTGACTTTAAAAAATCGACTTGGGCTTGTTGACTGGTGATGGCATTTTTCAGCTCATTCAAGCGCAAGGCGTATTCATCGTCAGCGATTAATCCCAGTGCTTGGTTCTGATCAACCACCTGACCAATGGTAGCAATTTCAATCACTCTGCCACTGGACTCTGCTTTTATGGTGGTGATGAATTGAGCCTTTGCATAAGCTGCAACCGCACGAGTTGGGGCCATTGTAATGGCAACAGCCTCTGCTGTTTTCACCAACGCAGGCGGTGGACCGCCAGTTTGGGCTTGGACTTGGTTGGTCAAGAACATCCACAGCAAAAAGGTCATTACATATTTTAAATTAATTGGTTGCAAGGTATTGCTCCTGTTGATTTTTTCCTGTGAGTTTCAAAAGACTGGGTAATAAAACCAGCGTAAATAAAGTGCTGATCAGCATGCCTCCAACAATAACGGCTGCCAAACCTCGATACAATTCGGTACCAGAGCCGGGCATCAGTAATAAAGGCAACATACCAAAAATACTGGTGAAAGTACTCATAAATATTGGCCGCAAACGCAAGCGTACAGCATTTGAAACAGCTTGTTGGGTATCCATCCCCATTTTTTCGGCATCACGGGCACGCAATACCAGCAAGATGGCATTGTTAACCACCAAGCCCAGAAGTATCACAAAACCAATCATGGTCAGTAAATCCATGGATTGACTTGAGTTTCCAAATTGCCTCAACACCCAATCCAATAAACGCAGCCCCAATATGCCGCCCACAGTAGCCATTGGTAGGGTGGTGATGACCAACAAAGCATCTTTGAATGACTGAAACAGCGCACTGATTAACAGGTATAAAATAATGATGGCCAATAAAAATGATTCTGACAGACTGGAAAGCGCTTCGGTCAAGGCTTCTGCCGTGCCCCGGTATGAAACACTGCTGCCCTCAGGCAGACGTTCTGTAATAAAAGGAGTCAGTTGTTGTTTTAACAAATCAATGGCTGTTTCAAGTGGTAAATCAGATGGTGGGGTGACTTGTAAGGTTAAAGTTCTGGATCGGTCAACTCGCAGTATTTGTGTGGGTCCTGCGGTTCTTTGAATGAAGGTCAACTCATCCAAAGGGACCACATCACCATTGGCAGTGTAAAGTGGCGTGGCAGCTAATTCTTCAGGCGTCGACCAATGTTCAGCCCGCAACACCACATTCATGCGTTTGTTGCCATCGAAATATTCACCCACAAAAGCACCGGTTCCCAGTGAACGCAGTACTGAGTTTAATTGATTGCGAGTCCAACCGGCCTCAGCAATCGCTCGGTCATTGGGTTTGATGTTAACTTCAGGAGCTCCCAATTCCAATCCTGGGGTGGTGTCGAGTCTTGCACCAGGAATCAGTTCTGCTACTTTGTCATAGGCCAACTGGCCGACGCGAAGTAACTCATCGAAGTCTTCGGTCTGGATATCCACACTGATGCTGCGACCTGTTCTGGATCCGCTACCAAAAACACCGCGTCTGCCGGCAAATCCTCGGGCATCAGGAATACCCCTGAGAATTTCAGTGTTCATAATACGCAGCATATCATCCATTTCTTCATTATTTACTGCTCTGAATCCGACGAATGCTCTGGAACCAAATATACCAAAAAAGTAATTTTCCAGCTGGGGTTGTCTGTCGCCATCCAAAAATGGCTTCAGACGTCCGGAAATCACTTCAGCGACCTCTTCTTTGGCCGCTGTGAATGACATGCCAGGTGGCATGGATACGCCACCAAAGCTGAAATTTCTATTGCCCTCGGGTAAATAGTCAGCCGGTGGCCTGAGGAGATAGGCTAAGGCCAGCGGCACCAGTAATAAACCAGCTATCCAACTGATTTGCTGGGTTCTTGTACGGGTCAAGCCATCTAAAAAGTTGGTGATTTTGCGCCACATTCCAGAGTGTTTGTCATTAAAGTCGCCACGATGAATGAATTTTACGGTGGCAGCTGGCAGCACAGATACAGCCACAATCAATGAAAAAATCACGGAAATTGAAATGGTTAATGCCAAATCAGTGAATATCTGTCCGGCCTCATCTTTTAGAAAAACCACAGGCAGAAAAATAGCCACAGTGGTGGCAGTAGATGCCAATAAGGCCCCCCAGACTTGTTGTGAGCCAATTTTTGCAGCCTCATCGGCAGTTTTGCCCATTTCTCTGTGTCTGATGATGTTTTCCAATACCACAATAGCGGCATCAAGCACCATACCAGTGGCAAAAGCCAGTCCAGCTAACGAGATAATATTCAAAGTACGACCAAAAGCATCCAGCATGATGAAAGCGCCCATCAAGCAAATCGGTATGGCGACTGCAACAATCAGTGCTGGCATGGTTTTACGCAAGAATGCCCAAAGAATAAAAATGGCCAACAACATGCCCAGAATCAAATTATTCCGCACCATATCAATCGATCCATTGGTGTAGATAGATTCATCATAAACTTGGGCGATATTCAGCGCTGCAGGCGTAAGTATTGTCTCTTGCAACTCGACGACTTTAAGTTTGATGTCATCCATCAAGTCCAATAAATTGACGCCGGCTTCTGGAATGATGTTAGCGGCAATCGAAAGTATGCCATTTTGTAACATCAATCCACTGGCGTCTTGCATGACCACATCAATGCTGGCAATGTCTTTTAAATAAACCGGCCTGCCTTCTCGCCAGTCAATCACATAGTCTGATAAAGCTTGGTAGTCATACTTACTTTCAAAACGCATGGTGTACTTGCGTTTGCCGACATCTTTGGTACCCATAGAAGTGTTACTGAAATTGCCGCCCACTGCACCCAAACGAGTTAAATCCACTCCCAGAGCTGCGGCTTGATATGGGTCGTAACTGATGCGAACTTCATAAGCCCGACCACCAACGGCATTGGAGGAAGATACACCGTTGATTTGTTCAAACTTGGGTAATACATTGTCTTTAATGAAGTCTAAATAGGTATCAATGGGTCTTTGGTTATCATCGGTAGTGGTGATGGTGAACCATGCGATAGAACTACTGAAATTACGACCACCAATTTGTAAGGTGGGTTCATTGGCATCAATTGGATAGGCAGGCACCTGATTCAGACGGTTGATGACTTCAAGCAATGATCGTTGCATATCCACATCAGCATCAAATTCCATATCAATACTGGCAGAAGAGTAGTTGGCTGTTGCTGACAGCCGTTCTACGCCTGGCATGCCACGAAATACATTTTCTTGTAGTTCCAGAATTTCAGACTCGATTTCTTCCGGAGCAGCCCCAGGCCAACTGGTAGAAATATTGATGGTTGGTCTTTCTACATTGGGCGCCATTTGTATCGGCAGTCGATTCAAGCTGATATAACCGAATATAGCAACCAAAATAATGGCCACCATCACGGCGACGCGATTAGATAGTGAGGCTTCGGTTAATTTCACGAGATGCTTTGTTTTGAAAAAGTAGAGATTGATTTTAACAACACTGTATGACCTTTGTCTGTGCCGAAAGTCATAAGGCGCGTTATTTTGTTGTCATCCACAGCATACTGGCCATTCTACTGGCTGTGTTGTTTTGTCGCCATGAGTAGTGGTTTGGGTCTAAAAAAGTGCACTGATCCGCGGTTTCAATCTGTGTCACGCCCATTTCTTGTAATTGAATCCGTGCCATCACAGAGAGGCTGGCCTGGCTTCTGCCTGATTTAATAGGCGTAAAGGCTTGGTGACTCTGAGGGTGTTGTTTGAGGAAGTTAATCACAAAATGTTCATCCACTTCATATTGTGGTTGTTGAATGTGAGGACCTAGCCAGGCAAGCACTTGGTGTTGTGAATTAACTTTTTTGAGTGTTTCGGTCAGTATGTTGGCAAACAAACTTCGCCACCCACAATGCACGGCAGCCACGAATGACCCAACACTGTCGGTTAACAACACCGGTAAACAATCAGCTGTTAGCACAGCACAAACCACGTGGCTGCATCGAGTAAAACAAGCATCTGCCTGATGAATCAATTGACGTTTGGGTTGCTGCGTGTACTCAATAATTTGATTGCCATGGACTTGCTGTAAAAAATATGGCACATGCGGTAAATCAAAATTCTCAACCAATAAATCGATCAAATCTGGATTGGATTGATTCGGGTGCACATCAAAAGCTTGGTGATGAAACAGTGAGTTGGTGGTTTGAACGGCCTTCACGTGATTGGGTTCGTGCCAATGTTCAATCAAATGAGTCATAAAAAAAGAAGGGCCAATTGAAGTAAAAATGTGGAAGAGGGAGTAAAGCCACATGTATCTAGGAATTGATTAATTGACCCCTTTGGAATATTCCATATAACTAATATTACATAAGAATGCGAACAATTGCTCATGTTTTATTAATTATTCGACGTATTCAACCTCAAAATCATCAAAATCGCTGTCTCTGATGTCTAAAAACTGCAAATCATCCAGTAATTGACATAAATCGTCAGGTAAATCAGCGTTAACGGAAACGTTTGATTTTGTAATTGGGTGTACAAATTCTAAATGTTCAGCATGTAATGCCTGTCTTGGGAACTCGCGAATAATAGCCTTCAGTTCTTGATCAACCTGTGCGTCAACTCGGTTGGGGTTGCCATACAAGGGGTCGCCAACCAAAGGATGGCCAAAATGGTGCATGTGGACACGTATTTGGTGAGTTCGACCTGTTTCTAAGTTCACCCGAACGCTGGTATAGTGATCAAACTGTTCAATCGGTTCATAATGTGTGATGGCTTCTTTACCATTCATCACCACCGCCATTCTTACTCGTTGGGTTTTGTGACGACCCATCTGATTTTGGATGGTGCCAGCGTGCTTTACCTGACCTTTGACAATACAAAAATACTGACGTTTGACATCATGGGTTTTGAGTAACTCAATTAACCTTAACTGGCATTCGGAGGTTTTCGCCACCACCATCAGTCCGGAGGTGTCTTTGTCTAAGCGGTGCACTATACCAGCTCTGGGTAGCATCGCCTGTTGTTGACTCATAGCTAACAGCCCGTTAAGCAAGGTGCCATCGGGGTTACCATTTCCGGGGTGAACCACCAGACCAGCTGGTTTATTTAACACCAACAGGTGTTGATCTTCAAATTTGATGTCCAAATCCATGTCTTCAGGTTGGTCATCAACAGCTTGTTGTAGTTCGATATCCAAGTCAATGACTTCAAATCCTTTCAAAAGGGTTTTGCTTTTGGTATTATGGCCGTTGATTTTGACACCACCTTGTTTAATCCATTGTTGAATGTTGGCTCTGGAATGCTCTGTGTAGTGTTGTGTCAGAAATTGGTCTATACGTAAACCGGTAGACTCAGTTGTGACATTAAATTGTTGTTTTATTTTGTAATCGCTTTCTGTCATGGTTGTATTTTACCTTGAGCCATTTGATTTAAACCATTAAAAAACAACGTGTTTTAACTATAATTTACGCCCATTCAAGTTAATGTGACGAAATTCTCTCGCTTTCACTGTATTCAGTGATAACAAAGGTACTTTAAAGATGCTGCAAAATAACAAAACAAACTTAATCAAATTGATGCTGCTCCTGATGCTGGGTTCGTTGGTATTACAGGGCTGTGGTAAAAAAGATGAAATCAGAGAAGTTGAAGTTACCAAATTGACTTCATTGGAAATGTACTTGTCTGCAAAGCGAGCTTTAGACGCCGGTGTGTGGTCAACTGCAGCTGATAAATATAGAGCCTTGCGTTCACATTACCCCTTTGGTCATTACACTGAACAGGGCTATTTGGAGCTGGCCTATGCTCAATACAAACTTTATCAAATGGAACAAGCTGTTTCAACTGTGGATCGGTTCATTAAAAACTACCCAGCACATAAAAATCTAGATTATGCCTACTATTTAAAAGGGTTGATTTTCTTTGACAGTGATCGTGGATTGATGCAAAGGATTAACCCTGACAGTTCAGCAGACCGCAACCAAGATAACATTCGAAATTCATTCACAGCTTTTAAGAACTTTATTGAGCGCTACCCAGACAGTTCATATGCGCCAGATGCCAGAAAACGCATGGTATATCTAAAAAATCAATTGGCTGCCTACGAAGTGCAAGTGGCTTCCTATTATCTTCGTCGTGGTGCGCCGATTGCCGCCGTCAATCGAGCCAAGTTTGTCTTAGAGTCTTTCCAAGATACCCCAGCTGTTGCCAATGCTTTGGCGTTAATGGTTGAATCCTACATGAAAATGGATGAAAGTGAGTTGGCTGATCAAAGCAAGCAAATGTTGGCTGCCAATTATCCCAGTCACTCGTATTTACAGGACGGTGAGATTGATTTAAGTACTGATGTACTTAGATGGCGTGATATTTGGCCGTTTTAAGCCATTTATATTATTGAATAATACGGCCAGTCACTTGAACACAGTTACTGGCTTTTTTAGGTCGTTATGATGGACATTTTATCCGCTACCATTTTACTGTTTTTGATTCTTGATCCTTTGGGTAACATCCCAATTTTTCTCTCCCAATTAGAAAAAGTTGAAAACCGCTTCAGGGTTTTGGCTCGTGAGTTGCTGTTGGCTTTGGGCATTCTGTTTTTGTTTCTGTTTTTCGGCAAACAAATGCTGGATTTCTTGCATTTGGAACAAGTTTCTGTGTCTTTGGCAGGCGCCATCATCTTGTTCATCATTGCTTTGCGGATGATTTTTCCAGCCAGTAAGCAATACGGTGAAGAAGAGGCTGTAGATGAAACGCCTTTCCTGGTGCCATTGGCCATTCCTTTGGTGGCAGGGCCCTCAATTTTAGCCACATTAATTCTTCTTGCCAGTAAGCACCCTGAACAATTTGACGTACTGGCTATCGCACTGTTCATTGCCTGGTCTTTGTCTGCCCTCATTTTGTTTTCTGCCACGGCACTACAAAAGTACCTGGGTAAAAATGGCTTGATTGCTGTTGAACGCTTGATGGGCATGATCTTGATTGCCATCGCAGTGCAAATGTTCTTGGATGGTATCAGGGCTTTCCTGACATCGGTGTAAGCATAATTTACCACAAGAAAATGCTCATTCACTTGAAATTCATCTTTGTAATCATATAATCCTTTTGTAAGCACTGATTCATTGTGAACAGTGACTGATTAATTTAATTGATTGTTGCAATCAATTGACAACATAATGAGGACTTGATCTGTGAATCGACAGGTACCTGAAACCAATATAATTAAACCATTCGCCATTGTTGGAAATGGCAAAATGGCTCGACACATGATTCGATATTGCGAATGTGTACGTCAGCCATACGTCCAATGGATGCGTAAATCAAACAGCATTCATTCCTTAACATCCTCTGTCATTGAATCCAAGTTGGCCCGTTTCAAAAACAGGTTACAGCGTTTGTTCAACAAACAATTATCCCCGTCACTGGCTGATGTCATCGACTCAGTTGAAACAGTATTGTTATTGATTTCTGATGATCAAATCGAATCCTTCATAGCTCAAAATCCTTGTTTGAACGGAAAAAAGCTGATTCACTTTTCAGGCGCTCTTTACACTGACAAAGCTCAGGGCTGTCATCCATTGATGACTTTCGGGGGTGATTACTACAGTGCTGAAAAGTATCAAAAAATTCCATTTGTGGTGGACCAGGGTGTTGATTTCAAAACCATCTTTCCTTTGTTTATCAACCCAGTCCATAGCATAAAACCTACAGACAAAATCAGGTATCATGCCATGTGCGTTATGGCCGGCAATTTCAGTCAAATGATGTGGCAGGCGATAAGCCAAGAAATGAATAACATGGGTTTTCCTACAAACCTGATGTCTGAATACCTGTTACAAAACACGCAAAATTTCACCAGCCATCCCGAGCATTCTGCCACTGGACCTTTTGTTCGTGGTGATATCAACACCATTACAAAGCATCAACAGGTCTTGAAAGGGCATGAACTGGCTGGACTGTATCAGGCTTTTTTTGATTTTAACGAGCAACGAATGGAAACATTGAACAGGAGTCAATTATGAGCAACATCAACCAACTATTTGCCAAAAAACAAGCAGGTGAAAAACTGGCCATGCTGACTTGCTATGATTATTCTTCAGCAACCATCATGAATCAATCGGCAGTTGAAATGATTTTAGTCGGTGATTCTGCTGCCATGGTCATGCACGGTGAAAGTTCCACTTTACCCATTGATGTTGCTACCATGGCACAGCATGTCAAAGCCGTTGCCAAAGGCGCACCTGATAAATTCATCATTGGTGATATGCCATTTCTTTCTTACCGCAAGTCATTGGATGAGAATATGCAGGCAGTGGAAGCCCTGATGAAAGCTGGTGCTCATGCAATCAAATTGGAAGGTGTGGCTGGTAATGAGGCGTTGATTAAACACATTGTAGAATCAGGAATTCCAGTGATGGGACATTTGGGCTTAACCCCACAATCGGTTAATCAATTCGGTGGATTTAAAGTTCAGGGTAAAACAGCTGATGCCCAAGCCAGAATCATTGAGGAAGCCAAAACCTTGGAATCATTGGGGTGTTTCTCCGTGGTTTTAGAATGTGTTCCTGATGAATTAACCCAAGAGCTGATCAAACATACAGCCATGATCACCATTGGCATTGGCGCTGGTGCTGCGGTCGATGGTCAGGTTTTGGTGTTTCAAGACATGTTGGGTTATTCATCTCGTTTCAGTCCCAAATTTCTGCGGCGTTATTTGAACACTGAAAAACTGTTTCTTGATGCATTCAATGCATATGCAAAAGATGTTAAAGCACAACAGTTTCCTGATGAAACGGAACAATATTGATGCAACGATTAGAATCAATTGATGCTTTAAATGCCTTTCGGAGCTCATGTTCTGGTCAACTGGCTTTGGTGCCAACCATGGGCGCTTTACATGCAGGGCATTTATCATTAGTTGCTGCTGCCAAACAAACATGTGACCATGCCAATGATCAAGTACTTGTCAGCATTTTTGTCAACCCCACGCAGTTCAATCAGGCCAGTGACTTGGAAAAATACCCAAACACACTAGAAGCAGACTTACTACAATTATCAGCTGCTGGCGTTGATGCCGTGTTTTTGCCTGATTATGCCATGATCTATCCTGATGAATACACCTATAAACTGACTGAAAATGCCTTGAGTCAGTTGTATTGTGGTGCCCATCGTCCCGGTCATTTTGATGGTGTTTTAACCGTGGTGATGAAGTTGTTTAATATGGTCAAACCAAATCGAGCCTACTTTGGTGAAAAAGATTACCAACAACTGAGTTTAATCCAAGGCATGGTCAAGGCATTTTTTATGGATATTGTCATCGTCTCTTGTCCCATCATCCGAGAAGCAGATGGTTTGGCCATGAGTTCACGAAATTTAAGGTTAACGCCAATCGAGAGAAAGGTCGCTCCTCAGCTCTATGCAACCTTAATGGCCAACAGTTCATTGTCAGACAAGCGACAACACCTCACAACCATTGGCTTTGATGTGGATTACATAGAGGTGATGGGTGATCGGCTATTGGCTGCTGCCAGTTTGGGCGATATCAGATTGATAGATAATGTGCCCTATGAGTCTATTGGAGTCACTCAATGAAACGATTGCTACTGATGACGGGTTCTATCGCCTGTGCCAAAGCCACCAGCTTGATTTCAGAGTGGGTCAAGCAAGGCGATGAAGTTAAAGTGGTATGTTCACCGGGTGCTTTGAACTTTGTTGGATTGGCCACTTTAGAAGGACTGAGTCAACAGCGTGTTATGACTTCGGCCTATGAAAAGGACGCCATGATGGATCACATCCATGTCAGCCGCTGGGCTGATCAAATTATTTTGTGTCCAGCCACAGCTAATATAATCAACAAACTGGCAGCGGGTATCGCTGATGATGTGGTTACTACAGTTTGGATCGCCGCTTATGGTCATGCACGAGAGCAGGGCAAGCCGATGTTGATAGTACCTGCCATGAACAGCATGATGTGGCAATACCCAGCCACTCAAAAAGCCGTAGAAACTTTAAGCCAGTGGGGTGTTAATGTGATGCAGCCAGGAGCTGGTCAGCTGGCATGCGGTGAAAGTGGAGATGGGCGGATGCCGGAAATTTTAGATATCCTGTCACATGTGGAGCAGTTGAGATGAATATATTGGTCACTGCAGGTGGCACCAAAGAATACATAGATGGTGTCAGATACATTGGCAATTGCAGCAGTGGTCAGACGGGTGCAGACTTGGTCGATTATTTATCAACTCAAGGGCATCAAGTCACATGGTTGGGTGCCAAGTGTGCGGTGAGACCGCGTCAATCAACCGTACAAATTGTCTATGAAACATTCGATGAATTGGCTTCGGCTTTAACATCAACCCTGGCTGAGAACCACTATGATGTGGTATTCCAAGCCGCTGCAGTTAGTGATTTTAAAGTTTCATCAGTGTTGTTAGATGGGCAGCGATTCGATGCTGGTCGTGAGGTAAAATTACCGACTGCTGATGAAGTGCAGTTGGTTTTATCCAAACAACCGAAACTCGTTTCATCCATCAAGAATTGGTCGGCCAATTCTCAGATTAAAGTGGTGGCGTTTAAATTAACCAACTCGATGGACATTTCAATTCGTAATGAGGCCGTCACAAAATTAATTAAACAAGCTGCAGTGGACATGGTAGCCCACAATGATCTGAATGAAATCAGTGACACTGCTCATGCGTTCAGCTTATTCAGCCAATCAGAAAAATTCGAGCCTTGTGCTGACATCAAAGCCTTGGCTGAAGCAGTGATTAAAAATTTAGGAGGTCAAGCATGATTCTGTGTTTAGACATTGGTAACAGTCACATGCACGGTGGTGTGTTTGATGATGACCAGCTACAAGTTCAATTCCGCATGGCCTCAAAAACAGGTTCATCATCTGATGAGTACGGTGTGTTTTTGCGAGGCGTGCTCAGAGAAAATGACATCAACTTTCAAAACATTGAAGCCATATCGTTGTGTTCAGTGGTGCCTGAAGTCCTTTACCCCATCAATGCTTCTTGTCAGAAATACTTCAATATTGAGCCATTTGTGCTGCAAGCTGGGGTTAAAACTGGTTTGCAAATTGCTTACCGCAATCCGCTGGAAGTCGGTGCCGACCGCATCGCCAACGCGATTGCGGTCACTCACTTGTTCCCGAATGAAAATATCATCATCATTGATTTGGGCACAGCCACCACTTTTTGTGCCGTTTCTGCAAAAAAAGTATACATGGGCGGCGTGATCATGGCTGGTATGAAGATGTCGATGAAAGCATTGGAATCAGGGGCATCCAAGCTGGGCTCAGTTGAAATCATTGAACGCGATGAGGTGTTGGGTAAATCCACCAATGAAAGCATTCAATCAGGTTTGTTTTATGGTGCCCAAGGAGCGATGAAAGAAATCATTGCAGGTTTAACCGAAAAATCATTCAAAGGCAAAAAGCCATTAATTATTGGCACAGGTGGCTTCACATCTGTGTTCAGAGACAGTCATATTTTTAATGAAATCATTCCAGATTTGGTGCTTAAAGGCCTGTATCTGGCGCATAAAATTAACGAGGAAAAAAGACCATGAATTTAACCATGCTGCACAGTAAAATTCACCGTGCCACCGTCACCGATGCTAACTTGAACTATGAAGGCTCGATATCAATCTGCCCTGATTTAATTAAAGCAGCCGGCTTATTGATTAATCAACAAATTGATGTGCTTAATTGTAACTCTGGCTCACGTTTAACCACCTATGTCATAGAAGGTGGCCAAGGAGAAATTTGTTTGAATGGCGCCGCCGCCAGACACAACCAACCCGGCGACCTGGTGATTTTAGCGGCTTACTGTTCATTGGATGCAGAAGAAGCTAAGACACACCAACCGAATTTGGTGTTTGTTGACAAGGATAATAAAATCAGCAGCCTTAAAACCGCTGAAACGCACCAAAAAAAGAATTTTGAGCATGCGGCATAATCATAAAGTATCCTTGGGTTATTTTAGGTGCTTTTAATTGGCTTGCTGAGAATAATTTATTTGATGAAGTTTTGACTGAGTGTTATGAAAAACACTTCAAGTAACCTGGTTTAATCAACACATCTAAAAAATGATATATCCTTAGCTATTTTTTAACCAGTCCCTCATAAGTTCCTTCATCTGGCTTTGGTACTTCAAACCTTGTTGTTGACATTGTGCCTTAAACAAGCGTAATAAACTTTCTGGAATTCTGATGCTGATGGCGATACTTTTTTCGCTATGCGTTTGGCCATGAAGTAGCCTGAAATCTTCAAGAAAACGTACGATTTGCTCTGCTGTCATTTGCTGGCCCATTGCAATCATTTCAGGTTTATGGATTTGTAATGTTTTCATTGGATAAGTTTTAAGGCTTTGATGTCTTCTATATCCTGTGGCCGATTTGAGGTTTGTTTCATTTTTATCAGGTCATTGCGATTAAGTATATTTATGCTTTGTGAGTTGATTTTTTTCTCAACAACAGGCTGTTTTTTGAGGTCATAATTAATGATAACATCAATTTGTTTTGAGGCGTCATTGGGGTGATAGAAATTCCAAGCAATCAAATGCCTGTTATTGATGTACTCATTCCTGAATGAAAATAATTCTTCTGCGTCTATAGGAAGTCTCGATAGCAGACCCAAGTTTTGCATGCATTGTTCCACCCTAATTAACTGGTCTTTTTCCCATTGAATGACCAAGTCGATATCAACGGTTCCTCTCACTGCACCGTGCAGGGCGACGGCATAACCACCCACGATGGCGTAGTTAACTTTTTGCTTTTCTAAAGATTGGCACAGATCAAGGAGAAACATGAATATAGTATATACAGTGTATACAAATATTTCAAAGTATTAAAAGCTCATTTAATATTTAATCGAATTTGATTAACAGAAAATCTAGATTATTAGCACATCTCATACCATCAAACAGGGTCTTAAGTTAGAATAGGCGCACTTTAAATCAATGCAATCAGATATGGCTGAATTTGGCAAAGCTTTCACCACGCAGATGGTGGTTTCAAATTATCAAGATGACCAATGGTCTTCACCCAAAGTTCAACCACTGGCGCCTTTCAGTCTGCATCCAGGCACCCACGTATTGCATTATTCCAGTACTTGTTTTGAGGGATTAAAGGCCTACCGTTGGCAAGATGGTTCAATTCATTTATTTCGCTATAAGGAAAACATCAAGCGTTTGCGCAACAGTGCAGCGTCTTTGTGTTTACCGGTGCCTTCTGGTGAATTGCTCGAACAAGCTATTTTTGCTGCGGTTAAAGCGGTTGAAGATGAAATACCTGAGTTGCCAGGTGCGCTGTATATTCGACCGACACTGATAGGTACAGAGTTAAACATTGGTGCCGCTGGACGGGGGTCGCAAGAAGCCATGCTGTATGTCATCACTTCACCAGTCGGCGATTATTTTACTGGTGGAGTACGCGCCTTAAAGTTATTAATTGATGATGAAAACATGCGTTCTACGCCTAAATTTGGTCAAGTCAAAACAGGTGGTAACTATGCGGCTTCATTGGGCTCAGTTACCCAAGCTCGTCAGCAGTTTGGTGCCGATCAAGTTTTGTTTTGCCCAGGTGGACAAGTGCAAGAAACTGGTGCGGCCAATTTTATCTTAATCAAAGGCCAACAAATCATCACCAAAAAACTGGATGGTTCTATTTTGCCGGGCATCACTCGGGACTCAATCTTGAAGCTGGCCCAAGCCAATGGTTATGAAATCCTTGAAACAGATTATACAGTTGATGAATTGTTGACATGGCTGCCTGAATCTGAAGCTTTTTTATCGGGGACTGCTGCAGTGCTTTCACCGGTAGGATCAATGATATATCAAGGCCAAGAATACCCAGTTGGTGATGGGCAAGTTGGTAAGCAATCAATGCAATTAAAATCTAGTTTAACTGGCATTCAAACTGGACAAAATGACGACCTTTACCAATGGACCACGGCGGTAAATTAGTTTACAGACTTCATTTGCTTCAGCTTTGTAGTTCGATACTGTAAACAGTTATTTGGTTTTTGCCTTGGGCTTTAGAATGATAAAGCGCCACATCGGCTTTTTCCAATAAGGAATTTTTGGTTTCATTGATGCGTGACTCAGCCAGGCCTATACTGGTGGTGATATGTAATTTTTGCTCGGTGAATTGCTTGTCTATTAATGCAGTCATGAAATGTTCCAAAATATCTTCACAGCTATCAAATTCAACATCAGAAAATACCGCGATGAATTCGTCACCACCGATGCGACCCACTTTAGCTTTGTCTTGAATATGGGTGTTTAACAATTCGACAACTTCTATGATGCACTGATCGCCTGTTGCATGTCCAAATTGATCGTTAATGGCCTTGAGGTTATCTAAATCAATGAATGCTAATGTGGTTCGACTGGCGTTTTTAAGTGATTCTTTGATGATTTTTTCAATGCTGCCGCGGTTGTGTGCTTTTGTCATGCTGTCTAAGTTAGCCGCCAAAGCCACTTGGTGCACCTCACGAGCTTGTCTTAAGGCGGCATAAGCAGCCAAACAATATGACCTGAATTTGGTCATCAATTCTGAGTTAATCGGTTGGTTATTTTTTAACCCAAAGATAAAACGGGTGTGCTCAAACTCATTTGAATTCAATGGTAAATACAAAAAGCTCATCACATTGTTGTTTGAGGTGGTAATCTCAAATTGGGAGGTTTGGTTGCGGGCATTAGAGGTGAATATATTGTTCAGTTTAAAGCTCATCAAGTCGATGTCTAAAGGCCCTAATCCAGTGGTGCAAATGCCTTTGAGTTCATCGTTGATATGTATCATCGAGTTTTTGATTGGATAAGCTTTGTTGATCAACAAGTGAAATTTAATGTTCACTTTTTCAATCACTTCATCGGCACTCAGTGTTGGGTCTTTGACTAAACTTTGCATGTCATGTTGAAATTGAATAATCAGTTGGTGTTCTTCTAAAGAGCGTTCTGCAGCGGTGTACTTACTGACTGCCTGATCCCGTTGTTTTCTGAACTCCATGGTTCGGTTGGCCATAGCAAAAGCCAAAATCAAACCTTCTATCATGATGCCCAGCTCATAGCTGTGTGGCATCCAGATTAAATCGGGGTGTGGGTTAAAAGCAAAAATGAGGCGCAGAAAGACGGTAAAAATAAGCAGTGTCCAAGCGACAAATAAGTATTTGGCTTGAGGAAAGCCTTGTAAAGTTTTGATCAGCATGATGACCCAAACCAGCAAAGTCGATACAATGGCGCTGAGATTAAACAGACCGCTCATTAAATCATAATCTAAATTATCCAAAAGGTGAAATTGCACCAGAGCAGTCAACATCAAAGCCACTCGAAACAAGACACACATTACCACCAATTTAACCAACCAGCTGTGGCGAAAGCTCAAGCGTAAGAATCGGTAAAAAAATAAGATGGCCACTGCATCAGAAATGATGAAGAAGATCAGGCCGCTGAAATTGCCCATAATGTGCCACGCCAGCCAGGGTACTTCACTGATTTTTCCTTCTTGCCATAACAGTGAATATAAGGCTGATGCCATGTAAAGGCTGTATAACAAATATGTGGTGTCGCGAGTAAAAAGGTAAAACACCGCATTGAACAAAATCATGGCCAAAATGATGCCGTAAACCAGGGTGAAAAAATTATTAAAGTTGCTGTCCGCTTTGATGTAAGAGTTGGTGTCTGCCATCTCTACCTTGATGTAGCGGTTGCTTGCAGATTGGACCAATAAATAATGAGTTTTATTGATGTTTTCGCGGTCTATGTTAAATGCATAGCGTTGATTTGAAAAAAAACGCTGCTCATCGTTGTGGCTTCTGTGTTGTTGAATGACATCGGAAAAACCTTGTTGCTCGGTGTAGCTAAAGTATGTGACATGACGCAGGTACTTGGGGAACATGCTGAGGGTAAATTCACTGACATCAACAGGTGCATTAAGCACAGATATCTTGAGTAATAAATCATGTTCCTGTTTTTTGAAAGCAATGATTTGATCTGTATTAAAGTCATTGAATGTCAGGTCATTGATATAATCAAAGAAAATTTTCTGGTCTTTGTCGATGTTGTCCTTGGTGACAAATGCTTGCTCGATATTCAGCGTGACTTTGTGCTTATAAGTGTAATTTAAATCACAGCCATGCAAAATTAATGTACAGAGCAATAAAAAAATCAGTTTGTTGAAGGCGCTGAATGAATTGTTATCTGTTGCTGCTCTGGAAGCATGTTGGCTTGAAAACTTGTGATTAAAACGAGCTATCGACTTAATTTGGTATCTTTTGATGTTGTTTGATAGGCTCATAAACAAGAAATAATATCTGTGATTTATTTATGCATGTGATGGTGGCTGTTTATTGACATTTGTTCCTCCCCTTACACGCCTTTTCCATGAATCATGTTAACATAGGTAAGTATAAATATAAAAAAACTTAATGGTGACCCAGGTGGAAAACTACAATTCAATGAAACAGCTGATTGCTAGCGGCGATTTGATTTTATTTCATGGTCCAGGGCCAGAAAGTGAGCTAATAGAGGCCATTGATCACACCCCTTTTTCGCATGTAGCCATGGTGGTCAAGTTGCCTAAATATGACAAGCCCTTGTTGTGGACCAGTGATGAAATTGTCACCATCACAGATGTGTTAGATGATAAACGTCAAAAAGGTGTGCACTTGTTAGATTTGGCATCGGTGTTGAAGTTTTGTAATCACAAAAGCACAAAATCTGGTGCACATTACAGCTATACATGGCGCAAACTTAATTACGAGAAACCTAAGAGTTTCATGAGTCTGATGGAAAAATTCATGCAACATGTTGACGGTACTGCGTTTCCCAGTTTAGAGGCCATGGCCTTGCACTTTTTTGCTGGTTCATTGGGCATTTCTACTGGCACTAAGTCAATGTTTTGCAGTGAATTGATCACCGATACCTTTGTGCATTTGAATTTGTTGCCGCCAGATACCATCATCAACAGTTATTCACCAGGAAGTTATGCCGATGGTCAACATTTACAGTTACTTCATGGTGCCACTTTAAGCCCAGAAGTGGTATTTACATACACCGAGTGATGATTCAAATGCTTGAAACCGGACAGATACATAAGCTCAAAAAGCTGTTGCTGCTGGTCTGCTGTTTTCTGATCAATGCAGTATATGCACAAAACCCCCTAGATCTACTTACCGGTTCGGATAAGCCTGCTGCATACCAAACACCATCACCCAACACGCTTTCGGTTAAATGGTGGCAAGAGGCCATCAAAAACTCCCCGCCAACTGACCCATATGAACAACTCAATGAGCTGGCTGATTCTTTGCAAATTTATGCTGAGGTTGAGAACTATCAGTTGAGCAGTGCAGCTACCCAGTCCATATCACAGTTCAAAAATAACTTGGCACAATTATCCAAAATAGCCGCCACTGAGGTTACCGTTGAGCCAGTTGCCTATGAAAAGCAAGAATCATATTCGTTAACCGAGATTTATGCTTACAAACAACAAGTTATTGATATAGAAAACTCCCTGAATCAAAGACAAGATGACATTGACTCATTGCGCAATGATGCCAAGTTTCAATACGAGGCGATTGATGATTTAATCATTAAGCATCGCAACCTACCCACAGAATCTTTGGCCAGGTTGGAGACGGGTTTATTGTGGATTGAGGCCAGGTCATGGATGGCCTTGTATGAAAAACAAGCTGATAACTTGGTATACAAGCAGTCATTACTGAGCAAACAATTACTGGACTTAAAAAATCATCTGGCAGATGCTGTTCAGTTGATTAAGCCTGATGTTGCCAGGATTGAAGACTTGCAAAAATCGCTGATATCGCTTGCAGATCAAATCAATGCGGTCAGTGCCAAAGTACAAGCAGCCAATTTAAAAATAACCAGTGCTGAGGATGACACCATAGTTGGTGGATTTTTAACTGACATCAAAAAGCTTGAGTTGGCCAATCACATGCTGGACTTGAATGAGCTTGAACTTGAACAAATTAAAGTCAAAGCCCATTTGGATTGGATTAACAGCACGCAACCTGATATGGAGCTAGATGATGACCAGGTTTTGGAGCACGTTAATAACGCCAGCCAAATCAAAACCAAGACCGAAGCCAACCAAGTTAAATGGCAAGCTTTGGCACAAGACATCTTGATATCACCGGCACTGAATCCTGCACTAGAAAACGTCAAAAAAGCCAAAGACACGGCTTTGAAGCGTACTCGGCTGGCTCAAGAGTTGTTATTAGGCTTGAATGAATTAAATTGGCAATTGGAACAAGTGACCTTCATTGAAGGTTTGTTAACCAAACAAGTCATCAATTCCAAAAGTGGTTTGAATCGCTTGTGGGCACAAATCAAGTCCTATGGCATCACCACCTGGGTGGGTTTTGAGAAAATGGCCAACAAAACCTTGTTCAAGATCAACGAAACTCCCATCACTCTGATGCCTTTGTTGCGCTTGATCATCATTGTCTTGATTGGCTATTTGGTGTCCAAATTTGTCCGCTACATCATTCGTCGCGTCGAGGCCCGTCGTCAGGTGGATAAATCCTCGGTGTTTTTCATTTTAGATAAATTGATTCATTACCTGATCATCTTTGTCGCCACCATTGCCGGTTTCACCACGCTGGGTATAGACTTTACCAATTTAACCCTGATTGCGGGTGCACTATCGGTTGGTATTGGTTTTGGTCTACAAAACATTGTGAGTAATTTTGTCTCTGGTTTAACCATCATGTTTGAGCGCAGCTTGAAAGTGGGTGATTACATAGAGATGGAAGATGGTTACACGGGTTCTGTGATGGAGATTAATGCCCGCAGCACACGAATTAACACCAACGACAACATTGATGTGGTGATTCCAAATTCAGATTTGGTGACCAATAAAATCATCAATTGGACCTTGCGAGACTCCATTAAACGGGTCAAAATTCCTTTTGGCGTGGCTTATGGAACCGATAAGGAGTTGGTCAAAACGGCGGCCATAGAGGCGGCCGAGAACGTGACTTACACGTTGACTAACATGAAAGGAAAAGAGCCTGAGGTATGGATGACAGGTTTTGGTGATAACTCGCTTGATTTTGTGTTATTGGTTTGGGTGTCTAAATACGGTGTAAGAAGACCCAATCGAATCAAAGCATCGTTTCTTTGGGAACTTGATTCTGCCTTCAATAAACATGGTATTGAAGTTCCATTTCCGCAACGGGTTGTGCATTATGCTGTCAGCAAAGACGCTGAACAAAACGCCGCAGATAACACAGGCTTAAAAACACCAGAATAAGTGTTTACTGTTATTTAACGCTGTTTCAAATAGTTTTAATTCATAAAAAAAGCGGCATATTGTGCCGCTTCGTTTAATCTGTATTAATCGACTGGATAGTTATTCTAAGTTGGCTGCCATAAACTCAACCGTAACTTTAACTTGTTCATCAGTTAAATCCATGCGACCGCCTTTAGCAGGCATCAATCCATTCTGGCCAGAAAAACCCTCAATGGCATGTTTAACCATGGTGTCCATGCCTTGTGCAATGCGAGCATCCCATTCAGCAGCAATCAGTTTGGGTGCGCCGCCGGCTCCAGTGGTGTGACAAGCCATGCAAACATTGTTATATATCATTTCACCATCCAATGATCCATCAAAGGCCGCGGCCAGTGCTGCAGTGGGTACTTCTAAGACTGCGTTGGGGTCGGTGTTTACTTCAGCAACAGGTTTTAT
This sequence comes from uncultured Marinicella sp., assembly GCA_964352015.1. Classification (GTDB taxonomy): domain Bacteria; phylum Pseudomonadota; class Gammaproteobacteria; order Xanthomonadales; family Marinicellaceae; genus Marinicella. The sequence goes on from CAYGPU010000004.1 coordinate 246,099, forward strand.
AAGCTCTTGAATGGAACTGCGATCAGCTTCGCCTTGAACATTGGCCACCAGTTGATCTTGCATTGAAATACCAATCAAGGCCAAAACTATGGTCACAACAACCAGTCCGGCCAAAAGAAAAGAAAAGTTTCTGAAAAATATCGAATCTTGGTCACTCATGAATTATCCTGTGCTTACTAAATTAATTTAACCGCCGCATTATAATTGTTAAGGTCCACTTTGCCAAATGTTTAATCAAGTCATCCTCCAATGGTTCACAGAAAAGTTCCAAGAACCCACTCCTGTGCAAGAAGCTGCATGGTCGCAGATTCAATCTGGAAAAGATGTTTTGATAGCAGCGCCTACCGGTTCGGGAAAAACATTGGCAGCTTTTTTAAGCGCCATCAATCAATTGTATGTGTCACATGCTGATCAGTCTACGGGCTTGAAAGTTATCTATGTATCACCGTTAAAAGCCCTGTCCAATGACATCAACATTAATTTACAACAACCTCTGGCTGCCATCAATGCATTAACCACCGGTGGTTTACAAATCACTTCCGCAGTCTGGACAGGCGATACACCCAGCTATGAGCGGGAAAAAATCAAACGTGCACCGCCACATATATTGGTCACAACGCCTGAATCATTGTACAACATCCTCACATCACAAGCCGGCCGAGCCATGATGTCAGGCGTTGAGTCAGTCATTATTGATGAGGTTCATGCCTTGGCGCCGAATAAACGAGGGGCTCATTTATTATTGACATTGATGCGCTTAGAGGCATTAACTGTCAGGCGACCACAGCGAATTGCGGTTTCCGCCACCCAACGCCCAATCGAAAACATGCAGCGTTATGTGCTGCACCCAGAGTTTTCAGTGGTGGTCGATAAAGGCCATAAACGGAGCATGGATTTATCCATTCAATTGCCCGAAAGCCCATTGTTAGCCATCATGTCAAACGAACAATGGGCAGAAGTTTATGTGTTGTTGGCTGAGGCCATTAAACAACATAAAACTGCGGTGGTGTTTGTTAACAACAGGCGTTTGGCAGAAAGGGTGGCAAAACATTTGGCTGAAAAAGTAGGTTTGCAGCAAAATGGCCAAGACAGCGTCACCGCACACCACGGCTCATTGGCCAAAGAACACCGCCTTAAAGCTGAAAAAGCTTTAAAAGCTGGCGAGCTCAAAGCCATAGTTGCTACCGCATCGCTGGAGTTGGGTATAGACATAGGTGATGTTGACTTGGTTTGTCAGCTCGGCTCCCCAGGCAGTATCCAAGCATTTTTACAACGTGTTGGACGCTCAGGTCATGGTGTGAATCGGATCCCGAAAGGCATGATTTATCCTTTGACAATAGATGACTTGTTAGAAGCCACTGCATTGTTCATCGCCATAGAAAAAGATGCATTGGAATTAACCTCTTTCCCATACCAGCCCTTGGACGTTCTTGCACAGCAGATTGTTGCTGAAGTTTCTCAAAAAACATGGCCAGCCAAGCGGTTGTTCCATCTATTTAAACAAGCTTCCATTTACAAGGATTTAAGTGAGGCTGAATTTTATCAAGTTGTACACATGCTGGCTGATGGTTATTCGGGACGTGCCACATTCCAAAAAGCCTTGATTTTTTATGATGAAACTAACGATGAAATAAGGCCGCGTAAAGCCGCATCGTTAACGGCATTATTGAATGGTGGCACCATTCCGGAGCATTTTGACTATGATGTTCGCCTGCTGCCTGATGATTTAAAAATTGGCACTTTGAATGAGGATTTTTCTTTTGACAGCACACCTGGCGATATATTTCAGCTGGGCAACCACTCATACCGCATCTTAAAGGTAAAAACCGGTTCAGTCTTTGTCGAAGATGCCGCCGGTCAACCGCCGAATATTCCATTTTGGTTTGGGGTGCAAATGTGGCGTTCTGATGAATTAAGTTTGGCGGTTTCAAATTTGCGTCATCAATTCAACGCATACTTGTCAGATAACCATCTAGGTGTTGATTTATCAAAATTACCAGTCAACGATGTGGGCTTAAAGCAATTATTGAATTACGTCAGCAAAACCAAAGATGTATTGGGCGTGGTACCGTCGCAACATGACATTGTGGTTGAGCGTTTTTTTGATGCTAATAATGACATGCATTTGGTGATTCATTCGGTATTTGGGTCTAGGGTTAACCGAGCTTGGGGCTTGGCATTGCGCAAGAAGTTTTGTCGCCAATTTAACTTTGAACTTCAGGCGGCAGCTCTGGAGGATGCCTTGATTTTGTCCCTTAGTTCGACCCACAGTTTTGAGTTAGACATCATTGAAAGTTATTTAAACGCCGGTTCTGTTAGAGATGTATTGATTCAAGCTTTGTTAGATACGCCATTTTTCGTGACCCAATGGCGATGGAATGCTTCAGTGGCATTGGCCGTGAAAAGGCGTCGGGGTGGAAAAAAGGTGATACCCCAATTTCAACGCAATGAAGCAGAGGACTTGGTGGCTGAAATTTTCCCAGATCAAATCGCTTGTGCTGAAAACATTGCCGGCAACCGCACGGTTCCTGATCATCCATTGGTGTCCCAAACCATCGTTGACTGCACCGAAGGCATCATGGATGTTCAGCGCTTGTCTGCGATCCTGCAAGACATTGAAGACAGGCAGGTCAACATCCATTACATCGACAGTCACACACCTTCACCCACATCTCTGGCAATTATCAATGCCAGAAATTATGCTTTCCTGGATGAAGCGCCGGCAGAGGAGCGCCGAACTTTGGCGGTTCACTCACAATCATTAGATCAATCTTTTGCGTCATTCAAATTATCAGCTGCAGACATAGATAACTTTAATCGACATCTTAAACCCAAAGTACGTGATTTGGATGAGTTACAAGAATGGGTGTATTTTCATGGTCTGGTGTGGCCTGATGAAATAGCCAGCGCTGAAGACAGTCAGGTCCAAGGTGGTATAAAACAATTAATCACCGCAAAAAGGGTTTTGCAACAGTCATACCAACAACAAATTGTAGTCATCAGTCCTCAATTTGAGTCATTGTTACATCGACTAAACAGTCAACCAGACCAAGTTGATGTGGCAGATTTGTTAAGCTGGGTTAGTAACCGCTTAACCATCAGTGGTTTGGTTACATTCAGTGATTTGCACCAGCGCATACCGATAGCTGCCAGTTTGTTACAACAAGCGTTGATGCAGCTAGAGGTTCAAGGTGTCGCCTTCAGGTTCGCTAAAGAGCAATGGATTGAACGCAATCACTTGGCCAGGTTGCGCCGTTCACAATTGAATCAGGCGAGAAGAACAGTGAGCACTTTATCAACGGAAGCTTACGCTGATTTCTTACATGAGTGGCAGTTCCTTTCAAAACCAGCCGTTGGGGTTGAGGGCTTGTCTCAGGTGTTAAGGCAGTGGCAGGGCTTTTCAGCCAATGCCAATGATTGGGAGTCAGAGGTCTTGAAACCCAGGGTGGAGGATTACCATGGCATGATGTTGGATATGTTATGCCAAAGTGGCCAGTATATTTGGAAACGCGCTAAAGCCAAACTGGTGTCTGATGATTTGCATCAAATGACTATCCAGAAAACCCAGTTTACGTTTTTGCAAAGTTCATGGTCGCATTTGTTTCCTTCGCTCAGCGAAGTAGAGCAGTTAAACGCCAAATCTTGCCTGGTAATGAGTGTGATAGCAGACCATGGTGCACAGTTTTTTCGAGAACTCTTGGCCTTCACGGGTTTAATGCCAGTGGAGTTAGAACAAGTATTGATTCAATTAATTAAACAAGGTTTGGTGGTGGCTGATGGCTTTCAGGCTTTGCGGGTTTTTTCTCAATCTCCGGCTGAACGTCGGCGATTATTGATTAAGGCAAAAAAACATGCCAATAACTTAGGTTATTTGGAAATGATGGGGCGCTGGAGCTTGATTGAAAAAAAACCAGCTGAGGCAAAAGATTACATTACCATGATGATGAATCGTTATGGGGCGCTCAGTTATGACATTTGGAATCAGGAGCAGATGCCAGTCCAGTGGCGAAAGGCGGCTTTGGAGTTACAAAGAATGGAGGCCAGAGGTGAGTTAATAGCGGGTCGGTTCATTGAAAATATGTCCGGTATGCAATATGCCTTGCCTGAAGCGTATAATAAATTTCAAAGCATGGATTCACTTAAACACGCCTAAAAGCTGCTATAGCTGAGTGATGTTGTTATACAAAGCTGATGCGCACAAACTAATTTCACTAAATTGTCACAAAGGGGTTTACAGATGAAAAAGTGCGGCTATAAT